>CAZFZN010000041.1:0-62525 GCA_964523105.1 uncultured Akkermansia sp.
AGTCTCAAACGCCTGACTCACAGCGCCATGCCGTGGGACGGGCAGAAACTCTGGAAACGCCCGGCAACATTGACAAAACAGCTTGAGCCCCCCGGTGACGCCACTATGATCGCCGCCCCCGCCAGCCGGGCATCATTGAATTACTGACAGTCAACGACATGAGCGAACCCCATCCATCCCCGGAATCCAACCCCTCACCCGGCTCCCCAGCGGAGTTTGCGGATGATATGACGGACGGCGCCGCCGCAGCGCCGGAAGTGCCGGATGATCCGTTGAATGCCGCGCTGCTGGAGGCGGCGCAGTGGAAGGAGACGGCGCTGCGCACCGCGGCGGAACTGGACAACTACCGCAAGCGCATGGCCCGGGAAATGCAGGACGCGGCGCGCTATGCCAATGCCGGGCTGCTTGAAACTCTGCTCCCGGTGCTCGACAATTTCGACTACGGACTGCAGGCGGCGAAGGCGGAGAACGAGAAGTCGAACATTTACACCGGCATGACCATGGTGCTCAAACAAATGCAGGACTTCCTGCGGGATCAGGGTGTGGAGGAGGTGCCCGCGACGGGAGCGTTCGACCCGAACGTGCATGAAGCCATGTCGCAGCAGCCGAGTGACCAGGTGCCGGAGGGGAAAATCATTTCCCAGACCCGCAAGGGGTACCGTCTGCGCGACCGCCTGCTGCGGCCCGCTTCGGTGATCGTGAGTTCCGGTCCGGAAAAATCAAAAAAGTGAAGGCACCGGGCGCGCCGCCCGCTGCAACCGGTCCGCCGGACCACACCGACCAACCCCTTTCCCCCGCTGAATGGCCACCAAACGCGACTATTACGAAATCCTCGGCGTCGAGCGCAAAGCGAGCGCCGATGAAATCAAGAAAGCCTACCGCAAGCTTGCGGTGCAGTATCACCCTGACAAGAACCCCGGCGACAAGGCGGCGGAGGAGAAGTTCAAGGAAATCGGTGAGGCCTACGACGTGCTGAGCGACGAGCAGAAGCGTGCGGCCTACGACCGCTACGGGCACTCGGCGTTTCAGGCGGGCGGCGCGGCTTCCGCCGGGCGCGGGGGCGGATTTCACGATCCGTTCGATATTTTCCGCGAAGTCTTCGGAGGCGGGGGCGGCGGCATTTTCGAGGAATTTTTCGGCGGCGGCCGCCAGCGCGACCGTTCCGGCGCGGTGCGCGGCAGCGACCTGCGCTATGATTTGCAGATCACGCTCGAGGAGGCGGCGCGCGGCACGGAGAAGCAGGTGGAACTGGAGCGCGCCCACGAGTGCGAGAAGTGCCGGGGCAGCGGCAGCAGCAAGCCCGGCGGTGTCAAATCCTGTCCGACCTGCGGAGGTGCCGGTCAGGTGGTGACGACGCGCGGATTCTTCCAGGTGCAGCAGCCGTGTCCGGACTGCGGCGGTCAGGGGCAGATCATTTCGCACCCGTGCAGCGCCTGTGACGGTCACGGACGCGTGGAGAAGACCGGACGCATCAAGCTGCGCATCCCGCCCGGCATCACCGACGGCTCGCGGCTGCGCAGCGCCGGCAACGGAGACGCGGGAGCCCGCGGCGGCCCGGCGGGCGACTTGTATGTCGTGATGCATTTGAAGAAGCACGAGGTCTTCGAGCGCGACGGGAGCGACCTTTACTGTGAAGTTCCGGTCAGTTTCGCCAAAGCCGCGCTGGGCGGGGAACTGACAGTGCCGACGCTCGACGGCAAAGCCTCGCTCAAAGTGCCCGCGGGCACTCAGAGCAACACGATCTTCCGGCTCCGCGCCAAAGGGATGCCGATTCTCAACAGCGGCGGGAAGGGCGACCTCCTTGTGCGCGTGCAGGTGGAGGTGCCCACCAATCTCAACGCGGAGCAGAAGGAGAAGCTGAAGGCCTTCAGCGATTCCACCGGCGAGCAGAACGAGCCGATTGCGGAATCGTTCTTCCAGAAGGCGAAGCGGTTCTTTTCCTGACTTTTTTCGCGGAGCAGGGTGACTCTCACATCCCTCCTTGCGCGACTGTGACGCGCGGGAACACTCGCCGCCGCATGTCCATTCCCCGTGAGGAGAAAAAGCGCATCTCCGCCAGCGAGTTCGTCACCGCTGCGCGCGGGCCGTACCGGCGGCTCTTTGGATTCCTCACGCCCTATCGCGGCCGCTTCGTTGTCGGTCTGGTGGCGGGCGCGGTCTATGGCGGGCTCGGAGCGCTGCTCATTTACGCCGTCAAGTTTGTCGGCAACGTGGTTTTTCCCGAAAGCTCCGGCGCGCCGCGTCCGGACACGCTGACCCTGGTCCTCTACTGCGCGATTCTGCCCGGTCTGATGCTGCTGCGCGCCGCTGCGGGTTATTTCAATGCCTACAATCTCTCGTGGGTCAGTGTGCGGGTGCTCAATGACATCCGCAGCCGCCTCTTTGCCCGGATCATGGGGCAGTCACTGGAGTTTTTCAATGCGCGGAAGTCCGGCGACCTCATGCAGACTATCCTCGTGCAGACGCGCACCGCGCAGGAAACGCTGGCCAGCGTCTCCGGCTCCATCATCAAAGACCCGCTCTCCATTCTCGGCGCCTTGGTGGCGCTCTTTTGGATCGATCCGAAGTTCACGCTGATGGCTTTCATCCTGTTTCCGCTCTGCATCATACCGGTGAGCATGGTGGGGAAGAAAGTGCGCCGGCTGGCTGCGGCGGAGGAGCGCGAAGCCGGCAACATGAGCGTCATCATGCAGGAGGCACTCATCGGCGTGCGTGAAGTGAAGGCCTACAACCGCGAGGCTTATGAGACCGAACGCTTTCAGAAGTCCAATTGGCTCATGCTTTCCAACATGCTCAAATGGCGGCGCGCGCTGGAAATCACCGGCCCTGCCGTGGAAGTCATGGCCGCTGTGGGCATTGCCGGGGCTTTCGTCTATGGTGCAGTCGTCGGCATGTCGGCCGCGGATTTTGTCTCGCTGAACGTTGGGTTCATCTCCCTCTACCAGCCGGCCAAGACGCTGAGCCGCGTGCCGGTGATGCTGCATCGCTGCTACGCGGCCACGACCAACATCTTCGACCTCTACGACCGCGAGGCCGCTGTGAAGGATGCACCGGATGCCAAAGCCCTGCCGGCTCCGGCGGAGGGGCGCATTTCGTTTGAAGACGTCACCTTCGACTATCACGCGGAGGCCCCGGCGGTGAAGCGCGTGAATCTGGAAATCGCCCCGCGCCAGACCGTGGCCTTTGTGGGCCGCAGCGGAGCGGGCAAGAGCACCATCTTCCATCTCCTGCTGCGGCTCTACGATCCGCAGTCAGGGCGCATTCTGCTCGACGGGCACGATATTCGCGGCGTCACCCAGGCTTCGCTGCGCTCGCAGATCGGCGTCGTCAGTCAGGATGTGTTTCTGTTTCACGACACGATCATGGAGAACATCCGCTATGGCCGGCTCGACGCCACGGAGGCGGAAATTCAGGAAGCGGCGCGACGCGCCCACGCGCATGACTTCATTCTCGCGCAGCCGCAGGGATATGAGACGGTCATCGGCGACAAAGGCAGCCTCTTGAGCGGCGGGCAGCGCCAGCGCATTTCCATTGCGCGCGCCATATTGAAGAACGCGCCCGTTCTCCTTCTGGATGAAGCCATGAGCGCCCTCGACACCGAGGCCGAGCGTTTTGTCCAGGAAGCCATAGCCGACCTCGCGGAGGGGAAGACCGTGCTCGCCATCGCGCACCGTTTGAGCACGGTGATCAGCAGCGACAAGATCGTGGTCATGGAGCAGGGCACGGTGAGCGCCGCGGGCACGCATGCGGAGCTCATGGAAAGCAGTGCCATCTACCGCGGACTCTACGAAATGCAATTCGGCGCGTGAGGGGCGCGGCGCCGTCACCAGCGCACGGACGCCCCCACCCACTCGAGGCCGCCCGCCGACACGGAATTGAACCTGACCCCGGTCAATACGCCCCGCATGGCTTCGAGGTCGATGCCGGTGGCCGGCGAAACGGGCAGGCAAAAAACCACGCGCCCGTGACGGTCGAGACCCAGCATAAAAGGAACACTGTTGGTGGCGGGCCACGTTTCATCCGCCAAATCGGCGGGCCAAACCGGAGCCTGCACGACCGTGCGTCCTCCCGCGGCCGCATCGAGCACGAGGAATGGCGCAGGATTTACTTTCGCCGGAGGAGGAGGGAGCGGAGACGACGGCGTGTCGCCCGGCAGCAGCGCGCTGCCCGGGGTGAAAAGCGGCGGCAGTTCCTGCGGCACCGCGGGCAGCCCGAACGGCTTGAGCACGGCGCGGTGCGCGGCCCAGGTCGGCTCCCAGCGCGGCGTGACTTTTTCCAGCGCCTGCAAATCTGCGGCCATATTGTGATCCGCCGGGCGCAGCATGGCCCCGGGAAACCGGTCGCTGATCCGGGCCAGCAGTGCCCGGACTTCCGGATCCGCCGCCGGAAGATAGAGCACGGCCTGCTGCGGCGGAGGTTTCCGTCCCGCCAGCGGTGTGGCCACGCGAAACAGATAAAACATGGCCGCAAGGCCGGCGGCCACCACGAGAAGCCACATGACCAGCCTCCGCTTCGCTCCGCGCCGGCGCTTCCAGTCGAAAATGAGCGGAGGAGCGTTGTCAGGAGTGCGCACAGCGGCGGGCATGGCAGTCCCGGTAATTCTATCCGGGCCATCGGGCAAGTCCAGGCTTGGCCTGCGGACTCGACCATTCGCGGCATCCGCTTCCGCGGAGCATGGAAAGGAGAGGAACGTGGTTGCGTTACAGTCACTTCCCCGAACAATCGCCACCATCTATGAACCGCACTGTGCTCCCCATTCTCTCTGTCCTGCTGCCGCTGGGCATCTGTTCCAGCGGCCTGCTGATCCTCCCGACGGCACGGGCCGCCGAAACCGCTTCCGCGGTCAGGCCGGGCGACTGGCCGATGTGGGGCGGCAACGTCACCCGCAACATGGTGGCAGAGGGTAAAAATCCCCCGGTGGACTTCGATCCCGGAAAGAAGATCAAGGGCAAGGACGAGGTGGATCTTTCCACCACCAAAGGCCTGAAGTGGGCCACCAAGCTGGGATCGCAGGCCTATGGCACCGTCGCCGTCAGTCAGGGAAAAGTGCTGCTCGGCACCAACAACGAGAATCCCTTCGACTCGAAATATCAGATAAAGAACAAGGACAACGGGCGGGTCACCGCGGAGGACCGCTCCGTCCTGCTGGCCCTCGATGAAAAGACCGGCAAGATGGTCTGGCAGTTTGCCTCACCGAAGCTGGGCACCGGCAAAGTCTCAGACTGGGAACTGCTGGGCATGTGCTCCGGCGGCAACGTGGAGGGCAAGTACGTCTATCTGCCCACCAACCGCTGCGAAGTCGTCTGCCTCGACATGGAGGGGCTCAAGGACGGCAATCAGGGATTCCAGGACGAAGCCAAATACCTGAGCACCCTCGACAACAAAATCATCGCCCCGGGCGACACCGATGCCGACATTATCTGGACGTTCGACATGCGCGAGGAATGCGGCGTCTTCCCGCACAACGTCACCAGCAGCAACGTGCTCATCGTGGGCGACCGCCTCTACGTCACCACCAGCAACGGCGTGGACTGGACGCATACCAACATTCCCAACCCCAATGCGCCCAGCCTCATCTGCCTCGACAAGAAAACCGGCAAGCTGCTGGGTGAGGACGACAGCGGCATCAGCAGGAACATGCTCCACTGCTCGTGGGCCAGCCCGGGACTGATCACGGTGGGCGGCAAACAGCAGATCATCTTCGGCGGCGGCGACGGATTCCTCTACGGCTTCGGCCTCACCTTCACCAAAAAAGAGGAGGACTTCAATGTGATCGATGAAATCTGGCGCTACGACGCCAACCCGCCGGAATACCGCACGGATGAAACGGGCAAGAAGCGCGCCTACAACACCTATGACGGTCCGTCGGAAGTCATCTCCACGCCCGTGATTTATAAAGACAAGGTCTATGTCGCCATCGGTCAGGATCCGGAACACGGCGAAGGCAAGGGCTGCCTGAGCTGCATCGATCCCTCCAAAACCGGTGACCTGAGCGGCAAGGCCGTTTGGACCTACAAGGAGATCAACCGCGCCATCTCCACGCCTTCCATTGTCAACGACGTGGTCTATATTGCCGACTACTCCGGCCTCGTCCATGCGCTCGATGCCCACACCGGGGCGAAGCTGGCCCAGTACGACACCCTTGGCCACATCTGGGGCAGCACGCTCTATGTGGACGGCAAACTCTACGTGGGGAACGAAGAGGGCGAACTGCACATTCTCAAAGCCGGCCGGACGCTGGAAAAAATCGCCGTCATTGACTTTCCCGGCCCGCTCTACGCCACCCCGGTGTACGCCAATGACACGCTCTACGTCATGACCATGAGCCAGATTTACGCCTTTGGCGCCAGGTAACCGCCGGCGCTGACGGCCCCGGCGGGATCGCTCTCCGCATTGCATGGCCGGCTGGAAAAAAATGCTTCCGCTGCTGGTGCCGCTGCTCTGTGCCGCGCTGCTGGGGTGGTGGTTCTTCGCTCAGAAACCGGCGGCCTCCGGGCCGTCCGGCACCGTCCCTCCGCCCGCGGAGGAGTCATGGCAGGCGGTGGATTTCGCTGCGCTGCAGCCGGGCGGCAAGATTCCCGGATGGGATGTCAACGCGGGCAATTTCCAGCTGCAGGAAAAAGACGGACGCACCGTGCTGGCGCTGCTGCCGGAGCCGATGGGCGAGGGGAGCCTGCGCAGCGTCCATCTGATCCGCGGCAGCGGCGGCGTGCGCGCCCGCATGACCGGCGAACGCACCCGCCGCGCCCGGCCGAGGTTTGCGGTGAGTCTGGAGGACGACCGCGCCCCGCTCATGCTCCGGGCCGTGCCCGCCACCGGTGTCGTGGAAATCACCACCGCCGGAGAGCAGGTGCTCGCCTCCGCACCCTGGACGTGGGATCCGGCCGTGCCGCTCTGGCTGGAGCTGCGGGTCCGCGGCAGCGAATTCGCGGGCCGCGTCTGGAAAGAGGGCGAGTCGCGTCCTGACAAACCCTCTGTCGCCTGCACCGTGCCCGCCCCCCCGGGCCTGCTGCGCGCCGCCATCCAGGGGGCTCCCTTCGCCTACCGTCCCATCCTTTACGACCGCATCGAACTGCTCCGGTAGGGTTTCCTCCCCTCCGCATCGCGAGTCCGATTCAGGGTTGCAAGACCTCCCCAACGGCTGCCGTTATCCGCTGCCCACCGGTTCCACTCCCATGAAATCCTCCCGTCCCTCCACACTTCGTGTCCTTGCCGCCGCGGCCCTTTCTCTGACGCTTTCCCCGGCCTTCGCCGACAACTGGTACCGCTGGCGCGGCCCCACTCAGGACGGGCGCAGTGCCGAGAAATACGGCAAGCCCGGCTTCAAGGAAACGCCGGTGTGGACCTACGACCTCTTCAGCCGCGGCAGCCTCGTGGGCGCGGATGGCCGGCTCTTCGTCTATGGCTATCACGGCGAAAGCGACGCCATGCAGGAGTCCCTCACCTGCCTCGACGCCGCCACCGGCAAGCGCCTCTGGGAATTGAACTTTTCCGACTTCCTCAGCGACAACTCCTACACGCGCTACAGCATCGGGCACCCCGCGCTCGATCCGGAAACCGGCAACGTCTATATGATCACCACCGCAGGGGAATTCTTCGGCGCGACCCGCGACGGCAAAGTGATCTTTCATCACAGCATGATGGAGGACTACGGACGCCTCACCTTTCCCAACGGACGCAACGGCGGCCCGGTCCTGGTCGGCGATCTTGTCATCGTCCGCGGCATCACTGCCAACTGGGGCGGCGACGGCCCGGCGCGCGACCGGCTCTACGCCTTTCACAAAACCACCGGCCAGCTCGTCTGGGTCAGCACGCCCGGCGCCCAGCCCAAAGACAACTCCTTCGGCACCGGCTTCATCCAAATGTGGAACGGCATCCCCGCCATGTATCTCGGCACCGGCTGCGGGCATTTCGCCGCCATCAATGCGCTGACCGGCAAGCCGCTCTGGCGCTGGTATACCGCCAAGGGCGGCATCAACTCCTCCGCCATCGTCGTGGATGGCAAGATGATCTGCATTCACGACAAGGAAAACGCTGATGCCGCTGAGACCGGACGCATGACGGCCATCAAAATTCCTGACAAGCCGCTGCCGCCCGGACCGCCGGAGGATCCCGTGCCCCAGCTCGACGCCTCCGTCGAAGCCTGGCGGCTGCCCCTGCCCGCGGAAACCAGCAGTCCCGTTTATGCCGACGGCCTGCTCTTCCAGGTCATCACCAGCGGCGTGCTCAACTGCGTGGACCCCGCCACCGGCCAGCAATTGTGGGATCTCAAGCTCGGCCCCGGAAACCTGCACTCCTCGCCCGCGTGGGCCGACGGACGCCTCTACGTCCCCATTCTCAATGACACTGCCAGCGAGGACGGCCTGCTCTACGTCATTAAACCCTCCCGGGAGAAAGGAGAGATCCTGCACCGCGTGAAACTGGAGGGCTTCGCCTTCGGAGCGCCCGCCATCATGAACGGCCGGCTCTACCTCACGACCACGCGACACGTCTATTGCTTCGAAATCGGTCAGGAAGTGAGCGGTCAGGGCGAATGGGAACTGCTGGCGAAAAAGCAGCCCGGCCCCGTCGCGGCGCTCCAGATCATGCCCCAGGAGGTGATTCTTTATCCTGGAAAATCGCAGAGCTTCACGCTGCGGGGCATCGATGCCGTCGGGTTCCCGGCCGGCCCTGTCACAGACGCGAAGTGGGAGTCCTTCATTCCGCCCACGGCCCGGGTTCGCGCCACGCTGGACGCCGCCTTCAATGACAAAGGCGAACTCGCAGCCGGCCCGCAGGCCAATTTGAGCGCCGGGGCATTCAAAGCCACCAGTGGCAGCGCCTATGGCGTCATCCGCGGGCGCGTCCTGCAGGATTTGCCGATCGCAGAGGATTTTGATAAAACGGACATCAACCAGGTCACCCTTGCTGACGGCGTCACCGTCAAGCCGCTCACAGCGCCGCCGCCCTCGACCCCGGCACCGCCCGGCGACGCGCCCGTCACGGCCGCCACCGCGGAGGAAGCCGCCGCCGGCGTCAAGTTCGCCTATCCGCCGCTGCCGTGGATCGGAGCGCGCTTCAAATGGGAGGTCCGCGACGTGGACGGCAACAAAGTGCTGGCCAAAACCATGGCCCCCGTCTTCTTCCAGCGCGCCTTCTCCTTCATCGGCAGTTCCGGCATGAGCAACTACACCATGCAGGCCGATGTGATGACCGGCGGCAGCCGCCGCATGAAGGGCGAAGTCGGCGTCATCAACCAGCGCTACCTCATCGCCCTGAAAGGCAACGCCAACGAAATCGAAGTCAGTTCCAACCAGGAGCGCCTCAAAGTCGCCGCCCCTTTTCCCGTCGCCGCGAATACATGGTACACGCTCAAAACCAGCGTCGAAGTCAAACCCGGCGGCAGCGGCATTATCCGCGCCAAGGTCTGGCCCAGGGGCCAGGCGGAGCCGGAGGCATGGACGCTGGAAGCCCCGCACAAAATCGCCCACACCAAAGGCTCCCCCGGTCTCTACGGCTTCGCCCTCCAGGGCAAAGTGCCCGTCTATGTGGACAACATCAGCGTGACCCCTAACGCAAAGTAGCGCAGGCGGCTGAAGCGGATGCCCGCGGCTCCGTTTTCCGTAATCACTTCCCGATGCAGAAGCGGGAGAAGATGACCCCGAGCAGGTCTTCGGTGTCCGTTTTGCCTGCGATTTCACCCAGGGCAGCAAGCGCCTCGCGCAGATCCAGCGCCACGAACTCGGGCGCGGCGCCGGCGTCGAGTTGTGTCAGAGCAGCGTGCAGGGAAGCCGCGGCGCGTTCGAGGCAGGCCTGGTGCCGCGCATTGACCGCCGCCTCCATGCCGGTGAAGCCACTGCCTTCACCGGCGAGCGCCTGCACCACGGCGCTTGTCAGGGTGTCCATGCCCGCGCCGGTGAGGCAGGATATTCCGACGCCGCCGCGGCCCTGCCAGGCTTCATGCATTCCCAGATCGCATTTGTTCAGGACGAGGACATGCTTCGCGCCGGATTCCGGAGGGAGCACGGGCGCGCCCGGCGGCCGGCTGGCGTCCGCCACTTCCAGCACGAGGTCGGCGGTTTCCACCATGCGGCGTGTGCGGGCCACGCCCTCGCGTTCGACGGCCTCCGCCGTTTCCCGCAGCCCGGCCGTGTCCACCAGCCGCAGCGGAATGCCGCGGAGGGCGATCACCTCCTCGATCGTATCGCGGGTCGTGCCCGGCTGTTCACTGACAATGGCGCGCTCGAATCCCAGCAGGCGGTTGAGCAGGCTGCTCTTTCCGGCATTGGGCTCTCCGGCCAGCACCGTGCGCGCCCCCTCGCGCAGAATGCGGCCCTCCTCCGCGGTCGCGAGCAGTTCCGCGATGCCCTGGCGCACCGACTCGATGTGCCCGCGCAGCACCGTGCCGGTGTCCGGACTGATGTCCTCCTCCGGAAAATCGATATAAGCTTCGACGTGAGCGAGCACGCCGAGCAGTTCATCCCGCAGTGCGGTGACCCGCTGACCGATCGCACCTTCGAGCTGCCGCTGCGCCGCCCGCAGTGCCATATCCGTTTGTGCAGAGATGACATCCATCACCGCCTCCGCCTGCGTCAGGTCGAGCTTGCCGTTGAGCCACGCCCGGCGCGTGAACTCCCCCGGCTCCGCCGGCCGCGCGCCGGCGCGGAAGAGGGCTTCGAGAATGCGCCGCGTCACCAGTACGCCGCCGTGGCAGGAAATCTCGAAAGTGTCCTCGCCGGTGAAACTCGCCGGCCCCTGGAACCGGATGGCGATCACGGAATCGATCACGATTTCGCCTTCGGCCACCGCGCCGAGCACCGCGCGGCGCGCCGGCGTCTTCCCTCCGCGCCACACCCTGGCAAAGATTTCCCCCGCGGCGGGGCCGCTCAGACGAATCAGCGCCACAGCGCCTGTGCCGGCGGGCGAGGCGATGGCGGCGATGGTGTCATCGCGGATCATGAGTCGAAATCTAACACCGCCGCTGCGGAGGCACTCCGCTCCCTGACGGAAGATCAGCTTTCGGACGCTGCGTCCTCACCTTCCGCGGCGGGCGCTTCCGGCGTCGTGACGTTCAGCTTCACGGCCGCCTCCACCTCCGGATGCACGCGCACGCTGATCTCGTGTTTGCCAGTGGTCTTGATCGGCTTGTCGAGATCGATGGCGTGGCGGTCCACGGTGACTTTGAGTTGATCGGCAATGGCGGCGGCGATGTCGGCGGCGGTGATGGCGCCAAAAGCCTTGCCACCCTGACCGATGGCGAGTTCGAGCTTGAGCGTCGCCTTGCGCAGACGGGCGGCCACGTTTTGGGCTTCGGCCTTCTCGGCGGCCTCGCGCTCGGCGCGGCGGGCCTGCAGAGCGGCGAGCTGGCGCATGTTGCCGGCGGTGGCGGCATAGGCCTTGCCCTGCGGCAGGAGATAATTGCGGGCGTAGCCGGCCTTCACGGACACGATGTCGGCTTCGGCGCCGAGGGCTGCGATTTTTTCTTTGAGGATGACTTGGACGTTGGCCATAACAGGAAAGGTGGGAGGTGAATCCGGTGCCGGCAGCGGTGCCGGAAAACCACCCGGCGCCCGTGATCCAGGCGGCGCCAGGAAAAAGGGAGGCGTCCCTTAGCCCCCTGCCCTCCGGTGTCAAGGAAGCGATTGCCTCCGCGCCGGAGTTGATTATGGGGCCGGGTTCAGTCCGGCTTAATGCCCTTCGGGGCAACGCACTGCCGCTACTTCCCATGTCTCCCCGCCGTCCACTGCTTTTGCTTTTTTGTTCCGCCATGATGCTCCCGGCGGCACCCAACGGCATACCCGAGCCTCCGCTGCCGGTTTTGGACGACACGGTTCCATCGCGCCAGCCCTTCGAGCCGCTGCTCCCGCGCCGCGGGGACGCGCCGCCGCCGGACGTGGTGCCTGACGAAATTGACGAGACCGGCATGCTGCCGCCGGAATACGCCCCGATTCTTCCGGCACCGGAAGGCGACAGCCTCGAGGCATTTCAGGACATCGAAGCGCCCGGCGCGCCTTCCGACGGCGAACCCATGCCGGAGATTCCCTACATTCCGGGGCTCACGGTGCCGAAATTCCGCGAGGAACTGCCGCAGGGCCCGCCGGAGCCTGACATTCTCCCGGCGGAACAGGATCAACCCGCCGGCGGGGATTTGCTGCCGGCCGCTTCCGTGGAACTCGCGACGCGGGCGCAGTGGATCCGCAGTCCCTACGAGGCGCGCCGCATGTCCGCCGAACAGGGCCGCGCGCTGCTGATTTTTTTCGCCCAGCGCATCGACGGCCCGTGTCCCACAGTCTGGCTCAACGACGATCTGCTCGTGCTGCCGGAATTCAATGAATTCGCCGCCGCCCGGCTGGTCCTGACAAAGCTGGAGTATCCCACCGGCAGCCCCGGCAAAGGCTACAGCGAGCAGAAGCTGGCCGTGCTGAATATGGTCAGGGAGAAGTTCAAAATCCGCGGCTTCCCGGCGCTGGTCATGCTCGACGACCGCGGCCAGGAGATCAAACGCATCACCGGCTACCGCCGCGTCAAGGACGAGGCCGGTGTGGTTTACAGCAGCGCGAACGGGATTCTGGAACAGCTCAAGGAGGCGGAGAAGCGGTTCTCCGAGCGCCGCCGCTATCAGCAGGAGCGCGTCGAGCGCCTCACCTCCCAGGGCTACCGCCTGTGGACGAGCACCGCGGGCACTTCGCTGCTGGCCAAAATGGTGCGCGCCACGCCGGAGCAAATCACGCTGATGGATGAGAACAACGCCTGGCGCAGTGTGCGGCCGGATCAGTTAAGGCTCTACGACGCCGAATGGGCGCGGCGCAAGCAGGCCGGCGTGCTGGCGGACAAGCCGCAGAATTACGAACTGCCTGAGGAGACCGCGGCCGCGGCACCGGCTTCCGTGCCTTGATTCACCCCACTCACGCGGGGCGAAGCTGACGGAAGGGCTCGATGCCAGCGGAAAATCGCGGGAACCGCCGCAGGAAAAGTCTGCACTGGACAGCGGGGCGCAGCGCATAGCATGGCCCCATGCCTCTCCATTTACCGGCGCGCCCCTTTTTGCTGTGGGCGGTGCGGATTCTCAGCTTCGCGGCCATGACCGTGTGCTTCGTGCTTTATGCCTTGAAGCTCAATGGCACGATTACCAGTCTCGCCGGATGCGGCGCGGACGGCGGCTGCTCTCAAGTCCTTGGCAGCCGGTGGTCCGAATGGCTGCGCGTGCCGGTGACGCTCTGCGCCGGACTGCTCTACCTGGGCATTATAGTCCTGACGATTCCAGGGGTGCACCGGTCGTTCGGCCGCGCCGGGGATCAGCTGCTGGCGGCCGCGGGCTTCATCCTTGCCGGTGCGGCGGTCTATTTCCTGTGTCTCATGGCGTGGCTCTACCGCAAGGAATCCGCCTTCTGTCCATGGTGCCTCGCGCTCCACCTCACAGGACTCACCGTGGCGGGCATTCTGTTGCATTCCGCGGTGCAGGCGCAGCGGGAGGGCGGCCGCGGACTGCTCGCGGCGGCGTCGCTCACGGGACTGGCGGTCATCGGCGTCCTCGCAGCGGGCCAGGTCTGGGGGCCGCGTCCGGCAACTCACTTGATCACATCCGGCGGATTGAAAGAAGCGGCGCCGGTTCCGCGCCCGGCGACGATACCCGCTGCGGCGGGCCAGGCGTCGCGCATGGTCAGCTTTTTCGAAGGGCGGCTGAACTTCGACGCGGCGGCGCTGCCGATTCTGGGCAGTCCGGATGCCAAAGTGGTACTCGTTGAATTCTTCGACTACACCTGCACGTCATGCCGTCTGTTGTCGGGCGATTTGAAGGCGCTGCAGCAGAAGTGGCCCGGGGTGTTCAGCGTGGTGGTGCTGCCGACTCCGCTGCACCGGAATTGCAATCCCTTCCTGCGCCCGAACGTTTCCAACCATGAAGGCGCCTGCGAACTGGCGCATCTCGCGCTCGCCGTCTGGCACACCAACCGGAGTGTCTTTGCAGAATTCCACGCCTACCTGATGTCGCTGGAGCTGCCCGTGCGGCCGGCTGCCGTCGCTGCCGCCAGAGCCAGGGCCGTGTCCCTCGCCGGGGACGCGGTCCTCGCCGCGCAGGAGGATGCCGCGGTGAAATCCCAAATCACCGAAAACCTCGGCAACTTCGCCCGCCTCACCACGGAAACCATCCGGATGCCGAAGCTCCTGCTGCATTCCAATACCATGATGCACGGTCCGGCCGCCGACACCGAGAGCTTCATTCAGGAAATGGAACACCAGTTCAAGCCCGGCACTCCCGGCACTCCGGTGGTCTCGCAGCCGAAATGAGCCTTGTCCGCTCCCTCCGGATTCTCCCCGGGGTTTTCCAGGGAGATTCCCTAAATTTTTTCCGGGCCGACCGGAATTTTCATTTCCTTAATGGAAGGCCTGCTGTATTTACAAAGCAAATTCATCTCCATGAAAACTTCTCCCCTCCTGTTTTCACTGCCCCTGTTGACCGCGGTCCTGTCTGCCCAGACGCCGGTGAAGGAGCGCCTCACCCCGGACACGACAATTCCCGCCGGCGGCGCCGTGGGTACCAGCCTCATGGTTGGCACCGCGAAGCAAACCAGCACGCCGCCCGCGACCGTTACCGCACCTGACAAATCCGCTGCGGCCGGCGGCGCGGAAAATTCAACCTCGCCGGAGACTGTCATCCCGCCGGATGAAATTCTGCCGCCAAAATGGATCGTTCCCGCCGGCCTCGCTGCGGCCCCCAGTGAAACGCGCACGCTGCGCGTCCGGGGACGGCTCAGCAGGCTGGAAATCCTGACTGACCGCGTGCACGTGCGGCCGCAGCACGCGCACGGTTTCGTGAAGGAACTTGGCGGCGTGAACGGATTGCACTTCACCGACCTGGAAGCGAGCCGTCTCGACAGTCAGGGGCTGGACCGGGTGGACCTCATTGCCTACGCCCACGGACGGCCGCGCCTCGACGAGCACAAAATTCTCCTGACACGCCGCGTGTGTGTCGTCCTCGCGGAAGGCGTGTCGCCCTCCGTGTTTGCGAGGAATTCCGGCGCCCTGCTGGCGGAGCGCCCGCACTATGCCGAAGAGGCGCTGGTCCTCTCGTATGGCACCGCGCTCGAAGCCATCGATGCCGCGGAGCGGCTGCGCACCACTCCCGGGGCGCTCGATGCATGGGTCATCGTCGCCTCGCAGCGCATTCCGGAAATGCTGCCCTCACAGGTGCAGTTCTTCAGTGGCGGCGGTCCGGAGTACTCCCCGCGGCCCCTGACGGACAATGTGGACGGCTGGACTCCTCCGGCATTCCTCGGCGAAATCATCGGCACCAGCGCCTATCAATGGTGGGCCAACAGCATCCCCAGCATTCCTGTGCCGCCCCCGCTCGTGCCGGTGCTCACCGAACCGCTCGGCGGCTACCTGCTCTTTGGCCGGCCGCGCAATTCCGTCCCCGCCCGCGTGGACCTCAACGACTTTCCGCCCATCCCCTACGACAGTGTCCAGACACCGAAGTTCCAGGGAGAAATGGCGGACCTTCGCCTGCCCCTCGCATGGGAAAACATCGGGGACTTCAACGAGCCCATCAGCGGCCGGCTGCGCAAAGTCCTCATCATCGACGACGGCGTGCAGCGCTCCCACGGCGATCTCCTCGGCGCCGTGGATCCGAACAACAGCCGCCACTACAATTATTTCACGCAGCGGCATACTCCCGACCCGGTGAATGCCGCCACCGATTCTCACGGCACCTCGCTGGCAGGCATCGTGGGGGCGCGCATCAAACCCGTCGGCAGCCGCATTGCCGGCGTGGCCCCGAAGTGCACCTTTCACAGTGCCGTCGCCATCAAGGGATTCGTCGATGATTTCGACTGGGCGGACGCTTTTGCCTATTCCGAGCCGATCACCATCAAGGACACCGACGGAGACGGCGATTTTCTCGACGAAGACCGCACCGGCTTCCTCTTCTTTGAAGTTTGTCTCAACGCCCACTCCTCCAACGCCACCGGAGATGCCCTCGATCTCTATCCGGAGGACTGGCTCTGGAAGCGCGCCATCCGATTCGGCGCCACCAAGGGCCGCGCGCTCAAGGGCGTCGCCTACGTGACCTCCGCCGGCAACGGCGGCACCGGCCACAACAACATCAATTACCACGAACTCAAGAACAGCATCTATCAAATCCCCGTCGGAGCTGTCAGTGATCTTGGCCGCGGGCAGGCTTATTCCAATCCCGGCGCCGGGATCGTGTGCGTGGGCGTCAGCGGCATCGATGAACTGCCGCCGCAGTTGAACTGGCCCAGCCGCCCGCCCGGATTTCCGCCCAACCGCCCGTTCGTCAAGAATCATCCCATCAGTCCGGACGATGTCATCCAGCGCTACCGGCGCATCAGTCAGGGCGTGCCCACCATCCGCACCAACAACGGCGTGGATTTCAACGTCAGCGGCACCTCCGCCGCCGCGGCTGAAGTCGCGGGTGTGGTCGCCCTCATGCTGGAGGCGAACCCCGAACTCCAGGCCCGGGACATCAAGGAAATCCTCCTGCGTTCCGGCCGCACCTGCAACGACGTGCGCGTGGATGTGAATCGCGACATCCTGCCCGACGGCTCTATCACCGTGACCATCGGCGGGTATCCCTATCGCCTGAAAACCGGAGCCCAGTGGCGCATGTCGCCGCTCGGTAAGCCCGTGCACCATTCCTACGGCACCGGTCTGGTGGATGCCGACAAGGCGGTCAAAATCGCCAAAAAGTGGACCAATCTGCCGGTCAATCCCCTGCCCCCGATCCGCCGCGATGTCACCTCGCCCACCTTCGGAAACAGTGTCGCCATCCGCAATACCGAGACCGGGGGACTCTATTTCCCCATCATGACCGGCCCGCTCATTCCCGATGACGAAAACCGTCCGGTGGAGATCATCGTGCCCGGCCCCCCGGCCGGCATGCGCGTGGAGCACATCGAGGTCCGCGTCCGCTTCTATCACAAACGCCGCGGCGACCTCGAAGTCAAACTCATCGCCCCGCCCCAGGTGGGCTGGGATGGAAGACCACTCGAAAGTGAACTCTTTCTCCAGCACCGCGACGACTACAACGAAAGCCGCTATCATATTTCGGAAGTGGCGCTCCGCGACCCGACCGACTGGACCTTCTCCACCATCCGCCACTGGGGCACGCTCGTGGAAGCCAATTCCGGAGGCACATGGAAGATCACCATCCGCGATGCGACCAAGCAGGGCTCCACTCTCACGCCCAACATTTCGGATCCGGTGTACGTGCCCATCGCCAATCCCACAGATGCCCAGTCCCAGCGTCTCGAAGGCGTGGGCATCACTTATCATGGCTGTTATACCAAAGGCATCTACAACAGCCCTCCTGTCGTGGACGGCGGTGCCCTGCGGTTCGGACCCGGCACCGATCCTGTCGTTTCCCAGCTGAAAGTTCAGGAACTGGGACGCGACCCCGCCACCGGCGAAGTCATCTTCCCCGTCACCAGCTGGGATTTCTGGCAAGACACCGTCGTCCGCGACGACGGCACCGTCGTCCCCATTTACTCGCCGGTGCAGCCCTCCAATCCGCCGGTGGATTACTTCGAGTTCTTCCCGCCCCAGGCGCGCGATGCCCTGGACCCGGAAGTGATGCTGCCGCTTTCCACCCTGACATTCCCGGACCCCGTGCCGGTTCAGCCGGAATCTCCCATGTGGATTTCCTATCAGCTCGATCCGGCGCTGCGTCCCGCCACCTGGCCTCCCGCGCCCACGGAGGGACCGGTGGGCGGCCTGTTCCAGTTCCAGAAAGGCGTCGAGTTGACTCTCGACGAACTCTGGATGGTGGTCCGCAATCCTGACAACACGAACCAGAACGCCAACTTCATCCTCGTGAAGCTGAACCGGCTCACCGGCCAGCTCGAAGTGGTGCCGGTCAATCCCGGGCGCTATTCCGTCAATGTCTATGCCGGCAACATGCTCGGCCTGAGCAAACCGAAAACCATCGACATCCTCGTCACCCGCCCGGGATACAACGAATGGGCCGGGATCTACTTCGATCCGGCCCAGATGGGCAATCCGGACGTGAGCGGATGGCTGGCGGATCCGGACGGCGACGGCCTGCGCAACGGACTCGAGTACGCCCTGCGTCTCAATCCCACTCAGGCCGATCCCGGCCCCATTCCCGCCTGGCGCATCGAGGGCGACGAATTGGTCTTCTCCTACACCCACGACACCTCCGCCGGCCAGGCACTGCTCCATCCCCAGATTTCGGAAGACCTCACCGACTGGGCGGATGTCACTCCCATACAGGTCGGCGGCGCCAACGGACTCATCGATTACGAGTACCGTCTGCCGCTCGTCGGCGATCCCAGTCTGTTCTTCCGGCTCTGGGCCGATGACGTCACGACGGATCAATACTGATTCCGCCTGACACGACAATCTCCCCGCCGGCAGGCCGCACTCTTCCCCGGGTGCGGCCTGTTCCGTCCCATGCCCGGGCCGTGGCCGCGGCGCCGCGGGAGGGAGCCAGAATTCAGTTGCCGCCCGTGAGCCTCCCCCCTAGTTTCGCGCCCCCCGCCGCCCCGGCCTGTTGTCCATTGCAGGCCCCGCGGCGTTTTCCTTCCCACACGCCATGCTCGAGACCTTCCGCAAGCACCACTACGTCCTGATGTCGATCATCGCCGTCGTGGTCATCATTTCGTTCACGTTCTTTTTCAATCCCAACACCCAGCAGGGCCGCGCCGGCAGCGGAGCGGTGGTGCGTCAGCTCTTCGATGCGAATCTGACGCAGGGCGACGTGGAGCTGATCGAACAGCAGAAAACGGTCCTCGGCCAGGTGGCCGGCGGCGATGAGGCCGCAGAGGAATTCTTCACCACCATGCATTCCATCGTGGACGAATCCGCGCCATTCGACCGACGCATGGCCGACGTGGATTACTCCGTCAATGTTTTCCTGATGCGTCAGGAATGCGAGCGCCTCGGCATCGCCGTCGAGAAGGAGGATGTGACGAAGCGCATCACCGAACTCGAATCCTTCCGCACCAACGGGCAGTTCGACGGCACGAAGCTCAAAGAGTTCCTCTCCGGCGGCCAGCACGGAGACCAGTCCGCCACCGAGTCGAAACTCTACAGCGCGGTGCGCGACGTGATCCTCTTCGAACGGCTCGGCGCGCTCATCGGCGGCAGCTATGCGCCGTCCGCTCCGGAAATCGATGCCGACTTCGCGCGCGCCAACGAATCCATCACCGTCGCCACGGCCTTCCTGCCAAAAAAGGACTACGAAAATCAGACGGTCACCGACGAAGACATTCAGAAATTCTACGACGAGGAGAAGGCCAAACAGGACGACGCCGACACCTCCGTTTCACCCGATCCGGTCATCCTGACGGAAGAGCAGCGCACGGTGAAGTATTGCATCACCCAGGCTCCGAAGTTCACCGCGATCGCCCCCGCTCCACCGCAGCCGGTGCCCGCGCTGCCCGCCAAGCCTGACTTTTCCCCCCTGCCGGAGGAGGAGAGGAAAATGAAGGAGGAGGAATGGAAAAAGCAGGAGGAGGACCACAAAGTCAAACAGGAGGCCTACACCAAAGCCCAGGCCGAGTACACCAGGCAGATGGAGGCCTACGCTCAAAGTCAGAAGGACAACGAGAAAGCGAAGAAGGAATGGCTGCAGAAGGTGTCCGATTTGAGCAATGCCCTCGTCGCGGATCCGGCGGAGCGCGGCGGCGCCACATTTGAGCAGCTCGCCAAACCGCTGGAGCCCGGGCCCGTGGCCGCACCGGTGCCGGCCAGCACCGTGACTCCTCCAGTCGCCATTCCCGCGCCGACTCCCGCGCCCGCAGAAACGCCGGCCCCGGTGCCGCCCGTGCCGGTGCCGCCGCCTTCCGAATCCACACCGCCGCCTGCTGAAAATCCGGCCAATGCTCCGGCTCCGGACGCCGCGCCGGCTCCCGCTCCTGACGCGACGCCCGCGCCTTCTGAAGAACCTGCGAAAACTGAACCCAATGCCGCCCGCGGCGCTCAAGGCCCCGCCGGTGCCGAAGGTCAGCCCTCCGCTGCGACACCTCCTCCCGCTGACACTGCGCCGGCGGAAACCCCGCCCGCTCCGGCGGAAAGTGCCCCGGCGGACCCCGCTCCAGCCCCGGCCGATGCCGCGCCTCCGGTCGAGGTTCCGCCCGCACCGGCTCCCGCTCCCGTCCCCGTGCCGCCCCCCGCCCCGCAGCCGTTTGTCCGCACGGCCACCTTCACTAAAGCGGCCCCGCCGGCTGACATTCTCGCCTTCACTGCCGGTGGCGGCACCTCCACCGTGGACATCATCTTCAAGGCCGATGCCGGCGAAGTGGAGTCGCTCATCGAGTCCCAGGACAAAAATTCATTCCTCTTCTTTCAGGTCACCGCGATCGTGCCCGCCGGCGTGCGTCCGCTGGAGGAGGTGAAGGCGAAGATTTCCGAGAAACTCAAAGCCGACAAAATCGAACAGGCACTCAAAGTCGCCGCGGAAAGCGCGCGCTCCAACATCCTGGCCGCGATGAAGGAAGGCAAGTCTTTCAAGGAAGCCGCGGAAGCCAACAAAGCAGTCGCCACGGAGTATCCTGCCATCTCGAGCAAGACTCCGCTGCCGGAGAATACGCCGAACTCGACGGTCATCGCGACCACGGCTGGAGCGCCTGCCGGCAAAGGCATGGCGGCACAGTCCAATCCCAATGCCACCCAGCCTGGCGATGTCTCCCAGCCGGTCGAAGTGCCCGAGGGACTGCTGCTCGTTCACGTGGTGAAGAAAGAATTGCAGAAGTTCCCTGACGCGGAAGCGCAAAAGACGGCATTGCGCGAGAAGCGCACCTACCGCGCCGTGACCGCCTCGGTTTCCCAGCCCCAATACAACCAGCAGGCGGGATTCGATGCCTACATGGAGGCCATGACCGAATTTCGCGGCCACATGGATTATTTTCGCACTGCCTTCGGCGGCGGCAATGATCCCGGCCTGGTGAATCCCATCTTCAAAGCGTGGTTCACCGCCCGCCGCAACGAGGCCCAGAAGGCCGCACCCTGACATGAGCACTGACGCGGTGCAGGCCCTGCTGGACGACGCCAGCGCCGCCCTCGCCATCGGCGAACTGGAGGAAGCCGCCGCCTGCTTCCGCCGCGCCGCGGAAACCGATCCCGCCTGTTTCGATGCCTGGCACGGCCTCGGCATGGTGCTGATGCGCGGGGGCGATCTCAAGGCGGCCCTTGGCGCCGCCCTCATGGCCACCGACCTCCGCCCCAACGACCTCCTGGCGTGGACCGCCTTGTCGCAAATCCATGTGAAGATGGGCAACATCGCCGAGGCCGAGGCCGCGAAAGGCAACGCCCGCATCCTGTCACTGGGCGGCCGCATCGTGAAGGAGAACTGATAGCTCCCGCGCTCCGCGTTTGGAGTTTTGCGTTTCGCCGGCCTCATGTAAACTTCCGCCATGCTCCAGACTCTCTTCACGTTGCTGCAAAACCTGCCCTTTGGCCTGCTGCTCGCGGCTTTGCTGCTGGATGTCTTCATCGTGGCCAGGAACCGCCGGGAAGTCGAGCCCGCCGTCCTTTGGCTGCTGTTCTGCTCCATCTGCGCCTCGGGCCTCGGCGTGGTGGTGACGCTCGCGGTTTTCTTCGCGAACGGAGACGCCTCGCGCCTGCACGAAGGATTCTGGGGCCTCGTGGTTGCGGCGGTGGCCTCCCTCGCATGGATGTTCAAACGCGGCGCGCGCAACCGCGGCGTCCTGACCCTCAAGGAGCGGTTTTACGGCGCCGACCCGCGCGAAGGCGCCAGGCCCAAACCCGGCCAGCACTTCTGGATCCTAGGGTGGCGTGTACTTGCCTGCGCCTCGCTCGCCGCCGCCCTCGGCCACCTGCTCGGCATCAAGCCGAATGTCGCGCTCAGCAAATTCGACACGGCCGCCGCCACTCCCGGCGATACGGCAAGTCCGGAAGCACCGGAAAGCCTGCCCGCCGCATCGGCAGCAAACAACCCCGACGGAACGGCTAACACCAGCCCTGCCAGTCAGTCTCCGCCCGCGGCTCCAACCGTCGCCGGCTCCACCGCCCCGGAGACCGCCCCGCCAACTCCGGAGAATCCGCCCGCACCGGAAACGGCCAGCGCACCGAACAGTCCGTCCGCTCCACCGCCGCCGCCCGACGCCGATCCTACCAAGACTGCATTGCCCAGCGCCGCCGATTCCGCCGCCGCCGAGCGCATGGTCACAGGAGCGCCGGACCCCGCTGCCGCGGTGGTTACTGCGCCCGCTGCTCCCAAAGTCGAAGCCCGGCCCATTTCGCGGAACAGCGCTTACATGACGAAGATCCGGCCCATCTTTGCCCGGGCCTGCGTGAAGTGTCACGGCGCGGACAAGCAGAAAGGCGACCTCGCACTGCACAATCCGGACGCCATCCGCGCCGGCATCAACGGCAAGCCCTGCATCATTCCCGGCGATCCTGACAAGAGCCGCGTCTATGCCTGCATCATTCTCCCGCCGGACGATCCCGACTTCATGCCGCAAAAGGGCCAGCCACTCAGCATGTCGGACAAGCGGGCGCTGCACGACTGGATCAAGGCCGGCGCCGACCTCGGCGACGGCGTCACCATTCCCGGCGGCGGGGGCGACAACTTCGCCGTGGATGCCATCGCCGAGGGACTGCCCGAACCGGATGCGAAGCTCATCGAGAGTCTGGAAAAGGACCATGTGCTGGTGCGGCGCGTGTCGAAGAACAAACGTGTGCTCGAACTGGATTTCAGCCACAGCGACCGCGCCACCGGTGATCTCAAACTCGCGGAACTGGCGCCGCTGGCGCTGCACATCCATGCGCTCGATTTCAACCGCACGCGCATCAAGGACGCCGACCTCGCGCACCTCGCCGGCATGAAGAACCTGACACGCCTCATTCTCAGCCGCACGGAAATCAGCGACGCCGGACTGCTCTACCTCCGCGCCCTCACCGCGCTCGAACAGATCAATCTCTACACCACCATGGTGTCCGACGCCGGGCTCTTCCACCTTGAGCCGCTCAAGGCACTCAAGAAAGTCTATTTGTGGCAGTCGAAAGTCACCGATGCCGGGGCCAAACAACTCGCCGCCGCCATCCCCGGCGTCGCCGTCAGCATGGGTGAGTCGCTGGAAAAACCCCCGCCGCGGCCCAATCCGAATAACATGCAGCGGCAATAGGCCGCGGACGTCAACCCGGCGGCTTCTCCTTGATCCAGCGCCGCGCTTTGAATTCGAACCGCGGCAACGAGCCGGGCGCGACGGCTTCGACTTCGATGCGGAGCTGAAAGGTATCGCGCAGGGCCGCGGAGACGCGCGCGGCGAGTTTGGCATCGCGCCGGCCGGGCTGGGGCTCGATGAGGACTTTGAGATCGAGCAGTGCGCCGGTGCGGTGCTCGCGCACCTGGTATTCGCCCACTTCGGGAAAGCGCCGCAGCACGGCGTCCACGGCGGAGGGATAGATGTTCACGCCGCGCACCGTGACCATGTCGTCGAGCCGCCCGATGATGCCGCCGTCGAGGCACAGCGCCCCGCTCGCGGCATAGGCCTTGCGCACGAGATCGCCGGTGCGGTAGCGCAGCATGGGGCCGCCGAGTCTTGTCAGGGTGGTGACCACCAGCTCCCCCTGTTCGCCCTCGTGCACCTCGCGCCCGCTGGCGGGATCGAGTATCTCCGCGAAATGAAAGTCCTCCAGCACGCGCAGGCGCAGGCTGCCTCCCGGTTCCTGATAGCTCACAGGACCGGTTTCTGTCAGGCCGTGGTGGTCGAAAACCTGCGCCCCCGGCCAGAGTTTTCCGATGCGGTTGCGGATTGCGGGGTCGCTGCCGCCGCTCTCTCCGGCGACGATGAACAGGCGCACAGCAAAGTTCCCGTCGCTGTAGTCGCGCTCCTGTTTCACTTCGCCGAGGTGTACCGCGTAGGTCGGAGTGGTGACGACGACGCTGACCTGGTGATCCAGCATCAGCTGCAGCCGGGCATTGGTGCTCATGCCGCCCATCGGCACAACCATGCTGCCAAGCCGTGAGGCCGCCTCGAACGCCGTCCAGAATCCCAGAAACGGCCCGAATGAAAATGGAAAGCAGATCCGGTCCTCCGCGGGCAGAATTTCCGCGGCGTGGTAAATGATCCGCCAGGCGGCGAGCATGGAATTCCAGTCATCCCAGCTGTCCAGCCATGTCAGCGGCGGCCCCGTGGTGCCGCTGGTCTGACAAAACCGTGTGTAGTTCTCCAGCGGATAGGTGAGGTTCGTGCCGTAGGGCGGATGCTCACTGCGGTCGGCCACCAGCATGCGTTTGGTGAGCAGCGGGCAGCGTTCCACAAAGTGATCGAGCGACGCGATCTTCAGGTGTTCGAGCCGGCCCTGATAAAACGGGTTGGTGGCCAGAATCGTGTCGAGGAGCGCCTCGAGTCGCTCCCACTGAGCCGCGCGAATGGCGGCGCGCTGCTGCTCAAGCTGCTGGTGGCGGGTCATGGGTGGAAGGATGAATACTGAAAGCTAAAAGCTGAAAATGCTGTGGTTATCGAATAACATGCCGCGGCCCGGCGGCGGTGGCGCGGAGCTTTCCTCCTTTAGCCTTCATCCTTCAGCCTTTAACTGACATGATACTGCCGTTTCGTGACATCGACGAAGCCCGGGGACACCTGACGGGCCGGCGCGGCTGCCACGGGAGCCGGTGCGGATTTGGATGCGGGAATTGTCGCCGCCGCCGGATCAGGCGGAGGCGCGGGCTTGAACTTCATCACCATGGCCGTGCCCGCGGCGGCGAGCACGATGCCGGCGATGAATTTCCAGTTCACGTAGCCCCAGTTGCCCTCCTTCGTCGTACTGACAATGGTGTTCACAATGGGCGCGCCCGCAAAAACGATGGCCGGCACCAGGAGTGGCAGGACATATTTGCTTTCCGCCATGCTGCGACCGCTGCTCAGTGCCATCAGCAGGAAAAACGCACCCACCGCACCGGCGACGCCCGCCACGAAACTCCACGCCCAGCCCGCCGTGGGAAACTGCCATGAAGTGCCGCGCATCTTCATGATCACCACCGGGGCCACGATGGCGACCAGGAAGTAGGCGATCCCCACGAGCAGAAACGCCTTCATGCGGTTGCCCGTGAGGTCCGGCGGCCCGGCGGCGCCTTTGCCCATTTCCACGCTGCCCATGTGCAGGAGGACGCTGTAAACGCCCCAGCAGAGAACGGTGCCGAGGGCGAAGAGGAGTGCGGTGGTATTATTCATTCTGGATTTCACGGTGATGGAGAGAAAAAAGTCAGGCTCCCGGCAGCGCGAGAGCTTCGGCGGAGGCGGTTTCGATACGGGCGCGAAAGTCCTCCGGTATCGGGCAGGATTTCATTTCCCGGGTCCCCGGGGCGGCGCAGACGGCCACGACGACAAACTCTCCCGTCGCCGCGAGCGCGCGGGAGGCATCGGGATTCTTCCAAATGCGGAAGCTGTAGCGGATGGCCTTGGTGCGCATCTCGGCGACGAGGAGTTCCACTTCCGCCTCCTCCTCAAACTGCAGCGGCAGCCGGAAATCCGCCGAAACTTTCAGGCGCGGCCAGCCCGTTTCCGTCTCCGGCCAACCGTGCGACATGGGATGCACGCTCAGCCCCAGCGAGCGGTAGAAGGCATGCTCCGCATCCTCCATCCAGCGGAGGAAGTTCGAGAAATGCATGATGCCTGCGAGGTCGGTTTCGGAAAACGCCACACGCCGGCGCAGAGTAAAACGGCTGGCCATGTGCGGCTACCACTGGAGCGGTGCGCGGGCTGCGCAAGTGGCCGGCGTGGCTTGCAATCGCGGGCGCTGCTGCCATGTCGCCGCATGCACATTCCGCGACTCGGCATCATCGGCAGCGGCGCCGGCACGAATTTCGCCGCTCTGGCACGCGCCGTGGCGGACGGCACCCTGCCCGCGGAGATTGTGACCGTAATCTCGGATGTGGCATCGTCCGGCGTGCTGGACAAAGCCCGGGCGCTCGGCCTGCCGGCGCATTTTCTCGATCCCGGTCCCTGGCGGACAAAGCTCGATGACGCTGCGCAGGTGCGGTTGGCCGGAATGCTCCGCGATGCCGGCGCGGACCTCGTGATCTGCGCCGGATTCATGCGGCGGTTGAAAGAGCCGGTGCTGCGGGCCTTTCCCCGCCGCATTTTGAACATTCATCCCTCCCTGCTGCCGCAGTTTGCCGGGCGCGACGCCGTCGGGATGGCGCTGGAGGCGGGCGTGACCGGGACCGGCTGCACCGTGCATCTGGTGGACGAGGGCATCGACTCGGGCGAAGTGCTCGGTCAGGCGCGCGTCCCCGTGCTGCCGGACGACACGCACGCCTCGCTGCTCCGCCGGATTCACGAAGCCGAACACGCGCTCTATCCGCAGGCGATTCGGGACTACTGGCGGCGGCTGACCGCGGATTTTCCGCAGTTGCAGCAATAATCCCCCGCGCAGAGAGCGCTCTCCATCCTGTCTCCGGGTCCCGTCACACCCACAGCTCAACCTTCCCATCCACACCATCACCATGAAACTGCCTGTTATTCTTTTCTCCGCCGCCGCCTTCACCGCTCCGGCGTTTGCCGAAGCCAAACTCAAAGTCGGCGACCCCGCACCCGCCATTAAAACCGCCGAGTGGATCCAGGGTGAGCCGGTCAAGGAGTTCTCCAAAGACAATGTCTATGTCGTGGAATTCTGGGCCACATGGTGCGGTCCCTGCATTGCCACCATTCCGCACCTCGATGAACTGCACGAGGAATTGAAGGACAAGGGCGTGGTCTTCATCGGCCAGAACTGCTGGGAACGCGACCTCGCCAAGGTGAAGCCGTTTGTGGAGAAAATGGGCGAAAAGATGTCCTATCGTGTGGCCACGGACGACACCTCGGAAGTGGAAAAGGGCTACATGGCGGTGAACTGGATGCAGGCCGCGGAGCGCAACGGCATTCCCTGCTCGTTCGTCGTCGGCAAGGACGGCAAAGTGGCATGGATCGGACATCCTCAGCAGTTGAAGGCGGAGATGCTCACCGAAGTGCTGGCCGGAACTTTCGATACCGCCAAAGCCGCCGAGGCCGACGCCAAAGCGCAGGCTTCGCAGCAGGCGATGCAGCAGGCCAGCCGCAAGCTGGGCAAAGCGATGCAGGAAAAGGACTGGGACACCGCGAAGACTGTGCTCGACGAACTGGAGAAGGAGAATCCCGCCATGAGTGCGCAACTCGCGAGTGTGCGCCTGCGCATCGCCATCGGCTCCGGCGACAGTGCCGGCGCGGTCAAATACGGGGAGAAATTCCTCGCGGGCCCCGTCGGGGAAAATCCCAGGGCTCTCAATCAAATCGCGCGCGACGTGGCCACCAAGCTGGAAAAACCGTCCGATGAAGCACTGGAGTTCGCAGCGAAGGCCGCCTCCAAAGGCGTGGAGGTCACCAAAGGCGAAGACGCCGCCCTGCTCGACACATTCGCCCGCGTGCAGTTCCTCCAGGGGAAGAAGGAAGACGCCGTGAAGACTCAGGAGAAGGCCGTTTCCATCGCGGATGCCGAGAAAAAAGAGGAAATGGAAAAGACCCTCTCCGCCTACAAAGAGGGCAAGCTGCCCGCCGCAGAGTAATCTGCTGCAGTTTTCGATATTCCGGGCGTCCCGGTCTCTGCGCTGGGCTTACCCATGAAGCTGCAGCAAGGCCGTCCCGGCCTTGGCGTTCACTTGCCTTCGCCCCCGGCACGACGCCGCGGAATGTCCACTCACAAGGCCGGGACGGCCTTGCTGCGGACCTTTGGGCGTTCGTGCGCAGTCCCTGGTGGTCGCAGCGATGCCGAAATGCACGCAGGCCATGCGGCGGGTGATGGCGCAGGTGATGCCTGGCCGCTGTGCCCTCGCCACGGGATCCCAAAAGAAGGACCCGAGCTCGGCGCACGGGATCATGGGAGAGCAGACTATTTCAGTCTCTCGAGAGCTTCGAGCAGTTTGCCGTGGATGCCGCCGAAGCCGCCGTTGCTGAAAACGGCGATGCTGTCGCCGGGGCGCACCACGCTCATGGCGCGGGCGACGATCTTATCCACACTCTCCTCCTGAAAGGCCTCGCGTCCCATGACGCGGATGTCGTCGAGCAGTCTGGCCACATCGAGACGGTCGTTTTCCGGTACCTTGTGAGGATCGGCCACCGGAGCGATGATCACGACTTCACTCGCACCGAGCGCGAGCGCCAGTTCCTTCTGAAAAACCTTCCGCCGCGTGGTGTTGCTGCGCGGCTCGAAAATCGCGATGAGACGTCCGCCGTGGGCATTGTAGCGGCGGCGCAGGGCGGTCGTGGTGTCCTTGATCGCCGTGGGGTGGTGGCCGAAGTCATCGATCACTTTTACGCCGCTGACTTCGCCGCGCAGATCCTGACGCCGGGCCACGCCTTTGAAGGTGGTGAGCGCTTTGGCGATCTTGGAGGCCGGGAGGCCGGCGAACTCCGCGGCGCAGATGGCCATGGCCGCGTTGCGCACGTTGTATTCGCCGTTCATCGGCACCTTGTAGCGCTGCGCATTGAGCGTGAACTCCGTCACCTCCTCCTTATAAATAATGTCGGAAATGATGCGGTCGTTGTGCTTGCCGAGACCCACTTTCAGTACCGGCGCCGGGGCGTTCTGGATCGCTTCCATCACGTTCTCGTCGTCGCCGTTGGCGTAAATGACGCCATTGCGCGGCACCACCCGCAGCAGCAGCCGGAAGCTCTTCTTGATGGCGTCCAGATTGTCGAAAATGTCGGCGTGATCGAACTCGATGTTGTTCACGATCACGACTTCCGGAAGGTAGTGGAGAAACTTGCTGCGCTTGTCGAAAAACGCCGTGTCGTACTCGTCGCCTTCGAGCACGAAGAAATCGCTCTCCGTGAATTTGCCGCCGCCGTCGAAATTCCGCGGCACGCCGCCGATGAGATAGCTCGGGTCCTTGCCGCCCTCGTGCAGCAGCCAGGTGAGCAGCGAAGTGGTGGTCGTCTTGCCATGCGTGCCGGTGACCACGAAGTTCCGCTTCCCGCGCAGAAAATACTCCTTGAGCACCTCGGGCATGGAAACGTAGCGCAGCTTGCGGTTGAGCACCTCTTCCAGTTCTTCGTTGCCGCGCGAAATGGCGTTGCCCACCACGATGACGTCCGCTTTGGCAGGGATGTTGCCGGCGCGATAGCCTTTCTCGATGCTGATCTTCCGGTCTTCCAGAAAGGTGGAAATGGGCGGATACACCGCGCTGTCGCTGCCGGTGATTTTGAAGCCGCGCTCCTTCATGGCGGCGGCCACGGAACCCATGGCGGTGCCGCAGATGCCGATGAAGTGGAAGTGTTTGTTGGTTTTGGCTGGCATGGGAGAAAAAGTGCCCCCGCCATGCCCCCGCCCTTCTGCCGCTGCAAGCGATGCTGAGGTGTTCGTCGTTTGTGCCGTGGCTCAGCGTTTGATTTCAACCGACGGCTTGGCTGCAGGATTGTCGCTGCCACCGGCGGCTTTCTTCTCCTCCGGCGGATCAGGGAAACTCCGGACCCGGAACTTTCCGCCGATCTCCGACTTCAAGTCCCAGCGGCGCTCCCTGTGGTTTCTCACGAAAATGCCAATGACCTCCAGATGCCCTTCCGTAAAGGAAACCGCGACAACATCGTCGGAAAGCATGGTGAGGCTCTCTACGCGCCATTTAAGAGTTGGCTTTGCTCCGGCTGCGAAAATAAAGTCGCTCTCCCTGGCTTCTTTCAAATGGGAAATCAATTTGCCTGCCGCTTCGCCAATGTTTGGTTCAATCTTCTCGGCCAGTTCCCCGGGTTGCGAGTCCCCCGGATTGTAAATTCTGACAGAAATCTCCTGCGCCACGGCCTGGCTCAGAATCAGGAATGGAACGAGAGTGAGGGTTCTGAAGTTCATTTCGTGATGGGGCTAACTTATCAAAATTCCGCGAGGTGCAGTCTGCTGAATGCCCCATCCCCGCCGTATCAAGAGTTCGCAAAAGGACCATGGACTCTCCTCACCGCAGCGGTTCAGTGCCTTCGCTGAGAATGTCGAGGTAGGCGGCATAGACGTAGCGGCGGTTGTAATTGCCGCCGGTGAGTTCGCGGAGGATGCCGGTCTTCACGAGTTCGTTGATGGCGGCCTGCGCGGTGGGGGCGGTGATTTCGAGAGACCTGGTGATGCCCGCGGCGCTGATGTTGGGATGGTTGCGGAGGTAATCATGCAGGCGAAGGACGGTGGCTGCACCTTTGGCGGTGCCGGCGCGCGCGCGATCAGCTTCAAACAGCGCCAGGAGCCGTCGCGTGGTGGACACGGCGGACTCGGCGGTTTCACGGATTCCGGTGAAAAAGAATGCCAGCCACTCTTCCCAGCAGCCTTCTACACGCACGCGCTGGAGCAGTTCGTAGTAGCGGTCCCGGTTCTCTTTGAAGAACAGCGAAAGGTAGAGCAGCGGCTGGGCGAGCACTTTTTCCGCGCAGAGGATGAAGGTGATGAGCAGACGCCCGAGACGGCCATTACCGTCGAGGAACGGGTGGATGGTTTCGAACTGGACGTGTGCGAGCGCGGCTTTGAGCAGCGGATTCACACGCACCGGATCGTCGTGGAGGAATTTCTCCCAGGGGCCGAGGCAATCCATGAGCCGGTCCGGCGGCGGCGGGACGAATCGCGCATTGCCAGGACGCGAGCCGCCGATCCAGTTTTGGGAACGCCTGAACTCGCCGGGCGTCATGCGATGGCCCCGTCCGCTGGACAGCAGGATGGCGTGAATTTCGCAGATCAGCCGCAACGACAAAGGCAGGCCCTCACGCAACCTGGTGAGCCCGGATTCGAGAGCCTTGATATAAGTGGAGACTTCCGCCAAATCGTCCGTCGGCACTGCCGGTGAACCGCCCGCTTCGCTCTGCAGCAATTCCGACAGCGTGGATTGCGATCCCTCGATTTGTGAAGACAACAGCGCCTCCTTCCGGATGTAGGAGTAGAGGAAGAGTTGGGGATCGGGCACCATCGCTGAGACCCCGTCGAGCCGCCCCAGCGCGAGGGCAGCCTCCTGCATGAGATCGGCGAGGTTGCCGGTGAGTTCCAACGGCGGTTCCGGCGGCAATGGCGCTGGCATGAAAGCCTGCACCGTTTCGCCGGTAGTGGAAACGGTGACGTATTTGCCTGAGGGGCCGCGATTCATGCAGTCCAGGATTTGGGGCTTGAATTAAGATTTCCGGGATGAAAATTTAATTCCGTGCACTGATTGCAGAGATTCTTTCAATCTCAACGGTGGAATTAAAATTATGTCCTAAAATCTTTAATTCCTGGTCTCCCATTGAAGAATCTCTTCAATTGCCGGTGGATCGCCGCCTATAGCCGCCTCGCCCGTTCCACCGCCCGCAGCGCCGCCGCGGCTTTGTTCACGGTCTCGGTGTATTCGCTTTCGGGCACGCTGTCGGCGACGATCCCGGCACCGGCCTGGACGCAGGCTTTGCCGTCTTTGAGCACGACGGTGCGCAGCGCGATGCAGGAATCGAGGTTGCCGTCGAATCCGAAATAGCCCACGGCGCCGGCATAGGCGCAGCGTTTGCTCTTTTCCATTTCGTTGATGATCTGCATGGCCCGAACCTTGGGCGAGCCGCTCACCGTGCCCGCGGGGAAGGTGGCGCGCATGACGTCGTAGGCCGACTTGTCAGGGGCGAGCGTGCCGTGGACGTTGCTCACGATGTGCATCACGTGACTGTAGCGCTCGATGATCATCAGATCGCTCACCACCACGGAGCCGTAAGTGCTGACGCGGCCGACGTCGTTGCGGGCGAGGTCCACGAGCATGATATGCTCGGCGCGCTCCTTTTCATCAGCGAGCAATTCCGCGGCGAGGGCATTGTCCTCCGCTTCGGTTTTGCCTCTCCAGCGCGTGCCGGCGATGGGGCGGATGTCCACACGGCCGTTCATGCAGCGCACGTGCACCTCCGGGCTGCTGCCGACGAGCGCAAAATCGCCGAACTCCATGCAAAACATGTACGGCGACGGGTTCACATGCCGCAGGGCGCGAAACAGTTCGATGGGCCGGCCGGTGTAGGGAACCTCGAACCGCTGACTGGGCACCACCTGGAAGATGTCGCCCGCGCGGATATATTCCTTCGCCTTCTCCACCATCGCCAGATACTCCTCCTTCGTCGTATTGCTCACGGCATTCGCCGGCGCGGCGGCGGGCGCGGCGGCCATGGGCTTGACATGCAGCGGCTCGCTGAGGCGGCCGATCATTTCACGGATGCGCCGGCCCGCTTCATCGTAGGCGGCGCGCGCATCCGGGAAATCCGTCAGGCAAACGTTGGCCACCACCTGCATGAGCCGGTAGCGGTGATCGAAAATGACGACGCTGTCGGCGATGAGGAATACCATCTCCGGAAGGCCGAGTTCATCCCTTGGATGAGGCGGCACCGTGGGCTCGAAGAATCGCACCATGTCGTAAGTGAGCACACCGACGGCTCCGCCGGAAAACACCGGCAGGCGCGGCTGAGGCACGGGCCGGAACTGCGCCATGATGTTCTCAAGGTCGCGCAGCGGATCCCCTTTCGTCTGAAAGGTCTCCGGTTTCCCGTCGCGGTGCTGCACTTCCACTTCGCGACCCCGCGCGGTGATGACCGCCCGCGGATGCGCGCCCATGAACGAATAGCGGCCGGAAAATCCCGTGGTCTCCGCGCTTTCGAACAGAAACCGCGGCGCGCCGTCTGCGATCTTCTCAAAGGCCGAGAGCGGCGTCTCGTAATCCGCCGTCAGTTCCGCCCACACGGCGATCAGGTTTCCCCGGGCGGCGAGAGACTGGAATTCATCGAAGGACGGTTGAAGCGGAACGGACATGGCGGTGAAACGGGCGCGCAGTGTGTGCGCCCCGTCAGGGGAGGCAATGGGAATGCTCCGGGGAAAAGTATAGAAAGCGGCTCTCGGTTTGATTTGCAGCGCACGGATTCCCCTCCCTAAACTCCGCCTCTCATTCATCCCTACATTCACATGGCAAAAATCTACAACACCGGCATCGTTGGCTACGGCTGGGCCGCCACGGCTCACATCCCCGCTCTCCAGGCGACCGGACAGTCGAAAGTCACCAGCATTCTCAGCAGCCGTCCGCTGGATGACGCGGAACTGAGCGCGAAATACGGCGGCAAAGTGACGAGTTTCACGGACGCGAAGGCTTTCTTCAGCCAGCCGGAACTGGAAGTGGTGGACATCACGGGCTATCCCTGGGATCACACGAAGTATGCGGTGATGGCCGCGAAGCACGGGAAGCATTTCATTCTGGAGAAACCCATCGCCCTGACATGGGAGGAGTGCATGCAGATCGACCGCGCCGTGAAAAAGGCCGGCGTCAAAACCTGCGTGTGCTTTGAGGTGCGCTACAGCGGCCAGTTTCTGACAATCAAGAGCGCCATCGACACCGGTCTGCTCGGCCGCGTGCATTACGGCGAGGTGGATTACTATCACGGCGTGGGCCCGTGGTACGGGCAGTACCGCTGGAATGTGAAGAAGAGCGGCGGCGGCAGCAGTCTGCTGAGCGCAGGCTGTCACGCCATGGATGCGCTGCTGCTCTGCATGGACGGCGAAGTGGACACCGTGATCGCGCTCAACGCACAGAGTTCGCACCCGCATTTCAAGAAGTACGAGTATCCCACCACGACGACGACGCTGCTGAAGTTCAAGGACGGCCGCGCCGGCAAGTGCGCCAGCGTCATCGACTGCTTCCAGCCCTACTACTTCCACACGCACCTCGTCGGCAGCGAGGGCAGCCTCCTCGATGGCAAGTTCCACACCAACAAACTGGCTTCGCTGAACAAGTCGAAGTGGAGCGAACTGAGCATCCATCCCATCGACAGCGGCGACGTGGCGGACCATCCCTACCAAACGCAGTTCGCAGCCTTCTTCAAAGCACTGGAGGCCGGCAAGAACGTGCCGCTGACCAGCCTGACCGATGCCCTGCGCAGCCACCAGGTGATCTTCGCCGCCGACAAGTCCGCCGCGGCTGGAGGCGTGCCGGTGAAGGTGAGCAGCATCAAGTGGAAGTGATCCATGCCCCTCACCTCCGACGTTCGCATCCGTCAGGTTAAGCCGCTGATTTCACCGGCCATCCTGGAGGATGAACTCCCGCTGCCAGCAAATGATGCGGCGGCGATCCAGGCGGCGCGCCGCGCCGTGGCGGATGTAGTGATGCAGAAGGACGACCGTCTGCTCGCCATTGTCGGGCCGTGCTCGGTACACGACCCGGCGGCGGCCCTGGAATATGCGCAGCGGCTTGCGCCGGTAGCGCAGCGGCTCGCAGATAACCTGCTCGTGGTGATGCGCGTGTACTTTGAGAAGCCGCGCACCGTGGTCGGATGGAAGGGGCTCATCAACGATCCGGCGCTGGACGGCAGTTTTCAGATCAACCAGGGCCTGCGGCTCGCGCGCCGGCTCTTGCTGGATGTCACTGCGGCGGGTCTGCCCATCGCGACGGAGTTTCTGGACACGACTCTGGGCCAGTATTACGCCGACCTCATTTCCTGGGGCGCCATCGGCGCGCGCACCGTCGAAAGTCAGGTGCACCGCGAACTGGCCAGCGGGCTTTCCATGCCGGTGGGATTCAAGAACCGGACCGACGGCGACATGCAGGTGGCCGTGGATGCCATCGTCTCCGCGCGTCATCCACACAGTTTTCCAAGCCTGACACATGAAGGTGCCCCCGCAGTCCTGGCCACGGCGGGAAATGAACACGGCCATCTCGTGGTGCGCGGCGGCGTGAGCGGGCCGAATTATGACGCGGCCTCCATCGCCAAAGCCCTGTCGCTGCTGGAAAAGGCCGGCGCTCCGCCGGTGGTGCTGGTGGATTGCAGTCACGCCAACAGCGGCAAGCGTCATGACCGTCAGCCGGCAGTGGCGGCTGACCTCGCGGTCCAGATCAGAGCCGGTCAGCGCGCCATCATTGGCGTGATGCTGGAGAGTCACCTGATTGGCGGAGCCCAGAGTGTGCGGCCCGGCGCAACTCTGACATACGGACAAAGCATCACCGATGCCTGCCTCGGATTCGATGAAACCGTGCCGGTGCTGGAGACACTCGCATCCGCGGTGCGCGCGCGGCGGGAGTTGCGTTGATGCAGAAAGCCGGAAAGCGATGGGCACGGGAACATCTTGCTGCAGGGCCCGACTACTCCAGAGCGATCCGGAACACCGGATTTCCCATGGATGAGGCGTAGAGGTAATGGTGCACGGGATCCCACGCGTAACAGCCGAACCAGCCAGGGGTGAAGGAGAAGCCCTTGATGTTAGGCTTGAGCGGGGCGGCCTTCTTCCATGTGGCGCCGGCGTCGCGGGTAAGGAATGCGCCGCCGGCCCCGACCACGAGCATATCCTTTTCCGAGGCTCCGAAGAACGGCCCCAGCCAGATGTTGACGGGCGCGCCGTGCTCCTGCCATGTCGCGCCGAGGTCCTTGCTGATGAGCAGGCCTTTCTCGCTGCCAAGATAGTGCGCGCCGCCGAAGAGGACCGGAATGCGGGTCTGTGGACTGACCGCGGAGACTTTCGTCCACGTGGTGCCGCCGTCGGTGCTGCGATGGATTCCCTCTTCCCTGCTGTAAATGAAAGTCGTGGCCCCAAGGGCTCCGCACATGCTGAGTTTGTCGGATTTTCCCGCGAGATGGACGGCCAGTTTCCTCCATGTCGCACCGCCGTCGGCGGTCGCATACAGTTCGCCCGGCGGATCGGTTTCGTGCTTCGCGGCGAGGATGGTTTTCGGCTCCGGCACGGACCAGTCCACCGACCCGAAGTCCCAGTTGCGGCCCAGCGGGGTGAACGCCCTCCATTTCTTTCCGTCGGTGGTCCAGGCAGCCGTGCCATCCAGCGAAAAACTGGCCATGCGCACGGGGTTGTTTTGATCAACGGTGGTGGCCCAGCCGGTTTCGTCGCGGCCGGAAACGGTGTTGTCGCCGGTCGGCGTCCACGTTTTGCCCTGATCGGTGCTGCTCCAGGGTCCGAGGCCGACGACTTTGACCGTGACCTCGCCGCTGAGGCGGTTGACGACCACGCCGGAGCATCCGCCGGGCCATGCTGTTTTACGGCCCTCTTTGGCGAGGCGCTCCAGCAGCGGACTGGAGATGTCCTGCCAGTCCTGCGCAGTTGCCGGGACCGGCATCCTGACAAACGCCGCGACGGCACAGATCAGAGGAACGATGGACGAAGCGGAGCGAGGGCAGACGTGGAATTTCATGGCAGGCGGCGATCATGGTCATGATGGCGGACCGGACAATTCCGCATTCGTGCGGCCGCCGCGGAGAAGGAGCCGGAATCCCGGCACGAAAAAAGCGCCGCCCGTTTCCGGACGGCGCTTCGAATGATTGGCAGCCGCAGCTGCGGAGCGAAGGAATTACCTTTTCGGCACGGTGCTGATCGTCTTCAGAATCCGGCCGGCGATGGCGTAGGGATCGCCCTGACTGTTCGGACGGCGGTCTTCGAGGTAGCCCTTGTAGCCGTTGTTCACAAAGCTGTGCGGCACGCGGACGGAGGCGCCGCGATTGGCCACCCCGTAATTGAATTTGTCGATGCTCTGGGTCTCGTGCAGGCCGGTGAGGCGCAGGTGGTTGTCCGGACCATAGACGGCGATGTGCTCGTTCTTGTATTTGTCGAACGCCGCCATGAGAGCCTCGAAGTACTTCTTGCCGCCCTTCTCGCGCATGAAGGCGGTGGAGAAGTTGGCGTGCATGCCGGAGCCGTTCCAGTCAACCTCCAGACCCAGCGGCTTGCAGTGCCAGTTCACGTCCACGCCGTATTTTTCACAGAGACGCATGAGGATGTAGCGGGCGACCCACATCTGGTCGGCCGCGTTCTTGCTGCCTTTGCCGAAGATCTGGAATTCCCACTGCCCCTTGGCCACTTCGGCGTTGATGCCTTCGTGATTGATGCCCGCGTCGAGGCAGATGTCGAGGTGCTCCTCCACAATCTGACGGGCGATATCACCGACATTCTTGTAGCCGACGCCGGTGTAGTATTCGCCCTGCGGATAGGGGAACCCGGACTCCGGGAAGCCGAGCGGCTTGCCGTCCTGATAGAGAAAATACTCCTGTTCGAAGCCGAACCATGCGCCCGGATCATCGGGAATGCCGGCGCGGGTGTTCGAAGGATGCGGCGTCTTGCCGTCGGGCATCATCACCTCGCACATCACGAGGACGCCGTTCTTGCGCGTGGTGTCCGGATAGACCGCCACGGGCTTGAGCATGCAGTCGCTGCTGTGACCTTCGGCCTGACGCGTGCTGCTGCCGTCGAAGCCCCACATGGGAAGCTGGCTGAGGGTGGGGAATTTGGCGAACTCCTTGATTTGAGTCTTGCCGCGGATGTTGGCGACGGGCGTGTAACCGTCGAGCCAGAGGTATTCGAGTTTGTATTTGGCCATGAGTGGGTTGGGTGTGATAGATGAGGGTGACAAGGTCTGCCGCACCGGTTCCCGGCACGCGCGCGACAGGGCAGTCGTGAAGCACTGTTTGTGCCAGATGGGAAGCTAAATCTTGCCGGCTGCAAAGATAACTGGAGCCGGGCGGGTCCTGGCCGGCTTTGGGCCGGCGTCACGGCTGCTTTTTCATCTCCCTCCAGATGCCGTATTTGAGCGCGAGCTGATTCACCAGTTCCGCGGCGGCCTGGCCGCGGGGTCCGGGCACGGCGGCCATCTTTTCTGCAATGATCAGGGCGTCTTCGTAGCGCTGGCTCTCCACCAGCATGCGCACCACTTTTCTGCCGGCACTCTGATACCAGTAGTCGTCCTCATCCGAAGCCACAGGCGGCTCCATGAGCACCGCGTGCCATGCCTCCAGCGCTTCGTCGGGGCGTTTGATTTGTTCGAGGCAGTCGCCTTTGCGCACCAGCGCTTCGTGCTTCCATGCCCGCAGCATTTGCGGATCGGCCACCACTTCATCGAAGGCCGCCAGTCCCTCCGCGAGCGTCTCGGCGCCTTTACTTTGGGCGACGAGGATTTCGCCCCGCGCGCACAGCACCTGCCGGCGGGTGGCGGCATCGGGCGGCGGCTTCGCGCCCAGAATTCCATCGAGAATCTGCAGGGCTCCGGCGGGATCGTTGCGTCGCTGCTTGAGCAGCGCGACTTGCAGCCTCGCCTCCAGCTTGAAGGCTCCGCCGTCTTTATAGACCTGCTCCCACAGCGCGATGGCCTCGTCGCTGGAGTTCGGTCCCAGCGTCAGGAGCGCCGCTCTGGCGGCCCAGAACAGTGCCGCCCCGGCCATCGGATGCTGCGGCTCGGCTTTGGCGAGCTGCTCCCACTGCTGCCGCGCCGCGGCGAAATTCTGGCGCCGGTAGTACATTTCTCCCAGTCGCATGCGCAGTGGAGCCCGCCGCACCGACTGCGGCCATGCTTCCATAAAGGCCAGCGCCGCTTTGGCATAGTCGTCAGGCGGCGCAGTCTTTTCCGCTGCGAGGACGCGCAGCCACGCGACGGTTTCGCGCGATGCCGGATCCACCGCTGCGGACTCGGCGGCGTCGAGCCGGGCATTGATTTCGCTGACCTCCGGCTTCGCCTCCTGGAGCGCCAGTTCGACCAGTGCCGCGAGGGCCTGAAACTTGCGCGGATGCTGCGGCAGGGCCTCCACGAAGGCCACGAGACCGTCTTTCGCTCCGGTCATTCCCGCCGCGGCCATGTAGAGAGCGCGTTCCAGATGAAACTCCGCGCCGGCCACGCGCGCGGCAGTTCCACCGATGGAGTCGAGCAACTCGAGCGGGGCTTCAGGGTCCGCCACCCCGCTTTGCAATTCGGACAGCGCGGCATTGAAAGCTGCAGCGGCCTTCGCCTCCGGCCCCGGCGCCGCCGCCACGGCCCGCGTGAATTCCTTCGCCGCTGCGGCAAATCCGGCGGCATCGAATTCGGCGCATCCTCTCAGCCATGCCGCCCACGCTTTGAGCGCCGGCGTCGCCGTCAGCGGCGTCATCCGTTCGGTGATGGAGGCCACGGCGGCGCGGTTGCCGGCGGCGAGGGAAAGCCTCGCCTCCCGCAGCAGCACCCAGGGCAGCAGCGGACTCTGGGCCGCGTCGGTCGCGAGGGACTGACAGGCCGCGAGGGCGTCCGGGATGCGGTCCGAAACCTCCAGCGCGCCGACAGCCGCCAGCCGCGCGAGCACGCTCAGATCCGCGTCCTTCGACTCCGACCAGATTTTCAGAAAATTGTCAGCCTCGGCGCCGGGAGGATTGTTGAGCCGCTCGAAGGCATCGAAAGCCGCCAGCAGCACGGCCTGCGGCGGCGTTGGTGTCAGGCCGATGAGTTTTTCAATCACCGCGAGGGCCTCGGCCTTCTGGCCCAGCTGCTGCAGGGCCCGGGCCCGGCCGAGCGCGGCGGCATGTGTCAGGGGCGGTGAAACTCCGCGGCCGCCTTCGCTCAGCGCGGCGAACTCCTCCGCCGCAGCCCTTGCACTTCCGCCGGCCAGCGCGAGGCGCGCGCGGAGATAGCGCAGTTGAGGCGCGTAGCGGCCGGTGACCTGCTGCGGAAGGAGCGCTTCGATTTCCGAAACCGGCCGCGCGGCGGCGAGCATGATCTCCGCGGACCACAGCGCGGCGCGCGCAGCCGTGTCTGCATCCTTCGACGAAGCCATCGGCCGCAGCAGCGCGAGCGCGTTGTCCGTCTGCCCGAGGGCACGCAGCACGGACGCCCGGCTGAACGCCGCCTCGGTGGAATACTTTGAATCCGGCGGCAGCGCCGCGAACTCCTGCTCCGCTTCTGCATACCGCTGCAGCTGCGCAAGCGCCGCACCGCGCCAGAACTCCGCCTCCGGCAAATCGCGCGACTCCGGAGCCGCCGCCGCAGCGAGAGCCTCATCCGCATTGCCCGTACGCACCAGCGCCTCCGCGAGCAGGAGTTTCACCGGTCCGGCTTCGTCGCCTTTGACAACGCCGGAAGCGAGCAGGCGTTTGAGCCGCGCCACCGCCACCTCCGGCAGCCGGTCTTTCAGCGCCCGGGCCGCCTGACGGTACTCCGTCCGCTGCAGCACGGAATTCTGAGGCGGCGTTTTCCCGGACTGCGCCGCGAGGGCGGCAGTCGTCAGAAACAGAACCGGCAGAGTGGGGAGGCGCACGTTGCACAGTGCGCGCGGTTGCCGCGGCGTCAAAAAATTTCCCCGCCGCCGCTCCGCGCGGTGGTCCGGGCCTAGCCCATCCACTTTTCGGCGATGTTGTGGGCGATCTGGAGCAGTTCCTTCGTTTCCTCAGGAGTGAACTCGTAGGGCTCGGTCTTGCCAATGCCGAGGGTGCCCATGAGCAGGCCGCCCATGTCGATAGGCACCGCCACGCTGCCGCCCACGTTGGTCTTCTTCGCTTTCGGGCGCGCCACGCCGGTGGTGTCGGTTTGAAGATTGCAGATTTGCACCGGTTCCATGCGTTCAGCGGCGGCACCGGCGATGCCTTTGCCCATGGGGATGCGCTCCACCTTGTCCATCAGCTCCCGCGGGATGCCGCGATGGGCCACCAGTTCCAGCATGGCCCGCAGGTCATCCCACTTGTGCAGGGTACCGGTCTGGCAGCCGTAGGTCTGGAGGATGATGTCCAGGACCTTCTGCCAGTCGGGATTGCCGCGCATCGCGGCGTTAACAGTCTTTACTCGTTCGCTTGTCATGTAATGAGGGGCGGCACCCTGAACGCCGGTTTTGCGGAATGCAAAAAAGAAATGCATCCGTTGAAAAACGGCCGAATTGGCCTGTCAGACCCGGGTTTTCCCGTTGCCCGTGCCGGTGCGGCGGGTCAGTGGCGGGCATGGAATCCGCTGATCTCATCGCCTCGCTCAAGGCGGGAAACTCCCTCGACTCCCTTTCCATCAACCGGGCGGCGGCGCTGCTGCTCGACGCCGAAGCCGACCCCGCCGCGAAGTCGGACCTGTTGCGCGCGCTCTCCGCCAAAGGGGAAACGGCGGAGGAAATCGCCGGCTTCGTCAGCGCCTTCCTGCAGCACGCGGTGCGCCCGCCGCTGGATCTTGCCGCGCTGGGCCGGCCTGCCATGGACGTCTGCGGCACCGGCGGCGACAAGCTGGACCTCTTCAACATCTCCACCGCCGGCATGTTCATCCTCGCCGCGGGCGGCGTGGCGGTGGTGAAACACGGCAATCGCGGCGTGACCTCCAAAAGCGGCAGCGCCGACGTGCTGGAGGCGCTGGGCGTGCCGGTGAACCTGACGCCGGAGCGCTATGCGGAATGCGTGCAGCGCCACGGCGCCGCCTTCATGCTCGCGCCGCAGTACTATCCCGCCTTCAAGGCCATCGCACCGGTGCGCATGGCGCTGGCGAAGGAAGGTGTCAGGACGATTTTCAATCTCATCGGCCCGCTGCTCAATCCGTTGCAGCCGCCGTTTCAGATCATCGGTGTTTTCGACGCCGCGCTGCCGCCGGTGTATGCCGAAATCCTGCGCCGGCTGGGCCGCACGCGCGCCTGGGCCGTGCATGGCAGCGCGGGAGACGGACGCGGCATGGATGAAGTTTCCACGCTCGGCCCCACGCGCATCGCTGAAGTGGACCACGGAGTCCTGAGCGACCGCACCGATTCGGTCCCGCTCCCGGTGCCGCAACTTGAGGAACTCAAAGGCGGCGACGCCGCGACCAATGCCGCAATCATCGAAGGCATCCTCTCCGGCCAGGTGAAAGGTGCGAAGCGCGACATCGTGCTGGCCAATGCCGCGGCTGCGTTTCAAGTCGCCGGCCTCTCCGAAGGATGGGACGCGTCCCTGGCGAGAGCCGCTGAATGCGTGGACAGCGGTAGAGCCTTGGACGTGTTGAAGAATCTGCGGGCGTTCTCGGCAGTCTGAGTTCAGAAAGGCCACAGATGGACGCAGATAGACACAGATTCCTGCCAGCGGTGTTCAGGTTTCTTCACTGCCATCTGTGTTCATCTGTGTCCATCTGTGGCTCCCTTCTTTTCTGCCTCTTCACGGCATCATGTTCTTCACCGCAACGCAGTGTAACACCCCGCGAGTGCCTCACCATTGCCGAAAGCTACCGCACGCATCGATGGATGCCGTCGGAGCGGAACATCCTGCACGGTCCCGATGCCGACGGCGTTCGTGTGGACACGCCGGATCTCGGCTACCGCCCGCCCGGCGCGGTCCCCGGCTGGTGGCGGGCGGGCGCATGGAATACCGGCATTCCCTATCAATGGGGCGGATTCGCCACGCCGGAGCAGTTCGACCGCGACCTCGCCGCCGGCAAAGCCGCGGGTGATGTCTATACCGCCGAAAAACGCCGGCTGCTCGACGCCGCCGTGAGCCGTCACGCCACGGGCATTGACTGCAGCGGCTTTGTCTCGCGCTGCTGGAAACTGCCGCGCTCGTATTCCACGCGCGAACTCCACAGCCTCTGCACGCCGCTGGCTTCATGGGATGAACTCCAGCCCGGCGACATTCTGAACACTTACAACGCCCACGTCTAGCTCTTCGCCGGCTGGGAGGACGCCGCGCGCACGCGTTTCACCGCCTACGACACCGGATCGCCGCCCCATTGGCTGGTCGTGCGACGAACCCTGAATGCGGCGGACCTCAAAGCGAAGGGCTTCACGCCCTGGCGCTACCGCGGCATGAAACAGCCGTAAGCGCGCGGCTCCCGGAACTTGCAGACGCGGCGCACGCCGGTTCTCATGCCGCATGACTCGTCTGCTGCTGCCCATCCTGCTGATCCCATTCGCGCACGCGGCCCCGCCGCTGGAATCGGAGACTTACAATCAGTGGAAGCAAGCACTCAAAACCACCATCGCCACGCCCGCCGGCGAAGTCCGCGCGCTGCCAGGCTTCAAAGTCGAACTCATCCGCCCTGCCCTGCCCGGCGAAGGCTCGTGGGTCGCACTCGCCTTCGATGCCAAAGGCCGCGCCATCATTTCCCGCGAGGACAAGGGCCTGCTGCGCCTCGCTCTGCCGGCGAAGGCAGGCGATCCCGCGCCGCCGGAGGTCATCGAGGATTCGCTGCTGGAAGTGCGAGGGTTGCTTTGCGAAGGCGACACGCTCTACGCCAACGCCAACAACTCGCGCGCGCTGGTGAAACTGCGCGATGCCGACGGCGACGGCACGTACGAGGAGCGCACCGCGCTCATGGAAACACCCGGCGGCGTCGGCCACGGGCGCAATCAAATCGCGCGGCACCCCGGCGGCGCGCTGTGGGCCATCGGCGGCGACGACGTGTTGCCTCCGGCGAAGTTCAGCGCGGTGTTTTCCAATTTCGGCGAAGACCGCCTGTTCACCGCACCGTGGGACCGCTTCCATTGGAGCAACAGCGTGAAGCCGCCGTGCGGTCATGTGATGATCCTGCGCGATGGCCAGGAGCCGCAGCTCTACTGCGGCGGCCTGCGCAATCCCTTCGGCATCGCCCTCAACGAAGACGGCGAAGCCTTCACCTACGACGCCGATATGGAATGGGACGTGGGCCTGCCGTGGTATCGCCCTACGCGCGTCATTCACCTTGTGAGCGGCGCGGATTACGGCTGGCGGGGCGCCTCGCGTGCGCTGCCCGCGTGGATGCCCGACACCTGGCCCGCGGTATGCGACATCGGCAAAGGCTCGCCCACCGCTGTCATGTTCGGCACGCGCAGCAAGTGGCCGGAGCACTGGCGGCGCGCGCTCTACATTCTCGATTGGGCCTACGGCATCATCTACGCCGTCCATCTCACGCCACAGGGTTCCACCTACACCGGCAAACACGAAGTCTTCCTCCAGGGCCGCCCGCTGAATGTCACGAGCCTGGACTTCGGACCCGATGGCGCGATGTATTTCGTCACCGGCGGACGGCGGACGCAATCGGGGCTCTATCGCGTGACATGGACGGGCGAATTGCCTGCGCCAGGAATGAAGCCGGTGGATGCCGGGGCGCTGGCTGCAGCAAAATCTACACGCGACCAGCGGCACCGGCTTGAGCGGCTCCATCGGACTGAAGGCGGAACCGATCCTGCCAAAATGCGTGACATCGCTGCCGGGCTTGGTTCGGTTGATCCGTTTATCAAAGGCGCGGCGCGGGTCGCCTTGCAGCATTCGCTTTGCATCCCGGCAATTGCCTCCGCACCGGGAGCAAAGGACGATCTCCAGAGCTATTGGCATCACGAGCAGCAGCGGGGATTCGGCCACTGGATGCAGTTGCTTCCAAAGCTTCCGCACGGCGCTGCTTTGGAATTCGCGCTGGCGGTGGTAAGTCGCGGCATACCTGACGCGCAGGGAGGTTTGCTGGAATTCCTCCGCACGCGGGATTGGACGGCACTGTCCGCGGACGAACGCACCACGCTGCTGCGCGCTATCCAGCTTTCGCTGATCCGCGCCGGCAAGCCCGCGGGGGACGAAACGGCAAAGCTCACCGCCTTCCTCCAATCCGTCATCCCGTGCGGCCAGCCGCATCCCGACATGCTCGGCGCGGAGTTGCTGATTTTCCTCAACTCGCCGCGTGCCGTGGAAAAAATCCTGCCGCTCATCGAAAAAGCCGCCACCCAGGAGGATCGACTGCATTATCTGTTCACGCTGCGCCATGTGAAGTCCGGCTGGACGCTGGCGCAGCGGCGCGCGTGGATCGCCGCCTTTCGCCGCGAGTCCGCGCGGGCGGTGGGCGCGCATCACATGGGGATCACGTTCCGCTACTGCCGCGCGGAGTTCGAGGCTGCGCTCACGCCGGAGGAAAAGACAGCGCTGGCTGCGGAACTGTCCACACTCGATCCCTCGGCGACGGCCATTCCGGCGGCGGAGCCGCGCACCTTTGTCAAAGCGTGGACACAGGCGGAACTGGAGCCGCATCTTGCCGCCGTGGCGGCGCCGGAGCGCGATTTGAAACGCGGGCGCGCGCTCTTCGACTCGCAGTGCGCCGCGTGTCACCGCTACGGACCGCAGGGCGGCGTCATCGGGCCGGATCTTACGGGCATCGCGGGACGTTTCGACCGCCGCACGGTGCTGGAGAGTTTGCTCGATCCCTGGAAAGTGGTGGCCGATCCCTATCGCATCGCCACGGCCACATTGAAAAGCGGCGAGATCGTGAGCGGCCCGGTGCTGGGCGATGACGGCACGGCGCTGTCCATCAACGTGAACCCGGTGGATGCCGACCGCGCCCGCAAAGTGCGCCGCGACGAAACCACCGGGCTGACCATCACATCTCTGATGCCGCCGGGACTGGTGAACACATTTTCCAAAGAGGAACTGCTCGACCTCATGGCCTGCATGGAACGCGGCGCGCCGGCACGTTGACCTCACTTCGCGGCCAGGGCGGCCTCCACTGCGGCAACCAGTTCTTTGTCGTCCGGTTCGGTCTCAGAATCCCAGCGCTTCAGAATGCTGCCGTCCTTGCCGAGGAGGAACTTGCCGAAGTTCCATTTCACATCACCCGGCACCGGCGAATCCTTTCCTGTCAGGGCAGCATAGAGAGGATGCTGCTCAGCGCCCTTCACGTGCAGTTTCTCAAAGAGCGGGAACGTCACCTTGTATTTCGTCGAGCAGAAGGTCTTGATTTCCTCCGCAGTGCCCGGCTCCTGACCGCCGAAATCGTTGCACGGGAAGCCCAGCACGGAGAATCCCTTTCCCTGATACTTCTGATGCAGGGCCTCCAGCCCGGCGTATTGACGGGTGTAGCCGCATTTGGAGGCGACATTGACGACGAGCAGCACTTTGCCGGCATAGGATTTGAGAGAGGTGTCTTTGCCGTCAATGTCCTTCAGGGGAATGGCTTGCAGCGCCGCCCCTCCCGGCGGCGCGGCGATGGCGGGAGCGAGCAGAAGGGTAAATGTCAGGGCCAGGAAGGAGCGGGTTTTCATAGGGCTGGCTCTCTACGACAGCAGCGGGATGGCGTCATGCTACATGATCGCGGGGCGTGGCCGGCTCCCCCGAACTCACCGCGCAGATGCCGGTTGAGCGGGGAGCACCGGCTTGCGGGATCGCTCGCAGGCCCCGGAAAAATTGACGCTGGCCCGGGAGTTGATTCAATCCTAGGAACACGTCATGAACCCTGCGGAACCCGTCCAGCGCCAGGTTCTCGGGCTGGATGCCCGGGCCCTTCTGGCGCAGGTATGCAACCGGCCGGTGCCCCGGACGAGTGCCTTGCTGCACGCATGGGTGCCGCCGGAGGCCAGCGAACTGGCCCCGCTGTTTCCCCGGCTGGAGGTGCTGATGCTGCTGGGCCGGGGCGGCATGGGGGCGGTGTATAAAGCGCGCCAGGCTGGACTGGAGCGCGACGTCGCCATCAAACTGCTGCCGCCGGAAGCGGCGCTGGATGAAGCGTTTGCCGAAAGGTTCCGTGCGGAAGCCCGGGCGCTGGCCAAAATGGAGCATCCCAATATCGTGACCGTTCACGAAGCCGGCCAAACCTCCGCGGGACACTTGTATTTCATCATGGAGTACGTGGAGGGAAGCGACCTCGCGCAGCTGATGGCCCGGGGAGCCCTGCCGTTGCGCGAGGCCCTGACCATTGCCTCCAGGGTTTGCGCCGCACTCGAGTACGCTCACGCCCTCGGCATCGTGCACCGCGACATCAAGCCCGCGAATGTGCTCCTGCGCAGCGACGATGCGGTGAAAGTGGTGGACTTCGGACTCTCCTGTCTGGCAGCCGAATCCCCCGAGGACGCCTCGCGCCTCACGGAGGCCGGTTCCGGTCTGGGAACGCCCGTTTACATGGCGCCGGAGCAACGGGCCGGCAAACCCGTGGACGGCCGCGCCGATCTCTACAGCCTCGGCGTGATGCTGTACGAAATGCTCACCGCAGAACTGCCCCACGGCACGTGGCGGCCGCCTTCCAAAACCAGCGGCTGCAGCCGCCGCTTCGATGCCCTGATCTCAAGGGCACTGGAACTGGAACCGGCCCACCGTGTTTCCACGGCGGCGGAATTCCGCCGTGCCATCGAACGGGAACTGCACGGGGAGAGTGCCGGATCGCGGCGCCGCCTCCTGCTCTTGGCCGGCGGCGTCGCGGTCATCACGGCAGGAAGCTGGGCATGGTGGCATTTTGGTGGAACGAATCCGACAACCTCCGGCGGGAGGCCGCAACGGCTGGCCTCCACGCCGGGAGACTACGATCTGATCTCCATGATCGAACTGCCACAGGCGGTGACTTCAGGCGAATGGCAGTGGATGGAGGATCCCCCGGGCAGAGCCCTCGTGGTTTCCTATACGCCGGACCGGGCGGCGGCCAAGGTCCTTCCGCTGCCGGCGGCCACGGGCGGCAGAGATTTTGACATGGAAGGCGAACTGCAATTCGACTCCATGGGCTCGGATTTGACGGTGATCTTTCCCGCCGGCCGCCAGCGGGGAGCACTGGTGCTGGACCTCAAAGGGTACTCCGGAATCGAAGCCATCGACGGGGCTGACTGGAAATCCAATGCCACCACCATCCAGCGCCGCATTCCGTTCGGGCGTTACCTGACATTTTCACTCTCGGTGAAAGCTGCTCAGGAGCGATTGAGCATCTCCGTGCAGCTGGAGGGTGAAACTTTCATGCAATGGGAAGGCGCATGGAGCAGTCTAAGCCTGCCGGCGGGAGATTATCCCGCTGCACTGCTGCCGGAGGATGTGTCGGTGCCCGTGCTCTTGAGCCGGAAAGGCGGGATGCGGCTGCGCGGGCTCAGCCTGAAAATCCTTCCCTGATCCCGCGACATGGTTACAGCATGCGCAGGAGCGCGGCGAGTTCCTCATTCACCTCGGCCTCGGTTTTCGCATCAAGGCTGGCTGCCACCTCCGCCAGCAGCGCAGTGCGATAGCGCGTCCGGAGCCGCACCACAGCCGAGCGAACCGCGGGCTGGCTGATGCCGAGCTGAACGGAGGCTGCGGCAATGTCCAGTTCGTCAGTGAGGGCCGGCTTGAGGAGATCGAAATGCCGCGCCCGCCCCAGCTTCTCGTAGCCCTTCCTCAGTCCGAGCAGGGTCCGCTGCAGCAGCGCCAGCGCCCACTGCCGGTCGTAAAGCACCTCCGGCGTGGAGTTGTCCGCCAGCTCCAGTGCGTAAAGCCCCTCCGCACTGGCTTCGTCGATCGACAAAAGCGGCACGCCTCCTCCCCGTTTTTTTCGCTGCTGATTGCGGTTCCAGTTCGTCAGGAACCGCTGCAGCGCCGTAAGCAGCAGACTGCGCAGACGTCCCCGCTCCTGGCTCGCCCGGGTGAGCAGCTGCTTTTCCAGGAGATGCGCGAAAAACTCCTGCGTCAAATCCGAGGCGTCTTCAGGCGCATAGCCCCGGCGGCGCACATAAGCGTAAATCGGAAACCAGTAGGACTGACAAAGCGTCTCCAGTGCCGACCTCGCCACATCACTGCTGTCGCTCCGCATGGCGGCGATGAGACTCCATCGGGTCGGGGTGAACTTTTCCTTCTGCAGCATGATTCAGGGGGCACACCTGCTTTGGTCACACCAGTGCAGGACCATGCAGTTCGGATATCACTGCCCGGAATCAGGCGCCTGGCAAGCGCGGCCCGGATCCTGCCGCCTGTCGAACTCCGGGAACCGCCGCCCGGGGCCGGCGCAACCGGACCAATTAAAAAGGCTGGTGTCGCGGCCGCACCATTACGTGCGTGACCACAACACCAGCCTCTGGAAACCTGTCCGAACGGACGGTGAATGTCGCAAGCAGAGAGAAATCCGGCCGGTTTGCCGGGTGCCGTTTCCTGCTCCCGGAAACAGTGCCGCCTGCGGCGCTGCCCCGCCGGCCCGATATGGATGGCGGCGGGATCCGCCTACTTCCCTTCTTCCGCGAGGACTTTCGTGGCCTCGGCACGGAGCGGGTCGGGCAGACCGGGCTGCTCCACCGCACGCTTCAGGAGGTCCGCGCCGCCTGCCTTGTCGCCATCGCGACAGAGCGAGATGCCCAGATAGACTTGACCTTCCGGACGAAGCTGATCGCCTGGAATGCGTTTCAGCAACTGGACCGCACGGGAATAATCCCGTTCATAAAAACTCAACCGCCCCAGCAACAGCAGCAAATCCGGCTGCATCGAAAGGTCAGGATCATCCCTTTCCAGAATCTGCCGCGCTTCATTTGCCAGTTCCTTTGCTTTCCCCCGCGTCGCTTCCGCAGCGACGAGGATTTCCGCAAGCTTTGCCCTGGCCGGAGCGAATGCCGGATATCGATCCATGAGGGACTTGCAAATGGCTTCCGCCTCCGCGGTCTTCCCCTGCCGGATCAACCGGCCAGCCTGAAATACCTTGGCGGGAACCGAATCCGCGTCCGCCTGCAGGGCCTCGGCGGCCCCGGCTTCATCCAGTCCGGTAAGTTTGATAAAAGCGGAGGCTCTGGCCGCAACGTCGCCTGCCGGAGTCGCACTGGCTCCGTTCAACAAATCCAAGGCCTGCTGCATGTGCTTCCTGGCCTCCACGACGCGGTTCCCCAAGTAACATGCCCGGGCGAGGTCCTCAAGGAGTGCCGGACTGACATCTCCGCCTCCCGCGGTAACGCTTTGACTCAGGAGCGGTTGCGCCCAGGCGTGGTCGCCGGCCCGCAGTGCGATGGACCCCAGTTCGCCGAGTTGCGCGGGTGAAGGATCCATTTGTCGCGCCTGTTTGAGCATCTCCAGCGCCTGCGCCTGACTGGCGGGCTCCCGCGCCAACAGTCCTGCCAGCCCGATCCAGGCCGGAAGCATCTTCGGGCTGGACTTGATAGCGCTGCGATAGGCCGCTTCCGCTTTCGCCATGTCCTGCTCCGCTTCGCAGGCCCGGGCCAACAGCAGCGCGATGGCCGGATTCTCCGGATCCCCGCCGGCGAGCGCCTCCAGTTCCTTCAGGCTCCGGGGGCTGGCCAGGAGTTCCGTGTACTTCTGGATTTCGGCGCGGCCCGGAAAGTCCTCCGGCAGCCTCAACTCCGGTTTCACCGCGGCGGCAAAGGCAGCTTTGGCTCCGTCGAAATCCCCCATCATGAGGCAGGCAAGTCCGAGATGATAGTTGACCTCTCCGTTGCCGGAGAGACCGGCGTGGGCTTCGCGAATCAGTTTGAGGGCTTCGGCATACTCCTTTCGATGGAACTGAATCCACCCCAGGGTATCCGCAATCACCGCCGGCTCCAGAGCCGACAGCGAGCCAAGTGTCACTCCCGGTTTGTCCGGAGCATCCGGGACTTCCGGAATAACAGGGGCGGAACCGGCCGGACGCAGATTTCTCGCCTTCAGGGCGAGTTGATAGGCTTTCTCCGCGTCCTTGCGATGTGTGAGGTGGAGATTGGCCAGATTGTTCAGCACCAGCGGCAGATCCGGCTTGAGGCTCAGCAGTTTCTCGTAGTACTGCACCGCCTTGTCGAATTCCTGGCCGCTCTCACAAATCAGGGCCGCGGCACTCAGTGCATGGATGTCATCGGGGCGGGCCTCCAGTTGCTTCGTGAGCCTCTCCATGGCCAGGCCGGTCTTGTTCGCTTTGACATAAGTGTCGATCAGTGCGCGCAGGGCCGGTTCATAGTCCGGCTTCACCTCCAGTGCTTTCAGAAACGCCGCCTCGGCCTCATCCCACTTCTTCTGTCCTGACAGAATGACGCCCTGGAGCTGCAGCCCTTCCACCGGCACCGGTGCTTTTGCCAGGAGCGGCTGGATCCTCTGCATGGCAGAGTCGAAGTTGCCTCCCGCGAGGTCGATCTCTACCAGCTGCACGATGGCCGCCAGCTTCACCTTGTTGACCTCCAGCTGCAATTCGGCCGGCAGATTGTCCGGAGCATGCTTCAGAACACTCTCGAACGCAGCGCGCGCCTCCTCCGGCTTCGCGGCCTGACGTTTCAGAATCCCCAGTTGCAGCCGCAGCCGCAGCCGCAGCTCCAGATCCTTGTCCGATCCGGGTTCGATGGACCTGATCAAGCCTTCAACCACGGCTGAAGCCTCGTCGAATTGCCCGGCTTTCTGATAGGCATCGGTCAGCAGCAGGGAGAATTTAAGGAACTCCTCAGGAAGGCGCGCCACTTCGGCGCGTTTCCGCACCAGCTCGGCGCGTTTCCGCACCAGCTCGGCGCCTTTCCGCACCAGCTCGGCACGGTCCTCCGCTTTGCCGGCATCCTCGATCGCCTTGTTCAGATTTTTAATTTTTTCCTCCAGCTCCTTGATGGCTGCCGGTAGTTCCTTGATGGCTGCCTGTAGTTTTTTGATGGCCGCCTGTAGTTCCGGGATGGCCTCCTGTTCCCTTCCCCGGGCTATTTTGACGGAAGCGAGAAGTTGGGCCGCTTCGGTCGCCTCGGGGAAATCCGGCTTCTTGGCGGTCAGCGCTCCCAGCAGCGGCAGCGCCTTGTCCGTATCGTTGGCGAGGGCGTAGGCACTGGCCAGAAGAAACTGCAGTCTGTCGCTTGTCGCACCGGCTTTCACTATCGCCTCGAAGATCTCCGCCGCCTCTTTCCCTTTTCCTTCCTCCAGCAGTGCTTGCCCCATCAGAAATCTCCCGTCCGGATGGGCCGGATCGACTTCGAGAATTTTGCCGGCGCATTCGCGCATGGCGGCAGGGTTCTTCGCCGTCTTCTCCACATTCGCCAAAAGAAGCAAGGCCGGCAGATAGTCGGGCGCTTTAGTGACAGACTCCGTTGCCGCCGCTCTCGCCTCGTCCAGGAGCGGCCGGACCTTCTCCATCCCGTGCGGATCGAGTCCCAGGATGCCCTGAGCATACAGCAACTTTCGTTCCGCCAATTTAAGCCGCTCCGGCGAACGCACGGGAGCAATCTCAGCCACTTCCTTGAGAATGCGCTCTTCACCGGCGGCGTCTCCTTTCAATCCCAGCAGCACAGCCAATGCCATGCGCGCCGGAATCGACTTCGGGTCCTCAACCAAAGCCTTTTGCGCCTGCTGCTCAGCGGCCTTGAAATTGAAGCGCGCCGCCTCCGCCGCACCTGGCTCACTGGACCTCCTCGCGGCCAATCCCTTAATTAGATGAACCGCGAACGAGTTCTGGTCGGGGACTGCCGCCACACGCTGCGCCAGCAGTGCTTTCTCATCCTCCGCTTTTTTCTCATCCTCCGCATTTTTCTCATCCTCCGCTTTTTCCTCATCCCCCGCTGTTTTCTTAGCCGTCACTTGTGGATCCAGCAGCGCAGCCAGCTGCAGGAGGGCCTGTTCGTGGCCGGGATCCAAATTCAGAATCGCTACCACTTCCTTCAGGGCCTCCCTTTTGATCACCTCTTTTTGGCCTTTGTCTGGCGTCCCTCCCCACATTGTCATGAGACCGCGGAGCATGATCGTTCGCAGTTCGATGTTTTCGGGTTCCAGTTCCCTGACCGATCCGAGGAAACTCAGGGCCAAGTTCAGATTCCCCTGAGCCGAAAAAATACGCACGAGCTGGGCCGTGGCCTCCCTGTTCCGGGAGCTGACATTGAGAACCTTGAGATACTCCGCCTTGGCTTTCTCCAGTTCGCCGGCATCGTAGTGTTTTTTGGCCCCGTCAAGAAACTGCCGGGTATTGTCCTTCTTGCCGCATCCGCAAAGCAGAAAAGAGAGGATTCCGGCGAAAAGCACTGCTGGAATAGAGGAGATCATGCGCATAGCTGAAATTGATTGATGGTTGAGAGGTTCCTGGCTTGTAGTTCTGATATAATTCGAGGTCTAATCGCGGCTGTTACTTACTTATGATGAATGCCGAGTTTCTCCATCAGCTCATAGAAGGTCGGGCGGCTGATGCCCAGTTCGGCGGCCGCGGCGCTGATTTTGCCGCCGCTGCGATTCAGGGCGGCGCTCACCAGTTCCCGCTCCAGATTTTCCCGCGCCTCCCTGAGGGTCTGGATGCCCCCTTCCGGCACGCTGGAAAGTTCAAGGTCCGGCGGGGTGATCCGCTTGCCTTCGGCCATGATCACCGCGCGCTGCACCCGGTTCTGCAACTCCCGGATATTTCCTGGCCATGAATGCTTCAACATGGCACTGACGGCTTCAGGAGTGAAACTCAGGCCGCGTTTTCCGTTCTGTCTGGAGAAGCGGTTCAGAAACTCCCGGGCGATCAGGACAATGTCGGAGCCCCGGTCCATGAGTGCCGGCAGTTCCAGGGTTACCACCGCGAGGCGGAAGTAGAGGTCTTCGCGGAACGTGCCGGCTGAGACCATTTCCTTCAATTCGGCGTTCGTGGCGGCCACGATGCGCACATCGCATTTGATCTCCTGTCTGCCGCCAACCCGCTGAAAGGTTTTCTCCTGGAGGAAGCGGAGCAGTTTGACCTGGATCGGCGCCGGCAGGTCTCCGATTTCGTCCAGGAAGAGAGTGCCGCCATCCGCGGATTCGAAGAGACCTTTGCGCTGAGCGTTGGCGCCGGTGAAGGAGCCTTTCTCATGGCCGAACAACTCGCTTTCCATGAGGGACTCGGGAATGGCGTTGCAATTGATGGCGACGAACGGTCCGTCCCGGCGGGCACTGAGGTGATGGATGGCCCGCGCGGCCATCTCCTTTCCGGTTCCGCTCTTGCCAAGGATCAGGACCGGCGCCGTGCTTACAGCGACCTTCCCAATGGCGGCAAAGACATTCCGCATGACCTGACTGGTGCCGTGCATTCCTTCAAATTTATCGTCCGTTGAGGGTTCCTGGGTTTCGATGAATTCTTTCTCCAAAGCGGCGACGCGGGCGTGCCTCTCGAGGATGACCTTGAGGCTCTCGATCTCCACAGGTTTTGTCAGGAAATCACACGCACCGGCTCCGATGGCCTGGAGTGCGTTTTCGTGTTCACCCTGCCCCGAAAGCACGATGACTCTGGCGGCCCGCTGAGCGCCGAGAATCGTGGTCAGAATGCCCATCCCTTCGTCAGGAGTATTTGGGTTCGGCGGCAATCCGAGGTCCAGCAAAGTGACGTCAGGCTGGCTTTCAGCGAAGGAGGCGACGGCGGTGTCCCGGTCCACGGCCAGCAGGACATCGTAATCCGCGGCCAGAGCCCATTTCATCTGGGTCCGGATGTTTTCGTCATCGTCAACGATCAGTATTCTTGGTTTCATGGCGCTGGATTTAACAGAGGCAAATGGACGCGAAAGGTGGTCCCCTCTCCCGGTTCGCTCTCCACATGGAGGGAACCGCCGTGGGCGAGAATGATGGCCCGGCACTGGAACATGCCAATGCCGAGTCCGGTGTTTTTCGTGGTTTGAAACGGGCGGAAGAGAGAGTTCTTCACAAAAGTTCGTGTCATCCCGCACCCGGAGTCCGCCACTGAGATCACCGCCTGCGATCCCTGAACGGAGGTTCCGATGGTGATGCGCCCGCCTCCGGGGGGGATGGCCTCACGGGCATTGATGAGCAAATTTGTCACCGCGTTTCCCAGCAGTTCCGGATCGGCCCGCACCCGCGGCACGGGCTGCAGGCTCTGCACCAGTTCGATCTCCGCCGGCAGCGGCACGGCAGTCAGGACGTCCTTCACCAAAGCATTGATGTCCGCGTCCACCGGTTTCACTTCAAGTTTCTTTCGAAGCGTTCCCAGCCTGCTGGTGATCTGATTGATCCTGGTCACCGAACTGCCGAGAGCCTGCAGTGCATCCCGCCGGAATTCCGGATTTTCAAAGTGCACCGGCAGATTCTTCAGCATCAATGTCAGGCTGGAGGCCGCGTTTTTCAGATCATGCACCAGAAAAGTGGACATCGCCTGAAAGGCTTCGAATTCGCGGCTTCGGGCGACCTCCTCACTCAACTGGAAGCGCAGCAGTCCCGCGGCCAGCTGATCCCCGATGCAGTGCAACAGGTCGCGGTCCTCCGCGGAGTAGGGTTGTCCGTTCACACGGTCGGCAAGGGTGATGGCCCCCAGCACGCGGTCCCCTGCGATCAATGGCACGCAAAAACGATGCCCCCCTTTTTCGAATTTGCCAGGTGCGGCGGCCCGCAAAGCATCCAGGCGCGGCTCATCCACGGTCTCGAGATTGAAAGGCTTCCCCGCAGCCCGAAGTCCTTCCAACACCGGCCCCGCCGGAGCAATTTCCAGACTGGGACCGGCGGAGTTGTCAGGGGCAGGTGTGTCTGTAGAGGCGGCTGGCAGCAGGCTGTCGTCCCCGGCATCGTGCATCCAGACAGTCACGGAAAGCACCTGAAACGAACTGGCAAGGAGGTTGGCCGTGGCGACCGCGTAGGATCTCTGGTCTTCCGCCCCGGAGAGCAGGGCGGTGAACGCCGACCACAGAGCCCGGGAATCGTGATGCGGTCTGCGGAAATTGCGTTCGACAAAGCTGCGGATGCGCTGCCGCAGCCGGTCGGACATCAGGAGGATGGCCAGCGACGCGCCTCCGGAGAGGATGATCAGAGCCGGAAGTTGAATTCCTCCGCCGGTGGCTGCCGCCCATTTGGCAAACACCCCGACCGCGAGGAGATACCCTCCCGCAAGGATCAGCGTCACTGAGGACTGAATGACCGAGCGGGAAAGGTAAAGATCCGTGGTGGCGAATCCCTGTCTGAGGAACGCAATCAGCATCAGAACTCCCCCGACCAAAACTCCCCCCGCATCCACAAAGGCACAATGGGCATTCGCACCATAGTAAATCAGCGCGTAGCTGCGCGTGTAGATTTTGGCGCCGAAGACGACGCCGATTCCCAGCAGGGCGAATTTTATCTTCCACCGGTTCGTACCCACCGCGGCACTCAAGGTCCGCTCCAAATTGTAAAAGACCGCGATGGCCGCCAGCAGGACGGCGACATTGATCGCAGAGGCCGCCGGGCTGAATCTGGCCCGCCAGGGATCGGTGCCGGAGTGGTCGATGATCAAGAGTTCACCGCCGAACCCGAGCGCCAGAGCAGCCGGCACCACAAGCGCGACGGCGAGAGGCAACCACCACCTCCGAAGGTAGTACTTCCAGTCGCCCCGGAGATAGGTCAGGGAAAATCCGATCCAGGTGCAGGGGACCAGGGCTCCGGCACGGAGGAGCGACTCGCTGGCAGCCTGGATTTCCTCCGGGTCTGAGGCCGACAAACACTTGCCGGCGAAATAGCATTCTGCCGCGAGCACGAACATGCCCAAGGCAAAGAACCAGCCTCCGGCGGAACGATTCCTGCCTATAATTACCAGGATTGCAAGGCCAGCAGCAAATATGGCGGCAACAAATGAAATTGCAGTGCCGAAATTCATGGGAATTTTACAAGCGGCATAGTATTTTCCCTGATCCGTGCCCCGGCAATACCTGATGCGCTAGGTTTGGTACGGGCACCGATTTCCAAGCAAATTTAACGAAATTTAGCGAAAGCATTAATTGAAATAGTAACTATAATTACCATAATATACAGCGACACTCATTCCGACCTATGAATTCGCAGCTTGTCGAGGTTCCCTCCTCCGCTCCACCATCTTACGCGGGTTTCCGTTCTCTTCCCGCACTTCTAACCCTTCTGTTCCTGCTGGTTATTCGAGGCGGGGCACAGGGTGCCGTCGGGGAAGTCACTCTCGAATGGGATCCCAACCCGGAGCCGGAAGTCAGCGGTTATCGCCTCCACATCGGCCCAGGGGCGGGGACTTACAATCAAACCCGCGACGCCGGGAACCAGACCAACATCACGGTTGGTGAGTTGGTTGCCGGCGAGACTTACTATTTTGTAGTAACCGCGTACGATGCGGCCGGGAATGAAAGCCTGCCTTCCAACGAAGTGTCCTTTACCGCGCCCTGGCCGGAAACTTTGCTGGCGAAGACGGTTCTGGACCCGGTCGAACAGGGCCCTGACAGTCAGGAGGCGCGTTGTTCTCCGAGGCCAAACCCGGCGGGTCTGGAGTTTGTCATGGAGCTGAGCGCCCCCACCTGGACAGCCATCACCGTCTTTGCTTCCACGGATTTGAAGACCTGGGAGGTGTTGGGAACGATTCCCAATCCAACCGGCCAGGTCGTGGTGACGGATCTCATCAGCAGGGAATTTCCGGCGCGGTTCTACCGGATTGGCAGGGCGGCATCACTGCCGCCCTGAACCCGATGCGGTTTGTCCGCTCAATCCGACACGTAAATCACGTCGCCGGGTTTGACGTACACGAGCGGAAGCTTTCCAATGGCCGCGCCGGTCATGTCGTAAGTACCCACCATGTAGCGGTTGTTCACGACACGGATGATTTTTACGGACCGGCGTTTGGCGAATTCGTTAAAGCCTCCCGCCCCCATGATCGCTTCGAACAGCGTGGTCGGCTTGTCGTAGCTGAATTTACCCGGGCCCATCACTGCGCCGGTAATGGTCACCGGGTTGCCGCTGGCTTCCAGAGAAACAACCACCTCGGCGTTCTGCAGTTGCGATTTGTAGCGCCCGGTCAGTTCACTTTGGAAACGGGGGAGACTCTTCCCAGCGGCATACACTTCGCCGATGAGTGGCAGGCTCAATTTACCGTCCGGGCGGACTTTCTGCACGCTGTTGTATTCCGGTGCTCCAGGATAGAAGAGCTTCAGGACGTCACCGGCAGTGATGAGAGTTGGGGCCGGGGTTGCCACTTCCGAATCCGGCAGTGGAGGGCCGCTCGGCACCGAATCGCAACTGGTCATGGCTGTCATCCCGGCCAGCGCGGCCAGCAACAGGCCCGGGTGCGCGCTGCGGCGATGACGAGGCGAAGGTTGCGGCAGGGCGGGAGATTCAGGATGAGTGAACCCGTGGTGAGGACCGGCTGAGTTACTGGCAGTGTCGTTCATATTCATTATGTTGGGTGTTCAAGTGGTGGAAGGCAAATCAAACAGATGGAAAAGCCGCGCCTCCGCGGGGGCATTCCGCACAGCGGCGGCATGTCACGAAGTGGCTTGCGGTGAACCGGCCGGCTCCGGGGAGGGCAGGTCAGGCGGCGGTGGTTTGGGAGGAGACGACTCTCCGCGCCGCAGCCACCAGACCAGCAAACCGAGTGGAATAAGTGAGAGTGCGAAGAAAATCGGTCCGCCACGGTGATGAATCGCGCTGTCGATCATGTCTTCGCTCACGTTGAGGCACAGCCATGCGAGAGTGGCGAAACGGAATCCGTTGCGCAGCAGACCGAGGGGAATGACGAACACCACGAGCACAGTCCTCCGCCACGGGCTGCGGAGGAAAAGGTGCGAGGCCAGCAAACAGGTGATGAAAAGCACCCAGCTGGACCGGATGCCGCTGCACTCGCGGGCCAGTTCCAGGGAGGTGACTCCCGGGAAGGCAAACACGAATCCGTCGCGCATGTGAGGCACTCCCGCGATGTTTAGAATCCACTCTCCCGTCATCGTCGAGCCGACCTGCGACCAGTATTCCAGAAATTCCGTCGCGGCATCAGGCAGGGGAATGAGGAAGAGCAGGAAGCAAACAGGAAACAGGGCCGCCTTGATCCAGCGGTGCCCCAGAAAAGCGAAACCGCCGGCGACGAGAAAACACAGCGCGGAAAGCGTGAAGATTCCCAGCCGGTCATTCAGGCTGAATTCCACCCCGCGGGCGGGAAGCAGCCATCCGGCGGCGAGCACCAGGGCGCCGGCGGCGGCAAATGCCCCCGCCCAGAGCGGTGAACTCTGATAGTTCCGGGGCAGTTCCCCTGCATTCAACCGCAGCAGCCACGCCGAAATGAACGGGATGAGCACGACGTGCGAATGCAGTTCCGTATCCAGCGTGTAGCGGAAAAGATTGAAGAAATGCCAGCCAAAGGCGGCGATGACGGCGACGCCGTACATTGTCAGGCGCCGGAGCTGGCGACGGTCGTGTTCATCGAGCGGCCGCTCCTTGGATCCGGGTTTTCCGGTCGAAGGCAGGACGGCGGTATGATCTGTGGGTGTCATGACAGGGGTGGGTGCAGGAGAAGTAAAAATGTTACAAAACCGGACAGGGCGGCGCCTCACTGTTCACCGCGGAAGAAGAGACGCGCGTAAAGATAGGCGCCGGTTTCCGAGATGACCTCCTTCAATCCCTCGCTGCTCGTCCACCATCGGCCGGAATCGAATTCCACGCTTGGAGTGCAGATGACGCCAATGGCGGCGGTTTCCCCGAATGCCTTTTCAAACAGGAGGCGCGTGCGCCGGGAGTGAGTCCCGTCCGTCATGATATTCACCGCGTCCGGCCGGGCTCCGGACTGGTGAAGATACTCCCGGAGCGCTTTGGCGGAGGAATAGGTCCGGTCCAGTTTGGTTCCGCGGACGGGCACGAGGCGAATGCGATCCCGCGGCACGCCGAGGGCCGCGAGGCGGGCGGCAGCGACAGAGGCGTAGGTGTCCGAGATGTGAGTGGAGTCGTAATCGGTATCGGTGGCCCCGCCGAGGGTATAGACAGTGTCATAGCCGCCGGAACGGAACTCCGCGGCGGCGGCCCGCAGAACAGCGGTGGAAACCCATCCTTCCACCACCATGTGACGCGCCGCTACCTTCTCCGTGACTGACAAAAATCCGCAGATGCTCCTGGCAAGGAGGACGCCGGCCGCCAGCAGCAGCACGAGCAGCGTGAGCCGGCCGCGCCACGTCAGGCCCCACCTTTCCCGGCGGGAGACCAGTCCGAGCAGAGCCCGGCGTCCGGATTCACCGCTCATGCGCAACGAAGGCCGCAGCCCCGGGCCGGCCCGCCACGGCGGCGTAGAGATTGGTCAGGGCGAGGAACAGCTGGCTTTGCGGCCAGCGGATGAAGGGAAACGTATGGCGCCAGCCGCCGCGATAGACGCGGGTGACGAAGTGCCCGTCGCGGCACTGGTAGCGTCCGCTCAGCGCCGCAGCGAGCTGCCGGGCGTGCTCGAAGGCCTCCGGATGATCGTCCTGCAACAGTGCGCCCAGGGTGATGGCCTCCGCGAAGTCATACATCTCATGCCGGACAATCCCCGTCCGCGGTTTGAGCGCATACATTTTCGGCAAACCGTCAGGAAAGAAAAGCTCGCGCCGGTAGAACGCATAGCCGGTCCGGATGGCCTCCGTGATCTCCGCCCGCTGCAGCGATCGATTCATCCTCCAGAGGTTTTTCAGCACGAAGGCCGTGTGAAAATTGTCGATGTAGTTGCCATGCCCGTCGGTGGCGTAAAACCACGATCCGTCCGGCCGCTGACTTTGCAAAATGAACTGCAGGTTGCGTTCCGCTTTCTTCCGCCACTCCGGGCGGTGGTATCGATCCGCGGCATCGAACAGGAGCCATGCGCGGTAGGCGCTCGCGTTGATGACGCGGCTGTCATCGATGGGGGAGTAACTCGCCGCCGCCGCGCCCGGGCCGGTTTCCGAATCGCGCAGGTCGTCGTGGACGAAAACCGCCGCGGACTCCGCGACCTCGCGGCAGTGTTCGTCGCCGGTCGCGCGGTGGAGTTCGGCAAAGGCCTGATAGGCATACGGCGTGCAGGTGATGAACGGAGTGTTCCGCGGCCACATGCCGCGCTGGTTTTGCCAGTCGAAAGGATAGCCCCATCCATGCCCGCTGTAGCCGGGGATGCTGATTTTCAGCAAATCGTCTGCGAGCCCGCGGGCGCGTTCCAGGAATTTCGCATCGCCGGTGACGCGGTGGAGATTGAGAAAACCCAGGAGCAACTGCGCGTCCGCCGTCGCGAACCGGTCGGGCCGGGCGAACAGTTTGCGCAGCGAAGGACAGAGAATCTCCGTCAGCAGCAGCGGCGCGATGAGCGGGATGCCCAGCGCCGGGCTGCGGTAATAGACTCTGCGCGCCCAAAGGCTGTAGCGTGTGCCCCAGATGTCATAGGGATCGCAGCTGGCATATCCTGCGCCATCGAGCCAACTCAAAAAGCGGTCGATGGAGTTGCGAACGTCCTCCTCAGACATGAGCGGGCTCGAGCCGGTGAGTTTCGGAACGGCTCATGCGGGGCTTCCTGCCGGAGAGTGCCATCGCCGCCCCGAGTTCGCCCAGCGAAACAACGCTCAGCCTGCGGTCCAGGGAGACCCGGCGCAGAAACTCCCCGAACGGTGTGTCCTTCACATGTTCCTTGGTGTGACCGATGAGCACGAGAATGTCAGGATCGCCGGCGGGGGCCGCCGGGGTGCGGTGGATCATGCGCAGCAGCGCCGCCGGGCTCAAGTTGTGATAGTCGAGCTTGATGGGCACCGGCTGGCGGAGCAGCGAAAGCATGCCTCGCACGTTTTTTTGCACGCCGAGCTGGTCCATCATTTCCTGCTGCCGGGCTTTGGGCACGTGACGGGAGAACTTGGCTTTGAGGCGATGAAGTGTCAGCTGCTGATAGCGCCGGCCCATGCGGGAATGGACCGGGATTTCCCAGAGCGGGCCCTGCGGATCCTCCTCCGTGACTTCACCGGAAATTCTCCACGCGCGCCGGCGCGGCGGGGCGGCCCGGAAATCCAGCGGACAGGGCCGCTGCCGGTGCAGGCCTTTGACCACCGAGGACTCGATGACAAAACCCGTGTCGGCGAGGGCGCGCAGCAGCCGTTGCGCCGGCTGCGCGGCGAATCCCCCGGCCCGATAACAGTTCACCGGCTTTCCGGAAATCGATTCGAGTTCCTCCTTCCGCGCCCGGATGTAAGCCGTGGTTTCCTCCTGAGTCACAAACAGGGAGTCCACCGTCAGGCGATCGTGGTGCAGCCGCCATTCGTCCTCCACCAGCTCCGCACCGTACCATTGCGGATGCAGGTGCAGCTGAATGTCGTGGCCGCGGCGGGCGAGATCCGCGGCCTGCTCCCGCATTTCTCTGGCCGGATCGTAACCGAGCCGACGGGTCAATTCCCCGCGATGGCGCTCGAACATCCGGTATTCCTCCAGTTCGAAGAACACGGTCACCGGCATGCCGAATTTCTCCGCAATGCGGCACATGCGCTCCGTGGGCTCCGTGACATGGCGCCGGACATCGCCCGTGCCATTGCCGAAGATTTCGTAGTCCACCGTGAGGCAGAGCTGACGGCGGTTGCTGGTTCCCGGAATTGGGGAGGTTTGGTTCATGAGTGAAATCATCTGGCAGACACAGACGTCGCCGTGGTCAGGAGTTGGTCAGCCGGCTGCGGAAATACTCAAGGGTTTCGCGAAGCCCTTCTTTCAGTCCGGTCTGCGGCACAAACCCGGTGCCGGTGAGACTGTCCACGGCAGCGCGGGAATGCATCACATCGCCCGGCCGCGGGGCTTCATAGTGCAGCGGGGAGTTGGAACCGGTTTGAGCCAGCAGTTCGCCGGCCAGTTCGTTGAGCGTCATTTGCCCGCCATACCCGGCATTGAACACCCCGTGCAATGCCGGGCTCAGAGTCACGTGTTCGATGGCAGCCACGATGTCCCGCACACTGATGAAGTCCCGGGTTTGCCGGCCATCGCCGAAAATGCGAATGGGTTCGTTTCGCAAAATCCGCTCGATGAAAATCGGCACCGCCGCCGCGTAGGGGCCGCGGGGATCCTGCCGGGGACCGAAGACGTTGAAAAAGCGCAGACAGACCGTCGGCACCCTGCCCTCCTGGTGAAAGAACCCGCAGTAGTGCTCGCCCGCCAGTTTGGTGATGGCGTAAGGGCTCTTCGGCTCCGGGAGCATGGTCTCCACTTTGGGAACCACGGGATTGTCCCCGTAAACGGCCGCACTGCTGGCGAAGAAAACCTTTTTCACCCCCGCACGCGAAGCAGCCTCCAGAACATGCAGCGTGCCCGTCGTATTGATGCGCTCGCACTCCGCGGGGCGGCTGACGCTTTCCGGCACACTCACCATCGCCGCAAGATGGAACACGTAATCGACACCCGTCATCACCCGGGACAACAGCGACTCATCGAGAATGTCGCCTTCGATCAGTTCCGCCTCCGGATTCACCAGATTCTCCCGTGACCCGGTCCGGAAGTTGTCGAGTAACCGCACCGCCGCCCGGCCTTTGAATTTTTCCGCCAAATGGCTGCCGATGAATCCGGCGCCGCCGGTGATGAGGAGGGTCATGTTAGAAGTCAGAAGTCAGAAGTCAGAAGTCAGAAGTCAGAAGTCAGAAGTCAGAAGT
>CAZFZN010000042.1:0-61052 GCA_964523105.1 uncultured Akkermansia sp.
CCACGATAGCTTAGTTTAGCATCCGCGTGGCCGGAAATCGGGGTCCACTTCAAACGGCGGCGACGTGCTGGAGCTTACGGTTCACGCCAGCCGCCAAACCATCGCTGCGACCACGGGCGGGCGTTACTTCCTTCGCGTTGCTGACCAGAGCAAGCCGCTGATGCCGGACGACCTGCCGCGGCTCTTCTCCGAAAAGGACGCCTACGTTTGGGAAACACAGACCACTCGCCGGCTTCCACGGACCGCCGCCGACCCGGAGAAAGAAGCTGCTTTTCTTGCCGCCATCCGCGCTTCGGAGCGTGTCTCCGGATTCTCCAAAGCCAAACCAGACGACGAATTACTGGAGCACTACCTCATGGTGAAGGACGACCTTCTCACCAATCTCGGCATTCTTTGGATCGGACGCCGCGAAGACCGCGCCCAGCTTCTTCACGCACCGGTCATTCAGTTCATCAAACGCGACCACCGCGGCGAGAAAGTGAACAAGATCGTCTGGCAGGACTATTCGCTTAATCCGATGGAGCTCATTGAAGCGGTCTGGCGGGAAATCCCCGACTGGCGCGAGATTACCGAAGTGGAGGACGGCCTCTTCCGCCGGAACATTCCGCACTACGATGAAGTCGTTGTCCGCGAGTTGCTGGCCAACGCCCTCGTGCATCGCCCTTACACCACTCGCGGCGACATTTTCATCAACCTTCACCCGGATCACGTGGAGTTTCACAACCCCGGCCTGCTTCCCATCGGCGTCACACCACAAAACATCCTTCACGCTTCCACCAAACGAAACCCGCATCTCGCCCGCATCTTCTACGACCTCAAACTCATGGAAGGCGAAGGCAGCGGCTACGACCGCATCTACGAATCGCTCCTCATGATGAGCAAGCCCCTCCCGCAGGTGCGCGAGGAAGATGACCGCGTTGTCATTACGATAGAGCGCCGCGTGGTCCGCCGGGACATTCTCCAGTTTCTCACCAGGGTAGAGGATTCGGGGGAACTGACTCAGCGGGAACGCATCAGCCTCGGCCTCATCGCTCAGCATCAATCGCTCACTGCCCTCGAGTTTAGCCGTCTCCTCGCACTCCAGGGCGAAGAGGCCCGCCTGCGCTCATGGCTGGATGGTCTCATTGAAAGGGGCGTCATCGAAACCCGTGGCCGCACCCGCGGCACGGCGTATTCGGTCACTGCCCGCGCACTGCGGACCTTCGGACTTGGGCGAGCGACCACTCTGCGCCTGATCCCTCCCCATCGTCTCAGGGCTCTCATCCTGGAAGACCTCTCCTCGTGGCCGGACAGTTCCATCAGCCAGATTCACCACCGCATCGGCAGCGAAATCCGCCGCTCCACCCTCAGCACGGCCCTTGACCAATTGCTCGGAACCAAGGCCATCACCCGCTCCGGCACCAAGCGGGGCACCCGCTGCCGGCTGGCCCCGGATTTTGACCCCCAATCGCCAAATCCGGCATAATTCCGCAAAAGTTTTACCGCCCTTTCCGGCAACCCCTTCAAAACCAACACCCTGACGTTGGCAAATAAACCGCCTTCGGCCCAATTCGTTTACCCAATTCAAGACCCAACCCAACAGCCATCAAACTCCCTCTCTCCGCCCGAAACCTTTGAGATTAAGTTCCAAATCCCCCGTCAAAGTCCCGGTGTTACATGTAACACCGCCCCTCTCTGGCTCGCCAGTTTTTGAGTCTGTGCAACATGTTGCAATCAGAGCGTTGGATTGCCGGTTTTGCAAAACCGGGACTATTCCGCCCGAGCCACTTGGTGGCGCCTGGCCTGCATCGGAATCGGTCTGCAAATCGCTCGGTGCCGTTGGAAGCGTCCAGTTTGAAAGCGTGATCGTGACACGGAGCGGTGCCAGTCTGGATGCGGGAAAGTCGCCGACCACATTTGGTCAAATTCAGAGTCTAAATCTGACTGCGAAGCGGCCAAAATACTGGCTTCCAGGGAATAACTGAACCTCCTATTAAGTGCCCCATGCCCGCCGCCGACTCCTATAAGCACAAGAAATCCTCCCGCGTCCTCATCCCCTCCCATGAGGAAGCCGGGGCCGAGGATGCGTCGCCAAAAGTCGCCGGCGCACCGAGCCGGGCGGAAATCCCGAAAAACCCCGTCGTCCGCCGCGGGCAGGACCCGGAACTCTTCTGGCTCGGGAAATACGGCGCCGGTGACGACGAGGACATCCTCCGCACCGACATCCGCTCCCTCTACCGCCACGAGCACATCGCGCCGGAGAAGATCATCGCCGGCCTCTACCGGCTCACCGAGGGCAACCGCCTCGCCGAGGAGCAGATGGAACTCAGCTTCGATGTCGCCGCCACCTTCGGCAATGCCATCACCCGCGACGACCTCGAAAAAGTCTCCGGCTACTACACCCACTCCGACGGCTGGACCAACCGCCTCACCCAGGGCGATTCCCTCCTCGTCATGTCGTCCCTCCTCCACCGTGAGGGCATGGCCGGCTCCGTCCAGTGCTTCTACTTCGATCCCCCCTACGGCATCAAATACGGCTCCAACTGGCAAATCAAACTCAACGACCCTAAGAAGAGCGAGTCCGAGAAAGATGAAGACCTCTCCGGCGAACCGGAGCAGATCAAAGCCTTCCGCGATACATGGGAACTCGGCATCCACTCCTACCTCACCTATCTCCGCGACCGTCTCCTCCTCGCCCGCGACCTGCTTCACGAATCCGGCTCCTGCTTCGTTCAGATTTCGGATGAAAATGTTCACCTTGTCCGCTGCCTCATGGATGAAGTCTTCGGCAGCGAGTGCCATGTGGCCGATATTCTGGTGAAAAAGAAGGGATCGCAGTCGGGTTCGTGTCTTCCTCCAGTGAACGACTATGTCCTGTGGTATGGAAAATCAGGGAGCGATTCCAAGTCGATAAAATTCAGGGCGCTTTTCGCTAAACGTGAACTTGATGCCGACACACTCGGAGAGTTCAAATATGCGGAACTCCCAGATGGGCGAAGTTTTCAAGTCACAAAGGCACCGTTGCCAGATGGCGAGGAAATTGACTACCGGATGAGCCCACGTCGCCTGTTTCAGGATTATCCCCAGGTTCGTTTATTTCGAGCCAACCCATTGACCAGTTCAGGCCCCCGAAAGAACCAGACCGGTCCGTTTGAATTTAACGGGCAAACTTTCCACTGCGGGAGCAACAACCACTGGAAGACCACGCTGACCACGGAAAAGCCGAACACGGTCCCAGGCATGGATGTCTTGGCCGCGTCCCGTCGCTTGGTTGCTGGAGACAAACAACTTCGCTTCAAAAGCTACTTGGATGACTTTGGGTATCAGGAGATTAGTAACTGGTGGGACGGTATGGGCGGTGCGTCGGATCCGGTTTATGTCGTTCAGACCAATGCCGAAGTGATCAAACGCTGCATCCTGATGACCACCGACCCCGGCGACCTTGTGCTGGACCCGACGTGCGGCTCCGGCACGACGGCCTACGTGGCGGAGCAGTGGGGCCGGCGGTGGATCACCTGCGACACGTCGCGCATCGCGCTGAACATTGCCAAGACGCGCCTGCTGACGGCGACGTTCCCGTATTACCGGCTGCACGATGCCGGCGGGGATGTGCGCCAGGGTTTCCACTACAAGAAGGTGAAGCACGTCACTCTGGGCAGTATCGCCAACAATGAACCCGCCGCGGAGGAAACCCTCTACGACCAGCCGGACCCCGACAACAAGCGCCTGCGCGTAGCCGGGGCCTTCACGGTGGAGACGCTGCAAAACTTCGAGCCGCAGAGCCCCGAATCCATGCGCCCCGCGGATGCCGGCGAGAGCGCGGAAGACCTTGAACGGTTCGAGGCCAACATCTTCGCCCACCTCCAAAGCGCCGGCATCAAGACCGGCGACAAGAAGGAGAACGCCGTCTTTCACCACGTCGAGGCCCTCGCCTCCACCGCCCTCAATGCGATGGGCTACTACCGCGGCGAAGGCGACACCGAGCGCAAAGCCTACCTCCACATCGGCCCCAAATTCGGCACCGTGAGCAAGAAGGCCGTGAACGACGCCATCAAGGAATGCCGCCAGCGCGGCGATGCCGACTGGCTCATCATTCTCGGATTCAGCTTCGAGAGCGACATCGAAAACCGCTCCGTCGAGCACGCCCCGGACAAAGTGAAGCACTACAACCTCGGCGCCTTCCAGGTGACCAAAGTGCGGATGCACGACGACCTTATGCAGGAGGGCCTCATCAAAAAGGACAAAAAAGCCGCCAGCTTCGTCACCATCGGCGAGCCCGACATCCGCGTGAAGCGCACCGGCCTCGGTGTCATTGTGGAAATCGCCGGCCTCGACATTTACGACCCCATCAAGGACATTGTGAAGAGCCGCGACGTGGAGGACATCGCCTACTGGATGCTCGACACCGACTACGACGGCAGCAACTTCGTCCCCCGCCAGATATTCTTCTGCGGCGGCGACAAGGATGAATTTGAAGACTGGCGCAAAGGCCTCACCAAACTCGCCGAGCAGCGCACCCGCGCCCGCGCCGAGCGCACCCTCCGCGTAGAACTGGACGAAGACGCCTTCGCCCGCCTCTACGGCCACCGCAGCCACCCGCTCCCCGAATTCAAAGACGGCCAGCGCCTCGCCATCCGCGTCGTCAGCCAGTTCGGCGAGGAAACGACAAAGGTGATCGAACTGGACCCGCAGAAACTCGGCCCGGCCGCCCCGCCTCAGAAAGCTTCCGTCAAATCGAAGCCGGACAAGACTCGCAGGAAGTGATGCCCGTGCGCAGCAGGGTTGAGCAGTCCAAAGGCTTGACGCTTAATTCGCACGCTGTTTCTTGGAGTTCAGGCGTGGTTTTGCTTTCTGCCCCCTCTTGGCGAGCGTCGCCGCAGTACCTGCAATATTCTCTGGAGAGTCTCCTGTCGGATCGCTTGAGGAGCCAGCTTGATAGATTCTCCGAAGCTGTTCCTTCACTTCGTCGCGGCGCTGCTCAAACTTGTCATGGTGACACGGGACACCGTGGTCCGGAATAAATGGTTTGGGAATCTCATCGGGATGAGCCTCAAAAAAGGCATCCATAAGAGAAACGATCTCTTTAGGTTTGCACGCGCGGTGCGCGAGAAGTTCGTCCTCGGCTTTGTTGAATCCGGCGAAGGAGGGCTTTCCTGCATCCCCATGATAGCAGTCCACCCAGAATACAGGATAGGGGGTATCCTGCAAAACCCCCTTCAGCGTCGCCGTGCCCTGGTAATGGAAGTTCACATCCGCGGTCTCCGCATGATTGGCGATGAGCCATGCCAGATCGGCGGAGACAATGAGCCGGTGCGGTGTGGCGAGCTTTGCCAGCCGAAACCCTATGTCCATGAGGGGACCAACAAAATCGAGGTCAACCGAAGTGGCCGAGATGGGTTCGTTGCCGGCCAGCGGAACCGCGGAATTCCACACCGGAAATCCAGCCAGCCAGACGGTTCCTTTGAAGCTCACCGGGAGCGGATTCCGGCTTTCCAGGTTATACTTGATGGTGGCAATCAGGGCATTGCGGAAGGCGGACAGATAATGAATCGGCTGAGACTTGTGCTTCAATGGCACGGTAAAAACAAGTTCGTCTCCAAGTGCTTTCCAGAGCGCCGGACCATCGTTGGGGTCATGCTGCTTCTGGTGCTCTTCAACATACTTGCCCACCTGTTGAGTAAAGGTCGCGGGAAAGCCGGTGAAAAAACCGTGCAGAAACGTAAGCCACGGTCTGCCGTCATCAATGTGAGACTTTTGCTTGAAGGCCGTGGAGCCCACAACGTCCACGCTGAAAAACATTCTCAGGCAGGGTGCTACCAGGGCCTCCAAATCAGCCTCATCAAGGGACTCCCGGAAATTCATGGCCCATTTCCCGCAGCACTTTGATGCGCGTGGCGATTACGCTGTCAGATACATTGAACCGGGAGGAGAGGGCGGCGATACTCCCGCCGAATTTCCGATAAGCTTCAAGAAAAGCTTTCTGAGGCAGCAGGAAGCCCGCTGCAAACCAATTCGCCTCCGACTCCACCCGCGAGTTGCCCTCGCGTTTAATCTTTATCGGCTTCTCGCCCGCATCCGCATGGAGGAAGAAATGCCCCAACTCATGAGCGATGGTGAACCGGTCCCGCAATTCGGCCGTGAAGGGCGACAGCCAAATGGTAAAATTTCCCTGTTCGCTGACTTCGAGCATTCCCGAGTGCGCACCTGGCTCCCACGGCTCCACCTCGATCCGTCCACCAAGTTTTTCCACAATCGGCCGCAAATCACCGCCAGGCTTGTATCCAAGCTCTCCCGCAATTCTTGCCGCCACCGAATCAATAGCATCCCGGCTCCAGCCGGTGGGCTTGATGTCTGATGGGGATGTGGATTCGACGAGTGCAGTCATTCTGGTCGAGGCCCGGTGCAGACGGGGCGGGCTTGCGAATGGGTGCTGCATGATGAGTGCCCGGATTCCGGACGCAAGTATTGTTTTGCAAATATAAATCAGTTCCCCCATCCACTCCCACGACATCCGGGATGGCCAAAAAGGAACCGCATGCGGAATGCTGGCTCCCGCGAACCACAGAGGCAATGGGCACCCCATCGCGAAGAACGACACTGCTGCCCCAAGTTCTCCGATTGGAACGTACAACGATCCCGGAAGCCGCTGTATCTATTCTGTATCTGTTTCTTCCCGCCAAATGGCTCAATCTGGCGCGATTTGCCGAAAATAGACCTTTCGGTATGGAAAGCCACAACTCCTTGATTCTGAGGGGCGGAGAGGCAAGGAATCGAACCAAGCCCGCCAAGGATCACTTGGCGACAACGGTTTTGAAGACCGCGGCGGCCACCAGGCACACATCACTCTCCATGATTGGGAACGGGCGGATCAGTGGAGGGTGAGTTGGTGAGGGAAAGGGGAAAAGTGCGGGATGCCGGGGCGGGGGATTTGAGGATGTGAAGAACGGACGGGGCGGGACGGAGTGTGAGGGCGGGCCGGCTTTCTGCGGTTTGCCAGGTATCGTCCGGCAGGCCGCGGGCGAACCTGCGCACGGCCTCCGCTTCCTCCGCGCCGCCGGGGTGGCCGGTGTAGAGCACGGCGGCGAGCAAACCAGCGGGGCGCAGCAGTTGCAGCGCTGCGTGCATCGCGGCGACGGTGGAGGCCGGCGAGGTGATGACGGACTTGTCGCCGCCCGGCAGATAGCCGAGATTGAAAACGACGGCGGCGATGTGGCCGTGAAACTGCGGCGGGATGGCGGCAGCCATTGTTTCGTGGCCGGCCTGAATGACTTGGCAGGAAGACCGCGGAAATCCCGCGGCTTCAAGACGCCCGCAAGTCGCGGCGACGGCTTCCGGCTGGATGTCGAAGGCGAACACCATGCCGCCGGGCGCGGTGAACTGCGCCAGCAGCAGGGTGTCGTGACCATTGCCGGCGGTGGCGTCGATGGCGATGTCGCCCGGCCGCAAATGCGCGCGCAGCAGGTCGTGGACAAGGGTGACGGCGGCGGCGGGCATGGGAATAGTCAGGGAATGAATGAGTCGGGGAACCGGTGAAGGGCGGATCGCGGGCTAATCATTGCGGCGGATGTCGAGATCGTATTCGAGCGGGGCTCCCTCAGTCAAATGGGCGGCGAGCTGCGCGGCGAAGAACGGCGCGTGGAGCACGCCTTTGGAGCCGAGTCCGTTAAACAGGCAGAGGCGCGGGTGCACCGGATGCCGGCCGATGAGAGCTTTGCTTTCGTTGATGATTGGGCGGACGCCGGCGTGGTGCGCGGTGACGTTAAAGGGAACGCGCAGGAGCGCGCGGAGCCGGGATTCGATTTCGCGGCGCGCGGCGGCGGTGGGCGTGGCGGTGAAGTCGTCCCATGCGTAAGTGGAGCCGGCGCGGAAGAGGCTGTCGCGGCCGAGCGGGAGCAGCCAGCCGCCGCGGTTGACGATGCGGCGCTCCGGCAGGGCGGGGCATTGGAATGTGAGGATTTCGCCTTTGGCGCTTTTCCAGCGCAGCCACGGAAAGAAGGGATTTTGCGCCGCTTCATGTCCCTGACAAAAAATCAGGTGCCGTGCCCTGAGGCCGCGGACCGCGACCCGCTCCTCCCCGGGTTCCACCTCGCAGGGTTCGAGGTTGGCCGTGAGCCATGCCCCTTCCTGCATCAGTTTCCGGCGCGAGGTTTCGAGCCATGCCGGCACGTCGAGCCATGCGCCCTGCATTTCAAATCCCCCCAGCGGCGGATGAAAGTGTGCCGCATTCACCAGCGGTTCCGGCTGGGGCTGCGTGAGCAGATTCAGAAAGGCGGGATCGAGCCGGCGTTCGTTCCAGCGCCGGCGCTCGTCTTCGGTGTGCAGCAGTCGGACGTAAGGAATCTCGTGGAAGTGCTCCGGGCCGGTGCGCCGGTAAAATTCGCGGGCGACGGGCAGGAATTCCTCGACGCGCCAGCTGCGGGCGAGGCGCTGGCCGCTGATGGGAACGACGAGGCCGGCGGCGACTTTGGAGGAGGTGACGGCCTCATCGCGGTCCACCACGAGCACGCGCCAGCCGCGTGCGCGAAGCTGCCATGCGAGCGTGGCGCCGGCGAGGCCGTGACCCAGAATGATGGCATCCCGGGCGTCCATGCGGACGGGCAATTACTTCGCCTCCTTCTCCTCCGGCTCCGGGGCCGGATCCTCCGCCTCCTTGATGCGCTGATTGAGATTCTCGAGATCCTTTTTGAGCCGGTCGAGGGCGGTTTCGGCATTCTTGCGTTCGTCGCGCAGGGCGTCGAGTTCCGGATGGTAGAATTTGCCCTCGCCGACTTTGGTGAGGAGCGCCTTCATGGTGCGGGCGGGCACAGCGAGGCACTCGATGCGACCGGAACGGGCGATGTTCATGCCGACGACGTGACCGTCGAGGTCCACCACCGGGCCGCCGATTTCATTCGGTTCGAGCACCATGTCGTGCTGGAAGGCGTCGGGGAAGCCGCGGCGCGTTTTGCTGAGCTGTCCGGCCATCATGTTGCGCGGATCTTCGCCGGCGGGCCCGGCATTCTGGGCGCGGCTGGCGAGGATGACGTCCATTTCCTTGTCTCCCATCTCCCGCTTCACCACCAGCTTCACAGTCTGATAGGGTTTGCAGGAGCTGATGGTCTGGATGAAGTCTTCGACCGTGCCGATGTTCTTTCCGTCGATGGTTTTGATCACGTCATCGATCACGAGTCCCGCCCGGGAGGCGGGGCTGCCGGAGGAAACCCGGATCACCTTGATGGCGCCTTCGCCGGCGGCGTCGAGGCTCACGCCCATCCAGCCTTTCTGGGTGTCATCGAGGCTGCGGGGCAGCACGCTGAGCACGCCGACGGCGGCGGGCAGCTTCATGGGGGTGGCGGCGGCGAGGAAGGTGCCGGGCACGGGCTGCACGGAGTCGTCCCACGGCATGGGCCGCAGGCCGCGTGCGTCCACTTTGAGCAGCGCGAGGTCGTAGGGCCGGTGGATGTCGGCGAGTTTGGCGGGGAGCCGCAGTCCTTCGGGAAAGACAATTTCGAGATTGGTGAGGAAGGCGCCTTTCTTGTCGTGCACTTCGTTGGCCTTGGTGACGATGTAGCCGTTCTCGTGGACGGCGCAGCCGTAGGCGATGTCCTTGCCCTCGCGGACAATCTTCACGGTGGCGCGGCGCACATTGTCCAGCGCCGGCTCCCAGGCGTTCATGATGTCCGCGGTCTCACGGCCGAATTTTTCCTGAGCGGGCGGCCCCTTTTCGTTGCTTTGCTTTTCCTCGGCAGCGGGCTGCTGTGACTTCTGCTCCTGATAGCGCGGCGGCCTGGGAGCCTCTTTTTTCGGCTCTTCGGCTTTCGGCTCTTCAGTCTTCGGCTCCTCCTTTTTCTCCTCGGCTTTGGGTGCTTCGGCGGGCGGCTGGTCCTGGGCGCGCAGGAAGGCCGGCGTCCATGCGAGGAGGAGAGCGGTGGCGATGACGGGTTTGGTTTTCATGTTCTGGAGCAGTGAATCATTTTTGTTCGAGCGTGGCCTCGGCGCTGATTTCGCCATCGCCGCGTTTGGCTTTGAAGGTGAGCTTGTCGCCCGGTTTGAGCGAACGGAATGCCTCGCAGGCATCGACAACGCTCGCGACATCCTTGTCATTGAAGCGAACGATGAGGTCGCCCGGGACGAGTCCGGCTTTGGCGGCGGGGCTGTTTTCCCTCACCGCGGTGACCTTAGCCCCGTTGCCGCCGGTCTCATCGAGTTCCGCACCGAAGAAAGGCTGCGGACCGGAGGGCTCGGGCACATTCGGTTCCCGCGGCGGCGGACGGTCCTCCTTCGGCTCGTCCCCGGATGGGTCTTCCGGCTTCTCCCGCTCCGGCCGTTCGCGGGGGCTGCGGCGCTCAGGGCGGCGGGTCTGCGCGGGTTCGCCGAGTTCGATCTCGCAATCCACGGTCTCTCCGCCGCGGCGCAGGGACACCTTGACCTTGTCGTGCGGCTTCTTTTTATTGATGAGCCGCTGCAGGTGATGAAATGTGAGGACGTCCGTGCCGTCGAAGCGCACCAGCACGTCGCCGTTTTTGATGCCGGCCTTGCCCGCGGGCGAGTCGGCGTCCACTTCCTCCGTCACGACCACACCCTCCTGGCTGTCCCGGTCGAACACAACGCCCATGCGCGGCCCGGGCGAAGCGGCGAACCCCTGGCGGCCCCACGGCTTTTCTTTGAGCATGCGGTCCCAGTCCTCACGCAGCGTGTCGATGGCCACGTGACGGTTGGCGTCGGTGGCGCCGTGGATGCTGCTGTTGATGCCGATGACGCGGCCTTCGAGATCGAACAGCGGTCCGCCGCTGTCGCCGCCGATGAGCGGGTTGCTGGAAAAAATGGCACCGTCGCTGTCGCGCCGCCAGATGCGCCCGAGCCGGACCGGCGGGCGGCGGTTGTAATCGTAGCCCCCGGGGTGCCCCATGGCGATACACCAGTCGCCGAAGCGCATTTTGTCGCTGCTGCCCACCTCCACCGCGGGCCATTCGCCGTCTTCCGTGATCTTCGCCATGCCTGCGTCCGTGATGCGGTTCGCTCCCAGCGCTTTGCCTTTCACGCGCTTGCCGTCGGGAAAAACGACGATGATGTCCTCTCCGGTGGCGGCGGTGACGTGAGCGGCGGTCAGGATGAGGCCGTCTTTCTGCACAATGACTCCGCTGCCGCTGCCGGGCTTCTTGCCGTCCGCTGAGACGATGGCCACCACGCTGGGCATCACTTTTTCCACCACCGACCGGACTTTGGCCTCGCGGGCCTTGAGTTCGTCAATGGTTTCCGACCGCAGATTGAGGGGCACAAAAACGAGGGCCGCGGCGAGAGCGAAGGTCAGGCGAAGGGGCAGCATGGGATGACGGGATGATGTCTGATAAAGGCGAGCGTAGCGCAGCCGTTGTGCCAGGGCAAGGTCCGCATTGGGGACTTTTGGGAAGTCCCCGCGCACCTTTGGAGTCTTCTACGCGCGGCAAAGTTCAATTCCTGGCGCGGAGAACGGGAAATCTCCGGCCGGCACGGTCTTCCCCGGTTTGCTTTCCGGCGGCAGCGGATAGAGCGGCCGGCATGAAGTCCCTCCTTCGCGCCCTGTTTCCCCTCTTCATCCTGCTCGCCGGCTGTGCCGCGCCGGGTGGTGGCGGAGAAAGCGGCGGATCGCTGCCGGCACACGTGGACCTCACGCAGCGGCCGTGGTTTCCGCCGGTGGTGCGGCAGCAGGGGTTCTCGTGCTCGCAGCACGCGGGGCTTTATTACCTGTTCAGCGCGGAGTGGAGCCGGGGACGGAATCCGCGGCTTTCTGCAGGAACCTCGGTGCCCGGGGCCGCGGCGCGGCGGTTTTCGCCGTACTTCGCCTACTCGCTGCTCGCGGGTGAACGGTCAGGCCGCTCGCATGTCGTGGATGGCTGGATCACGGCGCAGCATTGCGGCGTGCCGCTGCTGGCCGACTGCCCCGGCTACAGCCGGACACTGATGCACGGCTACGACCGCTACCTGCGCGCCCTGCAGTATCGCGTGGAAAGCTGGCAGGTGCTGCCGGTGACGACCGCGGCGGACGTGGCGCGCGTGCAACGGTTGCTGGCCGACGGGCATCCGGTGGCGTGCGATTTTCAAATCAAAGGCGCGGTGCTGAAACCTCAGCCGCCGGCCCATGTGCAAAGCCCGGTGAGAGATTACATCGTGAGCGGCTCAACTGCGGGTGCGGCGATGGTATATGCTCCGCTGCCCGCCCCGTCGGTCTTCGTCAAAGAATGGGGCCGCACCGGCCCCGGCCACGCCATGGTCTATGCCGGCTACAATCAAGAGTTCGGCTACGATGCCAACGGCGACGGCCAGATCACCACCAACCGCGACATCACCGGCGACGGACAGGTGACGCTCGCGGACTGTGAGCGCGGCGCGTTTCTCGTCGTCAATCCCTGGGGCGGCGGCTGGGGCGACAAAGGCCGCGCCTGGGTGCCCGTGCGATTGCACGCCGTGAGCACATGGCCGTGGAGCCGCGCTGTCGCCACCGTGCGGCCTGCCCCCTCACAATACCCGCGCCTGACATTGAAACTCCGCCTGCGCGCCGCGGACCGGCAGAATGTGCTCGTCACTGTGCATCGCGGCGGGAAAAGCGTGCAGCCGTGGATGTTCAGTCACACGCCCGCGGCCGGCGGCGGTTCGAGCATCTGGGAATCATTCACCACCCTGCGCACCCCCGGCCCGCACCTCAGCCCCGGCCCGCTCGCCGCGCCCGGCGGCGGCCCTCACGAATCCGGTCACGACCTCTCCGGGCTCGGCAGCAGCGCCGACGGCTGCACGCTCGAAATCCGCCCCGCCGGCCGCGGCCCGCTGCGCGGCGAACTCGCCGGCGCATGGATCATCGAACACGACAGCTACGGCCGCCCCGTGCGCGAAGTTCCGCTCACCGGAACGCCCGCTGTGTTGTCTCCGCAGGGCGGGACGTGGGAGACGCGGTGAGAATTGAAGTGCCGCAGCGCGGTAGCCCTGACTCCCGGGCTTATGATCCATGATAGGACAGCCGCGCTGCGGACGAGCGTTCGTTCGCCGCCGGACCCCGGGGCCCTTGCAGTCACCCTGGGCAATTCACGGGGAATCGATCCGCGGTTCGGAGCGCAAAGCTGTCACGAATCACGGTACTGACGCCGCCTCGTCAGGGAGTGTGACCGCGCCACGATGTAATTCGCAGTGGGGCGTTGGTGTCTAGCCTTCAGGCGATCATAATCAAAACCGCGGCACAGCCGCCATTCCCCCCCGCCGTCGAAGTTCGCTCCGAGGAGAGGCCCGTGATCGGCTAAAGCCTGTACACCAACCGGGGACTCTTTGACATCAGCGTGCGGTCACACCCTCGTCAGGAATCAGCAGCACCTCCGTGAGTTTCTGTTTCAATTCAGTGCGGCTCAAGTCACTGCCCGTCCACACGAAAGCGCTTCGTTCAATTGTAACCGCGTGGCGCTTTACCACTCCTCGAATCTCCGGTACACTCTTGGCGGTTAGGAGCACTCGCTCAATCCACTCTTCTTCAACGCCGAACCCATAGCGCAAATCATCCAACTGCTCCAGGACGAATTCCAGATAGCCCGCATACAACTCCCGGACCCACACTGGCGTCTCCGGTCTGAGGCGTTCGATCACAAATGGCAAGTCCCTGACATGCCACATCTCCCATGCCGTAGGCGGCAGCGGAACCGACGGCGCGAAATCCTCCTTCCGGTGCTCTGAGAGAAAGGCCACCAGTCCCTTCCAGTCCTTTCTCTGCGCCAGCGTTTTGACCTGATGCGTGAGAAACTGCTCCTGCTGCGGCTTGATGCTGATCCACCAGCTGAGCGAGGCCACGGCGAGCAGCAGAATCCACGGCGCCCGCCAGCGCGGGAAGCCGGTTTCCGGCTGCCATGGCGTTGAGCGCATTTGGAAGCGTCGAAGCGAAAGCTCGACCGCCCCGCCCACGATCACCATGAAAAAGGCAACGCTCATCGCGGTGGACACGGCCTTTACCAGGACATCCTCTGCGGGTGAGTTTCGCAGCCCGGCCATGCCGGCCATCACCTGCCTGCCCAAACCGGCGACCAAACCAACCGCAATAGCTTCCATTGCCGCCGGCAGCAGCACCCTGGGAAGCGCGCGCAGAAAGTGAACCTCGCCGATGACTGAAACCACGCGGCTCATTAGCAGCATGCGCCACAGGGAAACGACGAGAAGCAGGCGCACGTTCCATCGTGCGGCTTCCACCGGTTCGAACCACCGCTCCACCGGAATGGCATAAAGCCAGGCGATAGGAGCAGTCATCCAGAAGAGACCGAAGAACGAGATGGCGACGCCGCCAAAGCCGTCAGGATAAGCACCCTCGCTGTCGCGCGGCGCGAGTGGTTTCGGTGCCCACGCCCGGCAGACCCAGAGCAGCAGCCACGCGCCGGAGAAGGTGGAGAAGATCAGCGGCGGGAGGAACCACCACATGGATTCGCCGAACCAGAGCTGATCATAATTCCGCGCCACCGCGGCACTGAAGACGAGCAAAATGCCGACCGGCACGGCCATCGGGCTGGAGGCGACGCGGCGGATGGCCCCGGCGTGACCGAATAGATAGAGGAGCACGGTCAGGGAATTCATTGCCTGCATCCTGGCGGAAAGCTCCGTGAATGACAACTCCGGGCTGCGCGCCAAGCCGCTGGCGCGTGGAAAATCATTCGCCATGCTCACCGGCCATGAGCAAACAGCGCGAACACATCGATGCCGAAATGGCGGCCTGGATCGGACGGCAGCGGATCTTTTTCACCGGCACGGCGCCGCTGTCGGCGGATGGCCACATCAATGTCTCGCCCAAGGGCGGCGAAGCGTTTCGCGTGCTGGGGCCGATGGAGGTCGCTTATCTCGACTACACCGGCAGCGGCGCGGAAACGGCGGCGCACCTGCGCGAGAACGGGCGCATCGTGATCATGTTTTGCGCCTTCGACGGGCCGCCGAAAATCGTCAGGCTGCACGGCCGCGGCACGGTCATTACGCCGGACGATGCGCGCTTCGCCGCGCTGGCGGCACACTATCCGGAGAATCCCGGCACGCGTGCCATTGTGCATATCGCGGTGACGCGCGTCTCCGATTCCTGCGGATTCTCCGTGCCGTTCTACGATTTCAAATCACCCCGCGACGTGCTGGACCGCTGGGCGGAGAGCAAAGGACCGGAGAAACTGCGCGACTATCGCGCTGAGAAGAATCAGCGCAGCATCGACGGATTGCCGGCGTTTGCTGACTGAGCATCCAGCGGATGCGTCAGGATTCACTCAAACGGATTCACCACCGGCACCCCGCAGCGGGTGAAGTCGTCCACATTGCGCGTCGCGACGGTGAGGCCGTGGAGCTTGGCGGTGGCGGCGATTTGCGTGTCGAGAATGCCAACCGAATAGCCGCGCCGCCGGACCTCATTTACCAGTTCCGCCCAGACTACCGCCGTCTCCGCGGTCCAGTCGAGGACCGGCACCCTGCAGCGCATCCGGCTGAACCATTCAGCCAGTTGCTGCTTTTTTTTGCCATCGGCGAGGAGGTCCACGCCGCGCCAGAGTTCTCCGATGACCTGTGCACTGGTGGTCAATTCACTTTCATGGGCATCAAGCCAATCCACCACCTTCTGCGAAAATGCAGGCTTGGTGGGTTCGCTCAGCACATTGGCATCCACCAGGAACTTCATTCAATAACCACGGGCTTCAGGTCATCAGTGGTCTCCGTGCGGTCCATGGCATGGAACCAACCCTTCACCGGGCAGCTCATGAGAACATCAATGAGCTTCTCCCGCGGACGTTCCGCGCCGGCATCGTTGATTCGCACGCGATACTCCCCCCGGCCGGTGCGCTCGATGTCGCAGCGCTGGCCGGGCCGAAGGTCATCGGCCTTGCGGAAGGCCTCGGGGATTTCGATGAGGCCCGAGGGTGTTAGAGTCGTTGTCATGCAGAGTTGATACCCTGCGGCGCCGGGGGCGTCAACGCGGCAGGCTGTAGGGCGGCACACGGCGCCGGTGCGGCGCCTTCTGTTCACTCCACCCACTTGTCGAACCACGGGATGCCGCCGTCGGGCTTTGACGGGTCGGGAAGATAGCGTTCCACCTCCGGGTGCGCCGCGCGCAGTTTCTGAAGCTTCTCGGGAGTCCATTCAATGATGTTCACGCCCGTGACGAGTACCAAAGCGGCCTGCGTCTCCTGGAATTTGAGGAAGAGCCGTCCGTTGTGGATCACAAAGTCCGCGTCGGCGCTGATTCCCGAGGCTTTGGAGGAATGGATCCTGTCACCCGGGCTCAGATTTCTGTCATGCACCTCCCGGAAACTGGCGATCTTGCGACCGAAGGGAATGAATGGAAGAGCCAGGAGCAGCAGGGCCGCGGGCGGGATGAGCATGGGCCAGATCCGCTTGAAGATGCGGGAGGGAAGCGAGGCGCTCATTGTCTAGACCGCGGGATTGGCGTCCGGCCCCGGAGGCGATTCCGCAGGAGGAAAGTGTTCCAGTTGCCTGACCAGATTCGCCGGCAGCGGGCGCTGGCGTTCGAAGATGTTGCGGCCCAGCAGCGGCGAAGTCGCGTAGGTGGTGAACATCATTTCCAGCTTGGCATCAATGTTGTCCACGTGATGCAGCACGATGGCTTCCGGTGTCTTGGGCAGGACCGGCGAGCCGAATTGATATTCGCCGTGGTGGCTGCCGATGAGGTGCAGCAGGTGCAGGCGCACTTCCTCGTTGGCCGGTGTCAGCGTTTGCCAGCCGGCGGACTCGTCGCTCTCCAGCAGCCGGCGCCAGAGTTTGTTTACGAGTTCGATTCCGAGCGGAATGTGGCCCATGAGTTCGCCGTGCTCATGATAGGGCATGGTGAAGCCGCTTTCGGCATAGCAGTTCTCCCAGAGCTTGCCGCAGTCGTGAAAGAGCACGCCGGTAATGACGAGGTCGCGATTCACCTGCGGATAGACGCGGCAAATGGCATCGGCGCAGCGCATCATTTGGGCGGTGTGTTCGACGAGTCCGCCGCGGCGGGCGTGGTGATATTCGCGGGCGGCGCCGGTGCGCTTCAGCCGCTCGCCAAATTCCCGGAGGAACAGTTGCCCCAGCGCGCGCAGGCGCGGATCGCTCACGCTCTCGATGAAAGCGGTGAGGTCCGCAAAATCGCGCGCCTGCTTTTCCCGCAGCGCCGGCGGACCGCCGAGCAGCTCCGCAGCTTCGTCAGGATCCAGCGCGCGCAGTTTCCAGCCGCGCGGTTCGAGACCGTATTGGTTCACGCTCCATTCGCCGCTGAGCGCGACGAATTCCCCCGCCGGCAGCGCCCGCGCGGGAGCGTAGCCCGCGGCGTCCGACCACACGCGCATGGTGAATCCGTCCTCCGCGTCCGCCAGTTTGATCTCCAGAAACTCGCCGCCGCTCTTGGTTGGTTTCACCTGCGAGGACTCGATCTGGGCGCGCACTTCGGCGTGGACAGCCGCGCCGGCGGCGGCCTGTTTTACCTCACGAATCGTCATCGTTTCCATGCCGGCGGTTTAGCGGGCGCGGCGGAGGATGGTCAAGGGTGGAATGAAAATTAGGCACTCGCGCCCGGTCGGCGGCGCGTATAGTCGGCGAAACCCTCCCTCCATGAAATGGTCCCTGCGCCTCGGGCGCTTCTTCGGCATCGATGTCTTTCTCCACTGGACGTTCCTCGTCTTTGTGGCGCTCATTTGGTATGCCACGCGGGAGGCGGGCCTGACGTTCGTGCTCTTTTTTCTCTCGGCCTTCACCTGTGTCGTGCTGCATGAATACGGTCACGCTCTGACGGCGCGGCGTTATGGCATCGGGACGCACGACATCACGCTGCTGCCCATCGGCGGCGTGGCGCGGCTGGAGAAAATGCCTGACAATCCGCGCCAGGAACTGCTCGTGGCCCTGGCCGGCCCGGCGGTGAATGTGGTCATCGCCGGCATTCTGTGGGGCGTGTGCCTGCTGACCGGCATTCACCCGATGCGGGACGCCGATGAACTGCTCCACGGACGCTCCGCCTTCATCGTCACTCTTATGTGGTGGAACCTGGTCATGGTGGCGTTCAATATGCTCCCGGCGTTCCCCATGGATGGCGGACGCGTGCTGCGTTCGATTCTGGCCATGAACATGAACTACGCCAAAGCCACCCGCTGGGCGGCCAACGTCGGCAAGGTTATGGCCCTGCTCTTCGCGTGGTACGCCATCTTTCACGTCGGACATTTCATGCTCGTGGTCATCGCGTTCTTCGTCTGGATGGGCGCGACCCAGGAGGCGGCCATGGCGGAGCAGAAAGTGGCGCTCCAGGGCGTGCGCGTGCGCGATGCCATGATCACCGACTTTCGCCGCGTCGGTCCTGACGAAACCGCCGGCACCATGGCCCAGCTCATCCTTCAGGGGTACCAGACCGACTTCCCGGTGACATTCGACGGACGCGTCGTGGGTGTCGTCACCTGGCAGGACGTCATCGCCGGCCTGAATGTCGGGCACACCGTGGCGGTCTCCTCTTTCATGCGCCACCCCGTGCCGCACTGCCTCCCGGACGAGCAGCTCGACGATGTCATCGAACGCATGCGGGCCGCCGGCCTGCCGCTGCTGCCGGTGGAGCAGGACGGCCGCCTGCTGGGGCTGGCCACGGCGGAGAACACCGTGGAATTCGTGCACATCCGGCAGGCCCTCCAACGGCCCGTTTGAAAATTTGCCGCCCGCAGGGACCGCATCGTCCGCACCGGCGGCCATGCCCGGGTGCAAGCCGCCGTCCCGGCCTCCCGCCGCCCGGATGGCATCTTCGTGCGAGCGACCAGCGTTCTTGATTTCCGGACGGATGTAAGTTACCCGCCCCGCCCTTCGTTCCCCCATCAATGCCTGCAACCCCCCGATGCTACGGCTCACCCGGCCTGAGATTGATTGTCCTCCCCCTCGCGGCGCTCCTGATTTTTTCCGGCTGCCGCAAGCCGGAGATCAAGTCCTACACCGCCCCCAAAGACGAGGAGGAGGAAACGCGCCCGGTGAATTCGGAATTGGCCGACAGCCTTCCGAAGATTTCCTGGACGGCCCCTGCCGGCTGGCAGGAACTCGGGGCCGACAATATGAACGCAGCCCGCTTCTCGCTGCCGGGTGAGGCCAATGTGATGATCACGCCCCTGCCGCTCATGGCCGGCAATGAGAACTCACTGGTGAACATGTGGCGGCAGATGCTCGCGCTGCCGCTGCTGGGGGAAAAAGAAGCCGCGGAGGCCCTGACGGATGTGACCATCGGGGGCGCTGCCGGCAAGCTCTTCGAGGTGGCCGGGGCTCGCGAGGAGGGCGGAGAAATGAAGATCATCACCGCATTTCTGCATCGCGACAGCCGCAGCTGGTTCTTCAAATTGCAGGGCGCGCCGGCCGCTGTGGAGGCACAGCGCGCTGCATTTCTGGAGTTTCTCAAGACGATCAAATTCGATGCCGCGGCAGCGCCCGGATCCAGTCCGCCACCGTCCAGCGCACCGCCCGCGGCGACGGCTTCTGAAGTTCCCGGCACTCCTCCGTCCGAATGGACCGCGCTTTCGCCCGGCCCCGCGCAGGCAGCAAAGTTTTCCGTGCCTGACAAAGACGGCGCGAAGGCCGGCGTGACGGTCAGCATTTTTCCCAACGACACGGGCGGGAACGTGGCCAACGTGCGCCGCTGGCGCGGGCAACTCAAACTTGCGGACATCGATGACGCCGCCATCGCCGCTCTCATCAAGCCGCTGCCCGGCGGACCGGAAAACGCCGTCATGGTGGAGTTGCAAAACGAAGGCCGCGCCCTCACCGGCGCCATCGTCCCGCGCGGTGGACAGTGGTATTTTTACAAGCTGATGGGAGATGCCCCCGCGGTCGCCGCCGCCCGCGAATCCTTTCTCAACTACTGCAAAGCCGGCTCATGAGTTCCCCCGCCGCCACCGCTCCTGCCGCCCCCGCGCCATTCAACCCGCTGCGCGCGGCCTTTCATTTCCTCACTTCGCTGAAACTCGCCGTCGCCATTCTCGGCGTCAGCGCGCTGCTCGTCTTTCTGGGAACACTCGCCCAGGTCAACGAAGGCCTCTACCTCGCGCAGACCCGCTGGTTCAAAAGCTGGATCATCGTGCGCCACGCCGGCGATCCATGGTATGTGCTCATCTATCCCGGAGGCTACACGCTGGGCGTGCTGCTCATCTTCAACCTCATGGGCGCACACCTGCGGCGCTTCAAATTTCCGCCCGGCGGCTGGCTGGTGCTGCTGATCCACTACTCTCTGATCATGGCACTGCTGTTTGCCATCACATGGGGCCTGCTGTGGAGTCCGTGGTTCTTCTTCATGGCCTGCACAGCGCTCCTTGTCGCGGACATGACGCTGGGCGGGGAAAAGATCGGCTGGAAGCGACTCGTCGGCAGCGGCAAGAAGATCGGCGTGGACTTCATCCATTTCGGCATCGTCGTGCTTTTGATAGGCCAGCTCGCCACGGACATGCTTGCCGAGGAATCCTTCATGGCCATGCGGGAGGGCGACACGGCCCGTTACAGCCAGAACGGCATGGGCACGGAGCTCGTCATCGCCTCCGACATCGAAGGCGATACGAAGAATGAAAACATCGTCGCCATTCCCGAGGGCCTGATGGTGAAAAAGGATGCCGCCAACGGCGAAACGATCAGCCACGACAAGCTGCCATTCCAAATCCGCACGACACTCTGGCAGGGGAACAGCGATCTCATCGACCTCTCTGAAGCGCAGAAGGCCGAGGGTCAATTGCGGCAGGCATTCGCCACGCTGGAATCGAAATTCTCCAGCCCGGAAGTGCTCGCCGCGGAAGCCAAACGTGTCGCGGAGACCCCGGGCCTGCAGCGGGTCTGGATCGAGTCGCTCAAGGATCTCGGCGTCAGCCCTGGCGAAGACCTCGCGGCTGCCGTGGAGCAGGTGCAGAAGGATTCGGCCAAAGCGACGCAGTTGCTCGGCAAACTGAAAATGGGTTTCCGCAACGAAATGCTGGCCGCATTCAAGAAAGAGGATGCCAACATGCGCTTCGCCGCGCAGCGCGTGGAGGCGGAACAGCCGATCACTGACTCCTCGCCCGCGCGCCTCGCGTCCAGCGACGTGGCGAAGCGCTACTACACGCAGCCGCTCAAGGTTCAGCGCGACATGGATTCGCGGAACATCCCCTCCGCGGTGGTCGAACTCGTCGGTCCCGGCGGCAGCATCGGCACCTGGCTGGTGTCGCCGCATCTCAAACCGCAGACGGTTCGCTACGGCGGCAAAGAATACCGCCTCTCGCTGCGCTTTGAGCGTCACTATTATCCCTTTTCCGTCACTCTGCTCAAGACCACGCACGACGTGTATGCCGGCACGGACACGCCGAAGGACTTCCGCAGCCGCATCCGCGTCGTGCATCCGGAAAAGAATGAGGACCGCGAGACGGAAATCTACATGAATGCTCCGCTGCGCTATGAGGGCCTCGCGTTTTTCCAGCATCAAATGAGCAGCCGGGCGGAGATCGCCAACGCCCGGGGTTCGAGTCAGTTTCAGGTGGTGCGCAATCCCTCCTGGTTTCCGCCTTATTTCGGCTGTGCGCTCGTCGGCTATGGCATGACGCGCCATTTTCTTCTCCACCTTCTTCGCTTCATCCGCAAACGGCAGACCTCATGAGCAAGTGGCTTCCTCTCACCTTCACCCTCTTCTTCGTCGCGTGGATTCTCTCCGCCTTCCGCGGGCCGCGCGATAAGGACGACTCCATGCCTCTCACCGAGTTCGGCAGGCTTCCTGTCGTCCAGCACGGACGACATCAGCCGCTGGATGCGCTGGCGCGGAATTCGCTGCTCCTGCTGCGCAAGAAACAGACACTCAATCTCGAGCCGTGGAAGAGCTGGTACGAAGGACCGAAAATCATTCCCGCGATCGAATGGCTCGCCGAGGTGATGATGGATCCGGCCACGGCGGACACGCGCCCGGCTTTCCGCATGGACCACGCCGATCTCAAGAATCTGCTCCAGGTGCCGATGGAGCCCGGTGAGGCCAACCTCACCGACGGCAAGCATTACTCGTGGAATCAAATCGCACCGCGTTTTGAAGCCTTCCGCGCCGAAGCCTCGCGCGCCTCACAGGTGAAACAGGAAGTGCGCAATGCCTTCGAACGCGCCGTCATGGACCTCTACGAATCCATTGGACTCTATCAAAGTCTCAAAGCCGCGCTCGGCCCCGCCGGCAGCGGCGATCTTGCGGCCGCCCTGCCGGAGTATCGCAAAAAGTTCGAGGAGGGCCGCGCCGCGTTCCGCAGTCAGATGGAGGGCGCGCCGTATGACCGCACGGCGCTCGACTGGGCGCAGTCGCAAATCAATGCGCCGCTCGTCGTGCCGGCCATAGCGGAGAAGAAAGACTATCGGCGCGCCGTGGAGGAAGTAGCCGCCGAAGGCGCGGAGCCGCATTATGCCATCAATGCCTACGCCGGAATGGCCGCGGCCTGGCGCGCGAAGGATGCCGGCGCCTTCTCCAGGGCCGTCGCCGCCTATCGTGAAAAGCTCGGCGCGGAAAAGCACCTCGCCGCCGACCTTGCCAAAGCGAAGCGCGAGCAGTGGTTCAATCACGTCGAGCCGTTTTATCGCGGCATGGTGATTTCCGTGTTCGCCTTCCTGCTCGCCATTTTCGTTTGGGCGAATCCCAGGAAATTCGAGTGGGCGCGCCGCAGTGCCTGCTGGCTGATGACCCTGGTGCTCGTCATTCTCACCGCCGGCATCATCTGGCGCATGACTCATGAAGGCCGTCCGCCGGTGACCAATCTTTACTCCTCCGCGCTCTTCATCGGCTGGGCCGCGGCGGCGCTCGGCCTGATTCTCGAACGCATCCGCCCGCTTTCCATCGGCGTCTCCGTTTCCTCACTCATCGCGTTCGCCACGCTGCTGGTGGCGCACTTTCTCGCGCTCGACGGCGACACCATGATCATGCTGCGCGCCGTGCTCGACACCAACTTCTGGCTCGCCACGCACGTCGTCACTGTCACGCTCGGTTATGCCGCCACCTACGTCTCCGGCGTTATTGGTCTGATCTACGTCATCCGCGCCGTCTTCACGCCGCACGTCACGAAGGAACTGCAAAAGCAGTTCGCCGGCATGGCCTTTGCCATCGTGTGCTTTGCCGCACTCTTCAGTTTCGTCGGTACGGTGCTCGGCGGCATTTGGGCGGACCAGTCGTGGGGCCGCTTCTGGGGCTGGGATCCCAAGGAAAACGGCGCGCTGATTATCGTGCTGTGGAATGCGCTGATCCTCCACGCCCGCCTCGGCGGACTGGTGCGCGAGCGCGGCCTGCTCAACCTCTGCATCTTCGGCAACATCTGCACCAGCTGGTCATGGTTCGGCACGAACATGCTTGGCATCGGCCTGCACAGCTATGGCTTCATGGACGCCGCCTTTTACGCCCTCATGGGCTTCATGGGCGCCAACGCCATCCTGATCATCATCGGGTGTCTGCCGCAGAACACGTGGCGCAGTTTTTCAGCGCCCCCGCAGGAGGCGCAGCAGCCGCAGCCGGCCTGATGCAGCAGTTTGGATGTTGCCCTGCCAGGAACCCCTCCGGGGTTCGCCCATGAATAGCCGGGTGTGCCAACCCCCCGGGACATCCGTGAATGAAAACATCTACCCTGAAAGGGTAGTCCTGACTCCCTGGCAAATGCGCCGCCTGTGGGACTACCCTTTCAGGGTAGAGGTTACTTCGGCATGTTTCCGGGGGTTCCTTCGTTCCTCAGTCACCCCCGGCTACTCATGGGGGAACCGCTCCGCGGTTCGAGACACTGGCTTTGTTGCTGCCAGCGTGCGGCGCGTTTCGAATTTACTTCGCCGCCTCCACCGCCGGCTTGTCGCCGAGTTTCAGCGTGGGGACTTTGGCTTCCGCGCTGATGTCGAGGCCGAGCCAGTGGCCGTTGATGGCGTGGGCGGGGAAGCCGCAGGCAAAGGCGAACTCGCCGGCTTCGTCGGCGGTGAAAGTGAACGCTGCTTTGCCATAACTGATGCCGGTGAGGTGCTTCGGCACCGCGGCGCCCTTGAAGTACGGCTCGGGCATTTGAATTTTCTTCACCGCATCCTTCTCAATCACGATGAGGCTGTGCGGCACCGGGCCGGGATTGATGAAGCTGACCTCCACCGTCCAGTCTTTCGGAATGGTGTAGAGCGCACCGCCTTTGGAGAAGCCGTTGAAGTTCATCCCGTAATTGTCGTCCGTCCAGGTGGCGACGAGCAGCACCTTTACGGTCTTTTCTTTCTCGCCCAGTTTGATGAAGTCCTTTTCCGTCAGGCCTGCGATGAGTTCCTTCTTCAATCCTGACGTCGGCGCGCTGCCCTCTGCATGACCGTGACCTTCCGCGGGTTTGGCCGGCTCGGCTGGTTTGGCCGGTTCCTGTGCCGTTAAAGACAGCGCCGTGGCGGCGAGTGCGGGGAGGAGAGATTTCATGCGGCGTACAAAGAAACGCCCGCCGGCCCCGCGTCAATGCGGAGGCCGGCGGGCGGATGCGGGAATTACTTTCCTTCGATGGCGAGAAGTTCGACTTCAAAAATGAGGGTTGCGCCCGGGCCAATATCGCCGCCGGCGCCGCGGTCGCCATAGGCGAGGTCGGACGGGATGGCGAATTTGAACTTGGACCCGACGTTCATGAGCTGCACGCCCTCGGTCCAGCCGGGGATGACGCCGTTGAGCGGGAAAGTCGTCGGCTCGCCGCGCTCCACCGAGCTGTCGAAGACGGTGCCGTTGAGCAGGGTGCCGTGATAGTGAACTTTGACAGTGTCGGTGGCCGCGGGTTTCGCGCCGTCGCCCTGCTTCATCACTTCGTACTGCAGTCCGCTCTTGGTCGTGGTGACGCCTTCACGCTTGCCGTTCTTGGCAAGGAATGCGGCGCCCTCCTCCTTGTTTTTGGCCGCGGCCCCGGCGGCATTGGCCTGGTCCTCTTTCATCTTCTGCTCCTGGAAAGCCATGATCACCTTCTGTGCTTCCGCCTGGCTGAGGCGCGGCTTCTTCCCGTCCAGCGTGTCCGAGATTCCCTTGGCCAGTTCCGCCTGGTCCAGCGTGACGCCCATTTGCTTGAGCTGTTTTCCGATCATCGTGCCGTAGGCATAACTGACATTGGCCGGGGTGACCTCGGGAGCCGGGGCGGCTTCAGTCTTCTTGTCGTCCTGGGCGATCGTGGAGGTTGCAGTGGCCAGCATGGCGGCGGCGAATAGGGAGGTGGTTCTCATAAAAAGGGCGCGCAGGCTATGTCCCGGACCCCGGGCGTCAATGTGTTTATCGGGAAAAGAACGGTCGATTCCGGACCCGTCCCGGCGGCCGGAACTGCGTTTGGCGCGCGGCGCCCTGCTCCCCAGGACGGTGAAACCTACGCCAGCCACGTGGGAATCACTTTCCCGGCGACATCGGTGAGGCGGAAGTCACGACCCTGGAAGCGGTGCGTGAGCCGCAGGTGATCGAATCCGAAGAGGTGCAGCAGGGTGGCGTGGAAATCATTGATGTGGACCGGATCTCTGACCACGCTCCAGCCGATTTCATCGGTTTCGCCATAAGTCAGGCCGCCTTTTACGCCGCCGCCCGCCAGCAGCACGGTGAAGGCGGAGGGATGGTGGTCGCGGCCGGTGACGTTGCGGTCGCTGGTGCGGTTCTCGCCCAGCGGCGTGCGGCCGAACTCGCCGCACCACACCACGAGCGTTTCATCCAGGAGGCCGCGCTGCTTCAAATCCTGGATCAGGGCGGCGACCGGCTGGTCGCTCATGCCGGCGTTGAAGCGCAGTTCGCGGTCGAGATTGGAATGGTGGTCCCACGAGGCGTGGATCACACTGACAAATCGCACGCCGCGCTCGACGAGGCGGCGCGCCAGCAGGCAGTTGACGGCGAAACCTCGGTACTGGCCCGGCCCGCCGGCGCGGTCCGCTTTGATGGGCGGATCGTCGCGGTCCACGCCGTAGGCCTCTCTCGTGGCCGCGGACTCACCAGTGAGATCGATCAGCTCCGGCGCCGCCGACTGCATGCGAAAGGCAAGTTCAGCGGCGGCGATGCGGCTTTGAATTTCGGCGTCCTGCATGCGGTCGAACCGCGCCGCATTCATTTCGGCCAGAGCGTCCAAACCGGCGCGCTGCAGTTCCGCGGGGAGGCCGTCGGGATTGCGCAGATTGAGCACGGGGTCGCCTTTGCTGCGAAACGGCACGCCGGCATAGACGCTGGGCAGGAATCCGCTTTGCCACAGCGACGAGCCGCCGCTGGTGCCGCGCCCGGCGCTCAGCACCACGTAACCTGGCAGATTGCGGCTCGTGCTCCCGAGTCCGTAGTTGAGCCACGAACCCATGGTCGGAAGCCCGAAGGCCGAGCGCCCGCAGTGCAGCAGGAGTTGCGCGGGATGGTGATTGAACTGATCCGTGTGCATCGACCGCACCATGAGAAAATCGTCCGCGCATTGCGCCATGTGCGGGAGCAGATCGCTGAAGACCATGCCGCTTTCCCCGTGCTGACGGAAGGTTCGATTCGTCCCCATGAGCCGCGCCGTTTCCTTTTTGATGAAGGCGAACCGGACATTCTTTGTCAGGGATTCCGGCAGCGGCTGGCCGTGCAGTTCGTTCAGTCTGGGCTTGGGATCGAAGAGATCGAGCTGTGACGGCGCGCCCTCCATGAAGATGAAAATGCAGTTCTTCGCCCGCGGCCGGAAGTGCGGCGGCTTTGGCAGCAAAGGATCGGCCGGCGGGGTCGCGGCATAACCGTTCTCCCGCAGCAGCGCGACCAGCGCGAGCCCGCCCAGTCCGCCGGCGGCGGTGGTGAAGAACTCCCGGCGGGTGCGGTGGACGGCGGCGTGGAGCGGGTTCATTCGCGGGTGATGAATTCGTCGGTGTTGAGCAGCGACCGCACGGTGACGGTCCATGCGGCGGATTCCGGCCCCGGTTGCGTCCCGGACTTTGTCAGGGCCGCGGCCTCCGCCGGATGCTGTTCATAATAGCGGCGCGACAGCTCCAGCAGCCGTTGCAGCGGCGCGATGTCCTCCGCGCGGGCCGGACGAATGAGTACGCGCCGGATCACGGACGCGAGTTTCTCCCGGTCGTCGCCGGCAAGTTGCATCGTGCGGTCCGCGAGTGCGACCGCCGCCGCGGAGAACGCCGTCCCGTTGAGCGTGGTCAGCATCTGCAGCGGAGTGTTGGAAACATCCCGGTCCACGCACGCGAGGTTCGCATCCGGGCAGTCGAACGTCATGAGATCCGGATGGGGCGCGGTGCGTTTGAAGAACGTGTACATGCCGCGCCGCCAGCGGTCCTCGCCGGTGCTCGGAACCCATTTGAAATTGTTGGCGTAGCTCACCTCCGCGACTTCCGGCGGCATGTCAGGAAACACGCTGGGGCCGCCGATCTTCCGGGAGAGAAGCCCGCTGACGGCGAGGTGCAGATCGCGCACCACTTCGCCTTCGACGCGGAGGCGGTTTTGGCGCGCCAGCAGCCGGTTGAGCGGATCGCGCTCCCGCAGATCGGGGCGGCCGGCGCTGCTCCGGCGGTAGGCTTCGCTGGTGACGATCAGCCGGATGAGCCGCTTCCGGCTCCAGCCGGATTCCATGAATTCCGCCGCCAGCCAGTCGAGCAGCGCGGGGTGGCTGGGCTTTTCGCCGCGCACCCCGAAGTCCGCCACGGTGCGCACCAGACCCTGACCAAACAGGTGATGCCACACCTGATTCACCGCCACCCGGGCGGTCAATGGATGCTCACGGGACACCAGCCACTTCGCCAGATCGAGCCGGTTGGGCCGTCCGGCCTGACTGTCAGGAAGCGGCGGCAGCACGGCGGGAAGTCCAGGCTCCACTGCTTCACCAGGGCTCAGAAATTCCCCGCGGTGGAAAATGCGCGTCTCGCGCGGATTCCTGCGCTGCGTCAGCACCCGCGCCTCCATCAGCGGAGGGTCCGCGGTGGTCTGCCGGAGGGCATTGATTTCCGCATCGATCCGACGGCACGCCGCATCGGTCGAGGCCACCCATGCCAGCAGTTCCTTTTCATGCACCGCCGTCCATTTGGCAGGATCCAGCCGCACCGCGGCGAGCGCCCCCGACGGCAGCAGCGCAGCCTCGGTGGCGCCGGTGAGGGCTTCGAGGCGAAACCGGCCCAGCCGGTGTCCCGCGCCCTTGTAGCGCTGGACGAGCCGCACGCTCAGCCTGCGGTCCGCCGTCTCCGGGACGGCATTGGAAATTTGGAGTGTCAGGACGTGTGGCTTGCCATACTGCGGCGAGACCGCCCAGCCGGTGCCCGGGTCGTCATCGGTCACCCCGGATGCCGGGTAGCCTTTCTGCGCGAAATCCGCCAATGCCGAGTGCAGCAAAAGGCGCTCGCCGGCACACTCCGCAGTCACTTCGCTGAGCACGAAGTTTCCAGACTTCGCCGTGCCCGGGCCTTTGCCAGGCAGCGCATCATCTGTCAGGATGTGAAGCCGCAGGCCGCTCACGATTCCCGGCGGGAGGGCCGCTGTGACTTCGTATTCGACGGCCCGATCGCTCTCTGCAGCGAGCCAGGAGCCGTCTTCCAGGTGGGAGAACCGTCCCGCCGCAATCCCCTCCGCGTCCCGCGCAGCCACGGCGATTATTGCCACCGGCGCCGGCACGGCCTCAGAGCCGCCTGCCAGCGCGCGCTGCTGCACCGACATTTGCGAAGCCCACGCGGTGAGACCGTTGCGCAGCCGCTCCTCCTCGATGCGGCGAAGCGACTCCAGTTCCTTCAGCCTGGCAAGAACGCCGGCGTGCTCCCTCTCGAATGCCGCCAGTTCCTCCGCGGACCGCGCCACCTTTGCCGTGGCCTCATCCGCGTCGTTGAAGAAGGCGAACAGTTGATAATACTCGCGCTGCGGGAGGCTGTCGTACTTGTGATTGTGGCAGCGCGCGCAGCCGGCGGTGAGCCCCATCCACACGGTGGCGGTCGTCTCCGTACGGTCGAACACCGCCTCCACGCGGAACTGCTCCTGGTCCACTCCGCCCTCGCGGTTTGTCAGGGTCTGACGGTGGAACGCCGTGGCCAGGTGAGTCTCCGGATCCGCTTCCGGCAACAGATCACCCGCCAGCTGCTGCAGCGTGAACTGATCGAACGGCAGATCGTCGTTGATCGCGCGGATCACCCAGTCGCGATACCGCCATGCATCCGGGCGCGGGCTGTCCTTTTCATAACCGTCGCTGTCGGCATAACGCGCTTTGTCCAGCCAGTGACGCCCCCAGCGCTCGCCGAAATGCGGTGACGCCAGCAGCCGGTCCACCAGACGCTCCCACGCATCCGGGGATTCGTCCCTGACAAACTGTTCCGCCTCCTCCGCCGCCGGCGGCAGCCCCGTGAGGTCGTAGCTCAGCCACTTGATCAGCGTCCAGCGGTCTGCCTCCGGACCCGGGGTGATACCCTCGTTCGCCAGTCGCGCATTGACCAGCGCATCCACCGGATGCGCCGCACCGCCCGGCAGTGCGGGGCGCTCAATGCGGCCAAAGGCCCAGTGTTCCTCCCAGGGAGCGCCCGCCGCAATCCATTCCCTGACTCTCGCGATGGAATCCGGCGACGGACGCTGCGCCTTCTCTTTGGGCGGCATGGCCTCCTCCGCATCTTTGTGCAGCAGCCGCGTCAGCAGCTCGCTGCGCTCCGGATCCCCGGGCACTACCGCCCTGGCACCGCTTTTCAGTTCGCGCAGCGCCTCCGCCCGGCTCGCCAGATTCAGTCCGCCCTTCGCCGCATCCGGACCGTGACATTCCAGACAGTGCTCGGCAAAAAATGGCGCGATGTCCCGCTGGAAATTCACCTCCGCAGCCGCCCCTCCGCCGCACAGCGCACCAGCCGCTACCAAAGAAGCTGCTGGAAACTTCTGAAAGATCATGGACGGACGAAATCAGTTCGGAACAAATGCGGCACAGCCCCGACCTTTCGTGCCCCTGCACCTCCCGTCAATCCTCGCGACCACGGAACCCGCACCCCGCCGCCCTCTCTGAACCTCATCCACAAGCTGGAGGCGGAGGCGGGAATCGAACCCGCGATTCTATTCCGCTAACCGGGAAAATTCGGAGTTCTTCGGTAGAGTGACATCAACAAACGTCCGTGACATCCTCAAGTGTTGACAGTAGTGTTGGCATAAGCCATCTTCCAAAGTCCCTCGTCTCAGACTAACACCTTACTCGCATGGCAACGATATTTCGCAGGCGCAATTCATCCGTTTGGTGGGCCGCTTACTTCGACTCGAAGGGAAAGCGGTGCTACCGCTCCACGGGTAAATCCAACAAGCCGGAGGCGGCGGCGGCAGCGGGCGAAATGGAGCGCCGCGCGCGGCGTGTGACGGCTGAGGATGATGAGCGGCGGCAGGCCATTCTCCGTATTCTGGAAGAAGCCGGGACAATGGCACTCAGGGGCACTCTGAATGAAGCCTCCGCACACTCGTTACTGAATCGCATTACGGAGGCGGCGACAGGCGAGAGCCTGCGGCAGGCAACAGTTGAGCAGTGGTTTCGCGGCTGGTTGAAGGAGAAGTCCGGCTCCCGCACGAAAGGAACCGCAGTGCGGTATGAGGGCATCATAGATGCGTTCCTGAAATCACTTTCCTCCGCCAAGCGCGCGATGCCGCTCGCTGCTCTGGCGTTCGCCGACATCCAAAAATTCCGCGACCAGCTTCTGGCTGGCGGACGCGCTGCGGTCACGGCGAATATCGCCATCAAAGTGCTCCGCTCGCCGCTCAATGTCGCCCGGCGCCAGGGGCTTATCTCCAGCAATCCGGCCGAAGCTGTAGAGATGGTGACCGGAGAAAGCGTTGAGAAGGGAGTTTTCAGCCCGGAGGATATTGCCGCGCTCCTGAAAGTGACCGATGGCGAATGGCGGGGCCTCATCCTTGCCGGATTCTACACGGGCGCACGGGTCAGCGACCTGTCTAATCTCAAGTGGACCTCGGTGGATTTCGAGCGAAAGACTCTCGCCTTCGGACAGCGCAAAACTAAACGCTTCATCGAAATTCCCGTGCATCCCGAACTGGAGTTCTGGCTCCGGGAGCATCACAAAAAGCAGAAAGGAGAGTTCGTGTTTGCCGGTCTCGCCGGGAAGGTGGTCGGGGGACGGAATGGCCTCTCAGGTCGGTTTCGCGCCTTGATTCAAAAGGCGGGCATCAAAGTGAGTGTGACCGAAAAGTCGGGAGATAAGGGCCGGAACCGCTCCTCGCTGTCCTTCCACTCCCTGCGTCACTCATTCAATTCGGCGATGGCCAATGCAGGCGTGTCGCAGGAACTCCGGCAGCGGCTCACGGGACACGCTTCAAAGGCCGTCAACGACCGCTACACTCACACGGAACTGGAAACGCTGCGGAAGGCGGTGGGGACAGTTCCGGCCATGACCACCGAGACTGGCACAGAAAATCAAAGCGCATAGCAGCGCCCGCAGTCGCCGCGTTCATCTCCCGGTCGTGCCGCAGGAAGCGGTGGCATTTTCACCCTCGCCCCAGTACATTGCTAAAAATGAAGCCGCAGCCGCCAATCAAAATCGAATCTCCCTGCCCGAAAGACTGGAACGAAATGACCGGCGACGCCAAATGTCGCTTCTGCGATCACTGCCAGCTTCATGTTCATAATCTCTCGGCGATGACAGAGCGGGAGCGCACACGATTCACGGCGAATGCGAGTGGCCGTAACTGTATCGCCTACGTGGTGCGGCAGGATGGCTCTATGGTCACTGAGGGGCGTTGGATGAGATGGATGCGCCCGCTGAGGAAAGTGCAGATGGCTGGCCTGGCCGTGCTCGCCACCCTGCTGCCGTTTTTGTTTTCCGCCTGCGCCACCAAGCGCCCGTCCGGCATGGTAAAGGGAAAGATGATGGCTCCGGGGAGCGGAAAAAGGGTGATGCTTGTGGGGGAAGCTCCCACCACAGCGATAGCTCCCGTGAATGACCGCATGACCTTGGGGGCAATGGCCCCCATCAAGTCAGCGAATGACCAGCCTTGAAGATTCACACCTCCGGCGGCAGTTTCATTTCCGCGCGGAGCAGATCAAACGCGGCTTGAGTCTTGGCTGCCCACTCTTCGGCAGTGAGTTTGGTGAACTTGCGCTTCACTTTCCAGCCGCGAACGGTCTTGGACTCGCTTCCGGGTTCCGTCACCGTTTCCTCCGGCAGAGTGGCGATGAAGGTGATGAACTCCTCGACTGCAAAGCAGCGAATGCGGGCCTGCTCCTCCTGAGTAAAAGTGTCAGCGACCGCTTTGGCCAGTTGAGCGGAGAACTGGTCGCTGGCGGAAATCAGCGCGATGATATGGAAATCACCCGTGAGGCACTTCCGTGCATTGGCGAGTTCCTGCGCCACATCTGTGGTGATGGAAATCTCGCACGCGATGCAGAGATCATTCCGCAGCAGGGCGACATCCACGGTTTTCGTGCTCTCGCCCGTGGGCGCTTCGATAGCAGCGCGGAAGCCTTTCGCTTCCGCAGCGGCCTTGATGAGCTTTTGCAGGGTGGTGTGAAAAGGGCCGCCCTTGCCGGGAGAGGAAGGCTTCGGTGCCAGCTCCTGAATTCCCGGAACCGTCGCTGGTGGAGGCTCGGGAGGAGGCGACATCGTCTTCATCTCGGGCAACGGGGAGTCGGCTGCGTTTTCAGATGGGAATTCGGTCACTGGTGCCGGTTCCTTGCCGCGGCGTTGAGGGGCCTCGCTGGCTGCCCCCGGCTGCTGATACAAAGAGGCTTCCACTTCCGCGCGGGGCCGTGCGTAAGTCGCCCGCGACGCTTGCGTCAGGATGCTCCGGGTGGTCGCGACTTCCTCTTCATTCGGCTCCTCAAGAAGCGGAACGGTGAGATTGAAATCATTGTCCGCGCGTTCGATACGGCAGAGGGCTTTGCCGATGGGGAGGTTTTGGAGTGCCTTCGCGTCAAAGTGAGCGAAGCCTTCGGCGAGCGTGCGGGCGTCGCTGTCGCCGACGCGGAAGACGACGCGGGTGAAGGCGTTGGAAAGGACGGCGGAGCCGACTTCCTTGTCGCGCTCCAGTTGCCGCAAGTCCTGGTGGGCGAGGATGAAGCCCATACGATACTTGCGCGCGCCGCTGAGGATTTCGGCCATGCTGGGACAGATGAAGTTTTGGAATTCGTCGGCATAGACGAAGAATGGCCGGCGGTTGGCGGCGTCCATGCGCTGCCGGCTCATGGCCATCTGCTGGAGTTTGGCGATGATGAGCGAGCCGAGCAGGTGTGAGTTCTCCCGTCCCATCTGTCCCTGCGTGAGTTTGGCGAGGAAGATTTTCCCGGCGTCCATCATCCCCGCGAAGTCGAGCCGGTTCTCGCGCTGCGAAACCATGTAGCGGATCGGCTTCGGGGAGAGGAAAGTCTCCAGCCGAGTGAGAATCGGGCCAATGCTTTTGTTGCCGCCGAGTTGGGGAAAGCCGCGCTTCCAATAGAAGACGATTTCAGGATCGGTGACGGTGGCCAGGAATCTGTCCCGCCATTGAGGATCGAGCAGAAAGCGTCTCAAGTCGGCGAGCGTGCCGCCTTCGCTGCTCTCCAGGAAGGCGCGGATGGCGTTGCCAAAGACTGTGTTCATCTGGTCACCCCAGGACGTGGACTGTGCGCGGAAGATGGCGACGAGATCGGAGGCGAGCAGCGTCTTTTCAAAATCGCTGTGCGCGGAGAGGAAATTGAAGGGGACGATGGACTGCTCGTCGCTGGGGTCTAGCAGCACTACATCATTCATGCGCTCCAGCGGGATGATGCCGAGCACTTTTTCTACGAGGTCGCCATGGGGATCGAGCAGCGCGAAGCCGGCTCCGCCTTCGGCATCCTGCCGGAGGAGATTGAACAGAAGGGTCGTTTTGCCGCTGCCGCTGGCTCCGATGATGTGTAAATGCCGGACGCGCTGTTCGGTGGTGAGTCTGACTTCGCTGGCGGTACCCGCGTGTTCGTTGACGCCAAGGGAAATGCCGTCGCGCGAAGGCGGGACAGGAGCAGCGGCCCGCGTACCGGCGTCCACGCGGACGAAAGCTGGCGTGCGCACCGCGGCAGTAGGGAAGCGGATGAAGCCGGTGAGTTCGTCCTGATTGAGGATCATGCCGGTGCGGCGGCAGCGGCGCAGGAGGAAATCGCAGACATGATCCTCGTGGTCGTAGTTCTCGTTGGAAACCGGCGTGAGTTCATTGCCGCCGTGGCGCTGAAAGAGGCGCAGGGGCGCGGCCATGCGGCGAATGATTTGCCAGACTTCATCGAGAACGGGGGCACGCGCGGCGAGCCGCACAATGACGGCATAGAGCGGGCGCGACACCTTGTCGCGGGCGCCCTTCACCAGTTCCGCGCCGTCATCGAAGAACGGCTTGCCATCGGCGCGCATCACGGCGGCGAGAGCATTCTCACCCCACGGCTCGCTGAGCGGGAGAAACGTCACTTGATAGATGCCGGCGGAGTCTTCATCGAGTGCCGCGATCGCGCCGATGAGACCCACGAAAGGATCGCTCCGGCCCGGCACGGCGAGCGGCAGCATGAAGGGGTTGGCGAGCGCGAACTCGATCACCACGCGCTCGTCGTCATCGCCGGGATCGCCCCAGGCGGATTCCAGTCCTGTTATTGCGGGCCGGCAAATGATCTCCGGGAAATGCGCAGCCACCTGCCGGGCAACTGTGTCCGCCTCGTCCGCGTGCGCACAGCATTGCAGATGCACCCGGCCCTGCGTGCCGATCAACTCCAGCGTCAACGGATGGGCTGTCAGCGAAATCCCGCTCAGAAAATGCGCCATCGCCTCCGGCCCGGCGGTAAAGTCCTGCGGCAGCAGCAGCGACAACTCAACCAGATCAGGGATTTCCTTTCCGAGCCAGTCAGGTTCTGGTTCTTCCGGCTCCGCGGGAATGACGGCGAGTTCGCGCCCTGCCGGCGGACGGATGGCCTGCGTCACCCGATCCGCCAAACGTGAGAAGAATGTGCTGCGCCGCCCGGTGTCCGGCTGCGGCGTGACCGGCAAGCGGTGTCCGGGAAAGGGAACGAACGGAGGCCGGGGCGAGACCGGTTCCGGGTATGTCAGAATCCCCCGGCCCCGTATTTCCCAGCGCGCGAAGTTTTCCGCCAGCTTTTCATAAACGGTGCTCATGCGTGGCGGCGGGTCGCGGGCTTTTCCTTCACGTCCTCCATCAACTGGTGGAGCACATCTTTGGCGAGGTCTTTGTAGCCCATCGGCTGCTCCACGTCCTTAACTTCCACGAACTGCACATCCTCGCGCCCGTGGCCCAGCGCATCCTCCTTCACTTTCTCCCGGATGAAGTGATTCACCACATCAATGAACACATGGCGTGTATCCTGCCGGTGATAGGTTTCGGGGCGGAAGAATAGTTCGTAAATGCCGCCCACTACCGGCAGGTTCAGCAGGAAATCATCGAGCCCCGGCCATTTTCCCGCCTGCATGAGCAGCGCGCCGATGGCGATGAGCGTGCCGCCCAGGACGATCAATCCGATGGTCAGGCCAAACGACAGAACGTAGAGCATGGCAAAGCTGCCGATGGTGGCGAAAGCGAGGAGGATTTCCCAGAGATACATTTTGCGCGGCAGGATGCAGCCGCGGCAGGAGTAGTACCAGCAGTTGCCGAACGGCCCGCAGCCGGTGTCGAAGAGGATACGCTCGCGGCGCACGCGCAGGTATTCGCGACCGCTGGAAAGCATTCCGCCCTCTTTGAAGACCAGCCGCGACACCTCCACACCAGGGAAACTGCGGCCTTTGATCTCCGTTTCGATGGTCGTGTAGAACGCGGCGGCATCCGTCTCATAGTCGAGCATGGGCACATACCAGTGAGCTTTCACTATGGACTTGGTGCGTTTGAAGAGGCGGAACATGGCGGCTTAACGGGAGGATTTTTCAGCGACCTGCTTTACAATGCGGGGCACACCGTTCACCACTTCAACCTCCAGAACCAGCGGCACGTCCCTCACGGTCTGCTTGTTGTCTTTCCGGCTCGTGGTGGTGGAGCGAAGCTGATAGCGAACTTCATAACGGTGCCGTCCCAGGGGAAGAATGCCGAGGTATTTGGAAACCTCCTCCTTCACCTGAGAAAGGCCGGCATGATAGTCGGATGTCTTCTGCGCGATGAAATCCCGGTTCACGGTGCCGTCGTTGAGGAATTGCACGCGGTCGGCGTAGTCAGCCGCGAAAGCCGCGACTTCACGGCGTTCAGCTTTTTGGTGATGAGCTTTGATAAAGTCTCCCACAAGCTCGGCTTCCTGCTCCGCGGACAGCGGCTGAGGCGGGCTTGTCAGGGATGGGGAAGTTGGTGATGTCAAAGGTGGCGGCGGAGGGGACGCGGATGGCTCGTTGAAGTCAGTAATGCGCATCGCTCCGTTCTCCAAACGGGTCACGGCAAGCGGCTGGCTGTTCAGTGAAGGCAGCGATGAAGTTTCCGCCGGTGCCGCGGTGGAGGTCGCCGGCGCCCACCACCGGTGGGTGGTGGTAAAACGGAGAAGTTCGGGCCGGGTACCGCTCCAACGATGCGGGTCGGCGATGATGACAGACCCGGAAAGGCCGGCGGAAAGCTGTGCGCAGACGAAGACCGCCGTTGTGCCCTCCCACTTTGCCAACCGCAGCATCGCCAGCACGCGGCTGCGGTCGGGGCCGATGGTTTGGCCGTTGAGCGGATTGATCAGCGGGCGGTAGGCGAAAGCGCAGAGCATCTTTTCCTCCACGGCGCGTTTCGCGGCGGCATCTTCGAGAGTATCCGGCGGGTGCGGCATGGTCACTGACCACCAGGCGGAGGCGGCGTCTGTTTTCGGGCTGAAATAAAAAACCGCTGCCGCACCGTTGCGGCAGCGGATGAATTTGGAACCGTCCACGGAGGCGAGAAAGCGGTCGCCGCTGACAAGATCAATCTCCCGGAAATTGAGAGTGGCCTGATCGGTGTCGTTCACTGCAAGGGTGAGGACATGCTGTTCCGGCCAGCCGGAGCGCACGCCCTCCACTTCCGGCAGTTCGGTGGCGGTTGTGAACCGCGCGGGAGCAAGACGCCATGTCGTGTTCTCCGGCCAGTCGCGCTGGCCGCGCACTGTCCACATTGAACGCTGATCCGACGAACGGCTCTTCCAGTTATCGCTGCCGGTAAGAGGATCAATTTCCAGCGTATCCAGATTGAGCACCAGCGGCACGTCACCGGTGCTCAGGAAGAGCACCTCTTTGTCCTTGTGCCAAACCGGCTGCGTGGCGGGCACGAGGTGCTTCTTGGGCTGCGGCAGCGGGATCGTTCGTTCTCCCTCCACGCGCAGAACGGCGACACGCGCCGGGGCGTCGGCACTGACCATGAAAAGCTGCCGCGCGTCCGGTGAGAAGGCGAGCGACTGGACAGTCAGGCCCGGTCGCCACCGGCCTTCCGTTTCCAGGCTGTGAAGGTCCACCCTCACCACCGCACTGTCGGAAACTCCCGCTACCCAGCGGCCATCCGTCGAGAGCGCGAGCGGCCCGTCGCCGGAAATCTCCGGCAGCGGTTTCCCCGCGATGAGTTCCCAGTGCAGCGCCTTCGCGCTGGCCAGGCCGGGAGCCGGCGAAAATGTGAACCGCGGCGGCGGGGGTGGCAGGGGCACGGATGGCTTTGGAATTTCCACCGGCGGCGGTGGTGGGGGAGGCGGCTCCACCACCACTGGAGGCGGCGGAAAGTAACCGCGCCATGAGCGCAGAAAGAGCGGCGCACTCAGGCCAAAGAGCGCCAGCGCCCAAATCAGGAATGCCAGCCATGAAATCCCTCCGCCATCTCCGGCGGGCGGGGGCGCTTTGGCAGCGTCGTCAGCGGGTGGCGTGGACAGCCTCAACGCCAGGGATGCGCCCGCCATGCCGGCGAGCGCCCCCGGCAGAATGCACAAAGGAGCCGCCAGCCAATACGCCCACAGCCCTGGTGCATCACTCAGTCTGACTCCCAGCACAAACATTCCGGCACTCAATAGTGCAGAAAACAATCCCGCACGCGCTCCGAGCCGGGCCGCCGCCCAGCCGGCATCCGCAGCGGCCCGCTCCGTAAGACGCACCGCCGCAAAGCCCGCGACTGCCGCCGCTGAGGCGATGCACGCCAGCGCCACCAGCCCTGGCGACCGCAGAGTGGGTGTCGAAAAGCCAAGCAGCAACGCCGCACCAAAGAGGAGCAATCCCGTCGCCAGACTCACCGCATCCGCACGTCTGCGCTGAGTCACGGGAAGCGGCGGCATCGCATTCATGGCATAAGGTGTATGGTGTCTTCCCGGGCCTCTAATCGAGCAACTCACTCCAGGAGCAGCGGAAGGCCTTTTTGAGCCGAGCCAATATATCCACCCCCGGATTTGCGGTGCCGGCCTCAATGCGCTGCACATAGCGACGGTCAATCTCCACCAGTTCCGCGAGCCGTTCCTGGGTAATCCCGTTCGACTGGCGGAGCCGGATTACGTTTCGACCGAGCAATTTGCGGGGCAACATTCCTGCATCGTGAGGGAGTGCGCACGAAATGTCGGCGGACTAATTGTCGCTTTCTTCTTGAATCTTGCGTCTGCCGGAATATGCTCGCCGCACCACTCAACTGCACCCCATACCATGAACTTCCTCCGCCGCATTGGACCCGATCCCCATGAAGGGGGCTTCCAAACCGCCGCCGCCGACGGCTGCCCTGACATTCTCGAACTTGAGAACGGCGACTTCGCCATCATCGGCATGGACATCACCGCACAGGCTCGCTGCCGCCTTTCCATGGTGGCCGGCGCTTCCTGTGGTGCGGACGAAACGGTCATTCAGGTGCCACGCCGCACGCTGGTGCTGGCCAAGCGCGACATCCCGGATTCGTTGTAGCGCATAGCTATGCTACAATGTGCCGGATGGAAATCCTGCACTGGATCACCAGTCACGGAAGCGGCCTTCTTGAATCCGGCGGCATCATTGCCAGCCTGCTCTTTACCGCTGTCACCCTGCGCCGCGATGCCCGCTCCCGGCATGTGGCCAACCTCATTACGCTTACCGCTCAGCACCGGGATATTTGGGAACGGTTCTACGAAAGGCCGCACCTGTCCCGCGTCCGCGATCCCGCAGTGAATCTCCAAAAGCAGCCGCCCACGCGCGATGAGTTCCTGTTCGTGCATCTTATTATCCTGCACCTGAACTGCTGGCATCAGGCCATCAAACGCCGGGAGGTGAAGGAGCCGGAAGGGATGGATATGGATGTGGGCACCTTCTTCTCGCTGCCCATACCAAATCATGTCTGGCAGCAGCGGCGCAAATATCAGGACGAAGATTTCGTCCGCTACGTTGAGGAGGCCATCGCGCAGCGGCGGCCATAGCAGAAAGCCCCGTTCAGTCTGTCGCTGAACGGGGCTATTTCTATTCACCGGATTTCTCCGGTGCTGAGGCAGGGCAAATCTCCTTCGCACCCGATGGGATCGGTTGCGTTCATTGACTTGTCCGCTTCACTCTTAATTGCCGTCCGCCTGTTGATACCAGGTTGTCCGGGATGTGATTACACTCTCGCGTCCCGGACGGGACGGCGCTTTTTGGGTGCGAGAGGTTTGCGGGCGATGACAGTTCGCCTGTGGCTCTCCGGCGAGGGGAGAGCGAGTATGTTTAGTAGTCGTCGGGCAGGAGCACGGTGGTGATGGAACGATCCGCTTCGGTGATGATCCAGAACTTGGTGCCGTTTCCCGCGTGATACACGGAGAACAGGCGCAAGTCATCGCGCAGGGAGAGTTCATTCTCCGCAGCGTCCTCAGCGCAGACATCACCCCAATCGCCAAGAACATGGCGCGTCAGAGCGAGTTGAACGTCGTGTTGCGTCACGGCGGCCAGCGCCGCCGGCGTGATCATCAAGCGGCCCATCGGGAACTTCGCCAGCCCTGACTGAGGACCGGCGGCGTGTTCGGAGGGGAGGATCATAAGCCGAGGTCTTCGTAGTGACAGGCGAGTCCGTCTTCGTCTCCCGCGAGCATGGCTTCGATTTCGGCCTTCATGTAGAGCTTGGCCGGATCGGGCTTGGCTTCGGGTGGACAGGCGGGACAGCGGATGACGTTGATCACCGACTGGCCGAATTCGTAGCCGGCGTCTCTGAATGCTTGGCGATAGCGTTCTTTCAACCTTTCCTCCGTCGGCAGCTTCTTCCATTCGGTGACCTTATCCTCGTCGAGGCCGGTTTCCCAGATGGCGTCCTGCCACAGATGATACGTATCCCACGGTTCGCCGCAGGTGGTGCAGTGAACGTCCATGTCAGTCGAGCAGGGTGTGAAGTTCCTCCTCTGTGAGATGATCCGGCTGAATGCCTTCGCGCGGCAGGGGAACAACCTTCACGAATACTTTCGTAGCCAGCCGCAGCAGGACTTTCGCCCTGCCGGTGCGTCCGGCGTCGTCCTCATCGAAGAGGAGAAGGATTCCGCTGCGTTGGCCAGCTTCCGCCAATAACCGCTCGTGCGTCGCGGACAGGTAGCTGCCCATAAGTGACACGGTGCGCTTCCATCCAAGCTGCCAGAGCTTCATCACGTCGAAGAATCCTTCGACGACAATGAGCGGGGATTCATCCGGCTCGCGCAACGCGCGGTGCAGGTTGAAGACCTCACTCATCTTTTTGAAGCCATCGGGCAGTTTGTATTTCGGGCGCTTCTCCGGCGGTTCACCAGGCCATCGGCCTGCGTAGCCCACCAGCTCTCCACCGGTGTTGTGAAGGGGAATGACCACGCGACTCGCCATCGTGCCGCGCTTGCAATAGCCGAGTCCAAACTCCGCCGCCGTTTCAGCCGTAAGGCTACGTTCGGCGAGATAGGGATGATCGGTTTGCAGGTCTTTAAGCGCGAACTTGAGCGGCGCGTTGGGGCCTTCCTCTTCTGCGGGTGGTTCCACGACAGGCGGCTCCGCGGGCGGAGTCTGCATGACGGTGTTCGCCTGTCGTGCGGGTGCTGCCGCTGGTGGAGCCTTCTCGTATTGTTGCCGGCTCCGGTCTTCGCGTGGAGGTGGCGGCTGCTTGTCCAGGCCCAGCTCGAACCATTCGTTCATGCGAATGGCCGCCTCCTGAGCGTCGCAGTTCTCCATCTTCGCCACGAAGTCGAGGACGTTGCCGCCGCATTTGCAGTCGGAGAAGCAGTTCCAGCAGTTCTTCGGAATGGAGACCTTGAACTGATCGGGACTGGTTCCCTTGTGGATCGGACAGGGGCCTTCGAGCGCCTCGCCGTTTTTCTTTGGAGTCATCGAGGCCAGCAGGCCGTAGTGCTCCAGCACTTGTGTCATCGTCACGGCGGCTTTCACCGCCGTGAAGTCAATGTATGGTTTTGCCATGTAATGTACTTGGTGTGTTTGTTGAGTCGGGGCGGTGCGGAATTGCATACACCTCCGCCTCACATCGTACCAGACCTGGCGGCCCCCGAGATCTTGACGGCTCCCGCTGCGTGTGGTCCAGGCGGTCAGGATTTCCTGTTTGAAATTGCAATCCCTACGCCGGAATGAAAATGTCCCCGCTGTGATAAGCGGGGACACACGATGCGATGAACGTGCTATTCACCGGGGAGCATGATGAGTGTATGGGAACGGGTGCCGTGGGTTTTGATCCAGAATTCCGTGCCATCGGCGGCGCGATAGACGGACATCACCATGATGCAGTTGCGGAGGCCGGAGTTGTTCAGGTAGACATCCACCGGTTCCATTTCGCCATAGTCGCCGTGCTGGTGCCGGTGCAGAAAGCGCACGACTTCCGACGGTGAGAGGATGGCTTCGGCACCGGGTGTGATACGGATTTCTCCGAGGGCAAAGAGCGGGGTGGGGCTGAGAGTGGGCTGATCCATAGTGGTTGTTCAGGAGAAGCCCGCGCCGGAATGGCACGGGCTTCATGCTGACAACCAGCGGCCCCTTTGTGCTGCGGTTCAGTATAGCAAAGCGAGCGGCGACTGGACAGGCAGGAACTCAGTGCTCGGAAAGGGAAGTGCGCTCGCCGCTGCGTCCAGTTTGAAATGGAAGATGCAGCAACTTATCGGCAGACTGAACGGCGGCGATGTCGCTGAAAAGAAAAAGCCCCTGCCCTCGCTCAAGCTGTGCGCAGGCTTCGGCAAGATGCCGGGCGCGTTCCGGTGAATTCGTGACCGTGAGAACACGGAACCGGCTGAGGCCCAGCCGGGTGCTGTGGAGGCGCTGCGTCCATGTCGCTTCGTATGCGAGCATTTTGCGGAAGAAGGACGTCTGATCGAGGTTCTGCCGCATGACGGGCATAGTGCCACGGTCGGCTTCCAGAAAGAACCATGCACGATTCCGGCCTTCCGGAAGGTCGGTGTATTCGAGACCAAAGACGGCATCAGGGATGATGCCGACGCGGTGCCGCGTGCTGACATTGACATGCCAGTGGAAGGGGTCGCGGGCCTTCTGTGCAGCAGCAGTGAGGGGTATATCGTCAGCAGTGAGGAAGCGAATGGAGGGAGCCTTCCGGCACGAGAGTTGCAGCGCCACCATGATGTTGGATACCATGAGCGCGTGCTCCAGAAACAAACGTCCAGCGCGCTTGTTCTTACCGCTCCAGTCCATGCGCGAGAACGACATATCCAAGTCACGCCGCAGGCGCCCCGCTCCGCGGCTGGCGAGGCCATAGACCATCTCCAGCGAGCCGCCGCCGCGGTGGTAGTAATCAATCTGCGCCGGCGGGCGTTCCAGATAGCCGTGATGGTAGAGAAGTTGCAGCCGTCGCAACACCTGCCGGGCACTGCCGCCAACAAGCGCGGCGATGTGTGAAGACCGCAGAAAGCGGTGCGCGACGACACAGCGGAGGATTTCCAAATCCCGCGCGGTCATCTGCATAGGTTGTAGGGCCGCCGCCTCCCGGCGGAAGCGGGGACGGCGTGCTGCGGTGGTGCTCATATCCCAATCATATCAAGAAAGAAGCCTCCCGGTAAGGGGAGGCTTAGTGTTTTGGGGTATCTGGTTTAGGCGGTCGCCGGTTCCTCAGCGCGATTGAGGATGTAATCGGCAGCCTTGGTGGCCTGGGCGGCGGCTTGCACGATCCACTTGCTGTGCTCCTTCGCTTTGAGCGCGGTGAGCCAGCCGCTCAGGTAGGCCGCGGACTGCTCGTGGCGATCAAGCACGATGTCGGCTTCCATGCCGAGAAAGGCCGCGCCCATTTCGGCGACGAGTTCTTCGCGCGAATAGACCGGGCCGCCAAACTCGTCGTGTTTGGTCAGCGTGTCGCGGTTCAGCCGTGTGTGATGGCCACTGGCATGGATCAGCTCATGGAACACGGTGGCGTAATACGCCTCCACGCTCTCGAACCTGCCGATCAGCGGCACGTTCACTTCGTCTTTGGCCAGGCTGTAGAAAGCGCGGACGATGTCCTTCTCGTGGATGAGCGGAGGCTGCGGCATTCTGGCGATGATGGCGTCGGCCTGTTCCTGGCGCTGCCACGAAACGAGCGGCTGCTTTGGATCGGCGGCGGGGAAGGCGATGCCGTCAATCTGCGTGGCATTGAAGACCGTGAACGTGCGCAGGTAGCCGGTCTTTTTCATTGTCGCGCCTTTTGTGGAAGGTGCAGCGCCCTCGGTGGCTGGCGTCTTCGCATCGAAGGTGCCAAATTTGACCACCATCGCGCCGCGTTCGCCTTTGCGCACCTGTCCGCCGCGCTCCTGCGCCTGGCGGTAGGTGAGCCACCACGGCGAGCCGCAGTGACGCCAGCCGAGAAGCAGCGCGTTGACGCCGCGATAGGGCTTGCCGGACTGGAAGTTGCAGGGCCGGCCCACTTCGCGGTTCCACGGACAGCGCCACGGGACGGTGCCTTTTTTCAGATGCTCAAGGATCAAATCGGTCACGGCCTGATACGGGTCGCGCCGGGTTTCTGCGGTGCTCATAATGTGTGCGGGTTTGGGATGTCAGGAGAAACCGGCCTCGGAATTGAGACCGGCTTCACGCTGACCGCCCGCGCCCCGCGGCACCGCAGGTGCCTGTTCGTCAGTATAGCAAAACCTGTGCTGCGCAGGAAGCTGCCGTCAGGTTTCTTGTGCCTTTGCAGGCAGCGGAGCGACAACAGCCCACGAGCACGCTGCCGCCAATGTCAGTGCGGCACGAGAAGCGCACCACGCACCTTTCCGGAAAATGCCGTATCGGGCATACTGGGAAAACAGTTTTGATGCAAGCCCTTCACCTTCTGTCATTGTGCCTCAGGGTATCTTTTTCTCAGACCCCTCAAGCCTGAAACTTCCCACGCCGTTGCTAGGCCACCCCGCCTGCCTGGCGTGGAATCATACCGCACCGCCAAAATAACAAAGAATTTGGGAAACGCACGGGAGCTGCGTAGGAAGGCGACTACTCTGGCCAACATTGTCTACGGTTGGCTGGGTCGCATTCAGATCAGCCAACCCTGGCCATCAATCTGGACATAATGCGGTCGGAGGCGAAAATCGAGCCGCAGCGCAAATCGTTCACTCCCAGCCAAAGCTTCCAACCATCGTCCGAGCGTTCTGCGGAGGTCGGGAAGAGGACGGCGTGGTCAGTAGGCCTGAGCGAAAAATTGATTGGGTCATTCCAAGGGGCGATTAGTGGATATCGGGCACACCATCGGACACGGAAGGGTGGTTTCGCCTCGAAGGCATACACTCCTATGAAGTACCGGTTTGCAAGCTTCCGTCCGGGAGATGCAACGCCGGGAAAGTGACTGTGGAAGAAGCTCCAGAAAAGCCCCCCGTGCAAGATGGGTGTGGTGCCGCCGTGGATTTCGCCCCATTCCCAGTGGCTCGCCCAGCGGGTTCGCATTCGTCCATGCAACACGCCGCGCTTGAGATCGACCTTCCATATATCGTGAGGCTCCGTCCATGTCTTTGCGAACAGGCTGCCTGCGCTCTCAAAGAAAATCCAGTTTTTTTCTCTTTTGCCAGGACGGAGAGTCGCGAAGGCGACAGACTTCCCCACGACCATATCGCCGCTCAGGGCGCTGATCCCCATCCTGTGACCGTCCGTCCACGAGACGTAGAGTTGTCGGCGAAACAGGAAAGGCCGGGGGTCTTCCGCACCCGTGTCTCCGTACGCGGTGGGAATATCAAGATGCCGGTCGCTGGCAGGCATGACGCGGTCCCGTTGGTCGAGCTGAACCGCCCTTATCGACGAGTAACACCACCACGGACGGTACTCCACCCGATAGAGAAGCCATCGGTGCCCCTGTGTGGCCGCCAAACAGCAATTGAACCTGACAAAAACTTCCCGACCGTACGGAAGGAAGAACCAGGGAGCCCGGTCCACAATCGCCGGGAGGCACCCCTGGGTTTCTAAGCTGGTAGTGTCTATCTCCCGGAATAAATTCAAGGAAAGAGCCGCCGGTTGCCACTGCCTCGAGCCTGCGGCGGTTCCCGCAGTGTGCAGGCGGCGTATGGCTGGATGCGCTTTCACGTCCGTCAAAACTCAAGAACGTTCATCAGCAGATGCGCCGCATCGCCATAAAAGGTCGCTATGTAATCGCCAAACATGCGCGAGAGCACCTCCGCCTCTCCCAATGTCAGAATGTCATAGGCCACCATGATACCGGGCCTGCACGTATAGACATTCTCGTGGTCTGCATAAGCAATACCGACCTGAAGGGCCTCATGGCCCTTTCCCCCTCTGGACTTCCGCTCGCGGGGCCTGTTCCAGATACCCTTTCCGTGGCGATCCGGCTCCGCCTGTATGATCTCCCCATTGAGCACGAAGTAAGAGTAACTACCGTTGACAAGAGAGGTGGGATCCGCAGTGCAAAGGCAAAAAGGAGAAATGATGAAACGCTCCTCCGCACGGCTCGATTTACGCCACCGAGTGAGAGCCTCCAAGCTGTCTTCATCGGACAGCGGCCCCTCAGGCATGTCACTGAGATAAAGCTCGCTGACGCGCTGCCGCTCCGTGAGGAACAGCATCCTTTGCGTGTTATGCAAAATCACCACATTGCCGCCGAAGCCGCATCGCAGAAGGGAGGAAACTAGAATCTTGGCTGCTATCTGACGGGGACCAAAATCCGGGGCGTCGAATACGGGGATGACGATGTTGCCGGCTTTTCGCTTTTTCATTTAGGGGCACAGTGGTGGTGGGTGGCCGTATAGGATTCGTATACGTAAATGTCGTCGGCAAAGAACTCCTGCAGACGGGCCATCGCTCCGGGACTGCGCCGCAGGATCGAAAGGCCGCTCGTCTTACGCCGGGGAGTCCAGCTTTTAAAGTGGACTTCGCAGTCATTATCCAGCCATCCGAAACGTTTCATGGCGGCGACCGACCGCACGTAGTCCTCCTGGATGACTACCACATCGAATTCAGAGAGCGTTCTTTCCGCAATGGCGCGATCACCGCCGCCCAACTGCGCCGTTACCAGATTCTTGGCCCACCATTCGCTGAACGGGGCTTGGAGAGCCCATTCCAAGAATGTGGAAAATTCGGGCGTCTGCTGGCGCGACCTCGCATGGTAGAAGTTGCTGCAAAGCCTGTTTACGGGATGTCTGATACAGGCGACCTTCAGCATATCTCGCCAGCATTCGACGTCGACCCGGCCGTATTCTTGGGTAAAAAAATCCACTCCGTCTGCCCTTCGTTCCCCGATCCAGCGGCGCAAGCGCTCAGGCTCCTCCTCCCAGAATGACCAGAAGGCTCCGGCATGCCCTTCGAAGGGGTCTTTAGCGGTTCCCCAAGACTCTGAGACAAGCGGCAGCCCTCCGCGGGCCGGCGTCACAAATGTATGTCCGTTGAACCTCGCCAAATTGAGGAACGTGGTTCCGCCCGCCTTGTGCAGATGATAGAAGAACGTCGGGTGCAGCATCTTTCGGAAATCCAGGGTTCAGGGAAACACCCACACCCCTTCCGCGGAATGGACCATTCGCAAGTCGGGAGGCAGCCCCAGTTTCAACGCTGGTCTCGAAGGCAGCGGCTGCAGCACGGAATCGAGAAGTCGTGCCGGGATGTGGCAGCGGGCCAATTGGCGGTCGTTGTAGCCGAACCAGAATTCAAACCCCTGCCCGTCTGGCAGCAGGCTTGTCGGAAAGACCACTGCATGGGCCGACGGTCTATCCTCAGTGGGCGCCTCAAAACGCCCGGTCAGCAACGGACGCAACGAACACCGCCGCACTTTAAATGGAGGAACCGGATCGAAGGCCATGGCACCTACATAATAGCGGTAGAGCACCGACCGCCGCGTGGGGGAGAAGTTCAGATAGCTGTGAAAAAGAGAAATGAGCTGGCCTTTCCACAGCACGGGCGTGGTCCCGCCGTGCGGTTCGCCGAGCACCCATGGTGAATTCCAGTGATCGGTGTGACAATCGACTACACTCGACAGACCCCGATCAAACTCGAGCACCATGTGAGGGTCGGTCCATATCTTTGCGTAGAGCACTCCCCCGATGGAGAAGAATATCCAGTTTTTCTGGAGAAAACTCCCCTGCGCCTCTGGCAGGTAAAACGACTTCATCACATTGTCCTCCGGGTCTATCTGCGACAGGCCCATCCGGCCACTGTCCGTCCAAGAAAGATAGAGCCGCCCGCGGTGTGTGAACCACCGGGGATCGGACGCACCTTTCAAGCCCTGCGGCGTCTCAATCTTCAGCCACCGGTCACTGTGGGGAGTGACCGTGCTGGTCGCACTGTCCAAGTGCGCCATGTGAATCTGGCTTTCCTGCCACCACGGCCGCCTTTCCACGCGGTATGCCAGCAGCTTTCTTCCGCCGAATTTCACCGCCGCGCCGTTCATCCTCGCCTCCACGAGGCGCGCCACGCATCGCCTCCTTTTGTTAAAATGAGCCATCCATGTGGACAAAGGACGAGCGTCGAGAAACTGAACGCCTTTCCAACTGATCGCCCCTGGAAACTGCGCCAGCGCTCCAGTCATCTGTCCCGCCGTCACGTACATAGGGCTCTACATTTCAAACAGATCAATAATGAAGTGGGCGGCGTCACCGTAAATCATTTCGCAATACCGCCCGAAGAGAATTTGCAGAGCCTGGTCCTCGCCTACAACCCCTGGATCGAAATAGGAAAACGAGGTTGCCGGATGCGTTATAGCCCGCCTGCTGGCTTTGAGGCTGCAGAATTCGGATTCCGGCGGGGCGGGATCCTGACCATGATCCGTGAAAAGTGCTTCGGTCGGAAAGTTCCCGTAGAGGATGGCACCATCCCGGAAAACAGCCTTCGCTCCGCTGTCATCCGGTTGGTAAGGCTGTGTGGGTAAAGCGTACGGCGGAAGGATGATCACTCTCGAATGCGTGGCGATTTGCTCCTGCCAGGGGGAAAGCAGGCGCAATTGAAATTCCTCCGACATCGGTTCGGACTCCTCAGTGCTCAGTTGGAATTCCTTAAGGCGGGAGCGGTCCGCCAGGAAGAGAGTCGCCGGATAATTGTGAAAGAGCCATATCTCATCACACATCCAGGACTTTGTAAGTGCCGATGCCAACATTTTCGCTGCGCCCCGCAGGGACCGGCTATCGTCGCCGCTGAAACAGTAGATGATAACAAGGGGCTTTTTAGTCTTCACGCACAACTCTTTTCCAGATCGTTGAAAACGTCACCGCGGCCCCTCCCACCGTAATGCTACTCGCAGGGTCGCTGAAGACGGACATTTTGTTTTGCTGGAGATCCAGTTCCACATTCATGGCCACCGTATCCGTCTCTGCTTTAGTGTTGTCAAACGCCAAAGCCACCGCCGCTTCCCTGACGTCTTCGGGCAGCGAAGCAATGGCCCGATCGAACTCCGTTCTGATCCTTTGCAGGTCGGCTGCACTGATCTGCAGGCTGATAGTGGGCTTTTCCTCCGCGCCGGAAAGCTGCGGCGCGTTCCGCAGCATAATGTCCACCATCGCGCTAGAGGCGCGTTCCGTAGCTGCGCGCACCGCGGTCGCCTCCTCAGGGGGTAGGTTCAGTGTGTCCAGCACATGACCCCGCAGGGATGGCATCAGCAGGCACGCCACTGCGCATGTCATCGACCCCGTGCCGATTTTCTGATAGTGAAGCGCTAGCGCCCGCGGCATGGATACGAAATTGTCCACTGTCATCACTGTCAGTCGTTTTTGATTCGCGGTCGCGGGCGGCCTGACCGCCGAGGGCGTGGTCGGAGGGCTTCCCGGCACTCCGGGGGCCGGGGCTTTATGCGGCGGCGTTGTCATTGAAACAACCGGACGTTTCTCAGTGCCGCGACCAGTGAACAACAAGACGCCCGCCAAGATCAGATTTGCCATCCAACTGAAGAGTAAGGCAATTTTCATGGCTGGGATTTCGCAACATCCGTCTGAAGGTTCTTAAAATCCACGATCCCGTCAAACCGGTTCATGATGAATTCGCCGACAGTGTCGGAATCCATCCGCCCCGGCGATGATGAACTCTCCCACACGGGATAAAGGGGCGATTTACCAGAAGGCCGGGAAAGGGAGAGGACTTGGGTTCCGTTGCCACTGCAAAAAAGAGGCTGCCGGATGATGAGGTTTACTGCCAAATCGCCGCGCTGCGGGCCTAGGGCAGCCACCAGTTCCGCCCTCATTGCTTGCGCAAAACTTTCCATATCCTCAGCATACGCCGGGATCTCGTAGTAAACCCCGCGCTGCGGGGATTCTTTGCGCTCCACTAGGAGCGCCTCCACCTCCTGCATTTTGCCCAGGTAACTCTCCGTCGATCGAAGAACTGCGGTCGCCTCTTCATCGGTCAGTGCTAGGGCATTCCGCAGCGGTTCGGATACTTTTTTGTTGAATGGATCAACCTCAAGTTCGTTCGGATGTATCCCGGAAACATACACGCCCGGAATCTTTGCCCAAGATTCAGGAACTTTCGCAGGAGGAACGGGCTGCGGCTCTCCACCAGATATCCGGGATCGTTTCCCGCCGGCGTGAACCGGGGCCTGTGGCGAGTCCTGCCACCGCTTCGTCACGCCGTCCCCGGCGAAAGGCGTCGCAGCATCCTCCCGTGTGGCGAAGACGAAAGCCAGAGCTGCATTCAGGACCAAACCGGCTCCCAAAGCCAGCTTCAATTTCAAAGAGTTTCTCAAAAAGTTCTTCTCAGGGGGGCGGGGTTCTGGTAATGGAAAACTGCGCTTGGCTATTCCCACCGTTTTTGACCTCATAGACTTTCTTTGTTTTTAGATCATCGCCTTGGGCATCCTTCGCACGTACCGTGCAATTGGCGTCCGTACATTTCACTTCGCGAATCGCGATATGGAAATTGTTTTCCTGAGCAGCCGCAAGGTTAATGTAATTCTGCAACCCATTGACTACATATTCCCAATCCGCGCTCAGCGTCACCTCCTGCTGGGGCGCGACTTTCACAATCGGGCCGAGTTCCCAGTATTTTTGGCCCGCGCATACACCCGTGATGACCGCATAGAGCTGGACACACAAATGCTTGCCCACTCCCGAAGAGGGAATGGAATTATTGTTTTTGATCTTGAGGTTATTCACCTGGATGCGGTGAACATTTGGTTGTGGCTGGCCGTTCAAAACCACAGCAGTAGCGCCATTGGGATTTTCGGTGACGGTCGGAAGCGCCGCCCGGGCAAGATTCGGAAGACTGTTGAATCCGATGGACGCCCCGGCCGTAACGACAACGGATGACCTGATAAAACCGCGGCGGGAAATCCGGACAGCGCCCTTTTGTTGAGGTGGGGGAGTAGAACGGGGATCTTTCTTTTTCATGTGCTGGATAGGATTAATTTGCTGGTCGAATACCAGAATGCGAAGTCCGACACAATGTTTATTTCCTTCCTGAATGTAAAAATGTACGCATCGGCGTATCGCGGTCGTTCCGTGTGAGACTCTCAGGGAGGGAAGCGGGCGCGATGTCGCATGAGTTGAATCCACTTCTTCGACCGGCTGCTCTCCGGGAAACGAGACGAGCGTTAGATCTCGACCCTGCTGGCCGAGTTCGATGACCCGGCCGAGGTGGCGGGCGGCTGGGCGAGTTTGTGGGTGGTGCAAGCTCCCGCGGCGCTGGTCGCTGGCGTCAACACTGCGGAAGGCGTCGTTTTCGTAATCCAAATGAATGTTAAGGACAACGTCGTAATCGGAGATGGAGACGCAAGGCAAGGCACTTCCGGCTCAAGGTGTGCCACTAACCCACCGTAGCTCAAAGCGTCAGACACCATGTTTCAGCCACCGTTCCAATTTTTCTTCGACACCGGCGCGAGGAGTCGTGAACCGCTCGCGGGAGCGTGCGATCAACTTTTCCCGCCGGCCTTTGCCGAGTGACAACGGAGGCGCGCTCACGGCGCGGAAGGCGGGCTGGGTTTGCCCCTCGTGGTGCAAGCGAATAAAGGTCTCGTAGCGCGCCAAATCCACGAACTGCTGGGCCACAAATCCCTCTCCGAACTCGTGGTGCAGGGCGTGGGCGTCAAAGTAGCCGACGCGGAAAGAAATCAGCGTGCCCACATTGCCGAAAACAGCCTGCCGCAGGGTTGGGGTAAGCTGGTCGGTGAACTGATGCGCCAGCGTGAGACAGAGGCGATACTTCCGGGCTTCGGAGAGCACAGAAGCGAAGGCTTCCGTGACGAAGTTTTGGAACTCATCCACGAACAAGAAGAAGTCGCGGCGCTTGTCCTCCGGCTGATTGGTGCGGGCCATTGCGGCGAGTTGGAACTGGCTCACGAGCAGGGAGCCGAGCAGGGCCGTCTTATCGTGGCCGAGTTTTCCTTTGGAAAGATTGGCGATGAAGATGCGCTGGTTGTCCATGATAAACGGAATGCTGATGCGGCTGCGCACTTGGCCGAGAATGTTCCTGATGGCCGGCGATTGAAGAAGCTGCCCGATTTTGTTTTGGATAGGGGAGATGGCCTCACGGCGGAAGCGGGCGTCGTAGCTTTCGAACTCCACTTCCCAAAAATCGCGGACGAACGGGTCCGTCACCTGCCGCACGACCCAGCGGCGATAAGCATCATCGGTGAGCATCCGGTTCACGCCAAGCAGGGTGGCGTTCTCACATTCTGCGAGCGCAGCGATAGCATGATGAAAGATGTATTCCATGCGCGGCCCCCATGAGTCCGGGAATATGTTTTTGAAAGCTCCGACGATGCCGGAAGCCACCAGATTGCGCTCATCCGGAGCGACATTGGCCAGCACATTGAAGGAAGCCGGGTGCTCTACATCGCCCGGATTGAAGTAGCACAGGTGATCCGCGCGCCACGGCGGGATGTGCTCCAGCAGCGACTCCGCCAAGTCACCGTGCGGGTCGATCACCGCCACGCCATGCCCCAGCGCAATATGCTGAAGAATCATGTTCCGCAGCAGCGTGCTTTTTCCCGAACCCGTTTTCCCGATGATGTAGCAGTGATGCCGCGCATCCTCCACGCTCAAACCAACCGGAGTCGTGCCTCCGCCCCATTGCTGCCGGTTCGCCATGTAAATGAAATCCTCGTTCATGCGCCAGAGTCAGCCGCGACTCCAAATTGTGCGCAGGTGAAGCCATCGCCCCTTCAAAATTGCGGCGGCCTCATCCGTGAGCAGCAACGGTCGGCAAACGTATATGGGGAACGAGCAGACCGGGTAATCGGGGCTGGCTGCGGGGGATGAATGCTCCTATTGTAACACAGTTAGGATTCTTCCTCACTGAGGATGGATTGAAGATCACGCGCCGCGTGCAGCACGCGGATGACATCAATGGTGGAATCGAGGTCGAGGTAGAAGATCAGGTGATTTTTGAAACCCGGCACGAAGAGACGGCGCAGCGCCTTGAGGGCTGGATTGCGTGTTTTGTAGCGTCCACCAATATGCGGGATCCTACCCAGCGACCGCAATGCTGCATCCACCGCCTCCAGATAACGCATAGCGGCAGCAGGATTGTCTTCGGCGATGTAGAGAGCCTGCTCCAGCACGTCCTCTTCAGCACGTCGGCGCTTCGTGACCTTTTTAGGCATGGGCTTTGGTCTTCGCGGCTTTCATTCCTGCAGTCAGTTTCCGCTTCATTCCGGCCAGCCAGTCATCCTCCAGCGGAGAGGAAGGTGAATCGAGTCCCTCTAAAAGCAGCCGCTCCAGTCGCTCATCGTGATCGGCCAGCAGAGGAAAGGGAATGGAGCGGGTCTTCGCGACCTTCTTGTAAAACATGCGGACGGCGGTAGTCGCATCGAGGCCGATTTCCTTGAACACGGCCTCCGCTTCTTTCTTGAGACGGGCATCCATGCGAACTTGTAGTGTTGATCCTGTCATACTGACAGTGTATCACTTCTGCAATACATCCGCAATACGACTTTCCCAAAAATTGCAGGTTGGAAAGTTTTCCCCTGAAAACTCAAACGGGCGTCCCTGTGTTTGCACAGGGAGCGCCCGCCGACCGAGAATGCTCAGTCCATCGTTATCGTGCAACATTGTGCCGTCTGCGCAAGTTGCGCGTGTCCGTTGTCGTGAATCGTCGCCGCCCGCAGAGGGCGGCTTTTGCTTTTCGCACGGCCATTCCCTGAGCGGCAGAGCCGGGAAGCGACGACGCGGGCCGGCAGGGGAGGAGTGTCCGGCTGCTGCACAGGGAATGGCGATGCAGGACGAATCCGGCGGACGGTGGGTGCAGCAGTCTCTTTCCGGCAGGCTTCTCTGAAGCCGTCAGCCGGGGAGAGTCTGCTGCCGGGAGCGGGCGGGATAAGCAGTCGTGAAAGTCCATAAGATTGACGCTACACGGCGCGGCACTGGCTCCTGTCCGGGACACGGGCGACAGGAGGCAGGCCCGGAGCAGGAGCAGGGGCGGGCGGTGTGGGTGACTTTGCGGCGAGTGGAGGGCGGCAGTCTTCACTGCAATGACGAGGAACCAGGAGTGCGGGGAAGTCTGCTGCGCGGGGAGCAGGGCGGAGTAATGAGTGTTTAGTTCGGATATCCGAATTCGGCAGGGAAGCCTGCGGCGCGGGGCTCTTTTTCAGTGGTGTCTCGGCTGGCCGCGCGAGTCGTCCGCGGCTGCTGCGCAGCCTTCGCCCTTCTTGAAGGGCGTGCGGGTCGTGAATGGTCGGGCAGTGGTGAGGCAGTCGTGTCCGATAGGAATTCGTCTGTAGTGTGAAGCCGGTAGTAACCCCGCACGTGTGAAGGGCGAACGGCACCGGCTTTGCCGTGCCGTGAGCGGCCGACTTCGCGCTGTTTGGTCATCGGAGTGTTGGCTAGACATCACCGTGACCCGTTAGCCGGAGGAAAAAGCGCGAAGTCGGGCGCTCAGCCCGAACACGTGCGGGGAGGCCGTAGCGCGCTGTTAAGCCGCGAAATGGTCGCCGCGCTCATCGCGCGCCCCTGCATACCATGTATGCAGCCCCGTTTGCAGGGGAGCAGATGGAATACACCGTGTCCTTTACACCGCAGATAAAAGACAAAGCCGCCCTGGCGCGTCGCCGGGCGGATCGTGTGAAGCTGGTGAACGTAAAGTTTCGCTATGCGTGTAGTGTCGAATTTCAGGGATCGTCGCTTCCGCGTGCATTCCGCGCGGCGCGTTTGGCGCAGCCCTCGGTAATGATTTCCTCCCCCGTGAACTCTACGAAGTCTCCGGCTTCGGCCTGCTTGAGCCCCACGGCGATCTCAGCCCGCAGGCTGGCAAGGCGGATTTGATTCTCTTGTGAATTGTCGTTACCCGTATCGTTCATGTGTGTTTGAAAAAGGTGTGACTCAATTCAGGCTTTGCAGCAGAGCGCGGACGGCTTCACGCATTTTGTCGCGGGCATCCGGCTTGTCCGGGCCTTTGACGGTGGCGGTGTAGCCGTCGCAGCTCTCGGTAAACGTCTGCACCGCGGGCCGTCCACCGGCGCGACGCGGTTTGTCCTTCTGCCGTGCCGCGAGGCGGCGGCGGATTTCCGGGTTCCCCTCCCCCGCCAGCGCGGCAGAGATGAGTTCAGATTGAAAAGTGGGATCGTCGGCGCGGGCGATGCGGATGACGGTGTCGTAGGTCACTGACTTCTGTGCGGTGCGCAGTTGCTCCTGCAACTTCGCCGGCAGCGTCAGGATACGCAGCATGTCGCTGACCCATGATTTGCGCATTCCCAGCAAATGAGCGAGTTCCTGCTGCGTACGGGTTCCCTCCCCTTCTGTAAGGAGGCGGTGCAGCGTCTCGGCGACTTCCAGCGGACTGATGGCTTCGCGCTGGATATTGGAGATGAGACTTTTCAGCCGGCGGGAGTAATCATCCTCGGGATCGCGCACGAGGATTTCCACCTCCTGCAATCCGGCGGCCTTGGCCGCGCGGTAACGGCGGTGGCCGGTGAGGATGCGATAAGACTCCCCTTCCGGGGTGACAGTGATCGGCTCGACGATGCCGTGCGTCTTCACGCTTTCGATCAGCCCGTCCATGTTCGCAAAGGTCTTGCGTTCGTTGTCGGGATCCTCCTTCAAGCGGGTGATGGAAACGACGAACCGACCCCGCTTCGGAAGATTGCCGGTAATGCCCTGCCGGACGAGATCGAGCCGGCTCATGCCATTGGGTAACTTCATTGGATTGCGGCGGAGTCGGCCACTGGCGACGACTCCGGTTGGGCGATGTGCCCGTTAGTGAGTAATTCGCGCACCTCGTCGGTGAGCGCGGCCAGGTCCTGCGCGCCGTTGGAGAGCGGGCGGTAATGGAAAATGCTGCCGCCGTTCTCATCCACTTGCGCCAGCCAGCCGCAGGTGCGGATTTCGCTGCGCGCCATGGTCAGGCCGTCCTCGGCCATCATGGCAATGACACGGCGGCGATAACCGGGCAGCCGGGTTAGATTGCTCAGGACATGGAGCAAATGGAATTCGCCCGACGGTCGCAGCCGCATGAGCAGTTTGAAGACACTGGCATAGCTCTTTACGGCCTTCGTGCTCTCGAACGGGATAACGAAGAGGTCCGCCGGGAAGATGGCGTTCTCCATGATTGGCGAGATTTGATTTGGTGAGTCAATGACCAACCAGTCGAAGCGGTCGGCGATGTTCTCCACGGCGATAAGCTGCGAGAGCATGGCCGGATAGCCTTCGTTGTGGCTGATCTCGCGCCCGAGGTCTTCGAGGCCGTCGGCGCTGGCCACGAACCACAGGTTCGCAAAGCCGGTCGCCTGGATGACATCGCTCAAAGTCTGCTGCCCGGTCAGGGCGGTGACGAGTGTGCCCTGCGGCGTGAGGCCATCGCCGGCGGCGAGCCATTGGGTGACCTGGGCCTGCGGATCGAGATCCATGAAGAGCGTGCGCCCATAGCGCGCCAGCCCGGAGGCCAGGCTCATGGCGATGGTGCTCTTCCCGCAGCCGCCTTTGGCGTTGATGACGGTGATGATTTTCATTGGTGAGGGTTAAATGGTTGGTTGTTAAATTCCGCGTCCCACGCCCGGAAGTCCGGCAGCGCGAAAAACTCGCGCACCGCGCGGAGGCGGGACTCGGCGGTGTCGAAAGATGCGAGCTGTTTCGCCGACCACGGATTGCGGGATTCGGTGAGGTCGCGGCGCAGGCGCTCGCGTTTCTCAATGAAGCGGGCGTACTCGTCAGGCTGCTCGCGACGAAGTCGCTCCTCCTCCGCGGCCAGCCAGGCCAGCCAGGCCGGGACGAACTTCACCTCATGCGCCGTCCAGCGCGCCTCAGCGGCGGATTGGCGCGCGGCCTTCGCATCCAGATCCATGCGCACCAGCAGGCTGTCGCCAAGCTGGCGGATGGCCAGTTGCAGTGACGGGAACGGATTTCGCTGCTCGCGGGCCAGCTTCCCGAGCGCCCGCGCCCACTCAGCGATACGACTGGCGCCGGTTGCGGCTTCCAGCCGCTTCGCAAACGTTGCCGCTATCTCCGCATCGCGCGGCGAGGGTTCGTTCACCGGCTCCCCGCGATTGCCGCCAAACGCCGCGTAAAAGTGCCGGGCGAATTCAAAGCCTAGTGTTCCGGCCAGTTCGGATATCCGAACTCCTGCCGGCTCCAGCCAGTCGTTCTCGATGGCCTTGCGCAGCATCGCCTGCGGTCGCTGGGGCGAACGGTGCGGTAGCCACGCGATTTGTCTTTCGATGGTATCCTGTGGATAACCGTTTGCCAGTTCCTCCGCCACCCGATCGGTGAAGCCTGCGGCTTTGAGCATTCCAAAAGTATCGGTGTTCGCAGCCTGCTTGTTTCCAGTTTTGTTTATAGGTTTCGTTTTAATACTGGTCCGATTTTCCGACTCATCGGCTGGTGCGAAAATCCGACCGATGCTGGTCTGGTTTTCCGGCCGATTTTCGGCTGGTTCGTTTTTCCGACCGATCAGTAAATCGCTCCAGCGCAGCGCATAGGTCGCGCGTTTCCGTTCGTGTCCGTAGGGACTGAACACACCCTCCTCCAGCCGGATGATGTAGTTCCGCTCCTGCGCCGTGCGCAGCGCCTTGGCCAAATCCGACCGGCTGCCAAAGCGCGCGTAGTTCTGAATCTGCTGGTAGGAGAGCGCCACCTGCTGACGCCGCCGTCCATGCTTCGCCTGAAACCCGATGCTATGACGGATGATGGAGCCAACGACTTTGATCACCGAAAGCGGCTCGCGGGGAATGACGACATCGAAGAATTCATTCGGAATGTCCGTACGGTTGCCTTCGCCTTCAAAGAACCCGCTGAACTCCGCAGGCCGCGTCGTGTAGGGCGCATCGCTCCACAGCAGTGCAAAAAGTGCCGACTGTCCGGCATCATGCGCCAGCTTGGGCCGCCCTTCGCGCACACACTCAACGAGCCGGCCCGCCAGCGCGTCATCCAGCGCTGCACGGATCATGTCCCGGTTCACGCCGGCTTTACGCTCCAATTCCCGGTAAGAGACTTCGATGATTTCCTCCTGTGGATTCCCGTCCACATCGCACCATCCCAGCGTCTTGCGCAAGAGATAGGCCACAATGCGCACCACCCCACGTGAAAAGTGAGGGATCACCACATCGAAAAACTGATTCGGCGTGTAAGTCGTGTTCGATGTCGGCGGCCTGAACCCCGCGAACGGCAAAGCCGCCCGGCTCACGGCCTTCTTAACTGTGTTGCTCTCCGGTTTGTGCGAGTCTCCACGCTCCATGCCCGCTAAAGCCGGATCACCGGCTCCTGCCTCTGCGCCTCGACCTTGTGCTGCTCCACGAGGTATCGCGCGTACCATCGCAGAATGGCGTTCACAATGAAACTCCGGCTCCGCTGCTGCTCCCGCGCCAGCCGGTCCACAAATGCCATCATATCGCTCTCAAACCGCACTCCGGCGGATTTTCGTTCTATGTAAGTCATGCCTAGAATCCTACCACAACCGTGGCCAGTGCTGCCACGCTGCCCTGTGGATAAGTCGGAGTTCAGAGTTCGGATATCCGAACTAGGAGCCGGGCGTACTAATGGAAGCCAACTGCCCCGTGGGGGTGAAGACGGTAAGGCCCGGCCAAGTGGATGCCATAGCGGAAGGCTGCTCCAAGGCATCGCTCAAAGGCGAATGAGCGAAGGTTCTCTCAAACCTCAAACCGCCGCGTCTGGAGAAAGGCCGCGCGTCCGCAGACCGAAACCTGGCTTTGCTTGACGGCGGACGGCGTTATCCAGGATCACCTGCTCCAGGGCCAAGCCCTCGCTGGCGCGCTCCCGGCATCCGCAGGATGTCTCCAGTTTAGACGCCGGGGCCGAGGGCAGTGAAAAGCGGGGTGACATCGTGGAAAGCAGTCGCGCATCTCACCCGTTCACACAGTGCCTCCTCCGGTTAAAAGGCTTTGGCGGGGAGGTCTGCAGTTGCGGGGACGAGCACTGGATGTGGGTAGCCCGTGTGCTGATGCGTTCTGATGATAAGCGAAAGCCGTCCTGCTCCCGCAGCGGGCCGTGAATAACGAGAAGCTGGTTTCCATGCGAAAATTTGAAATAGCGGGCACGCCGCCCGCTAGCCTTCAAAGCTAGAAATCTGGTCATTTGCCGACGTGTGCTCCACGTCGGTACACGACACAAGCACAATTCTCATCATCCTTTCGCCACACTGCACACACTTGCAGAATTTTACATTGCGCAGGTTCAATCGAGCCATTCCAAAGGCGCCATGTTGCTAGTAAAAATTCAACTGCGTACGGGCCTTGCATATCGTGAGGTTCAGATAACGCATTGTTGAGATCCTTCCACTTTAAGGTCTCTTTGAACACGTCATAACCTTGGGTCCGGTAAATGCTCGTGAAACCGGTATCGCTTTTGCCTCGCTGCGCGATCCCGTCTATTTTTGCAGTCTGAATGCGGGTATCGAACTCAATAAATGCATCTTTAAAGAATGGAACGAATTTCTCAAATAGTGCTTGGTCACCCAGTAGCACTGGTGGACTCCACCACATTCGGACGGAGATAGTGTCTTCTCCTTTCGGCACAACTGGTGCCTTCGCGCCGTATGCCTCTGCCGCCACGGGCAGCAACAGAGCGAGGTTTAAGAATTGGGATCGTTTCATAAGGTCAAGGGTTCAGCCATTTGGTTCAGGACAGGGGGGATCGGTAAAGACGGGATTGGGGGGTTGTTGCACTAAATAATTGTCGATGACACGAACAACCTTACCCTCGGCATTCTCCTCGACCTTCGTCTGACTCCCCAAAGCCAGTTGTTCCGCATCCGTCCAATCATTGAAATCTTTGATTCGCTTAGCTTGGAATTTATCGGCCCAGTTGGAAAGGGCTGTCTCGGCCTCGCTGTATGAGTTTCGGCATATCCAACCACACTTGCCTGCCGCACCAGCAGTGGACGCGTCGCTAATAAACATTTGGTGGCCAAGCCTGTAAATTAATCGCCTGCGCTCTTCGTGAGCTTTAACGTCCTCCATTCCTTCCGGTGCAATTAATTTATTATCATTCGGTAAGATAGTCTTTACTTTAACATCAATTCGTTTCAGGGATTTGATGGAAGCGCAACATTTGCCTCCCATCTTTGCCCGCCGGAATTCGTGCTTCGAATCCTTCGCCAACTTGGCCGTTGCGACTACGGGCCTACGCCCGTCCATCTCGCCGGTGAAGGCTCTCACCCCGTAATACCTTTTGATGTAATCGGATGAAGCATACTCAATAGTCTCGGTATACCACAAGCCCAAGACGTCCACATTGCCTACGGGATTGTTGTGCGAGACTCGGGTGACATTTGTACCGCCGTGTTCCTCCAGAGGATCGCGATTGAGCCATTTCCCCGCCGCGGTGTCGTAGTAACGGTAGCCGTAATAGACCAGTCCGCTTTCATTGTCGGTGAACTTGCTGCTGAACCGGAACGGCATTTTATCCGCGGCGGAGCCAACGGATTTCATCTCGCGTCCGAAGGCGTCGTGCTCGAAGACGGCGGAGAGGGCGGCGGCGGAGCCGCTGTCGCTGGAGCGGTAGCCGAAGATGTTCCCCATGCGGTCCGTGAGGGGAAAGTAGTTGTCGCCGGTAGTGGTGATGGCAGCGTTTTGGTCGAGGACCATGAGCAGGCCGCCGATGCCGCCGGCGGATTGCCAGTCGGCGTGGCCGGAGGAACTGCTGGCAATGTCGGGGCCCCAGACGAAGGTCTGACGGGTGGTGGCGGTGCCGCTGCTGTTGTGGCCCACGCGCATGAGAAGATTCCAGCCATCGTAGAGATAGGTTTCCAGCGCGGCGAAGGTCCAGGTGGTGCCGTTGGTGGTGGTTTCCTTGAGGCTGCAAATGCGGCGGGAGAGGCCGTCGTAGCGGTAGCTGAGGCGCACCCCGGGAGTGCCGCCGCTGGCGGTGTAGCGGGTGGTGAGGGCGGTGAGGCGGTTTTCGGCGTCCCACTCATAGAGCCAGCGGCTGTCAGAGCGAATGTTGCCGTCGGCGTCGTAGGTAGGGTGTTCTTCGGGGTGCGGGATGAACTGTTTCCCGCTGTTGATGGTGACGGGGGAGCCGCCGCCGACGGTTTTGGTGACGGTGACATCCAGCCACGTGCCGATGTTATCGGTCAGCAGAGTGGCATTCGCAGGGGCAGTAACGGACGGCTGGCCGCTAAAATGGAGGCCGGTGCCGGCGTCGTTCTGATAGACGGTGGTCATAACGCCGGTGATGCCGATGACCTCCGCCCCGCCGCCCGAGCCGACGGCGCGTTTGCCGGTGATGTCTATTTTCTGCGTCGTTTGGCCGCTCTCGAGGTTATCAATGAGGCTGTACTGATTGAGCGCATTGGCCGTGTATTCGTGCAGGCGCTGGCCGGCGCCGGCGGTGGTGGCCGTGTTGCCGCCCTCCTTTTTGGTGAGGCGATTGCCGGCTTCGTCGTAGGTGTAGTCCGTCTGGTAGCCGGCGAGAAAGGCGGAGCCGGTGACATCGCCATCGGTGGCATAACGTTTGTCAGCACTGGTCACCTGCCCTTTGGCGTCGTAGCCATAGACCCAGGCCATCTCATCACCATCAGTGTTCCCCTGGTCATGCACAGCCTGCGTGACGCGGTCGCGGTCGTAGGTGTAGTCGAAGGTGCGATACACGGTGCCT
>CAZFZN010000043.1:0-60043 GCA_964523105.1 uncultured Akkermansia sp.
CGCCTCCTCAAACCATAGCTTAGCTCCTGGCCCGAATTTCGGGGTCCACTTCAGGATGAGCTGCTCCATATGCGAAAACAAAACGACCGTTCATTGAGCGGCCTGATAGATCTATCCACAGGAACGGCCCTTCTGCGGCTCTGCAGTAGTAACGGTCCTTTCCTCCATACTTGCGGGCAATGAAGGGATGCAGCGGGTCCATGGAAGGACTCAACTCCAGCGTCCAAGTTCGATTCCTAAATTTTACTAGTTGGAGCCTTGAAAAGTGAACGATCAGTCGCACCACACCATCTGAAATCCTGCTCAAATCTGCGGCAATGCTGCCTCTAAAGCCGATGTAGTAACCGCTGGTCCATCTCCCGACGTGAGTAATGCCCGGATGCTTCCGTAAAAGCCTTCGAAACCGTATTGTATCGATAATCACGAGGCAAAGAATCAGTGAAAACAGCGCGCTGAAAACTGTCCAGATTGAGTGCATGTAAATTGCCAACACTGTATATCATCCAACTCGTGTACGGGCGACAGAATTGTCGGTTGTGCACTAAAGCGGGGGCGGCAGCTCAGCCCGCGAGAAAATACTCCACGCTGTCCGTCAGCGCGCGCCATGACGCGTCGATGATGTTGTAGCTGACGCCGACGGTGCTCCAGGTTTTGAGGTCGTGGGTGCTGTCGATGAGCACGCGGGTTTTGGCGGCGGTGCCCATGTGGCCGTCGATGATGCGGACTTTGTAGTCGGCGAGGGTCATGTCCATGACTTTGGGGTAGCGGGCGACGAGGGCTTTGCGGAGCGCGCCGTCGAGGGCGTTGACGGGGCCGTCGCCTTCGGCGGCGGTGAGCACGGTTTCGCCGTCCACTTTGATCTTCACGGTGGCCGTGCAGCTTTCGTAGTTGCGCTCGTTGTTCTGGTGATAACTGCACTCGTACTCGAGGGTTTCGAAGAGGGGCTGGCGTTTTCCGAGGTGGCGGCGGAGGAGGAGGTCGAACGAGGCTTCCGCGGCTTCGAATTCGTAGCCTTCGCTTTCGAGGCGCTTCACTTCCGCCAGCACGGCGGCGGCTTCGGGCGCTCCTTTATCCAATTTGAATCCGAGCTTCTCCGCTTTGATGAGCACGTTGCTCTGGCCTGACATGTCGGAAATGACGATGACCTGTTCGTTGCCGACGAGCGCGGGGCTGACGTGTTCGTAGGTGCGCGCCAGTTTCTGCACGGCGTGGACGTGGAGACCGCCTTTGTGCGTGAACGCGGCACGGCCGACGTAGGGCGCGCGGATGTCGGGCGTGACGTTGGCCAGTTCGTCCACGAAGTGCGCCAGCTCGCGGAGTTTGGTGAGGTCGGGCACGAGCTTCATGCCGTACTTGAGTTCGAGATTGGCGATGACGGTAGTGAGGTTGCAGTTCCCCACGCGCTCGCCGTAGCCGTTGATGGTGCCCTGCACCTGCACGGCGCCGGCGCGCACGGCGGCCAGCGCATTGGCCACGCCGACGCCGCCGTCGTTGTGCGTGTGAATTCCAACGCCGCAGCCGAGGTGGGCTACCGCTTTCTGTGTCACGTCGTAGATGAACTCCGGCATCGCGCCGCCGTTGGTTTCGCAAAGCACCACGAGATCGGCGCCGGCATCCCTGGCGGCCTTGATGGTCGCGAGCGAGTAGTCAGGGTCTTCGCGGAAGCTGTCGAAGAAATGCTCGGCGTCGTAGAGCACCTCGCGGCCTTTGCTTTTCAAATACCGCACGGTGTCGGCGATCATGGCAAGGTTTTCCTCCAGGGTGACGCGGAAGACTTCCGTGACATGCAGCGGCCATGTCTTTCCCACGATGCACACGGCGGGTGTTTTCGCCGCGAAGAGTTTTGCCACCTGGGAATCATCCTCCACTTTCACGCCGCCGCGGCGCGTCATGCCAAAGGCGGTGAGCTTCGCGTGTTTCCACGTCTGCTGTGCGGCTTCGGCGAAGAACTGCTCATCGCGCGGATTGGAACCGGGCCAGCCCCCCTCGATGTAGTGGATGCCGAAGTCGTCGAGCTTGTGGGCCACGCGGAGTTTATCGGTGACGGAGAAATTGATGCCGGTGCCCTGGGTGCCGTCGCGCAGGGTGGTGTCGTAGAGAGTCATGGGAAAAGGATGAAGGATGAAGTCTAAAGGATGAAGCAGACCGGCTGGATGAAACTAACCCGCGCCGGACAGAGATAATCGGAAGCCTGGCTAATGCCTGCCCCTCCTGCTGCGCGCCGCGTCATTACACCGCAAGCCCGCAGAGGAGGGGCGAGCTAATCATCGCCTCCTTGCGGATAATGCTGCGGGAAATGGAAACCGGACGGTTCATGGAGCGGCGCAAAGGTTACTCACAGAACCCGGAATGCAACTGGCAGAAATCGGGCCTGCTCCACCGGGCGCGATGGCTCCAAGCCTATTCCGCCGGTTCGCTGCCCAGGCGCTTCGGCACGCCGCTGCCGTTCCAAAGGTAGAGACTGTGGCCCTCGTCGTCTTCGGTGCGGTAGAAGACATGGCCCTGACCATTGACCTCCGCGGCGCAAAAGGCGGTGAGGCCGCCGGTTTCGGCGACGATGACTTCCGTTTTGTCGAGCGCGGCGCGCATGGTGTCGAGGTGGCCTTTGAGCGTGTAGCCCTCGGCGGCCATCTCGCTGTAGAGCGTTTTGTCAGGAATCGGAATCCGCACCACGGCACCCTCGTGGCGGCCGGTGAGGCCGGCGTAAAGCCATTTGCCCGCGGCGCTCAGCCCGCCCACCCACACACTGCCGCTGTTGCCTTCATCCGTGGTGAGCAGCGCCACCGGCGCGATGCGCGCACCGACGAGCACGGCCATGCGGGAATCCGGCTCGTCCTCCGTCTGAAATCCGCCTTCCCACACATCGCCGCGTCCGGCGAAGAAAAAGCGCCCGTCGTCGGAGAAGCAGCCGCAGTTCACATTGTCGATGCGGCGGCAGAAAACGTCACCGAAAGCCTTCTGTCCTGGCTTGCGCGCAAAGAAAACGGGAGCGCCTTCGCCTTTGGGCACGCCGCTAAGGAACATCCAGTCGGTGATCGGAGTGCCGGGCTTCACGGCGACGAACAGATTCTCCGGCGACTCCATGGTGCCGGTGTCGCACACTTTCTTCACCGTGCCGTCGTCCGTCATCACCCACACCGCAGGGCCGGCGATGAAGAGCGCCTCGCCCTGACCGCCGCGCGCAAGACCGGTGACATTCGTGTCCTTCAATGCGGGAGGCAGCGGGAGTTTCGTCACGGTGCCGTCCGCGACTGCGATGCGCAGCAAGTGCCCGGTTTCATGCAGCGGGGCGAACGTGACGCTGCTGCCGTCGGCGGAGAAAAAGGAATCACCGGCGAGGGCGGAAGTGGTGAGGGCGGCGGCGAAGAGGAGAGATTTCATGGGAGATAAGAAGGCTGTTGTAGAGCCCATAGGCACCGGGACGGCGGGTGCAATGACAGGGCGGGACGCCCTGGCTACGGCGTCCACCGATCCGGGAGCACGAGTTCCTGGTGCTTCGAATCCATAAGATAGACCTGAGCACGCTCCCGGGTGCCGTCCTCAAGCTCCACGGTCACTTCGATGCGCTCATAGAAGTCATCTTCATACTCATCCAGTTGCTGCAGCGCGGCGTCGCTGACATCGTAATAAAGCAAACCCGGGGCGCTGCGGCCTGCGCATTCCACCAAACCGGGAAAGGTGACGCCGCGCAGGCGCCGGGCTTCGTACCCGAGCAGCATCGCGCGACGGCTGGCGCACTCCTGTTGAGCGACCCGCGACCAGATGGTCGGGTCCATGAGGGTGCCATAGGTGAACAGATTCACTGCACCGGACGCAGCAAATTACGCCACGATGTCCTCGATGACCTTGCCTTCGGCCACGATTTCGATCGGGCGGGCGCCGGGAGCCATGAGTTCCTTGTCGGCGTTGATGCCGAGCTGGTTGTAGATGGTGAAGGCGAGGTCTTCGACGGTGAGCGGATCATTCTCCGGCTCGGCGCCGAGGGCATCGCTGCTGCCATAGACCATGCCTTTCTTGAGGCCGCCGCCGGCGAGCAGCACGCTGAACACTTTCGGCCAGTGGTCGCGGCCGCCGGTGCCGTTGATCTTCGGCGTGCGGCCGAATTCGGAGGAAACCATCACCAGCGTGCTGTCGAGCAGACCGCGCTCGCTGAGGTCGCGAATGAGGCGGGCAAACGCCTGATCGAAGCGCGGCACCTGACCTTCCATGGCACCCTTGATGTTGTCGTGGTGGTCCCAGCCGCCGAACTGCGTGGAGACGAAACGCACGCCGCTTTCAACGAGGCGACGGGCCATGAGCAGGCGCATGCCGGCTTCGTTGCGGCCGTATTCGTCCTTCAGCTTGTCGGCTTCCTTCTCCAGCGCGAAGGCTTCGCGCGCCTGCGGGCTGCTGATGAGCTTGTAGGCGTCCTGGTAGAACGTATCCATCGCCTCCAGCGCGTCGGATTTCTCGATGCTCTTAAAGTGATTGTCGATGCCGTCGAGAATGGCGCGGCGGCGGTTGAAGCGGCCTTCGGTGACGCCGCCGGGCAGGGCGAGGTCCTGGACCTTGAAGCCGCCCTGGGCCGGGTCCGCGCCGAGGCTGAACGCGCCGTAGGCACTGCTCAGATAACCGCTGCCCGCGTATTCGTTCGGCTGGCTGGGAATGCAAACATAAGGCGGGAGGTTGTTGCGGCTGCCAAATTCGTGCGACACCACCGAGCCAAAGCTCGGATACTGCAGCGCCGGGCTCGGACGGTAGCCGGTGAACATATTGTGCGTGCCGCGCTCGTGCGCCGCTTCGCCGTGGGTCATGCTGCGGCAGACCACCAGCTTGTCTGCGACTTGCGCGGTGTTCTTCCAAAGTTCACCAAACTGAATGCCGTCCACATTGCCATTCACCACGCCCAGCGGGCCGCGGTATTCGGGCGGAGCCAGCGGCTTGGGGTCGAAACTCTCCTGATGCGCCATGCCGCCAGGCAGGAAGATGTGGATGATGCTCTTGGCCTTCCCTTCCACCGACGCGTAGTTTTTCTGATCCGCGCGGGCCTTCATCTTGAAGAAATCGCCGAGCGTCAGCCCGAGCGCCGTGCAGGCACCGACGTGAAGAAAGCCGCGGCGTCCGAGGCGGTTGGCGTATTGGGAGAATTGGTTCATGGCGGGAGGTGAAAAATCGTAGAGCGGGGAATGTGCCCACTCTACGCGGAAATTCCAGCGGTTTATCGGGGACCAACAGGGAACGGTCAGGCGTTGAACTTCTCACTGGTCAGAACCCGCCTCAAAAAGGGCCGTCCGATATTCGCACGGAAACTCCATCGCTCCCGATGCTTTCCGTTGGGCACAGTCGCTGTGCTTCGCGGGCCAGAGCGATTTCCTCCTCCGTCTCCGGCTGATGCCAGACGACGGATTGCAGGCCCGCATCGTCGCGGCGGAAGACTGCCGGCGCCGTTTCGGGGCAGAGCCCGCAGTCGATGCAGGAGGTGTCGATGTACCAAAGTCCGGGAAGGTTGGCGGGGTGACGGTCGGAGAGTTGAGGCATGGCAATTGGTGTGGAGAGGTGCTGCCAGTCTTCCCCGTCCTGAGTCTTGAGAAAAATGCATCGTCGGCATACACTGATGCAAAAACCGCATGACTTCCGCTCCTCCGATCTGGCCGCCGCCCGTGGACCTCTACGGACTGGGACTGCTCCGCCTCATCGCTGCGCACGGCAATATCACCCGAGCGGCGGCGGCAGCCGGGCTGACGCAAAGTGCCCTGACACGGCAAGTGCAGGGCATCGAGCAGCGGCTCGGTGTGGCGCTCTTTGACCGCACCACGCGCACCGTTCGGCTCACCCCCCCGCGGGAGAGGCCTTTCTTCGCGACACCGCGCCGATCAATCGCACCATGGAGGAGGCATTGCGCCGGCTGGGACAGGAGCATCTCGATGCCCCCCGTGAAATCCGGCTCGGCATCTCGCGCAGCGTCGCGCTCGCTCACCTTCCAGGTCTGCTGCACGCGCACCTGCGCCGCAGTGCGGGAGTCAAAACGATCGTCGAGCACCTTCCCTCACCGCAGATCATCGCGCGCATGGAAGCCGGGCATCTCGATGTCGCCGTGCTCTGTCCGCCGAAACGGCTGCCGACTTCCCTCAGCGTCACGCACAGCATGGAGGATGCTTTCCAGCTCATCGCTCCGTCGGCGCTGCCTGTTCCCTCTTTCGTCACCAAAGGAAGACGCTGGCCCGCCAAACTCACCGGCTGGCTCAACGATCAGTCATGGTTGCTGCTCCACGCCTCCAGCCAGACCGGGCAACAACTCCGCCGCTGGCTCAAATCGCGCGACCTGAGCGTTTCCGCCGCTATGGAGCCTGACGATTTCGATCTCATCATCCACCTTGTCGCTCTCGGACTGGGCACCAGCCTTGTGCCGCACCGCGCGCTCGCCGGCTTTCCTCGCAGGAAACTCATCCAGCGCATCCCGCTGCCGGAGACCTTCACCCGCCGTCTTGATGTCGTCGTACCCAAGCTCACGCGAACGCCGCAACAGGTTGCGGAATTCGTTTCCAATATTCTGTTCTCGTAATGCGGCGCCTCCGTCCCGCAACGTTCCGGTCAGGCGGGCTGGACGCCCAGCGAGCATGCGAGTTGGCGTGGCAACGAGTCCCCGGCTGGCTGATCAGAAGAGTTTGTCGAACTCCTTGTGCGGACCGATCCAGAACCAGGTTATCGTGTTGCCGTCTCTGATTCCGGCGGCCCGGACGTTCTCATTGATGCGGACCTACCAGACCGCCGGGTGGCCGTTGAGCTTCTTGAATCGCAGAGAAGGATGGCCCGGATTGTTGCTGAATTTGCTGAAGGCCAGTCGCGCCGCCGTCCTGGTCGAAGCGTCAAGCTGTGCGTAGTGCCGCCAAAAATCAGCGAGCGTCTTTGAGATCATAGCCGGCTCAGATCCATGAGTTCCGCTTTTTGTCCTGCGATGGTCTGGAGATATGCCTCCAGCTTTGGACGCGGACGCGGATCGGCGATGAGTCGTTCCCACGCCTCGTCTCCCTCTGTCTCTTCACTCCGTTGTTTGAGGAAAAGAATGAAGTCGAGCACGGTGCGTTGTTTCTCCGGCGGCAGGCTGGCGCATTCCGAAGCGAGGCGCTCGGCGATTTCAGTGTTCATGGTCGCAGGCATGAGGATATCGTATTTCACGCGCTGCAGCTTGTCGAAGTGAAATCACTGCATGGGACAAACTGCGGAGGGACGTCACCTGGCTCGAACCGGGTCAATCTCTACCCCGTCATCAGCGCCAGCTTCACCAGTTCCGGCAGGCCGTTGCGGACGCAGGTAACGGCGAGGGTTTCGCGTTTGGCGTCGTCGGGTTCCTGTTGGCGGAGGACGGGTGAGTTGAACATGTCGCGCACCAGCGCGGCGTGGTCGCGGGTGCCGTCGCAGAGGGCGATGAGCTGGCGACCGGCGGCATCGCCGACGGCGACGGTGCTGTGGAGCAGCGTGGTCACGGAGTCGCTCTGCCGGAGCATATGGCGCGCGAGGGCGCTGGCGACGGGCTTTTCGGAAACTTCGGTCACGCACGGCGCAGGTTCGCCCCAGGCGTCCATCATGCCGGTGGTGAAAGCTTCCCAGAGCACGCTCGACATGACATTCTCCACGGCATCGCGCGACTCGCCGGTGCGGCGCTGCACTTCCCCGGCGAGGGCATCGAAGCTACATCGGCCCGGCCAGCGGTCGCCCACGGCGTCGAGCACGGCGGCGGCCACGGGATGCGTGGTCCGCATTCTGCCGCCGCGCACACTTTCCCAGGTGTCGTCTTTGTCAGGCACCCGGGAAATGACGCCTCCGATGTGCAATTCGCGCAGCCCCTCGAGGTCGGGGTCGGGCTTCAGTTGCACGTCCGCGTGGCAGAGGAGTGTTTGGTGAAAGCGCCGGCATTTCAGGAAGTCGAGATATACCTGCTTGAGCAGCGGCTCGCCCGCGAGTTGGGCGAGGGTGCCCCTTGTGGCCGCAGGCAGTCGGGCGTCCTGCGTGGAGGGAAAATCGGAGTCGCTGACGTATTGCAGCCCGTGCGCCGCGGCGTGGCCGGTGAACTCCTGCAGGTAGAAGGCATCATTGATGTCTGCGAGGTCGTCGTGATAGAGGTGCCCGGGATGGAAGTTGCGGATGCGCGCGATCTCCGCCTTCAGCAGCCGGCTGTGCTCGTCGGCACCGGCCATGCCTTCCTCAAGGAAGCCGAGAAACGCCTGCGCCTGCTTCACTTTGCTGGCCGCATCCGGCGCACCGCGCACGTGAAAAAGCATCATGTCGCGCACCAGCGAGCGCAGATGCCCCCCAGGCTGCGCATTGTAACTGACAAACGCGATCCCCTGTGGCGCCAGCAGCCGGCGAATGGTGAGCCACATTTTTTCCCGCACCGGCTCCGGCACCCAGGAGTAGAAGCCGTGAGCGATGATGTAATCGAACGGACCGCCGCTGTCAGGGTAATCCATCATGTCCTGCACGCGGAGGTCGAGGTTTTCCAGGTACATCGCCTCCGCCACTTTCCGGCCCTCCGCGATGCTCGATTCCGCGAGGTCAAAGCCCACGACGTGCGCCTGCGGATACTGCCAGGCCATGGGGACGAGATTCGCCGCATCGCCGCAGCCGATCTCCAGCACCCGGCACTGCGCGGGCGGCGCGGGATTCATGCCATGCAGCCGGCCCAGCACGAAGAGATGCGCCGGGTGAGTGAATTCGTAGGCATTGCCCGGATAACGGACGAGATCGTAATCGGTCATGCGCGCATCCTGGCACTTTGCCGGCGCGGGGCAATCTCTGTTCCGCAGCAGCGCACCTGCATCTGCCCAGCCGGCCAGGCTTCGATATCGCAAGCTGAAAAGCACCCGCATTCACCGGGTGATCATCCGCAAGAGGATGAATCAGCGGGGCGTTGAAATTTCGCAATCCGAATGAACATACACAACCTTCGAAGTCTGTCCCGCCGCTCGTTTCTGCGCTCCGGTGCGGTAGTGCTGGGGCTGCCATTGCTCGACGCCATGCTGCCTTGCGGCTTGCGCGCGGCGCAGAAGGCGGCTGCTCTGCAACCGCGGCGGCTGCTGCTCATCGGGCGCGTGCTGGGGACGAATGCGGATTACTTCTTTCCGCGGGAGACCGGACTCGGCTATGAGGCGACACGCTATCTGAAGCTGCTCGATGCGCACCGCGGACGTTTCACTGTCATTTCCGGCATGTCGCATCGCGATTACCCAAACTCGCATCACACAGAGAGCGGGCTGTTCACCGGCATGGCGCCCGAGCGCATTCAGCGCGCAGATGACATCCGCGCCACGGTCTCGCTCGATCAGCGCGTGGCGGAGAAAGTCGGCGGCGAGACGCGCTTTGCGAGCGTGCTCATGGGCCGCGCGAATCAGCCCATGAATTACAACCGCAGCGGCGTGCCTGTGCCGACGGAGGACAAGCCGGAGGCGATATTCCGCCGGCTCTTCATGGATGGCACACCGGACGAAATCGCGCGCGAAACGCAGCGGCTGCGCGATGGCCGCAGCATTCTCGACGGACTGCGCGGGCAATTGAAATCGCTCGGGCGCGACGTGGGCGCGGCGGACCGCGCGCGGCTCGATCACATGGCCGCGAGCATCCGCGAAGCGGAGCGCGAACTGTTGCAAAGCGAAGCCTGGGCGACGAAGCCAAAACCGAAGGTGGACCGGCGCGTCGAGAACTTCCGTGGCGGGGGGTGGTCGAGCGGGCAGAAAATGCGCTATGACCTCGCGTTCCTCGCCTTTCAAACCGACTCCACGCGGGTTGCCGTGGCGCTCGAAGGCGAAGCCGGCCCGGGCGACGCGCCGGACACCTCCATCGGCCAGCACGATGCGTCGCATCACGGGCAGGCACCGGAAAAGATCGAACAATTCGCCCGTTACGAAGAGGAGGAAACGCGCCACGTCGCCGGCCTGCTCGACAAGCTGCACGCGGCTTCCGACGCCGACGCCACGTTGCTCGACCGCACCACGGTCATCTGGTGCAGCAACATCGGCAACCCCAGCGCCCACGCGTCGAACAATCTGCCCGTTTTCATTGCGGGCGGTGGGTTGAAACATCACGGACATCTCGCCTTCGACCGGGCCACCAACGCCCCGCTGTCGAATCTTTACTTGCGCGTGCTCCGGCAGTTCGGGATTGAGGACGCTACGTTCGGCAGCAGCACTGGGGTGCTGAGTGAGCTTGGCTGATCGGCTCTCGTTTAGGCAAACCACCGTTACCCCATGCCATCCTTCAACGAGATCGCGCCCGATATCTTTTTGTGGACTGACACCTGCAACGTGTTCGTCCTGCGCGACGGAGACGCCGCACTGCTGATTGATCTTGGCGATGGATCGGTGCTGGACGCCCTCGGCTCAATTGGCGTGCATCGTGTGGAATGGGTGCTCTTCACACATCATCACCGGGAGCAATGCCAGGGCGCAAACCGGCTGGGGAAGATCGGAGCAAAAGTTGCCGTGCCTGAGGCTGAGCGGGCGCTTTTCGAGCAGCCCCTCGCTTTCCGCAAGATGCGGCCCGCGCTCGGAGACTCGCACACCGTTCATGGGGCGAGCTATGTGCGCCCGGGCATCGCCCCGGTGCCGGTTACGCGGGCGTTCGCGAAGATGGACGACTTTACCTGGCGCGGTCGGGAGTTTGTGTGCGTCCATACCGGCGGGCACAGTCCCGGGCAGATGGCATACCTGCTGCGCGTGAATGAGCGGTGGATCGCATTCACCGGCGACCTGATGCTGGACGGCGCGAAAATGCACACGTGGTTTGATAGTGAGTTCGACTATGGTTTTGCCAAAGGCCTCTACGAGCTGGCAAACAATGCCACACTGATTGCCGGTTACGATCCCGCGCTCCTCCTGCCCTCGCACGGTCCGGTCGTCCGGAATGCGGCCGCCCAACTCCGCGGCTATGTGGCGAAGCTGCGCCGCCTGGGAGAACTTTATGTTCGCGGCTACGAGATCTTCCGCTTTGCCAACTGTGACCAGGACAACGTGAGTCGCCCGACCGTGGTTCCGCATTTATGGCAGGTTTCCCGGCATCTCTTCAAGTTTCGCGGGCCGGACTACTGGGTAAATTTCCACCTGTTGCTGGGGGACGACGGTCGCGCGCTGGTCATCGATTGCGGCCTTTTCGACCGCGCCTTCCTCGACCTCACGCTCACGCGAGCCAAAGAGCGGCTCGGCTTGCAGCAAATAGAGGCCGTATTTGTCACCCACATGCATGGCGACCACGCGCTGGATGCCGCCCATCTCCGCGAGAAGTGGGGTGCCAAACTGTGGGCGATGGAGGGCGTGGCGGACAAATTCGAGAGCCCGTGGGACTACGATCTCTGCGCCCTGCTGCCGGCTTACGGCAAGGACACCGGGCCGCTCATGTTCGACCGCATCATTCGCGACGGCGAAACGCTTGAGTGGAATGGCTACACTCTCACATGCGACTGGATGCCGGGCCAGGCGAAGTATCATTCCTGCCTGCATGGGGTCATCGATGGGAAGCGCGTCGCTTTCACTGGCGACAATGTTTTCGCCAGCGCCACGGATCCCGCGCAGGGCGGCAACGAAGCGGTGGTCGCCCGCAACGGCGGGCCGCTCGAGGAGGGCTACTTGCGGGCGGCGAACTATCTCCACGCAATCGCACCTGACCTGCTTCTCGGCGGGCATTGCTGGGCCATTGCGGAACCAGCTGCGCTCATCGACCGCCTGCACGCGCGGATGGTGGCGCTGCAGGCGGCCTTCACCGATGTGAGCGTCGAGGATGATTATCGCTACATGTTTGATCCCTACTGGGTGCAGGTGCTGCCGTATCGCGTCGTTGTGAAACCGGGCGGGGACGTCGAATTCAACCTGCTCGCCCGGAACTACCGGGACCGGGAGCAATCCCACCGGATCGCGCTGCATGCGCCACCCGGCCTCACTTGCGAGCCGGCGGTGGTGGAGGGCCGGCGGGCCGGGGAGGGAGTGACGGTGCACCGGGTGAAGCTCCACGCGGCACCGCAGGCAAAGGCGGGCCTCCACCTTGTCGCCCTGGACGTCACGCGTGATGGCACGCGCCACGGTGAACTGTTTGACTTCATCGCGTGGGTCGGGGACCCGCCGCCGGCGGGTGGCACAGGCGGTTCCCCGGGCTCCCCTCCAACTCGTGCAGGATCTCAATACTGACGCTAACGCCCGCACATGAAGCTCCGTAAACTCCCGCCGGGAAATGCCGCCAATCGCACTTGATATGTATCCGCCTGTTCCAACACGAGACGCTTTGATTAACGCCAGAACGGCGGGGATGCTGTTTTCGCCAGTCCTGAGAAGACTACTTTACGCGATCCTGGCAGTCGTCCCGGTCTGCACTGCATCGGCTGCGGACAACTCTCCGAAACCCTCCAGCAGTTATGACGTGGTGGTTTATGGCGGGACGCCGGGCGGCATCGCGGCCGCGGTGGCCGCCGCCCGCGAAGGTGCTTCGGTTCTCCTCCTCGAGCCGACCCGGCACGTGGGCGGCCTTCACACCAGCGGCCTCACGGTTGCGGAGTGGGCGCAGAACCGGGAAACGTTTGGTGGCATCCTGGATGAGTTTTTCCGCCGACTCGGGCAGGCCTATGGCTCGAAAGACCGAAAATACGAATGGGAATCGAAGATCGCGGAGCGGGTTTACCAGGAGATGCTGCGTGAAGCAAAGGTCACCGTGATGTTCGACAAACGGATCGACCACGTTGAAAAGCGCGGACAGCGCATCTTTGGGATCACGACGCTGGACCGTTCCACTTATGCCGCCAGGGTGTTCATCGATGCCAGCTACGAAGGCGATCTCCTGGCCCGGGCGGGGGTGGGTTACTCGGTCGGACGCGAAAGCCGCGACCAATATGGCGAACCGCTGGCCGGTATTCGTCTCGACCCGCAGCCGGTGCAGGCCAGCCCTTACGACGATCAGAAACGGCTGCTGCCCGACGTCACAGCCTCCATCAGCGACATCGGTCCGGAAGGCTCCGGCGACCGAAAGGTCATGGTTTACAACTTCCGGGTCATCCTGCAATACGCCGGCGACGCCAACCCTCGGCCGCTGCCGAAGCCGGACCGCTACGATCCCGCGCGGTATCGAATGCTCGCGGCAGTTCTAGCTAACAATCCGGGTATTAAGCTGGAAGATCTCTTTTATCTGCCGGCGCGACCGAATGGAAAGGTGGAGCTGAACAATCGGCAGGACGCGACGGTTTCGCTGGGTCTTCTGGGTGCGCAGCACGCGTGGCCAGAGGCAAACCATGAAGAGAGGCAGAGAATCCGGGAGGAATACAGGCAGTACACGCTCGGTTATCTTTACTACCTCGCCAACGAACCCGGTGTGCCACCTGAGGTGCGGACGCGCATGCGGCAATTCGCACTGCCTGCGGACGAGTTCCCGGACAACAACCATTGGCCATATCAAATCTATGTCCGCGAAGCCCGGCGCATGATTGGAGAATACGTGATGGTGCAGCGGGATATCCAGGACGAGCGCGATAAGCCTGATAGTATCGGCCTCGGTTCGCACTGGCTCGATTGTCATCACGTTCAACGCCTTGCCGTATCCGAATCCGCATTCCGTAACGAGGGACGTTTCTGGATCGATCTGAAGAACGAACCCTGCGAGATCCCTTTTCGCAGCCTGACGCCGAAAGCTGCCGAGTGCGACAATCTGCTGGTGCCCGTCTGTTTATCGGCATCGCATGTGGCGTTCAGTTCCGTGCGGGTCGAAGAGAACTGGATGATGTTGGGCCAGGCGGCCGGCACGGCTGCGGCCATGGCCGCACAGCGGGACCAACCAGTTCAGCAGATCGGTGTGGACCAACTCCGGACCCGGTTGCGTATCGCCGGGCTCTATTTGGATCGTTCGCTCTTCAAGGGTCCTTTCCAGGCCGAGAACGGCCCTGATCGTCCGCCGATGGTTGAAGGCGATCCCGCTCCAGGCAAGTTCGTCAAACAGCAGTCAGAAGAGTTTCGCGGGACGGGTGTCCACCACGGACTCTATCTTCCAGCGAACTGGCGTCCCGGTCAGATGTACCCGGTCATCGTCGAGTATGCGCCGAACAGATGGGAGGAGTTGACCGGGAAGGTTGAAGACTGCCGCCTCGGTTTTGATCTTTCCGCCGGAACCAATTTCATCTGGGTCGTGATGCCCTACGTCGATCCTGTCGGCAAAGCGAACGTCGTTTGGTGGTGGGGAGATGAGGATGCAACCGTCCGATATTGTCTGACCAACCTTCGCCGGATCTGCGAGCTTTACGGCGGCGATCCGAACGCGGTGTTGTTCACGGGATTTTCCCGCGGGGCCATTGCCGCCAGTTATCTCGGACTTAGAAATGAAGCCATCGCCGATGTGTGGCTTGGTTTCCTTCCGCACAGCCACATCGATGGCGGCCGGTTCACGCCCGACGGCGCTCGTGAACGCCTTGGCCGGACTCGCGGTCGTCCGACCTTTGTCACCTATGGCAGCGACGACGACGGCAAAAACGAAAGCCCCAAGGGCGCGCGCATTCTCCGCGAGTTGGGCTTCCCAGTCGTGGAACGCGAGTTAGCTGGCCTCAAGCACACGGACCGTTTCCTGCAAAAGGATGCGCTGATCCGGCGCGAGATGCGTGCATGGATGGCAGACGTGTTGAAGAGCCGTCCGGGAACTGCGGTCGTGCGGGGGCGCGTTGTGGATCGTGCCGGCAAAGGCATACCGGGCGTGCGCGTGCAGTGCGGAAGCTGGCACTGGTCGATGACGGATGCGCAAGGCGACTACGCCATTCCCTCGCTGGTGCCGGCCCGCCGTTCTTTGCTTGCGACCAAGCCCGGCTGGCACTTTGCCGAGGTGCAAACGGAGATCTCTGCTGCCGGTCAGAACCTCAACGTCGAAACCCTCACCGGCGAGCCGGTGTCAGCCGACTGACAGAATTGGCGGAAGCAAACAGCCGTCTCAAATGCGTATGTCCCGTTCTCTCAAATCCACTGGTTGTTTCGTATTTGCAGCCCTTGCGCTGGTGGCGCCTTCTCGCGCGCAGGGCGCCGCAGCCCCGCTCGCGACGTTTGAAGCCCGCGATGTCATCGGCCATGCGTGGCCGCGAACGCTGGTCACTTACCCGGTGTCATTCAATCCGGGCGAGGCGAAGCGTGAGAATCTGAAATTGCTGGGTGCGCAAGGCGCCGAGGCTCCATTTCAGCTTTCAAGAGTGACATTGCATCCCGACGGCTCTCTTCAAGCAGCCCGCATTTCGTTTTACGCTGAACTGGCGAAAAGCGGGGACTATCGATTCCAACTGCTGCCGGAGCGCGGTCCGGGACATGCGACGACACTCTCGGTTGGCAGCACCGCCGGGGAGCTTGTGATTCGGAACAACGCCGGGGGCATTGTTTTGCTGCCGCAGGGCGAAAAGAAATTCTCCGCGGGGCTGCGATTTCGTTCCGTGAACGAGGCGGGCCAAAGTGGCATCGGCGATGGCGCGACCCTCATTCCCGGCCCCGTGCAGGCGATCCTGCTCAACCCTGAGCTGAAGCGGACAGGCGGCAGCTGGTTCGTGGCGGCGGAGCCAGCGACGGCCCCTCGGGTGGCGGGCTACACGTGTGAACTCACAGAGCAGGGGCCGCTTTTCGTCGAGGCGCGGGTGCGCTACGCATTCGACAATGGCGGGTTTTATCAGGTAACGATCCGGATGTTCGATGATGATCCCTCGATCGAGGTGGATGAGCAGTACGATCTGAACCGGATTGGAGATGCATATCACTGGCAGGTGGTTTACGGCCTCGCGGGGGGAGGCGAGGCGGATTGGAAGCCAGACCTCGTCTTCTGGAAGACTCCGCAGGGGCGGCTCAAAGGGCGCGCCGCGGAACTGGAGCAGCGACTGGAGGCGATTGGCCTCAAGCGCGCGCCGCCGGGCAACCACAGCTATGGCTCGGCGCAACTCACCTACACTCAACCGGAGACCAGAGTATGTCAGCTCACCGGATGGTATCCGTGGTCAGAAAGCGCGGATTACCTCGGGCTGATGGACAGCAGTCGGTTCGTTCCAGGTGCCCAGCGGGAGAAGCTGCCCTTCGTGGCGGTGGTGCCGATGCACCTGGGCAACTGGCGCGCGAGTCACGACTCCTTCGCTGGCCTGCTCTTTACCCGCCCCGAGGGTCGCGTGGAACTGCGCTGGCCGCTCGTCGTGCCGCCGCATCCCAACTCGCTGCTGCATACCGGCGAATATGATCCGGATCTGCCCTTCACCTTCGGCCGCCGGCAATGGGCGCTTGTCGCGGGAGCGCCGCAGGACCACGAGGGACTGTTCAGCTTCTACGCGAAGCAGGGTTATGTGACGCTCGATGATTACAAGGACTGGGTGCTAGACTGGTCCGCCGATCCAAAGGTGAGCTACCCGCGGCTGGTATTCAGCACAAAGGACGTGGCGCGGATCAAACCGATGCTCGCTCAACATCCAGCGGGCGATGTGCTCAAACGGTTTCTTTATTTTCAGGAGACGCCCGACGCCGCGCGACTGCAGCAGCTCACCGAGCGGATCTTCGCTGATCCCGCAGGGATTCCAGAGAACCACCGTCCAATGCAGAGCCCGGCGGGCCAGTTCTTTCACAACCTCCGCTTCGGCGGAGACTGGCTGGAGCCGCTGCTCATCCGGCGCGCCATCTACCGGCAGACCATGATGACGCAGTGGTCGCACGACGTGGATGAGTTGTTTGCGGCGGGCAATCTGACACCTGCCCGGCAGCGCACGCTGCGGAGCCAGTTGGCCGCCTTTTGTTATTTGCTGACGGAGCCGGATGTGAACCCGCGGGGATCGATGGTGCATCTCGGCAATCCTAACATGCCGATCAACCGCTTCTTCGCGCTGGCGATCGCCGCGTCGCTCATTCCGGATCATCCGATGGCGAAGGAGTGGCTGCGCGCTTCTCAGGAGTACGTCCGCTTCAAGCTGGCCATGAACACTGCACCGGGAGGCGGCTGGAGCGAACTGATCAGTTACTTTGTCGCCGGCTACTCGCATCAACTGCAGGCCGCGGCGGTGATGAGCAAGAACATGGAATTCGACCCGGCCGTCGCGAAGCTCGCAGTGATGCCGACGCAATTCACGCTAAACCTGCTCACACCGCCGGATCCACGAGCGGGTGGTCGGCGAATCGTCCCGGGCTGGGGGCACGAAGGACAATTCCTGTTCAACCATTGGCTGGTGGCCGCAGGGTTGATCCGCGATCGCGGTCCGGAGTTAGCGAAGGCGTTTGCCTGGGCGTGGGAGCAGCAAGGCAAGCCGGTGACGGAGCCTTCCTTCATGGAGCACGGTTCCGGCTTCACCCCGCGCGTCGCCGTACACGCGGACTTGCTGCAAGGACTGCCACAAACCTATCAGCCGAAGGAGCTCGAAAGCAGATGGTGGCCGGGCTTCGGCGCGGTGATGCGCGCACACACTGGTGATCCGGATGAGACTTACCTGTCGTACCATCAGGGTTATCTCGTCAGCCATTGCGATGCGAACCAGGGCGACTTTGTGCTGTATTCGAAAGGTGCGCCGCTGGTCGTGATGGGACCGGTGCAATACACCCTCTACGAAAGCGCCCGGCCGCTGGCCGCGCTCTACAAATCGTTTGGCTGGCACAGCCGTGTTCATTTTGGCGAGCAGACGAACACCGGGGGCTGGCCCGGAGGCGGTCCCATCTCTCAGGTCCACGCCACTGCCTTTGGCGATTCATCCGATTACCTGCGCGGTCTCGGGGACTACGGGCCGCAGCGCTGGACGCGACAGATCCTCTTTCTGAAAGGCAAGGCTGCTGCGGGACCGAACTACTTCTTGTTCCGCGATAGCTTTCACATCCTCAATGGCGAGACGGCGAAGCTGGAGCCGAAGTGGTGGTTTCTGAAAACCGCCGGTGTAAAAGCAAATGTTACCGCCGGACCGCAGACGCTGGAATACAGCGGCCCCTATGGAGCCGGAATGCACGTCGGATTTCTCCAGCCGGCTGCGATTGCAGCGGAATCACGGGACGCGCGCTCGCATGATCAGGATTTCACGGTCACGTCAGTCGGACCGATTGCGGCTGGTGAAGACGCCTTGGTGATGCTCTATCCGCGAAAGGAGGCTGAAGCCGCGCCGCGATATGAACGGCTCGCGGATGGCGCCGCGAAGATCACCACGACGGAAGGGACCGATTATGCGTTCGTCGGCCGCGCGCCATTCACCTTCACCAGCGCCGACATCTCTTTCCACGGCACCGCAGGTGCAGTGCGGCTTTATCCGAACGAGGTGCATCTGATCATCAGTGAAGGACCGGGAAGTGTCTCATACCGTGGGACAACGCTTCGAACGGATGGTCCTTCAACGAAAGTGGTTCCGCTCAGCGAGCTCTCGAAACTTCAATCCTTCGACGAATCGATGAAGTGGAAACTCCGTGAGAGCCCGTTGCCGGAGGGTTGGCGCATCGAAGGCGTTGCGCGTTGCGAAGTGAAGATTGAAATCGATCGAATCGTTGGCCGGAGCGAAGGTTTTGGCGGACATCTCTATGCGCGACGGCCCTCGGGATTGAAAGTGCTGCCGACGCTTGTCATCGACGGCCAGACCTGCGCTCCCGGAACCAGCGGCGACACGCTGATAATCCCTCTGCTGCCCGGAGAACACACGTTCGAGATCCGGGCTCTCGAACAGCCGCCGATCTTCCGAAACTGGCAGGCCTGGTAGCCCAGTGCCGACTGAAAAAAGCCATCACTTATGAAGCGATCGCATACAACGGCTGCTGATCCAACTGAACGCGAACATCCGGCCATGAAGCTCCGTTTCCTTTCCGCCGCTCTGGTTCTCCTCTCGTGGATGCGAGGGATTGCGCCCGCGGCGGAAATCCCGGCGGCAGCGCGCGCGACGCTGGAGACCTATTGTTCCGATTGTCATGATGACGCGACACAAAAGGCGAAGCTCTCGCTCGAATCGCTGATCGCCAAACCCGATCCGCGAACTGCGGCGGCGGTCTGGACCCGCGTGCATGACCGGCTCGCGGACGGCGAAATGCCGCCGGCCAACAAGCCGCAGCCGACAGCGGAGCAACGCCGCCAACTCCTGACGTGGCTGCGTGCCGATTTGCACGCGAAGTCGCTGACCGCGCAGCAGCGCGACGGTCGCGTGACGCTGCGCCGGCTGAACACGCGCGAATACGAATACACGCTGCGCGACCTGTTCGGCATCTTCGTCGATCTGAAATCACTCCTGCCGGAGGACGCGACGGTTGCCGGCTTTGACAATGTCAGCGCGGGCCTCGACATCTCGCCGGCGCATCTGGTGCGCTATCAGCAGGCGGCCGACAAAGCCATCGCCGCCGCACTCGCTCCCGCGTCACGGAAGACAACGGACCGCACGACCGGCCCGGAGCGCTGGGCCGCGTGGCGACCGCAGGGACGCGAGGACCAGATTCGCTCTGCGGACCTGCATCATTTTGGTTCGGCGCGGCTCGTCGGCGACGCACTCGTCTTTCACCGGCAAAGCGAGAGTAACCAGTATCTCGAGTTCGAAATCGGCGAGCCGCGTGTGCCGGGACGTTACCGCCTGCGGGCGAAAGTCTCGGCGAGAAACACCGGCGGCAAGCCGCTGCCCGTGCTCATCTTCCGCGTCGGCATCGCCCGCGAGTTCAACGTGAACAACGCCCGGGTCATCGCCGTGCGCGACGCCCCGGCGGATGCGCCGGCCGTGATCGAGCAGGAATTCGTGGTGACTGACGACCCTCAGATCTCGTTCGGAAAACGCATCGCGCTCAAAGGCTGGTCACTCCCGGTCCAGAAGCATCCTGACGAGATCCGAAAAGACATGGCTGCCGGGAAAAAACCGGATTTCTCCGGTCCGGGGCTCGCCGTCGAGTGGGTGGAAATGGAAGGGCCGCTCGACGAACCGCACGGCTGCCATGTGCTCTTTGGCGATCTGCCTCGCGACGGCAAAGGCATGCCGCAATCCGCCGATCCGAAGGCCGACGCTGCGCGGCTCATCCGGGACTTCCTCCCCGCGGCATTTCGCCGTCCCGTGGACGACGAGACCGCCGCACCATTCATCCAGTTCGCGCATGAGCGACTGGAGCGCGGCTATTCCTTCGCCGATGCGATGACCGCAGCCTACCGCAACATCCTCTGCTCGCCGCGCTTTCTCATGCTCGTGGAGAAGCCCGGCCCGCTCGATGACTTCGCCCTCGCCTCGCGACTCTCATACTTTTTGTGGAGTTCCCGCCCCGACGACGCGCTGCTCGCTAGAGCAGCGAAAGGCGAACTGCACCAGCCCGCCGTGCTCCGCGCTGAAGCCGAGCGTCTGCTCGCCGATCCTAAGGCCGCGCGTTTCACCGGGAGCTTCACCGCGCAGTGGCTCGACCTGCGCAAGCTGCACATGACCAAGCCCGACGTGCGCTACGTCGAGTTCGACGACGCGCTGCTCTGGTCCATGCCGCGCGAAACGACCGCCTATTTCGACGCCATGCTCCGGCACGATCGCAGCATCAGCGAATTCGTCGCCAGCGACTGGACTTTCCTCGACGCGCGGCTCGCGCAGCACTACGGCGTGCCCGGCGTGACTTCGTGGGAAATGCGCGAAACGAATCTGCCAGCGACCGCGAACCGCGGCGGCGTGATGACCCACGCGGCCATATTGAAGGTCACCGCCAACGGCACCACCACCTCGCCCATCCTGCGCGGGAAATGGGTGCTGGAAAAACTCGTCGGCAGACCACCCGCGCCGCCGCCGCCGGACATTCCCGCGCTCGAGCCCGACATTCGCGGCGCCACGACGATCCGCGAGCAACTCGACAAACACCGCAACCTGCCCGCCTGCGCGACCTGCCATGTGAAAATCGATCCACCCGGCTTTGCGCTCGAGACCTACGACGTCATCGGCGGCTGGCGTGACTGGTATCGCGCCGCACAGGACGGCGCAGGCGGCAAGGAACGTGTCGCGCTCGCGAACTATCCCGGCACGCAAGTCTGGCGCGGCCTCGATGTGGAGAAAGGCTTCATTACGCCCGACGGCCGCCCGTTCCAGGACATCACCGAATACCGCCGCATCCTCCTCGAAGACTGCGACCAAATCGCCCGCAACGTCGCCACCAAACTCCTCATCTACGCCACCGGCGCCGAAATGCAGTTCGCCGACCGCGAAGTCCTCGAACAAATCATCCGCGACACCCGCGCGACCAACCACGGCCTGCGCTCTGTCCTTCTCGCCGTCATCCAAAGCCGCTGCTTTTTGAACAAATGAACCGCACCGACAACCACGCCGGGATCTCACGACAGAAAAATTGGGGACAAAAATTTCCCGCCCCAATTTTCCTGTCCTCAATTTTTCTGGCGCCGTTCTCAGCAACATCAAGGACGGCGGCAGTGGGAGTCGGTGAGTTGCCGGGAGCATACAACGACAGGGTTGCTCTGCATTGCCTGATGTGCCATGCAGGTGACCAATGAAGGCGGGAGTTCCGTTGCGGCTGCGGTATTTCGAGGAGTTGAGCGCGGAGGAAATCGCGCGGCGCGCGGGTGCCAATGGCGCGTCGCTGCGGGTGGCCTTGCAGCGGGTGCGGGAACAGTTGCGGGAGTGCATCGAGCGGCGGATGCAGGCGGAAGGAGGTGCCGCGTGAAAGACGGCGCGGCGCTCATCGCGGCGTATCTCGACGATACGCTCTCGCCGGAGGAACGCGCGGCGCTCTCGGCTTGGCTGCGGGCGGATTCAGAACATCTGCGGTGCTTCACGGAGGCGCTGATATTTGAGGAGCAACTACGTGCGGCGGTGCGGGCGGCGGAGTTGCGCGGCGGCGGGGAGGCGCTGCTGCCGGTGCCGCGTGCGGTCGTAAAATCCTCGCGGCTGTCGTGGCGCGGGATGGCGCTGGCGGCTGGTCTGGCGGTGCTGGCGGTGGCGGGTGTGTGGATGTTCTTTGGGCGCGGGGCGAAGGTTTGGCCGCCGGAGCCGCTGGCAAAAGTGAACGTGGTGCGCGGCGCAGCGGGTGCGGGCGATGCGGTTTTCAAAGCCCGGCAACCATTGGCGGCGGGGCGCGTGGTGCTGACAGCGGGCGCGATGGAGCTTTCGCTGCGCAACGGAGTGCGGATGGTCTTCGAGGGGCCGGGTGAATTGGAACTGCTCACGCCGATGCGGGCGGTGCTGCACGGCGGGCAGGCGGTGGTTCGCGTGCCGGAAAATGCGCGCGGCTTTCAGCTCGATACGGCGACGGCGCAGGTGGTGGACCTCGGCACGGAGTTTGGCGTGAAGTGCGGGCCGGGCGGCGCGACGGATGTGGTGGTTTTCGACGGCGAGGTGCTGGCGAGTGCGCGCGGCGGCGGCGCGGGATTTCCGCAGGAGTTGCCGGCGGGTAAGGCGGCGCGCTTTTCGCCCGGTCGCGCCGGCGCGGAGAGTCTCGCGTATCGCCCGGAGCGCTTTGTGCGGGCGCTGCCGCCGGAGCGCGGCGTGGGCATCGAGGGCGACGGTTTTCCGTTCAACCGGCCAGACGTGGAGCAAGTCACCGTGCTGCCCGCGACGCCGCCGCCGGTGATGGATGGCGACCTTTCCGACTGGAGCGACGAAGGGTTGTTTCGCGGCACGAAAGACGCGGCGCGGTTCATCGAGGGCCGGATGCGCTACGATGCGGAGTTCCTCTACATCGCCGCGCGCATCGGCGACCCGGCTCCACTGCGAAATCGCGTGGACCCGGCGATGGATGCGGACTCGGCATGGCGCGGCGGGGCGCTGCAAATCCGCATCGCCGCGGATGCCGTGCTGGGCTGGCCGGTGCAGGCGAATGGCGCCGCGTATTATCAAATGCGGCGGCTGCCCGTGGATGCCGCACAGCTTGCGCAGGCGACGCATCCGGCAGTGGCGCATCTCACGCTCTGGCACTTCGCGCCCGCCGCGCAGGATTGCCTGCATGTGGCCTACGGCATGGATTTCCACGGCGCGCTTGTGAACCCGCCGGGCTTTCGCGGCGCGGCGCGGAAGTCGCCGGACGGAGTCGGCTACGTGCTGGAATACGCCATCCCGTGGAGCTTGTTGAACGCCCCTCGCCCGCCACGCACGGGCGAAACGCTGGCGCTCTCGTGGACGGCGCACTGGAGCGACGAAGGCGGTCGCCTCTGGCGCGGTCAGCGTGTGGAAATCGGCAACCGCGCCGAGCCGCAAAACATTCACTCGTGGGAGCGCGCCGCGACATGGGGCCGCGCACACTTCCGCTGAGATTACCTCGCATGAAAAACATCCTCGTCGTCTCCACCATCGCATCGCTCGGCACTGCTTCGGCGCTGGCGGAACTCACCTTTCCCATCGCCATGCCGCACGAGGGCCGTGTGTCTGCGGCCGTCTATAATGGCGACGGTCAGCTCGTGCGCACGTTGCTCACGGGTCAGCCGCTCGCGAAGGGCGGGCATACTCTTTCGTGGGACGGCCTTGACCGCTACGGGCGCGCGCTGCCCGCGGGCGATTACACGTGGAAGCTGGTGGCGACACGCGGGCTGCGGGCGGAGTTCATCACCCAAGTGGGGCAGAACGTGAACCCGGCGTGGGAGCGTGCGACGGGCAATCACACCGCGCCGAATGCGGTCGCGGTGGATGCGACCGGGCTTTACCGGCTGGGCGCGGAAAATGAGGGCGCGCACTGGGGGGTGAAGACCGGCCTCGACGGCCGGCATGTGTGGACGAATGACCGCTGGTTCGCCGACCCGTGGGCTCAGAAGACCGTGGCCGTGACGCTGGCGGGAGGGCGTTTGTTTGAGCTGATGCCGAATGGCCACACCTACGGCTACGATGCGCAAACGGGGCGCGTGTTCACCGGCGGCGATCACGACCCGAAGCCGTGGAACCTGCGCTGGAATCGCTACGAGTCTCCGCAGGGAACCAAGGACGAGGAGAAGCGGCGGCTGAATGCGGCGGAGAGTCCGCGCGACCTCGCGGGTGATGGAAAAAACGAGTTGCTGGTGGCTGCGTTTCCACAGCGCGATTCGGTGGTCTGGTTTTCCGCGAAGGACGGCCGGCAGGTGGATGTCGCGGGGGGCTTGCCACAACTTCGCGGTGTCGCCGTGACAAGCGACGGCGGGGTGCTGGCAATATCGCAGGGTGCCGTGGTGGCGTTGTCGAGGGAGAGCAAGGCGCCGCGCGTGCTCATCGCGGCGGATAAGCTGCAAAGTCCGTGGCGCGTCGCGGAGAGCGCGAAGAGCGGCGACATTTTCGTGGCGGAGAACAGCGACCGCGCCAAGGACGCGGCGCGGCATCATCAGGTGAAGCGTTTCCCGGCCGCGGGGGGGGTGTTGAAGACTTTCGGCAAGCCGCAGGGACGCGACGATGGCGCATATGTGCCGACGGACTTTCGCGGGCTAACGGACATCGAAGCGGACCACGAGGGCGGCTTCGTCATCACCGAGGGCGACCACACGCCGCCGCGGCGCACGGCGCGTTTCGATCCGGATGGGCGGCTGATTCGTGAGTGGTATGGCGCGCAGCACTACGGCGTCATCGCGTGCCCGGAGCCGGGAAATCCGCGCTTTGTGTGGACTCTGGCGAATGCGCCACAGCCGGGACTGGTGCGGTGGGAGGTGGATTACGCGGCGAAGACTTCACGGCCTGTCGAGATTTATCAGGACGCGTTTGCGGCGAACCAATTCGCCAGCGTGCCGTCAGTGCCGAACGTGTTTGAGCATGGCGGCCGGATCTACATCCAGGGCGGCGGCGTGCAGCCCGGCGGCCTCAGTCTGAGTCTCTACGACCCGGTGGCCAAACGTCTCCGCCCCTGCGTCGCGAGCGAGAGCCGCGACAACAAGAAGCGCGCGTATCTGTGGTGCGACCTCAACGACGACGGCCTCGCGACCGACGACGAAGTGCAGTGGCTCCAGCGCGCCAGGCTCGGCGGCTGGATGCACCCGACGGACTTTTCGCTGCGCACCACGTCCACGGCGACGGACTACTCTCCCGGGCCGCTTTTGAAACCGGTGCGCATGACTGCCGGAGGCACGCCCGTTTTTGATGCGGGGCAGAGCGCGAAACTTTCGCCGTGGGAGGAAAACGGCGTGAATCATTTTGCGGGCGATTACCGCGTGGCGGCTGACGGCAGCGTGTATGGATGCTTTTCCGACGGTGCGAAGAATCCGCACGAAGGCGCCGAGACGCACGGCGCGTGGTATTACAATTCGTGCTCGGCCATTGACCGCCTCGTGAAGTGGAGCCCCGACGGCAAGCCGCTCTGGAGCGTGGGCCGCCACAGCCCGGACAACGACCACGAGACCGGCTCGCAGACGATGCCGCGCGGCCTTGTGGGGCTGACGCACGGTTGCGTGGTGTGGGGCGACGCATCGGACGAGGAGACCGCGCGCCCGACCGTCTGGACGGAGGACGGTCTGTATGTGGACGAGCTGCTGCGCGTGCCGACAGACAACGTGCCGAAAGACGCCTACGGCATGTTCAACGCGAACGAATATCCAAGCGGCCATCTCGGCGAAGACGCGAAGGCCGGAGAGACGTTTTACTACGCTCTCAACTCCGGCGGCGGTGCGCCCATCTACCGCATCACCGGCTGGGATGGCTGGCATCGGGCGAGCGGGAAAATCACCCTCGCCGCTGCAGTCACCGCCGTGGCCAAGCGCGACGGCACGGGCTTGCAGGCCGAGTATTTCAACAATGCCGACTGCTCCGGCGCGCCAGCGCTCACCCGCACCGACAAGCTCATCTATTTCAACTGGGGCCAAGCCGCGCCGGACAAAGCCATCACGAGCGAGCAGTTCAGCGTTCGCTGGAGCGGCACCTACGAAGCGGCGACCAGCGAAGACACGCGCTTCGAGATTCGCGGCAGCTTCCCGTGGCGCGACCGGGGCCGTCCGCAATGGACGAAACTCTGGCTCGGCGGTGAACTTGTCTTCGACTCCACGAGGGGCGCGACGCGAAGTGAATCTGCGTTCAACCAGGACGGCAGCAGCGTCGGCACCGTGCGGGTGAGGCTGAAAGCAGGCGAACGCATAGACCTGCGGATGGAGTGCGGCTTCAAACGCGGCCAAGCCGCCATCGCACTGAACCACGACACGTCGTCGCTCGACCGCCGCGCGGTGCTGCCGGAGTTTCTGCATCCCGTGCCGGGACCGAAACGGAATCTCGATGTTCCCATCGAGAAACGCCCCGAAGTCATCGCACAGTTTGATTTTGAGGAAAAGGAAGTCGTCCTCGCATGGAGCAAAACCGGTGGCGATGTGTTCGGTCGTCCTACTGGCGAGACCCGCCGTGTCCCCGGCAAAATCGGCAACGCCATCGAACTGGAAGCACGCGGCGAGTTCGCTCCTGCCCTGTTCCCGATAGACGAAGAACTCCGCCTGCCGGACACCGACTACACGGTTTCGTTCTGGTTCAAGACCACTGCCGAGAACATCCGCCTCTGCGCCGCCACTCGCTACTCCAGCTACAACAATCGCTGGAGCGACCACATTCTCGAACTCGAAAATGGTCTGGTCCGTTTTGAACTGAAAGACGACGCGCCGCTCTACTCCAGAACGAAATTCAACGACGGCCAATGGCATCACGTCATCACCACCGTCGGCCCCGGCGGACAGCGCCTGCACGTGGACGGCCAACTCATCGCCACCGGCAAACTCAACCACCGCACCCGCGCAAGCAATCGCCTCGGCCTCGACCTCGGCCCCGGCGGCAGCGAAGGCTCGGTGGCAATAGACGAGGTCCGGATTTTGAATCACTCATCACCCGCGAAAGTAAAATGACGCCCACCACAATGTTCCCGTCGGACTCACTTCAGAAAAATTGGGGACGGAAGCATTTTGAGATCCTCTTCCTGCCCTCAATCTTCCGGATGTTGGCGGCCTCGGCACCAGCGGCATCAACACAGCCGAGAGCGAGCACATGTTGAAATGGACTGTCGGCGGCTGGCAGGATTGGTATCGGGCCGGTCAGGATGGCAAAGACGGCAAAGAGCGCGTCGTCCCCGCGAACTATCCCGGCCAACAAGTCTGGCGCGGCCCCGATGTGGAGAAAGGCTTCACCACGCCCAACGGCCGCCCGTTCCAAGAAATCACCGAATACCGCCGCATCCTGCTCGAAGACCGCGACCAACTGGCCCGCAGCGTCGCCAGCAAACTCCTCATCTACGCCACCGGTGCGGACCTCCAATTCGCCGACCGCGAAGTCATCGAACAAATCGTCCGCGACACTCGCGCGACAAACCACGGCCTGCGCTCCATCCTCCACGCCGTCGTGCAGAGCCGGTACTTTATGCACAAATGAAACCGCGCACCGTGTGTCTTGCAGGTGCCTCACGGCCCCGTCAGCACGCGGAACAGCCGGCGCGGTCCTGTCGCCGCCGCGGGAATGATGACACTGGCACCGGCCGCCGTCACCGGATCGGCCCACGGCAGCCAGGTTAGGTGGTCGGTGCTGAACTCCAGTTGATAGGTCCAGCCGGGTGTGGCGGAGATGAGGATTTCCGGCGCAGGGCCGAGCAGGGAGATGAGCGAGAACTCAGTCAGGACATTGGCGGCGCCGGGCGTGGGCACGGTGAGAAAAGCGCGCGCGTCTGCGCCGTCGGGATAGCGGCCTTCGCTGTCATCGGCTGTCTGTTCGCCGAACGTGACACGGTCCACTTCGCGCAGGTCGGGCGCGGAGAGCAGGATGGTTTCACCGGCGTTGTTGAGGCGGAAGTTCACGTGCAAATGGCTGCCGGGAGTGAAGGATGCGGGATTCTGCGCCGGCTCATTGTCCGCCCATACCAGCAGAAAGCCACCCGCAGGAATGCTCCAGCCATTGGGAATGGTAAACAGTCCGGGCGTGGCTGCGGTGTCGCTCAGCTTCCAGCCTGACACGTCCACCGGCTGGCCGGTCGGGTTGTGGATTTCAAGCCAGTCGTCGCCGGCGCCGTCGGCGGGATCGGGGAAGGCACCGTCGTTCTCCGCCATCCATTCGTTGAGGCGCAGCGGCGCCCAGCCGGGCTGGTTGGGATTGTTCACGTTCAAAGAAGCGGTCGCGCCGCTCACGGGAGCGCCGGCTTTGGTGAGGCCGCGGATATTCAGGGTGTTCGCTCCGCCGGCGAGCGGCACCAGCAGCGACCACGCTGTGGTGCTCGTCCACACGGGCGTGTAGGCGAGACCGTTCACCTCGATGTAGGCCACCTGGATGTTCGCCGTGCCGGTGATCGTGACGGAGCCGTTGGCATTCACTGCTCCGGCATTCGCAGTGAAAGTCGTGGCTGTCGGAAGCTGGCTCAGCACGAAGTTGGCGCGATTGTTGATGTAGCTGAGGATGCTGGAGTAGTTTTCGCCGGCGAGGTTGCCGTAGTGCGTGGTCCAGCGGCTCATGTAGGCCTGATTGTAGGTGCTCTGAATGATTTCGTAGAGGTGGCAGTAATAGCGGCGGAGGGTGTCCTGCGAGGCGTTGACGGTCTTGGCAAGATTGCTGCCGCCGACGAGGGAGCCGCTGGTGGACCGCTGCCACGCGCTGTCCCAGTCCCACGGCATCATCATCGCCCGGCCGTCGTGCGGGCGGAAGTAGAGCCGGTAATTGTGCAGGTTGCTGCCGGTATAGACGGCGTCCGCCGGTCCCACGAGTGACATGTAGGCGAGGGTGCGGAGGAAGGCCTCGTAGTCGAGTAATTGCGCCGCCTGGGCGTTGAACGCGGCGCCGGTTGGCGTGCCGAACATTTTCTCCAGCGCGATCATGCGGGAAAAATCATCGCGGTCGCGGTGGGACGTTTGCAGGGCCGTCCAGCGATAGGGTTCTCTGTCATTGGCGGCCTGCTGAGCGGCGGTGCCCCAAGTTTGCAGTTCCAGGTTGGCATAGCCGTTGCCGCCGACCTGCTTCTGCGATTCGGGATTTCCGTCCACCGTCGTGGTGTGCCAGCGGATGACTTCGATCTCAAACTGCGTGCCGTCGCCGCCGTTGGGAAACTGGCTGTCGAGATAAATGTCATCGAACGCCGTGGTGCGCACCTGACAGGCGCTGCTGTAGCCGCCTTGCGGGTGAATGAAGCGCGCGAGGTCGTCGTGCATCGCCGGAATGCCGCCGGCGCGCGCCGCGATGTGTTTGGCGATGATTTCGCCCTGACCGACGTTGGCGTGCTGGCTGCGGTCGAGCGCGATGCGGTCATGCACGCCGCGGAAGAGCTGGTCGCTGTTGAAGCGCAGCGTAAAGCCGACGCGCGGCACATTGCGGCCCACGAAGCTGCCCTTCAGCCGCACGCCGGTGTCATAGAAGACTTCGCTTTCGTTCATCACCACCGTGCATCCGAGAAATTCATTGCTCAGGACGTTGTTATTGGTGTGCAGGTAGGTCGCGTCCGCAGCGGTCATCACCAGCCGCACCTTTTGCAGCGTGCCCGTGGCCTGACCGTCCTGCACCTGAACGAGTGCGCGGGATCCCGCGCCGCGGGCCGGGAACAGGCTGGTCACGTTCAATCCATCGCGTCCCTCCACGTAGAACTGAATCACGCCGGAAGTCTGCCCGGGAATCTGTCCGCTGAAATTGCGTCCGTTCGCGGAAGTCATCGCCACCGTCTGCCACGCGCCGCCATTGGCGGAGTATTTCAAATCCACGCCGCCCACGCCGTCAGGATCGCGCGCCTCCACGGTGACGGTCACGGGCTGATTCGCCGCCGGAAGAACCGGCAAATGGGCGAGATGCACCAGCGAAGGGCCGATGTTCGCTGCGAGGCGCGAATTAGGCGCGGCGGGCGTGCCGCCGGCATGGGCCACGCTCAAAATGTTCGTGCGCGGCAGCCGGTTGAAATAGAGTCGCGTGTTGAGCCGCCCGCCGCCGCTGATCCATTTGGCGCGCAGCGAGACTTCATAAACACGGTTTTCCACCAGCGCGGTATTCGACAGGAAGGTCGTCTCGATCTGGTTCCCCTGATATTCACCGGGCCCGCTGGCGATGACATGGAGCACGCCGTTGCCAGGATTGCCCGGCTCCGGCTCCACGCGCGAGGTGCGGTGATTGCCCAGCAGCCGCCATTTGGTCGCGCCGCTGCTGAAGTTGCCGTTCTGAATGAGATTGTTGCCGTTGGTCGTGTCCGTGACCCTGACATCATCAACGAGACACTCGCCCGGCCCGTCCACGAAACACAGCGCCAGCTCGCGCCAGAGCGTTGGTTCACCCGTCTGCGAGGCCGCGCTCGGTCCGCTCCATGTGAACGTCTGCCAGGCCGCGTCGTTCGATTCATCACTCGCGGCCCAGGACTCGGCGATATTGTTATCGGCGCGGGGATCGCGAAGTTCCAGACTCGAGCCGCCGGCATTGGCCGCGTCCGGCCAGCGGCCTTCAGAGAAGAACTCCACTTCGTCCGCGGGATTGCCCGCGGCGTCCTCGAGCACGATGCGTTCGGACGAATGCGACAGATTGCCGGACCACGGACCGAAGACTTTCGCCGCCGGCAAACCATGCGCTGCGATCGCCGCCGCGGGATTCTCCGCGACGATCAAATAGTCACCCGCGCCGATCTCAGCGCCGGCGGGAAATGTGAAGTCCACGGCGCGGTTCAATTTCCAGCCGGCGAGATTCACAGGGGCGGCGGACTTGTTGTGCAACTCGATCCACTGCCCCGGCTGCGGCGTGCCCGGCGCGAACAGGGTCGAGGACGGATGATCGTACATGATCTCATTGATGACGACGGCATCCTGGAGCGTCACGGCGTTGGCCGAGCCCGGCGTCGCAGCGGCCGGACGCATCCACGCGCCGGTGCCGTCGGGGAAGCGTCCGCGCAGCGTATTCTTCACATCGTAGGAATCGAGAATCGTCAGGCCGTCGGGTGCAAAGAGCACGATGCGATCGCCCGCCGCGGCGGTGAGCGGCGTGTTTAAGAATCCGCCCGCGGGCACCGTGCCGGTGAGAGGATGAACCGCCGTTCCCGCCGGTGTCACCTGTTGCAACGAACAGCCGGTCACATCCAGCGCGCTGGAGCCGGTGTTGCAGATTTCCGCCCCGGACGTGGAGAGTTCATTGAGCGCCACCGTCATGGCACTGCCGGCGGGCAGCGTTTCGATGGCCAGCAGTTCCGCGGCGAACGCGGCATCGGTGGTGTCCAGCGCGGACGAACCCGCGGCAAAAGCTGCGTTGTAATGCGCCGTGATTTCCGCGGGCGTGAGGGCGCGGTCATAGACAGCCACTTCGTCCACCGCTCCGGCGAGATTGAGATCGTAGGCGGAGGAGCCGGAATTTTTGCGCGCACCGATGCTGATCTCGTGGGTGTTGTTGACCATGGCCGGACGCGGGGCGCCGCTGCCGGTTTGCACCCCGTTCACATAAATGCGCATGGCGTTGGCCGGGCCGTCGAGCACGGCCACGACATGCTGCCATGTGTTGTTCGGCGGCAAGCTGCTGTTCACAGCCACGGCCGTTACTGTGTCCCAACTGAAAAAGCGATAGGTGCCGCTGACGATGTCGATGGCGAACTGTTCGCCGCCGCCGCCGGGGCCTTTGGCGATGACCGCGCCGCCGGATTCCTGCGCCGGGGAGCATTTCACCCACGCCTCCAAAGTGAATCTTCTGCCGGAGGAGTAATTGAACACGCCGGGGTCGGGCACGAGCACCACGTCGTTGCCGCCGTCGTTGTTGCCCTGGAAGGATGGCGCGGCATTCGCCGGTTCGAAGCCGAGCAAGGGCTGGCCGCCGATCGTGTCCGTGGGCCGCGGCCCGGGTGTGGCAAGGTTCGACGCCAGCAGCCCCTGCAGCGTGCCCGGTTGCGCGCCGGATTCGGGCGCGGCGGGAAGTTCCGCGAGATCGCTCACGGCACCGGCGGCGGTGCTCGATTCGCCGAGCCGCCAGTAGCCGACCGGACCCGATGCGATGACCGCCGCGGCGTAGGAAGGCAGGGTTGCCGCCTGGTGAACCTCCGCCGCCAGAACATTCGTGCCGGTCTGCAGCGCCGTCGCAGGAAGCTCGAACTCGCGCCACACCGGTGCCGCGCGGCGCGGCGTGAGGGCGGGCGTGTTATAGAGAGCGGCAGCGGGAAGATTGTCGCGCAGCAGCTCCGTGCCATTGAGATAGAATGCCGTGCCGTCGTCTGCGAGCACGCGGCAGCGCAGCGCCGTGTAGGGAAGCTGGCCGGAGAAATTGAACGAACGGCGGAAGTAGTACGTCGCCGGCCCTGACGGCAGCGCGGTGTTGAAAACGGCGGGCAGGGGCAGTGCGTCGGCACCAAGACGAAACGCTGCCGGAGCCGTGGTGAAACCGGTTTCATCCGCCGCTGCTGCGCGCCATGCCGTGCCAAGGTCGGCTCCGTCGGCGCGGAACTTCCATGCGCCGTTTGAATCCAGCACCACGGTGGTCACCGGCGGCAGGAAAGCGGCGAAATTCTCCGCGCCGGGAGTTCCACCGACCCTTGCGCTGCTGCGCCACGAAGCCGCGGGCGGACTGGCGAGATTCACGGCGCGTTTGGCCAGGGAAGCTCCGCCGCCGTCCGGCGCGCTGGGCCAGTCACCGTCCGTGCCGTAGGACACTTCATCCATGACGCGGTCGTTGTTGTTGCGCAGCGTGAGGGTTTCGCCGCCGTTGTCCAGTTTCCCGGTCCACGGGCCGAGCGCGCCCGGCACGCCGAGTGTCGCCGGACTGGCCGCGATGACCATGTGGGCGCCGCCGGCAATGATGGTGCCGGCGGGAAACGGGTAGTTCACGCCGCCGGTGAGCGACCAGCCGGTGAGATCGATGTCCACGGCCATCTGGTTGCGCAGTTCGATCCATTCCGCCGCCAGTTCCGCAGGCTCATTCACGGCGGCCGGGTGGTACATGATTTCGTTGAAAACGACGATGCTGTCCGTGGCATCGGCGCGCACCGGGGAGGCGGACACAAGCGTCAGGATCGCCGCTGCTGCCGCAGCGGAAGTGGAGAAATGCAGATTCATAAGGGGGCGGCTCCTGTCTTGCTGCGCCCGCAGCGCAGCGGCAGGGTGTGTGCTTTTATCGGAGTGGCGACAGGATTGGAAAGACCATTTTGTGATTCTGCTCCATGTGTTCAGGTTTCCCCCCGGCTGGCACCGAAAACTCCCGGGCTGAGCGGATTGGTCGAATGAGCTGAACAAGTTCCCTCCACGAGGCTGGTGCAGGCTGCCGTGACGACGCCTGGTTACAAACCCGCGGCATAGAGCCGCTGCAGTGAGATCACCGTCTCTGCCGCTCTGAGCCCCGGCGACAAACTCGCCGCCGCCGGCAACGACCACGCCCCCCTTGCCGCGCGCCATGCTGCGTCAAACGTGACCGCTACTCCACCCGGAACCCCTCCGCCGCCTCGCAGGTGATGACGTGCCGGCGTGGCAGCGCGGCTGGCGCACGCTGGTTTGCCAGGAAGTGAGCGGCTGGTCGTCTCGGTCGAACAGGGCACGTCGCGCGCGCCTTCCCGGAAGCCACAGCACGGCGGATTGCCGGAAAGGGTTCCTTTCCAGAGTCCAGCAGCCTGCGCACATCTATTTTCCTGAAGGTGAGCGGGGACATATACATCGGGAGGGGAAGGAGTTGACGGCGGCGGCTTTGATCCTGCACCAGCGCGGGAATCACTGCATTGATGCATGTCAAGCCATGCACCGGCGGCATCAGTGTCCGCCGGCGCGATGGATGAGCGCCTCCAGTTTCAGCGGATTGAGAATGCGCACACTGCGGCCGCTGGTTTGAATGAGATGGAGATCCTTGAGCCGGTGCAGGGCGCGGGAGAGCGTTTCATTTCGGACACGCAATTCACTGGCGAGGACGGTCTTGGTGACATCCAGCCGGATGTCCGCCGCCTCTGCGCGCAGCGGCCAGGGGCAGCGTTTGAGCAGCCAGTGCGCGAGGCGGGTGTCCACATCCTTCTGCGCCATGTCATCGAGCGCATTGACCAGGACGCGCAGGTGCTGACTCATGGAAGCCAGCATACGGAGGGCGAGGTCGGGCCGCATTTTGAGAAAGTCGAGGAACTCATCCCGCGGGATGAAGGCGACTACCGAGGCCTCCACGGCGCAGGCGTGCGCGGGATAGCCCGTGCCTTCCGCCAGGGTGCCTTCGGCGAACGATTCGCCGGTGCGGAAAATGTGGATCGTCTTCTCGCGTCCGTCAGCGCCGATGCGATGCACATGCACGGCGCCGCTGCGCACGATGAAAAACCCGCGCGTCGGCTCGCCCTCACGGAAGAGAAACTCGCCCCGTGCCAGTTTTCGCAGGATGGCGAAGCCCGCGATGTGCTGCAGGTCCGTCTGGCTCAGGCTCTCAAACAACCGGCAGCCCCGCAGCGCAGCGACGCGGGCGAGGCTGGAAAGTCCGGCGGTGCTCATGCGGTCAGAATTTCAATCCGGTCATGAAGTAAAAGAAATCCGCATCATCGCCGGCACCGGTGTCATCGAGATAGTCACCGGCAAAGAAGTGCGAGTAACCGGCCGTGAGGGTGCAGTTTTTGGAGACAGCGTAATTGACGAGGACGTCGGCCTCCATGCCGGAGAAGGAGGAGGCGCCGGGGCTGATGGGGCGCACCTGCGTCCGGGCGTTGGCACGCCGCCATGCATCGTCCGTGTCGGCCAGCCAGAAAGCGTGCAGATCCACGCCCGCTGTCCACTTCGGTGAGGGTTTGGCGCTCAGATGGAGGGCGACATTGTGCAGATTGCTCCACGACCATGTGTCCATGAGACCGTAGTGGAGGTGGTTGGTGGGAAAGAGATTCTGAAAGGCGCCCTCGTCGCCGTCGGTGGCGTCGTCATCGCCGCTGCCGTAGCTGTATTCGAGACTGACGCGCGGCTTCCATGCATGTTCGAACGTATAGCCGGCCTCCACATAGCCGGCGAATGCAGTGAGGTCGCGTCCGCCCGCGGTGCCGGTCTGGAATGCGAATTCCGCCTCGTAATCCCACGCACCCAGCTCACCGGCGTTCGACTTCAGGTGTGTGCCGACGGTGACAAAGTCGTCGTCGCGGTCGTCGTCGTTGAGGTGCAGCAAATAGATTTCGGTATCCTGCGGGCCGGTCCTTGGAAGGTGCGCGTAGATCCCGGAGAAGACGCTGTCGTGATCGCTTTCGTCGAAGCTGCCGCGTTCCGCTACGACGACGGACGAGACGAAGGCATCCACCCACAGCCCGTCGCCGTTGTCGTAGCGAAGTTTCACTGCGTCGAAAGTGCGCGAGAGCGCGCTCCAGTCGAGCGGACCGATGAGGCGCTGGTCGCCGTAGAGCAGCACCTGACGTCCGGCTTTGGCGGAGAACGGCGAGGATTTTCCTCCACCGATCTCGATCCACGCCTGACGCAGATCGAAGGTGTTGTCGCCTTCGGCGCCGAGCAGTCCCGGAATGTCAGGACGCTCGCTGCCGTGTTCGCGCGCATCCTGTCCCTGGAAATAGAACCGCACCCGGTCGTCCGGTTTGAGCATGACGCCGGCACGGAACCGGTTGAGCAGCCAGGAGTCGTCGGTGAGCGCATCCACGCTGTCATTGAAGTCGAAGTTGTTCTCCCGGGCCTCGAAACGGTTCATATTCTCGAAATCGAGCACGATGCGGCCATCGGCGAAGGAGAGCGGATTGTCCGGCGGCGGCGCAGACGGCGCGGGCTCATTGATTCCGGCGCAGGTCAGTCCGGTGAGGGCTGCGAGGATCGCGGGTGTTTTCATGGCGTGGCGAGAACTTTGCGCACGGCGGCGACCACCGGCGCGATGTCGCCGTCGAGCGTTTCGAGGCGGTGGACAGGTTTCCCGTCCTTGTCGAGGACGGCGATGAGGTTCGAGTGGGCGAAGTCTTTTTCCACCTGCTGGTATTTGAAATCCATGGCCACGGCAAGGTCGCGCACCGCGCCGGCGTCGCCGTTGAGCAGCGTCCAGCGGGACAGCTCCAGTTTCCGTTCCCTGGCGAATTTGGTGAGCTGGTCCGGCGTGTCGCGCACCGGGTCGATGGAAATAAACACAAACCCGGTGCGCGCGGCATCGTCGCCCAGCGCGGTCTCGATGCGCTGGATGTCGCCGACGATGCGCGGGCAGGCGTAGGGACAAGAGGTGAATCCCATGGTCACGACGCGCACTTTTCCCGCGAGGCTGTCGAGCGTGAGTTCGCGGCCGTCCTGGGTGAGCCACCTGGATTTCAGTTCGTAAGGCGAGCCGGCGGCGGACGCCGCGGCAGGTGCGGTGTCGTTCACGGAGCGCGCCGTCCGGAATCCGAGACTGCTCACGCAGTAAGTGCCCTTGAGGCTGGAGCGGAAGGCGTAGCGCATGTAGGCGGCGTAGTTGCTGACATCGCTGGCGAGCAGCGAGCCGGCTCCGCAGAAGAGTTTGCGCTCCAGCGATTCGTCGCCGCGGGAATCGCCGACGATCATGGTGGAGTTGAAATCGTGCACCCATTCCCACACCAGACCGTGCAGGCCGCGCAGACCATGGACATTCGCCTCCGCACTTTGCACCGCGGGAAGTGCGCCGGAGGCGGGTTTGCTGTACCATTCCAGCAGCTTGCGGAGAAAAGCCTGGTCAGTGGAGGCATCCACGCGCGTGGCATCGGCGCGCGCGGCGAATTCCCACTCATCCTGCGTGGGCAGGCGCAGGCCTTTCGATTCACAGTAGGCGCGCGCGGCGAACCAGGAGACATTCGTCACCGGCGCGTCTTTGAGCGTCGCCGCGTCGGGGCCGAGTTCCAGATCGCCCGCCCAGTGGCGCAGATAGTTCTGATCCGCCATCTTCCGCGTCACTTTGCTGCGACGCCACTCCGGATGCGCCACGACGAAGGCAAGGAACTCCGTGTTCGTCACCGGCGTTGTCCCCATGAAAAAGGCCGGAGCCTGGCGCGGTTTCGCCTCTTTGGCATAGAGCGGCTTGTATTCACCGCCGGGAATGCGCACCATCCCCGGCGGAGTTGCGGCCTGCTCCGGCTCTGCGGCGGGCACGAAGCCGGCGAGTGCGGCGAGGATGCAGAGCGTGCGCTTCATCTCAGTGGTTCTCGCCCGGTTTCGGCGCCGGCATGGCGCGGACTTCCTTCACCATGTCAGGCGTGACTTCCGTGCCGTTGTTGCCCCACTGGCTGTAAACGAAGGTCAGCACATTGGCGATGGTTTCATCGTCGAGGCCAAGCTGCGGCATGATGCTGTTGTAGGTCGCGCCGTTCACGGTCACCGGGCCGGTCATGCCGTGGACCACGGTGCTGATGGATTTCTTGACGTCGGCATTGAGATAGTCCGACTTCGCCAGCGGCGGGAAGGCCTGCACGATGCCCTGCCCCTCCGCCTGGTGGCAGGCGATGCACACCGTCGTGTAGGTGACTTTGCCGCGCGCGATGCGCTCGTCTTTGCTGGCCGCGGGCGGCACCTGCGTGCTGGCCTGCGGGATCGTCTGGATGGTGCCGCCCTCGAGTTGATAGATGCGGTCGTCCTGCTTGCCGGAATAGACCAGCTTGTTCTCATCGCCGGTGACCTTGATCATGCCGATGGCACCCTTGTTGAACGCGCGGAAGATCGAGTGGTCCACGAGGATGTAGGTGCCGGGCACTTCGATGCCGAAGTCCACAATGGCGGAGCCGCCTGCCGGCACGATGGTGGTCTGCACCTGGCGCTGCGACGGCAGAATGCCGCCCTCGGCATAGACGTTGTCGAAGATCTCGCCGATGACGTGGAAGCTGGACACCAGGTTAGGCCCGCCGTTGCCGACGAAGAGCCTGACTTTTTCTCCGACCTTTGCCGGCACCCCCTTGTCGCCCGCCATGGCGCCGACCGAGCCGTTGAAGACGACGTAGTCGGGATTCTCCCCGATGGCCTTTTCCATGCTGAACGGCTGCAGGCCGGCCTCGCCGTATGGGCCTTTGGTGTAGAACTCCGACTGCATCACGTAGTACTCCTTGTCCACCGGCGGCAGCGGCGTCTTCGGCTGCACGTAGATCAGGCCATACATGCCGTTGGCGACGTGCATGCCCACGGGTGCGGTCGCGCAGTGATAGACGTAAAGGCCGGGATTGATGGCCTTGAACGAAAAGACCGACTCATGCCCCGGCGCGGTGAAAGAGGAAGCCGCGCCGCCGCCCGGGCCGGTGACGGCATGCAGGTCGATGTTGTGAGGCATCTTGCTGTCAGGGCGGTTCATGAGGTGGAATTCCACTTCATCGCCGTGGCGGATGCGGATGAACTTGCCGGGCACACTCCCGCCGAACGTCCAGAAGGTGTAATCCACCCCGTCGGCCATGCGCTTCACCACCTCCTGCACCTCCAGTTTCACCGTCACCTTCGTCGCATGCGTCCGCGTGATGGGCGGCGGAACATTGGGCGCATCGGTGAGAACGGCGACTTCCGTGCCCTGCACCGGGTCGTCTTTCGCATCGGCGGCGGAGAAATCGGGCACCGCGGCCGGGGCAGGGGCGGCGGGAGCCGGCGCCGGGGCCACCGCCGGGCCGCGCAACTGGGCGACATCTTTGGCAAACCGGTCGCGGGCGGCCTCCTCGTTGCTGCTGATGCCGGAGTCACCGCAGCCAGAGAGCAGCACGGCGGCGAATGCAGAGAGGAGCGGGAGCGGAGGGCAGAGTGTTTTCATGGCGGTGGCGTTTGGGTTGTGCGAACAGCGCGGGATGGCGCTGCACCGTTTCCTACGCCCCGCCCGTTCACCGCGCTCCGCATCCGCTGGCAACTACTGCGCAGAAGTTGCGCCATCCCGCACCACGAGCACAGGGCAGTGGGCATGGCGGACGACGCGTTCCGTGACGCTGCCCAGGAGCAGGTGCTTGAGCCCGCTGTGGCCGTGCGTGGGCATGACGATCAGATCCACGCTGTGCTCCGCGGCATACTGCACGATGCAGTCCCACGGGATGCCCTCCACCACGCGGGATTGCGCGGCGCAGGACTCCGGGAGCGACGAGGCGAGTTCCTTGAGCCGGTCGGCGGCCGTGTTGCTCAGGTGGGCGAGATACTCCGCGTAATTGAATCCCAGCTCCGTGCCCGGCACGATCGGCGGCTTCTGCACATGCAGCAGCGTGAGTTTCGAGGAGAATCTGGCGCAGACTTCCAGGGCATAATCCAGCGCGAGACGGGTGGTGTCCGAGAAGTCCACCGGGACGAGGACGTGGGAGGGTTTGAGCGTTTTCATGACGGCGATGCGGTGTTTTTACCGGGGACTGCTGACATTCGTCAAGCTCGTCCGCCACGCGCGGATTGCGCAAGGCTGTGCAAATTCAGTCCCGGGCGCCCCGGGCACCGCATCCTCCCGCTCACTCCTCCCGGCGGCCCAGGAGCAGCGGCAGCAGGTGCCACAGAAAGTAAATCAGACTGGTGATGAACGCGGCCACGTAAGTCCAAGCCGCGGCATCCAGCGTTTTCTTCACGCCGGCCATTTCCTCGTTCGTGCCGATGAAACCCATGTGGCCGAGAATCGCCTTGGCGCGGCGCGAAGCATCGAACTCCACGGGCAGCGTGATGAGGTTGAAGACCATGATCACACCCCATGCGATGGCCATGACGAGCGTGCCGGTCACGGGGCTGAGCAGGCCGGTGAAGATGCCGATGAGCGGCAGCCACATCACCACCTGACTGGCGATCGTCGTGGCGCCGACCGCCGCCATGCGCCAGTGCAGCGGCGCGTAGGCGATCTTGTGCTGGATGGCGTGACCGCACTCGTGCGCGGCCACTCCCAAAGCGGCCAGCGAGCGCCCGTGGTAGTTCATCGACGACAGCACCAGCCGGCGGTGGCGGGGATCGTAGTGGTCACTGAGCATGCCGTCGTGCTCGGCGATCTCCACGTCGTGGATGTCCGCATCCCGCAGGATGGCGGCGGCAACCTGAGCGCCGGTCGCGCCCGAGGCGGCGCCGACCTCACTGTAGCGGCGATAGACGCGCTTCACACGCCACGAGGCCCAAAAGGAAAGAGCGAGCGTGGCGACAAAGAGAATGATGGCGGTGGGAATCATAGTGGTTTGTTGTGCGGAGCGACAACTGCGTGGCCTTTTTGTTTAGAAAATGATTCGATTTGGATGCGAATCTTCCAGAAACTCGAATAATCCGCCGCACGGTTCCGGCACCGGAGTCAGCGTCCGATCTTGAAATGAGCCGCCACCACCGCGAGGGTGACGAGCCCGCTCAGCGGCATGATGATGGCGGCGATCAGGGGATTCATGTGTCCCGCGAGGCTCGCGCCGGCGGCGGCGATGTTGTAGGCGATGGCGAAGGCGGCGACCCGGCGCACGGCGGTGGCGCGCAGCCGCGCGGTGGCGCGCAGGCGGCTGAGAAAGCCGAGGCTGCGGCCAAGGAAATAAAAGTCGGCTTTGCTTTCAAGCAGTCCCTTGTCCACCACCGGTGTGCCGGTGCAGGACGCGGCGGAGAAGGCGAGCGTATCATTGATGCCGTCGCCGATGTACAGCGTGTCGCCGCGGTCCATGCCGCGCACGATGGATTCCTTGTCCTCCGGTGTCAGGCCACCGTGGGCATGGCTCTGGGAAATGCCGAGCGCCTGGGCCAGCGAGCGCACGCGCATGGATTGATCGCCGCTGAGCAGATGGATGCTGAATCCGGCGTCCGTGAGGGCGCGGATTGCCTCCGCCGCGTCCGGGCGAGGCGTGTCGCGAAAGCGGAAGCGCGCCAGCTGCACGCCGTCGCAGGCGAAGACGGTCGCGCCGTCGCCGGCGTCCGGCGAATTCCGGGCGTCGCGGCCCAGCGTCCAGCGCGCGCCGGTCTTGTCGGTGAACCAAACCCCCTGGCCGGCAACCTCGTTGACCTCGGCCTCCGGTGCCGCAGCGGCGGACAGCGAGGCGAGCGATTCCGTGAGGCTGCGGCTGACGGGATGCAGGCTGTCCGCGGTGAGCGTGGCCAGCGCCCGCAGGGCCTCGGGCTGGAGGGCGCGCAACGCCTCCGGATTCTCCAGCACCGGATTCTCCAGCGTCAGGGTCCCGGTTTTGTCGAAAATCACCTGCTTCACGCGCCGCAGCCGCGGCCAGAAAGCCGCACGCCTGACAAAAACGCCGCTGCGCTCCATGCGCGCCGCCGCCAGATCGTCGGCCAGGGGCACGGCCACCCCGAGGGCGCACGGACACGACACGACGAGCACGGAAATCATCACCTGCAGCGCCCGCGCGAAGTCGCCCGTCGCCGCCCACCACGCGATGAATCCGCCCAGCGCCAGCATTAGCACGATGCTGATGGCCCGGCGCAGGATGCGGTCCAGCACCGGATGCGTCGCGGCGCTTTCGCCGGATTCACGCAGCCGGCGGAACAGTGAAGCCTGCCAGGTTTCCATCGCCTCCAGTTCCAGCGGTGCGCGCCCCACATTCAGACTCCCGGCGGCCAGCCGCCCGCCCGCGGCAATCGCGCGCGGCTCCGGTTCGCCGCTGATGGACTCCATGCTCACCGTGGCCTCGCCGCTTGCGAGGCGCGAAGCCACCGGAATGATCTGCCCCGGCGCGGCATGATAGGTGACTCCCGGCGCGAGCGACTCCAGCGGCACGGCGTCGCCCGCGGCGTTGCGCAGCGGATTGGCATCCAGCGTGTGTCCGAGCAGACGCCCCCGGTTCCGCTCCACCGCCGCGAGCTGCAGCCGCCGGCCCGCGAGCATGAGAAAGGTGAACACGGCGACGAAATCGAAGTAGATGAGCGACTCGACCTTCAGCGCCCAGCCGATGAGAGATCCTGCGAATGCCGCGAGAATGCCCAGCGCGATGGGCAAATCCATATGGAGCACGCGGTTGCGCAGGCAGGCCAGCGCACGGCTGATAAAATACGAGCCGCCCGTCACCACCGCGAGCGTGGCGCTGAGTCCGGCCACCAGCGTGAAGATGCCCGCCATGGCGAAGTCCGCCTCCATGCCCAGATAACGCGGCAGCGAGAAGGCCATCGCATTCATGGCGAACGCGCCGCACAGGCCGGTGCGGCCGCTGAACTCGTTGCTCGCCTCATTCCCCGCCTCCACCGGTCCCAGCAGATAGCCGAACTGCCGCAGTTCATCCGCCAGCGCCGGCAAGTCGCACGCGCCTGGCGTCCATTCCAAATGCAGCCTGCCCGGATGCGCCCTGACACGCGCGCGCAGCACGCCGGCGTGACGCAGCGCCAGTTTTTCCATGAGCCACACGCAGCCGGTGCAGGAGATGCCCTGCACGGCGAGGTCGAGCGCGGCGGCGGAGTTGTCAGTGCTCCTTGCACAGTCCTCCGTGCGCGCGGCGAGTTCGCTGAGCCATGTGTAGTCGCGGCGCTGGAGCGCGGTGTTCTTCACCGGCGCGGTGACCTTGCCGCCCTTGAGCGTGTAGTACTGCCCCAGACCGGTTTCGCTGATGAGGTTGTAAACGAACGCGCACCCGCCGCAGCAAAACTCGTCCTCCGGCTCCAGCGGATCGAACATCGTGGAGCAGTGTTTGCAGGTGCGGGTGGTGGCGTTCATGGGGAGGCACTTCTCTGCGCGATTCCGGCCGGGCCCGCACAGCATCGCCTGGCGTGTGCTGGGCGGATTTTGCGCCCCGGCCAGGCCCACGGGCGCCGGGGCTGCAAGCGGGACGGAACGGAGAAGCTGCCCAACTGCACCCGCGCCCCCCAAGGCGGAAAATGCGCCGCCCCGGCTGAAGTTTTCCGTTAAAGAATGGAGCGTTCAAAGCGGCTTATAAAAAAGCTGCGCCCCGGCAAACAGAAAGCGCTATGAATGCAGACCCCGGAAAGTGAAATGCATGCCATTGTGAGTCCTCGCTTCTCCACCCGCGCTCCCGCATCGAGAGCGCGCCTGCTGATTGCGGCAGGCATCGCCGGCACCGTCTTTCTTCTGTTTGCCGGCGATGCGCCGGCCCGGCTGAGTTCCGCCATCGCCGCGGTGGAAAAGCTCGGACCGTGGGGGCCCGCGGTCTTTGCACTGGCTTACATTCTGGCGGCACTGCTGCTGGTGCCGGGATTGGCACTCACGCTTTCGGCGGGCACGCTGTTTGGAGTGGCAATGGGCACCGCTCTCGTTTCTGTGGCATCAACGGCGGCAGCGGCGCTGGCCTTTCTCATCGGGCGGTTTCTCGCCCGGGATGCGGTGGCCGCGAGGATCGCCGGCAATGAATCGTTCGCCGCACTCGACCGGGCGCTGGGGCGCGATGGATGGAAAATCGTGGCCCTTGCCCGGCTCTCGCCACTCTTCCCCTACACCCTGCTCAACTATGCGTTCGGGCTCACCCGGGTGAAATTCCCGCATTACGTGCTGGCCTCGTGGCTGTCCATGCTCCCGGGCACCATGCTTTATGTCTATCTCGGCTCGCTGGCCCGCGCCGGGGCGCGCAGCGGCGAAAAGACGCCGCTGGAATGGGCCACGTATGGCGTGGGACTGCTCGCCACGCTGGCCGTGACCGTCTTCATCACCCGTGCCGCGAAGAAGGCCATGCAGGAAAAAGGCCTCTCGCCCGCGGAAGCCGCGACGGTTGCCCCCGCGGGCGATGTCGGGCAATCTCCCTCCTAATGTCAGGCCATGCCGCCATCATCGTCTTCACCCGCTGGCCGCTGCCGGGACGGGCGAAGACGCGGCTCATTCCCGCCCTCGGGCCGGAGGGCGCGGCCGCATTCCAGCATCGCATGACGCAGCACACCGTGGGCCGGGCATGGGCCTTCGCGGCGGCGGCGGAAAATGTCAGGCTCACCATTGCTTACGAAGGCGGCGATGAATCTACGATGCGCGAGTGGCTGGGGCCGCTGCACTTTCTGCCTCAGGGCGAGGGCGATCTCGGCCAGCGCCTCACTCGGGCGGCGAGGCAGGCATTCCATGCCGGAGCGGGCCGGGTGGTGGTCATCGGCACGGATTGCCCCTCGCTGAATGATCACACGCTGGCGGCTGCCGTCGCCGCGACACAGGCACACGGCATCGTCTTCGGCCCGGCGGGTGACGGCGGCTATTATCTGGCTGGAATCAGCGAACGGCGTCATCTCGCGGTGTTTGAAAACATCCCGTGGAGCACTGCGGAAGTCCTCTCCTCGTCTCTCGCTGCAGCGCGTTTGCTGAACTGTGAACCAGCACTGCTGGAAACGCTGCCGGATGTGGATGAACCTCCAGACCTGCCTGCCGCTGAGGCCGAACTCGCGGCCGCAGACCGCGTCTCCGTCATTATTCCCGTGCTCAATGAAGCCGCGAACCTCCAGCGCTTGCTGCCGGCATTGCAGACCGCCGGAGCACATGAAATCCTCATCGCCGACGGCGGCAGCACGGATGAAACCCCTGACGTTGCCGTGGCCCACGGTGCCCACTGCATCGCCACGCCGCCGGGCCGTGCGGTGCAGATGAATGGGGCCGCTCGCGCTGCGACCGGTGAATTTTTGCTCTTCCTCCACGCCGATACCGACCCGCCTCCGGACTGCGTCGAGATCGTGCGCCGCACCCTGCGTCCCGCCAGCGTGGCAGCTGGCGCTTTCACCTTTCGCCTGCGCGAACCCGTCCGCTTTCAGCAACTCATTGAACGCGGCGTCGCCTTCCGCTGCCGCACACGCAGCCTGCCGTATGGTGACCAGGGATTGTTTCTCCGTCGCTCCATTTTCACCGCGTTGGGAGGCTTTCCGGAGTGGCCTACTCTTGAGGACGTGGAATTCTCCCGCCGCCTGCGGAAGCTTGGGCGGATTGTCACCACACGTGAACCCGCCTTCACCTCCTCCCGCCGCTGGCAGCAACACGGCGTCCTGCGCACCTTTCTGCGCCACCAACTTATCCTCACCGGTCATGCGCTTGGCATTTCCCCTCAGCGACTGGCCGGGTGGCGGTGAAGGTTACGAGCGCCGCCACGCCAGCAGCTTCGTCATGATTGCTTTCACTCGCGGAGTCAGCCGGGTGCGGTTGTATTGCTCGGCCACTTTGCGGATGGCTTCGCTCTGGGTGGGGTAGGGGTGAATGGTGGCGGCGATTTTGCCGAGGCCGATTTTATTGGTCATGGCGAGGGTGAGTTCGCTGATCATGTCGCCAGCGTGCTCGGCGACAATGGTGGCGCCGACGATTTCATCCGTGCCCCTGCGCACATGCACGCGGACAAAGCCCTCCGTCTCTTCGTCCAGAATGGCGCGGTCCACTTCGCTCAGCGGCTGAGTGAAGGTGGTGATTTCGATGCCTTTTTCCTTCGCATCCTTTTCGTAGAGGCCGACGTGGGCGATCTCCGGCGAGGTGTAGGTGGCCCACGGAATGGTGAGGGCACTGGACTTTTTGCGGCCAAAGAAGAGTGCGTTCTGAATGACGATGCGGCCCTGAAAATCGGCGCTGTGGGTGAATTGGTAAGGTGAGCAGATGTCGCCGCAGGCGAAGATACGTTTGTTGGCGGTGCGGAGATGGTCGTCCACCTTGACGCCCTTCTTGTCATACTGAACTCCCGCGGCCTCGAGGTTGAAGCCCTCCACATTCGGAGCCCGGCCCACGGCCACGAGCAGCTTGTCCACGGTAAGGTCGTAGCCTGTGCCTTCGGACTCCACGGTGAGGCGCACGGTGCCGTTGTCTGCATTGGAAACGCGGAGGTCTTTGCCGCAGCAGAGCAGTGTGACGCCATCGTGCTTCATGCGCTGCTGCACGATCTCCGCGGCATCGCGGTCTTCGCGAGGCAGGATGCCGGGGGCGGATTCGATAACAAACACCTCGCTGCCAAGCCGGGCGAAACTCTGCGCCATTTCGCAGCCGATGGGGCCCGCGCCGATGACGGCGAGCCGCGGGGGCAGTTCTGTGAGACTGAAGAGCGTCTCGTTCGTCAAATAGGGCACTTCATTCAGACCAGGAATGGGCGGTGCCGAAGCCCGGGCTCCGGTGGCAATGACGGCGGTGTGGTAGCGCAGCTCCGTGTCGCCCACCATCACGCTGTTCCGGTCCGTGAAGCTCGCATGACCCAGAAATACATCCACGCCCAGAGAGGCGAATCGCCTCGCAGAATCGTGGCGGCTGATGCCGGCGCGCAGTTTTCTCATGCGCTGCATGGCGGTGGCGAAATCCACCTGCACATCCGCAGCGGTCACGCCGAATTCAGCATCGTCACGCATCGCTGCGGCCCGGCGGGCAGCGCTGATGATGCCTTTGCTGGGCACGCAGCCGAAGTTCAGGCAGTCGCCTCCCATGAGATACCGCTCCACCAGCGCGACCTTTGCGCCCAGCCCGGCAGCTCCCGCCGCAGTCACCAGCCCGGCGGTGCCTGCGCCGATGACAACGAGATTGTAGCGGCCCTGCGGCACGGGATTGCTCCAGTTCGCCGGATGGACGTTGGCGGTGAGGGCGGCGTTGTATTCGTCGGGAGGGGGAATGACGGGCGGTGTCATCGGACGGAAATGTCAGTGACGGGTATTGCGGCATTCTGCGTCGAGGGCATCGCGCAGGCGCTGGCGGGCTTCGGGAGTCAGTTCGATCGCGGGTTCCGGCTCCGCGGGCGGCGCATCATGGGCGCAGGCGCAGCGGGTGAGGGTGCGCAGGTTTTCCAGTTGCGCCGGCAGCGGGCGGCAGAGGCTGCACAGGGCGCGGTGAAAGCGGAAGCGCAGCGCTTCCCGGGCACGGAGCGGACGGTCCATGCGCACCGCAGCCAGTTCGGCGAATTGCCGGCAGGACAGGCCCATCAATTTCATGAGCGGGCACATCACCGTGTGCACCAGGCGATAACGCAGCGGGGGAGCAGGGACCGGGCGCGGGTGAGAATCGGCGGACGTTTTCATAGCGTGACTTCGTGTTGCTGGAGGCAGGCGCGGAGCTGGTGGCGGGCGCGGGTGAGTAATACCGCGGCGCTGCCGGGCGTGACCCCGGCGGCGGCGGCGGCTTCCGGCACGGGCAGGTCATCGAGTTCCCGCAGGGTGAAAAGAAGGCGCAACCGTTCCGGCAGGCGGCGCAGGCAGTGGCGCACCCATGCCATCACATCCGCGCGGCTGGCAGTGGTGTCGGGCGCTTCACTCAGCAATTCCAACCCGTAGTTGGGGTCCACTTTCCATGCTCCGGCGGCATTGAAGAGCTGATCCAGCGGATGCGCGCTGGAGCTGGCATCCATTTCCGGCGGCACTTCGGCAGCCTGGCTGGTGGGAATGCGGCGGGCCGCGCGGTGGTGGTCGAGAGTTTTGAATTTCATAATGCCGGTGAGCCAGGTGCGCAGCGACGAGCCGCCCGCGAACGACTCGCGCTTCCGCCACGCCGTGAGCAGACACTCCTGCACGAGATCCTCGGCGTGGTGGTGGTCGCCCACGCGCTGCAGAGCGCAGGCAAAGAGATACTGCGCCTCGGCGAGCAGGTGTTCGGGGGTGATAGGCGTCATGACAGAAGAGAGCGGGTGCTGGTGACTTGGCCGGCGGGGCTGTTCCGGCGTTAACAGCAATTTTTCCTGCCGTCACTGTTAATGCATGGCAGAGCGCGAACGGCTCATCGGTCCACAAACACCATGAACACAGCTCTACTCACTACCGAAACCGCCCCCGCCTCCGTCCAGCCACTGCTCGAAAGCGTAAGCAGGAAATACGGCTTTGTCCCCAATACCTACGGGGTCCTTGCCCACTCGCCGCTGGCCGTGCATGCCTACCTGACCCTGACCGATCTCATCGGCACCCACTCCGGCCTGACACCACAGGAGCAGCAGGTGGTGATGTTGAGCGTCAGTGCGGAAAACGGCTGCGAATACTGCGTGGCCGCTCACACCGTCGTGGCGGGAATGTATAAAACCCCCGCTGACGCCGTAGCGGCCATCCGTTCCGGCACAGCACCGGCCGACGCGCGGCTCGCGGCGCTTGCCTCCTTCACCCGCAGTGTCGTCAAAAATCGCGGCTGGGTTCCGGAGTCGGAGCAGCAGGCATTCTTGGATGCGGGCTTCTCTGTTAGCCATGTCTTCGATGTGCTCACTATTTTGGCACTGAAAACGCTGAGCAACTACGCCAACCACCTTGGCAATCCCCCGCTGGACGCCGCGTTTGCCGCTGCGGCATGGCACCGGCCCTGCGCGGATTGCCAGGGCGCGCACCGGCAGTGATCGCGAGGGCAGCATCCTGGCACGACCATCCGCCGGAGCATGGTCAGGGGACTCGCCTTCGACGAACCAGGATGCAGACAAAGCCCGCGTCCTCCGGCCCGCCTGACTGCGGAGTTTCAACCTCGGCGACGGCACCGGGCGGCTGCCGCAGCGTGGAGGACATCGCCTCCACTTCCAGCCCGGCACCGCTGATCATGGTGCACCATTCCGCCGCAGTCCGCAGATTTGCGTTCCGGTAAAAGGGATGCCCTTCCTGTTGCTTCCGATTGAGGTCGCGGCCCCACGGAGAATCGGCGGGAAACTCTCCAACGAGCAACTGCCCGTCCGGCCGCAGAACCCGCGCGGCCTCTCGAAGCACTGCCCGCGGGTCGTCCGTGAAACAAAGTGCAGCCACGATCAACACAGCGGCGAATGTGCCGTCATCCCATGGCAAGGACTCGCCACGCCCCTGCCGGACACGGATTCCCCGCGCCGCCGCCAGCCGCAGCGCTCCGGCTGCCGGGTCGAGACCGTATTCGATTCCCAGGGCCTTCGCGAAGCGCCCGGTGCCGACTCCCACTTCCAGCGCCGGGCGCCAATCGTCGCGCCAAAGGAGCCGGACGGCGGCCAGTTCATTGGCAAAAAGAACGCGTCCCTCCGGTGAGTCGAACCAGCGGTCGTACTCTTCAGCGTGGGTGTCGAAAATGTCGTCTGCATCGCCCATGAGTCTTCGATCTCAGTTTTCCTCTTTGGCGGCCTGCTTCCCGGAAACGAACGGCGTTCTCCACATCCCGCGCCACTCTTGCCAGGCCGGATCCGTGAATTCGCGGAGCCCGAAGACGAGCGCGCTCAAGTCCTTCCGCATGGTGAAGGTGCCGGCGAGGCGGTCCCAGACGGAGAGGATGGTCGAGTAGTTGGAATCGGTTTCCGGCTGATAGTCGGAGTGATGCATTTTGTGCATGTCCGGAGTGACAATCAGCAGCCGCAGCGGGCGGTCCCATTTGCCGAGCGAGATATTGGCGTGGTGAAACTGAGTCAGGGCGATGACCAGCGTGTCGTAAATGACGAGATGCCACACTTCCCATCCCGCGAGAGGAATGAGCAGGAGGCGCAGAATCGCGGAGATGAGGTGCTCACCGAGGTGAAAGCGAGTCGCCGTGGTGACGTCCATTGCCGGGTCGCTGTGATGCATCCGGTGGAAGCGCCACAGGACCGGCAGCACGTGATTGGCGCGGTGCCAGAGGTACATCCACGCATCGAGCAGCAGCAGCGCCAGCACTGCGCGCGGCAGAGGATCGAGATTTGTCAGGGGCAGCAGCCCGAAGCTGTGCCCGGCGGCCCACTCCGCCACCATGACAGTCGTCAGGCCAACGGTGAAGGCCAGCACGACCGTATTGACCACGGCGAGCGAAAGGTTCCGGCCCGCGTGCGCCCAGCGGTGCTCCTGTTTCCGGGCCGGGCGCTTCGTTTCCCACAACCAGAAGCAGGCCAGCAGCAGCACCGGCAATGCCCTTTTGCAGGTCTGAACGAATTCCGGAGGCATGTCAGGAAAATGTGGGATCGATGTTTCCGGCGTGCGCGGGTCAGCCGCGGAAGGGCGGCCGGCACATGTCCAGCGGCGTGTCATAGGCTTTGGCCGGTGCCGGGGGCAGCGGCGGAGCACTGATGATAGAGGCCCAGGCAAAGACCAGTCCCGCGGCGACCGCGCTGACGGCGGCCCCGGGCATCCGGCTTCGCCATGCGCCCGCGGCGACCGTCATCATCAGCAGGCCGAGCATCGCGGCGCTCTGTTGCGGAGCCGAGCCCAGCCCAAACAGGCCGGCCGGACATTCGAGCCTGCCGGAAAGCTCCAGCCAGACGTGAAACGCCGCGATGCCAAACCCGGTCACCGCCGGCGTCAGCGCGAGCACGCACAGCAATCCGCGCGGAGCGGAGCGCGCCAGCAGGCCAATCGTCAGGATTCCCGCCGCCGCCATCGCGAACGAACGTTGATAGAAGCACAGCGGGCAGGCTTTCAGCTTCAAGCCGGCGCTCAGCCACACGCTGCCCGCGGAGGCCGCGATGGCCAGCAGCGCCGCGACGGCGGCGAAACGCGACGAGGGATCGGGTGATTGAGTGGCCGGCGTGTTCATCATGGCTGTTTGCCTCAACCCTTCCGGCCCGGCAACCGCCCTCCCGCTCCGCCAGCGCGGGATGCGTTCGCTCCGGAGGCGGCCGTCTGCGCACGGTCACCGGGAACTTTTCAGGGCATGACTTTTTCCGTTAAGAGCCGGCACCGCCGAAGCGGCTCAACATCGCCGCAGCCGCGGCCTGAAACAACAACCACCAACCCGACTCCATCGCATTCCATGAATCGCATCATGCTCGCCCTCTGCTGCTCCGCCCTCCTGGCACTTGCCCTGTCCTCCTGCAAGTCGTCTTGCGCGACGTGCCAACCATCGTCCACCGGTTCCAGCCCGGCCTGCCCTCACGGGATGCCAAAGGATCAGTGCCCGTCCTGCTCCCGTTGAGCGGGACGCCTCCTCAGTGGACCCGGCAACGGGTGGAGGCGAAACTCCCGTCGCTCCATCCGTTGCCAGTCGTGACTTCCGCCCGCAAGATCATCATCCCATGTCCGTCCGAACAACGTCGTCCGAAACCGCCACCCGCGACCGCTACGCCGCTGCGGCCAAAGCTCCCGAGGCCGCCCTGTGCTGCCCGGTGAATTACGACCCGCAGTATTTGAAAATCATCCCGCAGGAGGTCATCGAAAAAGATTACGGCTGCGGTGATCCGTCGAAATATCTCCAGCCCGGCGAGACGGTGCTCGATCTCGGCAGCGGCACGGGGAAGATTTGTTTCATCGCCTCGCAGGTGGTGGGAGCGAAAGGCAAAGTCATCGGCGTTGATATGACCGAGGACATGCTGGAAGTGGCGCGGCGCAACGCGCCCATCGTCGCGGAGCGCACCGGGTTTTCAAATGTCGAGTTCCGCAAAGGCCGCATTCAGGATCTCGCGCTGGATTTGGAAATCCTCGACGCGGAACTGAGAAAGCGCCCCATCGCCGATGCCGCTTCTTTCCTCGCAGCAGATGAACTCGCCGAAGAACTCCGCGTGAAGCACCCTCTCGTAGCCACGGAATCGGTGGATGTGGTCGTTTCCAACTGCGTGCTCAATCTCGTGGAAGCCCGCCAGAAGCGCCGCCTGTTCGAGGAAATCTTCCGCGTGCTCCGGCTCGGTGGCCGCGCCGTGATTTCCGACATCGTGAGCGATGAGGAAGTGCCCGCAGACATGCAGCGCGACCCCATTCTCTGGAGCGGCTGCATCAGCGGCGCGTTGACCGAGGAGGGATTTCTCAAGGCTTTTGAAGACGCCGGATTCTACGGCATCGAGATCCTCAAACGCGACGCCGATCCGTGGCAAACTGTGGAGGGCATCGAATTCCGCAGCGTGACCGTGCAGGCGTGGAAAGGGAAGCAGGGCCCGTGCTTCGAGCGCAATCAGGCCGTCATCTACAAAGGCCCGTTCCTCAAAGTGCTGGACGACGACGGCCACGCGATGGAGCGCGGCAAGCGCTACGCGGTCTGCGACAAGACGTATCAGCTTTATCAGAAGGCCCCCTATCGCGACTGCTTCGAGTTCATCGAGCCGCGCGAGCCCATCGAGGCAGAACACGCTCAGCCCTTCGACTGCCCCATCACCCGCCTGCGCCATCCCAGGGAAACCAAAGGCCAGGATTACCACGCCACCACCGCCGCCTCCACCTGCTGCGATGGCGGTGGCGACGGTGCTGCTTGCTGCTGAATGAGTCGCATGAACCGTTTTCAGACCTTACTCCAGAAACACAACACCCCGCTGACCCGCAGCGCCTTCCAGACGCTCCAAATCAATGTGGGCCGAAAGTGCAATCAGACTTGCACGCACTGCCATGTGGATGCCGGACCGCACCGCACGGAAATGATGGATGAAGCCACAGCGCGCAGAGTCGGCGAGTGGATCACCGAGCACCGGCCTGCCACGGTGGACATCACTGGCGGGGCACCGGAGCTAAGCGAGCATTTCCGCTACTTCGTCGAAACCGCCCGCAGCGCCGGATCGCACGTCATTGACCGCTGCAACCTCACCATCATTGAAACGAAATCCCACGCTTACCTGCCGGAGTATCTCGCTGCGCATGAAGTGGAAGTCGTCGCCTCTCTGCCCTGTTATCTGGAGGAAAACGTGGACGCCCAGCGCGGCAGCGATGTCTTTCGCCGCAGCATCAGCGCGCTGAAAAAGCTCAACGCCGCCGGCTATGGGACACGGCTGCCGCTCACGCTCGTTTACAACCCCATTGGCCCGAAACTCCCGCCGGCGCAGGCGGAACTGGAAGCCGACTACAAAGAGGAACTGGCCAGGCGCTACGGCATCGTCTTCACCCGGCTCTTCACCATCACCAATCTTCCCATCGCCCGCTTCGCTGCAGATCTGCGCGCCAGCGGCCAGTGGGAGGCCTATCTGGAACTGCTGGCCAACAGCTTCAATCCTGCCACGGTGGACGGACTGATGTGCCGCACCACGCTGAACATCGGCATGGCGGGTGAAGTCTTTGACTGCGATTTCAATCAGATGCTCGGGATGCAACTGCGGAACGGCAAATCACTGCATCTCTGGGATGTGACGCCGCAAAGCATCGCCGGATTTCCCATTCTCACAGCAAACCACTGTCTCGGCTGCACTGCAGGCGCCGGCAGCAGTTGCGGTGGAGCCATCAAATCAGCGTGACTGCCCGGGCGTGCCGGCGTCATCGCAGAACGGACAGGCCGGCGGAGTGGCTTTTGCCTCCGCCGCAGTGGCAGTCGTGGCGGGCCACAGGCGCATCATGAGCATCACCGCACCGGCGAGGCAGACGGCGCGTTTCACGCGGTCCATCGCCACGGGGCTGAGTTGCTGCCTCCAGACATGGAAGCGGTGCTGCGCGAACCAGAGCAGCGGGATGGTGCCCATGCTGAAGGCGAGCATGAATTCCGCGCCGCGCACGGCGGAGCCGCTGACAAGAGCGATGCCCGCCATGAGATAAAGCGGTCCGCAGGGCAGCAGCGGCGTGGCCATTCCCAGCGCGAGGGCCCCGCGTCGCACGGGAATGCGGCAGAGCTTGAGCCGGGTGCGCGCCGACCACATTTTGAGGAACGACGGCCGCGGCAGTTTCACATGCAATCCCAGTGCCATGAACAGCAGCACCGCTGTCAGCAACCACGGCAGCACCATGACCGGTGTGCCGGTGACCTTTTCGAGCGGCCAGCGCCCGAGCGCACCCGCCAGCACACCGATGAGCGTGTAGCTGAGCACGCGCCCGGCATGATAAAGCACCGCAGCCTGCTGCTGATGCTGCGGACTGCCCTTCAGCCCCATGAGACTGCAGGCCACGGGACCGCACATGCCGGCGCAGTGCAGGCTGGTGGCAAATCCCGCCGCGAGAGCGCCGGCGGCGGTGTTCACTGTTTCAAGGGCGGCCATGACTTTGCGCGGCGGCCGGAACGTCGTCCGGCGTATGTTGCGAGGCCCAGCAGACGAAGCCGATCCACCAGGTGACGAAGAGCACCTTTACGGCGACGATAATGAGCCAGGGACGCTGACGGATGTAATTTTTCACTGCCCGCATCCTGCCGCACCGCCCGCCGCCCGCTCCGCATCGCCTGGGGACTGCTGCGCGAAAATTGCCCGCCGGGGGTTCTTCACACGGCTCCATCCGGCGAAACCGGAACCAAAAGACTCCAACGGGGCCAGGCACCAAAGCCCGGGGCCAGCGACCCGGGAGCGCCGCCCCGGGTCACCAGTCGCCTTTTGTCTCAGCCCTTCCTTGTATGCTGCGGTGCGGAGAAATCCGCGCACTCTGGCAGAGCCCGTTGCCGTGACTTCTTTTGGATGGCTGACCGCACGCACCGGTTTCCCAAGGGCAGCCCCCCCTCCAACCATCTCCTCCAAATGGGCGGGAAGCCTGCGCCGGCGGCGGATGTGTGACGCCGGCGGCGTGGTTGTGGAGACATCGCTTTCCCTGCGTGAATCCTGCGCCAGAGGCCCGGAATGAAAATCCAGGTCTCCACCTGCGCTCTGCCGCGCGATGAAGGCGGCGCCTGCGCCGATGCCGTGGCATGGCAACAGCGCGGCGAATCGCTGCTCGCGGTGCTGTGCGACGGCGCCGGCACCGGACGCCCCGCGCTTGAAGCCGCGCGCCGTGCTGCGGCCATGTTTGCCGGGAACTACGCCGTCCGCCCGCGGGCATGGACGCCGGAGCGCACGCTGCTGGAGTTTGCACGTCAGTTGAGCCGCACATTCTATCAGGAATCCATGGCCCGCGAAGGCCGGGTGGAAATGGTCTGCACGCTGGCCGTGGCGGTGATCGAGGGCACGCGGCTGCACGGGCTCAATGCGGGCGACTCGCGCGTTTACCTGTCACGCGGCGGCGCGCTGCGGCAGTTGTCGCTGGATCACTCCGATCCGGAGCAGCCGGGCTTCATCACCCGCGCGCTTGGGCTCGCTGCCGAGGTCGAGCCGCACGTCTTTTCCTGCGACGTGCAGGACGGCGATGCCGTTCTGCTCTGCTCCGACGGGGTCTCCAATCACCTGACACCTCAGCGGATCGCTCTCGCCCTCACAGATCACCTCAGCGCCCGCAGCCTCGTGCTGGAGGCGCGGCAAAACGCCACCGCGGAAAGTCTGGACGACGCCGGCGCCATCGTGCTGGATATCCGGTCCACCGGCACTCTCCGCGCCATGACCGAACGCCCGCTGCTCATTCCGCAAGCCCTGCACAAAGGCTCGGCGATCGACGGCTGGCAGCTGCTGCGGTCGTTTCAGGGCACGGACCGCGTCTGGCTGGCGGAGAAAAACGGCACCCGCGCCGTGCTCAAGTTCGCTCCGCTCGAGGCCCGGGACAGTGCGGCCCATCTCGACGCCTTCATCCGCGAGACATGGAATGCGACGCGTCTGAAAACGGAGCACTTCGTCCATGCGGAGGAACCCCCTGACCAAACTGCGCGTTATTATGTCATGGAATTCGTGGAGGCTCCCAGCCTGCACACGGTGCTGCGTGAGCGCCGGCTTTCCGTGGATTCCGCCGCGGGCCTCGGAAAATTCCTCACCGCCGCCGCGCGTGACCTGCTGCGGCTCGACCTCGCGCACGGCGACATCAAGCCGGAGAACATTCTCTGCATCGGCGATTACGCGCAGCTTTCCTTCAAGCTGGTGGACCTCGGCAGCGCCGCCGAACTGTTCTCCGTCTCCTCACGTGCCGGCACCGCGAGTTATCTCGCGCCGGAGCGCTTCCAAGGCACGCCGCTCAGCGAACGCACAGAAATCTTCGCCATCGGCGTCACTCTCTATCAAGCACTGACCGGACGCCTGCCCTACGGCGAGGTCGAGCGATTCCAGACGCCCGCCTTCACCGCGCCGCGCCGTCCTTCGCGCTGGAATCCCAACATTCCGCCGTGGCTCGATGCCGTCATCCTCCGCGCCATCGCGCGCCAGCCGGATCGCCGCTACGAGCACTACACCGAACTCCAGCACGACCTCGACCATCCAGACGGCGTGCAGCCCTGGTTCGAGGACGATACTCCGCTGCTCCAGCGCAACCCGGTCGCCTTCTGGCGCACCGCCTGCTTCATTCTCCTCGCCGTCGTCATTTGGATGGCAATGAAGCGCTGATGCAGAAAATTGACCGGCGTGCGGCCGCCGAAAATCCCCGCCATTGCCCTCGCGGCGGTCATGCAAGGATGAGGATTATTCATCGCGAATCCGGCACGGAATTCGCTTCTCTGTCTGTCCGGCCCGCCAGGGTTGCGGCGGGCCAGGGTGCAGGCGGGGTCGTCCTACCGGGGACGACCCCGCTTTGTTATTCAACCTGAAAAAGAAAATGGAGAGGAAGAAAACCGCAGCCGACCGAAGGAAGACGGGCGAACATTTCATCTTAACTGATGAGCCAAATGGACACTGATTCACACGGATATACGCATGACTTCGGATTCACTGCCCGGAGGATGATTCCCGTGAACACAACCTGCTGAGTATCCGTGATCATCCGGGTCCATCCGTGGTTCAATTTCCCTGTTAAGGTTCAACGAGTCCGCCCGCGCCGCAGGTGAATCCGCGGCGGCGGCTGGCATGAATCCCGCTCATTGCAGCTGAGCATTTTATGACTGCCGTTCCCTTCATTCCCGACACCGCTCCGTTCTCGCCCGAGCAACGCTCCTGGCTCAATGGATTCCTTGCCGGAATTCTCAGCCGCACGCCCGCGGCCGGACCCGCCGCGACGGCCGCGGCATCCGTGCCGCTGCTGGTGCTGTTCGGAAGTCAAAGCGGCAACGCGGAAAGCCTCGCGAAGAAGGTCGCGAAAGAGGCGAACACGCGCGGCTTCAGCGCCCGGGCCGCCGGCATGGACACGATGACGGCCGCCGCCCTGGCCGCAGAGCCGAATGTGCTCGTCATCACCAGCACATGGGGCGAAGGCGACATGCCTGACAATGCTGCCGTTTTCTGGGATCAGCTCAATCAGAACGGTTCGTCGCCGCGGCTCGAATCAGTGCGCTACTCTGTGCTCGCCCTCGGTGACCGGAATTACGCGGACACATTCTGCCTCGCCGGCCGCAAACTGGACGAACGACTCGCCGAACTCGGAGCTGTGAGGATTCATCCGCGCCAGGACTGCGACGTGGAGTTCGAAGCGCCCGCCAAAGCGTGGAGTTCAGGTGCGCTGGAGGCCTTGCTGGCCGCCGCGCCCGCCGCTGTATCCGTGCTTCCTGCGGCGGCGCCTGCGGTGGCACCGGCGGAAATTCCGTCCGGATTTTCCAGGAAGAATCCATGCCCCGCACCGCTGGTGGAAAACCATCTGCTCAATGCCCGCGGCTCCGCCAAAGACACGCGGCACATCGCCTTCGCGCTTCCGGAGAGCGGCATGGAATACGAAGCCGGTGACGCGCTCGGCGTCTTTGTCACCAACTGTCCCGGAGTGGTCGATCAGGTGCTGCATGCTCACGAATTGAGCGGCGACACCGTGGTGCAAATCGAAGACGGACCGTCGCTGCCGCTGCGCGAGGCGCTGCTGCGGCATTTTGAAATCCGTGCGCTGCTGGGCGTGACCCCGGCAGCGAAAGTCGGCGCACAGGAGTTCATCTCCGGTCTGCGCAAACTGCAGCCGCGCCTCTATTCCATTTCCTCCAGCCCCAAAGCTCATCCCGGCGAAGTTCACCTCACCGTTTCCGCTGTGCGCTACGAAAAGGACGGCATCGCCCACAAAGGCGTGGCCTCGACTTTCCTCGCCGACCGCCTGCCCATCGGCGACTCGGCCCCCGTCTTCATTCAGAAGTCCGCGCATTTTCGTCTCCCAGCGGACGGCAGCGTACCGGTCATCATGGCAGGACCCGGCACCGGCATCGCGCCGTTCCGCGCGTTTCTGGAAGAGCGCCTCGCCACCGGCGCCACCGGCCGCAACTGGCTGTTCTTCGGCGACCAGCGCCAGGCCACGGATTTTCTTTACAGCGAACAACTGACGGAATGGCAGCGACGCGGGCACCTCACACGGCTCGATCTCGCGTTCTCGCGTGATCAGGCGGAGAAAATCTACGTGCAAAACCGGATGCTGGAGCACGCCGCGGAGTTGTGGTCATGGCTGGAGGAAGGCGCGCACTTTTACGTCTGCGGCGACGCCTCGCGCATGGCCAAAGACGTCGATGCCGCGCTGCACGAAGTCATTCGCGTTGCGGGCGGGAAAACCGAAACGGACGCTGCGGCCTATGTCGCGGAGATGAAGCGCGCGAAGCGTTATCTCCGCGATGTTTATTGAGGCGGCGCCGCGGGTTTGACCGCAAACCGCTCCCCGAGAAACGCCTCCACCTTGCGCGGCACCTCCGGATCGCGGAAGCCGCCGTGCTGGCCGCCTTTCACTGTGTAGAGTTCGCTGGCGACGCCGGCTTGCTTCAGTTCGGCCTGCAGGATTTCGCTTTGTCCATGCGGCACCACCGGATCCTTGTCGCCGTGGACCATGAGAAATGGCGGATCGCTTTTGTCCACATAGGTCAGCGGATTCGCGCTCTTCACTTTGTCAGGCACGGTCTGCACCGGGGCGCCGAGCAGCTTTGCCTCCGGCGCATTCGGGCTGTCGTGGTCCATCGTGCCCGGCAGGCGCTGGGCATTCATTTTGGAGACATCGGTGGGACCGAAAAAATCGATGACGCCGGCCACCTTCGTGTCCTTGTCCGTGTGAGGCCCAAGCTTTCCATCCATTTCCGGAACGCCCGCGCTAGTACCCAGCACGGCCACCAGATGACCGCCGGCGGAACTGCCCCAGACGACGATCCGCTCGGCATCCAGTCCGTGCTCTGTCGCGTGTGCTTTGATCCAGCGGATCGCGGCCTTGCAGTCGTGAATCTGCGCGGGCCACTGTGCTTCCTGACTGAGGCGGTAACCGACGCTCACGCCGGCGCACTTACTTTCCCTGACAAACCGCATCACCTGCCCGCGCCCCAGCTCTTTGCTGCCCGCCTGCCACGCGCCGCCGTGAATGAAGACCAGCACCGGCAGTTTCTTCGCCGCGCCGCGTTCCTTTGGCAGGAAAAGGTCGAGCCGCTGCCGGGGGTTCTCCGTCGCGGCGTAGGGCAGATCGAGTTTGGCCTCGATGCCGGGAGGAACCGGCGGGGACCCGGGCGCGTCCGGCTGCTGAGCGTGGAGCGTCGCATGGCAAAGGAGGAGGGCAGCAGCAATACGGATGCGGTTCATGATGAAGGAAGGTATCTCCGGCTGAAGAGGCCTGATGCAAGTCGACGGTTACAACGGCCTGGAACACGGTATTGACGCGCCGCGGGCTGCGGGCAGTTGGCCTCACTCCGATGAGTCTGTCCGTTCTCGACCTCTTCACCATCGGCATCGGCCCGAGCAGTTCGCACACGGCCGGTCCGATGCGGGCGGGCTGCCGCTTTGTACAGAAGCTGGAGGAACTTTCACTCCTGGAGCAAACCGTTCGCATCGAAGCTCATCTCTACGGTTCACTGGCCCTCACCGGCAAGGGGCACGGCTCCGATAAGGCCGTGCTGCTCGGCCTCGAAGGTGAATCGCCGGAGTCGGTGGACGTGGATGCCATTCCCGCGCGGCTGGAGCGCATTCGGAGCAGCGGCACCCTGCGCGCGGGAGGTGTCAGGGAAATTCCCTTCCAGGAGAAGGAGTGTCTGCTCTTCCACCGCATGGAAAGCCTGCCCGCGCATCCCAACGGCCTGCAGTTTGCCGCTTTCGATGCCGGCGGCGCGGAAATCCTGCGCAAAACGTATTACAGTATCGGCGGCGGGTTCGTCGTCGGTGAAAGAACGGCGGAGCGCGACGCCCTGACCAAAGACGCCACGCCGCTCCCGCTGCCCTTTCGCAGCGGCGCGGAACTCCTGCAGCGCTGCACGGAGACAGGACTCGGCATCAGCGGCGTCATGCTGCGCAACGAGGCGGCGTTTCGTCCAGAATCCGAAACCCGCACCACACTGATCCGCGTCTGGAACGCCATGCAGGCCTGCGTGCAGCGCGGCTGCCGCAGCGACGGCACGCTGCCCGGCGGACTCCACGTGCCGCGCCGCGCGCCGCGTTTTTTTCGCGAACTCTCCGCCCATCCGGAGGCTGCGCTGCACGACCCGCTCATCGCGCTCGACTGGGTCAGCCTCTGGGCGATGGCCGTGAACGAGGAAAACGCCGCCGGCGGTCGCGTCGTCACCGCGCCCACCAACGGCGCTGCCGGTATTCTGCCCGCCGTGCTGCATTATCTCGTGCGCGTGCGCGGCGCGACCGGCGACGATGTGGCGGTGCGGTTTCTCCTCACGGCCGGCGCCATCGCCATGCTGTATAAACTCAATGCCAGCATCTCCGGCGCGGAAGTCGGTTGTCAGGGCGAAGTCGGCGTCGCCTGCAGCATGGCCGCGGGCGCGCTCTGTGAAGCCCTCGGCGGCAGTCCGCCGCAGGTCGAAAACGCCGCCGAAATCGGCATGGAGCACAATCTCGGTCTCACCTGCGATCCCATCGGCGGGCTGGTCCAGATTCCCTGCATCGAACGCAACGCCATGGGTGCCGTCAAAGCCATCAACGCCGCCCGCCTCGCTCTCCGCGGCGACGGCAGGCACACCGTCTCCCTCGACAAAGTCATCGCCACCATGCGCCAGACCGGCGCCGACATGAGCAGCAAATACAAAGAAACCAGCCGCGGCGGACTGGCGGTGAATGTCACGGAGTGCTAGAAGTCGCAGCGTACAGTTTGCAGGCCAGCCGTAACAAGGTAAGCGTAACGCGGGCCGCCTCTTGACGGGGCGGAGTCAGGCGACGGCTTTTTG
>CAZFZN010000044.1:0-58084 GCA_964523105.1 uncultured Akkermansia sp.
CGAGGCCCGAGAGAAAATATTTTCGCGGGGAGGCCAACTGCGGAACTTGGGCTAATCCTGAAAAGGAAAATGGAGAGGAGGAAAACCGCAGAGGGACACTGATTCACACGGATTGACGCATGAATTCGGATTCACTCCCCCCGGAGGAGGATTCCCGTGAACACAACTTGCTGAGTATCCGTGTTCATCCGGGTCCATTCGTGGTTCTATTTCCCTTTTAAGGCGAAGGGCCGGCGGCGGTGCATTTGCGGAAAGAAAAGAAGTTGTCACCGGTAAGGAGACTGCTCTCCTGGAACTCACATCACCGATTCCCTGTTTCGCATGAAGCTGACCGCTCTGCTCCCACTTTTGCCGCTGCTGGGCGCCCCCTCGGGCGCCGCGACGCTTTACATGATCGACATCGACTCCACCCGGACGGGCGGCACGACCACCACCGGCGGGCCAGTCTTCACCGAGGCCGGCTGGAGTTCGCTGGACGCCACGCTTCCTGACACCTCCAACGGCGCGGCCGTGGTCCTCGACGGCGTTTCCTTTTCCATCGGCAGCGCGGACAGTTCGCGCCTTCGACTGGTGACCGGCTCACCGGCACCCACTGCTCTGACCGGTGACTTTGCATTCGATGACGGGGACGGCCAGGCGATCATCCTTTTCTTCGGAGGCGCCGGATCGCTGCAGGCCGGACTTTGGCAGGTGGAGGCATGGAACTGGGACTCGGGCGTCGCCGGTTTTGAGACGAATATCCAGATCGCCGGCTACCGGACCAATACCGTGGAAACGATAGTCAGCTCCAATGTGGTGCCGCATCCAACGGACCCTGCGGTCACGTTCACCTTCACCAGCGACGGGGTTTCCGCCTACGACTTTTTCTTCCGCGACAACAGCACCGCCAACCGCACCCGCCTCAACGCGCTGCGGCTGCAATACATTCCCGAGCCCTCCATGACCGCACTGCTGGCGCTCGCGGCGGCAGGCCTGGGCCGGCGCCGGCGGGATCTTGCTAGTGGTGCCCGGCGGCCTTGAGCCGGAGCAGGCAGCGCCCGCCGGACTGGCGGGATTCAATCGTCAGGGTGCCGCCCATGAGTTCCGCCAGCCGGTGCGCGATGTTGAGGCCGAGGCCGGTGGTGCTTTCACCCGCGGTGGGGCGCGCGCTGAGTCGGGTGTAGCGCTGGAAGGCTCGGGTCAGGTCCTCCGGGCTGAATCCGGGGCCGCTGTCCTCCACGGTGACGAGCACGCCGTCGCTGGAGTTTGCGACGGTCAGGCTGATGCGGCCGCCGGAGGGTGAAAACTTGACGGCGTTGGACAGGAGGTTGTCCAGCACCTGACGAAGCGCACCGGCCTCGGCCATGACGACGGGAGGCTCGGGCGGCAGCGTCACGGCCACGCTCTGCTGCTTGGCTGCGGCGAGCGGGCGGATGGAAGTGGCGGCATCGGCGGCGACCTCCGCGGCATTGACCGGCGTGAGCTTGAGCGGCTGCCTTCCGGCGGCTTCATTGGCGAGCAGTTCCTGGACGCAGCGGGCCATGCGGGTGCTCTCGCGGGCGATGACGGCGGCGCATTCCGCCGCCTGCGGGGCGAGGGCGGCGGCATGTTTGGTCAGAAAATCCGCGTGCACCTGCATGGCGGCGAGGTGATTCTTGAAGTCGTGGGCGATGAGGCCCAGCAGTTCGTCCTTGTCCGCCGCCACGCGGCGCAGCTGGTCGCGCACGGCTTTCAGGTCGAGGTGCGTGCGGATGCGCGAGAGCAGTTCCGCGCGGTGAAAGGGTTTGGTGATGTAATCCACGGCGCCGGCTTCGAGCGCGGCGGTGATGAGCGGGACCTCGCCGGCGGCGGAGAGAAAAATGACAGGGATTTCCTCCCAGGCGGGTTTGGCTTTGAGCCGCCGGCAGAGATCGAGGCCATTGACGCCGGGCATCATCATGTCGAGCAGAATGAGGTCCGGCGTGCGCGCGGCGAGCCGTTGCAGGGCCTGATCCGCGCTGGTGGCGGACATGACATCGTAGCCCATGGTGCTGAGCAGCGTGCCGACCGTCTGAAGGTTGGCCGTCTGGTCGTCCACGACGAGGATGCTGGCAGCGGATTCATTCATGGCACGGACTGGAGGGAGGGCCCGGCGGCGCGCGCCGGGGCGGGGCGGCCCAGCAGCGGCGCGAGGCGCCGCGGCAGCTCTTCCAGCAGTTTGGCCAGGGTGGAAACGGAGAAAGTGGTGGAGGCGCGCCGCATTTCCTCCGCCCGCGAGGCCAGCCACGGGCTGCCCGCGTCCTCCGCGAGTTTGGTGAGGGCGGTGACGAGGGCATGGACGTCGCTGGTGCTCTGGGTGGAAAGCGCGACCGGGTACTGGGCCTCCAGAATCTGCTGGAGTTTCGCTCCCTCGGCGGCGGCCAGCGGTTTTACGGGCGGAGCGGCGGCGGCCGGGGCGGCCGGGGCGGCCGCCGGGGAGGCGGCGGGCGCGGCGGGCACGGCGGCGGTGCGGGCCGTGTAAGTCTCCGGCGGCAGCTGCAGCGGCAGGGTGATGCGGAAGGTGGCGCCCGCGCCGGGCTGACTTTGCAGGCTCACCTCTCCTTTCATCAGCTGCACGAGCTGGCGCACGATCGCCAGGCCAAGCCCGGTGCCGGGCTCGGAGGACGGGCGGTTTTCTGACAATCCCTGCACGTAGGGCTGGAAGATGCCGGTCTGCATTTCGTGCGGGATGCCGCATCCGGTGTCCTTGACCTCCAGCACCAGTTCGCTGCCGGTGGAAATCTCCGCGCGTTCCAGCCGCACACTGACATGTCCGCCGGGCGGCGTGAACTTGAGCGCGTTGCCGGCGAGATTGGTCAGGATCTGGCGGAAGCGGACTTCATCCAGCCAGAGCACCGGCGGCACGTTGGAGGCGGCGCTGACTTCGAGGTGAATCCCGCGCTCGGCGGCCCGCGGGCCGAACAGACTGCGCACCCAGTCGAGTTCCCCGGCCACCGGCACGGCGGCGCGCTGGAGTTCGAGCCGGCCGGCTTCCATGCGCGAGAGATCGAGCAGGTCGTTCACGAGCCGGAGCATGCTGCGCCCGGCGGTGCTGATGGCGTCCGCCTGCTGCACCGCGGGTCCGGGGGGCAGGGTATCGCGCAGCTGTTCACTCATGCCGAGAATGGCGTTGAGCGGAGTGCGCACTTCATGGCTCATGGAGGCGAGGAAGTCGCTCTTGTCCTGAGCCATCTGCTCGGCGCGCGACTTTTCCGCGTTGAGCTGCAGTTCCCGGCGGTAGTGGCCCAGCGACTGCCGCCACTGCCACACGCCCATGGTACCGAGCGCCAGCGCCACCAGACCGGTGGCGAGGCCGGCGGCGCGCCCGCGGGCTTCGGCGCGCGCGAGGGAGCGGGTCTGCTCCTCGATGCGCACATCCAGCTCCTCCAGCAGCGTTTCCATCTTCATGTGCAGTGCCACGAGTTTCTGATAGGACTTGCCCTGCACCACCTGCTGTACGGCGGCTTCGCGCCCGGCGGTGCGGCGCACTTCCGCCGTGGCCTGCAGTGAGGTCAGCGCCCCGGATGCCTCCATTTCCAGCGGCTGCAAATCGGGTGAATAGCCCTGCATGCGCTCCACGGTCTCACGCGTGCTGCGCCAGCGGCCCGGCATGGACTGCTGCGCGCCGGTGAGCGGCGCGAGGTGTGCGTCCTCGCCGGTGATGACGTACATTCTCTGTGCGGCTTCGGCTTCCCGCAGGGAGGTGCCGATCATCATGATCTGGCGGCGCAGGTCGGTGGCGGACTGCACAGCCGCGATGCGGTCCTGGAGGCGCAGGGACATGCCGACGGAAACGGCGAGGCTCGCCAGAGCCATGAGCGCGGCCGCGGCCACGACGAGGGTTTGTTTCCACGGAACCGGTAGTGGCATGGGTGAGAAGTGGGTCGTCCAGCATCGCCGCGAATGGCCGCCGCACACTCAGCAATTTGCTGAGTTCACAAGCCGCCGATTCATGGCAGGGTTGGCGCATGACCTCCCCCGCGAACTCCAGCCTGACGAAGAAGCGCATTCTGCTTGTGGACGACCATGCCGTGGTGCGCGACGGCATCGCTCTGTGGATCAATCAGACGCCGGACCTCGAAGTCTGCGGCGCCAGCAGCCAGACGCGTGAGGCGCTCGACAGCATCGAAGCGCTCAGGCCCGATGTGGTCATCACGGACATCGGCATGCCGGGGCGCGACGGCCTGGAGCTGACCAAGGACATCAAGGCCCGCTGGCCTTCGCTGCCGGTGCTCATTTTTTCCGTGCACGATGAATCACTCTACGCCGGGCGCGCGCTGCGGGCCGGCGCCCGCGGTTACTGCAACAAGAACTCCGGACCGGAGGCCCTGCTGGAGTCCCTCCGCACCATCCTGCGCGGACGCATGGCATTCAGCGCGGAGACGACCACGCAGCTGCTCGAGGAATCCAGCGGACGCATCCCGGCGGAGAATCCGCTCGGCGGATTGAGCGACCGGGAATTCGAGGTGCTGCGGTGCTTCGGCCTTGGCCAGACCAACCAGGAGGTCGCCGCCAGTCTCGGGCTCAGCGCCAAGACCGTGGAGACGCACAGCCTCAACATTCGCAAAAAGCTCGGGCTGCGCAGCCCGGCGGAACTGATTCGCCATGCGGTGCATCTGTGCGGGGTGGAGAATGCGCAGAATCTCCGCCCGTCCTGACGCATGGCCGGCGGGCCGCCCCTGCGCCCCTGCGCGCTTGAGCACGGCGCGGGGCGCGGCACGGAACGGGCATGGAACCCGGGATTCTGCTCGTCACCGGACTGCTGATCCTGGCAGTCGTGCTGTTCGTTACCGAAAAGCTGCCGCCGGCGGGCACGGCGGTGCTGATTCTGGGGCTGCTGCTTGTCATTGGAGAAGCCGGCATTCGCGGAGGCTGGCTGACGGCGGAGCGGTGGATCACGCCCGCAGAGGCGTTCAGCGGATTCAGCAATCCCGCGGTGGTGGCGGTGGCGGCCATGTTCGTGCTGAGCGCCGCGCTGGAACGTCAGGGTCTGGTGGCGGGAGCGGCGGTTCTGCTGAATCGCGCGGGGCGGCATCCCGCCGGACTGCTGGCGGCCATCATGCTGCTGGCGGGCGCGGTCTCGGCCTTTGCCAACAACACGGCGGCGGTGGCCGCGCTGCTGCCCGCGGTGATGGTCCTCTGCAGCCAGCGGGGCCTGGCGCCGTCGCGGTTTCTCATTCCGCTTTCCTTCGCCGCGCAGTTCGGCGGCGTCTGCACGCTGGTGGGAACATCCACCAATCTGCTCGTCAACGACATCGCCGTGAGCGCGGGCCGGCCGGAATTCGGCTTCTTCGAGTTCGCGCCGCTCGGTCTGGTCATGACGGCGGCGGGGACCCTTTACTTTCTCGTCGCGGGCCGCTGGCTGCTGCCGGACCGCAAGGCCCGGCCTTCCGGCGGCGACGAGGCATGGGAGCCGGGAGAATTTGTCAGTGAAGTGCGCATCCTGCCGGAATCCCCCGCCATCGGCCGCACCGTGGCGGACGCGGGATTCGTTTCCAACGGCACTCCGGTGCAGGTGCTGGAACTGATCCGCGACGGAGTGCACCGGCTTCCCGCGGGACAGGTGCTCCGGGAAGGGGACGTGCTGCTGGTGCGCGCGGATGCCGCCGCCGTGGAGCAGTTCCGCCAGCAGCTGGGCGTGGCCATGAACGCCGAGCATGCCTTTGGCCGCGATGAGCTGGAAAAGGACGATCTGGTGATGGCGCAGGTGCTCATCAGTCCCGGCTCGCGGCTGCGCGGCCGCACCCTCGCGGATGTGAGGTTTCAGGACCAGTTCGAGTCCATCGTGCTGGGCATCCGGAGCCGGCGGGGCGGAGCACACCGGGCGCTGGCCCGCTGGCGTCTGCACGAGGGCGATATGCTCCTCCTGCTCACCAGCCGCGATCAGCTGGAAGCGCTGCGCGCCGATGATTCCTTCATCGTCCTGCGCGACCGCGAGCCGAAGCCGCCCCATGGCTGGCGCTCATGGATGGCGGCGGGAATTTTCGTGGCGACCGTGCTGGCGGCGGCGCTGTTCCATGTGCCGGTGGCGGTGGCCGCGGTGGCGGGCTGCGGCGCCGTGCTCGCGACCGGCTGCCTGAGGCTGGAACGGGCGGTGGGCGCCGTGAACTGGCAGGTGCTGCTGCTGCTGGGATGTCTGCTGCCTTTGGGCCTGACACTTCAGAAAACCGGCGCCGCGGGGCTCATGGCGGACGCTGTGATCAAGGGCATCGGTGCCCTCGGTCCGGTCGCGCTGCTGGCGTCCGTTTACCTGCTGACCGCCATCCTCACGGAATTCATGAGCAACAATGCGGCGGCACTTCTGCTCACGCCGGTGGCGCTTTCCGCCGCCGCCCGCATGGGGATCGATCCCCGTCCGCTGCTCGTCGCCGTCACGTTCGCCGCCAGCACCAGTTTTGCCACCCCGGTCGGCTATCAGACCAATACCATGATCTACGGCCCGGGCGGCTATCGCTTTGCCGATTTCCTCCGCGCCGGCGTCCCGCTCAATCTCATTTTCTGGCTGCTCGCGGTGTGGCTCATCCCGCTGTGGTGGCCGTTCTGAGGGAGGCGCGGAAGCCTAACGCACCTCCGGCAGTTTGGTGGCGCGGCGCACGGCGGCGGCCTGACGGCAGGCCCCGGAGACCCGCGTGAGCATCCTTTCCTCCGCCCGCAGCCGCGGGGCCAGCGGCGACTGCCGCCCGGGAGCCTCCAGAAAGTCCCGAATGGCGGCGGCGGTGGCGGCATCGGCATCGGCGCAGGCTTCGAGCTGGTCTGACAACCGTTCGTCCGGCGCCGCGAGCCGTTCCGCGATCGACGCGATGAACCGCTCGATCCAGCTGGAGTCGTCCTCCTCCTCCTCCGGTTCCACGCCGGTGCCTTCCATCGCGTCCGGATGCGCCGCCGCGAGGCGGGCGATGAACCGCTCGCGTCGCTCTTTTTCCGCGAGGGCGCGCGCGGCGCGATCCTCCTCACCCGTGACGTCAGCAAGCTGCTGCCATGCCGTGACCGCCCGGGCGGCAGCATCGAGAATGGCAGCGGGTGTGGCACCGGAATTCATCGGCCCAGCATGCACGGCAGTGCCATCGCATCAAGCGACGCAGCCGGCCGCAGCGGGCAGGGGATGCAGGGTACCGCCCGGAACGGCCTCCGCCGCAGGCAGTGCCACGGCGGCGGGAACGGTCTCCGCACCGGACTGCGGACGCAGGATGAGCACATCGCACGGGGCATTGTTAGCGACGTATTGCGCGGTGCTGCCCAGCAGCAGGCGCCGCATGAGGCCGTGACCGTGACTCGCCACCACCACGAGACCGGCGCCGGCCGCCGTGGCCGTTTCGCAGATCACGGTGGCCGGATGGCCGGTCTTGATTTCGGTTTCCACGGCGGCCCCCGATCCCATTGCGGCGGCCAGCTTTTCGAGTCTGGCGCGTGCTTCCTGCAGGGCTTCATCGGCCGTGCTGTCCATGGAGCCTGCACTGAGCGGCGGAGGCAGGATGGCCGCGCCCGCACCGGCAATCGGCACGGCGGGGATTTCGCGCGGCATCACATGCAGCAGCAGCAGTTTCCGGGGATGCAGGGCGCGCAGCGAGCCCGCCGCGTTCAGGATTCTTGGGACGTCCGCATTCAGATCCGTCGCCATGAGGATGGTTTCAGCATTCATGTTGGGAGAGGGGAAGTTGAGATTGGTGAGGTGCACGAAGACCCGCCGCAGCCTTGCGGACGATTCGAATTGCGGGAGGCCGGAGCGAAGTCCGCCTCCCTGCCCCGCCACCATGCCAGGAATGCCGCCGCGATTCCAGGCGCGTTCTGCCGGGAAGCGCTCAGCATTTTGCTGAACCGTCCCGGGGAGGAATCGGATCGCTTCATGGCCCTGGCTCAACGCGCCGCCGCCAGCGCCGTTTCTCCGGCGCCGCACCGGGCTTGCGCGAGGCACTCCAGCAATTGCCGGACATCCTCGGGATCGTTGGCGGTCCAGCGCGCCGCGGTGTCGCGGGGCTGGCCCACGCGCACGGTGATGCCCGTGGGCAGAGCCGCGAAGGCGGATTCGTCGGTGGTGTCGTCGCCGGCATAAAAAGCGGCGCAGCGCGGCAGTCCGAGCCGCGCCGTGATCTGACGCAGCGCCGCGCCCTTGTCCCAGCCGATGTCAGGAAGGAACTCCAGCACCATGTGGCCCTCCTGAAGTTTGAAGGCCGTGTCGTGCGCCCCGATCACCCGGACCTCGCGGGCGACCATGTCGCGGTGTGAGGGAATGACATTCCGCAGATGCACGGTCAGGGTCAGGCCTTTGTTTTCGAGCAGCACACCGGGCACGCCGCCCACCGCTTCATCCAGGCGGGCGGCGAGCGTGCGCAGCCGCGGCTTGAGGGCCGCCGCCTGACTCCGTTCGCCGTCGAGTCCCAGCCCGCGGATTTCGAGCCCGTGATTGCCGGCGAAGATGAGGTCCGGCAGGGGAACGCGGCGGGTGAGGTCCTCCAGCGAACGGCCGCTGACCACGGCAAGGCTGACCCCCGGAGCCGCGTGCAGGCGGCGCAGCACGTCGAGCACGGCCCCCGGCAGTTCCGCTTTGTCAGGATGAGAAACGAGCGGCGTCAGGGTACCGTCGAAATCACAGGCCACGAGCAGACGCGGCGGCGCGGCGCAGCGCTCTGCGATTTCGGGCCATGCTTCAGTCCAGGGGGTCGCCATTGAGTTCAGACAGGTTGTCATCGGGGAGTTCAAAATGCAGGAGGTTGGCAAGAATGTTTCCGGCCCAGCGAAAGACGTTGTTGCTGGAAATGGCGGCCCGCATGCGCTTCATGCGGCGGGTGCGCTGCACTTTGGGCATGGTCAGGGCATTGTGCATGGCGACGGAGATCTCGTGGGCGGCGTAGGGATTGACGCCGAGGGAGTCCCGCAGTTCGCGGTGCGCGCCGGTGAACCGGCTCAGGATGAGCACGCCGTCGTTGTCGAACCGGCTGGCGCAGAATTCCTTGGCCACGAGGTTCATGCCGTCGTGGAGAGAGTTCACGACCATGAAACGCGCGAGGCGGTGCAGCGCAGCCATTTCCACCCGGTTGTAGTGTTCCCGCAGCAGATGCACCGGCTGCCAGTCGGCCGTGGACCAGCGGCGGTTGATCTGCGCCGCGAGTTCGGCGATTTCCATTTCCGCGGCCTGATAGGCGGGAAGGTGCGACCGGCTCGGCGCCGCGATCTGCACGAAACTGAGTTTGCCGCGCCAGTCGGGATACATTTCAAAGAAACAGTCCAGCGCCCGGAGCCGGTCGGGAATGCCTTTGGTATAATCCATGCGCTCGATGCCGCAGCCGATCATCAGCCGGGCGCTGCGCAGGCTCAGTTTCTGACGCCACATCTGCATGGCCTCCTCCACCGGCTCGCTGCGCGCCAGCCGTTCCTGGCCGGCGCAGTCGATGCTGATGGGGAACGGCCGCACCATGGTATCGTGCCCGCCCCGGGTGATGGTCCAGTGTTCGTGATCCACCAGCGCCTCGATGTGGCGGTCCACGGTGTCGAGAAAGTTCTGGCAGTGATAACGGATATGGAACCCGAGCAGGTCATTGCCGGTCAGGCCGTGGAGCAGCTCCTCCGCCCACGGGAAAATGCGGAAGGTCTCGCGGTTCGGCCACGGGATGTGCCAGAACTGCGCGATCACCATGTTGGCCTTGCCGGCGTCCTTGAGCATGCGCGGCAGCAGGCAAAAGTGATAGTCCTGGATGAACACGAAAGTGGGGTCGTCGCCGGCTTCCTCGAGCACGGCGTCGGCGAAGATGCGGTTCACCGTGCGGTACTGCTCCCAGTCCTCCTGACGGAATACCGGACGGTTGAACGCGATGTGGCAGAGCGGCCACAACCCTTCGTTGGAGAGCCCGTAGTAATGCCCCTGTTCCTGTTCCGGGGTCAGCCACACCCGCCGCAATGTGTAGGCCGGATTTTCCGGCGGCACCGGAAGGCAGCCGCGCGCATCCGCGGTTTCGCGGTCGGCGTCGCCGCTGCCGTGCGCGATCCACGTGCCCCCGCTGGCCGCGAGCACAGGACGCAGCGCCGAAGTCAGGCCTCCCGCGGTCGTGACACACTCGATGGCGTCTCCTTTGCGGCGGTGCATGTACGGTTCGCGGTTTGAGACCACGATGATCTTCCAGCCCTTGAGGCGGCTTTCGATGAGATCGTGCAGGCGTTCGGATGTCCAGGCTTCGGTCATTCAGATAGTGGAAGGATGCCGGCGGGGCGACAGTCGGAACGCTGGGGGGATAGCGTCCCTTCTGACCGCCTCCAACACGGCCTCCCACCTTGAATCATGCCCGCCCCGGCTCCATCAGGTCATCGCCCGGCCAGACCCGGCAGAACGCGCACCCTCCTCAGCAGAATGCTGAGAACTCTGCGCCGGAGACGACTCCTTTCCCGGGGCTAAAACGTCTGCACCACCAGCCCGCTGCGCAGCTTGGGCTCGAACCATGTGCTCTTCGGCGGCATGATCTGGCCGGCGTCGGCGATGGCCATCAGCTGCTGCACGGTGGTGGGATACAGGCTGAAAGCCACCGCGGCATCGCCGCGGTCCACGCGGAGTTCCAGTTCGTTAGTTCCGCGGATGCCGCCGATGAATTCAATGCGCTCGCTGGTGCGCGGGTCGGCAATGCCGAGGATCGGCGCGAGCAGACGATTCTGCAGCACGCTGACATCGAGGCTCTCCACCGGATCCGTAATGCCGCGGCCGTCCCACGACAGCGCATGCCATTTCCCGCCGAGATACATGTGGACGCTGCCGGGCGCGGAAGGGGCCTTCTCCTGCGTGGCCGTGACGCGGAATCCGGCATCGGCGACAGCGATGAAAAACTCCTCCTCCGTGTGACGGTTCAGGTCGTGGACGATGCGGTTGTAGGGCAGGATTTGCAGCTGGCTCGCCGGAAACAGCACGCCGAGGAACCAGTTGTAGTCCTCGCTGCCGTTGTGTGAGGGATTCTTCGCGCGGCGCTCCGTGCCTACACGCCACGCGCTGGCGCTGCGGTGGTGGCCGTCCGCGACGTAGGCGAAGTCCACTTCGCCGAACGCGGCGACGAACGGCGCGGGATCGGTCACGCGCCACACGCGGTGCATGATGCCGTCGGGCGCGGTGAAGTCGAAGAGCGGCGGCTCTTTGAGGAGCGCTGACACTCGCGCATCCACGTCCGCGCGGTCCTTGTAGGTGAGAAAGATAGGGCCGGTGTGCGCGCTGAGCGTGTCCACGAGCCGCGTGCGGTCGTCCTCCTTCACCTTCCGCGTCTTCTCGTGCTTCTTGATGATGTCGTTCCCGTAGTCATCCACATGACACGCAGCGATGAGCCCCGTCTGCACGTGCGCGCCCATTTGCTGCTGATAAAGATAGAGCACCGGCGCGGCCTCGCGCACGAGGATGCCATCGATGATGAGCCGCTGCAGATTCTTCGCCGCTGTTTGATAGACAAGGTCGCTGTAGGGATCGGTGTCCGGCGGGAGATCGATCTCAGCGCGGTCCACGTGCAGCAAATCGTAAGGACGATTCGCGGCGAGCGCGCGGGCTTCTTCGGTATCCACCACGTCGTAGGGAACGGCGGCGACCTGGGCGGCGAGTTCGGGGCGCGGTGTCAGACCGCGGAAGGCTTGGATGCGCATAGAATGAGGCGTGCCGTGGATGAAACCGTCCCCGCGGTCAAGCCGTGGGCTGCATAAGAGTTTCTAAACCACTTCGATGGGATGAGTGATCATCCAAATGTCGAGCTGCTGGAAGTCGCGCTTCAGCCGCTCTTTGAACTGCACGAACCATGCGCGGTTCTCCGCCGTGTCCGGCACGTCGGCAAACAAGCGCACGAGGTCGTCTTTATAGACCTGGCCTTCGTGCTGCCAGATACCGCGAATCGTCTGAGTCTCGAACGATGCAGCGCGCGAAACGCTCGCGCAGCTCAATGATGACGCCGCCGACCAGTTCGTCGGGTACAGGCGATCCGTCGTTAAACCGCAACGGCAGCAGTATCTCCCACCGGCGCATAGAGTTTCTGATACGAAGGCCGTCCAGCGACGGTGAAGGTGATCCCCTCCGCCGCCAGATGTGCGAGAGCTTCTTCCGGCACCAGCGTTTCGCCTGACTTCCACGTCCGGCCGCTGAAACGCCCGGCCAGCCAGCCGAGGCCACGCCGTTCCATCTGCGGGTCTGTGAATCGAATCAGGATCATGGCAGGATGATGCGCCACTGTAGAGCGATTGGCAAATGAACTCTCGCGGCCGGGTTACATCGCCGCGCGCACCCTGGCTGCGAGATCGTGGAACGCGGCACTCACGGCGCTTTGGTCCGCCGGCGTGAGTGCGACGGGACGCCCTGCGTCGCCGCCTTCGCGTGTGGGGATGTCTATCGGAAGCTGCGCCAGGAGCGGCACCTTGAGGCGCGCCGCTTCCGCCTCGCCGCCGCCTTTGCCAAAGATGTCGTAGCGCACGCCGTCGGACGGGCAGAGGAAGTAACTCATGTTTTCCACGATGCCGAGCACGCGGACGTTGACCTTGGCGAACATGCTCACCGCTTTGCGGGCATCGATCAGCGCGACCTCCTGCGGCGTCGTGACGATGAGCGCGCCGTCGAGGGCGACGGTCTGCACGATCGTTAGTTGAATGTCACCGGTGCCGGGCGGGAGGTCGAGCACGAGCACGTCGAGTTCGCCCCATGCCGTCTGACGGAGAAACTGCTGCACATAGCGCGTCGCGAGCGGACCGCGCACGATGACCGGTGAGCTGTCGCTGAGCAGAAAGGCCATGCTCATGAGCTTGAGCCCGTGTGCTTCGATGGGGATGATCTCGTTGTTGTCGGTCGCCATCGGCTGCTCGTCGGTGCCGAACATCAGGCCCATGCTGGGGCCGTAGAGGTCGCAGTCGCAGAGGCCCACCCGCAGGCCCTGCGCCGCGAGTGCGACGGCCAGATTGGCGGAGACGGTGCTCTTGCCGACACCGCCTTTACCGCTGGCCACGGCGATGACTTTCTTCACGCCGGGAATACTGCTCTTCGCCACTCCGCCGGCGGCCTCGGGCTGCTTGAGATTGAAATCGAGGGTGACTTTTCCGATGCCGGGAATGGCTTCGAGCGCACCAGTGGCGTGGGTGTTGATCTGTCGCGGGACGTTGGAGTCACTGGTGGCGAACTCCATGCGCACCGTTACGTCATTGCCGGAAATGGCGATCTCCTTGACGATGCCAAAGGAAACGATGTCCCGGCTGAAGCCGGGCCATTTTACGGTGCGGAGGGCGTCGGTGACTTGGGACTCGGTGATCATGCAGAAATCTTTCGCTTCCCGGGATTAGGGAGCGGGACGCAGCGGACGCCGGGATTCGGATTCTGAAAACTGAAAACTGCATGTCGTGTAAAGTGGTGCCTGCCGTGTAGTGTTTCGCCGCGCTTACGTGACCGCCGCCCGCGATTACGGCACGCCACTTTCTTATAACTGCGCGTATTTACGGCCATCCCCGCGCCTCTTAAACCACCATGACAAGACTTCCCGATTACTATCGCCGCTCGTTTCTCAAGGCAGGTGCACTCACCGGCCTCGGCCTCACGCTGGGCGATTTCTTCCGGCTCAAGGCCCGGGCTGAGCAAAAACATTACGACAGCAAGGAAGGCCCGGCGAAAAGCGTCATCCACGTCACCCTCGGCGGCGGCATGGCGGCGCAGGAGAGTTGGGATCCCAAACCGGAGGCGCCACTGGAATACCGCGGACCGCTGGGTGTGGTCAAGACCGCGATCCCCGGCGTGGTGTTGAGCGAAAACATGGTGCAGATGGCGAAGGTGCTGGATAAAGCGACGATCATTCGCAGTATGGCCGGCCGCGAGGCGGACCACGGGCGCGCGCAGTATTCCATGTTCACCGGTTATCGCATGAGCCCGGCGATCAAGCACCCGAGTCTCGGCAGCGTGGTTTCGCATGAGTTCGGCCCGCGGAACGGCCTGCCGGCGTATGTTTCCGTGCCGGACACGCGCGAGCACGGCGGCACGGGCTATCTGAGTGCGAAGTACGCCGCATTCGGGCTCGGCAGCGATCCCTTTAACGGCAACTTCCAGGTGCGTGATCTCACTTCGACCGGTCAGGTGAACGAGGAACGCTTCGCCGCCCGCAAAGACATGCGCACCGCGGTGGAGGATCACTTCCGCTCGCTGGAGACGAACAGCGACGCGCCGGGCGCGATGGATGAATTCTACGATCAGGCCTACACGCTCATCAGCAGCCCGCAGGCACGCGCGGCATTCGAGCTCAACAAAGAGCCCTCCGCAATGGTCGAGCGTTATGGCAAAACGCAGCCGGGCATGAGGCTGCTGCTGGCGCGGCGTCTGGTGGAGGCCGGCGTGCGGTTCATCAGCGTGAATTACGACGGCTGGGACCACCACGCCGGCATCGCGGATAACATCAAGCGTCAGCTTCCGCCGCTGGATCAGGCGCTCGCGGCGCTCATCAGCGATCTCGACAGCCGCGGGCTGCTCGACAGCACCCTCATCATGGTGACGAGCGAATTCGGCCGCACGCCGAAGATCAATGCCAGCGCCGGACGCGATCACTTCGCGCGCGTCTATTCCACCATGCTCGCCGGCGGCGGCCTCAAACGCGGCCTCATCTACGGCTCCAGTGATGCCACGTCCAGCGAGCCCGAGGAGCATCCCGTGACCATCGAGGATCTCATGACGACGGTTTACCACCAGCTCGGCATCCACGCCGACAAAGAACTCATGGCCCCCGGAGGCCGGCCCATGGAAATCGTGGACGGCGGCAAAGTCGTGAAGGACATCATCGCATGACTGCACGAATCCCGCTCCTTCTCTCCTGTGCTGCCCCTGTCATAGCCCTCGCCGACGACGCCGGTGCGCCGCGTGTCTCCAACTTCTCCCCGCGCGGCTGGCACCGCGGAGCCACGGTGGAAGTCACCTTCTCCGGGATCGCTCTCAAAGAACCGCGCGGCGTGCTTTTTCCGGGCACTGACAAAATCAAATTCCTCAAGGCCGCGCCCGCCGACGGCGAAAGCCCCGAGGACGAACGCCGGCGCCGCCGCGACAATGTGGATTCGCGCCTCGCGGTGACGCTGGAAATCGCGCCCGACTGTCCGCAGGGCCAGCACGCGTTGCGCCTGCAAACGGCCTTCGGTCTCAGCGACGTGTGTCTCTTCAATGTCGGCGGCCTGCCCACCGTGCCCGAGCAGGAATCCGGCGACCGCCAGCGCGACGACCTCAACGGTTCCGCCGCCACCGCCGAGCCTATCCAGCCCGGCACGACGGTGAATGGCCAGCTTCTCACGCTGCCCAGCGGCATGGAGCAGGACTGGTTTCGTTTGGACGCGAAGAAAGGCGACCTCATCAGCGTGGAAGTGGAAAGCGCGCGCCTTTGCGCTTCGCAGCGGGAGGATGGTTTCGAAGCCGTCATCAGCGTACTCGATGCGGAAGGAAAAGCACTCACCAGTGCCGGCACCCAGCCACTGCTGCTCATCGATCCCTTCCTCGCTCTCACGGCACCCGCCGACGGCACGTACTACATCAAGATGGCCGCATCGCTGCCTCCGGAAGGCAACCGCCGCGTGCCCTATCGCCTGCACGCCGGCCCGTTCCGGCGTCCGTCAGCGGTTTATCCCGCAGGCGGCAATCCCGGACAGAAGCTTTCCGTGAAACTCATCGGCCTGCCGGCAGGCGTGCCTGACCAAACGGAAGTGACGCTGCCTGACAAAGAAGGCGTCTTCGGTTTCCATGCAGACGACGGCACGCCGACGGCGAATCCCCTGCGCGTGCTCGCCGGTGCCAATGTGCTGGAATCCGAACCCAACGACACGCCCGACACGGCCACCGCCGTGCCCGCCGGTTCCGCGGATCCCTTCGCCGTGAACGGCATTCTGGAAAAGCCTGGCGACGCCGACTGCTTCCGCTTTGCCGCGAAAAAAGGCGAGCGCGTGAACATTCGCATGCACGCGCAGTCGCTCGGAGCGCCGGTGGACGGACGCATGAGCATCGCCAAAGCCGGCGCGCCGTCGAAGGCCGAGCGCAGCGACGACAGCACCGACGACGCCCTGGGCATGTTCGACGCGCAGACGACGCGCGAGCGGCTCGATCCCGCCGATGTCTGGTCCGCGCCGGAGGACGGGGATTACATTCTCACGGTCACCGACGTGCGCGGCGAATGCGGTCCGAATTTCGTTTATCGCGTGGAGTTCACCGCGGTGCGCGACGGCCTGCTCACCACCCTGTTGCCGCCCGACCGCAACGCCCGGCTCGCACGCAACAGCATCACCGTTGGCCAGGGGAACCGGGCCAGCGCCTCCATCGCCACCAAACCGCTGCCTGGCGCGAACGTCACTGGCGAGTATCACCTCGTGGCCCGGGGCCTGCCGGAAGGCGTGAAACTCATCTCCCCGAAGTTCAGCGCCAGCGACCAGCGGGTGCCGGTCTTGTTCGAAGCCGCGCCCGATGCGTCCGTCGCCGCCGCGAATGTGGAACTCATCGCGCTGCCCGTGGACGAAGACAAGGCGAAGACCGCCGGCTATGGCTACAACCAGGCGGTGCCGATGGTGACGCTCGGCAACGATCCCGTTTGGCAGATCATGCTCGACCGCCTCAGCATCGCCGTCGCCGAGGCCCTGCCGTTTTCTCTCACCGCCGGCGCGCCGGCCAGCGCGCTGTCGAAGAATGGCGAGCTCACCGTGCCGCTCACCCTGACACGACGCGAAGGCTGGAACGAGCCGGTGGAAATCCTGCTGGAGCAGCCGCCGCGAGGCGTCACCGGCCAGCAGGGACTCGTGCTCGGCGCAGGCGAGACGCAGGCCAATTTCCGCCTCAGCGCCGACAACAACGCTGCGCCCGGCAAATACGACCTCTGCTTCACCGCCCGCAACCGCACCGGCGACAATCGCACCGGCGCCGGCAAAATCTGGACCGCCAGCCCGCCCGTGGCGCTGGAAATCAGCGACCCGTGGTTCCGCGTGAAATTCACCCGCACCAAAATCGAGCAGGGCAAGTCCGCGACCTTCACCGGCACCATCGAGCGCCTGCGCGAATTCTCCGGCAAAGCCACCGCCGGACTCATCCGCCTGCCGCGCGGCCTCAAACTCTCCGCGCCCGTCGCGGTGGAGGGCGAGAAGGTGAGTTTCCAAATCGAAGCCGCGCCCGACGCGCTCGTCGGCAGCTACAACGGCGTCGCCTGCGAGATTACCGTCGAACACGAAGGCGCCGCCATCAAACAAGTCGCCGGCTACGGCGCCCTGCGCGTGGACCCGGCGCGGAAAGTAGAGTGATTATGATGAAACAACAACCTACGCGACAAGGAGCGGCGACATTCCTGTCGCCGTCAAAACAACTGCCCTGGAAGGGCACACTCTTCGGCAAGGTGGAGGCTGTGTGGCCTGTCGGAGCACAGCGAGTTTTGAAATGGCTCCTTCGTCGCATCGCTCTAACGGTGACAGGAATGTCGCCGCTCCTTGTGGCCACCTCCGCCCACGCTGCACTCCGCGTCTTCCCGGAGAAGATCACCCTCGACTCCGCCGCGGCGCGTCAGTCCATCGTTGTCCAGCAAATCACGCCGGACGGCCTCACGCTTGACGTTACTTCCGCTGCCGCCGTCGAACTCTCCGTCGATGCTCCAGCGGCGTATGACTCGAATACTTTTACCTTTTCCCCGGTCAAGGACGGTGAGGCCAGCATCGAAATCACTGCCGGCGGCGAGACCGTTTCCGTTCCTGTCTCCGTCAAGAACTCCGCCGCAGCGCGGTCCGTTTCCTTCCGGCTCGACGTGGAGCCGGTCTTCATGCGCGCGGGGTGCAATTCGGGCTCATGCCACGGCTCGGCACGTGGACAGGATGGCTTCCGTCTCTCGCTGTTCGGTTATGATCCCGCAGGCGATTACTTCCGCCTCACGCGGGAATACATTGGCCGCCGCGTGGACCTCGCGGTGCCGGAGAAGTCGCTGCTGCTGGAAAAGGCCACCGGCGTCGTGACGCACACGGGCGGCGAATGCCTCCAGCCCGACTCCGCCTATTATAAGACGCTGCGCGACTGGATCGCCGCCGGTGCGCCGGACGATCCCGAGGGCACGCCGCACGCCACCGGCATCCGTGTGCTGCCGGAGAAGATCGTGCTGCGCAACGTGGCGGGGACCTCCGGTCCCCGTGAATCCGATGACAAAGGTGGACCGGAGGTCCACGCTACGATGCAGCATCGTACGGTCGTTCTGGCCGATTACAGCGACGGCTCCGTGCGCGACATCACCAGCCTCGCGCTGTATCTCACGAACAACGAAGGCACCATCGGCGCGGGCAAGGACGGCAGCGTCGCGGCGCACGCGTCGGGCGGCGCGTGGATTTTTGCGCGCTTCGACAAATTCACCGCCGGCAGCGAAGTCATCGTGCTGCCGGAGCGTCAGGATTTGCAGTGGCCCGACAACGTGCAGCCGGCGAACTACATTGACGAAGCCGTCTTCGCGCGGCTGCGGCAGTTGCAGATTCCGCCGTCGCCGCATGCCAGCGATGCCGCCTTTCTCCGCCGCGCCCGGCTCGATCTCACGGCGCTGCCGCCCTCCGAAGAGGAACTCAAAGCCTTCCTTGAAGACACTGCGCCTGACAAACGCGCGAAGCTGATTGATAAGCTGCTGGCTTCGGAGGAATTCACCGACCTGTGGACCATGAAGTGGGCGGAGATTCTGCAAATCCGCGCCAACAATCAGAACAACGCCGACAACGGACGCCCGCGAAAGGCGGCATTCCGCTATCACCAGTGGCTGCGCGCGCAGATCGCGGCGAACCGGCCCTTCAACGAAATCGTGGGTGATCTCATTCGCGGAGAGGGCAGCAATCTCACCAGTCCCACCGCGAATTACTACACCACCGCGTTCGGCCAGCCGCGGAAACCGATGGAGCGCGCGGAGGATGCGGCGCAGTTGTTTCTCGGCACGCGCATCCAGTGCGCGCAGTGTCACAATCATCCGTTCGACCGCTGGACGATGGACGACTACTACGGCTTCACCGCTTTTTTCAGCGGCGTGAGCAGCAAGCGGGGAGCGATGCCCACGGAGATTTACATCTTCGGCAACAACGAGAAGACCACCGCCGAGCATCCCGTGGATGGCCGTCAGGTGCCGCCCAAATTCCTCGGCGGCGACGCGCCGGCGCTGGACGGCAAAGACCCGCGGCACTTCCTCGCGTCGTGGCTGACGTCGGCGGACAACCGCATGTTCGCCCGCAACGTGGCCAACCGCGCATGGGCGCACTTTTTCGGACGCGGCATCGTCGAGCCCGTGGACGACGGACGCATTTCCAATCCGCCGAGCAACGAAGCGCTGCTCGCCGCGCTGGCCAAGCGTTTGGCTGAATCTAAGTTCGACGTGCGCGCCCTCGCGCGCGACATCTGCAACAGCACCACGTATCAACTCAGCAGCAGCACCGCGCCGGGCAACGAAAACGACGACCGCTATTTCAGCCACGCCATGGTGCGCCGCCTCCAGGCCGAAGTCCTCGCCGACACCATCGGCGCCGTCACCGGCGCACCCGCCACCTTCAACGGCCAGCCCGCCGGCACGCGCGCCGTGCAGATTTTCGACGGCGGCGCCGAGCGCGATTACTTCCTGCGCAGCTTCGGCGCGAGCAAACGCGAGACCGTCTGTGCCTGCGAAGTCCGCATGGAGCCGACGCTCGCGCAAACGCTGCACCTCATCAACGGCACCACCACCGAGCAGGCCCTCCAGCGCAGCCCTGTGCTGACAAAGCTGATAACTGATGCGCCGCCGCCCGAGGAGGGCGTGAAGTCACTCTATCGCCGCGCCCTCACCCGCGAAGCCACCGGCTACGAGCTTTCCCGATTCTCCGAACGCGCCAGGGAACGCGATCTGAACGACAAGCAGCAGTTGCGCCGGTTCTACGAAGACGTGCTCTGGGCACTGCTGAACTCGACGGAGTTTGCGTTTAATCATTGAGCGTCAGTTTATGAATTCCGAATCAAAAAGCCGTTCCCGCCAGAACATGCTTGCTGGGCGAAAGCTATGCTTGCCGGTATTTCTGTCGTTGGCCATCATCAGCCTGAATTCATGCACGAGTTGCATCAAATCCCCTGGTGAACTCATTGCTCACGATCCACATGGCTCCCGGTGTGTCGTCTTCTATTACGGCTCTACCGCCAAGTATCACTTCGTCTCCTGGCCCCTCGGCTCGGTAACTACAGACGTCACCTGCCTCGAATGGAAAATTCCCCGGCATACCCTGCGACTATCAGCAGAGCGCCCGTACGACGTGATCGCCCCCACCAGCTTCCTTGATCTTCGTACGGGCTTTGTCACCGAATCCTACCCTGGAGGAGGACGGTTTACCATCACCCCGGTTCGGGGCCAACCGGTTGTCCTTCCATATTAATCTGGCTTCAAACACCAGCACTCATCCCCCATGCGCCGCATCGCCTTCATCCTCTACGCCACCGCTGCCGTCGCGCACGCCGCGCCGACGTACAACGACGACATCGTCCCCATCTTCAAAGACCACTGCACGGGCTGCCACAATCCGGACAAGCTCAAAGCCGATCTTGATCTCACGACCTACGCGGCGACGATGAAGGGCGGGAGCAGTGGGGCGGCGGTGAAGGCCAGTGCGCCGGACACGAGTTTGCTGTATCGTGCCGTGGCGCACTTGGAGGAGCCGGAGATGCCGCCGAAGAAGCCGAAGCTGGCGGACGCGCAGCTCAACCTCATCAAAGAATGGATCGCCGGCGGCGCGCTGGAATCGAAGGGCGGCACGGTGGCGAAGTCGCGCGATGCGGCGCTACAAATGGCGCTGCCCGCTGCGGATACGAAGACCGACGGCCCACCGCCGATGCCGGAGAATTTGCCTGCGGTGGCGGATGCCGGTGTCATTGCCAAACCCGCGCCGGTCATTGCGCTGGCGGCCAGTCCGCGCGCGCCGCTGGCGGCGGTTTCGGCGCACGGGCAGGTGCTGCTTTATCACACGGAGACGAAGGCGCTGCTCGGTGCGCTGCCGTTTCCCGAACGCCAGCCGAACGTGCTGCGCTTCAGTCGAGACGGCGCGCTGCTGCTCGCGGCGGGCGGGCGCGGCGCGCATTCCGGCGGGGTCGCGGTGTTCGACATCAAAACCGGCCAGCGCGTCATTGAAGCTGGCAAAGAGGCCAGCGATTCGTTGCTCGCCGCCGACCTCAGCCCGGATCGCTCGCTCATCGCCACTGGCGGGCCTGACAAACTGGTGCGCATCTACTCCACCGCCGATGGCAAGCTCCAGCGCACGATCAAGAAACACACCGACTGGGTTACCGCCGTCGCCTTCAGTCCTGACGGCGAAAAGCTCGCCACCGCCGACCGCAACGGCGGCCTGCATTTGTGGGATCCGAAGACCGGCACCATTCTCTACACGCTCGCCGAACACCAGGCTCGCATCACCAGTCTCGCGTGGCGCGCGGACAGCCTCATTCTCGCCAGCGCCGGCGACGACGGCAAACTCATCCTCTGGGACACCGCCGAAGGCTGGGCCGCCAAATCCTTCACGCCCGCCGACGGCGCCAAGAAAGACGCGCCCGGCCGCAAGACGATGCTGCTGAAAGTCCCCGGCGTGCTCAGCGCCACCTTCAGCGCCGACGGCCGCCTCGCGGCCACCTGTCGCGACAACTCGCTGCGCATTTTCAATTCCAACGGCAACCCGCTGGCCACCGTGAAAGACCTCCCTGACTCCGCCACCGCCGCCGCCTTTGTCACCGGAGGACAACTGCTCACCGGCGACTTCCGCGGCGCGCTGCAACTGTGGGACGTGAAGGAAAAGGAGCGCACCGCCGCTGTGGCGGGGGAACTCGGTCAGTGACCTGGAAACTGCGGCGCAGACTGCTGGAAAGCGACAGCTCACCGGCATCGATGCGGCCGCGGATTTCCAGTTCCCAATCCGGCGGAGCCGCATAACCATGCGCTTCGAGGTTTCCGATGTCCGATTCCCGCACTGATCCCGATGCCCTGATCCACGACGTGCTGACACGTCCCTGGGAGCATGATTTCTTCCTCGCGCTGCGGCGGGTGGAGAGCGCGCATCCGGAGCTGCCGCGCATCGGGCGCTCGAAGTCGCTGCGTCAGGATCCGGTCCGGTTCGGGCAGTATCTTTCGCTGGCCTTTGCCACGTCGGCACTGGAGGAGCCGCATTTGCCGTCTCAAAAAGGGCGGAAACTCATGGTGCGGTTCACGGGACTCACCGGTCCCAACGGCGCGCTCCCGCTGCGGATCACCGACTTCATTCGCAACCGGCAGCGGGGAATTTACGACAGCGACATTCGCGGCACGCGCGGGGATGCCGCGCTGGAAACGGGCACGGCGGCGCCGAAGGATTCCACGCTCGCGGAGTTCCTCGACATCTTCCACCACCGCGCGATCTCGCTGTTTTACCGCGCGTGGGCCGCGGCGCAGAAGTCGGCGGATCTCGACCGCGCGGAGGACCGGACGTTTGCGGAATGGATCGCGTCGCTCTGCGGCACCGGATTGCCGGCCATGGAGCAGGCGGACGCCGTGCCGGGAATTCACCGTCTCGCGTTCGCGGGGCATTTGGCCTGCCCCACGCGCCATGCCGGGGGACTGCGCGGCATCCTGGAGAGTTACTTCAACACGCCGGCGGAAGTGTTGAGTTTCGCCGGACAGTGGCTGGATATCCCGCCGGAACAGCGGTGCAGCATCGGTCAGGCAAACAGCGCGCTCGGACGCACCGCCATCGCCGGCCGCAAACTGTGGGACCGGCAGATGAAATGTCAGGTGCGCCTCGGACCGATGCGCCTTGAAGAATTCGAACTGTTCCTGCCGGGCGGAGTGCGGCACGCGCGGCTGCACGCGTGGATTCGCCTCTACACGCGCGAGACGCTCTACTGGGAAGCGGCCATCGTGCTGCGCCGTGAGGAGGTGCCGGCAACCCGCCTGGGCACGACGGGCCGTCTCGGATTCACTACATGGCTGGTGAGCGGCGCGCCGGAGCGGGATGCGGATCAATTCCGGGTGCGCGGCGGCGGATTGACCCCAGGTGACAACACCTGACGGTTGTTGTCAGGGTGCGGACTGTTTTTTCGATGGCCCTCGCGACTGTGGAATGCGCGCGTAGCCGATGAAGCGCGAGGGACTTTCCGGCCGCGGCAGCCGAAAGTCGAACACGCTGATGCCGCTCATGCGCTGTCCGTCGTAGCTCCGGCCGTCACTGGCGCCGGCGCAGACCGGCTGTCCGTCGGACTTGCGCCGGCCGAGGTAGATCATGACGTGTGTGACCGGCGGATCGCGGTCGGTTTTGCCGTCTTTGGTGCTGTTGACCCAGAACAGCAAATCACCCGGCCGCAGATCTTTGAATTCGAAAGTTTCCATCGAGACGCCGTTGCAGGCGCGAAACGTGCCGGCCTTCCACGTCCACTCGTACATGCCGTCCGATTGACGGGGGGCATCGGTGTGTCCGTGCTTCTGGAGCACGTGCCAGACGAATCCGGAGCAATCGGTGCCGCCGTTGGCAGGATCTCCGCTGCCGGTCTTGTAAGGGAGCCCCTTGGCGGTGAGTTCGAGGGCGTAGCGCAGCATGGCCTGCACTTCCGCGGGCGCCGCGCCCAATTCCTTCAGGCCACCGGGTGCGATGGTGGCGGTCTTTGCCGCCGGTGTCACGGGCTCTGCCGCCCGGGTCAGCGACATCGCGGCGCAAAACAAGACGAGGCAGAACGGTGCGGCGGAGGTCATGGCGATGAAGCATCTATTCCGGTGATTGTGGAAAAGGATCCGCCTTGGATCTTTGGACAGCGTCCTTTTCGGCCGGCGAACCGGCCGGCTTGCTGTCCGCCGGAGGCAGCCCCCAGATATAAAGGGCGGCCGCAGCGGCCAGCAGGAGCAATGCGAAAAGAACGCGGCGTTCATTCATAGCCGCCACTCAACCACCGGTGAGCCGGTGGCACAAGGCCCGGCTATTCCAGCATCACGGAAGCAGCCTCTTGCTTCCCGGATTCGCTCCGCCAGACTCCTTCGATTATGTTTGGCTCCTATCAAAACCACCTCCGGAACACGCTCGATCAAATTGCCAGTGACGGACTGTTCAAAACCGAGCGCCTCATCGGCACGCCGCAGGGCGGGCGCGTCAAGCTCGAGGACGGGCGTGAACTGATCGTGATGTGCGCCAACAATTACCTCGGGCTCGGGAACGATCCGGAGGTCGTCGCGGCGGCGCATGCCGCGCTCGACCGCTGGGGCTACGGGATGGGCAGTGTGCGCTTCATTTGCGGCACGCAGACGCTCCACCGGCGCCTCGAGGAGGAGCTGTCCTCCTTCCTCGGCACGGAGGATACGATTCTCTACTCGTCCTGTTTCGATGCCAACGGCGGGCTTTTTGAAACGCTCCTGACAGAACAAGATGCGGTCATTTCCGACGCACTGAATCACGCGAGCATCATCGACGGCATCCGGCTGTGCAAAGCGAAGCGCTTTCGTTACGCCAACGCCGACATGGCCGATTTGGAGACGAAGCTGCGCGAAGCGGACGCCGCGGGGGCGCGATTCAAAATGATCGCCACCGACGGCGTGTTCAGCATGGACGGCACCATCGCTCCCCTGCGCTCGATTTGTGATCTGGCGGACAAGTACGGCGCACTGGTGATGATCGACGATTCGCACGCCGTGGGATTTGTCGGCGACAAGGGCCGGGGTACTCATGAGCTTTGCGGAGTGATGGACCGCGTGGACATCATCACCGGCACTCTCGGCAAAGCGCTGGGCGGCGCCAGCGGCGGCTACACCAGCGGCCGGAAGGAAATCATCGCCCTGCTGCGTCAGCGCAGCCGGCCGTATTTGTTCTCGAACACCCTTGCTCCCGTCATCGCCGCGGCATCGCTCAAGGTGCTGGAGATCCTGACGCGCTCCACGGAACGCCGCGACCGCCTCTGGGCGAACACGGCCCACTACGTCGCCGCCATGCGCGCGGCGGGATTCGACTGCGGAGCCGGAGCGCATCCCATCGTGCCGATCATGCTGGGAGAGGCATCCGCGGCGCAGCGCATGGCGGCGGAACTGCTGACCCGCGGGGTCTATGCGGTCGGCTTTTTCTTCCCCGTCGTGCCCCAGGGCAGGGCCAGGGTGCGCACTCAGGTCAGCGCCGCCCACACCACCGCCGACCTCGACGCTGCGGTGCGGGCGTTTCAGGCGGCGCGGGAGGCCATTGTGTGATTGCACCCGCCTGACGGCCCCGCTACGCTCCCGCGGCAACATCCATCATCACCCGTGGAAGCATACGAACTCCTCCGCGACGCGCTTGAGAAGGTCTCCCCCAAAGAGGTGGCCGACGACCTGGGCGTCTCTCTCAGCCTTGTGTATAAGTGGGCGCAGCCGCCGGAATCCGAAGGCACCGGCAGCGGGATGATCAATCCGCTGGAGCGCGCGGCCAAACTGATCAAAGCGACCCGCGACCCGGGATTGATTCGCTGGCTGTGTCAGCGGGCCGGCGGTTACTACGTAAAGAACCCCTCGCATGCCGCCGACCGGCGCGAACTCGCACCGGCCATGAACGACATCATTCAGCAGTTCGCCGACCTGCTCGGCTCCATCAGCGACGCCGCTGCCGATCACCGCATTACCAAAGCAGAAACCCAGCTCATCCGGCGGCACTGGGATGAATTGAAAACCATCACGGAAGGATTTGTGCGCGCCTGCGAACAGGGGGACTTCAACAAGCTTCCCGTGCCGGCCTGACGCCTGCCGGTTCTCTAATCCACGGAGGCGGTCCGGTTGATCAGGAACATCGCGACGGCGACGACGATGCCCACCGCGACGATGGCGGCCATGATCCACAGAAAGATCACGCGGTCACGCTCCGCCTCGCGCCTGGCGCGATTGATTTTCTGCGGCCGGTGAAAGCGGTGAATGTGGCGCGCCTTGGACACGAACGGATCCTTCTCGGATGTTCGTTCCTGGAGCCGCCGCGAGCTGCTGAAATCGTCGGACATGGTTGGGGAATGATTTCGTCGCGATTAACTCCGTTAATGGACGTCGCGGCAAGGATTTTTTGAGACTTTCCTGAGCCGGCGCAGCATCAGGAGTCACTGCTCTGGTAGAGAGAAAAGAATGGTACTTAAAACAGGTACAGTATAGGCGGTGAAGAAGTGCCACATCCCGTCCAGGTGGCTGGTGCTGCGGAAGTTGCGGGCACTGTCGCATGGTGCGCAAGCGGCTTCGGCGGACGGTGAAGAGCCGGGATTGGAGTTGTTGCGGGAGTTGCGCGCTAGTCTTTCGCAGACTTCTGCGCCGGGTTGTGCAGGATTGGTGAGGGCGGGTGCTCAAGCCGCTCGCGGACCAGTTCTTTGACGGCGGGAGACGCGAGGGCGGCCTCCGCGGCGGCGGTTTCCGCCTGCTTCTTGCTCAGGCCTTCACCAGTGCCGAGAGTGTGGCCGTTCCACTCGACGCGGGCGGAGAAGCGCTTCTGGTGATCCGGACCCTCCTCGGCAATGATGCTGTAGCGGGGGCCGGACGACGATAGTGCCTGAAGCATTTCCTGGAGCTGGCCCTTGGGATTCACTTCCTTCGGCTCTTCCGCAATGCGCGCGAGTTCCGCCGCACACAGCCTCAGGATGACACTGCGCGCAGCTTCCAGTCCGCCGTCCAGGTAAATGGCGCCGATCAGTGCCTCGAAGGCATCACTGAGGGTGCTGGCACGGGTGCGCCCGCCGCTGGCGTCCTCGCCCCGGCCCATGAGCAGGTGCTGGCCCAGTCCTCGCGCGCGGGCGTAGGCCGCCAGGGCCGTGCGCGAGACAAGGCGGGCGCGCAGTTTGGTCAGGTTGCCTTCGTTGTAGTCCGCGAAGGTCCGGAAGAGCTCGTGCGTGAAGATCAGCTGCAGCACGGCATCGCCCAGAAACTCCAGTCGCTGATTGTCGAAGTGCGCGCGGTGCGTTTCGTAGGCCAGACTGGGGTGGGTCAGCGCCTCCGCCAGCAGCAGGGGATTGTTGAACCGGTAGCCGAATTCTTCTTCGAGCGAATGGATGGAGTCGGGCTGAATCACTTGATAGGATTGGGCCGCGCGACCGGCCACTGTTGCCTGTGGCCTGTCCCGCAGCCCCGTGGGGAGTGAAAATGGGGTGACCGACGGGGCTCGAACCCGCGACAACCGGAATCACAATCCGGGGCTCTACCGACTGAGCTACGGTCACCGTCTTACCACAGGGGCAGGGGCGTCACTAATGCGCCCGCCGCGGAATTTCCAGGCAAATTTTCAGGCCGCGGCCGCCGGGCGAGTCCCGGGGCACGGCGGTTTTCTTCTCTTTACGCGGAGCCTCCCTTGTGAATCGGTAGGGAGGTCCCGCCCTCCCCCTCCGATGATATTGGCAGAGCAACTCCTGTCCCGACCGGACTATTCAGGCCCGTGGGCTCTGCTGTTTGCCCTGGCGATCGGGCATGCGCTGGCGGACTACCCGCTGCAGGGGAAGTTCCTCGCCATCCGGAAGAACCGGCATATTAAGAGCATCGACTACACCGGAGATTCGCCGCCTCAGCTCTGGATCTACTGTCTCAGCGCTCATTCGCTCGTTCATGCCGGAATGACCTGGATCATCATGGCGGCATGGGGCGTGGCCGCGGCCGTGGTGTTCGCCTTCATCGAGTTCGTGCTCCACTGGCTGATCGACTTCGCCAAATGCGAGAAGTGGACGAACTTCCATCAGGATCAGGGCCTGCACCTCCTGAGCAAAGTGGGGTATGTGGCCGCGCTCTACTGGTTCTGAGAGGCTGCGGGACTGGCTCATTCAAGGCCCCGGAGGGAGACGTGCGGAAGCGTCCGGTGTTCCCCCGGCTCCGCCCGGAACTACAAAGAGCCTGGAGGGACGAACCCTCCAGGCTCTTTGACAGCCGCAGCGGTTGAGGCTGCGCCTGGCGCTTTGTGGTAAGGATCGTGCCGCAGCGCGAGGCGCGATCCGCGTCAGGCCGGGAAGAAGCGATTACTTCTTCTTCGCAACCTTCTTAGCCGGGGCCTTCTTCTTGGCTGCCTTTTTCTTGGCTGCCTTTTTGGCCGGGGCCTTTTTGGCGGGAGCCGCTTTTTTAGCGGCTTTCTTTTTCGCTGCCATGGTGGTTGTTGGTTTTGGTTTTGGTTCAACCGCAGCAGGACTGCTGCGCCGGCGACGGCGCATTAGCATGCCTGCCACGGCTTTGGTTTCTCCCGGAGTCAGAGTGACACCGGCGAGAATCTGTTCGATGAGGTCGGCGGGGCGGCCGTGGAAGACCCGGTTCACCACTTCCTGGATGAACCGTCCCACTGTGACCTCTCTCGTCTTCGCGGGGAAGTAAATATTATGGTGTCCGTTAAACTTCTTGCGGACCAAACCTTTGTTTTCGAGCTTCTGCAGGATCGTCAGCACGGTCGTGTAGGCTCTGGGTTTTCCATCCGGCAGCTGCCGCAGCACATCGTGAACCGTCGCGGCACCCGCTGCCCAGAGGATGGACATGGCTTGAAGCTCAAGGTCGGATGGACGAACGGATGTTTTCATTCGAGTGATCCGACAACGCAGTTGACAGATCGATTTTGAATTGTGATCCCAGCTACTACGAACTTAGTAACAAGGTCAAGAATATTATTTAGTTTTCTGAAAGATTCTCGGAACTCGGAAATCAGTGCAGCCCCAATGATTAAGAGTCGCGAATAATTCTTCATCTTCGTGGACGTGCAAATTCTTTTTCACGACTCTTTGCAGTTCGCCGCCGGGACCAGTTGATGAGGCGCGCCGCGCAGGAGGTGACGTATCCTGACAATTCTATCCGGCTTGATGCGCATCCTCATCAGGCCACTGCGGCATCGTTGGCTCACGCCGGCGGGGCGTCGCCGCAGGAGCGCGGGGACGATCGCGCGACGCTGCTGCCGAACGACTGAGACGCTGCGGATGGTTTTGTCAGGCTCCCAGACGAATTCCCGGTGCCAGCGGTCTGCCGGCGAGGAAAGCCCCGGCCTCCATGCGCTTCCTGCCCTGCAATTGCAGAGAATGCACACGCAGCATGCCGGCGCCGCACGCGACCACGATTCCTTCTGCATCCGCCGACAGGACACTGCCTGGCGGCGCGCAGCCGGGTTCTCCCTGACAAATCTGGAGCGGAGGAAATATCTTGAGCGCGGCACCGCCGGGCAATGTCGTCAGGGTGCCGGGCCAGGGATCGTAGGCCCGCACGAGCCGTTCGATTTCCTCCGCCGGTTTGCTCCAGTCGATGACGCCGTCGCCGCGCTGAAGTTTTCCGGCGTGCGTGGCGAGGGCCGGGTTCTGAGGCTGGCGCGGCGCGGTGCCCGCAGCGAGCCGGTCGAGCGCGCGCTGCAGTGCCGCGGGCGCGAGTTGCGCCAGCCGTTCATGCAGCGAACCGCCCGTTTCCTCCGCGGTCAGGGTCAGGCGCTCCTGGAGCAGGATGTCCCCGGTATCGAGACCTTCGTCCATGTACATGACGGTGATTCCCGACTCGCGGTCGCCCGCCATGATCGCCGCCTGCACCGGGGAGGCGCCGCGGTGCCGGGGCAGCAGGGAGGCGTGGAGATTGAAGCAGCCGAGCCGGGGAGCGTCGAGCACCTGCTTTGGAAGGATTTGCCCATAGGCCATAACCACCGCCGCATCCGGCTGCAGATCCGCCACAAGCGCTGCCTCGTGACGTATTTTCTGCGGCTGAAACACCGGCACACCGTGTGCCAGAGCCAGCGGTTTCACGGGAGGCGGCGTCAGCACCTGGTCACGCCCGGCGGGTTTGTCAGGCTGGCAAATCACGCCGCAGACTTCATGCTGCGAGAGCAGCCGCCGCAGCGCGGGAAGTCCGATATCACCGGTGCCGAAATAGAGAATGCGCATGGAGCGACAGAGGCCCGGGCGCGCGGGAGGTGACAGCGGAAAATTGCTGCGGTTTCAGTCAGGGCAGGTGCAGGCCGAATGCCTCCGGTCCGCTGCCCGGCGCGAACTTCGCGGCGAAAAAGCAGCCGCTGCCGGCGATTTGTCCCATCACCGCTCCGTCCGCGCGGGTGATGACTTCCGGATGCGGCGCCTCATTGGTGAGCCAAAGCACCCAGGTGACTTCCTGGTCGGCGACTTTCTCCAGAAGCGGATAACCGGCGGCGTGGAGAATGGTGCCGAACGCCGCCTCCTCCGGAGCCGGAGTTCCGGCGAAGCAGTCGAGCAGGGCCTCATTGGCCGCGAGGAGTTCCGCGGCTTCGCGGTTCAGCATGAGCCACTGCGGATGGAAGCGCCATGCGCCTGGCGGAATGCGTCCGGCCGCCGGGGCGCGCGCGGCTTTCTGCGGATGAAACTCCTCCGCCTCTCCGTGCGTGGCCCAGGGAAACCGGCTTCGTCCGTCAAACCGCAGCAGCCGCAGCAGGTCCCGCAGCGGCCGCACCGGTATGCACCATTCCGAGGCGAAGACGAAGAACCGGTTGTGCGGCTCGCGCAGGGCTTCGCGAAGCAGCGCGAACTGCACCCTGACAGTTGTCTGTTCCGCTTCGGGGATGGTGACACGCCCCGGAATTTGTGCAGACCGGAGCCAGCCTTCAGTCAGGGAGCCGGGGTCCGTCGCATGGGCGTAAACGGAAACAGCTGCGCGGTCGCTGTTCCAGTACCGCTCCCACATTCCGGGGTGATGGTGCGGGCCGTTTGTCAGGAAGAGAAACGCCACGCGCTCGCCGCTCTGCAGCGGAGTGACCGGTGTTTCCGGAATCGTGGCGGCCTCCGGCGCACGGATCAGTGACGGGTGCCAGAACCATCCGCGGGGCTGCGCTGCAGCAGCGGCGGCGGGCGCGTGCGCGACTCCGCCCAGCGACTCCGCCAGCAGGCCCCGCAGGCAGGGCCGGTTGTGTTTCTGGGTGCCGTCGGAGTTGTAGTTGGCATAGGCGCCGCCGGCGAGATCGCTTTCCTCCTCGCGCTGCCACGCGAGATTTGGATAGGCGGCATAGGCCGGAATGCGGCGTGCCAGTTCCGCCAGCAGGATGTCGCCGTTGGGGATGTTCCCGCCCCCGGGCCAGAACTTTCCACGCAGGGCGCGGCGAGCCTCCAGAAAATACTTCCGCCGCACCGCCCATGCATGCGTGTCCAGCGGCGCGGTCACCCTCACCAGTCCGCGCGAGACCGGGCGGGGCCGCTCGCAGTGCTGGCATCCGAGATAGAGGAGGCCCCAGTCGGAGGGCAGTGCCAGTTCCGCCAGCCGTGCCTCCAGATCGGGGTGAAAGACCACATCATCCTCCATCACGAGGACCGCTGCGGCACCGGCGAGGGCGGCCCGGCGCAGAATCATGCGGGTGCTGACCGAGTGAGCATAACGCCCCGGCGAGTCGAAGCCGCGGGCACTCTTGAGCTGCCGGGCATCCACCGCGGCGTGCCGCTCGACCTCCCAACCCAGCCCGGAAAAGATTCGCCGGCACCGCTCGAGACGGTCCGGCCTGCGCTCCAGATTGAGCACATACTTGCGGGGGAACTCGGTGGAAGGGTCCATGGCATTCGTTCGATGAGATCGTTCCCGCGGGCAATGGCGGGGCGGGCTTCTGCTTCGGAATTGTCACGCGCGACAAACAAACTGCTTTGCCCCGTCACAACATTGTCACGCGGCGAGGATTGGTGCCGGCTCTTTCAGCGTGTATTCAGGTAGATGGGAAGAAAGCCCCTCATCGAAGAACGAAAGCACCCGCTCTACTGCAAGGTCCAGCCGCTCCACGCCGGAGTGGAGGGGACCGCCAGCGGTGAGGCGGCGGAGGGTCCGTTCGGCGGCCGGACGCCCGAGTGGTTCATGGAGCAGGTGATGGAGGGGTTGTCGGACGCCTGCCTGCTGGTGGACGGGACCGGACGGCTGCTCTATGTGAACAGTTCCGCCAAGAACCTCCTCAATCCGCGCGGGCGCATTCTTGGGCGCAAGCTCGACGCGGTGCTGGCCAACCGGCAGCTCTCCATGCTGGCCGCCGATGTTTATCACACCGGAAAGCCCGTGTTCTCGCGGCTGGCAATATCCATGCCCGGGGAGCGCTGGCGCGATGATCATTCGTTTCATCTCTCTCTGGTGCCCCTGTGGGTCACGCCGACCCGCAGACTGGTGCGCATCGCCCTGCGTGACGCCGCGGAGCGGAACACGGTGCCCGCGCCGGCCGGAAACAGTGCGTCCGCGGGGGAGGAGCCGGGGGGCAACGTCCCTGCTCCGCCCGGCCAGTGCGGTGAAGTCCTGACAAAAATGCGCAACCCGCTCACCATCCTGCAGGGCTATCTCGAGAATCTGCTCGACGGGGTCATCAAGGATCCGATTTTGATGCGGCAGACGCTGCTGACGATGCGCAAGCACACCCTGACCATCGAGAAGCTGATGGAGTCTTGCAGTAAGTGAGGCCGGAGGTCCCGCCGGCTTCAAGTACCGGTTTTGAGTGAACAGGGCGCGCGCCCCGCTGCGGCGCATCCTCACTCAGAGGGTTTGGACTCCGCCTCTTGCGAGGACTGTTCCTGCCTGCGCTTCTCTTCCTCCTCCTCCTCTTTTGCGGCCGCGCCGCTGCTCCCGCCGAAGCCGAGGAGCGTGACGCTGATTTCCGACAGCGGATCCTCGGCGGGCGCGGGCGGGGCGGCGGGCTTTGTGTCCGCCGGGGCACCGGCGGCGTCCTGATTTTGCGGCGGCGGAGGCGGCGGGGGCGCGGCGGTGGCGCCGCCGGAAGAGGGCGCTCCGGGCGCGCCGGAAGTGCTGCCGCCGGCGGCGATGTTGCCGGCGTTGGCCACCGCGTTGGCGGCGATATTGATATTGCCGGTGACGCGAATGCCGGCGTCACCGGCGTCGATCGTTCCCTCCGGAGCGATGAGGTCCACATTGCCAGGGGCGACGCCGGCTACAGTGGCGAGCACGCCAATGCCGCCGCCGGTGGCCAGACCCGCGAGGTCCGTCTTCACGTCGCCGCTCTGCGGATCGATGATGACGCGCGTGGGCGGTGCGCTGGCCACGGTTTTGGATGAAGCCCCTGCGGCGATGTCGCCGGTGCTGGACCATATCACTTCATCGCCGCCGCGCAGCGTGAAGATACGGCTGGTGCCGACCACGACGCTGTTGTGAGTGAAGATGCTGATGGTGCCGCCGCTTTCTGTCAGGATGCCCTGGTCGGCCCCCTGGGCGGTCGCGGAGTCGAGCCCGACGGTGAGTTTTCCGCCCGGCGCGAAGATGCTGATGTCGCCGCCGCTCTGGGTTTTGATCTGGCGCGAGGTGAGGGCGATGTCGCCCTGCCATGCCGTGCCTTTGAACAGGGTGGTGATGGCTTCCCGGCCCGCGGCGTAATTCCCGGTCGTGCTGCGCGCACGTCCGGTGTCCCGCAGGACGCGGTAGAAGATATCGAGGGCCACGAGTTTCTGCTGGCCATCCGGCATGGCATCGAACTCCGCCTGCGCCCCGGCGACGAGAGCGTCCTGTTCGGCGGAAGTCAATTTGGCGAACTCCTCGTAAGTTTTCCCGCCCAGCAGTTCCGCGAGGTAATGATGTGTGTCCTCACCGATCACGGTCGGAGCCGTGACATATTTGGTGATGAACGAATCGTAGTCCAGGTCCGGGTTCTCCGTGCCGCCCGCGGCGCCGAGACCCGCGCCGGCGACCAGACGCGCTCCCTCGAATGGCAGCGACGGGTTCCTCGCATTGCCGATGCTGGTGAGGCCGAGGGCGGTGCGGTCGGAATTGATAGGCCCGACGCCGAGATCGAGGTCGCGGCCGGCGAGCACCTGGAGTGTGCCGGGGCCGCTGATCTGGAGGTCTCCGGCGGCGGGTTTTCCGGCCACGGTGGCCAGCAGCAGGTTGCCGGGCGTTTGAGCGAGCGTGCGCAGGGCGCTGTTCGGATTGTAGGCGACAATGTCCCGGCCGGAGGCCACGACACTGATATCGTTCTGGCGCACGTTTTGCAGGTAAAGCGAGATGTCCGTGATGTCGGCGCCGGCGAAGAGCCGGCCGGACTTGCCGGCGAAGAGCGTGAGGCCGCTGATGCTGCCGGTGCCGGCGTAGAGCCGGAGCGGCTGAGGATCGCCGGCATGGAGCGGGCCCGGCGCATGGAGCGCCTGCTTGGTTTGCAGCACGGCGTAACTGCCGGTGGTGCTGCCGCTTTCGCTGAAGCGGAAATTCAAGGAATCGAGCACCGTGGCGAGGGTGCGAATCCACGGGGAGTTGGCGGTGGTGGAGAGACCGGGCAGGGTGACCGGCGCGGTGATGCCGGGGAGCTGCGAGGGATCCGTGTCGCTCAGGTTGATGGTGCTGCCGCCCCACTGCCGGGATCCGGTGACGGTGTCCACGCTGTTCGGCTGCAGTCCGTTGATGGCCCCGGCCGCGGCGAATTCCAGGGTGCCAAGCGCCGCGGGGGAAAGTGTCAGGTTGCCCGCGAGATTGATGTCGCCGGAGAAGGCGGTGGCGCGCAGAGTGCCTGGCAGGAGGGCCGCCACGGTGGCGAAGGGAGTGACATCCGTCTCCGCGAGACGCAGCCACGGCTGCGAGCGGGCGAAGGTGCCCGACTGCGGCGTATAGCGCAGGACGTTGTTGTACCACGCGAGGAGGGTGCCGGGACGTTCGCCGGCGGGATTGCTCTGGAGCGTGACATTTCCACCGAGCGAGGAAACGGTGACGCCGGCCGTGGCGCTGTAAGTGGAGAAATACGTCTTGGCGTGATAGGTGTTGTTGATGCCCTGGGGCAGGAGGAAGGGATTGGCGGTCGGGCCCAGCAGCACATCACCCCGGGCACTGACCTCGAAGGAGGACTTGCCGGCGAAGAGCGTGGTGGGAAGCCAGCTGGTGGGATCGGGAGTGACGCCCTGGAGCGCGAGGGCGGTGAGCACGTCCTGCGGCAGCGCGGCGCGGGTGGCGTTCGTCCTGACACTGTTGCCGGCATCGAGCGAGCCGCGGCCGCGCTCCACATAATAGACCCCGCCGTCGATGTCCCGCCCCGCGCGGACGGTGAGGTCGCCGCCGCCGAGTTCCAACAGCGCGCCGGCGCTGGGAGTTCCTCCGGGCATCCGGGCGTTGGTGGGAATCACGGCGTCCACATTGGCGACGTCGCGGCCCGCGGTCATGCTGACGTGGCCGCCTCCCAGAGCACCGACGCCCTGGAAGAAGTTGCTGAAATCCACCCACCATGAAGTGCTCGCCGTCTCGCCGTTGGTCCGTGAGGGTGCGAACGCCCCGGTCGCCGGGTCCACATAACTGCGGCGGTAGAGCCAGTTGGTTGGCAGCTGGCGCGTGGAGTCCGGCAGCAGCACGGCATTGGCGCCGGTTCCCTGCACGCGGTAGCGCGCGATGTCCTGACCGGCGCTGATGCTGACATTTCCCCCGCTCTGCGAGTACTGCGCCGGATAGGGCGTCTGCGTTTGCGAAATCCCGAGCGGGCTGCTGGCGCCGGAGAGGTAGCTGAGATTCGGCAGATCGAACTGATCCAGCGGAGCGGCCTGGGAGCCCGCCGTGTAAATGGTGCCGAGCGGATTGAGAATCTGCACATCGCGGGCCGCGTTGATCATGATATCCCCGGTGCCGGTGCGGATCGTTTGGTAGCGCGGAGTGATGATGCCGTCTCGGAGCACGTTCACAAAGCTGGTCGGCAGCGGCATGGTGGAGTTCCCGTTGCTGCCGATCACGAGCGAGCCGCGGTCCGCCGCCAGTTCCGTCAGCGGCAGCACCGTGCGGTAGTCCGCCGCATCGATGGCGGCACCGGCGGTCAGGTGATAGGACCATGAACTGCTGCCGGCGGCAAGGAGCGGCTGCTGCCAGAGAGGTGAACCGTTGGCGCCTCCGCCGAAACCGTCGCTGAGGCTGTTGGTGAAATTGAAATTCAGATCGCCGGCGGCCCGCATCGTCAGCACACCCGGCACATTCGCGGGTCCGAAACGGAAGGTGGAGAGATCCCACGTCGCGGTAAGGGTGAGGTCGCCGGTGCGGTTCAGAAGCTCCGCGCCGGGCAGGATGGAGGTGATGCTTTGCAGAGCCCCGCCGCCCAGCAGACGGTCGAGCATCGCGCCGGTCGCGGCCCCGAAGGCGGCGCCGTTGTCCCTCACACTGGTTTGCACGCCGGAATTGACGGTGCCGTTGGAGCCGGTGAGATCGAAAACCCGGTAGCCCTCCACGGTGATCGCGGAGGCCCCGGTGACCGTGCCGGCGAGGGGATTGATCCTGACATCCGTGCCTGCGTTCGTTTGCGGCGCGCGCAGATGCAGCTTGCCGGAGGCCTCTCCCGGGCCCGCGGCGGCATTCACTGACAAATCGATGGAGGAACCGGCCTGCAGGTCGAGCACGGCGGCGGTGTTGGCCTGACCACCCTGCTGGGTGCCGGCGGAAAGATAGACAGTGCCGCCCTTGCCCGCGCTGTCATAATCCTGCGCGGAGGCATCGAGGGTCGATGTGGGCGCGAGCGTGATGTCGCCGTGCGCCTGAATCGCGATGTGGCCGCCGGCGTTGCCTGACGCATCCACGGCACCGGTGACGAGAATGTCGCCGCGGTCTGCGGAAACGCTGTAGCGGTGCGCCCGGCCGGTGCCGTCCACCGTGACATCGCCGTTCACCGCCCGGTAGCTGCGGGATTCGGTGAACCGCGCGGCGTTCAGCAGCGCGTCGAAGGCCGCGAGAGAGCCGAGCGTTCCGGAAGTGATGGAGACCGTGCCGTCAGTGCCGCCGGCTCCGCCGGCTCCCGCCAGGTGGCCGGTGACCGCGACTACGCCCTGCGGTGCGCTGATGGTGAGGCGGCCCGCATCGCCGCCCGCGGCCGGGGCCGCCACGCTAACGCTTCCGGTGATCCTGACATCACCGGCGTCCGAGCGCAGGCTGACATTGCCGCCGCCGGTGTATCCGGTGACGTCGTAGAAGCGCTGCGAAGTGCCGGCCGTGTCGATCCTTCCGCCGGCCATCACATCGCCCGCGGTCGCCTGCAGGGTGATGCCGCCGCTGGGGAGCACGATGTCGGCGGTGTTGTTCACGGAGGCGCCGGTGAGGGTGAGGCGCGCGCCGAGGCCGGGAACGACGGAGGGGGTTCCGCCGCCGGTGATTTCCAGGGCGGCGCCTGCGCTCAGGCTTTGAATGGCGCCAGGGCCGGCGGTGAGCAGCGGAGTTGTCAGGACGGCGAGTCCGGAGGCGGCGAGTCCGCCGCTTCCCTCCATGAGAATACCGCCCGTGGCGTTCAGTTCGAGGCGGCTGAACTGATCCACCTGCACGGTGTTCACGCCGGTGCGGATCACGGCGGCATCGATGGCCATGGTGCCGCCGGCTGCGCCTGAGGATCCCGGGACCGAGCCGCCTGCCACATTGTCCAGCAGCACGTTCGCGGCATTGAAAGAGGCGGTGCCGCCGGCGTTGTTGAAGCCGCGGATTTGTGCCGCGTGCAGCGCGAGGTTCTGCGTGGTGTCGCGTCCCACCTGACCCGTGCCGTAAATGTCGAGCGAACTGTAGCTGAGGAACGAGAGATTGGCGGCATTCTGCAGGTCGCGGAGAGCGTCTCCGGTGAGCACGAGGCCGGCGTCCGGCTGGAGCTGGCCGGGATTGTCCAGGGCCAGGCTGATGCGCCCGCTGTTGACGTTGATGGCCTGACTGAGCAGCCGCGCCGTGGCGTCGAGCGTCATCGCCGCGGTGGAGTCCAGTGTCAGGCTGGTGCCGGCGAGCCTGACACCGGCGCCGATATTCAGGGCGGGGCCCGCCGCGGCGGTAATGGCCTGGCGCAGCACCTGCGCCGTGGTGTCGCCGCTGAGCCGCAGCAGCGTGCCGTTGCCGCTCCCGGCGGTGCCGTTGCCGAAGACGAGCGTTTCCGCCCGGGCGGTTCCGGTTTGTTCGATTTCCGCACCGTCCGCGAGGGTGATGCTTCCGCCGGACACGAGAATGATGTCGCCGCCCGTCAGTGGCGCCCCGGCATTGTCCACGGTGACACGGTTCGTCTTGACCGAAACCGTGGTGCCTTCCGGACCGGTCTGGCGCACGCCGCCGATCAGCAGACTCTGCGCGCTGAAGGAACTGAGGTCGGTGGAATTCAATGTCAGGACGCCGGTGCCTCCCGTCACCGCCGGGCCGGCAATGAGGATGTCCAGAGGACTGCTGATATCCACCAGGGCGCCGCGTGCCGTTTCCGGCGCGGCGGCTGTCAGTATGCCGTCGAAACTCAGTTGCTGCGAAGCGGTGAGGAGCATCCGGCCGGCATCGGCCGGCAGCCGCGGCACGGTGGCGCCGGTGCCGCTTGCCAGCTGGGTGAAGAACGCGGTGGCCTTGAAGTCCTCGTACTGGGAACGGGTGCGCACCACTGTGGAGGAGGCGACTTCGAAGCCGGAGAGCAGGGTGTTCTCACCACCAGGATGGGCCGCATTGAAGCGATAGCCGGTGACCAGGGCGGATTTGTCAGGATTCAGCACGGCGGCGCCGGGGGTGCCGGACTTCGGAGTCACCAGAAACGCGCCGGGCAGCAGGGCGTAGCGCGCCGGCAGCAGGGTATAAACGCCGGCGGCGAGGCCGCTGCCGGCATTGAGATAAATCCGGTCGCCGGGGATGAGCGAGGTATTCACATACCCGGCATTGCCGCCGAGATTCGTGGCGAGCGCGCTGGGATTGAACGGTGCGTACGGCGCGTAATCCGCAGCATAACCCGGGATGACGGCGAAACTCGTGGAGGTGTTCAGCACATCCCGGGTGCCGCCGTTGCCCTGAATCCAGCGCCAGGCGTAGAGGTCGCCCCCGCCGCTGACGTCGATGGTGCTGCCGGCCGCCACGTCCACCCTGACGCCCGCGAGATTGATGCTCTTGGCGGGCGGACTGACGCGCGTGATGTCCGTGCCGGAGGGATCGATCCATGCGGAGCCGCCCGGGTTCAAACCGTAGGGCAGCATCACCGCGGTGCCGGTGAGCGGATCGATGGAGGAAACCGAAGTCACACTGCCGGCGCCGAGCGTGAGCTGCTGCGCCGCCGGGACCGCGGCATCGGTTATGGGATCTATCGGCGCGCTGCCGCTGCCGTCCCAGCCGAGGTTGATCGTGCCCTGCGGGGCGCGCAGCACGCCGGACTGGCTGATGACGGAGGCGAAGACATTGAGCGTGCCCCCGGCGGACCAGGGCAGCTGCCGCGCCGCGCCGCCCAGAATGCTGACGCTGCCGCGCTGCGCGCCGTCGTCGTAAGCGATGACACTGAACGTGCCGGCGGTGGTCGGATAAATCTGGCCCGCCTGCATCAGCAGCGCCCCGGCGAGGTGGAGGGTGCCGTTGCCGCGGATGTCGCCCTCCGGCGCCAGCAGACTGGCGGTGCTGATGCCGCGCAGCGAAAGATTGCCGGCATCGATGAGGCCGGCACTGACAGTCAGGGTGCCCGGGCCCGGGAGCGGCGGGAAGTGGAACGGCTGGTTGGCGTTGGTGAACGGGGCGTAGAGTTGCTGCTCCTCCGGCAGCTGCGGCGCGAGGAAGCGCTGGCCGATGGCGACGGACGGCGCGGTGAGGGTGACGCTGCTGTCGGAAATGAGAATGCCGCTCGTGGCCACGGTCAGACTGCGCGGCGCCGTCAGTGAGACATCCCCGTCGAACTGCACCGAACCTGACAAAGAGAGCGCGCCAAGCCCGCTGCCGTTGAACCGGTCCGCCGTGAAGTATCCCATGCCCTGCTGCGGCAGGCCGCCGCTGCCGGTGACAGGCATGCCGATGACCGCGCCGCCGGCGGGCAGGCTGGCACCGCTTTGCGTGATTTGCAGCGTGGGATCGAGGACGCCCGGGGCGGCTCCGTTGAAGAAGCGTCCTGACGAAACCGTCAGCGTGCCGCCGGACATGCCAGGGCCTCCGGGCGCGCCGCGCAGCGTGCTGTCCAGATACAGCTGCTGACCGCCGGAGAAGCTGATGCTGCCGCCGGCGCTGTCCACCCGGGTGCGCACGTACTCCGCACCTCCGAGCGAGGTGTTGGACAGCAGTGAGGCCGGCACGAAACCTGGCGGCACATCCACTTCGCCGGTGGTGCCGGAGACATCCACCAGCGAACCGGCCTCGGCGGCGATGTTGCCGCCGGCACTGACAGAACCGCCGCCGTAAACCGTTCCGGTCCGGTAGCCGCGGAGATTCGGGGTCAGCACCAGTTTTCCGGCGGCCGAGAGCACGCTGCCGGCGCCGAGGCGCACGGTTGTCAGGGCGGTGGTGTCATTGACGCCGGGAAAGACCTGCTGCGAACTGCGTCCGCCGCTCACGGAAATGGACCCCGCGGGCGCGAAGATTTCGCCCAGCACCTCCACGGTCTCCCCGCTGAGCGAGACGCTGGCGCGGGCATCGGTCAGGATGCCGGAGCCTGCGCCCATGACGAGGTCGCCGCGCACCTGCTGCTGCCCGCTGAAGGGATCGAACACTCCCGGCGCACTGAAACTCACGCTCACCGGCGTGCGCACGCCCTCCTGCTGCCACACGGGCTGCAGCACCAGTTGCGTTTCCGGATTGATAGTGTCCGCGAGCCAGTTCTGCGCCGCGGGCATGATTTGAGTGCCGGGGGCGATGACCAAACCCGGCCGGCCCGTGGCGAGGCCGGTTCCTGTGAGGGCATACCGCGTGAATCCGCCGGTGCGGAAAAAGTCAGGCGTCAGCAGCAGCGTGTCTTCATCCGCCGCGCCGCCAATCCGGATGGCGGGTGCCGTGATCGACAGCGTCGCGCCGCGCCCGCCGGAGTAGCCGAGCAGGGTCGCGCCGGGATGGAGCGTGCCGCCGGTGACGGAGGGAATGTTCGGGTCCTGACCTCCGGAAATGGTCAGGCTGCCGCCGGTGCCGTAACTGACCCGCCCGCCGGGGCTGACGAGAGCGCCACCGGAAACGTCGAGCACACTGCCGGGCTGCAGCGAGGTGTGATAGCCGCTCAGCGTGATGCTGCCCGCATTGACGATGGCCGGATCCGAAACGGGATTGCCGGCATAGAGCCGGTCGTCCACCTGCAGACCGGCGGTTGTCAGGATGGAATCCGCGCCGATCAGCAGAGTGCCGCGGCCGTCACCCGGGGATGGTTTCGGGAATTGTGAGGCGTTGGCATTGACTCTTGTGGCGAGGAAGGGGGACACGGCCGAGGCGGTGAGCGAGAGGGTGCCGCCCGGCGCGCTCAGATTTCCCTCCACCGTGATGTTCGCTCCGGTCAGGGCGATGGTTCCCAGCACCGGTGCCGTTAGGGAAGTGCCTGCCGGGACCGTGATGTTGCCGTCGCCGTTGTTCACCCGGAGGATGCCGAAGCCGCCGCTGCTGAACAGGGTGGAGGGCAGGAACACCTGCGCGAGACGCTCCGCCGCCAGCGCCTCCGGCCGGCCCGCCGCATCCAGCGCGAACGGCGCCGCCGCGGTCAGGACGCCGCTGCCGAAGGTCACGGCGGGCGGCGAAGGCGACTCCGCATAATGCGGGTCGGCCAGTTCCTCGCGCTGCCACGTTAGGTTCAATTCCGCCGGCTTCGGCTGTTGCGTGCGCTGGCGCGGCCCTGCGACGGAGAGCCCGCGCAATTCCCCGTCGAGCGCCATGCCGGGGGCCGTGATGGACAGGGTGCCGCCCGCGGCTCCGAACAGCAGGCCCGGCTCGGTCCGGCGTCCGGTGACTCCCAGCGCGCTGTTGTAGCTGTCGGCGATGCTCCAGCGGTCGTACTCCGAGGTCGCGTTGCCGGTATAAATCCCGTCGTACACGCGATCGGGCGTCGCGGCGGCAATGTCGATGACGCGCCCGCCGCTGAGCAGCTTCGTCGTGGCCACGGTGGCGCCGGTGTATTGAATCCATCCGTCCGAGACATCCACTGCAGCACCGGGCTGCATGACCACGGAACCGCCGGCATTGAGACTCACCGTGCCGCCGCCGATGGTGAGTTCACCCGCGGTGCGCTCGATGAGATTCGCGTAGCCTGACACATCCGCGATGGGAGAGCCGACCCAGTTGCGGCCTTCGTAGGTGCCCGTGTTGCGGATGTCCACGATGATGGCCTGGCCGCGCAGGGCGCTGTTCCGCAGCAGCGGCGAATCCGCCAGCTCCGCGGCGCGCAGTTCCGCCCGCACGAAATTCTGCGAGGCCGGCACCAGCACATCGGTCGAGCCCGCCACGTTCAGCAGCGCATTTCCGCTGAAATAAATCTGGCCGGAGTTGTGCACGAAGTCGGACTCCGCCGGAGTGCGGCTGCCGAAGTAATTCCAGACGCCGGCGTTTACCGCCACGTCGGCATTCGGCGCGAGCAGGGTGGAGTCCTGCGCGAAATGCACCGCCTGGCCGGTGATGTTCACCTTCGAATTCAACGCCAGCCGGGTGCCGACGACCTTTTCCGTGCTCGCCCGTTCCGGCAGAATGCGCGCCGTGCTGCCCTCGCCCAGCGTGACCGTGCCCGTGCTGCGATAGAGGAAGGGGGCTGCATTCGCCTGGCCGTTGGTGCTCACGGCGTCATAGTTCGCCGCGAGGTCGATGCGGCCGTTGAGCGACACGGAGGTGCTGCTGTCGATCGCGCCGGTGTTTTGCACGTCCTTTCCGGCAATGGTGACGCTGGCGCGGGCCGCACTGATGAGGCCGCTGTTCACCGCCGCGCCGGCATATGAGGGAATGAGGGATGACGGATCCGTGACCGCGCCCACCCACACATCGAGACCGCGCAGCGTCGGATCATTGGAGTCGTGCGCGGTGAATCCCACCTGCAGTCCCGCCGCCAGAATCGTCTGCCCGTCGGGGGTTTCGATGGTGCCCGCGTTGGTAACGTTGGGTCCGATCAGCGCGATGCGCCCGCCCACTTTGTCCGCGCTCGTCGGTGCGAGGAGCCGTGCCCCCGCCTGCACGGTCACATCGCCAATGCGTCCGCCCGCGGGAGCCGGCGGGGGCGTGCTCGCCGGGGTGCCGTTCGTGCCCGCGGGCTGCGGGAGACTGGAAAACAGAAACTGCGAGTCCGGATTGTTCAGCAGACCGCGGTTCACGAGGTTGTCGTTCAGCGGGAGTGACGACGCCACGAGGGTGTGCGCATTCACCTGACTCGCGCCGCCGAAGATGATGCCGTTTTGATTGATGACATAGACCTGACCCTCCGCGCGAATGCTGCCGAGAATCTGTGAGGGCACGCCGGAGGGATCGTTGACCTTGTTGAAGGCGATCCATTGATTCCGGTCCGCGCCGCCCGCTGTCTGGTCGAAATAAAGCTCCGTGCCGCGGCCCACGTTGAAGGTTTCCCATGTCAGCAGGGCCTGCTGCGAGGTCTGCTTCACCGTCACCAGTTCCGTGGTCACGCCGTTCTGCGTCTGCGTCGTCTGAGTGGGCTGATGCGCCCCGGACCAGAGTGATGCACTGGTCGCCGCCCCCGCCGCAGGCTGCAACGCTCCCGTGCCCAAACCGTTGGGCACACTCGGCAATCCGGCGCCCGCGTTGTTCTGCGCCGCTGCCAGCGCGCGCGCCTGCAACTGCATCTGCTGCACCGCCATGATCGCCTGCGTCGTCCGCGCCAGGGCATCCGCCGCATTCGCCCGCGCAATCGCCGCCTGCTCGCCGCCTGCCTGATTGCCGCCGGCACTCGGAACCGGAGCCGAAGGCCCCGGCGCCCCGCCGCCGCGGAGAATGTCGCCGCCGTAGGAGCTTGCACTCAGGGCCATGAGCAGTGCCGTGGACAGATGCGGCCAGGTGGAGGGAATGAAAATGCGCGGGGGGGACTTGGGGATCATGACACTGTATTAGTCCGCCATCCCACCGGTGAGTGCATAGACCCGGAGCGTGAAAAAACGTACAGTTGTGCAGGCATCAGGTCCGCAACAATTCCGACACATTTCGTTCTGCGGGCCGCCCTGCTCATGAGCGCTGCGGATTCGGTCCGCCACTGGACGGATCAGAGAGCCAGCAGGATCAGCGCCGCCGCCATGCAGGCACCCGCCGCTGCGATCAGCACCCGGCTGCGGCGGGACTTGGCAGGACGGGCGAGGACGGGATAGTTCATGGCGTGAACCTTTGTCCCGGATGCCGGCGTTGTCCTGCGCCGGTGTGTGACGTTTCCTCCACCGCCCTGCTTCGCTTCGTGTCTCACATTGGTGAGAGACGGCCTTCGCCCGCGGGTGGCGGCGCGCGATTCCTCTCCGGACAGGCGGGTGCCCGCCGCCCCCGGTTCATGGCAGGGCGCGGCTCTCAGGAGGCCCCGGTCCTGGCGCGGTAGAGCCGGCGGTAATAACCCTCGCCGCTTTGCGCAGGCACGCCGAGTTCATGCATCAGCGCCCACAGGGCATTGTAGTCGATGATCGCCGGTGTGCCGTCCGGCGTCGCAACATGGCGGCGGCAGGTGAAACAGATTTCCAGATTCGCGACAGGGCGGTCCGCTTCGTCGAAAAAGACGATGGCGTGGTGCGGCACGTAGCAGGGCTTGTAGCGGTCGCGCACCGCGGGGGTATTGGCGATGTGCAGCACTTTCCCGACCTGTGCGGGAGTCAGCAGCGCGCCGGGCGCATTGATCACTCCGTCATGCATCCGCCCGCCTTTGTTGATGAAAGTCATGTTCCCGTGTTCGGCCTCACAGTCATAGACGAACGCGCGCACGGATTTGTAAGGCACGGGCGGCCATGCGGTGCGACCGCCTTCCGCGGTGCCGGAAGTGGTGGAGCAGGCGGGCAGTCCTGCCGCGGAGGCGGCGCAGAGAGTCTTTAGAAATGTGGAGCGTTTCATGGTTGGGTGAAGCCCAGCGGTGCAGCACCGCGCCGCGCCTGCAAGCGTCCGGACACGGCGCCCTTCGGCTTTCCCGTGACAGCCTGCCGGCAAATTCCCGTAATCAACCGGCTTCCATGCGCCGCCTGCTGCTTCTCCTCTGCTTTGTCCTCCCCGCCGCCGCGGAGGAGTGGTGGTCGCTGCGCCCTCTCGTTGGTCCGCCAGTGCCCGCGGCAGGGCATCCGGTGGATGCGTTCATCAACACGGCGCTTCAGGAGAAAGGCCTGACGCCTGCGCCTCCGGCGGATGCGCGCACGCTGGTGCGGCGAATGTATTTCGATGTGCACGGCCTGCCGCCGTCGCCGGAGGAGGTTGAGGCTTTCGCCGCTGCCTGGCTCGAAGATCCCGCCGCCGCCGTCTCCCGCCTCACAGATCACCTGCTGGCCTCGCCGCGCTACGGCGAACGCTGGGCGCGGCACTGGTTCGATGTGATTCACTTCGCCGACTCTCATGGATTCGAGCACGATGTTTTCCGGGAGAACGCGTGGCGTTATCGCGACTATGTCATCGCCGCGCTAAATACAGACACACCGTGGCCGCGCTTCATTCGTGAGCAGCTCGCGGCGGACGTGTTTTACCCAGAGGAACCGCGCCTCACCGCCGCTCTGGGGTTTCTCGGGGCCGGAACCTACGACCAAAGCGCGGCCGGCACGGCTATCACCAGTTTCGAGTATCTCGACCGCGATGACCTGGTGACGCAGACCATGGCCGCGTTTGTCAGCACCACCGCCAACTGTGCGCGCTGCCATGCGCACAAATTCGATCCCATCACGCAGGAGGATTACTTCGCGCTCCAGGCGGTCTTCGCCGGCATCGGCAAGGGCGACATCACCTACGACGAGGACGCTGCGGTTGCCAAAAAGCGCCGTCATTGGACAGCGCTCAAAGAAGCCGCCGCGCGTCAGGACGCCGCGGTGCTGCTCAATGAAGAAAACGCCGCGCTGGTGGCAGCGTGGGAAAAAGAACGCGGACCCGCCGTGCCGTGGCGCCCGCTGCTGCCGGAGGTGTTTATTTCCCTGGAAGGCACGACACTGGAGCGGCTCGACGGCGGCGCGCTGCTCTCCAGCGGGGCGCGCCCTGACAAAGATGTCTTCACCATCACCGCCGCGCCCGGTGCCGGGGAGATCAGCGCCATTCGTCTCGATCTGCTGCCGCACGATTCCCTGCCTGCCAAAGGCCCGGGCCGCCCTGACAACGGCAACGTGCATCTCAGCGAGTTCGAGGTGCAGGTCTTCCGCGCCGCCTCAGGCAAAGCGGAGAAAACCGGCATCAAGCGCGCCGCGTCTGACTTCGATCAGGAAGGCTACGGCATCGCCGGAGCCATCGACGGCAAGCCGGCGACCTCGTGGGCCATTCATCCGCGCGAGGGCCAGCCGCATGCAGCGGTGTTCGAGTTGAGTGAGAAACTGAAGCTGGAGGCCGCGGACCGGCTCGTGATTACCCTGCGGCAGTTGCAGGGCGGGTCGCACCTGCTGGGGCATTTCAAACTTTCCGCCGCCGCCGGAGACAGCGCCGCCCTGACTCTGCTGCCGGAAGCCGTCACGGCTGCGCTCAGCATCCCTCCTGACAAACGCACGCCGGAGCAGCGGCTCGCCGTGGCCGCATTCGTGCTGGAACGGAAAGCCGCCGATGCCCTAGCGGCGCTGCCGCCGCAGGCCGCGGTCTGGGCCGCGGCGAAGGCGGCGAAGAACGAGCGCGGCGTCATCACCTACACCGAACCGCGTGCCATTCACGTTCTCTATCGCGGTGAACTGGACAAGCCCCGCGAGGCCGCCGCGCCGGGCGCACTCAGTGCGGTCGCGGCCCTGCCGGCGCGATTCGCCCTACCGGACGCCACAGAGGAATCCGCCCGCCGTGCCGCTTTGGCCGAATGGATCGCCCGCCGCGAGAATCCGCTCACCTGGCGCAGCGCCGTGAACCGCGTCTGGCACTATCATTTCGGACGCGGCCTCTGCGATACCCCGAGCGATTTCGGCAGAATGGGCGGCGTGCCGTCCCATCCGGCGCTGCTCGACTGGCTCGCCGTGTGGTTCCGCGATGAAGCCAAAGGTTCGCTCAAGGCGCTGCACAAACTCATCCTCACCAGCGCCACGTGGCGGCGAAGTTCTCAGTGCGCAGTTCTCAGTGCTCAGTCTCCGGCCGGCACCACTGACCACTGTGAACTGAGCACTGAGCACTATTCCCACAACACCCGGCAGGATCCGAACAACACCCTCCACTGGCGCGGCAACCGCACCCGGCTCGACGCCGACTGCATCCGCGACGCCATTCTGGCTGTCAGCGGACGCATCGACCTCACCATGGGCGGACCCGGCGCACAGCACTTCACCATGCGCCCCGGCCCGCAATCGACGCCGGTATTGGATTACAATGCCTTCGACTGGAGTCAGCCCGCCGGCGCGCGCCGCAGCATTTACCGCGTCGTCTGGCGCGGCATCGCCGACCCGTTCATGGAGGCGCTCGACTTTCCGGAACTCGGGCTGCTGGCCCCGGCGCGCGGATTTTCCGCCTCCGCGCTGCAGTCCCTCGCGCTCTTCAACAACCCCTTCGTGCTGCATCACAGCCAGTGCCTTGCACAGCGTTTGGAACAGGAAACCGCCGCCGGTGATCGCGTCCGGCAGCTTTTTCGTTTCACGCTCCAGCGCGAACCCACGGCGCAGGAACACAAGGAATTCGCTGCCCTGACAGAAAGGAGCGGCCTCGCCGCCGCCGCCCGCGTCATCTTCAACAGCAACGAGTTTCTGTTTTTGGACTGATTCCATGCAGCGCCGTCCTTTCATCGTCTCCCTCGCCGCGAGTGCCGCCCTGCGGCCGTTGCGGGCGGAGGAAAAGTTGAAAGCAGAGGACTGGGTGTTCCTCGACAACGGAACTGTCAGGCTCGGCGTGAAGAAGGTCAGCGGTGCCGGCATCGCATGGTTCTCCCGCGGCGCCGGCGCGAATTTGCTAGATCACTATGACCACGGGCGGCTCGTGCAGCAGAGTTATTATGGCAGAGAGGATGGTTCCCGCTGGGTGGACAAACCATGGCGCTGGAATCCCGTGCAGGGCGGCGATTATAAAGGCCGCGCCAGTGAAGTGCTCGAATTGACCAGCGACAAAGCATCGCTGCACGCCCGCATCCGTCCGCGCAACTGGGCCGGCGGACAGTTGCTGACGGACTGTGAAATGGAGCAGCACATCCGGCTGGAGGGCGACATGGCGCTGGTGAAATTCCGTTTCCGTTATTCCGGCGCCGAATCCCACCCGGTGTGTGACCAGGAGGTTCCTGCCGTCTTTCTGAATCCCTCGCTGGACACGCTCGTGCACTACGACGGCGACAAGCCGTGGAGCGGCGCGGGCCTGCAACGGAGCCGGCCGGGCTGGCCCAATGAAAACCGCCGCATCCCCGAGGGCTGGGCGGCGTATGTCAATGCGGCCAACGAAGGCTTCGGCGTCTACGCGCCCGTCGCCTCCCAACTCACCTGCTATCGCTTCGGCGATTCTCCCAAAGCGCCGTCCGCGTGTTCCTATTTCGCGCCGCTGGTCCGGTTTGCGATTACGCCGGGCCTGGACTTCAGTTATGAAATCGCCCTCGCCGCCGGCACACCGGAGACCATGCGCGCCGCCTTCGGCAAACTGCGCGGGAAGCTGCTGGATAAGCTGCCGGCCGGCGGCCCTGCACCCGGCGCCAAGTGATGGTCTCGATTTGTGGTTGCAGCCGGAGGGGGGGTATGCACTTTGTGGCACAAAGTAAAGCCGCCCATGAACACCGCCCGCTGGATCCGTCACTTTCGCGAAAACACCCGACTCAACGATTGTCTGACCCTGCCGGACGGTCCGGAGCTTTTCCCGGAGGAGCAGCGCCGGGCGGTGGCGGCGTCGCTGGCGGTGTTTCAGCTCGGGGAATCGGGCGGCGGCACGCGGCTGCTGCGCTGGCACGCCCGCTGCAAGGCGCTGCGACATGTGTCACGACTGGAGGAGGCCCTGCGGGCGTTTGTCGCCGAGGAACAGGGTCACGCCGCGTTGCTGGCGCGGCTGCTGCAACATCTGCAACACGCGCCCCTGCAGAAGCAGTGGACCAACTCCGTGTTCCGCTGGCTGCGCAATGTCGTGAACCTGGAGTTCAACATGCAGGTCCTGCTTACAGCGGAGCTGATCGCGGAGATTTACTACGGCCTGCTGCGCCTGCGGTGCCCGGACTCCGCCGTGCGCACCGCCGCGGGAAAAATCCTGCGGGATGAGATGCAGCATCTTGCCTTTCAGAGGGAGTTCCTGACAGAACGGCTTCGCAGGACCGGTCCGTGGTTCCGCCGGCTCTGGCGGCTGCAGTTCCGGTTTATCCATTTCGTCACCTGCCGGGTCGTGGCGTGGGATCACCGGCACTGTCTCCGGGCTCTTGGAATCAAGCCCCGGGAATTCGTGCTGCGAGCCGCCGCGGCGCGCCGGCACTTTGAGCGCCGGCTCGAGAAACTGCTGCATGATGCCGCGCAGCTCGCAGCGGTGAAAGCCGTTCCGCCCTCACGTCGCCGGCTGGCCTGACAGTTTTCAATTTTCCGGACGCGGAACTGGTTTTGACATTCGGGCCGAAATCTGGTTTTGGAGGCGGGATGCCTGAAGCCGTTTCCAGTTCCGTCCTGACGCGCGAGCAAATCCTGCTCGCTCTGGAGTCACTGTCCTCGGAACTGGCCGCGTGCGGCGCGACCGGCGAGGTGTGTTTATTCGGCGGTGCGGTGATGGTGCTCGCGTTTGCGGCCCGGGTCGCGACGAAGGATGTGGATGCGCTGTTCCTGCCGGCGCCGTTGATCCGCGATCTCGCAAGGCGCGTGGGAACTTCCATGCACCTTCCGGAAGACTGGCTCAACGATGGGGTCAAAGGCTTCCTCTCAAGTCGTCATGACATCACAGCGGGAAACCTGCCGCAGTTTCCGAATCTGCGCCTCACGATGCCGGTGCCGGAATACCTGCTGGCCATGAAATGCATGGCAGCACGTCTCGGGGGTGCGGAAGGCGAAGCCTCGGACGTGCCGGATATCCGATTCCTCATCCGGCATCTGGCCCTGAACTCCGCGCCGGAGGTGCTGGAAATCGTGGGCCGTTATTATCCCTCCGGCCGCATCCCGGTGAAAACTCAGTACCTTGTCGAAGGACTGTTTGAGGAGGGCAGCGTATGAGACCGCAAGCACTGGCGGAAGTCGCGGCACTGGCCGCAGGGGGCGAATCATTCGACCGAAGCCTGGCAAATTTCCTCGATTCCTTTTATGCCTCGCCCCGTGCCGAGGCATTGGCAGAGGAGCCGCGCCTCCTTGCCGTTGATGACGAGGACCACCGCCGCATCCAGGATGCCTGGCTTGCGGCCACCGCAGAGGAACTGGCGCGTCGCTTCGGGTTCCCTGCCCCGCGCTGGTCCGCTTCCCCGAAGCGCGCGCTCCGCCGGCCGTGGTTCGCGGAAACGATGGCCTCACTGCGCGCCGTGCTCATTCTGGAAAGCCCGCCCGCGTTTCGCTGCCGCAATCTCTTTGTGAGCGAAAACGCGCTTTCCCGCGCCTGAACTGCTCGCCCTCTTTATTCACAATCAATCCACGCTCCCATGTCTGAAATTTCACCCCGCGATCTCTTTGGCCGTCTCAATGAACTCACCTATCGCGCCATGGAGGGCGCGACGACCTTCTGCAAGCTGCGCGGCAATCCGCAGGTGGAGGTGCATCACCTGCTGCATCAAATTCTCAACGAGCCGGACAGCGACGTGCATCGCATCGTGCGCGCGTTTTCTCTGGATCCCTCGAAGCTGAGCACGCAGCTCACCACGGCGCTGGACCGTCTGCCGCGCGGAGCGGTGAGCATCAGCGGATTCAGTCAGGCGCTGCGGGAGGCGATCGAGCAGGGCTGGGTGTATGCGTCGCTGATGTTCAAGCAGGGCCGCGTGCGCTCGGGGCATTTGATTCTCGGCATGTTGAAGACGCCGAACCTGCACCCGTTCCTGCTGGGGCTGAGCGATGAGTTCCGCAAACTGTCAGGCGACAAGCTGGCGGAGGAGTTTCGCGACATCGTCGGCGGTTCGCCGGAGGACGCGATGGTGGAAAGCGCCGGCGGCGGTGTGGCTCCGGGCGAGACGAGCGGTGCCGTGGCCGGGCCCGGCGGCAAGGCAAGCGCGCTGGCGCAGTTTGCCACCGATCTCACGGCGAAGGCGCGCGAAGGGAAGATGGATCCAATCTACGGCCGCGATGAAGAGATTCGCCAGATCATCGACGTGCTCATGCGCCGCCGGCAGAACAATCCGATCCTGACCGGCGAGGCCGGCGTGGGCAAGACGGCGGTGGTGGAGGGCTTCGCGCTGCACATCGTCAATGGACTGGTGCCGCCGGCCTTGAAAAACGTGGCCGTGCATGTGCTCGACCTCGGTCTGCTCCAGGCCGGCGCGAGCATGAAGGGCGAGTTCGAGAACCGGCTGCGTCAGGTGATCGATGAAGTGCAGGCTTCGCAGACGCCGATCATTCTTTTCATCGATGAAGCGCACCAGCTCATCGGTGCGGGCGGTCAGGCCGGACAGAACGATGCCGCGAATTTGCTCAAGCCCGCTCTCGCCCGCGGCACGCTGCGGACCATCGCGGCAACGACATGGGCGGAGTACAAGAAATACTTTGAAAAAGACCCCGCGCTGACGCGGCGCTTTCAGGTGATCAAGATCGAGGAGCCGGAAGTGGCCAAGGCCATCACCATGGTCCGCGGCCTCGCGGACAATTTGGAGAAGCATCACGCCGTCAGCATTCTCGATGAAGCGCTGGAGGCCGCGGTGAAGCTGAGCAGCCGCTACATTCCCTCGCGGCAGTTGCCTGACAAGGCGGTGAGTCTCATCGACACCGCAGCCGCGCGCGTGGCCATTTCTCAACATGCGACGCCGGCGCGTCTCGAAGATGTGCAGCGCCAACTGGAGACGACAAAGATTGAGCTGGAGATTCTCGGACGGGAGGCCGCCGCTGGCGCGGATCACGCCGCGAAGATCAAAGAAGTGGAAGGCGCCATCGCCAGCCTGACCGCCGAGGAGGCGCAGTTGAATGAGAACTGGACGAAAGAGAAGGAACTGGTTCTCAAAGTGCTCGGCCTGCGCAAACAGTTGGTGGATGCCAACAAGCCCGCTGAAGAGGGCAAGGAACCCGCCGAGCCGGTGGACAAGGAGTCGCTGACCACGGTGCTGCGCGGCGTGGAGCGCGTGCTCGGCGAACTGCAGGGCGAGTCGCCGCTCATCTTTCCCGTGGTGGATGGTCAGGCCGTCGCTGCCGTCGTCGCCGACTGGACCGGTGTGCCCGTGGGCAAAATGATGCAGGACGAAATCCGCACCGTGCTCCAACTCGGCGACATCCTGGAGCGCCGCGTCATTGGCCAGCGTCACGCGCTCGACACCATCGCGCGCCGCATTCAAACGAACCGCGCGAAATTGGATAACGAAAACCGTCCCATCGGCGTCTTCATGCTCGCCGGCCCGAGCGGCACCGGCAAAACCGAGACCGCGCTCACTCTAGCCGAAACTCTCTTCGGCGACGAGAGCAGCCTGATCGCCATCAACATGTCCGAGTTCCAGGAAGCGCACACCGTTTCCACATTGAAGGGCGCGCCGCCCGGATACGTCGGCTACGGCGAAGGCGGCAAACTCACCGAAGCCGTGCGCCGCCGCCCCTACAGCGTCGTGCTGCTCGATGAAGTGGAAAAGGCTCACCCCGACGTGCATGAGATCTTCTTCCAGGTCTTCGACAAAGGCTGGATGGAGGACGGCGAGGGCCGGAAGATTGATTTCAAGAACACCATCATCATCCTCACCAGCAACGCCGCGCAGGAAGTCGTCATCAGCCTCTGCAAAGACCCCGATCTCATGCCCGAAGCCGAGGCCCTCGAGAAAGCCATGCGCACTCCGCTGACCAAAGTCTTCCCCGACGCCCTGCTCAACCGCCTCGTCGTCATCCCGTATTATCCCATCAGTCAGGAAATGCTGCGCATGATCATCGGGCTCAACCTGCGCAAGGTCGAGAAGCGCGTCCGCCAGAACCACGGCATCCCCTTCACCTGGGACGAAAGCCTGCCCGCCCTCATCGCCGAGCGCTGCAGCGAACTCGAACGCGGCGCCCGCCTCGTGGATGCGACCATCACCAACCAGCTGCTCCCCGAAATCGGCAAGGAATTCCTCAACGCCGCCCTCGAAGGCCGCGCGCTCAGCAAAGTCCACGTCACCGCCGCGGACGGGAAGTTTGTGTTCAGTTATTGAGACACTGCTCCAAGTGGCAGCCTGAAGTTCTTTTTCTGCCACAGGCCACTAGTCCGGGTGCCCTCTCAAGAAGCCCGGGCACTTGTTGCCGCGCGGCGTCAGGCCGGAGCGAGTTCGGGCTGGCGCGTGACGGCGATTCTGCCGCCGCTGATGCCGTTCGTCAGAAAGCACGGGTATCGCGACACGGAACCATCCACTTCGACTACCAGTTCCGCAGACGTGGGCGGGCGCATGGCGGGCTTCTCCAGGATCACGAAATCGGGTCCGCTCTGCGCCACCGGCAGCGATTCGCCCCCCGGGGAGGAGGAGTTGCATTTCCACATGCGAGGAGTAGCCGGAGGAAGAAGAATTGAATGCCATGAGTGAAGAGGAAGAAAAGCTGTTAAGAGAGCACGCCGGGGCGTATGCCGCGGCGCGGGGGTTGGAAATCACTGAGCGCCTGGCCCGGGGTATTCATGATTCACTTGAAGAAAATCACCGGCAAGGAGGGAAGTTTGGCGTGGGTGCTCAAACTGCACCGGCACGCCGCTCCGTGGCGCAGAGAGCGGGACTGCTATCGTCGCCTGCATGAGACAGGCATGGCCTCCATCGCCGGCGTTCACCTGCCGCAGTTCATCCGGGAGGATGAGGGCTGGCTGGCCATTGAGATGACTCTCGTGAAGCGCCCGTTTTTGTTGGACTTCGGGGCCGCGTGGCTGGATGAACCACCGGATTTTCCACCGGGTGTGTGGGAGCAGGCGGAGGCCGACGCTGCGGAGAAGTTCGGCGACGATTGGCCCAGAGCCTCCACCGTTCTTCAGACACTGGCCGCAGAGACGGGGATCATCATGGGCGATGTGCATCCGGGGAATCTGGCGCTGCACTGACGACGCGGCTCAGGAGAGGCTCAAGCTATATTGGAAATACAACCACAGATGGACACGGATAAACCTGAAAACCGGTATGAGTTTGAACAGGAGGTAACGGAGGTAACAGAGGCTCAGGAAGTTGGGCTCGACACGGGCCGCGCGCCGAATTCACCCGGCGGGTGAATGGAAGTTTCCCTGCAACTCATTGCTTCTCTGTTCCCTCCTGTAAAACCATTGCTCTTTTTAAGATAAACACGGATGCTCGGTAAGTTGGGTTCAATTGCGGTTTCATCCACAGGGTGAATCCGAATCCATCTGCCAATCCGTGTCGATCTGTGTCCATCCGTGGTGTTCTTCGATTCCATTGTCTTTTATAGGCTCCACGACCCGGGAGTCCCGGCCCGCTGACCGCGAAGCTGCTCTTTACCCCTTCTGATGAACCACCTTTTGTTCCGGGTAGCCGGAGCGAAGTAGAACTTCGCGGTCCACCTCACAGCCGCGTTACCCGCAGCCGCACGAATCGCCGCCCGCTCCCGCCCGCCGGCAGCGTGGACTTCATTTCCTGCATCGCACTGCCATCAGTGAGAACGCTGGTGTTCACTCCGTCCGTCATCCACGGCCCGGCCGGCGCATCGCTCCACTCCACAGCATACCCGATCTCCCCCAGCGCCGTCTTCCGACGCGGCCAGGTGAATTCCAGACTGCTCCCGTTCTTCACCACTTCCCCCGGCTGCGCGTTGACCACCCACGGCCCCGTACCGGCGGCGAATTCCATCAGATTCACCACTCCGTCGCGGTCGGGATCGCTCAGATCCGCGCCGGCCCCGCTGTTGGCCGTCGAGCCGAAGTAAGTCTGCCGCCATGCATCCTGGCATTTTACGGGACAGTCCAGGCTTGCAGAAGAAGCGCGGCTGTCTTCCGGTCAGAGCGAAATCACTTTCCCATGACCTACGCTGCGACCATGCGCAAACTGGAGGCGTCGAAACGCCGCGAGGAGCGTGATGCGAAAAAGCGGCAAAGGGATTTAGAACGCAGGATGAAAGAGCGGCAGAAGCTCTCGGAACTGGAAAGTGCGAAACTGGAAGTCGAGACTTATGCCAATGCCATCGAAGTGCTGCTCTCGGTCCACAAAGAGAGTGCGCCTGTTTTCGACTGGGCGGCCTGCGCCTTTGCTCTGCCGTCGCCACCGCCGGTGCCTTCGCGGAAATGGCAGGTGCTCTACGAACTCAGGGCCGCACTGGATCCCCTCAGCCTGCCGGTGTCTTCATGGCTGCCCGCCAGCGGTGAGGAGGCTATCCAAAGAGATGCTGAGGAAGATTCCCGGCAGTTGGCGGATTATCAGCAGGATTTCGCCGAGTGGCAGGAGATGCGCGATCTCGGGCGTCGGGTTCTGGCCGGCGAGTCCGCTGCTTATATCGAGGCCATCTCAAAATACTCAAACCTGACGGAGCTTTCGACCGTGGGATCGGAATTCCATTTCACCATGCACGGACCAAAGGCGCTGGAGTTTCGTATCACCGTCAACGGACGAAACAGCATTCCGCAGGAGGTTAAGAGCCTCACGGCATCGGGCAAACTGTCTTCCAAGCCCATGCCAAAAGGGAAGTTTAACGAGCTTTATCAGGACTATGTATGCGGCTGCCTGCTGCGGGTGGCGCGGGAGGTTTTTGCACTGCTGCCCGTTGAAGCGGTGCTGGCTCATGCGCGGGTTCCTGTCGCGGATCGTGCTACCGGACTCGACCGGGAGATCAACGTAGCTTCTGTCGTCTTTCCCCGGGAACGATTGCAGGCGCTGGACTTCAACCGACTCGATCCTTCTGACACCATCGAAAGTTTCCACCACAGCGGCAGTGTCAAAGCCTCGCGCTCCACTATGGAATTTCAGGAGGCCCTTCCACTTTCTTTGCCAGTGCCGCCCTCCGGCAGCAGTGAGTCGGAGAATTTCGCTGATCTCATGGCGCGTCTGCGAACCGCCCGCGAGGTGCTGGCCCGCTTCACGCGGGAACGTCTTCGACAGAGAACTGTGTCTTCCGCTCCAACCGTATGAATCCTACTCTCGTTCTACTCTGCCTGTTGCTGACCGGGGCGGTCGTGTTTCTCTGGTATCGCAATGAGGAGGTAAAGAAACGCGCCAGCAGTGAAGTGGCAGCCGCACAGGAGGCTTCGTTGGAAGCACAGCGCGCTTTTGAAGCTGAGCGAGAAGCTCTGAGGCTCCGAGGTGAGCAGGCTTTGGAAGATGCAGGAAGGCAACTGGATGCGCGGCTCAGTGAATTGCAGAGCCAGTCTGAATCCTTTCGTCAGCATTTTGAAGCCGAAGCGCGGCGCGCCGAGGAGGCTATCACTATCAGGCTTGTGCAAGCACTGGATGAGTTGGAAACGCTGCGCCCGTTCAAAGAGTTGCTGCACGCCGAGCAGGAAGTGCAGCAACGCGCGTCTGCTGCCATTGAAGAGGCGGATCGACTGCGCCAGGAGGCGGCAGCGTTGCTGGACAGCGCCAAAGCACAGGGCCTTCAGGAACGCACGGAGGCGCGCCAGCGGGCGAAGGAATTGCAGGAGCACGCAGAGGCCATGTTGACCGAAGCAACGCGGGAATCCCGCCGCATCACTGAAGCAGCCGAGCAGCGGGCCATCGAAATCGGTGGCGATGCCTACCGTGCATTGCGCGAAAAGGAGGGGTTGAACAGGGCCGTCGCTGCTCTGCGCAATACGGTCGAAGGCTACGGCGACCGCTATATCATTCCTACGCGCAGTTTGCTCGATGACCTCGCCGCTGATTTCGGTCACACCGAAGCCGGCGCTGCGCTGCGCACGGCTCGCGAACGCTCGCGGCTCATGGTAGAGCACGGCGAAGCGGCGACCTGCGACTACGTTGATTCCAACCGGCGAGCCACCGCGATCAGGTTTGTCATTGATGCCTTCAACGGCCGTGTGGATGCCATCCTCACGCGGGTGAAGCACGACAACTACGGAACCCTTGAGCAGGAAATTCGCGACGCCTTCAGTCTCGTGAACCTCAACGGCGACGCCTTCCGCAATGCGCAGATTCTTCCCTCTTATCTCGATGCCCGCCTCGCTGAATTGAAATGGGCCGTGGTCGCTCAGGAACTGAAACTCAAGGAACGGGAAGAGCAGAGGCGCATTCAAGAACAGATGCGGGAAGAGGAGCGAGCCAGGCGCGAATACGAAAAGGCACTGCGCGAGGCCGCCCGCGACGAGGAAAACCTTCGCAAGGCTATGGAGGTTGCTCGCGCTGAGATCGAAAAGTCCAGCGCCGAAGACAAAGCCAAGTACGAGAAGCAACTGACCGAACTCGCCGAAAGGCTCGCCGAGGCAGAAGCCCGGAATCAGCGCGCGCTTTCCATGGCTCAGCAAACCAAAGCCGGGCACGTCTATATCATTTCCAATCACGGCTCCTTCGGTGACGATGTGCTAAAGATCGGCATGACGCGGCGCCTGGAGCCGTTGGAACGCATCTATGAACTCGGTGATGCCTCAGTGCCTTTTCCCTTCGATGTCCACGCCATGATTTTCAGTGAAGATGCGCCAAGTTTGGAACGAATGCTTCACAAGGAATTCGACGACCTGCGGGTGAACAAGGTGAACCTCCGAAAGGAGTTCTTCCGGCTCACCCTCGAACGGCTTCGTAGTTTTGCCGCGGAGAAAGGACTGGCGGCGACCTTCACCATGGCAGCGGAAGCCCGGGAATACCGCGAGTCCCGCGCGCTTGAGAAAATGTCGCCCGAGGAACGGCATCGCTACCAGTCCCGCTGGGAGGACGTAAGTGACCCAGAATAACCGGCAGGTGCTCTCCTTCTTAACGCCGGCGATGCAATCTGTCCCTGCGGGATTGGTGACAAATGGTGCCTCGGGTCGTCGCTCCCAGTAACCGCCCATGCACTCAGATCCTGCTCGCGCCGGCGCTTGATTCCTGGTTGTTGGCTGCGGTGTAACCTGGCAAAGCGGAGCCTTGACTGCCGTGACCCTTGAATTGGAGAACGCCCTGAAACGACTCGACCCCGCGAGCGCCCATTCGCTGGAGCGGGTGGTGTGGGACGTGTTGCGGCTGGCGAAGCAGCGGCAGGAGGCGCGGCCAATGGCGCGCGACAGCAACGGCTACCCCGCCGGTCATTTCGAGCGCCTGACGGGAAGCTGGGCGGATGTCCCGTTTGCGCTGCCGGATGATCCGCCGCCCGGACCTTCCCCCGCATGGTCATGACGCACTTGATGGGTGCCAACATCGTCATCGCCATCCTGAAAGGGAGACTCAGATGAAGTCGGCAGCGAATAGTAGCGTGGGCATCTTGCCCACCTGCCAAACCGGAAAGCACGCAGGCAGGATGCCCACGCTACAATGCCTTCGGTATTTAATCAGCGGTTTCAAAGGTCAGGCCGATGTTACGTCCTAAACCTAAAAGCGGGAATGGGAAATTGACCCCGGCGCTATAAATCAGTAAGGTCCA
>CAZFZN010000045.1:0-57139 GCA_964523105.1 uncultured Akkermansia sp.
CATCTGCGCTTGGCCGTGGATTATTAGTCTCAACTTGAACGCGACTTAGAATCAGCGCGGCGAGGGCTTCGTTGGTCCAGTTCAGGCAGCGGCGGGTGACGGCGAGGATCATGCCGCGTGGCATGCGGTCGGTGTAGTAGGAGCCGAGGACGCCGGCGAGCTTTCCGGTGATCTGCATGACGCTGCGGAGGAAGGTGTCCACAGGGGAGCCTTTGGGCTGCCGCCCGGTTTCTTCGAAGCCGAGGTCTTCGCAGGCATCCATCACGGTGAGGAGGTATTCCCGGGACTGCGCGACGAGCGGATGGTCGGCGGCGTCATCGTCGGGAGTATCGTCCCCGTCCACTTCTGCGCCGGTGTTTTCCAGGGCGTCCAGCCAATCGTCGGCGGCAGCGTCTTCTTCATTACCTGAATCTTCGGAGGAAGCAGCGGCGGCTTTCCGGGCGGCGAGGTTATCCCAGCCCATGACGTAGTCTTCCTTCGTATCGAAGTCCGGGTCGTCTTTGAATTTGTCCAGCGCCTCCAGGCCGGCATCGGTGAGGCGGTCGCTGCGTTGGAGGATTTGCTCCCATTCCACTTCGCTGGTGGCATCTTCGTCATATTCTTCATCTTCGTCCGCACCCGGGGCAGGATCGGGGCGCTGAATGATAGCGCCGAGGAAGTCGCGCATGGACTGCAGGTTGAGCGCCTGCTGGGCAGCCTGGTCGTCGGCGTCGGCGGTCCACTGACGGTCAGAGATTTCCACTTCGTAGGCGGTGCTTTCCAGAACGACGCGGCCGTTGCGGGTGCTGAACCATTCGATGTACACGGCGTTGTGCCATTCCCAAGGCAGTTCCTGAAAGCGGCCCTCGCGAATGGCGGCGCTGACTTCTTCATCGGAGACAAGGAAGTGTTTGCGGCGGTTGGAGACGGTGATGTCGCCCACGGTGCCGGATTGATCGCTGTGCAATCCGGCGGCGCTGCCGTCGTTCACCGGCTCGGGATTGGTGAAGGTGACACGCGCGCCGGCGACATCGGGCCAGGCATCGCCGGAGAGGTCGAGCGTGAGCGGCTCCTCGCACCCGAGCAGCCAGAGGCGTCCGGTGACGCGCCCGCGCACGGTGTTGTCGAGTTCACCGCGGACGACGCATTTGTGGGGTCGAAAGGCCATTTTTGAGAGGGAAACACCGCTGGCGGACGTATTTCGCCGTCTGAGGCACCACAACTTCGTTGAGGTGTGCGCCCTCCGGCGGGCGGCATTCCATGTGCAGACACGGAGGGAAGAATCGCTCCGAAGATTCGGCCGCCCTGACATGCGGTGCAGCGCGCCGGACCGGTCACTCCCCGCCGCGGCGTTTTTCGATTTCCTCCACGATCTTCTTTTCCTCCGGCTTGAGCAGGCCCATTTTCTTGAGCTTGGGAATGATGGTGGCGTTGCAGTAGCCCCAGTTGCCGGTGCCTTTGGTGTAGTTCCTGTTGAAGTAGTCCTGATGATAGGCTTCGCCCTGGTGCCATTTGGCGACGGGCGTGATTTCGGTGACGATGGGATTCTTGAATTTGCCGGCTTCGGTGAGTTTGGCTTTCACTTTTTCGGCCGCGGTTTTCTGGGCGTCGTTGTGGTAGAAGATGCCGCTGCGGTACTGGGTGCCGCGGTCGTTGCCCTGACGGTTCAGAGTGGTGGGGTCGTGAAGCTCGAAGAATACCTCGAGGAGTTTTTCGGTGGGGAGGACGGCGGGGTCGTAGGTGACCTGAACGACTTCCGCGTAGCCGGTGAGGCCGGTGCAGATGTCTTCGTAGGTGGGGTTTTCGGTCTTTCCATTGCTGTAGCCGCTGACGACGGTGGCGACACCGTTGACGCGCTGCAGGACGACTTCGATGCACCAGAAACAGCCGGCGCCGAGGGTGATGGTTTCCATTTTTTTGTCGGGGGAGGGTTTGTCGGCGGATTCGGATTTCGCGCCGGCGGGGACCGGTGCTTGTTTGGGCTCTTCGGCCCGGATGCAGGCAGGAAGGAGGGCGGTGAGGAGGAGCAGGAGGGTTTTCATGGGAGGGAAGCGGTGGGAAAGCGCCGCCTGCCGGGGATTTTCCGGGACAATCGGCGGGGGGCAAGGGCGCGAGCGCGGGGCGGCGGTGAGGATTTGCGCTGTGGAGCCGGGCGGTTATGGGAGGGCATGGGGGAAACGAGTCCTGACAACCGTCCGGTTATCGTGGCGGGCCTCGGGCGCCTCGGCCTGCGGCTCGTTGAGGAGTTGCGCGGGCGCGGCGCGCCGGTGCGCGTGATCACGGATGGCGGCGTGCAGGCGTGGTATGAACGGCAGGCGCGCGAGGCGGGCGCGGAGATTTTCCACGGCGACTTCCGCGATCCGGAATCATGGCTGCGGGCGGGAGCCGGGGAATGTCAGGCGGCTGTGGTGACGACCGCGGATGACAGCCGCAATCTGGAGACGGGCATCCGCATCAAGCGGCTGGCGCCGGAGTTGCGCATGGTGATTCGCGTGGATGCCCCGCATCTGGGCCACCGCCTGCAGGAGGATTTCGGTCTGGCGGCGGCGCTGTGCCCGGCGACGCTTTGCGCGGGCCAGTTTGTGAAAGCGGCGCTGGAGGCCTCGGCGGAGCCGGCGGCGCTGCCGGCGCGGCGGCCGCCGATCAGCGGAAGGCGCCGGCACTGGCAGGCCATGGTGCTGCTGCTGCTGGGGTGCGCGCTGTTGTCAGGGACGCTGGTGTTCCATTTCGCCAAAGGCCTGCCGCCGGTGGATGCGCTGTATTTCACCGTCTCCATCCTGACGACGGTGGGATTCGGCGACTACAACCTGCAGGACGATCCGGCATGGCTCAAGGTCTTCGGCATTTTTGTAATGCTGTCGGGCATCACGCTGATCGCGCTGCTGGTGTCGCTGTTCAGCAACTTTCTGATCACGGGCGAGGCCACCCGCCAGCAGCACGAGCGCGCGGCGCGCCGGCAGCGGAGGCATGTCATCGTGGCCGGCATGGGCTCGCTGGGTCACGCGGCGGTGCGGGAACTGCGGGAACGCGGCGAGCCGCTGGTATGCGTGGAGCGTGATCCGGAGGCGGCTTCCGCAGCAGCCCAGCAGCACCGCATCACGGTGATCACGGGCGACGCCACCGAGCCGGAGACTCTGCTCCGCGCGGGTCTCGACCAGGCGCGCGCCGTGCTCGCAGTGACCTCGTCCGACGGGGTGAATCTGGAAGTGGCGCTGCGCGCCCGGACCCTCGCCGGCAGGCACCGTCCCGGAGCGCCGCTGCCGGTGATCATTTCCTGTCAGGATGAACTGCTCGCGGCGCGACTGCGCCATTCCGGGAATGACTATCATCCGCTCTCCACGGCGGAACTCGCCGCTCCGGTGCTGGCCGCCGCCGCGCTCGGCGAGTCCCGCGGCCGCCCGCATGCCTAGCATTTCCGGGACGCACCGGACGCGCGGAGTTTTCCGGTGACAAGGCGCTCCACGGTCCTTATACGGGGCGCATGAGTGACAAGGAACAGACTGTCTTTTCCCGGCTGCAGCACACCGGCGTGTGCGCGGTGCTGATCATTGAGAAAGTGGAGCAGGCCGTGCCGGCGGCGGAGGCGCTGCTGGCCGGCGGCGTTGATGCCATGGAACTGACGCTGCGCACGCCGGCGGCGCTGGGCGCGCTGCGGGAGATCACCGCGAAGGTGCCGGAGATGCTGGCGGGGATGGGGACGATCCTGACCCCGGAACAGGTGCAGCAGGTGGTGGACGGCGGCGGGGCGTTCGGCGTCGCGCCGGGCATGAATCCGCGGGTGGTGGAGGCGGCGCTCGCTGCAGGGCTGCCCTTTGCGCCGGGAATCTGCACGCCCGGCGACATCGAGCGGGCACTGGAGTACGAGCGCCGGCTGCTGAAGTTTTTCCCCGCGGAGCCCAGCGGCGGCCTGAAGTATCTGGATGCCATCGCGGCACCCTATCAGCACCTTGGGGTACGATATGTCCCGCTGGGCGGGATCAATGAAGCGAACTGCACGCAGTGGTTTGCCAACAAACATGTGGGCGCGATTGGAGGCAGCTGGCTTGCGCCGAAAGAACTGATGACCGCCGGCGACTGGGCGGGTATCACCGCTCTGGCGCGGCGGGTCGTGGAGATTCGCCGCGGGGCGCGGCAGCCGGCGTTGGCGGGATGAGAGAACACGGAACAGCCAACATCCAGTCTTTGAACGGCGCGGCGGCCGGGCGCTGCGATCTTCGGTCGTTGGTTGATCGATGCCGGTTGTGTTGATTGAACTCACAGCCACTGCTTCCGCCGGAAGTACCAGATGGTGCCCAGGGTGATGAGGACGAAGACGATCCAAACAAAGAGGTAACCGAGGGGCCAGTGCAGCTCAGGCATGAAGTCGAAGTTCATGCCGTAGATGCCGGCGACGAATGTCAGGGGAAGGAAAACGATGCTGAGCGCGGTGAGGATTTTCATCACTTCATTCATGCGCTGGGCAAGGACGGCCTGGTGGTATTCACGCATGGCGAGGACGGCCTCACGCAGGTGTTCGGCGGTCTCGATGGCGTGCCATGAGTGGTCGTAGAGGTCGCGCAGAAACGGGATCAGCACGCGGCTGAGCAGATCGCTCTCACTGTGCTGCAGGGCGACCACGATTTCCCTCATGGGACGCACCGTGCGGTAGAGAAACTGGGTGCCGGCCCGCAGGGTGTGAATTTCCGCCAGGGTGACGGTGTTGTCGGCGCTGGTGAGCAGTTCGTCCGCGGCGCTGACTTTTTCCTCCATGTCGGCAAGACATGCGAGATAGTGGTCGAGAACGGTGTCGAGCAGCGCCCACATGAGGTAGTCCGGCCCGAGCGCGCGCAGCCGGCCCTTGCCCTCATGGAGTCGCTTGAGAATGGGGGTGAAGATTTCGACGGGGCCTTCGTGAAAGGTGAGGAGCACCCTGCCGGTGAGGATGAGGGAAAACTGCTGGAGGTCGAAAGCCTCGGGCACGTCCGCCGCCGCTGCGGTGAGCTGCCTGGCGGTCACGAAAAGATAGGAACCGAAGTCCTCCAGCTTGGGCTGCTGGCGGGTGTTGAGGATGTCGTCCTGGACGAGCGGATGGATTTCGTAGGCGGCGAGCAGTTCCCGGATTTTCTCCACGTCGTGCAGGCCCGTGACCATGATCCAGGTGGGACTGTCCTTGCCCTCGAAGGCGACGCAGTCGGGCACCGACTCGCTCTGCATTTCGCGCACTCCCTCCGGGCAGTAATCGATGACGCGAAAGGTGACTTTGGACACGCGCTGGTGACCGGTGAACACCAGCGATCCCGGCGGCAAACCCGGAGGCCGCGGGTCACGCCCCGGTGGCTTCGCGAGATGGCGCTGGCGCGGTTTCCGTGGATGATGGCGGGACATGGCGGCGAACGAATCTGGCCTCGGTGACTGTGCACGGCCCAATTTAGTTCACAAAGGCTAATTATTCCCCTTTACAAATCCTTATAAATCCAGTTTTTATTGGAAAGCTCTGCAATTCTTCCCCAAATGCTTTGTTCCGAACCCACATCTCACGGTTACCTGATGGCTCAGGTGCCGCCATTTCACGGCACTCCGGCGGAGGAGTTCTGGTACGATTTGCACAAAGGGCTGATCCACAAGCATAACAACTTTCTCGCTGTCATTCAGGGCTTTGCGAGTCTGATCATGATGGGCGGTGAAGTCGATGCCACGACGCGGGAGAATCTCGATCATATCAAGGAAGCCACGCAGGGGGCGACCGCGATGGGCGAGCGGTTTTTGACAGCGGCGGGACTTTCGCGGATCAATACCCAGTCCGTGCAGCTCGCGGATTACGTTCCGCTCATGGAGAGCAGTCTGCGCCTGCCCTGCGAACGGCTCAACGTCCCGCTCCAGGTGACGCTGGCACCCGGGCTGCCTCCGGTGAAGGCCGACAACGCCAAGCTGAAGGATGTGCTGGTGGAAGTGATTCAAAATGGCGCCGAAGCGGTGGCCGCATCCGGCAAACCGGGAGTCGTGGCCCTCGACATCATCGCTCCGGGCCAGGTGCCGGAGAGCAGACCGGGGTTTGTGGACATTTACGTCCGGAATACGGGGACCATCCCCCCGGAGAAGATCAAAGACATCTTCAAGTCTTTTAAAACCACACGCGACGGCAAGCATTTGGGCATCGGGCTCAAGATCGCCGCAATGCTCGTCAGCCAAATGGGCGGAACTCTCGGCCTGAAGGCGCAGCAGGAACCCACAACCGTCTGGATCAGCCTGCCGACGGCTTGAGGTGCGGGAATTATTCGCAGCGGGCAGGGGTTTGCGGGGTGTTTTTAGGCCTCTGGCGACCAGCGTCTGCTAGTATTTTGCCTGACGTTTTCCTGCCTGGCAGGTCAGTTTTTCCGGTTCAGAGGCCTGAATTTAGGGGAAACTCCGCGAGAATCTAAGAAAATTCCCTACATTTGGGTTGTCATTTCCCCGAGCAATCTGGTAAAAGACCTGCGCCATCTTCAAAACTTCCATGAAGACGTCACTCGCAATCCTCCTCCTGGCGGCCCTGTTTCCGCTGCAGCCTCAGTCACTGGCAGGTGAGAAGTCACTGACTGGGGAGCAGGTCTATGTGAAAGGCAAGGCTGCACTGGACAGAGGCGACCTTGTGACGGCCCGGCGGTGCTTTGAGCAGCTGCTCAGAGCGAAACCGGATTTTGAGATGGCCAAGATCCAGCTCGCGCAGGTTGTGGTGGCCGAGCGCGAGCTGGCGAAAATTCCATGGTCGTTCAAGACGGCGCGCGCAGAGGTCCTGCCGCGCCTCGAGTTGAGCGATGAGACGCTGGCGGATGCGGTCGAGAAGGTGGCGGGCCTGCTGGAGAAGGCCGGGGGCCGCGCGGCCGGAGCGCTGCGCGTGGAACCGGCGCCGGCGATTGCCAAATCGCGGCTCGTTTCGCTGAGCGCGACGCGGGTAAAGTACGACGACGTGCTGGAAGCGCTGGGCTACGCGGGCGGAGTGCAGATTACGCATACCGCCGCGGGCCTTGCGATGCGGGAGGAAACCGGAGCCCGGCAGCGCTTCGATGCCGGCAATCCCGCGGCCCCTGACATGTCCGGCGCGTTGGAAAAGCTGATGCTCGACCGCTTCGTGCTCGAGGAGGCGGAGGCGGCCGGCGCCGTGACTTTCCTCTGCCGCAAGGCCGCCGAATTGAGCGGCGGGGCAGTGCGGCCGGTTTTCGTGATGCGCCATGATGCGGCTCCGCGGAGCACGGTATCCCTGGAGCTGCGGAACGTCAGCGTGCGTGATGCGCTGCATGCAGTATGCCTCATGGCGGATCTCGAAGTGAAGTGGTTCCCCTGGGGCGCCGGAATTGGCAACAGGCAGGCCGCGGCCGCCGTTACCAGCCCACCCGTCAACGAGGCGCCGGCTCCGAAGCCGTCCCGCCCGTGACGCTGCGGCTGAAGTCAATTCCGGCGCCTCTTTCCACGCCCGCTGGCCTGCCCGGTCCTGACATTTGCCCCGCGGCACGTGCCGGCTACTTTGCCGCATGCCTCTCACCCGTCGCCGCCTGCTTCAGTCCGCCGCCCTGTCCCTGACCGGAACCGCCCTTGCCGGAGAGCAGCCCCGCCGCATCCGCATCGGACAAATCGGCACGCAACACGGGCATGCCGCGGGCAAGATGGAAACCCTGCGCCGGCTTTCCGGACACTTCGAGGTCGCCGGCCTCGCGGGGGCCTCGGATAAGGCAGCGGGAGCTTTCGAGGGAATCCCGCGCATGGACATCGATGCCCTCCTGGCTCTGCCAGGACTGGAGGCGGTGGTGGTGGAGACCGATTTCCCTGACGCCTGCGCCGCCGCCCGCGCCGCCGTGAAGGCCGGTAAACATGTGCATCTCGACAAACCCGGGGCGCTGGATCACACCGCCTTCAAAACCATGCGCACCGAAGCGGAGCAGCGCGGGCTCGTTTTCCAGATGGGCTACATGCTGCGCTACAACCCGGCATTCCAACTGATGCACCGCGCGGTCACCGAAGGCTGGCTGGGCAGGATCACGGAACTCGATGCCATGATGGGAAAGAAACTCGACCCGGCGGCGCGCCGCGATCTGCTGAGGCTGGAGGGCGCAGGGATGTTCGAACTCGGATGTCATCTGGTGGATGCGGCCTGCTGGCTGCTGGGCAGTCCGGTGGCGGTTCACGCCTTTTCCGGGCCGGCGGGGAGCGATGGATTCCGGGATAACCAGCTCGCCGTGCTGGAGTTTCCGCCCGCCCTGGCGACACTCCGATGCAACATGGCCGATCCGTTCGGCTTCCCGCGCCGCCGGTTTCAACTGGCCGGGACTGCCGGCAGCCTGGAGGTGATGCCCCTGGAGTCCGGGCGCATCACTGTTAGGTTGACCGGGGCCCGCGGGGAGTACAAAGCGGGCGAACAACAGGTGGTGCTGCCGGTGCCGCCCGGCCGCTACGATGCGGAGCTGACGGCATTCGCGGAGGCGATCCGCACCGGCCGGCCCCTCCCGTGGAACGCGGCGCACGATATCACGGTGCACCGTTCGGCACTGCAGGCGGGAGGCGCCGCTATTTAGTCAGGATTTTCCTGCGGCAGCCGTTCAACCGGTCACCATTTCCGGAATTTCCCGGCCCACCCATTCCTTGATCGTCTGCATTAGCTTGTGCACGTCCACGGGCTTGCGGAACACCGCCACGGCGCCCTGTTCCTCCAGCGAACTCTCCTCGATGTCCAAATCTCCGCTCATGACAATGACCGGTATTTTGGCGCAGCCCGGATGCTTGCGGAGCTGTTCGAGCACGTAGTCACCGCCTTCGTGCGGCAGATGCATGTCCAGCAGGATGAGGTCCGGCCTCTCACTGCGCGCGATCCAAAGGCCCAGTTCTGCATCGTCAGCCTCCAGGGGCCGGTATCCGCACTGGCGCATGACCGCCGAGATCCAGTGGCGACTGTCCTTGTGATCTTCAATCACGAGTATTTTTTGGACTGTCATATTGGGACTGGGTGGTGGCGGTGAATCCGTGCGGATTCATTACAGAAATTATAATTAGCCTGGTTGGCTTTGCAAATTGATTTTCCATTGGCAGTCAGCCCGGAGAGAAGGTTAAGATGGTTGCATGGACTTTGCCGCCGCCATCGACCGGTTCATCCTCTATCTGGCCACGGAGCGGGGGCTTTCGGCCAACTATCAGTTGTCCGTCCGGCAGTCGCTCGAACTGGCGGCCGGTCACCTGGAATCGAAAGGCGGCGGACAGATTGAGTCTGTGGGTCTGGCGGACTTGACGGGGTTTCTGATGCAGCGGAAACAGCATGGCCTGACAAGTTCCACCATCCGGCTGAATGGCATCGCGCTGAGGATTTTCTTCCGCTGGCTGTGCGCGCGCGGTTTCCTGCCGCGGGATCCGGCAGAGGGCCTGGTCACTCCAAAACCCGATGCCGCACTGCCGGAGACCCTGACAAAGGAGGAGGTCGAGCACCTGCTCGCCGGCATCGATCCCGTCACTCCGCTCGACCTGCGGGATCTGGCCATGCTCGAACTGCTCTATGCCAGCGGCCTGCGGGTTTCCGAACTCGCCGGCGCCACGCTGGATCAGCTGTCACTGGAGGAGGGATTTGTCAGGGTGACCGGCAAAGGAAACAAGACCCGCATCGTCCCGGTGGGCCGCGCGGCCCGCGAGTCGGTGACGCGCTGGCTGCAGTCCGGCCGGCCCAAACTGGTGACCAGGAAGACCGGCAGCCATTTGTTCCTCAGCATTCGCGGCACGCGTCTCACCACCACCCGCATCGAACAGATCGTCAAAGCCCGCGCCAAAGCCGTGGATCTCGAGGTTCATCCGCACCTGCTGCGGCACAGTTTCGCCACTCACCTGCTCAGCGGCGGGGCGGACCTGCGGGTCATTCAGGAAATGCTGGGGCACGCGGACATCGCGACCACGCAAATTTACACCCATGTGGACAAGCAGCGGCTCAAGCAGGTCCACCGCAGTTTTCACCCGCGGGGATGATTCATGGCGGATTTCGTCAGAGTGACTGCACCACTTTCTCCAGTTCGTAGCACTCGATAACGTCGCCGACCTCGTATTCGGTGAAGTCGCCGAGGCGAATGCCGCACTCCAGGCCGTTGCGGACCTCCTGCACATCTTCGGTGAAGCGGCGCAGCGTGTGGAAGCCGCCGTCGTACACGGGTTGCTTGTTGCGCAGCACCCGGGCGCGGGCTCCGCGGACGATGCGGCCGTCGGTGACGATACAGCCGCCGACGCGGCCTTTGCTGACTTTGAAGACCTGCTTTACCTGAGCATGGCCGAGAATCTTCTCGCGACTGAGCGGATCGAGCATGCCGAGCATGGCGTCCCGCACCTGATCGATGAGTTCGTAGATGATGGAGTAGAGCTTGATCTGAACGTTTTGCGACTTGGCGGTTTTGAGGGCTTTGCCCTCCACCTTGACGCCGAAACCGATGACCACGGCATCGCTGGCCGCCGCGAGCAGCACGTCATTGTCGGTGATCGGGCCCACCCCTTCGAGCAGGAACCGGATTTCCACTTTGTCGGACTCGATCTGCTTCAACTGGGCGACCACGGCTTCGAGGCTTCCCTGGACGTCTGTTTTGAGAACGAGCTTGAGCTGCTTTTTCTGATCGCCGGCGACACTGCTGAAGAGGGCTTCGAGGCTGGTGCGGCGCGGCGCGGCAAGTTTTTCAACGCGCCCGGTCGCCTGGCGCTCTTCGCTGAGCCGCTTGGCATCGCGCTCATTGTCCATCTCCATCAGCTCGTCGCCCACATTGGGCAAACCGCTGAATCCAAAGGCCTCGACCGGAGTGGCCGGGCCGGCTTCTTTGACCGGCTGACCCCGGTCGTTGAGCAGGCTCTTCACTTTGCCGCTCCAGGGGCCGCAGATGAACGGAGTGCCTATTTTGAGGGTGCCGGTCTGGGGGATGAGAGTGGCGGTGGGACCTTTGCCGGCTTCGACGCGGCTTTCGATAATGAGGGCGCGGCACGGCGCCTTGGGATTGGCCTTCAGTTCCAGCATTTCCGCTTCGAGCAGCGTGGCATCGAGCAGTTCGTCGATGCCGGTGCCCTTGAGGGCACTGACCGCAATCACCTGAGTGCTGCCGCCCCATTCCTCGGGTGTCAGGCCCTCGCTCTGGAGCTGCTTTTTCACCATGTCAGGGTTGGCGGTTTTCAGATCGCTCTTGTTGAGGGCGACGATGATTTTGACGTCGGCGGCTTTGGCGTGGGCGATGGCTTCCTTCGTCTGGGGCATGATGCCGTCGTCCGCCGCGATGACCAGAATGACGATATCGGTGACGTTGGCGCCGCGGGCGCGCATGGCGGAAAACGCGGCGTGGCCGGGGGTGTCGAGCACGGTCACCGGGTGGCCGTTGTGTTCGACACTGTAGGCGCCGATGTGCTGGGTGATGCCGCCGGCTTCGCCCGCGACGACGCGGCTCTTGCGAATCGCATCCACCAGGCTGGTCTTGCCGTGGTCCACGTGACCCATGAAGGCGATGATCGGCGCCCGCGGCACCATCTGATCCACCTCCTCCTCAACGGGAGGCGGCGGCGGGGGGGCGATGACCTCCTCGACCTTGTGGACGCCGGCGCCTTTTTCGCGTTTCTCGCGTTCGAAAATGTAACCGTGCTTCTCGCACACTTTGGCGGCAATGTCAGGCTCGATGGAGACGCCGGGATTGGCAAAGATATCCAGCTCCATCAAATCCTTGATGAGCACGAACACTTTCACGCCCATGCGATCCGCCAGGTCTTTGACGATAATGGGCGGCTTGATGGAAATGGTCTTGTCGTCTCCGGCCTCGACGGGACTCTCCACAGGGGCCTGTTCCTGAGCCGGGTCGGGTACCGGAGCGGCGGCCTCAGCTTTGGCCAGGACCTTGCTGAGCAGCGAGACCTCCGGAACGAGCGGAGCGGGCGGCGTGGCCTCGACTGGGCGGCGGCGCTTTGGCCTGGGCTCGTCGTCGATGAGGGAAAGCGCTTCCTTCTTTGGCGGGGGCGGGGGCGGAGGAGGGGGTTCCGGCGCGGGAGGCGGGGCGTTGACTTTGTTGCGGCGGCGCGGCGGCGGCGCGGCCAGCAGATCAAGCGCCGGGCCCGGCGATTTTTTTACAGTGGCTGGTGCGGGAGTGTCAGCGGAATCCCCGGTCTTAGTGCCGGCGGGGCGCGAGGTGGCAGCCTTCTTCGCCGCGCTGGCGGAAGGGGCATCGGCACCGGAGGCGCCCGTGGATTTCGGTTTGGCTGACATGCGTTGGGTGAATCGTTTTCATGGCCTGCAAGGTCCGGATGGGGGAACTTCAGGCGGGCGCGCTGGCTTTGGCCAGGATGGCCGCCGCCTGCTCGCTGCTGATGCCGAGAATCTCGGCAATGTCGGAAGCCTCCGCCGTGGCGATGACTTCCGTGCTGACAAGGCCGTTGCGCACCAGATTTTCGGCCATCTCCGTCTCCACACCGAGTCGTGTGGCCAGATCGGCGACGGCGTTGTGCACGCGGCCTTCGAATTTTTCGTGGGCGCTCTCGTCTTTCTCCACTTGGAGGTCCCAGCCCATCAGTGCCTTGGTCAGGCGCACGTTCTGGCCGTGACGGCCGATGGCTTTGCTCAGATCCTCTTCGCGGACTTTGACATAAAGGCGGCGGTTTGCCGGGTCCACGGTGATCTTGTCGTCTGCAATCTGCGCCGGTTTCAGCGCGTCCTTGAGAAACTCCTTCGGGTTGTCACTCCACTTGATGATATCCACCTTCTCGTTGTTCAGTTCGCGCACGATGTTCTTGACCCGCGCGCCGCGCATGCCGACACAGGCGCCGACGGGATCGACTTTGGGGTCGGCGGACCAGACGGCAATCTTCGTGCGATAGCCGGCCTCGCGCGAGATGCTGCGGATTTCCACGGTGCGGTCGGCGATTTCGCTGACTTCGCTCTCAAACAGGCGCTTCACAAAATTCGTGTGCGCCCGGCTCAGGATGATCTCCGGCCCGCGCGCCCCGTTCTCCACGGCCACGACATAGAGTCGCAGCCGGTCCCCGATGTTATAGTCCTCGGTGGCCACCCGCTCCTTCTTGCCCATCACGCCCTCGAACTTTCCGAGGTCCACAATGACGTCGCTCTTTTCAAAGCGGCGCACCGTGCCGTGCACGATGTCGCCGGCGCGATCCTTGAATTCCTCATAAATCATCGACTTCTCCTCCTGCCGGATGCGCTGCATCATGGCCTGACGCGCCGTTTGCGCCGCGATGCGGCCCATGTCCTTCGGCGTGACTTCCACGTCGATCTCACCACCCACCACCGGCTCCGGAAGCTTGCTCTTCCTGGCAATTTTCTTCGCCATCTCGAGCGGGATCTGCTCGTAAGTGGGCGCGGTCACTTCATCGGAAACGAGAAGCCTGGCGATGGCTTTGATCGTGCCCTTGGTCGGGTCGATGTCGATGCGCAACTCCCGGGCCGGCCCGATGTTCTTGCGGGCCGCGGTCAGGATCGCGCTTGAGAGGGCTTCCACCATTTTATTCCGGGGAATGCCTTTCTCGCGCTCGTAGTAATCGAAAACCGCCAGAAGTTCGCTGGTCATAAGTCGTTGAAATTGAAAAACAAAAAAACGGGAATTGCTTCCCGTTTTGCTGTGGGGGGGTGGAGAGTAGGTAAAAAAATCAAGGCGTCAACGCTGACATTTGACAAAAAAAAACCAGCGCTCGGCGTCGGGCAATTTTTGCCAGCCGGCGTGGTCTTTATGTCGGTGGGAACTGGTGGAGCATAGCGGACTCGAACCGCTGACCCCCACAATGCCATTGTGGTGCTCTACCAACTGAGCTAATACCCCAAGTCCCCAGTGTTTCGGACGAGCGGAGGTATAATGACCGCGCAGAGGTTGCCAAGCGGTTTTTTAGTCTCTGATTCGGCCTTTGCGCGGGCCGTTTTCAGACGGTAGCCGAAACAGGCCTTCGGCACGCTCCCTGCAAACGATGCGCCCGGCGTCCCGGACCCGCCACTGTCTCACCTTACATTCTCATGACTGCTCACCCTGATGTTCTCGCATGGATCGAAGAAATCCGCACCCTTTGTCAGCCCGAAGCCGTGCACTGGTGCGACGGTTCGCAGGCGGAATACGATGCCCTGTGCGAACAGATGGTGCGGCAGGGGACCCTGCTCCGGCTCAATCAGGATAAGCGCCCCGGCTGCTTTCTCGCCCGTTCGGCACCGTCGGATGTGGCAAGGGTGGAGGACCGGACCTTCATCTGCACCCCCCGGCGGGGCCAGGCGGGTCCGCTGAACAATTGGCGCGCTCCCGCCGAAATGAAGACGTTGCTGACGGAGAAATTCCGCGGGGCCATGCGGGGCCGCACGCTCTACGTCGTCCCGTTTTGCATGGGGCCGCTGGACTCGCCGCTCGCTCTGGTGGGGGTGCAACTGACGGATTCGCCCTACGCCGCGGTCAACATGCGCATCATGGCGCGGATGGGGGCGGACGTATGGAGAAAGCTGGGCAGGGCGGGCCGCTGGGTGCCGTGTCTGCACAGCGTGGGCGCGCCGCTCGCCCCTGGACAGAAGGATGTGCCGTGGCCCTGCAACGAGGATAAATACATCGTGCATTTTCCCCATGAACCGTCGGTCTGGAGCTACGGCAGCGGTTATGGCGGCAATGCCCTGCTGGGCAAAAAATGTGTCGCCCTGCGCATCGCCAGCTGGCTGGCGCGCGACGAAGGCTGGCTCGCCGAGCACATGCTGATCCTCGGCGTGCACGCTCCGGACGGAAACAGCACCTACGTCTGCGCCGCCTTCCCCAGCGCCTGCGGCAAGACCAATCTCGCCATGCTCGTGCCGCCGGATTCCTATCAGGCCGCCGGCTGGCGCACCACCCTCGTCGGCGACGACATCGCATGGCTCTGGCCCGACTCTGAAGGCCGGCTGCGCGCCATCAATCCCGAGACCGGATTCTTCGGCGTCGCGCCGGGCACTTCCCCGAAATCGAATCCCCACGCCATCGCCACCATCCAGCGCAACACCATTTTCACCAACGTTGCCCTGACAGATGACGGCGATGTCTGGTGGGAGGGGCTCACCGGTGAACCGCCGGCGCACTTGATAGACTGGCAGGGCCAGGACTGGACGCCCGGCTGCGGGCGCGTCGCCGCCCACCCCAACAGCCGCTTCACCGCTCCCGCCGCGCAGTGCCCCGGCATTGATCCCGCATGGAATCACCCGGAGGGCGTGCCGGTCAGCGCCATCATCTTCGGCGGACGCCGCCCCGGCACCATGCCTTTGGTCTATCAGGGCTTCAACTGGGCCCACGGCGTCTATATCGGCGCCACCATGGGCAGCGAGACCACCGCCGCCGCCACCGGTCAGGCCGGCGTGGTGCGCCGCGACCCCATGGCCATGCTGCCGTTCTGCGGCTGCGACACCGGCGAATACTTCGCCCACTGGCTGGAATTGCGCCGCCGCATCCGCCGCCTGCCGCGTTTTTTCCACGTCAACTGGTTCCGCAAAGGCCCCGACGGCAAGTTCCTCTGGCCCGGCTTCAGTGAAAACATGCGCGTCCTCGAATGGATCACGCGCAGATGTCAGGGCACCATCCCCGGCCACGAAACCAACATCGGCTGGACGCCGCACTGGGAGGACTTCAACACCGTCGGCCTCGATTTCACCCGTGAGCAGTTCGACCGCGTCATGGCCGTGGACCCCGCCGAATGGCGCGCGGAAGTCGCCGGTCAGGCCGAACTCTTTCTGAGAATTTACGACAGCCTGCCCAAGGAACTCATCTACCAGCGCGAACTGCTCAGCGCCCGGCTGGTGGAGGATTGAGGCCAAAGCGGCCTGCTCATTCCCGGGATTTCTCACCCTCCGAAGCGGAGGGCGCCAGGCTGCCCTGACACTATCGCTTTTTTCGCGGCCTCTGTCGTTTCGTATCTCCCCGCGCCGGGAGGCGGCCCCGCGGGCGGCCAGTCATGGCGAAAAGCACCGCAAGATATGACCCTTCAAAGGGAAATAGAACCACGGATGGACGCGGATGATCACGGATACTCAGCAAGTGGTGTTCACGGGAATCCTCCTCCGGGGAGTGAATCCGCATTCAGGCGTCAATCCGTGTGCATCAGTGTCCATTTGGCGCATCAGCTAAGATGAAATGTTCGCCGGCCTCCCATCGGTCTGCTGCGGTTTTCTATCTCTCCATTTTCCTTTTCAGGATGCCAGGACGCGAAAGGCGCTTCGCACTGTGAGAAATGCGGGCTCGTCTCGTGGAGGACCGGGAGAAATTGTGAAGCCGGAGGGAGGCACTCACGCTTGTCTCTGCTGAAAAAGAATCCACGGAGCGTCAGCCCTTCGTCTGCTGCATGAATACCGCTTCCACTCCGCTCATCGCCGCCATCGAGGCCGGCGGCACCAAGTTCGTGCTCGCCACCGGTACCGGGCCTGACGATTTGCGCGACGTGACCCGCATTCCCACGACCACGCCGGCGGAAACGATCGCGGCCTGTGTGGATTATTTTCAGCGGGCGCAGCAAAAACACGGCCGGGTGGCGGCGCTGGGCATCGGGACGTTCGGACCGGCGGGCGTGGACGCGAAAGCGCAGGACTGGGGATTCATCACCACGACGCCCAAGCCCGGCTGGCAGCAGACGGATCTGGCGGGGCCGCTGGCCCGCGCGCTGGGCGTGCCGGTGGCGTTCGATACCGATGTGAATGCCGCAGGGTACGGCGAATGGCTGTGGGGCGCGGCGCGCGGCTGCAGCAGCGCGCTTTACCTGACCATCGGCACGGGCATTGGCGGCGGGGCGATCATCGATGGCGCGCCGCTGCACGGTCTGCTGCATCCGGAGATGGGGCACATTCGCATCCCGAAACCTGCGGCCCTGGCGGAATTCGCGGGAGCCTGTCCGTGGCACGGCGACTGTCTGGAAGGATTGGCCTGCGGCCCGGCGATCGCTGCCGCGTGGGGAAAATCCGCGCAGGAATTGCCGCCGGATCACCCTGCATGGGAAGCCGAGGCGGACTGCCTGGCCGCGGCGTGTGCCAACTTCACCTGCACCCTGAGCCCGCAGCGGATCATACTCGGCGGCGGCGTCATGGATGTGCCAGGACTGCTGGCGCGCGTGCAGCAGAAAACCCGGGCGCTGCTGGCCGGTTATTTACAGCACCTGCTCATCACCGGGCGGCCGGAGGCATTCATCACCGCCCCGGGACTCGGCAGTCGTGCGGGCATTCTCGGCTCGCTCGCGCTGGGGGCGGCACTTGTCAGGCAACCGCGGCGCCGGCATGAGCCGCAGGCCTGACAATTCCGCAGCGGATGGATTCCGCCCGCCGGCTTTCACACCAGCTCCCAGAACCACACTTCATCCGCACGGCCAAAGAGGCTGCCCCCGGTGGTTTCGTCTCCGCCGGCACTGGGGTGGATGATTTCATTGTAGTACTGCGTGCCGTTGAAGAGGTCGATGTGGTCGCCGCTCTGCACCGACGAGCCTTCACGCGTGAAGCAGTTGTTGAAATAGACGATGCCGGTGTGGTCGCGGATGCTGCTGTAGGCCTGAGCGCACCCGCCGCGGGGGGATTCGGGGCGGAAGACCTGAGGCGTGCCGAGCGCGCTGCGGAGCCAGACGGCGAGTTCGTTGGCGCCGGCCACGTGAGACATGCCGTCTGTGTCGCAGCGCCCGTTGCCGCTGTGCACGCGCTCCCGCCGGGGGAATCCCTCCAGTCCGAATCCCGCGCGGCCGAGAGCGATGCTCATGCGGATGGCGCACTGATTGGTGATGCCGCGGCGGCAGGGGGTCGAATTCGTCCGGTAGGCCTCGTAGGCCCGTTCCAGCAGGCCGTACTGCGGGCGGATCACACACATGGAGACAAACGGTTCGTACATAAGCGGGGGGCGGTGTTTGCGTCGCCGCCGCAGCGGAGCGCGGAACGGCGTTTATGCAAAGGCGCACTGCCCCGGAAGCTCCGCATCGATGTGGCATCATGGAATTGACGGATGCGGCGAACAGCCTCCCGTCACGGACATGATTTTCACACGCCCCGCTCTCACCGCTCTCTGCTGTTTTGTCACCCTGACCCATTCCAGTGCGGGCCAGCCGCTGCCGCGCAGCACTCCGGAGGCGCAGGGCGTTTCCTCCGCGCACGTGAGAGCCTTCATCGAAACGGCGGACCAGCAGGTGGACACCATGCACAGCTTCATGCTGCTGCGGCACGGCCAGGTGGTGACCGAATGCTGGTGGGGTCCGGAATCCGCGGAAAAGCCCCATGTGCTCTACTCGCTGAGCAAAAGTTTCACCTCCACCGCGGTGGGACTGGCGGTGGCGGAGGGAAAACTGAGCCTCGACGATCCCGTGCTGAAATTCTTCCCTGAAGACGCGCCGGAGCAGCCGTCCGATAAACTCAAGGCGATGCGCGTGCGCGACCTGCTGACCATGTCCACGGGGCACCAGACCGAGCCGAAGTTCACGCCGGACCAGCCGTGGGTAAAGTCGTTCCTGGCGCATCCGGTGGAGCACAAGCCGGGCACGCACTTTCAATACAACTCTCCGGCGACCTACACCTGCTCCGCCATCGTGCAAAAATTGTCAGGGCAAACGGTGCTCGACTATTTGAAGCCGCGCCTGTTCGCGCCGCTCGGCATCGAAGGGGCGGAATGGAGCACGAGTCCGCAGGGCATTTCCGCGGGCGGATGGGGATTGTTTCTGAAGACGGAGGACATCGCAAAATTCGGCCAGCTCCTGCTGCAGAAAGGCCGGTGGAACGGGAAACAGCTGCTCCCGGCGGACTGGGTGGAGCAGGCGACGTCGAAGCAGGTCTCCAACGGCAGCAACCCGGCGAGCGACTGGGACCAGGGCTACGGATTCCAATTCTGGCGCTGCCGGCACGGTGCCTATCGCGGCGACGGGGCCTTCGGACAGTACTGCATCGTGCTGCCGGCGCAGGACGCCGTGGTGGTGATGACCGCCGACACGAAAGACATGCAGGGACAGTTGAATCTGGTGTGGGACAAACTGCTGCCGGCGTTTCAGTCAGGACCACTGCCTGCCCGCGAGGCGGAATCCGCCGCCCTCGCCGCGGCGCTGACGAAATTGAAAGTCCGCGAGGGCCACGTGCCCAACCGCATCCGGCTGCCGGGATCGAAGTGATGGCGTGAGACCGCGGCGCCGTTTTTGATACGCGATGCGCGAAAACGGCCCAGGCATCTGCCGCACCGGCGCGTTCCGGACAGACGGATGCGGGCGGCAGTGACGCCTTTGTATCAGTAACAGCCCGCTTTGCACGCGGCCCTGCGCGATTCTCATGTTCCCATCAGGTAAATTCTTATTGAAAAGCCTCTCCCCACCTTATAAACCCGCCCTCCCGCGCCCTGCCCTCCGCATAATTTTAAACGGTCACACGAAATGAAATCGAATTTTGCAACCCTGCGCGCCCTCCTCGCCTGTACCGCGCTCGCAGCCCCGGTTTCCCTGATCCGGGCTCAAGATGAAAAGGCTGAACCCGCGCCCGCCGCCGGTGCTAAAGTCATTCCTGACGTGGACCTCGCCGATCCGGAGGGACTCGGCAAAGCGGCGGACGAAGCGTTCGCCAAAGGCCAGTGGCTCCAGGCCGCCGCCAATTACAACGGTCTGGTCACGATCGGCCTCAAGGTGGGCGTGCCCCCGGCGGAAATGGAGCCGCTCTACTTCATCATCGGCGTCTGCATGTTCAATCTGCCGAATTACGATGAAGCCCTCAAGCGCTTCACCGAATACACGCAGAAGTACCCGACCGGACCGAAGATTCACCAGGTGAATCTCGCCATCGCCCGCATTTTCCGCGCTCAGAAAAAGTGGAAAGAGGCCATCAAGCAGTACAAGCCCCTCGTGGATATTCCAGTGACCCGCGATGATGCCCTGCTCGAACTGGCGGATGCCTACAAAGAGGACGATCAGCGCGATGCGGCCATTACCTTGCTGGAGAGCAAGCTGGCGCCGGGACTCAAGAGCACCGAGGACGTGCGCGCCGCGCTTTATCTCGTGGACCTCTACGAGGAGAAGCCGGAGAAAGGCGTCGCGTGGCTCGAAAAGGTCAAGATGACCCCGAATTCCCGCGCCGTGGTCGCAGACATCAACTACGCCGCCATGAAGCTCGCCGACTCCCTGATGACGGCGGAGAAGTTCGATGAAGCGCTCAAGGCGTTTCAGAATCTGCGGCGGAAAAAGGAAGTGCTCGACACGCTCAAGAGCCTGCAGTCCGACTACGAACGCACCATCGCCGGCCTCGCCGCGCGGACCGGCCCGAAAGTGTTCGGGGCCGAGAAAAACCTCCAGCGGCTCGACCGCATGAAGGTCTTCCTCGCGCAGACCAAGGCGATGATCACCATGCTGGAGAAGGAGGCGAACTACGATGCCGTGCTGTATTACCGCATCGGTCGCTGCTTTGCCGCGCTGGAGCGCTACTGGGAGGCGAAGGTCGCGTTTCAGTATGTGTACGACACCTTCGAAAAGTTCGAGGACCGGCCCAACGTGCTCTACGCTCTGGCCTACTGCCTCTACATGCTGACGCCGGAGGACACCTCGGATCCGACCTTCAAGTCGCTGTCGGAACAGGCGGACGCGAGGTGTGTGGAGTTTCTCAAACTCTACGGCAAAGACCGGTCCGAGGCGGCGCAGGTCGCCGACATGCGCGTCAATCTCGCCAACCGCACCAAAGATCCGGATCGCCTCAACAAGGTCTTCGAGGAGGTGGACGAGCAAATCAAAGGCTCCCCCAATCACTCGGCCTACCAGGCTCAGCGCATTCACGCTTATCTGGGACAGTTCGACTTCCCCAAAGCGAAGGAACTGGCGGACAAATTCCTCGCGGAAGCTCCGGCAGACGATCCCCAGCGCGAACTGGTGGAGTACATGTCCGCGCTGATCCCGTTCTTCCTCAACAAATACAAGGACGCGCAAAACAGCCTCGGCGCCTACACCGCGAAGTATCCCAACGGTCCCTACACCGCGGACGCCACCTATCGCTTCGCCTTCCTCATGAAGGGCGACGAAATGCAGCGGAAGAAGGAGTTCCTCCGCAAAACCGAATTGAGCGAACAGCTCGGACCGCCGCGCTTCCGCAACGTCATCGAGAAGTGTGAGCAGATCATCGCCACTTACCCCGGCACCGACACCGTCTCCAACGCATGGGCGCTCATCGGCGACTGCTACAAGGAAATGGAGGGCGAGGAAATCAAGGACGCCGGCCTCGGCGACGGCTTGTGGGAACAGAAAGCCGCGGATGCCTACATCAGCGCCATCAAGGCCGCCATGAACGACTCCGTGGCGGAATACAGTCTCAACATGGCCGCGCCGCTCCTCAAAAAGCTGCAGCGCTGGGACGACGTGAAGGACATCTACGACCACTTCCGCAAGGCCTACCCCGACCACCGCATTTCCCTCCAGGCGGTCGGAGAAATCTGCAAAGCCATCGAACGCGGCAGCGACGGCTACAAAGCGGCGGAACTCGAAGCGGCCACCAAGGCCAAGAACGATGTCGAGATCAAGAAGCTCCTCGAAGAGCGCGCCGTCGAGAAGGAGAAGGCCAAGGCGAAGAGCCGCGAATTCCTCGCCTCCACCATTCTCGAAAACATCAACAACCCGCAAAAGGAAGGCGTGGAGGAACTGATGCAGCAGCTGGCCGTGGCAGCCATTCCCAAGCGCAAGCCGGCCCCGCGGCCCGCCCCCACACCCGGCGCCACCACCCCGCCGCCGCGGCCCGCCCCGCCCACCGTCGCGGAACAGGGGCAGCCCGCCGAAGCGGAACTCGACCGCCTGCTCGATGGAGCCGGCTCGCTCTCCACCGTCGGCAAGGCCCGGCTGCTTTACGTCAAGATTCAACTCTATAAGGACCTTGAAGCCCGCCAGCGCCCGCGCCGCGATGAAAAGGGAAATATCATCCCCGACGACACCCCGAAGCGCTCCGAGGAACTGGAGAAGCAGTTGCTCAACGACTTCAAGCTCGACGACTACAGTTCCGCCATGCTCGCGCTGGTGGGCGACAAGTATTTCCAGGCGGGCGACAAGGAATACGCCGCACGCTGCTTCAACCGGCTCATCCAGTTCTTCCCGAAATCACTCTTCCTCGACTGGGCCGCGGTCGGACTCGGGGACATCGCCGTGGATGCCGCCAAAGATGCCAGCGGCAACGTGGACCCGCAAAGCCCGCAGCTGGAACGCGCCCTCAAGCTCTACACCCGCGCGCTCGATGAATTCCCCGGCGCCAAGTACGGAGAAGCCGTGATGGGCCGCGCCAAGGTGCAATATTACACCGACAAACTCGAAGAGGCGCAAAAGGCCTTCAAGGAAGTCGTGGGCGACAAATACTACCCCGTCGAAACCAAGGCCGAGGCCACTTACTTCCTCGGCGAAATTTTCTACAAGCAGAAGGCCTACGAGGACGCGTTCAACATGTTCCAGCGCCTCTATCTCTCCTTCAAGAAGTCCGCCTTCTGGTCCTGCCGCGGCTACCTCCGCGCCGGCGAGACCAAAGTGACCATGAACAAGGGTCTCGATGCCCGCGCTGTCTATCGGGAGGCTATCGAGGATCCGAAAAACGCGGAGCGGTTCAAGGACCTCGACGACTTCCGCAAGATCAAGGACAACTACCGCAAACTCTGATCCCGCCGCACCGGCATCCACGACCATGCGTCTTCATTTCCCGTCTTTCATACTCTGCGCCGCATTCGCCGGCGCGGCCTCCGTCTCCGCCCAGCAGCTCACGCTCGACAACGGCGCGGAGGTCGAGTGGAGCGAAGTCACCCTCAGCGGCTCCAACCTCCAGGCCAAAGTCCGCAAGCCGGACGGCACCGAGGGCATCTCGGTTATCCCGACTTCCCGCGTGGTCCGCGTGGACTGGCCCTATCCCCAGGAACTCACCGACGCCCTCGCGCTCATTCTGGACCGGAAATACGAAGCCGCCCTCGCCAAAGCCAACGCCGTGCGCGCCATCCACGCCAACTGGAAGGACAAGCCCGGATCGCATTACTTCCGGAGTTCTCAGCTGGCGGCGGAATGCCATCTGCGCCTGAAGAACGAGGCCGAGGCTGACAAACTGCTGAGCGAGCTCAAGGTGATGACGCTCACCAGCGCCCAGCAAAAGAGCCTGCTCATGGTCGATGCCCTGCGGGACTTCGAGCGCAATGCCACCACGCCCGCGCTCGACAAGGCCCAGCGCGCCGCTCAGGGACTCGACGACGATTCCCTGCTCCTCGCCCGGCTGCACCTGCTCATCGGCGACATCCGCATCAAACAGGAGCAGTTCACCGATGCGCTCGACTCCTACCTGCAGGTTCCCGTTTTCTTCGGGGCCGAAGGCCAGCTGATGCCGGTGGCGGAACTCGGGGCGGCCCGCGCCCTCTTCGGCATGAAGCGCCTTGCCGATGCCTCCAAAGCCTACGCCAATCTCATCGTCCGCTACAAAGGCTCTCCGGAGGCCGCCATCGCCGAGAAGGAAAAACTCGAGGTGGACAAAGTCATTTCCGGCGGCACTCCCGGCGAAAAAGCCCCCGGGGAACAGCCGGCGGAAGAAGAGAAATAGCGTTCGACACCGGCCCCCACTCTCCATTAAAAGCAACTCCCGAAAAATCCCATCCCACACCGCTTCCTTGCACAGACCTTATATGAAAGCCCGTCGCTTCCTGACTCTCCTTGTTCTCGTTTTCTCCACCCTCATGGTGACCGCGCCTCTCGCCTCCGCTCAGGAGGAGGAGGAAAAGAAAGCCGGCAACGCCATGAGTGAAAAGTCCCTCTGGCAAACGCTCGTGCTCGGCGGCTGGGTCATGATCCCGCTGGCCGGCTTCTCCATCGCCATGCTCTGGCTCGTCATCGACGGCGCGCAGCGCTCCAGCCTCAAGCGCATGATGCCGGAGGGCGATGTGGAAAAAGCCCGCAACTTCTTCCGCGCCGGCGACTACGTCGGCGCCTATCAGAGCTGCGTGGACAATCCCAACGCGTTCAACAACGTCCTCCGCGCCGGACTCATCAACATCGGCGACGGCAAAGAGGCCACCGAGGACGGCCTGATGGCGGAAACAGTGCGGGAACATACCCGCCAGGGCACCCGCCTTTCCTATCTCTCCGTCATCGGGGTCTGCACTCCCATGGTCGGTCTGCTGGGAACGGTCGTCGGTATGATCAAGGCCTTCGGTGAACTCGGTCAGGGCGGCGCCGGCGCCACCCAGAATACCGAGGGTCTCTCCGAAGCCATCGGTGAGGTGCTCGTCGCCACCGCGTCCGGTCTCTTCATCGCCATTCCCGCCTTCATGGGCTTCTTCTTCCTCCGCAACCGCCTCCAGGGCGCCGTGCATGAAGTGGAAAACGAAATCGGCCACCTCTTCCGCAAGTTTCCCTATCATCTCACCGAGGGCGTCCATGTGGGCGATCAGGAACTCTACGCCAACGCTCCCGCATGGGTCGAGGGCGCAGTTCCCGCCGAAGCCGCCCCGCAGGCCTGAGCGCCCGCCGCAGTTCAATTCTGATTCCCTCACCCCATGGCCGGCGGAGGCAGTTCCATAGAATCCGGAGAACCGGAATTCCAGGTGGCACCGATGATCGACGTGCTGCTGGTGCTCCTGATTTTCTTCATGAGCATCGTGACCTCACAGGTCGAGCAGCTCGATCAAACCATCCGGCTCCCCGTGGCTCCGGACACCACGCAGCCCAAACCCAATCCCGACGAGCGCACCGTCAACGTGCGCTGGAACGCCGTGGATGCCAAGGCCACCCTGACCTATCTCGGCAGGGAGTGGGAGGACCGCGAAGTGCTCGTCGAGGAGTTGAAAAAGGAGGCGGAAAAGCGCCCGCATCCCAGCGGTGCCGGCACCCGGCTCGTGGTCCGGCTGCGCGCCGACAAGGAGGCGCCCGCCAAGGAGGTCTATGCCGCCATGCAGGTGATCGGCCAGGTGACCGCCAAAATCGCCTTCGCGGCCAATAACAAGTGACACCATGAGAAAACGCAAACACGAGGTCCCCAAGGACGCCGAAATCGGGTTCCAGATCGCGCCCATGATTGACGTCGTCTTCGTTATCATGCTCTTTTTCATGGTGCTCGCCGGCGACCGTCAGGTGGAAACCCTCATGCCGATGACGCTGCCTGGCGAGGAGTCGGTGGTCACCTCCGACGTCACGCCGATGGAGGAGCAGATCTACGTGGACATGGACGGGGAAATCTCCCACAACGACGCCCCGGTCACCGCCAACGAACTCAAGCTCAACTTCGGACTGCTTGCCAAACAGGCCGAGGCGGAAGGCGGCGGCACCAATCCCACCCCGATCGTCGTCACCATCGGCGCCGATCCGGAAACTCCGTGGGAAAAGGTCACCACCGTGCTCAACGCCATGACCGCCGCCAAAATCAACAACGTGACCTTCTCGGTGAACCAGGAGTAAGCCCGCTTTCTTTTCCCCAGGAACAGGCCACCTTCCGGCGTCCCCGTCTGCAACCACTCACCCACCCGCGCCCATGGACACCCAGGAAGAAACTGACATCGAGATCATCGAGGCCGAAGAGGAACAGGCCCCGAAGGGACCGTTCGCGCGCTATTGGGAAAAAGTCGGCGGCGGCTCCTTCACCGTCAGCCTCATGGTGCACATCGCGTTCGTGATCCTCGCGATCTTCTGGGTGATTTACAACCAAACCGGCACCCTGGACCGGCCGGAGCCCGACTTCCTCAGCGGCGGCGGCGGCGGCACCGACGGCAATACGCAAATCCAGAAGCAGAAGCAGCGGCTCATGATGAACCGCGCGCCCGCGGTCAAGCTCTCCGCCACCGCCCAGAGCAACATCTCCATTCCCAATACCAGTTCCACCCTCACCGCCACCAACTTCTCGGTCACGTCCGGCATGATGAGCGGCACGCCCGGCACCGGCGGCGGATTCGGCGGCGGACGCGGGCGCGGACGCGGCACCGGTATCGGCGACGGCGTCGGTCCCGGCACCGGCCCCGGCTTTGTCGCCAACTTCCTCGGCATGGTCTCCAGCGGGAATAACATCATCTTCTGCATCGACACCTCCGGCTCCATGCGGACGAACCTCGACAAGAACGGCATCGACGCCATTCGCCGCGAGTTCAAAAACGTGGTCAACGGCCTGCCCAAAACCGCCAATTTCAACATCATCTGCTTCGGCACCACCGGGGACATCTTCAAACCGAAGAGCGTCCTGGCGACCCAGGACCACAAGAATGAAGCCATTGCGTGGTTCGACGGCTATTACGGCCGCGGCAGCGCCGATTTCGGACGCACCCGCACCGAGCGCTACGGCCGCGCCGGCAAGGATTCCCAGGGGATCGAGTACACGCCGCTCGAACCCAACGACGTCAAGGAACTCGCCGGCACCGAAGGCGGAAGCCGCATCGACCTCGCCATGGTCGCGGCCTTCGAGCGCAAGCCCAGCACGCTCTACGTGCTCAGCGACGGCGCGCCCGGCACCAAGGATCCCAAGGCCGACGGTCCCATGGACAAGGATGACCTCATCAAGCTCATCGTGGAGAAAAAGAAGACGCTCATGGGCACTTCCACCGCGCTGACGGTCAATACCATTTCCATCGAATCCAACACGTCCGAGGGGAAGGAAGGCGAGAAATTCATGGCCAAGCTGGCCCGCGCCTTCCAGGGCAAGCACAAGAAGGTGGACCCCAAGAAGCTGAAGGGCGGAGACTGATCCGAAACGGCCTCCCGACCCATGGAGTCCGGTTTTCAGTTCCTCGGACCGTCGCACCTCGCGGCCTTGTCGGGCACCGCACTGGCCGCGTGGGCTTTCATCCGCTTCCACCGGAACCCCGCGACCACACCGCAGCGGAAACGCCGCGTCCACAGGGTCCTCGCGTTTCTGCTCGTCGTCACAGTGCTGCTCGATCCCACCCTGACATGGTGGAGGTACGGCGACGACCCGGCATACGCATGGCAGGAATTGAAGAGGAACAGCCTGCCCGTGCACTTCTGCGACCTCGTGGCCTTCCTGCTCGCTGCGGCGCTGCTCACGGGACGTCAGCGACTTGCAGAACTGGGCTACCTCTGGGGATTCGCCGGCACGGTCAACGGCCTCGTCACTCCCGGCCTCGAACACGGATTCCCCGCACCGGAGTATTTCGCCTTCTTCGCCCAGCACGGCGGCATCCCGGCGGCCGCGGCCGGACTGGTCTTCGGAGCCGGCCTGCGGCCGCAGCCGGGAGCCCTCCTGCGCGCCCTCGGGTGGATCAATGTCTATCTCGCCGGCATTTTCCTGCTCAACTTCCTGCTCGGCACCAACTACGGCTACGTGAACGCCAAACCGCTGCACCCGTCGCTGCTCGATGTGCTGGGACCGTGGCCGTGGTACCTGCTGGTGCTGGAAGGCATCGCTGTCCTCTTTTTCGCCCTGCTGCTGCTGCCCTTTGCAGGGACCGGCGGCAAGCAACGCCCCGCCGCCCCGCCCGTCTGATGCGGCGAAAAAGTCCTCGCCTCCTGCGTCGCCTGTGTCAGAATCCCCGCCGCCATGAAAAGACTCACCCTGTTCACTGCGGCAGCCCTCAGCGGGCTCGCCTCCTTCTCCGCGGCGCTCGATATCCCGCGCACCGTTCATCGCGTCACCGGCATCGCCAAAGCTTCCGAGGAAGCCGCCGCCGGCAAACGCGGCATCCTCTGGGTGCTCTCCGACGCCTCCCTCAAACCCACATGACCCACCTGCTCCGGCACCGTCAGTATGGCGGTCATCAAGGCAGGCAGATCCATGGGCGAAGTGGTATTCATCGACTCCCAGGCCAGCACGGAAATGGATCAGGTGCCCGCGGCCGTGAGAGAAGCTCTCAACAGTCAGAGCGGTTCCATTCCAAGAGTCGCCCTCAGCAATGCCGCTGGCGACAAGGTTTACGGCACGGCCGCTCACGACACTCTGAAAGGCGGCCTCAGCAATGCCCTCAAGGATGCCCGCCGCGCCATGCGCGAGGACAAGAATCCCTCCGCCGCGCCGGCCACCGCCAAAACTGAGCCCAGGCCGGATTCTTCCGGCTCCTCCGGTCCCGCTGAAATCAAAGTGACCGGCAACAAGGACGCCAGGGATGTCGCCGGCGCCCCGTTCGAGCAGTGGACCAACACCAAAGGTACCAGCATCACCGCGAAGGTCACGAAAGTCACCAGCACCAAAGTGACGCTGCTCACCGACAAAGGCAAGGCCATCACCATCGCCCAGGCCGAACTCGCCAAAGAAAGCTACGACCGCCTCCAGGAAATCCTCAGCGGTAACTGACCAGCCTTCACATCGGCCTGAAAAGCTCAGCAGGCATCCGGTTCGCCGGATGCCTGTTTTATTTCGCCGCCGCCTGTTTGATGAACCCGCTCACATCCGCGCTGAGTTTCTGCAGCGAGGGAAGCACGGTGTACATCATGTGGCCGCCGTCGTAGTAGCCGTAGTGGATGTTGCCGCGCAGTTCTTTGGGTAAATCAAGATGGCGCACACTGTACTCGATGCCCTCGGCGGGCGTGGCGAGATCATGATAGCCGCAGGCCACGAAAACATGGAGCGCCGGATTCTCCGTCATCGCTCCGGCGAGCCGCTCGCAGACATCGAAGTAGGTGTTGCCGCGGCCGTAATTCCACGGCTGCACGCCGCCGCCGTTGAGGATTTCATAGGCGCGGTCGGTTTGATAGTTGAGCCCGTCCTTGTCCCGCAGGTAGCTGTTCATCAGCGTCGCGAATGCGCCATAGACCACGCTGTAGCTCGGGTCCCCGCTCACGCCGGTGCAGCGCGCGTCGAAGCGGCCGATAACTTTGTCCTCTGCCTCCAGCAGCTTGCGGCGGAACGTGGAGGGATCGATGCGCAGGTTCTCGCGCAGAATGAAATCCTTCGGCAGGCCGGTGAGCGCGGCGAGTTCCGCGGCGATGCGCTCCCTGTCCTCCTGCGGCAGTGAAGCCCCGCGCAGCAGCGCGTTGGCATACGCGCCGCGCGCGAACTCACGTGAGCGGTTCCACAGTCCCTGGAAATCGCCCATCAGCTCCGGCGCGAGCTTTTTATGGAAATGCGCCGCTGCGGTGTATCCCGGCAGCCAGCCGATGAACGGCACGTCGTTCTGGTCGTCCGGCGAGAGTGTTTTGAAATCGAGCAGCCCGCTCACGATGATGATGCCGTTGAGATACATGCCGAAGCGGTCCTGCAAATGCGCCGCCAGTCCGCTGACGCGAATCGCGCCGTAGCTTTCCCCCATGAGAAACTTGGGACTGCCCCAGCGGCTGTTTTTGGTGATCCAGAGCCTGACGAATTCGCCCACGCTCTCCACATCCTCCTGAAAGCCGAAGAACTGTTTCGGATCCTCACCTTTCTCCGCCTGACTCAATCCCGTGCTGACCGGATCCACAAACACGAGATCCGCCTCGCGCAGCAGGGTGTATTCATTGTCCGTCAGGGCATACGGCGGCTTCGGTGCCGTGACGCCTCCGTCCGGCATCACCACCCGCCGCGGACCGAATGCACCGAGGTGCAGCCACACCGCACTGCTGCCCGGTCCACCGTTGAAGCAAAAACATACCGGTCGCGCCGCCGCATTCTCCACGCCCGTCCGCACGTAGGAAACATAGAACATTTTCGCCCTCGGCTCGCCGTAGGCTTTGGTCAGGGTGATCGTGCCCGCGGTAGCGGTGTATTCGATCGCTTCCCCGCCGGAGGTGACTTTGTGCTGCGTGACCGCACTGTCGTCTTTGTCCTTTTTTTCCTCCGGCTTCGCTTCCTCCGGCTTCTTCCCGCCGGAATCCTTAACCTCCACCGGCTGTGTGACCTCGGCGGGCGGTGCCTGGGCGTGAACGAGAGAAGCCCCAAGGGCGGCGGCAAGGAGGGTGGAAATCAGGTGGCGAATCATGGAACGGAGTCCCGCGCAGCGATGCGGGAGGGCAAATTTACTTCCGGGAACTGTAATTTCCACAATTTTGTCCTTTTCCCGCCTTCTCTCCCTTGTCACTCCGGCGCTCCGCCGCCTAATCCCCACTCATGCCCGCCGCCACCCTCACGCTTTCCCAGCCGCTCGACATGCATCTGCATCTCCGCGATGCCGATGTCCTGGCGCTCGTGGCCCCCTTCAGCGCGGAGCAGTTTGCCGGCGCCGTGATCATGCCGAACCTGGTGCCGCCGGTGACTTCCGCGCGGATGCTGGCAGACTACCGCGAGCGCATCCTCGCGGCGTGCGGGCCGCGGGCCGCAGAGTTTCTGCCGCTGTTGACGCTCTTCTTCCAGCAGTACACGCAGGCGCAGCTTGCCGCCGCCCGGGAGGCCGGGCTCTTTGCCGTGAAACTCTATCCGCACGGCGTCACCACCAACAGCGAGAGCGGCATTCACAGCATCACCGCGGGCGAGCCGGTCTTCCGCCTGCTGGAGGAGATGGGCATCCCGCTGCTGGTGCATGGTGAGACCACCGGCTTTGTCATGGACCGCGAACGGGAGTTTTTGTCAGTGTATGAATGGCTCGCGCGCACCTTCCCGCGGCTGCGCATCGTCATGGAGCACATCACCACCGCCGCCGCGGTGGAACTGCTCGACCGCTACGAGAACCTTCACGCGACCGTGACACCGCACCATCTCGTCATCACGCTCGACGACGTCGCCGGCGGCCTGCTCCAGCCTCACCTTTTCTGCAAACCTATCGCCAAGCGGCCGGAGGACCGAGACGCCCTGCTCGCCGCCGCCCTCGCGGCGCATCCGAAACTGATGATGGGCAGCGACAGCGCGCCGCATCCCCGGCACGCCAAGGAATGCTGCGGTTGCGCGGCAGGGGTTTTCAGCGCGCCCGTGCTGCTGCCGCGGCTGGCTGAATTGTTCGAGAAACACGCCGCGCTCGACCGCCTCCAGGCGTTCGTCTCGGACAATGCGATCCGCATTCACCGGCTCGCGATTCCAGGGAAGACCGTCACCCTGCATCGCGGCGCATGGACCGTGCCTTTGCAGTTCACCGGTGCCGGCGACGTCAGCGTGGTGCCCTGGGAAGCCGGCCGCACCCTGCCGTGGAGGCTGGAAAGTTGAGAGACAGACCGCATGCCTCCCCGCCGTAGCAGAATTTCCCCCATGTTCAGACAACTCCTCCCCGTCCTCACAGTCGCTGCCGCCGCCGCCGCTCCGTCGGAGCAGGACATTCTCAAAGAAGTCAAAGTCCCCGCGGAGTTCGATGTTTCTGTATTCGCGGCACCCCCGATGGCGAACTACCCGGTCTATGTCACCGCGGCGCCGGATGGCACGCTCTACGTTTCCTGCGACAAGAACGGCAGCCTCGACCGCAAGCCGAACCGCGGCAGCATCATCCGCCTGCGCGATACCGACAACGACGGCCGCGCGGATGAACGCAAGGTTTTCGTGCCCGACGTGGACAGCCCGCGCGGCGCGGTGTGGGACCACGACCGGCTCTATCTCGTGCATCCGCCGCACCTCAGCGCGTTCATTGATAAGGACGGCGACGGCGTAAGCGATGAGCAGAAGATTCTGGTGAAGAACATCGCGTTCGGTTTCAAGGACCGGCCGGCCGATCACACAACGAACGGCCTGACACTTGGCATTGACGGCTGGCTCTATGTCGCCGTGGGCGATTTCGGATTCATGGAAGCCGAGGGCACCGATGGCCGGAAGCTCGGATTCCGCCACGGCGGCGTGGTCCGCGTCAGGCCCGATGGCACGGAACTGCAAATCTACGCCACCGGCACGCGCAATATTCTCGACGTGGCCATGAGCCCGCTGCTCGACGGCTTCTGCCGCGACAATACCAACGACGGCGGCGGCTGGGACATGCGCTTCCATCACTTCACCGGACTCGAAGACCACGGCTATCCGCGGCTCTACATGAACTTCCCCGATGAGCACATCAAGCCACTCGCGGAATACGGCGGAGGCTCCGGCTGCGGCGGATGTTATTTGAATGAGCCGGGCTGGCCCGAACGCTACGCCAGCGTGCCGCTCACCTGCGACTGGGGCCGCAGCTTTGTCTACAGCCACCACGTCACTCCTAACGGCGCGACGTTCAAAGACGACTGCCGCGAGTTCATCCGCATCGAACGCAGCACCGACTGCGACGCCGACGCCATGAGCCGGCTCTACGCCGCGAGCTGGAAAGGCGCGAGCTTCACCTACGCCGGCGAAGACATCGGCTACATCATCCAGGTGAAACCCAAAGGCTACACGCCGGAGCCGTTGCCGGACTTCAACAAGGCCAGCGATGTCGATCTCGTAAAACTCCACGAAAGCCCCAGCGCCCGCCGCCGCCTCGAAGCCCAGCGCGCCCTCCTGAGCAAAGGCGTGAGCGATCCCGCCGCCAAGGCCCTCATGCAGCTCGCCGAGGACAAAGCGAAGCCGCTGGAATCCCGCGTCGCCGCCATCTTCACCATCAAGCAGGGCACGAAGCCGGAGGTTTATCAAAATCTGCTGGGCATCCTCACGAAGGATGAGACGGTGCATCCGTTTGCGATGCGTGCGCTGGGTGATCGTGAGTCCGATGCCGCCATGGGCTCCTTCGCTGCCATGAATTCGCTCGACGCCGTGAAGGCCAAAAACCCGCGCACTCGTCTGGAGGCCGCCGTAGCTTTCGCCCGCGTTGGCCCGCCGGCCTGGGCACCCACTTTGCTCCCCCTCCTCGGCGACGCCGATCCTGTCGTGGCTCACACCGCTTTCCGCGCCCTCGCGGAGTGCAAGGCGGCCGACGCCTGCTTCTCTGTGGTGGACAAAGCCGACGCCCCCTATCCGCAGCGTCAGGGTGCCCTCTTCGCCCTCATGCGCATGCACGAGCCGTCCGTCGTCGCCGGCCTCACCGAACGCCTCGCCAAAGAATCCGACTCCGCCCGCCGCCGCGGCCTGCTCTCCGCGCTGTGCCGTCTGCATTTCCGTGAGGCGCAATGGAAAGGCGACTCCTGGGGCACGCGGCCCGACACCCGCGGGCCGTATTACCAGCCGGAGAAATGGAGCGAGTCCGACAAAATCATGGCGGCGCTCAAGGACGCTCTCAGCAAAGCCCAGGGTGACGAAGCCGGCTGGCTCGCCAGCGAGATGACGCGCAATCGCATCGAAGACGATGCCGCGACGAAGCAGCTCATCACCCTCACCGTCAACGACCCCAAACTCCGCAGCACGCTCATCGCGCAACTTGCGAAGAAGAACGAGGTTCCCGCCGACGCGATTCCGCTGCTCACCAAAGCGGCCACCGATTCCGCCACTGCGGCCAACGAACGCGCCGACGCCATCGCCATTCTCACCAAAACCGACAACGCCGACGCATGGCACGCGCTGCCGCAGGCGCTCGCGCTCTTCACCGGCAAGGACGGACGCCGCGGCGGCGAACGCGCCGAGCAGGCCTTCCTCGGCGCTCCGAAACTGGAGAACTTCCACACCCACTTCGAGCAGCTCGCCGCCAAAGCTGACGGCGAGCCCAGCCTCTGGGCGGAAGCCGCCGTGCTCGCCCTCAGCGCCCGCACCAGCGGCAGCCCCGAGGCCCGCGAGCAGGCCGCCAAGTCTCTCGAAACCGGCTGGGCCGATGCCAAACGCCGCGCGCAGATACTCATCGCCATCGCCGAAATCAAGCACCGCTCATGGGCTCCGCGTGTTCTTGCCTCGCTGAAAGACCCTGACAAAACCATCGCCGCCGCCGCCGACCGCGCCGTCAAAGCCCTCAAGCTCGACCCCGCCGAAGCCAACGCGCCGAAGATCGAAACCATGAAGCCGGAGGACGTCATTGCCGCCGTGCTCAAAACCAAAGGCGACCCCGCCATCGGTGCGCAGATTTATCAGCAGGCGACCTGCACCAACTGCCACACCGTCAGCAAAGACGTGCCCCAGCGCGGCCCCTACCTCGGCAACATCGCCGACACCTACAAGCGCCCCGAACTCGCCGAGATGATCCTCAACCCCAACAAGACCCTGGCTCAGGGCTTCGTCACCAACTTCTTCACGCTCAAACAGGGCGACCCCGTCATGGGCTTCGTCGTCGAAGAAGGCGCCGAGCAGGTCACCATCCGCAACCAGACCGGAGCCGAACAAAAAATCGCCGTCAGCAACATCGCCGACCGGCAGAAACTCCCCACCAGTCTGATGCCCCCCGGCCTGATGAATCAGATGACCGTGAAGGATTTCGCGAGCCTTCTGGATTATCTGGAGAAACTGGCGCGGGAGCAGAAGAAGTGACCGATCCGAAGATTGCCAGAGAAATGCATTGGCGCTGGATCCGCGGGCGTATGCAGTTTGAAGCTTCACTTATCCGACACCGAACCCGTCTGGCTGTGGTCGGTGCTTACCTCACCACCTGTCTGATCGGGAACTGTGAAACGGTCCAGCAGGCAATGTTGAAAGCATCCAATGCCGGCTCAGGGGATGAATTCGGAAGTTCAATCGCCATATCCGGGGACACTATAGTCATTGGAGCGCCCTACGAGGATGGCGGGACCGGTGGGGTGAACGCCGGGCCGCTGGCAGAATCGGACAATTCCATGCCCTATTGCGGAGCCGCCTATGTGTTTATCCGCGAGAACGGTGAATGGAGGCAACAGGCCTACCTCAAGGCGTCCAATCCCTCTCCGGACGACACTTTTGGTACTTCAGTGGCCATAGATGGCGACACAATCGTTGTCGGTTCACCTAACGAAAGCAGTGACCGTTCCGGTGTGACTCCCGGGGCTGTCTTCGCTCCAAACGAACTCCGCCGTGACTCCGGCGCGGCATACGTTTTTGTTCGCAGCGAAGGAGTCTGGAGTCAGCAGGCTTACCTTAAGGCTTCCAACCCCGGTCAGTCAGATGAGTTTGGCGAGGCGGTGGCGATTGAGGGGGACACCATCGTGGTCGGTGCCTATGGCGAAGATGGCTCTTATTGGGGGGTGAATCCAGGTCCTGTCGCAGAGGCTGATAACAACGCCCCGTCGTCGGGAGCTGCCTACATATTTGTTCGGAACGGTGATTATTGGTCGCAACAGGCCTACCTGAAGGCCTCCAATGCAAACATGGACGATCAGTTTGGACGCTCGGTCGCAGTGTCCGGAAACACTGTCCTGGTTGGAGCGAGATTGGAGGACAGCAACGCCACCGGGGTTAACGGCAACCAGTCCAACAACACTCAACCCGACGCCGGCGCCGCCTATGTGTTTGTTCGCAGTGGGAGTGCGTGGAGTCAGCAGGCTTATTTGAAGGCACCCCACACCGATTGGTATGATTTGTTTGCATGGTCGGTTTCTCTCTCAGGAAATACCGCAGTGTGCGGAGCACCGGGAATTTCCGTTTCCGACAACTTGGGAGCCCGGAGTGGGGCCGCGTATGTATTCGTTCGCAGCGGTAACACTTGGAGCCTCCAGAAAGAATTGGTCGCGTCGAATGCTCAGGATGACGACAATTTTGGTGGAAGCGTATCTGTTTCGGGGGACAGAATTATTGTGGGAGCCCTGGGAGAAGCCAGTAATGCTGCCGGCCTGAATCCCGGCAGTGCCCCGGGTAGCGGCCAGAATAACAACTCGTCCTTCCAAGCCGGCGCCCCCTACGTTTTCGGCCGGGCCAACAACATTTTGGAGTCAGTTGTTTTACGTGAAACCGCACAACACCACAGCTTGGGACCAATTCGGAACTGCTGTGGCGATTTCCGGAAGCACTTTTACAGCCTCTTCCCCATATCAAAACTCCATCGTTGCGGATTCGGGTGCCGTGTATGCATTCGGCGAGGCCACTCTCTTGCAGCAGTGGCGCCAGTCACGCTTTGGGACAGCCATGAATGCCGGCAACGCTGCGGACTCCGCTGATCCCGACAAGGATACCGTCGCTAACCTGATGGAGTATGCTTTCGGGATGAACCCAATGTTGGCTGATGCTGGCCAATTGCCAATGTGGGAGGTCACAGATTCCGGCCTGCGCCTTCAATTCAACCGCCCGGCCTCAGTTTCGGGGGTTTCCTATGCTGCTGAGAGTAGTCAGACGATGGCCCCTGAGAGTTGGGTCTCCATCGCGAACTCCGCCGCCGATCCGGGCTTTGACTTCTTCGCTCCGATGAATAGCAGCACGCAGTTCCTGCGCCTCCGCGTTTCGGTACCGTGACTGGTCTCGTGTCAGCGGAAGAAGGCGCATGGAACATCCATGAAAATCCTCAATCGCTCTGCGGATTTTCATGGAGAATCCTCCATGAAAAATCGCCCCGAAGCCCTGCGACAACTGCAGGCCGCATTGGAGGAGAATCCCATCTGCGCGCTGCTCGGGCCACGGCAGTGCGGCAAGAGCACGCTGGCGGGGATTCTGGCAGAGAAACGGCAGGCGCACTGGTTCGACTTGGAACGGGCTGCCGATGCGGCGGCGCCGGGGCAGCCGGAGCCGCTTTGGAAGAATGGCAGATCCCGGCGCTTCGCCGCATTTGAGGGTGATCCGCTGCTGGAGTTCCCCGGTTCCGATGATGCGAAGAAAGTCACGTGCGAGCCGGGGTTTTGTGCCGGCGGCCGGGCTCAAGCGAACCGCACCTCCTGTCGGGCAATGAGTCGCTGCAGACTGCCGGAGGCGGCTTTCCGGGCCGGTGAACGATAATCGCACGCGGCAGCCTGCTCACGCAGAATGCCACCGGCTCCGCTCCACCGGCCTGAGCATTGCTGTCGCCCTCACCTTGCCGGCATCTCCCGTCACCCAAACACCAGTGCCTCCGCGCCTGAAGCTACCGCGCCTTCGTCGGCAGGCCGATCTGTTTGATGCCGAGGCGCTGCGTCACTTCCAGCACGTCGATGACCACTTGATAGGGCGTGGCGCTGTCGCCTTTGATGATGACGGGGAATTCGGGAAACTTCGCCTGGTGCGCCTTGAGTCTGGCCTCGAGGTCCGGCAGGGTGACGCGGGCGTTGTCCATGAGAATGCCGCCGCTGTTGTCCACGGTGATGGCCTTGAGTTTCTGCTCCTCGTCTTTTTTCTTCGTGGGCGGATTCTTGCTCGCGCGGGGCAGGCTGGCTTTGAGTCCGGCGACCGTGGCGGTGGTCATCAGGATGAAAATGACGAGCAGCACGTAGGCGAGGTCGAGCATCGGGGTGATGTTGATCTCGTCGTAGGGCTTGTCTTCCTGAATTTGCATGGCGCGGCGGCGGTTTGGAGCATGATGTTACGCGTTCCGCCGGGGTGTGCGCGCCCGGGAAGGTGACAAAATCGCCAGACTCGCCGCGCGGGGGGCGCCCGGGCCGTCAGGGCTTCTCAAACCGGAACTGACAGCAGCCGAGGTCGAGCACGTTGCTGCTGCGGGTGATCTGCGTCCGGACCGCCGGGGCGACACTGTAAAGGCGCTGCTGGGCTTCTTTGCGGCACTGGATGAGGCCGGCCTCCTTCATGATGCGAAGATGCTTGGAGACGTTGTAAGTGGTCATGTCCAGCTCCGCGGCGAGATCGGAGACGGCGCGCTCGGAATCCAGCAGCAGTTGCATCAGGCGCATGCGGCTTTCTTCGCCGAGCGCTTTCAGTGCGGTGGTGCAACTCATGGTATCCATGCGCGCATCGCTAATGACTTTCCGGCGCGGCGCAACGCCGCGGTGTAAAAGTGAGCGCGCCGGCGGGCGAGTCACCGCTGTTGCGGTGCTCTTTAATTACTTGCGCAGTCTCGCAACTAAGCAAGATGACCGCTCCGGCTCCGGCCGGCAACGAATTCCCCTTACCATGAAACGCGCCTCCATTCTCCGGCTGCTGGCCGGAATTCTCACTGGCACCGCTGCGGTCTCCGCCGGTCCGCTCAAGATCAACGGGTCCACCACGGTGAACCTGCCCGTCGCCGAGGGTGCGGAAATTCTGCGCGCGGAGAAAGGCATGGACATTCAGGTGGACACGCAGGGCGGCAGCAGCGGCGGTATTTCCATGCTCGGCGAAGGGCTGGTGCAGATCGGAATGTCCTCGAAGCATACGTCGGAGGACGACCGGAAGAAATTTCCGAAGTGCGATTACAGGGAAATTCACATCGGTGAGGACGCGGTGGCACTGATCGTGAGCAAAGACGTGTGGGACGGCGGGGTGAAATCCATCACGAAGGAACAGGCAAAGGGCATTTACGAAGGCACGATCAAGAACTGGAAGCAGCTCGGCGGGCCGAATCAGCGCATCGCCTTTTTCAACAAGGAGCCGGGCCGCGGGACGTGGGAGGTGTTCGTTCACTGGGTCTATGGCAGCCCGAAGGCTGCACCGCCGGTGAGCTTTCCGGAAGTGGGCGGCAATGAGGAGACGCGCAACAAAGTCGCCTCCACCAGGGGGGCGATGTCGCAGCTCTCGTCGTCGTGGGCCGACGGGAAGAAAGTCTTCGCGCTCTCCATCAAAGGCGAGGACGGCAGGGATGTCGCTCCGACGAATGAGAACATCGCGACGAAAGCCTACGCGATGAGCCGCCCGCTGTTCCTCCTGACGAACGGCGAGCCTGCGGGCGATGCGAAGACGATGGTGGATTTCATGCTCAGCGAACAGGGTCAGGCGCTGGTGAAGCAGCACGGCTACCTGCCGCTGGCGGAGTTGAAGGCATCGGATGCCGCCACGCCGTAGCAAGGGCGTCCCGCCCTTGTCTTTGCAGCAGCCCTCACAAGGCCGGGAAGGCCTCGCTACTTTTTGCAAACCTGTGCCGAACCAGATCATCAACCGCCGCTGGAGCAGCACTGCGATTTTCAGCTGGGGATTCTCCGCCTTCGCCGTGTGCGCGCTCGCGGCGCTGGTGGTGATGCTGGCGGTGCAGAGCGTGCCCGCCTGGCAGCATGAGGGCGCAAATTTCGTCACCGGCACGCAGTGGTTTTATCGCCATGACAAATTCGGCGCTGCACCCATGATCTACGGCAGCGTGGCCGTGGCGCTGGTGGCGCTGGTGCTGGCAGCGCCGGTGGGCATTGGCGCGGCGATTTTCGCGGCGGAGTATCTGCCGTCGCGTCTGCGCATGGCGCTGAAGGTGGTGGTGGAATTGCTCGCCGGTATTCCATCGGTCGTTTATGGGCTGCTGGGCATTCTGCTGCTGCGCGACTGGGTTTATGAGGCACTGGTGGATTTCGATCCGCTCAGCGGCGACACGCTGTTCACGGCGGGGTTGCTGCTCGCGGTGATGATCCTGCCCACGATCATGACGCTGTCGGAGGACGCGCTGCGCAGCGTGCCATCGTCGCAGCGCATGGCGGCGCGCGGACTCGGCCTGACATCCACCGAAACGGTGCTCAGTGTCAGCCTGCCGCAGTCGTTTCCCGGTCTGCTCGCCGCGGTGCTGCTGGCGCTCGGCCGCGCACTGGGGGAAATGATCGCCGTGTTTCTGGTCGTGGGCCGGCAGGACAATCAGTGGCCGGCCCCGTTTCTCTCGCTGCGACCGCTCACAGAAGCCGGCCAGACACTCGCCAGCAAACTTGGCGGGGCGGAGACGAATATCGCTTACGGCACGCCGCTGCACTGGGGCGCCATGATGGGCCTCGCGCTGCTGCTGCTGGCGCTGGTGCTCTCCGTCACACTCGCCGCCGTGTGGCTGCGCAAGCTCTCACGGCACCGTCATTCATCATGAAACGCCGCGTCATCCATCACACCTTCCGGCTGCTCGCAGCGCTCTGCGCGCTCGCGGCGTGCTTTGTGTTTGGCGGCATCGTGTGGGCCATCGTGCAGCGCGGCTGGCCGGCAGTGAGCTGGCAGTTCTTCACGGAGCAAATCAAACTCGTCGGCGCGGACGGCGGCATTTTTTACAATCTCGTCGGCACCGGCATTCTGGTGAGCACAGCGCTGGCCGTCTGCACGCCGTTCGCGCTCGGCCTTGCCCTGCTGCAGGGCGTGTATCTGGAAAACAGCCGCCTGCGCGGATGTCTCACGGTGCTGCTCTATTTGTTGAATGGCGTGCCCAGCATCGTCTTCGGCATCTTCGGCATGATCGTTTTCGTGCAGTGGCTGGGCTGGGGCAAAAGCTGGCTCACCGGCGGCATCCTGCTGGGCTTTATGATCCTGCCGACGGTCACGGTTTCGCTTGCCGAGCGCATTCAGCGGCTGCCGCGGCACTACATCGAAGCCGCAGCGGGACTCGGGCTGCGGCGATCGCAAATCATCCGCAGCGTCATCCTGCCGCAGAGCATCGGCGGACTCGTCACCGGCTCGCTGCTCGGACTCGCGCGCGCCGCGGGTGAAACTGCGCCCATCATGTTCACCGCCACCATCTTCGCCGGCGCGACGTTTCCCGACGGCATCAAAGAAAACCCCGTGCTCTCGCTGCCCTACCACATCTTCATCCTCGCACAGGACTCCTTCGATCCCGCCGTGGGCGCGAAACTCTGGGGCACGGCGCTTACGCTGCTGGCCGTCGTCGTCCTCCTTTCCGCCATCGCGCTGCCCGCGCGCCTGAAACTCCACGAAGAGGCAAGAACATGAGCCATGAATTTGAACATAAGGAAACGAAGGGAACGAAGAAAGCAGGCCGGATGAATGCGTCTGCCTCACGCGCCCAATGTCCTCCAATCCTCTGTTTCCTTCGTTCTCTTATGTTCAAACATCCCTATGTCTGAGCCCATCCTCCAACTCCGCCAGCTATCTGTCAGCGCCGGACCCCGCGTGCTGTTGCAGGACGTGACGCTCGACATTCCGCGCGGCGGCGTCTTCGGACTCATGGGACCGTCCGGCGCGGGTAAGAGCACGCTGCTGAAATGCCTCAACCGCATGACGGAACTCTCCGGCCTGCGCGTCAGCGGAGACATTCTCTTCCACGGCCAGTCCATCCGCCAGGGCAGCCCTGACGAACTCCGCAGCCGCATCGGCATCCTCTTTCAGCGGCCTGTCGTCTTTCCAAAATCCGTGCTCGCCAACGTCCTCTTTGGCGTGAAGCACCTCGGCAAAATTCCGCGCCGCGACTGGTCCGCCACCGCTGAGCAGGCCCTGCGCGAAGCGGCGCTCTGGGAGGAAGTGCAGGACCGCCTCCACGCCTCCGCGTTGAAACTCTCCGTCGGCCAGCAACAGCGTCTCTGCCTCGCACGCACCCTCGCCACCGGGCCCGAAGTCATTCTCATGGACGAGCCGACGAGCGCGCTCGATCCGCGCAGCACCGCCGCCATCGAGGAACTCATCCAGCGACTCGCCGCCGCGCGCACCATTGTTCTCGTCACTCACAACACCGGCCAGGCCCGCCGCGTCTGCCAGCGCCTCGCGTTCATCAACGTGCAGGATGGCACGGGCCAGTGCCGCGCGCACGGACCCGCGGCGGAGGTTCTCGCGCATCCCGCGGTGGCCGGGTTCACACGGCACACCGGCGCCTGACCAGAATTCTCACGCCAGTACGGAGAGATTCTGGCGAACCACCGGACCACGATCCCCGGCAATCCGGTTTTCGTGAGCCAGACACCGCTGGCGGACACGCTGGAACCGGCCGTTCCGGAATACGGTGCGCGCCTGTTCCAGCGTCTGCAATTCGTGCCCTGACCGGGGACGGCGGAGGCAGGCCTAACGTCCGCCTGCGGCCGCGTATTCGCCGCGGGCGCGGACGACGAGCACGAGCATCACTTCACCGGCGATGGCGCGGAAGGCTTCGCTGACCGCGAGGCTGTAGAGACAGAAGCGGAGGTAGCCCGGCTTTTCCATGCCGACGGCGGCGGCACCGGTGCCTGTGGCGAGGGCGACGATGGAGGCGGCGATGGCGACGAGGCACAGCATGGCGAAGAGGAAACGCAGGAACGGCCACAGGCCGCGGAATTTGAAATGGCGCAGTGCGGAGGTGGCGAAGCGGAGCGGGGAGATCGAGCGCAGGACGTGGAGGAGTCCCGCCATGATGGCGGCGAACTGCAGCGCGGAGCCAATGCCAAAAACGGACGCCAACCTGACGATTGGAACGGGAGCTGCGCCGCCCGCGGCCGCGAAGCCGGCGACGGTGACGAACGAGATCAGCCAGAGCGCGAGTGACAGAAGCAGGGCGAAGAGCACACCGGTGATCACGCAGCGGCGTTCGGCACGGCGGCTCCCGCGCCACAGGTCGCGCACGCTGACCGGGAGCCATGCGAAGAGCGGCACCGAAGCGCCCGGCCCGGGGCTGATGAGCTGAAATGCCGGCTGCGACGAAACCTTGAAACTTGTCAGGGCGCCCAGCGGCAGGAGCAGGATGAGAATGGCCGCGGCGACCGGCGCGGCGGCCGGCCAGACGAACCAGAGTGCCAGCAGCGCGACGAATCCCGCGAGGCCCTTGAGCAGCCAGCGGCGGATGCGCCACCACGAGTAGCTCCACTGCGGGAGAGGTTGCAGCAGGATGTCGTTGCCGTTTTGCGTGCCGGCGAACTCCAGAAAGTGCCGCGCCCGGACGGCAAGCGCGGCGCGAAATTCAGGACTGAGCCGCGATTGGGCCGTCTCCGGCGACTGCGGATGGAACAGCAGTGGCTCTGAGTCGTCCCAGTCGTCGCCGGTTTCGCGCAGCGCGTCATCGGGCGTCGTGGAGTCGAGGAATTCCTGCCGGCGGCGCAGGCGGCGCGCGGTTCCGGCCGTGAACTCGGCGGTGAACCGGACGCCCTCCGGCGAACGGTCCGGATCGAAGGCGGACTCCGGCGGGATGCGGGCGGCCAGCAGTCGCCACAGGACGGGAATGACGGTGAGACCGCAGGCGAGGCAGATTCCCGCGGCGTCCAGCGGCGCGGGACCTGCGTGCGCCGCCCAGTGCGTCAACTTCGCCAGCGGCAGCCATTCGGTCCATGCAGCCGCACTCCCGAGGAGCGACCGCCACGCAAGAGCGCCGAGGAAGATGACGAGACCGTAGAGAAGCAATTCGAGGGCGAGGCCGGGGCGATGGAGGCGGCTGTAGCGGAGCAGCGTCGCAAGGAAGCCCAGCATGAGCGACGGCAGCGCGCCGCACAGGCCCGAAACGAGTCCGCGCACCGCGGTTTCCCACTGCGCGCCGCCCCGGGCACACGCGGCGATCACCGACGCGGCCGCCCACGCCGCCGCAAGGTCCCAGAGCAACAGCAGCGTGCGGCGCCGGCGCATTCCGGCCTCCACGCCGGCGATGAACCGGTCCGAAACCGGCGCAAGGAGCAGGAGTTCGCGCGGGGACTCCGACGCAAGGACCACTCTGGCTGCCAGGCAGACATACGCGCCGCCAGCCGCCATGACCAGAGCAGCGAATCCCGCGAGCCCCTCGCCGGGCAAACGCCAGGGCTGCGCAAGCACATTCACGGCGAATCCGGCCAGCAGCGGGTACAGAATGTGGGCGGCACCGGGCGTGAGCCGCGCCGCTTTGGACGAGGCGCGTTTCCGCCGCACGGCGCGCATCCATTCGTCCGGTGCCGACCGCCGGACGGCGGACGCGAACCGGCGCGCCAGTTTGGCATCGTAGAGTTCCTTCATCGGCGGCGGCGCGTGAGCATTTCCGCCAGTTTGCGCGGGTCACGCTCGAGATCCCGCTCAGAATCGTAGAGCGTCAGCCCGGCGCGGCTGAGCACGGCGATGCGGTCCGAGAATCCGATCGCGAGATCGACGAGCTGCGTGCTGTAGATCACGGTGCGGTCGCGTCTGCGGGCGGCTTCCTCCGCTTCGAGGCGAAAGGTTGCGATGCCCTGCGGGTCCATGCCTGAGGCGAACGGTTCGTCGAGGAGCCAGAGTTCCGGGTCCACGGCGAGGAGCGCGGCGAGCGCGGTCTTGTAGCGCTGGCCGCGGGAGAAGGTTTCCACCGGCAGGCCGCAGAGCGCGGCGAGTTCCAGCCGGTCCACGACGTCCGCCACGCGCTCCTCAATGCCGGGGCGCTGCGCCTCCCACAGACTCACGTGCATGGCAATCGACGCCAGCAGATCGTGGCCGGAGAACATCGGCGGAAAGTCCGGCAGAAACATGAGCCGGCGCCGCAGATCGAGCCGGCCCCGCCGCAGCACCTCGCCGTCGAAGAGGATGTCGCCGCCGTCCGGTGCCGACAAAGTTGTCAGGCAGCGCAGCAGCGTCGTCTTCCCCGCGCCGTTCGACCCCAGCAGCGCCACGATGCTGCCGGCATCGATCTCCACATTGACGTCGTCCAGCACCGTGATGCCGGGATATCCTTTGCTCAGCGCGCGCAGCCAGATTTGCATGAGCAGCCACTGGATAACGCGGGAGATACCGCCGCAAACGAAACCTCGGCGACCTGCGGGGCTAACCGCGATAAACTTCGCCGGGGCTGTTGGCTGGCGCGGCCCGGAGTTCGCAGTCCCCGGGGGCGGGCGGGGGGGCGTTCCGGAAGACCTCGCGGCGGGTGATGTCGCTGCGCGGTTCGTTAACGGCGACCATCTTTCCAGACCGCACATGGTAGCGGCGCTTCAGGGCGCTGGCCGATTTTGTTGCGATGTAATTTCGTTCGCTGTTGGACCCGTTCGAGGCAATCTCTCAGGCCTCTGCCGCCACTTCAGGATTTCCCTGTCATGCTTCGCCGTTCCTTTCTGCTCATCGTCTGCGCCCTGTTCACCGGCTGCGGCGATAAACCTGCTGCAGTTCCCGCCGCGAATCTCACCGTCGCCTGCGCCGCGTCCATGCGCCCGGCGATGGAGGAATGCGCCGCGGTGTTTCAAAAGGCGAATCCTGACATCACGCTGACCGTCACCTGCGGGGCCAGCGGCACGTTCTTCGCCCAGCTCACGCAGCGGGCCCCGTTCGATCTCTTTCTCTCGGCCGACACCGACTATCCGCGCAGGCTCATCGCTGCCGGCCATGCGGAAAAGGACTTTACCTACGCCGTGGGCCGGCTGGCGCTGTGGGTGCCAAAAGCGTCAGGACTCAAGCCCTCCGCCGACGGGCTGAAGTGCCTGCTCCATCCCGCAGTGAAGCGCATCGCCATCGCCAATCCGCAACTGGCACCCTACGGTCGCGCCGCGGAGGAAGCCATGCGGGACGCCGGCCTCTCTGACGCCTTGAAGGACAAGCTCGTGCTGGCGGAGAATGTCGCCCAGGCGGCGCAGTTCGCGCAGAGCGGCGCGGCGCAGGCGGGTTTCACCGCGCTGTCGCTCACCCTCACCAAGGAAATGCAGGCCGCCGGCAGCGCATGGACCGTGCCGGAGGAAATGCACGCACGCCTCGAACAGAGCGGCGTCATTCTCCCGTGGACGGCTCAGCGCGCCGTGGCGGAGAAGTTTCGTGACTGGTTGCTCAGCGCGGAAGGTCAGGCCATTCTCGCGCGGCACGGCTTCACTGCGCCGCCGCTCCCCGGGGAGAGCGGAGAGCAGGCAATCACGGATGAACGCAGATAGACGCAGATGCCTGGAGGTTGGAGATGGATCGCTTCCTTGTGCGAACACTTTCCCTTTTGGCACATCCGTGTTCATCTGTGTCCATCAGCGGTTCTCTTAACCGCTGGCTTCTCATCCATTCGAATGGACACCACGGCCCTCTGGCTCACGCTCAAACTCGCTTTCTGCACCACGCTCATACTGCTGGCGGCCGGGCTGCCGCTGGCATGGTGGCTGGCGACAACGCGCCGCCGCTGGCGGTTTTTGGTCGAGGCCGTCGTGGCCATGCCGCTGGTGCTGCCGCCCACCGTGCTCGGGTTTTATCTGCTGATGGCGGCGGGACCGCGCTCACCGTTCGGAGCGCGATTCTTGGAATGGACGGGCACGACGCTGCCCTTCAGTTTTGCGGGCATTCTGCTGGCGTCGGTGCTTTTCAATCTGCCATTCGCCGTGCGCCCGTTCATGGCGGGCTTTCAATCCGTGCCGCGCGAGCTGATGGAGGCCGGGTCCTGTCTGGGCGCCTCTCCGCGGCGGGCCTTTCAGCGGGTGGCGGTGCCGCTGGCGCGGCCGGGAATTCTTTCCGGCATGGTGCTCACGTTCGCACATACCATCGGTGAGTTCGGCGTGGTCCTCATGGTGGGCGGCAACATCCCTGGAGTCACCCGCACCCTCTCCATTTCGCTCTACGATGACGTCCAGGCCCTGAACTACGAACGCGCCGGGCAGACGGCGCTCCTGCTTCTGGCGTTCGCCTTCATCGCCCTCGGCCTCGTCGCATTGCTCAATCGCCGCCGGCTGCACTGGTGAGAGGGCGGGATTTTTCACTGGGCGGCTGTTGTCTCCGGCACCCGATTAAAGGCATTCAGAGAGCGGCCAGAGTCACCTCACGGTTTTCCTGTGACAGTTATTCGCATGAAGCGGCGCGGGCCAGTGCTGACGCGAATGTTATCCCTGACGACGAGGAGAGAGGGTTCATCAATGAGCACGGTCGTTTCAGCAGGGCTGAAAGAGTCCGGTTCGGTCCCGGAACCTGTTTCGACAGTATAACGAACTCCCGGCCTCTTTGTCACGCTGACTTGAAGATAGTCCTTCTCAATCATTGCGCGCGGCAGGCCCGCAGCATCCGGCTGCGCAGGATCAAGACCGAACGCCATTTCGAGAAGGTTGTTGCAGCCATCGTCATCGTCATCGTCAAGCGGTCCACTCGTTTTGATTACGGCGAACCAATGGCGTTCCCAGTCATCAAGTAAACCGTCCTGGTCTGCATCGGCCATGCCGGGAACCGCAGCGGCCCGGGCCAGATAAGGAGACGCTTTACCGCCAGCGAGCCGAAAATAGCCTCCGGCGTAAAAGTCAGGGCCCGACGATACGAGAGAGGTGACATCTCCCATGCTCAATGAGGAACCAAGGGAAGTCCAGTCTGTGCCGTCCCACTGCGCGATATCCCTGACGTTTGGGTTTCCGGTAACGTAAAAGTCTCCCTGCGCTATGAGCGCGTTCTCATGAGACGTCAGTCGGTAAACAGACCCACTGACGCCCCTGCCTGCCGCGCTCCAGTTTTGGCCATCCCATGCGGCGACATATTCACCGGGTGCCCAGGGAGTGGATCGAAATCCGCCACCTGCATACAATTTGCCTCCATGGGCGACGAGCGTAACGACGATGCCTCCAAGACCCTGACCAACCTGTGTCCAGGCATTTCCATCCCAGCGAGCCACGTAATTCGTCTGAACCGCCCCTGCACGCGTGAATGCTCCGCCTGCATAGAGTGCGCCGTCGAACCATGCGAGGGCATGCACCTGATCATTGAGTCCAGGACCGAGTGCCGACCAGCGCGTCCCGTCCCAGCGGGCAATACGTGAGGCGGATACGCCACCCGCAAGGGTAAATGCTCCAGAGGCAAACAGTTCCGTATCCCGGATAAGCATGTCGTGTACGGGGAAATCCATTCCGGATCCGAGAGCACTCCATTCGCTTCCATTCCAATAAGCAATGCGATTAACTGGAATCCCGCCAGCCGTTCGGAAACCTCCTCCTGCATAAAGCCCGCCTTTGTGAGGGAGAAGTTTCGCCGCTCCTCCATCAAGCCCGGATCCCAATGGAGACCACCTGCGGCCGTCCCATTGAGCGATGTACCGGGCATCCACGCCTCCAGCTTTAGTAAAACCTCCTGCGACGTAGAGTTTCCGGTCACCAAGAGCCATGGCATCGATGCCGCTATCAACTCCCCTGCTTTCAAAGGCGGACCAAGCTTCGTTCCGCCACTTCGCGATGCACACGGCACGGATGGCAGCGGGCCCGGCGTAGTAATCACCCACGACTGAGAAAGCCCCGCCGGCATAGACAGCGCCTCCAGTTACCGCGAGGGCGTATACAGCAGTGTTCAACGACCCTTGCACCCCAACGTCCAGTGCGCTCCACGAGGCACCGTTCCAGCGGGCAATTCCCTCTGCTGGACTTCCCCCTGCTCTCCCAAACTGGCCGCCGGCATACAAAAAGTTATTATCAATGGCCAGGGTTCTAACGGCCGGATTCAGTGTGATTCCGTCTCCGAGCGGCTCCCACGAGGTTCCGTCCCATGCGGCAATGCTGTTTGCGGGCCGGCCTCCAGCAACACTGAAGCTCCCTCCCGCATACAACCTGTTTTCGTGCCTCAGAAGTGCATAGACGGCAGAGGATGCGGTGGTGGTTTGGGTCATGCCGGCTCCAAGTGGTGACCACAGGGTGCCATTCCACCGGGCTATGCGATTCGCAGGGTTTCCGCCTGCTGAAGTGAATTTACCTCCGGCGATGAGGCCTTCTCCAGTCTCAGCCAGCGCATGAACCGGTTTGTCCATGCCCGGCCCGAGAGCGGACCATTCCGAACCACTCCATTTGGCAATGTGCCGGGCCTGCGTTCCTCCTGCAGTATAAAAATCTCCTGCGACAATCAAATCAACGCCGATGCGAATTAATGCGTTTACCGATGTCAGCCCGTCGCCGCCCTGCAGGCCCGTGCCAAGAGCAGACCATCCCGTGCCATTCCAGCGGGCAATGCCATTCGCGGTGACTCCGCCGGCAGATTGGAAGTGGCCGCCTGCATAGACAATATCCCCCTCAACCAACAGGGAGCCAACCCACGGGCCAAAGAACCCCGTCCCCGGGGAAAAGCCGGACACCCCCGACCCCAAAGGAGTCCACTCGCTGCCGTTCCACTTTGCGATGCCGTTGGCCAGAGCATTGCCTATAATGGTGAAACTCCCGCCGGCATAAATGTTGCCCTGGTCATCGGCCGCCAGCGCATAAACATTGTGATCGGCTCCTGGAAATTCGCCCATAGCGATCCAGTCAGCATCACTGAAGGTCGGGTCGATGCAGATCGGGTAAGCGGCACCTGCATCACTAACCGTGACTCGCAACTGGCGCGGACCTGTTGCCTCCAGTCGAGCCGTCAACTTGTTGCCCTCCGCGTCCCGAACCAGCAAACGGCCATACTTGAGCCGACGCTTAGAGGTTTCCACTTTCAGCTCTACTCCTTCTCCGGACTGGCGGGCAATGGCACCGGACACCTGCAGATCAACCAGGAGATCCCCGCTGCCGGGCGGACGGTGCATTACCAGGAAGTCCTGCCTAATCCCATCGGAAGAAGCTTCATACTCCTCTTCTATGCCCGGCCTGCAAAATCTGATTTTCGTCTTACGTCTGCACACAGTGCCGAATTCCGATAGAATGCCAGAGTCCGAGCCGAAGAAGTCTGCTGATTCGGCTAAACCGCCAGCATTCATCAATTCTTCTGTTCGCCGGAAGGCAACAGCCTTGACCTGAAAGCGGTTCGGCACTCCGGAATCCTCTTCCGCAACGGAAGTCAGCCAAAGTCCATCAGAAGCAACTTCCCCGGTCAGTCGTTGAACAGCCGAATGAATTATGTGCTGCTGGACTTCTCCTGGTGCCACTGGTCTCTCGGATGGCTGCGCCAACAACACGGAAAGTGTGAAGGAAAGAACGATGGCTGGTTTCATGCTAAGACTACCACTCTTCCCGAAGTGATGAGTAAGTTGTAAGACTCGGTCAACTGATATCTGGATACGCACGCTGTCCATTTCCCTCTACGACGACGTGCAGGCGCTGAACTACGAACGCGCCGGCTCCACCGCGCTGGTGCTGCTGGTGTTTGCGTTCCTCGCGCTGAGCGCTGTCTCGCTGCTCAACCGCCGCCGGCTGCACTGGTGAGGCCACGCCACGGCACCATCCGCCAGTGCGGAAAGAATTAAGTTGCCGGGGGCCAGCCGGACGCCAAAAGGCATATATGCGCATTTTGGCAAATACACACCGCCGTTTTCCCGCAGTCCTGCTGCCGGAAATGATCTCTCTCGCCCCACTGGCCGCCGCTGCGCCGCCGCCGGCGGAGGTGAAATCGACGGTGCCGGAAAAGACGCTGCCGGAACTGCTCATCCTCGGCGAGGCCCTCGGCGATCCGCAGGACAAGCCGGTGAGCGCCAGCTTTTTGACCGACGAAGACGTGGAGAGGATGCGAATCAGAGAACCGCAGGACATCGCGCGGATGACGCCGAATATGAATGCCACGGACTCTGGATCGAACTCCTTCGGCGACGTGTACTCCACGCGTGGCCTGGCCAACACGGTCTTCTTTGGCGCGCCGGCCACGACCATTTACGTGGACGATGTGCCGTTTGGCGAAACGTTCACCTACGCCCAGCGGCTCTCCGCGTTGAACAGCGTGGAAGTGCTGCGCGGACCGCAGCCGGGTATTGTTGGACGCAACACCTACGCGGGGCTGATCAACATCCGCAGCCGCCGGCCCGGGAGTGTGGTTGAAAGTGAAGGCAGCGCCACTTTTGGATCGTTCGATTTCCAGCGTTACGATGTCTGGATGATGGGGCCTATCAATGAGACGCTGGGCTTCCGTCTTGGCGGGCAGTGGGAAAGCCGCGACGGCTATCTGAAGAATCCGCTGACCGGCGAGCGCGTGGATGACTTCGAGCACTGGGGTCTCAAGGGCGGTCTCTTCTGGAAACCGGCTGCCGGCTGGGATGTGAGCTTCACGGCCAGCTACGATGAATTCGACGGCGGCGCGCCGCGGCTGGTCTCGCTGAATCGTGCGGGCGGCTTTTACAGCGTCACGTCGGATACGCCCGGCGAGCAGCATCTGGTCACGGACAATCAGGCGCTGCGCGTCGCCTATGAAGCGGACACATGGAAATTCCTCAGCGTCACCTCACGCCGGAACTGGGATCTCGATCCTTACAAGGCCGATCTCGACTTCACGGTGCTGCCGCTCGGCTCGGTGGAGCTTTATCAGGATCAGGAACTGTGGAGCCAGGAGGTCCGCTTCAGCAGCAACGATCCCAACGCCGCGCTGGAATGGACCGCCGGCGCCTACGCCTCCACGGGCGAAGTGAACGGCACCGGTTTCCGCAACGCCAACTTTGGCACGCCTGTCTTCACTGACACACGACACACGATAGATGAAGACATGTTCGCGCTCTTTGGCAGCGTGGCTTACAAAATGGATCCAGTGACACTGCGCGCTGGCGTGCGCGCCGACTGGGTGGACCGCTCCATTCGGCAGACTCACGACGTGGTGTTCGGCGGATTCCCGGCGCCGCAAACGATGTTCAACATGTCCGATGACTGGTTTCACTTCACGCCGTCCGCTGGTGTTGACTGGCAGATCAATGACAACGTGATGGCCTACATCAAGACCGCCTACGCGTTCAAGCCCGGCGGCTTCAGCGCCTACTCGGACAACCCGTCCTACATTTCCTTCGATGAGGAAAAATCATGGTCGTCCGAAATCGGCGTGAAGTCCGAATGGCTCGACGGCAAGGCGCAGGTGAATCTCGCGGCCTTCTACAACGACATCGACGGCTACCAGGTGGAGCGCAGTTTCACGCAGGCCGACTACGCCGTCTTTAATGCCGACAAAGCCGAGACCTACGGCCTCGAACTGGAAACCCGCTACGCCGTCACCGACAATCTCGATCTCCAGGCCGCCGCCGGCTGGACGCATGCGCGCCTGACCGATTACACCGACCCCACCGGCAACAATCTCGACGGCAACACGCCGCCGTTCGTGCCGGAATTCGACGCGCTGCTGGCCGCCGACTTCCATCTGCAGAACGGCTTCTTCGCGCGTCTGGAGTACGTCCTCGTGGGCGACACCTGGTTCGACGACTTCAACCGCCCGCAGTTCCAGCAGGACAGCTTCGGGCTCGTCAATGCGTCCACAGGTTTCCGTACCGATACCTGGAACGCCACGGTCTTCGCCACCAATCTCACCGGCGAAGAATACTACACGAACATGAACACCGACGTCCAGACCGGCGCCGTCGGCGCGCCGCGGGAATTCGGTGTCAAAGTCGGCCTCCGATTTTGATTTCCTGTCCTGGTTGGTCCACAGGAGAACTTGACGGCACTGTGAAGGAAACCGCTATCATAGCGACAGGCTACGCAGAGTTATCCATCCTCAGCATTTCTCGAGTGGCCGTGATTCAAGTTCACTCCAAAGGGACCGGATGTCCCCGCCACGATGCAGGGCAACCGGCTGCCCGTCGCGCTGCGGGCGGGGGGACACGGCAACGCGGGCATTGGCAACGGGCGGGCGGCCAGCGATGAAAGCAGCGATACTCCGCCACTCCCGTCGCGAGCCGTGCCCCCGACAGCCAATCGCTGACGCCGCCATCACCTCCATCCCTTCTCCCGATCATGAAATTGCGCCCGATCTTCCTGACTTGCATGGCCCTGATTTCCTCCATGCTTTTCTTGCATGCAGAGGAAGGCGTGGCGGATTTGAAGATCGGCGAGGCGGCGCCGGACTTCTTGCTGCCGGGCATTGATGGGAAGACCCACACGCTGGCCGAGTACAGGGAAGGCAAAGTGCTGGTGATCTTCTTCACATCAAGCCACTGTCCGACTTCGCACGGCGCGGCGGACCGGCTGAAGTCGTTTCTCGCGGACTACCGTCCCAAAGGCATGACCTTTGTGGCCATCAATCCCAATCACCCTGACGGACTGAGCATCGATGAACTCGGCTACTCGAAGTACAACGACGGCTACGAGGACATGAAGAAGTATGCCGCGGAGGAGGGGTTTGATTTTCCCTATCTCTACGACGGCGAAACTCAGAAAGTGGCGAAAGCGTATGGCTGCCTCGCCACACCGCATGTCTTCGTTTTCGATGCGGAGCGGAAGCTCCGCTACAAAGGCCGCTTCGACGACTCGCAATACGGCGGCGATGACACGACGGTGAAATCGCCCGACACGCGCAACGCCGTGAAAGCGCTGCTCGCCGGCGAAAAGGTGCCGGTGGAAATCACCAAACCGCACGGCTGCTCGACCAAGTGGCGCAGCAAGCAAACCGGCATCGCCGCACAAACTGAGAAATGGAACCGGACGCCGGTGGACGTCGAACTGCTGGACGCCGCAGGCGCGGCGGCACTGCGGAAGAACGGCACGAAAAAACTGCGCCTTTTCAATGTGTGGGCGACCTGGTGCGGCCCGTGTGTGGCGGAGTTCCCGGAACTGGTGAAGAGCGCGCGCCAGTTCGACATGCGTGACTTCGAGTTCATCACCATCAGCACCGACGACCCGAAGGATGCGGCGCAGGTCAAAGAGTTTCTGGAGAAACGCGGCGCCGGACTTTCCGGCCGCCTGCGCAAGTCAGTGGAGGCTGAGGGCCGCAAAACGAACAGCTACCTCTTCGAAGGCGCGAACGTCGAAGAACTCATGAAGGTGCTGGACCCGCAGTGGCCCGGCGGCATTCCGCACACCCTGCTCGTCGGCCCGGACGGCGAAATCATTTGGCGCCACAATGGTCAGGTGAACGGCGGGGAACTGCGTGCGAAGATTCTCGGCTTTCTCGGAAACTACTACAAGCCGTGAGCGCAGCGTGCGGCGGGAAGCGGGGCCGCTCGGGAGGGTGTGGCCCGGCGACTGAGGAGAAAGCATTGGCCCTGCCGCGGTTTCCGGCCCGGCCGCTTTCGCGGGCGGTTCGGAGAGCGGAGCAGATAAGACCCCGGGCAGCGCTGCGCGCGAGCCTCCCGGTCCGGGGAATTCCTGGCCGGCGTAAATCAGAGGAAGAACTTGATCCGGAGCGTCCCTGGGTGGCACGGATTCTGCCCGGTAATGCGTGATGCGGAAACCGCGTGCGCCGCGTATAAGATCGCGGCCCCGTTCTCACCCGTAACGCCGTTCGCGGCGAACTGAACCACATGAAACCAAGCTCCCATATCCTTAGCGCGCTGCTGGCGCTCGCCGCCATCGCAGCGCCCCTCACTGTCAGGGCCCAGTCTGACACCTTCGCCCTGGCCACGCCCATCGGCAATCTTCCGGTCACCGGGAGCAATGCCGGCGCGACCAAGGAACCGGGTGAGGCCAATCACGGCAACAACGCCGGCGGCGCCTCGGTCTGGTGGTCATGGACCGCCACCGGCACCGGATACTACCAGGTGAGCCTGTTCGGGAGCAGTTATGACACCGTCATGGGCATTTACACCGGCGCCTCCGTGGACTCCACGGTCATGCTGACGCAGAATGACGATGGCGGCATGCTCAATGGAATCGATCACGGACTGACCAGTGCGGCGGTGATTTATGTGAGGGCCGCGGAAGTCATCTACATCGCCGTGGATGGATTTGCCGCCGGCACCGGCAACATCGTCTTGAATATCGATGCGCTCACCGCGGATCAGACGCCGCCCGCGAACGACCTGTTTACCAGCGCAGCCCCGCTGCCCTCCACGGAATCGGGCTCGGCCACGGTCAGCAACCTTTACGGAACCCGGGAGGTCGGTGAGCCCGTGCTCGCCGCGCTGCCGGGCGGCACTTCCCTCTGGTGGACGTGGGTCCCGCCGGCGGACGGGAACTTCGAGTTCCGCCTGTCAGGAGTCACCACCGCCGGCGCCGGTTTCAATGCCGGCCTGGCGGTTTATACGGGAGCCTCGCTGGAGACGCTGACGCCCGTGGGATTGTCAGGGTCGGCGGCGGGCAATTCAGTGCTGTTCACAGCCACGGCCGGCACGACTTATTACATCACCGGTGACGCCGGCTTCTCGACCACGCAGTACCGGATCGATACCGGTGATCTCACGGTCAGCTGGTCGCCGAGTCTTGTCGAAACGATCTTCCCCGCCTCGGTCTCGTGGGAGTGGCTGCATCCGCAGGGACTGGACCCGGCATTCAGCGACCCTGACTTCGACACCACGTGGTACAATCCGGCCCTCTACGACGGACCGGCCTTCAATGCTCCGGGCGGAGCCATCCTCGGCTATGACATCATCGACGCCGGACCGATTGTGACCGACATCGGCGATCCCGGATCGGGTCTGCGCTACACCGCTTACTTTCGCCGGGAATTCACCCTCACCGAACCGGCTGCGAATGCCGAGGTGCTGATCCTGGCGGATGACGGCGCTTATATTTATATCGACGGCGTGCTCGTGCGCTCGGTGAACATGCCGGACGGACTGCCGGACATCTACACCCAGCTGGCCACGGCGGCTGCTTCAGAGGCTGCTCCGGCACGCACCGCCATCGGCCCGCTGAGCGCCGGGACTCACCGGATTGCAGTTTCCGTTCACAATGCGACCACCACCAGCAGCGACCTCGGCTTTTCCCTCGCTTTGATCGTGGACCGCACCCCTGAAGCCGTGCTCACGCCCGCGGGCATCGGCACGGGATTCGAGGAGCCGGTGACCGGCGCCACCAATTACACACGGCTTTCCAACGGCACTGAGGAAATCGGCTGGAGCACGCTGGCCGGCGGCGCCGTGGCCTCGGCCGCGCAGCATCCCGCCGGGAACGGTGTCCCTCCTGCCGGGCAGTATTTCCGCCTCAATGGCGTGCGGGCCAATCCCTTCGTCTCCGAGCGGATTTCGCTGGCAGGCCTCACCGATGTGCAGAAAGCTTCCACCGTCGCTTCGGTCCAGGTGCGCACCTTCACTACCAGCGGAACGACGTTTGAGGCGGACGACGACCTCACCATCTCGCTCCAGACCAGCACCGACGGCGCCAACTTCACCACCGCGGCGGACATCCTGCCCCTGACCGCCGGCGGCGCCCCTGACAATCTCATCGCCATCAGCCAGGCCACCGGCGACTACGCGACGTTCACCACCACCGCCGGTGCCGTGCCTCTCAACGCGACCCACGTCCGGTTTCTCGTGTCCGGAGGATGCAATTCCACTTCGGAGTACATTTATCTCGACAACCTGCGGCTGGAGATTTCCGGCGACAACCCGCTGGCCGATGCCGACGGCGACGGGCAGACCGACGATGCGGAGAACTTTGCCGGGACGGATCCGCAGGACCCGCTCTCCGTGCTGCGCATGACCGGCGCGGTGCCGGACGCCGGCGGCACCCTCACCGTCACCTTCTCCGCCGTCGCCGGCAAATCCTATCTCATCGAATACAGCGCAACGCTCGACGGCGGCTGGAGCATTCTGCGCGACGACATCATCGCCTTCGTGACCGGCCCCCTGACGGAAGCCGGCCTCGCACTGCCGGCGGCTCCCCTGGGATTCGTGCGCGTGCGGGTGAAGCCCTGAGGCCGCCGGGGCAGCCCCTAACGGCCTTTGTCCGGCGACGGTTTGGCAAAGGCCGCGGCGAGTTCGTCCAGCAGGGCGGACGGCACCGGGCCGTCGAAAGTCACGACCCGGTAGCGCAGCTTCAGGGGCCGCCCGGGCTCGATGGCGACCGCGGCCGGCGCGGTGATGCAGGGATTCAGCAGGCCGATGGAGGTGACGTTGTGCCAGAGCGCCGGCGGATTGTCCGGATGGTTCAGCACCGCCACGCCGGCCTTCCGGTCATCTGCCAGGGCCAGCTCAAAGGCATACCACCTCCGCGCCGGCCAGTCCGTCTCCGGCTGCAAATGCGATGGCGGCGCGAGCCTGACAATCCCTCCGGGATCGTGCGCCGTGATGACGGCGTCCTTCCGGGTCCTCACGGAAAAGCCGCTGAAGGCATGGTGCCCGAGCGTAATCTTGCCTGCTCCCGTGAAGGTCCATGCGAAATCATGGACGCGCGCGTCCTTTCGGAAGGTCACGGTGGCGTGCAGCGATTCCTCCAGCAGCGGCGCGGACCCTGCGAGCCATTCATTTCGCACCTCGAACGATGCGCTTTCGTTCGCCGCAGCGACACGGTCCGTGCTGCGGTGCACGATGATCCGGTCCTGCAGCGGGGCATGTTGGCCCCAGCCCCAGAAGTCGCCGGCACTTTTCTCCGACCGCACTTCCAGCCACGCCAGAAAGGCGCCGCGGTGATGCCGGTGGTCGTCCGGCGCGACATCCGTGATGACCAGACCTGAAGGCGTGGTCAGGGGATGAACGTAGCACGCTGAGGCCGAACTGCAGGCCGAGTCCGCGGGCTTTCTCAGCACGTACTCCAGCGCTGTTTTACCACCGGAGGAGATGCGGATCACGTCAGCGGCGGCTTTTACCGCAACGTCTCCGGCGGTGGCGGACTGCACGGCCCGGGCCGCCTGAGCCCGCAACGGTTTCATGCCTGCGCCAATTGTCAGGCAAAAGCCTATCACTGCAGACAAAGGAAAACCGGCGGGGGATGCCACGGGATTGGGAAGACAGCTCATAACGCGCACCCGTCCCCCGGCGGCAGCCGCGTGCAAGGGTTCGCGCTCGACACGAAAGTCACCGCGCGGGCGCGCCCCCCTCGTCCCTTCGCCCCGCGGCGTAGGCCCCGAAGACCCGCCCGATCTCATCACGCACGCGGCGGAAGACCGCCAATTGTTCCTCCTCCGTTCCGGTGGCGTGCGCGGGATCGTCAAAGCCCCAGTGATGCCGGTTCACCTGGCCGGGGAACATCGGGCAGGCCTGATCCGCATTGCCGCAGACGGTGATCACCGTCTCGACCGGACGTGTCAGGAACTCGTCGAGGTGCTTGCTCCGGTGCGCGGAAATATCCACGCCAAGCTCGGCCATCGCGCGGATGGCCAGCGGATGAACGTAGCCCGCGGGTTTCGATCCCGCGCTGGCCACTTCCCAGTCGTCTCCCAGCGCACGGCGCAGGATGCCTTCGGCGAAATGGGAACGACAGGAGTTGCCGGTGCAGAGAATGAGGATCAGTGGTTTCATGGTGGAGAAGTTGTCAGTGCTCAGTGCTCAGTGCTCAGTGCTCAGTGCTCAGTGCTCAGTGCTCAGTG
>CAZFZN010000046.1:0-56648 GCA_964523105.1 uncultured Akkermansia sp.
GAACAACTTTTCCAAAAATGAATATTGAAACACAGAGAATTACTCGGCCTTGTCGCTGCACTCTGTGTGCCGCCACGGTTTTTCAAAATTACATCATCCCCCAAGGCCGGGACGGCCTTGCTACGGCTGCCACAGCGGCGATGGATACTCACCCGCGTCCACCAGCGCGCGAATCGCCGCGGTAACGCGCGGCTTGTCGTCCTGATAGGTGACGCCGAACCACTGGCTCGCCGTCGGCAGCACGCGGCAAGTGGCGCGCCCGGCCTGAATCGCGGCGTCCACCCCGCTGGGGATATAGAATTCCGCGCGCTCGCTGAGTGCGTTCTTCTCCAGGAAGGAGGTAAACGTCGCGCCGAAGTCCGCAAACACCGCCGGCGTGAAGCCCCACATGTTCAGCGAGACGAACGTCTCGCCATCCAGTGCGCGCACCGATCCGTCCGCGGGGCGATTCTCCGCGCCGGTTTCCGTGCGATAGAGGTCCGTCATCTCCTCGATGCCGGTCAGCAATCCGTCGCAAACCTCACAAATGCCGCGCGCCACCTTGCCGTGCTCGCTGAGGGTATTGCGCAGGCGGAAACCCACCATGCTCCAGGCGCAGGGCGGGCCGTCGAGGTCCGGGCGGCGCAGCCAGTCGGCCATCACCTGGAAGGAATCGCGGCCATAGTAGTCGTCGGCATTGATGACGCAGAAGGGCTCGCGGATTTCGTGCCGCGCGGCGAGCACGGCGTGACCCGTGCCCCAAGGCTTGGCGCGATTCGCCGGCACGGAGAAACCAAGCGGAAGGTCCGTCATTTCCTGATAGGCGAGGGCCACGGGAAGGTGCGGCTTGAGGCGCGCGACGACGCGCTCGCGAAACGCAGCTTCACCCTCGCGGCGGATGACGAACACGATGCGGCCGAAGCCGGCGCGTTTCGCATCATAGACTGAATAATCCAGGAGCGTCTCGCCGCATGGCCCCATGGCGTCGGTCTGCTTGGAACCGCCGCCGTAGCGGCTGCTCATGCCGGCGGCGAGGATGAGGAGAGTGGGTGCGGACATCGAAGTGGAATTGAACAGGAGGAAGCAGAGGCAACAGAGCCATTGGCCAAGGCTCAGCAAGCCAGGGCTTACGCATGATTCGGCGAATCGCCCGTAGCAAGGCCGTCCCGGCCTTGAAGATGAGCGGAGTGCGGGGCGGACGTTTAGCGGATCATCCTCGCCAGCGTCAGGCGGGAGGACTCTCCTCGAAGTGCGGCCGCGGACGTTTACTCCCAAGGCCGGGACGGCCTTGCTACGGCTTGCAGCGTAGGCCGTGCTCAGCCGCTTCAACCCGCAGCAGTTGACTTGATGCTCTCCAGTTCGTCCCAGCGCGCATAGAGCGCGGCGGCTTCGGCTTTCTTCGCCTCCATTTGTGCCGTGAGGGCCGGCGCTTCAGCGGCGCGAGTGATATAGAAAGCAGGATCGTGCAATTGCGCCTCCAGCGCCGCGACTTCCTCCTCCACGGCCATGATGGCGGCCTCCATGCCGTCGAGCTCACGCTCCTCTTTCCAAGTCAGCTTGCGCGGCTTTTCCTTAACCGGCGCGGTTTTGGCTGGTGCTGTGGCGCGATGGGCAGCAGAGAATGCCGCGCGCTCGGCGGCGAGGCGCGGCTGATTCTTTTCGAGGTAGTAACTGTAATTGCCCTCCTGGACATGGACATTGCCGCTGTTCTCAAAGACAACGACGCGGTCGCAGACGCGGTCGAGAAACCAGCGGTCGTGACTCACCACCAGCACGCAGCCGGGAAAGTCGAGGATGGCCTCCTCCAGCACTCGCAGCGTGGGCAGGTCGAGGTCATTGGTCGGCTCGTCGAGCACGATGAAGTTGCCGCCGCGGCAGAGGATCTTCGCGAGCAGCAGCCGGCTGCGTTCGCCGCCTGACAAAACCTCCACGCGCTGCCCGGCCCGCTCGCCGTCGAAGAGAAACCGGCGCAGATAGGTGCGAATGTGCAGCTTTTCCGGCCCCCACTGGATGAAGTCGCTCTTGCCGCCGATTTCCTCGATGAGGCTTTTGCTGTCATCGAGCGCGAGGCGCTGCTGGTCCACGTAATTGAAGACGACATTGCGCCCGATCGTCACGCGGCCCGACTCCGGCGGCTGCAGTCCCATGAGCACGCGGAGCAGCGTGCTCTTCCCTGCTCCGTTGCGGCCCACGACGCCCGTGCAGGTGCCGGGTTCAAATTTCAGATCCAGCCCGCTGAAGAGCCGGCGTCCGCCGCCGGCCGCAGAGATGCCCTCCGCATCCACAATCACATTCCCCAGGGGCGACGCGGGCGGAATGATCAGTTCCATCTCGCGCTCCTCCGGCGGTCCTTCCTGACTCGCGATGCGGTGATAGTCCTTGAGCCGGCTCTGTGCTTTGGTGGTCCGCGCCTTCACACCCGCGCGCACCCATTCGATCTCGCGGCGTAAAAAGGTCTGACGCCGGTCCTCGCGCGCGGCATCGGCCGCCTGACGTTCCGCGCGGGCCGTCAGATAGTCGCTGTAATTGCCCTCATGCGTCCAGATGCGACCGCCATCCAGCTCCGCGATGCGCGTGGCGATGCGGTCGAGGAAATAGCGGTCGTGTGTCACAAAGAGGCACGCGCTCTTGCTGGCGATGAGATAATCCTCCAGCCAGCGGATGGAGTCGGCGTCGAGGTGGTTGGTCGGTTCGTCGAGCAGCAACAGGTCCGGCTGACTGACAATCGCCCGCGCCAGCGCCACGCGGCGCTTTTCGCCGCCTGACAAATCGCGCACCAGCCGGTCCGGCGGCGGACAGGAGAGTTCGGTCATCGCCGTCTTCACCCGCGATTCCACATCCCAGCCGCCGAGATGCTCGATGTGCGACAGAAGCGCCGCCTCCTCGCCGGGGTGGACTTTGCCGGCTTCATACTGCGCGACAAGTTCCAGCACCGCGGCAGCTCCGCTTCGGATGCTGTCTTCCACCGTGGCGTCGTCATCGAGCCGGAATTCCTGCGGCAGCCAGCCGGTGATAAGCCCCTGCCGCCGCGACACGATGCCGCCGTCCGCCTGCTCCTCACCGGCGATGATGCGCAGCAGACTGCTCTTCCCGCAGCCATTGCGCCCCACGAGCCCGACCTTTTCGCCCTCCCCCACCGACAGCGTGGCCCCCGCCAGCACTTCCTGATTACCGAAGCGCAGCGTGAGGTCCTTGAGTGAGAGCAGTGAAGGGCCAGCCATGTGAAAAGAGCGCGGCCCGTAGTGCGACCAGCGGCGGCAGGCAAGCCCGTTGCGTCCCCGGGACTTGCCGCGCCGGATCTGTGCGCTAAAATCGGCTCTCATGGCCGCCCTTCGCCAGCCCAAAGAAATTCTGACCGCCGAGCAGTATCTGCGCATTGAGCGGCTGGCCGAAACAAAAAGTGAGTATGTGAATGGCCAGGTTTATGCCATGGCCGGCGGCACCATGAACCATGGACGCATTGCCGGGAACATATTCTCCTCGCTGAGTACACAATTGCGCAACCGTCCCTGCGAAGTCTTCAATTCCGACGTCAAGGTCCGTATAGATAAGGCCAACTGCTTCCGCTACCCCGATGTCTCCGGACTCTGCGGCCCTGTCATTCATCACGACTCGGAAAAGGACGCCTACTGCAACCCGGCCCTCATCGTCGAGGTGCTCTCCCCCGCTACCGCCATACTGGACCGGGGTGAGAAGTTCAATCTCTACCGCCTGCTCGACAGTTTTGTGGAATATCTGCTCGTCCGCCAGGACCGCATGGAGGTCGAACTCTTCACCCGCGAATCCACGCAGGAGTGGAGTTCCGTGATTTACAACGAAGCCACGGACATCGTGCCGATACGCTCGCTGAACTGCATTCTCACCCTCGCAGAGATTTACGACAAGGTGGCCTTCGAGGAGTGAAGCAGGGGGACAAGAGGCGCTGCCGGTGCAAAACTTCCTCGCATCCCGTTCTCCGCTGCGCCAGACTCGTCCCACGATGGAAAGTCCCCGCAACCGCTCCGTCCTGTGGCTGCCGCTCCTCGCCGTGACGGGCGCAGCGGGATTCTTTGGAGGCAAATGGGCGCACGAAGGATTGCTGCCCGCGCCGCGCACCACCGCCCGTGCCGTTGCACCACCGCCCGCAGCGCGCGAGCCAAGAGTCGAGCCGTCCTCGGCAGCGGGAAAATGGATGGCCCGCGTCCGGAAAGCGGAGGCGGGAGATTTCGCCGCGCTGCTCGATGATCTCGACACCACGTTTCCCAAAGGCGTGAACTACGAAGCGCGCGACGCGGCGCAAAAGTGGCTGCTCGGCCTGTGGATCGCTCGCGATCCGGACGCGGCGGCGGAATAAGTCGCGGGGAAGAATGATGATTTGCTCGGATGCAACTTCGGTCTCGTGCTCGGCAGCGTGGCTCCCAGGAAAGTGGAGGCCATTCTCAATGGACCGCTCGGCGAGTCGTGCGGAAAGTATTTCGCCTCTGCCGTGATGCATTCGCTGTCCGCGGCTGATCCGCGCGAATATTTGCGAGTGGCAGAGAAGCCTGACGCCAAGTCGCCTCCGCGTTACTGGGCGCGTGCCCTCGCCGCTCTGGCGGCGACGGACCCGCAGGGGGCCGTCGCGGAATGGTCCCGCTGGGGAACGAAACGCCGCGGCAAAAATGCGCTCAGCGCGATCCTCGGCGCGTGGGTGCAGCAAGATGCGTCGGCAGCGCGGCAGTGGGTCGAGAGTGAGGACGACGCCAATACCCGACGGACAGCGCAACACGCCTGGCTCAGTGTGCTGTCCCGCTACGATTTGGCGACGGCGCGGCGCACAATGTCGGAGAATTTCTGGTTCGTGGGCGGAATTGGCGGCGGCGAAGATCAGGACATGCAGTCACTTTGCGTTGAAATCGCCGCCGCCACCGCACGCCAGGATCTGCCAGCTGCGCTCGAGGACCTCCTCGCGGTGCGTCTGGCGATAAACCAGTCCAGAGAGACTGCTGAATATCTGAAGGGGCAGCCGGAATCGCTTGATCCCTGCGTCGCAATGAGACGCGCCATTGTCGAAGCCGCCGCGGCATCGCTGCCGGATGAACCCGCAGCACTCTTCGCGGCGTTGGAGAATTTACGGGCGAAGGCCGGCGCAGTGCTCGACGGATCAATGGAGGGTGACCTCATTCTCGGCAAGATGCGCAATAGAGACGCGGCGACAGTGCTGGAAACGGCCCGAATGGGAGCTGAGCGACTCCAGGCAACTGGCGAGACGCAACTGTGGGCACAAGAGTGGCTGCCCAGGCTCATTTCCAGTGCGGCAGGCAGTGATCCGGCGGCAACGGTGGAGTTCATCAGCACGCTGCCACCCGATGTGCGCGGCCTCTTTGCCTCGACGGCACTCGGTAGTTTTAGCGAAACCGACCCCGCGCTCATCGCGCGCGCAGCAGGCTTCCTGACTGCGAACGAATGTAACGGCGCGTTGGGCCAGCAACTTGCCATCGCACCGCAAGCCACCGCTTCCATCGTGGCGGCTTTGCCCGTGAATATAAATACAGGCGAGGCCCGCAGCGCATTCGCCGGGAGCTGGGCACGCCGCGATCCGGCTGCTGCGGCGCAATGGGTCGCCGCCCTGCCGCCGGATGCCGGCTCCGCTCAAGCTGCGCGCGGCGTCACCGATGCGTGGGCGCGCTATGACGACACCGCCGCCTCCGCATGGGCCGCGTCGCTGCCACAAGGCCCTGCCCGCGACGGTGCGGCCCTCGGCCTCGCCGCCTCCACCGCCGCCGCCGAGCCGGAATCCGCATGGCAGTGGGCCGCGTCCATTTCCGATGCCAGGCTCTCCGCCCAAGCCTTTGGAAGTGTGGCGCGACTCTGGGGCAACGAAGCGCCGCCGGAGTTTCGCGCGGCCTTGTCCGCGGCGATGGATCGCGGCGGTTATGACGCCGAATCCAGGGAAAGCTGCCTGCGCGCGCTCAATCAGCCGCGCCAACTTACTCAGCCCCCGCCCCCGCCCCCATGAACTCCCGCCATCGCCCAGGAATCGCCGCCGGCGTTCTGCTCGCCGCGGGACTCGCCGGCTGGTGCAGTGTCCGCGAGCCTGACACCACGGCGGTCCGCGTCGTCATTCCTGCGCTGCCTCACAATCCATCCCCGCCTCCGGCGGCTGAAGTTTCCAAGCCACCCGCCACGCCGGGCGAGGCCCTGACGGCTCTGGAGCCGGAACTGGTCCGCGCGCTCGACCCCGGCGCTGGCATCTTCACCGGCGAACGGCTGGCGGAACTGGTTTTGGAGGAATTCGCGACCGATCTACCCGGCCCGAACCCCGCCAACACTTATGCGAAAGGCTGGGCCACAAAAAACCCGCGGGAAATGTTCGAGTGGTTCCATCGCCGCGGAGGATTCACGCTGCCAATGCGGAGCCTCAATGCCAACTATAGCTTTCTCAACACCCTCTTCCATCAGTGGATGCAGCAGGATCCCGCCGCCGCCATCAGCGCCGCGCTCTCCATCACCGGCAAATGGGATCGCGCCGACGCCCTGGTGCAGGTAATTAACGATCTGCGGAAATCGGACCCGGCCAGCGCCGCCGTGCTCGCTGCGAAGCATCTCGAAAAATTCGGCGCTGACACTGTCCGCGGGTTCAACGCCTATGGGGATAGTTACCGCGAGACGTGGGACTTCCTCCGCGCGCTGCCCGCCGGCAAAACTCGCGACAGCGTGCTGGCGCGCTACTTTGACGACGTCGTCCGCTATCACGGCAAGGACTGCGCGCAGCTATGGCGGGAAATGCCCGTCGAACTGCGCCGCTCGCTCATCGCCGGCGGTTTTCGCGGCCTGTATCTCGGTGATGCGGAATCCGCCGCCGGATCGCCCGCCACGCTGAAGGGACTCGACGATCTGCGCCGCGAACACATCGAAGCCACCGGTGATCCGCGAACCACAAACCTCTGGCTGAACAGTGGAGGCCGTGAATGGGCGCAGCGCGATCCCGCCGCTGCCATCGCGTGGGCGCAGCAGCATCTCAAAGGCGAGCAGCGCGTGAACGGCACCGCGCAGATGTTCAGCGCCGGCGCGGAAAAGAATTTCGACGCCACTCTGCAACTCTGGCAATCCCTGCCCGACGGCATTCTCCGCGCCCGCGCCGCCGGACATCTCGCCGCCGGAGCGCCGGCGGAGCGGAAAGCGGAAGTGGACGCGCTCCTGGAATCCCTCTCTCCCGCCGACCGCGGCCTCGCCGCCACCGCGCGACAAGCCGCAGCCAATGCGCAGCGTCAGCGCGAATCCATGGAACAGTTTCGCCGGAGCATGATCAGGCCGGAAGGTTGATAGACTCCGGAGTTGAATCCCGGACGATGCCTAACGCCCGTAGCAAGGCCGTCCCGGCCTTGGGAGTAACTGCCGAATCGGAGCGAAACGACAAGGCCGGGACGGCCTTGCTACGGCGGATTGCCCGATCTGACACTTCTCGACGGTCAGACCACAAGGAACGTGACATCCTCCGCGCGATGCTTATGCTCCGCGCACCATGAAACACTTCCTCACCGCCGCTCTCGCGCTCACGCCCTGCCTGCTCATGGCGGATGACAAGCCCGCCGCTCTGCGCGCCGGCACCGATGCCGCTGCGCCCTCGCTCTTTCAGCGTCCCGCCGACCGCGGAGCCAAAGCTCACACGCTCACCGTCACCAACGACAAGGCCAGCGTGCCCGTCGTCGTGGTGCGCGGCACGCCTTACGAAATGGGCCGGCAGTTGGGCGAGGCTATCGGGCCGCAGATGAAGGTGTTCGTTCCCGCGGCGATGGACGGCATCGCGAAAAAGCTCGGCGTCAGCCACGACGCCATGCGCGAAGTCTGGGCGCGCTCCGCCGCTTTCACCGACGACCGCGTGGAGCAGGAACTCGCCGGACTGGCCGAAGGCAGCGGCGTGCCGCTCGCTTTGCTGCAAGCCATGCACGCCGTGCCACTGCTCATGCCGTATTCGTGCAGCAGCATCGCCGCATGGGGCGCGGCCACGGAGGACGGGCATCTTTACCAGACGCGCAATTTGGACTGGAGCCTGGAGGTCAAGGCGCACGAGTTCCCCGTCATCGCCGTCTATGTGCCTGACAAAGGCCACGCGCACGTGCTGCCCACCTTCGCCGGCATGATCGGCGCGCACACGGGCATGAACGTCCGCGGCATTGCCCTGTCGGAAATGGGCGACTCTCCCGCGAAGGAAATGCCCTACCAGGTCCACGCCGCCCACTTCACCACCTTCTTCCGCACCATGCTCTACGATGCGGACTCGCTCACGGAGACGCTCGACATCTTCCAGACTCAGTCGCACACCAAGCGCTATCACTACGTCTTCGGCGACGGCCTCGCAGACAATCGCGCGGTCAAAATCAAAGCCCACATGCCGGAGCCGGCCGGCAGGCAGATCACCATCTGGAAAGACAACGACGCCACCGACGAGAACGCCCCCAACGTGCTGCCTTGCGTGGTTTATAACGACGAAGGTCGCGGCGCCTTCCCCACACTCAAAGCCGGGCACGGCAAACTGAACGCCGAGAAAATGCGCCAGCTCGGCAATGCCATCCCCATCAAAGGCGGCAGCGTCGTCAACGTCGTCTATGACGCCACCGCGCTGAAGATGTGGGTCACCTACGCCAAAGGCGACGAAGAAGCCTACCAGCGCCCGTCGGTCATGCTCGATCTCAAATCCCTCGACGCCGACAACGACGGGAAGCCGGACCTCGCGATCTCGGACACGGGCAACGATTCGACGGGGCGACACTGAGATTACTTCACACCCTTCAACTCCTCGTGCGTCCACGGGGCAGCTCGGGTTTCGATCATCTTGCGCACGGCGGCGATGTCTTCGGCGGTGAGCTTGCGGTTCCAGCCGTGCCAGCGTTCGCCGGCGTAGGTGAGGACCTGGGCGATTTGGTCGTCGGTGTGGGTCTTTTCCAGCGGGGGCATGAGGCCGCCGGCGTAGTTGACGCCTTCGATGGGGCCGATCTGGCCTTTGAGCAAGATGCGGGCAAGCACTGGGAGGTTGCCGTTGTTGGCCATCCACTGGCTTTTGGCGAGGGGAGGAGCCATGAGGAGGTCGCCGGCTTTAACGCCCATGCCGTCGGCGCCGTGGCAGGTGATGCAGAGGCTCTCATAAACAAGGCGGCCTTTGCGCGCGGTTTTGCTGAACTTGCTTTGCGCAGCTTCGTTGGCGGCGAACTTTTTGAGCGCGTCCACCAGCGGGAGGCTGCGGCCGGTGGTTTGGAATTGGTCGGGCTCACTGGCGGCCATGAAGGCAAGGAACTGCTGGGTGGCGACTTGCGGGTCGGGATCGGTGTCCATCGCTTTGAGGGCGGCGACGGTTTCGGCATCGCCGCCGGCAAAAGCGGGCTCGGCAAGCTGCACGGCGGCGCGGCGCACGCGGGGCTCCTTGTCCTTGAGGGAGGCGAGCAGGCGTTCCTTCTTCAGCGCCGCCAGTCCCTGAAGTGACCACAGACTGTGGAGGCGGGCGTTGGTGTCCGGGTGCGTGAGCATTCTCTCCAGCGCGGGCACCGCTGACTGATCGCCGCGACTCACAATGAGCATCTGCGCCGTGTCGCGCCACCAGCCGTTGGGGTTGGCGAGATGAGCGACAAGCTGTTCAGGTGTTTCGTCGAGCATGCGGGGAGAGGACCGGGGACCGGAGGTCCCCGCCACGGTGTTGTCAGGCAACAGACGGTAGATGCGGCCGTGGCGGTGGACTTTGATCATGCCCCAGCGTTTCACGCGGTGATAGCGCTCGACCCAGAGTTCGAGTTTGTTCTTGCGGTAGTCCTCGACGTAGCGCGCGCGCAGTTCGGGCGTGACGGCGGTGGGGAACCATTCCTTTTCCTGGATGATGCCGCGATAGAGGTCGGCGATGTAGATGGCGCCATCGGGGCCGCACTCGGTCCAGACAGGGCGGAAGTAGGCGTCTTTGCTGCGGACGAATTCACTGCCGGGGAAGGCATTGTGCGCGGTGCCTTTGCCGTCCTGCCATGAATAGCGCGTCATGCGGATGAGGCGGCCCACGGGTTCGCAGCCGAGGGAGTTGCCGTGCCATTCGGGGAAGAGCGGCGAGCGCACCACGCTCTGGCCGCAGGTGGCGGAAAAATGAGTGAGCTGGGCCTGACGTTTCACGTCGTAACCGCCGTCGCTGAAGTCCCACACCGGGCAGATGCCCCACGGGCGAAAGTAGTCAGGCTCGTGCTCGCCGATGTCGAGAATGGGATAGCCGGCGGGAAGCTGGAAGCTGTGCGCGGGATTGGCGCCGCCGCCCCACGAGCAGATGAGCCGGCCGTCGTCGTCGCGCGCCAGCCCCCACTGGCTGATGCGCCCGCGGCTGTGCGGCACAGCATCCAGTTTGCCGCCGTTCCAGCGGTGGCGGCGGTCGTTGGTGCAAATCGTGTTGTCGAGGTTCCAGAGCATCCCGCTTTGCTGGTGCTCGATATTGCCGTGATCCGGCTCGCCCTGCCATGCGACTTCGCGGCGGTCGGAGACACGGTCCTTGTTGTCGTCGAAGTAGGCGTAGATGCTGGAGTCTTCGGTAAAGTTCACCAGCACGCGGTCGTGCATCGGCAGGACGGTGCGCGGGAGGATGACGTTATCGATGAAGACGGTGCGCCGGTCGTATTTGCCGTCGCCGTCCGTGTCGGTGAGCTTCACCACGCGGCTCACGGGATCGAGCTGACCGGTGGCGTGTTCGTCCTGCATGTAGGTGCGCCATTCGCAAACGTAGAGCGCGCCATTGCCGTCGAAGGCGATCATGGCCGGCTCCTCGACCACCGGCTCGCTGGCGACACACTCCAGGTGATAACCTTTCGGCACCTCGATGGTCCTGATGGCATCCGCCGGACTGAGGGCGGGGAAGGTCGTGTCAGGATTCCACTCGCCTTCGGCGGCAGCTTTCGAACTGAACACCGCGGCGGCGGCGAGAATGGCGGTGTGGATGCGGTGAATGGACATGGCGGCGGCTTAACGGGGGCTCAGGCTGGGTTGTTTCACGGCCCTGGCAATGGCGGGCCCGGGACAAGGCGGTTGCGCCCGTCCCCGGAACCGCCCAGGGCGCGGCATGCCAGACGACCCCGCCGATGCCTGCCCGCCGGATGCGGAAAACAATACACCCGAGGCCCCGGCGCCGCGGCCGGCGCCGTTGCAGCATGACAAGCCGGACATCGGCTGCATGATCGGGCTTGGCGGTCTGCTGCTGTGCGTCTTCCTCCTGGTGCCGGCCATCTGGTTCGGCGGATTTTACGTCGCCATTGTCATTTTTCTGCTGCTCATGGCGCTGGCCACCCCGTGGATCAATCCGGCGGAGCGCATGGCCCCGGCGGCGAAGTGGACGGGCCGCGCCCTGACTTTTCTGTTTCTGTGCGCGGTCGTGGCCGCGGCGTGGTGGCTGATCGTGCATTATGCCGGGGACCGCTACCTCGATGAGGTCCAGCCGGGCTGAGGCGCGGCAATTGCTTCTTGCCGGCTCCGGACCGGGGCGGCATGAGTCCATCCTGTTCCCGCCCCACTCACCGGCATGACGCAAAAAGAAGACATTCCGCGCAAAACCGTCTATCGACTCTCCATCTACCAGCGGTGCCTGCAGCTGCTGCGGGAAAACAAAGTGGAAACCGTCTCCTCCGAAGCTCTCGCCAAAGCCGCGGGCGTCAAGTCCTCACAACTGCGCAAGGACCTCGCCTATTTCGGCAACTTCGGCACCCGCGGCCTCGGCTACAATGTGGAGAGCCTCTACGCCATGATCGCCGAAATGCTCGGCACCACCCGCCTGCAGCCGGTCATTCTGGTGGGCGTCGGCAATCTCGGCGCCGCACTGCTGCGCTATTCCGGCTTCAACAAGGAGGGCTTCGAAATCGTCGCCGCTTTCGACATTCATCCGGAGAAAGTCCGGGGCAGCCGCGTGCCGGTGCATCCGTCCGCGGAAATGGCGCATTTCATCCGCGACAACAGCGTCAAGCTCGCGATCCTCGCCGTGCCCGCCGCCGTCGCCCAGCAGGCCGTGAACGATCTCGTCAACGCCGGCATCCAGGCCATTTTGAATTTCGCTCCGGTCGTGCTCGATGTCCCCGGGGAGGTCGTCGTCAACAACGTCGATCTCGCGCTGGAGCTGGAAAACCTGAGTTACTTCATCCGCTAGGGGCCCGTTTCAGAGAAGTTGCCGGGCAGGCCGGGGCGCGGAGTTGCACTCCGCCAGGGGCTTCTGCTCAGGCAGCCGGGGCGGAGTGCAACTCCGCGCTCCGCTGCAGGCACCCGGCACGTTGACTGACACGAACCGCCAGGGGAGTCCGGGACGCCGCTCAGTCATCACCCTTGCCCAGCCGCGCCCCGTAGCCTTTGGCGATCCGTTCCACCCACGCCGCATACCGCGTCTCGTCCGCCTGCGGATAAGTCAGGGTCCAGCCGGCGCAGTGTTTGGCGTTCGCATCGTAGCGCGTGTAGAAGCCGGTGCCGTCCTCCATGGTGCCGGAAATGACATACCATGACTCCGTCTTCCTTTTGTAGGTAACTGTGCGGCCCTTCTGCGCCAGTTCCTCTTTCCAGTTCTTCTCCACGTCACCGAAGCCGTCCACATTGTGAGATCCGAAACTGGTGAGCCGCACTTTGCCGTCCGCCGATTCAAACGCCTGCCCGCCACCGTTGTCCGGCGGACGCAGCGCCTTCATCCCCGGCGGCACCGGGAGCACGAATCCGAAGCGCGGATTCGCATAAAGCATCCAGCCATCCTTGCCGAGCGTCACCGGCACCTGCCAGTTCTCGTCCCCTGCGGAGGCTTGATCCTGCGCGGAGACAGTGGAGGGCAGGAAGAGCCCGGTGAAAACGGAGACGGTCAGAAACAGAAGCACACGCATTCGGCGATTTCGTCCGCTGCACCGGCAGCGGCAACGGCGATTCCGGTAAAGGGCTCCTGACAGTATGGTCCCCGAGCCACGGAAGTGCCTTTCCCTGATACTTTGCCCGCCTGAAGTTTCCCTTGTCGCCCCGGGCGCGCCGTTATACCCCGGCGGACTGCATGACTCACACCATGCCCACAACCCGAACTGCTGCGGCGGTGACGGCGGAGCGCTTCACCGAAGGCTTCCGCTGGATGCTGCTCGCGCGGACGCTGGAGGACAAGATCGCGGCGCTGTATCACGCCGGCAAAATCGTGGGCGGCGTGTATCTGGGGCGCGGGCAGGAGGCGTTCAGTGCGGCGCTGGCGCTGAGCCTGGACCGGGCGCGGGGCGACATCTTCGCGCCGCTCATTCGCGATCAGGCCGGGCGCATGGCCTTTGGCGAGCCGGTGCTCGACGCGCTGCGCACCTATCTTGGCAGCGCGCTCGGACCGATGCGCGGGCGCGACGGCAACATCCACCGCGGCACGCCCGCGACGGGAATGCCGGCGATGATTTCGCATCTCGGCGCGATGGTTTCCGTGGTCTGCGGGATGCTCATGGCGCGGCGCTTTCGCGGGCAGACGGGAATTGTCGGCGCGGCGACGCTGGGCGACGGAGCCACCAGCACGGGCGCGTGTCACGAAGCGCTGAACCTCGCGGCAGTGGAAAAGCTGCCGCTCGTGATCGCCATCGCGAACAACCAGTTCGCCTACAGCACGCCGGTGAGCCGGCAGTTTGCCTGCGAAAACCTCGCCGACCGCGCGCGCGGCTACGGCATGGACGGCCACACGGTGGACGGCACCGACCTCGCGGCATGTTTGAATGTCTTTGAAGAAGCCGTCGCCCGGGCGCGCGAGGGTCACGGCCCGCAGATGGTTGTCGGCAAACTGCTGCGCCTGTGCGGCCACGGCGAACACGATGACGCGAGCTACGTGCCATCCGATCTGCGCTCGCGTCCGGAATGCCGGGACTGCCTCAAAGCCGCCCGCACCACCATGCTGGAGAACAACTGGACCACCGCGCGCGAACTGGAGGTCATGGAACACGAAGCCTACGAACTGGTGCAGGACGCCGTGGCCCGCGCGCAGCGCGACCCGGTGCCTGACGCCTCGCGCGAGACATGGGCGCCGCTGGCCTCAACCTGGCTCATCGAAGGAGGGACCGCGTGAGCATCACTTACCTTGAGGCCATCCGCGAAGCTCAGGCCAAGGCCCTGCGCGAAGATCCCGCCGTCTTCCTCTACGGTCAGGACATCGCGACTTTCGGCGGCGCCTTCAAGGCGACCAAGAACCTCGCCAAAGAATTTCCCGGGCGCGTGCTCGACAGTCCCATCAGTGAGGACGCCATGATGGGCATGGCCATCGGCGCCGCCATCGACGGCATGAGGCCGATTGTGGAAATGCAGTTCGCCGACTTCTCCAGCATCGCGTTCAATCAGATCGTGAATCAGGCGGCGACGCACTTCTGGCGCACCGGCGTCCCCTGCCCTCTGGTGGTGCGCCTGCCCAGCGGCGGCACCGCCGGCAGCGGACCGTTTCACAGCCAAAGCGTGGAGGGACTCTATGCGCACTATCCGGGGCTGGTCGTGCTCACGCCCGCCACCGTGGGCGATGCCTACTGGATGCTGCTGGAAGCCATCACGCTCAACGACCCGGTCATCTTCTGCGAGCACAAGTTCCTTTACTATCACCTCAAAGCCGACAGCCTGCCTGCGGACCATCTGCCGATCGGCAAGGCCCGCATCATGCGCCACGGCCGTCACGCCACGGTCGTCACCTACAGCGCCATGCTTCATGAATCCCTGCGCGCCGCCGCGGAGTTGCAGAAGGACGGCTACGAAATCGAAGTCGTGGACCTGCGCAGCGTGAAGCCGCTGGATACGGATACCGTTTTGGCCTCCGTGGCCAGAACAGGCCGGTTGCTCGCGGTCGGCGAAGCCTTTCCCTGGAGCGGCGTCACCGCGGAAGTCGTTTCCCGTGTCGTCGCGGAAGGCTTCCATCTGCTCGACGCCCCGCCGCGGCGTTTGAATTCCAAAGACACGCCGATCCCGTATCATCCCAACCTGTGGGCCGTCCATCGTCCGACGGCGGCGACGATTGAGAGCGCGCTGCGGGAGCTGGTGAAAGTATGAAGGATGAAGGCTAAAGGATGAAACCTGCCTGTCGATTTCGATGCCATGCCAGAAGACTCAACACAGCCGCAGGATTTGCAGGACCGCACGGAGCGGTTCGCGCTGGCCGTGATTAAGTTCACCTCGCGCGTTCCGAAAAATGAGGAGAGCCGCATCCTGACGAGGCAACTGCTTCGATCCGGCACTTCAATCGGAGCAAACTACGCCGAAGCCAAACGCGCCCGCAGCCGCGCCGAGTTTGTTTCCAAAACCGGTGACTCCCTCAGGGAGGCGGAAGAGACGAAATACTGGCTGCGCCTCCTGAACCGCTCCGGCCTCGCCAACCCCGAAAAATGCACTCCACTTCTCAGTGAAATCGAAGAACTCCTCGCCATCCTCACCACCATCAACAAGCGCTCGAAGGACTAGTCCCGCCAACCCGGGCTTTTTCATCCTTTAGCCTTCATCCTTCATCCTTTCCCCGTCGTCCCGCCAACCAAAGCCCTTTCATCCTTTAGCCTTCATCTTTCATCCTTTCATGCGCATCCCCATTCTCATGCCTCAACTCGGCGAATCCATCGCCGAGGCCACCATCGTGCGGCTGGAAGTCGCGCCCGGCGATGCCGTCCAGGCGGATCAGGAGATCATGGAAGTCGAGACCCAGAAGGCGACGATGAGTGTCACCATTCCCTGCACCGGCGTGGTGGAGGAATTCACCTGCCGCGTGGGCGAGAGCTATCCGGTGGGCACAACGCTCGGCTATCTCACCGTGACGGCGGAAGAAGCGGCGCGCGCCGGTGTGGTACCGGGGCCGGATAAAGTGGTCGCGGCCGATCTCCCGCCCACCGGCGAGGCGGACAATCTTCATTTCAAACTCGACTCCAGCATTCAACTTCACGGCGAGACCCCGCAGGTGCAGCCGACCCTGACAGGTCTGCCGGTGCCGGTGAATGCCACCGGGGCGAGCTACATTTCGCCGCGCCTGCGCGTGCGCATGCAGGAACTCGGTCTCAATGCCGCGGACCTCAGCGCCGTGGCCGGCAGCGGCGGCGCGGGACGCGTGACGGTGGAGGATTTCGAGATGTTCATGGCGCAACTGGAGGAGCAAAAGATGACGCCGGCCAGCCCGATGCGCATTGCGGTGGCCGACTCCATGCGGCGCAGCTGGACGCGACCGCTGGCCACCATCGGCATTCGCGTGAACATGGAGCCGCTGCTGGCGCACCGCAAAGCGCATCGCGAGCCCAAAGCCGGCCCCGCGCTCTACGCCATGCGCGCCCTCGCCATCGCCCTCGCCGAAAACACCGCGCCCGGCGGACGGCTCGTCGGCAAACGCATCGTTCACCCTGACACCGTCGATGTCGGCTTCGCCGTCGAGGTGGACGAAGGCGTGCTCGTGCCTATCATCCGCAGTGTGGACCAAAAGCCGCTGGCGTCGCTCATCGAGTACTACAACGAACTCGTCAGCGCCGCCCGCGAACGCAAGCTCCCGCCGGAAGCGCGCGGCACCGGCATTGCCACCGTGACCAACTTCGGAACTTTCGGCATCGAATGGGCCACGCCCATTCCCCTGCCGGAACAAAGCCTGCTCCTCGGCCTCGGCGCCGGCAGCAAACAGCCGGTGTGGGACGCCACTGCCGGACAGTTCCTGCCACAAACCCAGGCCGGCCTCACTCTGAGCTTCGATCACCGCGTCATCGACGGCGGCGGCGCCGGGCGGCTCTTGCACCGCGTGGCCAGTTTGATGCAAACGCCGGACAAGCTGTAGCCCGTCCGCCGGGAGCAGCTGACCCTGCGTGTCAGGCCATCTGATATTCCGGCAGAGTCAGCAGGAGGTGCAGAGCGCCGCGGAGGCGCACTTCCCGCGAGCCGGAGGCTTTGGCAAAGAATTCGGTCACCGCCGACAGGTCGGCATCACGCCCGAGCAGCAGTTCGGCCATCTGCTCCACAGAATTCAGCGCAGCCCCGATGCTGCCGTAGTTGTCTGAGCCTGTCAGGCTCGAAGCGAAATTCGCACGCTGCAGCAGGGTCGCGGAAGTAATCCAGAGCCGCCCGCCTTCCCAGCCTTTCACCGTCGGCGGCTGGAACAAATCCTGGCCGAGTGCTGCGATGATCTGCGCGGTGGACTTCAAATTCGGCCTCACCTCCAGCGCGCGATACGTTCCCAGCACGAACTGCACGGGACTTTTGATAAGGGAATGCCGCGCCGCCGCGGAGAAGAACAATTCCGATCCGAACAGTTCGCGCAGCACCGGAGTCATGTGAAAATCATGGCGGCGAATGCTGCCGGCGACCGCCGCCACGGCCGCCTTATCCGGCGACGGCATCACGAACTCACGCAGCAGTTTCAGCGCGAGAAAGCGCGGGCAGGCATCCTGCGCGAGGCATAGCTGCAGCACTTTGTCGCCGTCGAGGCTGCCCGGCGTTCCCAGAACGGTTTTCGTTCCCCTGTCGTGCTGGAGCCGGTTGAACCAGAAGGCATCGTTGCGCACATGCCAGCCGGTGAAGGCGCGGGCGGCCTCCTTGATGTCCTTCTCCGTGTAATGCCCCTCACCCAGCGTGAAGAGTTCCATGACCTCGCGCGCAAAGTTTTCATTCGGGCTGCGCAGGCGGTTCGCATTGCCGTCGAGCCAGAGCAGCATCGCCACATCCCGCGCCATGCCGGCGAGCAGCAGTTTGAAATCACCGGCGGCGTGCGTGCGGATCAGATCATTCTGCGCCGCCATGTGTTTGGCGGAGCGCACCTTCACGTTGGAGGTCGCAAAGTGATTTTGCCAGAACAGGCACATCCGCTCCGCCAGCGGCGCGGGCCCCGACGTCATGCGATAGAGCCACCACGTCTTCAGTTGGTTGATGTCATCCGCATCGCCCGCCGTCTGCCGCAGCAGCGCCGCGGTGTCCTTGAAGGCCGCCTCCTCCGCCGGCGGCGCGAGCAGACGGTCCAGGGTTCTTTCCAGACCTTCGTCCACGGAGCGCGCGATTTCGGGCTCGCCGGCACCCCACTGCGCGCGCCGCAGCAGATGCGCCGCATCGCGCCGGGTCCATCCGTGCTTTTGACTGTCGTATGGTGTCGGGTTCATGACATGCGCGGCGGCGGGGTTTCACTTCCAGCCGGCATTCAGATGCATTTGGAACATGCCGGATTCAGTGCCGGAACGATAGCTCAGTTTATCGAGCTGTTGCAGCAGCTTCAGCAGCAGCCCAATGCGTTTCCCGGCGGCCTCCGGCGCGGTGCCCTTCTGGATTTCCTGGCTGCGCAGCAGGCTTTCGTTCATTTCGGCGAGTTTGGCCAGGCTGGCAAAGTCGAGGGACAGCTCAGAGTTGTGGTTCCGCCACTGTTCGGCGCCGGGGTTTTTGAAATGGTCGATCAGGTCGCGGCAGTACTTCACAGAGGTGGCGATGATGTACTTGCGGCCGACGGTGGCGGCGGCCGGCTGGAAATTGTAGGCGATGGCGAGGCGGTCGCCCTTCGGCTTTTGCAGAAAACGGCTGTAGCTGATCTTCGTTTCCTTGTAGAACTCCGCATCGAGCACCGACGGCTGCCTGCCCTCCTGGCCCGCCTGGAGATTCAGCACCGTAGCGAGCGTTTGAAAAAAGAGCGCGAAGGTATCCGCGCCCTCCTGCGCCCTGGGCATGTCCAAAATGAGGGCGAAGGCGGGCAGCTTGATGCCCGGTGAACCGTCGAGGTGGCTGTAATCCTGGAGCGCCGCGCAAAGCGTGAAATTATCTCCCAGCAGCGGCAGCACGTCCTGACCGAAATCCTTCTGCGGGAGCAGGTTCGCGATGTCGGTTTCGAACTTGTCGAACGCGGGGAGCAGGTGGTCCGCGAGCAGTTTGTCGCGCTGCCGGTACCATTCGCCGAATTTACGGTGAATGGTCAGGCCGGCGATGGTGCCGGGCGTCTCCGGCAGCGGAATGACGCCGTTGTCAGGGTGCTGGGTGTACCACAGCGATGCGGGTTCCGGGAGTTTGGAGGGATCGCCCGCGAGGGCCAGTGTAGCGGCCACTTCGCGGTCTTTGAAGTCGAGCACAGCGCCGGCGAACGGGCTTCGGGCCGCGAGTTCCAGCAGGCCGCCGAAAATCAGGGACGCCGCTCCGTTGTCGGATTTCTCCGGCAGACCATAGCGCTCGCCGAGCCCCTTGCGCAGCGCGGCGGCATTGATCCACGCCCGCACGTGATGCCCGCCGCCGAGCCCGCGCTCCATCGCGGCAAAGTTTTCCTGACCGGCGAGGGCGGCACGGCCGCTCCCGCCCTGGAGCAGAGCCAGTGTTTGCTCCAGCAGCGGCCGCTGCTGCGCGGCGACGATCCATGAATCGTGCAGGGCGACGAATCCCTTGTCGGCGAACGACCACGCGGTCACGCCCGGGGCCGCTCCCTCCTCCATTTTGCCCGCCGCCGTCAGCAGCGGCTTCAGCGCGTCGCGGACTTTGGTGAAGACCTTCGACTCCCCCGGCTGGAAAACTGCGACCGACTGCGGTTTGCGGTAATTGTCAGGATCGGGATAAAGCGCCAGCGCCGCGCTGCCGCCCAGCAGATCCTCCGCGGCATCCCACAGCGGCGTGCCGAGCATCAGTTCCGCCGCCGCGCGTGCCGCGTTCGCTTTAGCATAATCGGGGGATTTCTCGAATTGCTTATACTCGTCCGTCGCCAGCGCCCACTCCAGCGCGCGGGAATTGCGAACCGCGCGCACGACTTCACCGAGATTGGAAACCTCAACAAATCCAATCGCGCCGTCCGGCAGCGCCGTTGCAGGGGAGACCGGTTTGGCGATGGCCTGAAATGGCGGAAGACAGCAGAGCGCGGCAAGACAGAGCAGCCGGCGGAGTGGCGGAAGTGCGGCGAATCGGTTCATGGGGTGTCGCCCGGCGCGGGCAGTTGGAATGCCGCGTGAGACGCCGTCCCGGCGCGAAAGGTTACGCCGCCATGCGGGCCGCCGTGCCTTCAATTCCGCCACACCGCCCTTATCGCTCCACGCGCGGTTCGGTGAGCCGGAGCGTATTCCCCTCACCATCGCGCAGTTCCACCGTGCCCGCACCGCCGCCGGGGCCGGGGCGCGTCTCTTTGATCACCGTGCCTTCAAGGCCGGTGCCGGACATCATGGCGCCGCCGCCTTCGATCCTCAACGCGCCGGTGCGCGGAGCACCGCTGAGCTGACGAATGTCCTCCTCCAATTTGCCCGCGATTTCCTCCAGCGCCGCCTGCCTCGCCTTGAGCGACTCCTGTTTTTCCGGCACCGCATCGAGCAGATTGAGGCGCGCCTCGATGGCCGCGTTGAGCACGGTTTCGTAATGGCGCTGATAAACTCTGAGCTTGGTGTCACGGATGATGTCCTCGCCGCGCGGTCCGGCCTTTTCTTTGGTGACCACGGCGAGCGACTTTTTGTCAGGTCCCGGCTGATGCTGCAGATGATACTCAACCCTTTGCCGCGGCCTGGTTTCCACCGGAGCGTTATGAAGACCACCGCCGTAACCGGAGGCCCCGACTGGAGGTGGAGATTTTCCCGGAGGGCCCGGCGGCATGCCTCCCGGAGTTCCAGGAGCCGGCGTTGATCGCAGAAGACCACCGCCGCCTGCGGGGAGAGGCGGAGGCGGCGCATCCTCTGCCATCGGCGGCGCGGCAACACGCAGGGGTGTCAGTGAGCCAGGCGGCGGCGGCGCGCCTGCGTTAGGCAAATCCGGCCGGGCATCGGCCGCCCGCGGTCCGGCACCCGGCAGCCCGGGGACCGGAGCGGGCGTTTCTTCCGCCCCCGCCGGAAGCGCCGGACCGGAAACGCGCGGTGCCGGCTCGGTGAAGGGATCCGCCGCAGGACCCTGAGCGTGGAGAGAAGCAGCGGCGACCACAGTCAGCAGTGCGGCGGCATGGAGAGTGAGTTTTATTTTCATCGGGATTGGGGTGTGGGGTTGGTTGGAGTGAGGGAAAGGATGCGCTGTTCAATCTGCTGCACGCGACGGCGGAGTTCTTCGATGTGCCGCGCACGCCCGCGGCGCACAGTACCGCGGGCGGAGTCCGGCGGCGTCCCCTCCGCAAGGTCGAGCGCCTGTTCCGTTTCCGCGGTGAGCAGTGCGGAGAACGACTCCTCCAACTGCGCGACGGCTGCTTCCAGCGTGTCCGCTGGAGGGGGCGACGCAATAACCTGCGGTGAATCGGCAGGACCGGGAACGAAGTTCGCCGCACCCGGCGCCGGCGCGGGGTCACTGGTGATCGTATAAGCCACACCCGCCACCATCAGGCACGCGGCGATGGCCGCGGCGGTTTTGCGGCCGGGCGTCCAGAACGTTTTCACCACCGGACCGGCGCGCACTTCATCCACGCGGGTGCGAAACTCCGCCACCGTGGCGAAGCGCAGCTCCGGCGACTGCTCCAGCGCGCGCAGCACGATCTCATCCAGCCGGATGTCCACCTGCACGCGGCGCGACGGCGGCTCGAGTTTTTCCGCCGGACGTTCGCCGGTGAGCATTTCGTAAAGCACCACGCCCAGGGAGTAAATGTCCGCGCGGTGATCGGTACTGCCGCTGCGCTGTTCCGGTGCAGCATAGGCCGGCGTGCCAGCCGCCAGCGTCACTTCGGTTAGACCCGTCAAGCCGCCCGGCCCCGGATGCTCTCCTTCCCCTGCTCCCACCAGCTTCGCGATGCCAAAGTCCGCGATCTTCACTGCACCCAGCCGGTCCAGCAGCAGGTTCTCCGGCTTGATGTCGCGATGCACGATGCCGCGCGCGTGGGCACACTGCAGGGCATCGCAAATCGGCGGCACGATGCTCAGCGCCTCCTGCGGTGTGAGCCGGCGCGACTGGAGCAGCTGCCGCAGATTCACTCCATCCACGTATTCCATGAGCAGATAGAAGAATCCGCCGGCCTCACCGAAATCATGCACCGCCACGATGTTCGGATGACTCAGCGCCGCGAGCGCCTGCGCCTCCCTGGCAAAACGTTCCGCGAATCCCGCGTCCCCCGCACGTTCCGGCGCCAGGAGCTTGAGCGCGACCGCACGGTTCAGCGACTTCTGCCGCGCCTTATAAACCACCCCCATTCCGCCGCGACCGAGGCACTCACCGATTTCCAGCTGCGGAAAGTGGGGCGCGATTTCCTCCGGGGTCAGCGGCGCGCGACGCGGTGCGGGCGATTCCATTAACACCGTCGGATCCACGATCTGCGCCATGAGGCAGCGCGGACACAGACTGCCCGGCGCGTCCGGCAGGGCGGAGCCGCATCGGGTGCAGTGGGGGGAACTCTCGCTCATGCCTGATACTGACGCGCGGCACGGAATTCGTAACGCGGAAAATCATCCTCCCAGCGCAGCGAAGAGCGCCTGCATTTCCTCCTGCACCAGTGCCGGGTCTTCGAGCGTGCCGGCGACTTCGGACTTCACGCATTCCCGCAACCGCTTGCGCAACCGCGTCAGTGCCATGCGCAGCGCAGCCACGCTGAGACCGCAGGCCGCGGCCACCTCCTCCTGCGCGCCGTGCGCCGCTTCGCCGGTCAGCAATGGCTTCACTTCGGCGAAAAAGTCGGACTTTCCCTCCGCTGAGCATTCCCGCTCCAGTGCCTCCATGCCGCGCGCCAGCACCGTCACTGCCCACTGACGCTCGAATGCCGCATCCGGCGACAACCCGCCGTCGGAGACGCTCTCCGCCTCTTCCAGCGGGGCCACGGACAGGCCACCGCCGCGTTTCAGGCGCGCCGCCGCTTCACGATGATGCGACAGGAAATGCTTCACCGCGCCGAGCAGATAGGAGCGAAAACGGCCGCGCGCCGGATCCGCCGTGTGAATGCGCCCGCCGCGCAGTATTTGCTCAAAGAACGCATGACTCATCTCCCGCGCCGCGTCCGCCTCGCGCAACTCGCAGCGCAGAAACGCCACCACCGGCTCGTAGTAGGCCTCACACAATTCCGAGAGCGCCATCCGTCCATCGTCCGACGCCACCTTCGCCAGACAAACGCGCGTCCAGCGGGTAGTGTGAAAGCCGGCGGATTCGGAAGGGACCGTGGTCATGGCATGCGCCCGGTGATTCCATGACGCAGCACCGTCGAAAGATCACACAGTTTTTGTCTTATGCGGTAAGCCGGGTTTCACCGGGACTGGCACAGGTCAACCCCGCCGTGGCGGCGGCTATGGCGAGGCCGCTCCCGCACCCGTGGCCGGTACCACCTCAGTGATGCGTCCGTCGGCGGCCTGAATGATCACCTGATCGCCGCTGCTGCCGACGGCGAGCGGCAGACCGGAATAATTCTGGCTGTAGGAAGTGCTCGCGGAGGAACTGCTGGCCCACTGCCGCGAGCCATTGGTGCCGACGAGTTCCACCGCGTCAATCTCCGGCCAGCTTCCCACGCGATCGGTGTCCACGTAAATTCTAACCTGGTTGGCCGTAGTGCCGGGAGGGACCGGCACGGAGGTTTCGAGACTCTCGTCGCCGGAATTCGCTTTCACCGCAGTACCCTGCCAGAGCACCTGTTCCGATCCGTCAGGCATCAGCGCCGCGACTTTGGAAATCGCACCCGGATTGTAGGTCTCGTGAATGTTCACCTCTTTCAGTTCCACGGCTTTTTCATAACCGAGCTGCAGCCACTGCTCCCCGCTGCCGGGCTTGAGCGGGGCCCATGCGGTCGGCTTGTCACCGGCTTCGTGCGTGTCCGGCGCGCCGGTGGCCTGAGCGTGATCCCAGTGGACTTTGCCCGCCACCATCGGCGCCGCGCGCCGGGGACCAAACCCGGAAAGCACATCAACGCCGCTCAGCCCGCCGGTTTCGATGGTTCCTTCTGTCAGTGTCGTGACCTCCGCCGCGGCTCCGCCGCCCGTCGCGGGAACGAAGGCCGTGGACGTTCCGGTGCTGCGGTTTCCAAGCCTGCGGGTTTTTTCGGTAATGGGAGCGGATCGCTCCGTAGTGTCGGCGCCAGCCACCTCCGGCGCCGGCGGGCTGGACGAGGATGCGAGGACGGGATTCGCCGCGGCGGAAGCCTGTGAATTTCTTCGCTGCGGCGCGGCGGCACGCAGAGCGGCGTTCTCCTCGCGCAGGCTTTGGATTTCGCGCTGCTGAAAATAAACCGGCGCGCCGATGGCGACACATGCGGCAGCGGAGGTTAGGAGGACTTTCGATTTCGTAGTCATGGCGAGGGTATTGGTAAAAAGTGAGGCCCCGGCAGCGGACTGAGCCGTTTGTCCCAGTGCGAGCGCGGCGGCGGAAATGCGCGCCACCGCCTCCACCGGCGGAACTGCGGAGGCCGAGGCCATCAGCGCTGCGGAGAGCGCCGAAGCCGTGCCCGTGATGCCGCGCCGCTCCAGCACCGCGCGCAGTTTTTGAAGCGCGCGGCCAATGCGCTTTTGCGCCGCGTCATCGCTCATTCCAAAAGCCTGACCGATTCGGCGCATGTCCTGACGCTGCCAAAACCGCAGCAGCAACAACTGCCGGTCGGTTTCACCGAGACTGCCCAGCGCGGAATCGATCACCGGCGCCGCAGTGTCCCAGAGGCTGTCAGTGCAGGAGGAAGTGCAGTCATTCATGTGCGTGGCGTGCTGCTCCCGCTGACGGCGGCGGGATTCGGTTCTCACGACATCCACCGCGCGACCGGTCGCCGCGCGATGCAGCCACCCGGCGAGCGCACAGCCGTCGCGCACCGCCTGCGGCTTCACCGCCAGCGCGGCAAACACCGACTGCATCACATCCTCCGCCAGCCCGCTGTCGCCGGTGATCCGCAGCGCCGCGGCAAAAACCAGCCCCGCGTGGCCCTCGACGAGTTCGCGGAACGATTTGCCGCACCGGTTTTCGGCATAGCGTCTGAGCAGGGTGCTGGCACGGGCGGGGTCCATAAGTCTGCTCTATAGTCGCCGCACGGCCTCGTTTCCGACAGCGTTCGTGTAAAAAAGTTGTCTGGACTCCACTTCCTGATGCCTCCAGCCTGACAGCGATATGGACGCTCCCCCGGCATTGAAATATGGCCTGCTCATCCCGGCCTTTTTCCCTGGCTGCTGCACACAGCAAAGCGCCTCCGGCGTGGTGCAGGAGAGCAAATACATCGGTCCGCTGGCAGTAAAGAAGTGACAATAGTCCACAATCCGCATCGAAACCTCATGAAGCTCACCCTCACTCTGTTCGCCGCGCTGCTCGGCAGCGGTCAACTCATCGCGGCGGATGCCGTCCCTGCCGCCACCAACCTCCCGGGCGTTGCCTTTCCGCGCATCGAGGCGGACCTGAGCGTGACTTTCCGACTGAAGGCACCGGAGGCGAAATCGGTAAGGCTGGAAGGGGGCGCGGGACTCGTCAAAGAACCGCTGGCAATGACGAAAGGCGATGACGGCACATGGTCGGTGACGACGCCACCGTCGATGCCGGGCTTTCATTACTACTGGTTCACCGTGGACGGCCTGCGAGTGAACGATGGCGGCAGCCGGCTGTTCTTCGGCTGGGGCCGCGACACCAGCGGCATCGAGGTGCCGGAAGCGGGCGCGGATTTCTACGACGCGAAGCCCGACGTGCCGCACGGCGTGGTGCGCATTCAGTGGTATCATTCCAAAGTCACCGGTCAGTGGCGGCGCGCGCACATCTATACTCCGCCAGGCTACGACACGGAAACGCAGATGCGCTATCCCGTGCTCTATCTGCTGCACGGCGCGGGGGAGAACGAGCGGAGCTGGATCGAGCAGGGGCGCGCCGGTTTCATCATGGACAATCTGCTCGCCGCAAAGAAGGCGGTGCCGATGATCGTGGTGGTGGATTCCGGCTATGCTTCGTTTCCGAATACGAAAGGCGGCGACCGCTCCGCAGCGACGGCGGCCTTTGCGGACGTGATGCTCAAGGAACTGATCCCGCTCATCGATTCCACCTATCGCACGAAGTCTGACCGCGAACACCGCGCGATGGCGGGACTTTCCATGGGCAGCGCGCAGACGCTGAACCTGACGATGCGGAACCTGGATCACTTCGCCTGGATCGGCGGCATGAGCGGTCCGCCGCGCGACGGCTTCGATGTGGCAACGGTCTACGATGGTGCATTCAAAGACGCCGCGGCTTTCAATGATAGAGTGAAACTCCTCTGGCTGGGTGCCGGCACGGCGGAGAAGCAGATTCACGAGCGCGCCGCCGCGATGCATACCGCGCTGGAGAAGGCCGGCATCAAAAACGTGTTCTATTCCTCTGAAGGCACAGATCACGAATGGCAGACCTGGCGCCGCAGCCTGCACGACTTTGCGCCCCGGTTGTTCCGCTAGGCACCATGAAACGGCGCTCCTTCTTTACCACTGCCGCGGCCGCGGGAACCCTGCCCGCGGCGGCGCAGAATTATTCCGACTACACCAAGGATCCGCGCCCGGACGTGCCCGAAGGCACTTGGACCGCGGGTGGAGCGGACGGGCCCGTCTTTGCCGGCAGCCCGGTGGTGAGCGGGCCCGCGGCGGATGCGATCTCCATTCTTCAGCCGGTGCAGCGGCTCGCGACGGGCTACCTGGAGTTTGCGGTGGAGGACGGCCCGTGGCAGCGCGCGGACGGCCATCAGTCAGGGCTGCTGCCGCTCTCGGAGCATGTGCTGAAGTTCCGCCTGCCGCCATTGCCGCCGGGAAAGACGGTGAAGTATCGCATCGTCGCCCGGGCCGCCGGCTGGGTGAAGGTGAAGCAGTTTTACCACGGCGAATTCAAAGCCGGCGCGCCGCAGACGAGCGAAGAGCGGAGTTTCCGCTCGCTCGATCCTGCTGCGGAGAAGACGACCTTCGCAGTGTGGAACGACACGCATGAAAACACGGAGACGCTCAAAGCCCTCGACAGACTAACAAATGCGTTGAAGCCGGACTTCATGCTCTGGAATGGCGACCAGTCGAACGATGTGCATTTCGAGCGCGACATGGCCGGACAATTCCTTACGCCCGCGGGACTCGCCATCGCCGACCGCTGGCCGCTTGCCTACGTGCGCGGCAATCACGACGTCCGCGGCCCCGCGGCGCTCTCGTTGCCGGACTTCACCGGCACGCCGGACGATCGTTACTTCTACGGCTTCCGCAGCGGCCCGCTCGCCGCGGTGGTGCTCGACACCGGCGAGGACAAACCGGACGACAGCCCCTATCTCAGCGGCATGGGCGCGTTTCAGAAAATGCAGCGCGAGCAGGCGGAGTGGCTGCGCGAGTTCGTCAAGACGCCGTGGTTTCGCGACGCGCCTCACAAGGTGCTCTTCTGCCACATCCCGCTCTGGTTCGATCACCCGAAGACCCCCAACAACCGGTTCAAAGGCGCCGCCTTCTGCCGCGACCTCTGGCTGCCCTCGCTGCTTGAGGCCGGCGTCAAACTGGTGATCTCCGGCCACACCCACGATTACCTCTGGATGCCGGCAAAGGACGGCCAGCCCATCGCCCAACTCATCGGCGGCGCACCACAACCGAAGTTCGCGACGTTCATTCAGGGAACTGCCACGCGCGAGGAGATGAAGTTGAAAATGACGAAGCTGGACGGGACGGTGATCAGTGACGTCACGGTGCGGCCATGACGCACGGCAGTGCCACCGTGAAAGTCAGTTCATCTCAATCATGATTCTCCGTCTCGGGCGGTAGGGTTGCCCAAATTTCAACGGATTCCAAAAACGCCTGGAAATTAGGGAAGGAATGCACCGGGTGTTGGCGTCCGATCCTCGGGCGTTGACCGTTTATCAACGGAACGCACAGTCGTCCATCGACGAGTTTGTACTTGCCTGCAAATCCGGGCTTGGCACCGGGGCATCTGATCAGCAGTAATCCAAGGTGGTTCAGGTGTATCCCAAACGAAATGCTCTCTTTATGGACTTGGTAAGGATGAAATTGCATTCCGTTCAACGTCGGAAAGCCCTTAGTCAGTCGAACGTTCAGATCGCTCTCGGCGATGTGACCGCAGAACCAGTAGTAGTCTACCTGGGAGAGATCCCCCTTTGCGACCTCAATCATGTCGCTGGTGATGGCTGATGCGATACTCTTGGGAAATGCCTGTTCGACAATGATCGCAGTCTTTATTAGCCAACGGATGATATTGTGACTGTGACCTGAAAGACTCTCCATGAATTCCTGCGAGTATTCCGGCCAAACGGGTCCGACCAAAGGGCTGACGGCGGCTTGAAATGAAACTTCGAGTCGTGACATCCAGCCTCCATTACAAGACTTGCATACCTTCCTGCATTTGAAGCTCTTTGGAGGGACTGGCCCGTGAGCCCGTGTTCCATGAACAGTATCAAAATGAGCTGGAATGATCGGAGCATCCCGGCGGCCCATTCGCTTCGATAGCTACTCTGCGACGACATGCTCCTTGTCGTTGGCGGGATTTGCGCAAAACAGGCAACGGCGTCGTGTTTGTTTCATTTGAATTGTAGAGGGTAACGGGCAGGTTCCTTAGCGCGAGGGATTCCTTTGTTCCTTTCCAGGATCAGTCTGATTCTGTCGCGTCAGCGACATTGGATGGTAGCCGTGGGTTTTAACCCACGGTCGCCGAGTTCGAAAAAGAATTGTGTCGCGTGAGCGACACCGGAACCGTTATGTTGCGCTCCGCCATGGCCAATACGTTCACCTCCCTCCATATCCACGTCGTTTTCTCCACCAAAAATCGCGAGCGATGGCTGACACCCGATGTGGAGGCCGATGTCTGGCGCTACCTTGGCGGCATGTGCCGGGCGCATCAATTCACGGCGCTGCAGATCGGAGGCGTGGAGGATCATGTGAATTTGCTGCTGGGCTGCCCGGCAACCATCTCGCTCAGTGATTTCATGAAGCGGCTCAAAGGCGAGTCCTCGAAATGGGCTTCCGGCAGGTTCCCCGGATGGGGTGCGTTCAAGTGGCAGGATGGTTACGGTGCATTCAGTATCGGGCATTCGCAGATACCTGCGACCGTTCGTTACATTCAGAATCAGCGGGCGCGACACCGTCGGCAGCGGTTTGAGGATGAATACCGGAAGTTTCTCCATGTGCATGAGATCACGGCGGAGGAGCGATATGTGTTCGGGTGAGGATTCCGGTGTCGCTGCGCGACACGGCAATGTGAATTCCGGAGACCGTGGGTTGAAACCCACGGCTACCATCCGCTGTCGCTAGGCGACAGACAGGAGGGACGAGGCCATCCGCGTTCGGTACTGCATCAGGAATTGAGCGGAGCCGCGGCCCCGAAGGCACGCGCTTTGACCTGATTCGCGCCGGGTCGCCCGTACCCAAAGGCCATCCGGAAACCAGGCCGGAAAAGTGATGCCACAAGCGGACCGGCGCAGTAAAAGAATACGTAACATCCGTATTCTTGCACCCGCGCAGGGCGCGCCACCGTGCTATCGACACACCCTACCTCCATGAGACTCCGCACCCTGTTCACCTGCCTGCTGCTCTACCCCGCCGCCCCGGTCTTTGCCCAGCAGACGGTCTGGGACTTTGCCAATCCGCTCGACTGGACGGCGCCTCAGGCCGGCGGCACTGCTGCACTCAGTGCCTATGATCCGGGGTTTTCCGCGTGGTTCGATCCTGATGCAGCAGTGAAGTCCGCCGCCGACTTCGGCCTGCCTCCGGTGCCCGGCGCCGGCGGCGCGGCGAAGCGCGTGCTCCATTTTCCGGCCTGCACTCCGCAGCAGGGATTTCATGTCGCCCACCCGTACCCCGCCAACGGCAGTTATGGCGACGCCGGCGCCCTGTCCAACTACACCGTGATTTATGATGTCTTCTATCCGCTGACGAGTGACGCCCAATGGCGGGCACTTCTTCAGACGAACACGGCGAATACGGACGACGCCGAGTTTTATGTCCGCAACACGGCTTCCGGAGGCGTGGGCATCAGCGGAAACTACGCCGGCAACATCACCCCGGGTGCGTGGCACCGCATCGTCATCGCGGTGTCAGCGAGCACCGGCGACCGCTGGAAAATTCAACGCTTCGTGGACGGCACATTTGTGGGAGGACTGAATGGAGCGGCGGACGGCTTCCGCTGGGCGATGAGTCCGGAGTTTCTGCTCCTCACGGATGACAACGGGGAGACTGCGGAAGGATATGTCAGCAGCTTCGGCCTGGTGCCGCGTTTGATGACGATGACGGAAATTGCGGCGCTGGGCGGGCCCGATGCCGGCGGGGCGTTGTCACCGGGTGCGCCAGGGGCAGCGATTCCCAATCAGCCGCGCCGCGCCGCGAAAATCATCGGACACCGCGGGAATTCCTGCTGCGCTCCGGAGGACACGCTGGTGGCGCTGCAGCAGGCGATCGCGGAAGGCGCGGCGGCGATGGAGTTCGACGTGCATCTCAGCAGCGACGGCGTGGTGGTAGGGATGCACGACGACGTGCTTGACCGCACCACGCCGGAGACGGGAAACGTTAGCGGCTACACCGCGGCGCAGCTGCAGACCTTCGATGCCGGCTCGTGGTTCGATCCTTCGTTCAGCAGTGTCAGGATTCCCACCCTGGAGCAGATGATGAACGAGGCGAAGGGGAAGATCATTCTCTATCTCGATCTCAAACAAACCGGTATGGGCCCCGGCGTGAAGGCGGCGCTCGATGCGACCGGTTTTCCGGAAAGCGATCTCTGGCTGTGGACCTACGATCAAAGTACGGGCGCCGGCGGCGACCCCGCGGCGCTGCATGCGCTGATACCGGGCGCGACGCTCGTCTTCGAAGACGCGAGCGGCTGGCAGACCCCGGGATTCCTCGCGGCGCGGGCGGCGGTCGGGGTGGGAATTTTCGATACCGGCGCCTTCAGCGGCGCGCTCAACCGCGAGACGGTGGCGGGCGTGAAAGCCGCGGGCTTCAAAGTCTCCGCTTACACGCTGATGGACCCCGTGGCCATCGAGACCGCGATCAACAACGGCGTGGATTATTTCGAGACCGATTTCATCGCCGCGGCGCGCAGCATTATTCCGGTTCCGACGCAGGCCAAAGCCACCATGCCCTTTCCGGCTCACACCGCAACGAATGTGAGTGCTCCCGGGTTTCTCAGCTGGCTGGTCGGCACCGGCGCGACGGCGCATCGCGTGCATTTCGGCACGCAGAATCCGCCGCCGTTCATCGCGGAGCAGACGCACGATATTTTCAATCCCGGCACCCTCGCGCCGGCCACGACCTACTACTGGCGCGTGGATGAAAAAGACTCCGGCGGCGCTGTCACGACGGGCGATGTCTGGTCCTTCACCACAGCCGGCATCCCACCGGTGCCGCAGTGGGAATGGACCTTCGACAGCGACACCGGCGCCGCCGCGCTGGGCGACGGACTGCTCGACTGGTCCACGGCGAATGCGCGGGCGCTGGCTGCTTATGAAATGACCAACGGCACCACCGTGCCGCACATCGGCGGAGAGCCGGCGGGTTATGTCAGGTTCCCGGCCTACTCCAGTCAGGCGGATTTCCCGCGCCTCACCTTCAATGGCAGCGTGCCCAACGGTGGCGGGCTCTATCTGAATCAGTTCACGGTGGTGATGGACATTTACATGACCAGCCCGCATGCCTGGCTGCCGCTGTTCAACACGAACACCAGCAACGCCAACGACGCCGACTGGTATGTCGCGGACACCGGAGCGCTCGGCATCGGCGCTCTCGGATACTCCGCTGGCGGCGCCGTCGCCGCGGATGCCTGGCACCGGATCATCTTTGCGGCCGACCTCGGCGCCGGCGTGGTCAGCATGTATCTCGACGGCACGCTCGTGCGCCAGCGCACCGATACTTCTTTGCGCGACGGGCGTTTTTCGATCTCGACCGCCAACGACGCCGGTCCCGATCTCATCCTCGCCAACGAAGGCGACACCAGCGGCATCTACACGCGCGAGTGGCTGCTCTCCGCCTTCGCTTTCACCAGCCGCACCTTGTCAGCAGCGGAGGCCGCGCAGCTCGGCGGGCCGAAAGCTCCTGGCATCTTTCTGACCGGAGCGGTGCCGCCGGTCCTCACCATTTCGCTCGATGCCACCATGACGCATTTGAACTGGAATCAGACGGGCTTTCTGCTCGAGCGCTCTGACAATCTGTCGCTGTGGAACCCCGTCGCCGGCACCACCGCCGTGACCAGCTGGTCGGAACCGACCACACCCGGCCGCGCCTTCTTCCGGCTCGTGCCGCCCTGATGTCCGCGAGATGTGACTTCACTTCACCAGCGCCTCCAGTGCCGCGCGCTGCTCCGTGCTCAGTCCGCCGTTTTGTTTCAGGCCTTGGAGAGCAGCGGGGTGATCAGTTGCGGGGAGCGACTCGAGCCATGCGCGGGTGGTTTCGGCGGAATGCCACGCGAGGTTCATGGTGGCGGTGGAGACGAGACCGGCGCGAGAGTCTCCGGCCGGCTGTTCCCGCACCCATTGCTGCGCAGCTTCCGGACGGGAACTCAGCCATTCGGAGAGCACTGAGGCCCGGGCGGCGCTGCGGCGCTCCGGAGGCAGCGCGGCGGCCCACTGCATGGCGGATTCCGGATTCTTCTGCGCGAGGTGCTGCGCCGCGCGGTCGAACATCTGTTGCGGCGCGGTCGCGCCCTGCGGCGAATTCAGAAAGGCTATGGTCTCCTCCGGCGCGGCGTGGAAAAGCCGCCACGACGCCTGCTCCATCGCGTAGCGCCGCGCATCCGGCTCCGGCAGCTCGGACATCCATTGCAGGATCTCAGTAGCTTTCGCGCCGTCCTTCTTGTTCAGCCAGTCGTCGCCCAGCCAGGTTTCGACGAGTTGGTTCACCGCGCGGTTCTTGCCGCCGCCGGGTTCGAGTCCGGCGATGAACTCCGCGGCCGCATTGAAGTCCTGCGCGGCCATTGCTTTCACCACCGAGGCCGCGGCGACGGCGCGCGATTCGCCTTTCAGGTTGTCATTGGCCCACACCAGTGCGGCCTGCGGATCGCTTTTCGCCCAGGCTTCGATGAGCGGCAGACCAAGCTTGGCTTTGGTGAGGGATTCCGTCTGCGCGCCGACGTAAGCCATCGCCGCGGCCAGATCGCGCTGCGCCCATTCCGACATCACCGACTGCGCGAGCTGGATACCGCTCAGTCCGCGGCGTTCGGCGGCAAAGGCCAAAGCCGCGGCGGGATCCTGCGCGGCCCAGGCTTTGCCGATTTGCTTCATCACTTCGCCGGACGCGGCGCCGAGATTGTTCTGCAGCGCCGCCTCCGCGGCGGCACGGGGATCTTTCTCCACCCACGCAGCCAAATGGCGGAGGTCGGGCAGGTAGCTGGTGATGTTCCAGTCGTTCATCAGCTTGAAGCCGCGCAGCGGATCGGACTTCATGATCGTATTGGCCATGGAGAACCGCTCGCCCTCCACGCCGGGCAGCACGCTGCGGTCGTTGAGTGCGGCGATGGCGGCCTCCGGGTTCTGCTTGGCCCAGGTTTCAAAAAGAATGCTGCGCAGAGCGTACTCATCCGCGAGTGACCCTCCGCTTTTGTTGCGGGCGTACTCGGCGCACAGCGTGCGAAACATGTGCTGCGGATCCATTTCCGCCCAGCGCACGCCGAGCATGCGCGTGGCGCCGGGCAAGTCCCTGGCGGCGCGGATCAGTGCCGGCATGTCCGCCGCGGAGGCTTTGTCCGCGGCACCGAGCAGATAAAGCCAGCGCATCGCGCCTTTCTGCCGCGCGAGTTCGGCGGCGACATCATCGGGCGAATCCTTCGCCTCGCCGGCTGCGCCGGCATTCCTCGCTCTCTCCGACGCCGCAGACTCCGCCTGCGACGCGGCGGACGATTTGTCAGGCCCACTCCCCCGGGCCGGTGCGCCGCGGAGCAGCCAGCCCAGGCCGGTGCCGGCGGCGGCTCCGGTGAGGCAGAGAATGAGAGTGGGAAGTGTCTTCATGGTTCAGCGCGAAGGTGGGAGGGACGACTGCTCCAGCGCGCCCTGCAGCACGGTGCGCTCGCTGGCGGAAAGGTGGGGCGCGTTGAGCAGTTGCCGCGCGCGCTGCGGATCGCGCTCCTTCATTTGCGCGAAGGCGGTTTGCAGAGAATCGAGGCGCATGCCGTTGTCGGAGATGTTCGCGGCCCATGTCCACGCCGACTCGGGATCGTCGCGGGCAATGCTGCCGGCGAGCGCCCGGGCAGCGATGTCGCGCTCAGCCCCGGCGGGCAGCCCGGCGACCCATTCGCTGGCTTCGTAGCTGTCGGCATCGGCCCAGCGCGCGGTGAGACTGCTGACGGCGCTGCGGCGTTCGTCCGCATTTGTCAGGGAAACGGCCCACTGCGCCGCCGCCTGCGGATCGGTGGCGGCCATGCGTCGCGCCAGACTGCCGGCCGCCTGCGGGCGCTGTTCCGCGGGCAGTTCCGTCATGCGCTGCATCCACGGCTCCAGATCACTTTGCCGCCAGTCGCCCTCGGTGGTGAACGCGGTGGCGAGCAGGCCGGGGCGCAGCTTTTCCGGAGCTTTGGCCAGCAGGCCCTCAATGCGCTCCAGGCTGGCGCCGTTGTTCACCAGACTGGCCAGGTTGTGCTCAATCAATCGCTCCGTCTCCGGGCTGTCAGGCATGGCCTGCATCCATTCCATGGCCAGTTCCGGGTCTTTCCACGCGGCCGTGCGCAGCATCATGCTGCGGAGCCGCTCCGCGGTTTCGCCCGCGGGCTGGGCCGTGAGCCACGACCACACGGCATCGCGCTGGGCGTAGCCCTCATTGAGCATCACACTGTCGAGTGCTTCATACAGTCCGTGACGCAGCGCGGGAGGCTGTGAGACGACAAACCCGAGCAGCGCCGCGGGATCACCCGCGAGTCTTTTCTGAAGCGCTTCCGTCAAACCCATCCACGACTCACGGCCGAATTTCCCCCCATTCTCCGCCAGCCATGCCAGCGTGGCGTCGAAATCCCTGTCCGAGGCCGCCCGGAGCACCTGTGCCGCCGTGTCGGAAGCGAACATCATCTCCACTTTGCCCGGCGGCGCGGCTTCGATGTTGTTCAAAGCCGCGACTGGATCTGTTTTGGCCCAGCCGATGAGCGAACCTCGCAGCGCGCCGTCCCGCTCCGGACCTTCCGTCAGGGTGCGCGCCCACGCGAACGCCGCGCGGCCGTCCTTTTCCGCCCAGCCCCGGGCCACGCCGCTCAGCGCCTGCACAAGGTTGGCCCCCGTCAAAGATTCCGCAGCGGCGCGCGCGGCGTCAGGATTCTTCGCCGCAAAAACGGTGAACGCCTCCGCCACGGTGCGGTCCCATTGACTGGGCGGTGGAGCCAGTTGCCGGGCGATCCCGGCAAAGTGTTCCGGAGCGAGGGCTGCGAGATCCTTCAACAGTTCCCGCGCGAGACTCTCCGCGCCATTCATGTTTGCCGCAAGATGCGCCGCGGCGGCGGAAGGCTCTAACGCCAGCCACTCGCGCATCATCTGCCTGGCCTGATCGTTCTGATGCTTTGCGAGCAGGTGATGGAAGGCGCCCTGCGGATCCACTGCGGCCCATTCCGCCAGCAAAGCCGAGCGCAGCGCGCGGCGATGAAAAGTGTCCTTTACCGCCGCGATGTCTTCATAGAGCGAGGGCATGGCCGCGGCATCGGTGCCGTGCAGTTTGTGCAGCCGCAGCCACTCCTTGAGAAGCGCGCTGCTGGCGAAAACCGCAATCGGGTCCGCCGGCCTGATCGTCTGATGGACCACCGGCACCGGAGCCGCAGTCGCCGCATCAGGCTCGCGCGCTTTCCAGCCGAGGGGGATGAACGCCGCCATCGTGATCGTGGCGACAAGATAGGAGGAGGCAGTCATGGCAGTGGAGAAAGTGGAAGCCGTCGCTGCGGAGCCGCCCGTGGCGGCGGCACTGGCCGTGGAAAAGGCACCCGCCGCCACCGCGGCGGGAGCGGCGAGCAGTCCGATGGCGGCGGCGATGGTAACCACGAGCAACGGCCCCGGCTGCACGCGGCGCAGCACGCCTTCCAGCTTCGACTCCGCCTGCACCGCCATGCGCGCGGCGACTTTTTCGCGCAGGGCCTCACGTCCGCGACTGAGCCGCTGCTTCACCGCGTCTTCGCTGAGTTCCAACGTGGCGGCGACGACGGCAATGGACTGACCTTCGTTGTGAAACAGAGCCAGCGGCAGCCGGAAATTTTCCGGCAACTCCGCGAGGGCCTCCCACACCAGCCTTTCGTCCTCGGCGTCCGCGGTCGCGACATCCGGCGATGTCTCCGGCGACGCGATGGAAATGACTTCATCTCCCAGCGGGTCCGTGCGCTGCTCGCGCCGCATCGCATCCAGCGCCGTGCTGCGCGCGATTTTTGTCAGCCACGCCTTAAGCCGCGCCGGTTCGCGCAGCGCGGTCATGTTCTTCCAGGCATAAAGAAACGTCTCCTGCGCAATGTCATCCGTCAGCGCCATCCGCCCGGTGATGCCGTAAGCCACCGCACACACCGCCGTCTGGTGCCGTCGCACGATTTCCACAAAAGCCTCCTTCCCCGCCTTGTCCCGCGCGCGGGCTGCCAAAGCGAGCGCGGTATCGGACAACCGCTCTACTGCCACAGGCGGGCGGTGGGTAAAGCGGCGCAGAAATGTCACAGCGGAGATCATGAGTCACATCATAGGCGAGTGACCCTGGAAAAGGTGACAAGATTTCCTTTGGTTCCTTTAAGTGCAGGTAGGGGTGAGCTCCCGTGCGTCCGACTCTTCCGCATGGCGCCGATTCAATAAGGAGCCTGCCGCGGCTCGAAGCGCATACCTTCAGTATTGAGCAGCAAATTGGCCGTACCAAGGCCTTCGGCAGTGATGCTGGCGCAGTAAAGGCGGCATCCGGCGGTCCAGACGAGACGGTTTCGCAAGGCATCGAAATCCGCCCATTCCCAGTCCGGCTGATTGATGAATTCTCCGGCGGGAGACATGAGGGCAAAGGTCTCGAAAGTGGTTCCGCGATTCTTATCGTGATTGAGACCACACCAATAAAACTGATACAGGCTCCAGCCACAGATTGATCCTTTGACGAAGACGATGCGAAGCGGGTTCTTTTCAAACCATTGAGCAACTCCGGCTGCTGCCTCAGGGGGACATTCCGTCCAGCCAGTCGAAGCCGTCCATCCATCCCGCTGGAGCCGCTTCCACAGATAACACCCTGTCATCATCGTACTCCAGGGAGGGCGATTCGGGGCTTCGGCCACCACTTCCATACCCAAATGATCCCACTGCGGTGTGTGTGGGTGTGCGAGCAGCTTCACGCTACCATTTTCATCGCGAAAGAACATGGCCACTCCCGGCCCTTTGGTCCACGAGTCGGTGCTCCAGAATGCCAGCGCTTTGAGCCACGGAGCTTTGGAGACAACGCGATAAACGCTGTGCTCTTCGCCCCACCTCTGCGTGTTCACGAAGTAGCAGAAGTGCTGCCCGTCCGGAGAGAGGTCCGCGGCATCGTGGTCAATGCGCTGCTTCAGCCACTGGCCCAACTCGAAGAGATCCGTGCGTCTGTCCCAGCCAATGGTGCATGAGACTCTGCCTGGGCCGCGTTTGATGAGAATGGCTGTAGGGGAATCTGTAGCGAGGATGGCGTGGAGATGGGCCATGCCGGAAAAGTGCCCAGGGCATCGCCGGCCTGCAAGCAGGCGGTTTCCCCGATCGGGACGCGGCCAACCTGATCCCGAGGGAGTGCACCTTGATTTCGTCCAGTATGTCGCCTAATACTCGACGTACCGGAGCAAATGACCGCATTTCCCCCTTCAACAAACATCCCCCGCGATCAGCCGTTCGATTATGTGCTGCTGACGGATCGGCTGCGGGGATACGGGGCGGTGCGGGACCGGATCAGCCGGTTGCTGGCGCGGGGGGAGGTGGTTCGGGTTAAGAAGGGACTTTATGTGCCAGGCCGGGCCGTGGCGGTGCAGGAAGTGGACCCGCTGGTGCTTTCAGGAATGGTGTATGGGCCATCGTGCGTGAGTTTTGAGACGGCGCTGGCACGGCACGGGCTGATCCCTGAGCGGGTAGCGGAGATCACCTGTGCGACGACGCAGCGGCGGCGGGAGTTTGCAACTCCGGCCGGACGGTTTTCCTATCATCCAGTGCCGCGGGCCGTATTTGGCGCGGAAGTGGAGCGGATGGAGGCGCCGGGCGGGCACTTCTTCCTCGCCACGCCGGAACGTGCCCTGAGCGACTGTGCGGCGCGACAGGGAGGATTTGGGCGACAGGAGGACATTGGTCCGTGGCTGGAGGAAAATCTGCGCGTCGAACCGGATTGGCTGGATCGTCTCAATGTGGAGACCATTCGTGAACTGGCATTGCGTTACCGCCGGCGTGCGGCGGTGCTCCTGTGGCGCTGGCTGGAGCGCCGCGCCCGCCGCCGTCATCACCCGAAGCCATGAAACACAGCCTCGATCCCCTGCTTGCCCGCTATCCGCTGCAAGCGACGGAGGATTACGAGCATGCGCTCAAAGAGATCGTGCAGGAACTGGCGTTGCTGGGATTGTGGCGGTCGAAGTTCTTTGAACACGCTGCGTTCTATGGCGGCACGGTGCTGCGCATCTTCCACGGTTTGCGCCGCTTTTCCGAAGACCTCGACTTCTCGCTGCTCGCACCGCGGGATGAATTCCGTCTCACGCCGCATCTCGGTGCCGTGCGCGATGAACTGCTCTCGTTCGGTTTTCACTTTTCTGTGGAGGAGAAAACGAAGGCTGTGACTGCCGCCATCGAGTCCGCCTTCATCAAAGGCGACACTCGCATCAACCTGCTGCACATCGGACTGCCTGACTGGCTGGCGCAGCGCATCCCGGCGCTGCAGCAGGTGCGCGTGAAACTGGAACTCGATACGCAGCCGCCGTCCGGTGCGGAGACGGAGGTGCGCACTCTGCTCATGCCCATTCCGCACCAGGTGCGGCTCTACGATTTGCCGTCGCTCATGTCAGGCAAACTCCACGCCGTGCTGTGCCGGAAGTGGCAGAACCGGGTGAAGGGACGCGATTGGTACGACCTCGTGTGGTATGCCGGAAGGAACATACATCCGAATCTGCCGCATCTCGCCGCCAGAATGACTCAGACCGGCCACTGGACGGCAGGAGAAGTCCTCAATGTCACCGCTCTCCGCCGCCTGTTGCTGGATCGGATCGCGGAAGTGGACTTCGCCGCAGCGGCGGATGATGTGAGGCCATTCATCACCGATGCCGCTGAACTGAGACTGTGGAGTCGCGATTTCTTCCGCGACGTGGCGCAGCGGGTAACGGCTCAAGACAGCACGATAAGGTGACGAAATCTATCTTGCGCCGAAAATGAGGACGCCATCCCGGAGAGAACAGCAGAAGGCTTGTTGCCCCCAGCTGAGGTCTGATCAACGCGCCGCCTGTGCCACTTCTTCATCGGTGAGGGCGCGGTTCCAGAGCATGAAATCGCGGAAGGAAGCGGCGAGGAACTCCGGGTTGCCTTTGTAGAGAGGATTGCCGCCGATGGCGCAGAGTTTGGATTTGGACTTCAGTTTCTCCGGCATCGCGGCGGAGGCGACCGGCTGGCCATCGAGAAACAGCGTGAGCACGTCGCTTTCTCTCACGGCGGCGACGTGATGCCAGGTTCCCGCGCTGATCGTCACTCCGCCGGTGGCAGCGCCGCGTCCGCCTTCCACGCGGGCAAAAATCTGGCCGTTTTCCACGACGAGCCGCAGCGGATCGTCTCCCGCCGCGCACCAGGCACTGAAAACCTGCGCGATGCGTTTGTCAGGCATTTCATCCACCTGCACGCGCACGCTGACGGTGGTGTCGCCGCGCATGAAGCCGTCGGGCAGCGGGAACGTGCGCATTTCATCGCGGCCGTTCAGTTTCACCGCTTCCTTGAGTTCATGAAGCACAGGCGGGGCGCCGGGATCGGCCGGTGCGGCGGTGCCGGCGCGCAGCCATGAACGGTAACGCGTGCCGTTCATGCCGGCGGTGGCGAAGTCGCGCAGGCGCACCGTTCTTCCGGGGGTCGCAATCTCCATGAGAATCCAGGGCGCGGTTCCTGAAAAGCCGGCCGGCGAGGGTTCCGCGCGAGTGGCGGATGAAAGCATTTCCTGCGTGAGTCGGGGGATGCGGAATTCATCGTAATCATTGTCACGCTGATCCCACGCCAGCAGCAGCGGGCCGCGATAGACGCTGATCCTGCCGGCCTGCTCGCGCTGTCCCTCCACACTGCGCAGGGGCATGGGGAAATCGAAAATCAAATTCTCATCGCCCGTCCATACGCGTTCGATGTCGCACCAGGTGCCCGGCTTCACTTCCAGCGCCGCGCCGGCGAGCGATGCCGTCGCTCCCGCCGCCCATGATGGAACGCGGAAACGCATCCGGCGGCTGTCAGCCGTCTTGATGCGCCAGGTGACACGGCCATCCATTGGATAACGCGAATCGCAGACCAGCGTCGTCCGGCTCGCGGCCAGACGCGTCTGCAGCGGGACGTGAGTATTGATGACGATTCCTTTCTCGTCCCGCATGACGGCCCAGTCGGCCAGCATGCCGGGAGTGCGCGGGCCGTTCACCGAGCAGCAGTTGAGTTCCGGCGTGCCGGCGCGCGCCTGAAAGACGATGTCGTGCGCGCTGCTTTTACGGTCGCCGTCCATCGGCGTGTTGTAGGTCCACCAGCGTCCGCCGGGATGCTGCGCGCCGAGGGCGCCGTTGAAGGTGGCGCGCTCCAGTTCCTCCGCGGCGGCGATGTCGCCGGTGAGCCGCAGCATGTCCACGCTCATGGCCATCCATGCGACGGTGCAGCAGGTTTCGATGGGCGTGGGCGCGAAGGCATTGCCCGTCGCCTGCTCGCCACCGCTGAAGGCGCCGCTGTTTCGCACATCGAACTCCCGGATCGTCCGCCAGTGACTGATGAAGGCATCGCGGTATTTCTCTTCGCCGGTGATGCGCCACAGTTCCACGAGCGTCTGGAGATCGTGCAGACTCTCCCAGCGCGGTTTGGGCGTTTTGTAAAACGGCACACCACCCACGCCGGTGCGCAGATAATCGCCGGCGCGCTCCCAGTCTTTCTCAATTTGCCTGACAAGCTCCAGATAGCGCGGCTCTCCGGTGCGGCGGTGGAGATCGGCCATGACGTGACTGATGGCCATGTTCATCTCGTGCGAGCCGGCATCGAAGACGCGCCGTGTGCCGTCGAGATAGGTGCGGCAGATCAAGTCCGCGGCGCGCCTCACCGGATCGAGAGGCGCGGGCTCACCGGCATAGTCCATCCATGCCAGCAGTCCCTGCATGATGTGATAATGCCCCCACAAATCCCATTCGCCGAGCAGCCGGCGCTCTTTGGGAAACGGCCCCATGTAGCCGTCGTCCGCCTGCGTGGCGATGAGTTCGGCCACAAAAGCCGCCGTGTGTTTCCGCAGGTCTTCGCGCTCCGACTGCCGCAGCGTCGCCACACATGAGAGCAGATACTTGCCGGCAAACTCGCCGGCCCAGGGCACGAGTTGCGGTGTCGGCTGGCGGTCGCGCACGCGGAACATTTCCAGCATCCCGGGATTCGTGTGCGGAGCCGTGAGCAGCCAGCCGTCAATGTTGGCGGCGATGCGTTCGCCGGCCACGCCGCTGAACTGAAAGCGCGCTTCCGGCAGCGATTGCAGCGCCAGCGCGCCTTTCTCGATAACGGGCGCGGCGGTGACAGGTGAAGTGACACCCACAGCGGCGAATAGACAGGGGCGGAGGAAGTGCAGCATGGCCACGATTCAAGCCACGTGCTTCGCAGCGTCAACATTCGCCGCCACCGCATCCGGAGCGGTGCGCTTTCGCCTCCGCCGGCGGAACGGATGCAGCAACTGGCCCGCGTAGCTCTTTGCGATAGGCTCGTGAATGCCGAACGCTTCCGGCTCATGGTCCGGGCAGCGGTAGGTGCCAAAGATGATATCCATGAGCGGGGAGACATTGGCGTAGTTGCCGGCATCGCGCGCTTTGTCGTGATGCCAGTGATGCAGTTCCGGCGCGCCGACCAGCCAGCGCAGCGGGCCGATGGGCAGCCTGACATTCGAGTGAATGTAAATGGCCCACAGCCCGCGGAAGGCGAGCAGTCCGGCCAGCGTCTCCAGCGGGAAGCCCATCAGCACGGCGGGCAGATTGACGATGGTGATGGTGTAAACGGTATCCAGCGGGTGCTCGCGATGCGCCGCCAGCCAGTCGAGATGCTCGGCGCTGTGATGGATGGAATGGAAGCTCCAAAGAAACGGAATGCGGTGCTGCAGACGATGTCCCCAGTAGATGAGCACGTCGCTGAGCACGATCACCTCCACGGCCTGGAGCCACCACGGCTGCCCGGCGACTGCCTGACGAAACGTCCCCGGCATCACCGTATCGAGCCACCGGTCGAGAAATCCCAGCAGATAGAAGACGCCGCCGGTCCAGAGCAGATACTGACCGAGAAAGAAGCAGAGATCAGTGAACCACGCCGGGCGCAGCAGCTTCTGCTTCTTCGCGGGGAAGAGCATTTCCAGCGGACGAAAGACAGCGAAAAGGACCAGAAGGCTCAGCGCCGTGGCGAGCAGCAGTTCGCCGATGTTGTCCACTCCGATCATGGCCGGGGAGTTGCCGATTGTTGCGCTGCGGGGGCCTGCTGTTGTTGGAACCGCTGCACTTCCGCAGGCGTGATCATCCGCGCAGATTTGGTGGAGGGAATCGCCGGACGCACCGGCGGCTGAGGTGCCGGTGCCGGCTCTGTCAGAAAGGTCTTCACGTCAGCCGGATTGAGCACGGGCGCGGACTTGGTGCCGACAATGATGGTATCCTGTCCATTCGGCACGGGCACCGGCTGCGAGCTTTCCGGAGCACCGGGTTGTCGTCCCGGCGCCGGCCCGAGCGATTTGGTGCCTGATATCCGCACCGGCGGCGGTGCATTGCTGCCGGTCGTGCCGCGGTCGCCGGCGGCCCCGGCAGTGGCCTCCTGCTGACGGCGCACCACATGGCAGGCGAGGACAGTGAGCGCGCCGCCAACGGCGAGGACGCGGAGAATAAGCAGCGTGGAGCGGGACATGGGAGTGAAGGCGTTGCCGGGCATGATGGCCGCGGTCGCGCGGGCGGATGTCAGTTGTTTGTAAAAAGCCCGCCTCGCATCCAGGACCTCCGGAACCGAGTTTCCGCCTTGCAATCAAAGGCCGCGGCGGCCTTGAATCGCGCTCCCTTTCTCCCGCCCATGCCCGCCAAGAAGACCTACGACATCCGCAGCCTTGCCCGCGAATTCGCCATGCCTGGCAATTACGTGAGCCATGCCCCGTGCGGCCACGGGCACATCAACGACACCTACGAGGTCCGCTTCAATCAGGCCGGCACCCACGTCCGCTACATCCTCCAGCGCATCAATCATGATATCTTCAAGCAGCCAGGGGAAGTGATGCACAATATCCAGCGCGTCACCGAGCACATCGCGCGCCGCCTGGAAGCCGCCGGCGAGCCCGATTCCTGCCGCAAGGTGCTGACCCTCGTGCACTGCCGCGACGGCCGGCTCTGGCACGAAGACAAAGCCGGCAATCACTGGCGCGCCTATTTTTACATCGAAGGCGCCGAAGCCCACAACCACGTCAACAGCACCGCCATCGCCGAGGAGGCCGCGCGCGCCTTCGGCACGTTTCAAAAGCACGTCGCCTGCATGAACGGCGAACGCCTCGCCGACACCATCCCTGACTTTCACCACACCCGCAGCCGCTTCAACACCTTCAAACAGGCCGTCGAGGACAACCGCGCCAAACGCAAGGATGCCGTCGCCGCCGACATCGAGTGGCTGATGGAGCGCGAACCCATGGCGGACGTTTTGCTGGACCTGCAAAAAGCCGGCAAACTCCCCGAGCGCATCACGCACAATGACACCAAGATCAACAACGTGATGATCGACCACCAGACCGGCGAAGGCCTTTGCGTCATGGACCTCGACACCGTCATGCCAGGGCTCGTGCTCTACGACTTCGGCGATCTCGTGCGCACCACCACCATTTCCACCGCGGAGGACGAACGCGACGCCAGCCTGGTTTCCATGCGCCTGCCCATGTTCGAAGCACTGGTCCGCGGCTACCTCAGCACCGCCCGCGAATTCCTGACTGCTGAGGAAATCGCCCAGCTCGCCTTCAGCGGCAAACTCATCACCTGCGAACTTGCCACCCGCTTTCTCGCCGATCACCTCAACGGCGACGTCTATTTCAAAACCCACCGCCCCAACCACAACCTCGACCGCTTCCGCGTCCAGCGCGCCCTTATCGAAGACATGGAGCGCCAGTTCAGCCTGATGGAGGAAGTGGTGGCGCGAAATTCCTAGCGCGGCCCAGTGCTGCGGCGGAGGCATCACCAGAACAGCAGCATTCCGATTATAAATCCGACTATGGGGGGCCAGCTTCCCCATGCCGCTGCGGCCCACAGCACCCGCAGCGGCCGATTCTCCTCCCGCGGAATCAATGCGAGATGCAAAAGCGGCAACAAGCTTAGCCAAGACAACAAATCAGTCGGATTCTGCTCTTTCAGTGCTGGCGGATGCCGCTGGTAAAAAGCAATGCCCGCCGCGGCACACACTGCCACCACCGCATTGATGCACAGCCAGCGGGGCGAAACGCTGAGGAACTCTGCGAGACGTTTCATGGATTGAAGTTGACGGCAACCTGGCACTCCTTCTTCTACCACGCAATTCAGCCACGTCGTGCGCGGCCGGGGAGCCCTCAATGCTGAATCCGCCACTGACAGGATTGATCCGGCGGGTCATTGGCTGCCCCTGGGCGCCATTCGAACAAGTGCTGGTTTGTCCGGAAATTCAGAGGCGTCTGGAACAGGTCTCCTCAGCCCGGAAACGGCGAGAACAAATGCCCGGGCCACTTGAACACGATTTGGGGAGGCAGAACGCCCAGGAGAGGCCACATTCCAGTCGCCGCCGGAACAAAGCGACGAGGGAGCCGTTTCCAAACAGACGCACGCGTGATGATGGCGTGGCTCCTTCGTCGCCTGGTGATGAAGGCGACATTCCTGCCGCCTCTCCCTGCCCCTGCGCTTCCTCTGGTAATGTCGGAAAGCTTCTTACGCCCGTGCCCTGACTGTGTTGAGCACGCGCCCCGGACTTGTGCCGTCGAGCGCGATAAAACGATCGTGCATGAGGCGATCCGCAGCAGTCAGACACCGGGGCCGACCATCGAACTCAGCTGCAATCAGCGGGACACGCGGCAACGGAAATACTGCACCGGTGGATCATCGACCGCACCGGAGGGCCAAACGAAATGGTGCTGGTCGTAGAATTCTCCAGGAATCACCTCGTAAGTCATCTCCGCCCATGATCTCAGGTCGCTGGAGCCCTCCACGAAGAATCTAAATGGAGTCGATCCCGGGGCACCGCGCAGCACCGGGGTGCGCACCTGCAAACCAATTTCCAGTCCCGGAGGATCGGACTTTAGGATAAACGGCCAGCCGCTGTAATTCTCCCGGGAGACCACGTGCCTGCCGGCCGCCATCTCCATCAGATTGCAGACTCCGTCGCCATCCGCGTCAGCCAAAGGGTCCTGGAGTGAAGGAACGTCTGTCCATGCGGGATGATTCTGTATATAGAGTTCATAAGGGGACTCCCAGCCGCCAGGCTTGAGCCGTACAATCGCCGGTTGCTTCAGGTTACCATCCAGCACGATGCGATAGGACGATCCTGCCGTAGCTTCAAAGGAAAGGATGACCGATGAATCTCCCTGAAAGCCCGGCGTCCAGTTGATAGTTGGCACCGGCTCGAGGGCAGCACTGAAGACTACCGGCTTCCACCGCGCGGAGGGCGAGCCCTGAGTGGAGAGGATTACCGTGCCACTCTCTTGCGCCGTCCACGAGAACCACATGGTTTCCGGTCCGGCGAGGCCGGGAGCCGGAGAATTCGCCGTTGCCGCTCCTGCATAAACGAAATGCGTCTCTCCCGGAATAAGAGGCATGGGCTCACTCAGGTCATCCCCGGGAGTAACGGCTGGACCTGCCATGAGGACGAATCTCGAATTCGCAGTGACTTTGATCCACAGCCTTCCACCATCCGGAGTAAAACGGTTCCAGCTATTCCCTGCCGCAACCAATCCCCCGTTCTGGTCATGGTAAAGCTTCGCAGCCCCTCCGTCCCAAGCCCAGACAAACCACTGTTGGTCACTCTCAGGCAGATCCAGCGCGTACCAGACCGACACACTGGTCCGGTCCGCACCGGTCGATTCGCCCGGCCAGTCGGACTCTTCGGCACTGGCACGGGTCGCGTCGCCATACACCAACTGCAATCCTGCGGAAGAGAGCACGACCGCCTCCGAACGAAGATCATTGGCCGGAGCTGAAAGATTGCGGGGATTGAGGCTGACCGTGCACCAATTCGGAAGAACTCCATTCGGGCTCGAGACCCTCACAAGGTAGCGGTGACCGGCCTCTGCAACGAACGTCAGTTCAGAGGCTCGACCGTTTCCGAATACTTTTGTGCCGGGAGAGCCAACCAAATCGGTCCGATAAACCGTGACCGCCTGAAGATTGCTGGCCCTGAGATCGAATACTCCTGAAAGGGCGCTGCCCAAATCAATCCAAATGTCCGGCTCCGCAGCCGGCCTCGCTCCGGCGAGGAAGAGTTGCAGCGAACCTTCCGGCGCCAAAAACAGAGGTGCCGTGTAATCATCTCCGGCGGGCACTGGTCCGCTGAGGAAATCAAGTCCCTCGAAAAGCGCGTCCTCGTCCGGAAGACTGAGGGAGACGCGGAGCAGGTACTCCTTGTTTGGCTCCGGGGTCAAAGTCAGCGTATCCGCAGGGCCCGCCACGGGATTGAGCGGTCCGCCGGGCGTGGACCGCTCCACCAGCATAAGCGCTGCGTACTGAATCGTAACTGCGGTGGGCCAGTCGAACGTGCTCCGCAGCGAAAGCCGCACGTTCTCACTGCGCCCAGGCTGCCATCGATACCAAATTACCGCACCCGAGGGATAATAACTTCCGCCGATCCGATTGTCGGCCGATTCGGTGGCCAGGACGGGGAAAGGATAGGCCGGAATCCCGATGCGAAAAAGCGATCCCTCCGAACCGTCAGGGGCATGCAGATTGACCGGCAGTGGAATCGCTGTCTCCGGAAGATCCCCGGCTTCCCGCTGTGCTCTCGGCTCAAATGCGAGGGAAACGCTGAATGGGAGTGAACTGCCGGAACCCGACGTCCAGACTCGCAGGACAACCTTTTTGCCCGCGGTAACCCATAGCTGCATGGAGCGGTCCTGTGAAGCGGCAGGCAAAACCACGGCACCGGCAGGAATCAACTCCGACATGGTCGTCCCGGCACTCTCATCAGCGACAGTGTACGCTGCCATTCCTCTGGCGGGCCGGCTCCCCGAGGTAAGGAATTCCGCTTTGAGCCGGGCAACGCCTGTATCTTCCGGCGTCCATTCGTACCATGCGGACCGGTCGGCCGCCCCGGCGGGCTCACCCGATTCGTTGACTTCGCCCGGCTCTCTGGTTTTTCCGGCGGTGGTCCCCGAGATCGGAAACTCCGCGGCACTCGACAGAATGGTCCTTTCCGCCAGATTATCCCCGGCGCGGACGGCGCCTGCGGGAATGAAGGAGCACCATGTAATGGCGAGACCGACCAATATGACAGGGGGACGTTTCATAAGCGGGATACCTTATCGGCACAGCGTGCATACCATGTATGCACTCTGTGTGACAATAACTTTCTTCATTTTCCGGCAAAATCTGTCGTCAATGCACTGGCATCAGGGACCTCCCGTCCGGCAGCCCCGGACTTGTGCCGGGCCATCAGGCCGTTATGAGAAGGCATGAAAACCGTTCTCCGTGTCCTCCCCTGGCTGCGCCGTTATCCCGGCATGGCGTTTCTCCAGCTTGCCTGCGCAGTGCTGGGCACGCTTATGGTGCTGGTGCCGCCGAGTGCGATCAAGACCATCGTGGATGATGTGATCCGCGGGGCGCAGCCGGAGAAGCTGACGCTCTGGGTGCTGCTGGCGGCGGCGGCGTGGTTCGGGCGCGATTTGCTCAATGCGCTGCGCATTGTTTTGAACAACACCCTGGAGCAGCGCGTGATTTTTGACATTCGCAGCGACCTCTACGCGCGGCTCCAGTCGCTGCCGCTGCCGTGGTTCGACAAGAAACCCACGGGCGACCTGATGACGACCATTGCCGAAGACGTGAATGCGATGGAGCGCGTGCTCATTGACGGCGTGGAGCAGGGCGTGGTCGCGGTACTGCAGATCGTCATCGTAGGCTCGTGGATGTTCTGGCACAGCCCGGGACTGGCGGCCGTGGGCATGATCCCCATCCCGTTCCTCGCCGGCGGCGCGCTGTTTTATACCCTGACCGCGAGAGGCCGTTACAAAGACGTGCGCAAGGCCACCAGCGAAATGAATTCCCTGCTGCACGACAACATCAGTGGCATTCGTCAGATCAAGACCTACAGCATGGAGCGCGACGAGCACACGCGATTCAATCAGTTCAGCGACCGCCTGCGCCGGGCCACGCTGAAAGTGATGCGCGCGTGGTCATTCTACAATCCGAGCATGAGTTTCATCGCCGCGATGGGGACCATTCTTGTGCTCTACTTTGGCGGACGCGCAGCGCTGGCGGGAACCCTGACGCAGGGGGAACTGTTCGGCTTCCTCTTCATAATGCCGTTCTTCTACGAACCCGTGGGCCGGCTGCATCAGTTGAATCAGATCCTCCAGGCCGGACGCGCCGCGGCGGACCGGGTGTTCGACATCATGGACGCCGTGCCGGAGGACAACGCGGCCGAAGGCGAACCGCTGCGCATCACCAAAGGTCATGTCGCCTATCAGGACGTGCATTTCACCTACAGCGGCAAACACGCCACCCTGCGCGGCGTGACGCTGGAGGCGCAGCCGGGGCAAATGGTCGCACTCGTCGGCCCGACGGGCGCGGGGAAAAGCACCATCATCAACCTGCTCACCCGCTTTTACGAATTCGACAGCGGCGACATCACCATCGATGGCCAAAGCATTCGCCGCGTGAGCAAGCCCGACCTGCGCGGCGCGATCGGTTATGTGACCCAGGAGAGTTTTATGTTTAACGGCACGGTGCGCGACAATCTGCTCATCGCAAAACGCGACGCCGCGGAGGACGACCTCTGGCGCGTGCTGGAGGCGGCGAATGCGCGCACGTTTGTCGAGGCCCTGCCGGAGAAGCTGGACACGCAGGTCGGCGAACGCGGCGTGCGCCTCAGCGTCGGCGAAAAACAACGCCTCAGCATCGCCCGCGCGCTGCTGAAGAATCCGCCCATCCTCCTGCTCGACGAAGCCACCGCCAGTGTGGACACGGAAACCGAGCGCCTCATTCAACAGGCCCTCGAACGCCTCATGGTGAACCGCACCAGCTTCGTCATCGCCCACCGCCTCAGCACCGTGCGCCACGCGGACAGAATCTATGTGCTGAATCACGGCCAGGTGACCGAACAGGGCACGCACGATGAGTTGCTGAACAACGGCGGCATCTACGCAGAGCTGTGCCGGACGGCGTTCTTGAACGAGACCGGGGAGACCCCCAACCCGGTTGCATAGCGTTTTGTCCCGGGTAACGCTTGCCGCGTTCAAGTTCGGTTCGATATGAAGCCGCCGCAAAAACCGTCCACTCGCAGGTTGGATTTCCTGCTTACTGTTTTGGGCGGGTTGTTCATCTACGGGTGGGCCGGGTACTTAATGGGAGAAACCTTCGCGGGGGCTACCGCACAGCCCCTTCCGGCGTGGCGGGATGTCAGCAAGTTTCGGACGGTGGAGGAAGTACGTCATGCGGGAGAACTCCTGGACGAAGCGATGGATGCGCGGGAAGTCAGAGCCACAAATTACCGTCTCACGGGGGGCGGTGCGGGTTGTCTTTTCTATCTGATAGTCTCTTCGATCCGCGAGGTTCGCCGCCGTCGCAATGCTCCACGGCTGGAGGAGGAAGCCCGCCTCAAGGAGATCGCTTTCCAGGAGAGGGTCGTCGCCGCACGCCAGCGAACCGCTGCGCTGTGGAGAAAGGACCATCCAAGCGCAGAAGCGCCGGGCTCTGTGTCCTGAACCGGGTTTGGAAGCAGCCTCACGCACCTTTCCCTCGTTCGGGGCAGGAAGCGTAATCTGGCAGCCATCATCCGCAGCCCGCCCTTAGTTGCCCCTCAGAACTGCGCAAATCTGCGGAGAATCTCACGAATGAATTGACATTCGATTGTTTTGCCAAAAGAATGGCATAAATACGCCAAGATAATGGCAATCGCATGGGGCGCCCGAAGAACACCATCGTCAGCAAGCAGATCACCCTCTCGGTGACGCCGGTGATTTACGATTTTCTCAACCAGCTGAGCGCCAGCGGGTTTTACGGCAAGAGCGAGGCGGAAACCGCGGCGCTGCTGCTGAATGAGAAGCTGCGGGAACTGCGCTCGCAGCCCAACGCTCCCGGAGTGCCGCCGCCTTCCCGGCCCGCACCGCCGGGCGGCTGATTTTTGATTCTCCCCAATACCTCAACCTCAACTCAAACCCAGGCAAAATACATGAACTCACCGCTCGTCACGCTCAATATCCCGCCCCGCGCGCCCCGGATTTCTCCGGTCGTGCCGCCCCCCCGTGCCATGAAATCCGAACCACCCGGCGATGAACTGCGCAAGCTCGCGTTCGAGATCGCGCAGCACGATCCGGTGCTCGCGCATCTCCTGGTGCGCGCCGGCGAGCGCCTGCGCACCAATTGAGGCCGGCGCGCCGTTTTCCCCTGGCCGGAGATTTGCTGCGCTCCAGCATCGGCGGCATGGAAATTCAGCCCGGCAGGCTCTACATCATCGCGACACCGATTGGCAACCTGGGCGACATCACCGGGCGAGCCAGCGCCTGTCTGGCTGGCGTGGACATGGTGGCCTGCGAAGACACGCGTCACAGCGGTGTGCTGATGCAGCACCTTGGGCTGCGCAAACCGCTGCTGAGTCTGCACGAGCACAACGAGGCCTCGCGCAGCGCCCAACTGATCGCGGAGCTTCAGTCAGGACGCAGTGCGGCTTACATTTCGGATGCGGGCATGCCCGGCGTTTCGGACCCGGGACAGCGGCTGGTGAACGCGTGTCAGCGCGCGGGCATTCCGGTCGAAGTGCTCCCGGGGCCGAGTGCGGTCATCACGGCATTGATTGGCAGCGGATTTCCGGCGGATGCGTTTTTCTTCGGCGGATTTCTGCCGGTGAAGATCGGTCAGCGTGAACGCGCCCTGACAAAAGCTCTGGAGCGCGAGGAGACGAGTGTTTTCTTTGAAAGCCCGCACCGGCTCGACGGCACGCTGGAACTGCTGGCGCGGCTGGCACCGGAGCGTCTGATTTGCGTTGCGCGTGAACTGACGAAGAAGTTCGAGGAATACCGCCGCGGCACGGCAGCGGAGGTGCAGACGCACTATGCAGCGCATCCGGCGAAAGGCGAAATCTGCCTTGTGATCGCCGGAAGCGAACTGCCAAAGTGGGCGCAGCCTTCCCCGTCTCCGCACTCCCGCCATGAATCCGGAACCTGAATCCCCCGCCCTGGCTGTCAGTCAGGCCCTGCAGGCGAATGACGCCGCGTATTCCGCATTCGAGAGCGCCGGCATCCAGGTGCTGCGTCTTGTGGAGCAACTGGAGTCGGGGGACGCGGCGACGGAATTGCCGCACGATGAAATGCTGAGCCGGCTGCTGGAGTTTCTGGATGCGGCCCATGCTCTGGTGAGTCATTCTTCGGTAATGTCAGGGCTGGAGAGCGCGCTGCAGACGGAAGTCACAGCGCTGCGCGAGGCGGCCTTCGGGTTCGATCCGCTGGCAAAATTCATGGAGGAAATCCGCACCGGCATGACATACCGGGCCGCGCCGCGACTCACCCTGGCGCAATTCACTGCGCCCGCTCCGAAGCTCCGCGAACTGTGCATGGAGGTCGGGGAGATGCTCCACTGGCCGCACTGGTCGGAGGCGGCGCGGCGGTTTTTGCACCGGCATCAGCCGGCACTGCCGGTTTTTCGCGCCGTGCATGACTATCAGCAGGCGGTGCGCATGTTCCGCCAGCGCGCGGTGCGCAGTTTCCGCCGGACATTTGCGGAAGTGATCGCCGCGGCACCTCCGCCGCCGGTCATGATGCGCATCATGTAGTCCGCGTCACGCCGCGCCCCGGGAACCGGCCCGCCGCGGTCCGGCAGGCAGAAACGGCTTCACAAACGCGTCACCGAACTCGAAAAGGTTGTCAAAATCCTCCACGCGGTCGGAGTCACTTTTACTGAACGCTCCGGCGCTGATCAGATTGAAGACGAGTTCCCCGATGTCCCGCGTGCTGCGAAGGCCCCACGCCTCGAAGAGAGTCGGCACCATGGGCCCGTACTGCTGCAGGGCGTAGTCGCGCACGCCGGCGCACAGTTCCGGACCCGTGACGTGATCGGGATCGCGCCCGCGTGCCTTCTTCCGGTTCCGCATGGTAAACTCCAGCGCATCCTTGAGGAAACTGTACGCCTCCTCCGCATAGCGCGGATCGCGCGCGACGGCTTTGGCGACGGACTGCTCGAAGGGAACTTTGCTCATGAGGGATGGCGCCGGAGTGATGATGACACGCGCGGTGCTGTCCAGCCCTTTCTGGCCGCCGGCGGAAGCGGGCGGCGGCCTATTCCGCGGCGCGTGCCGTCGGGAAGTTGCCGGGCAGGCCGGAGCGCGGAGTTGCACTCCGCCAGGGGCTTCTGCTCAGGCAGCCGGGGCGGAGTGCAACTCCGCGCTCCGCTGCAGGCACCCGGCACGTTGACTGAAACGAACTGCTAGGCTTCCGCGTGTTCCGGTGCTGAAGGCCTCAGTCCGAACGCGCGCTGCAGGGCCTCTGTCAGTTGCGGGGAGCGCCAGGTGAATCCGGTCGCCTGAGCCGCAGTCGGGGCCACCCGCTGGCTGTGCAGGAACAGATCACTCATGCCGCCGGGCAGCCGCCGCAGCACCCACGCCGGCACCGGCAAAATGGCAGGCCGGCGCAGCACTGTGCCTATCGTTTGGGTGAAGGCCGCATTCCGCACCGCCTCCGGCGCCACGGCATTCAACGGTCCGTGCACGGCCTCCTGCGCGACCGCATGCAGAATGAGCCGGACCATGTCGGACACTTCGATCCACGGCATCCACTGCCGGCCGCTGCCGAGCCGGCCGCCGAGGCCAAGTTTGAAAATCCGGCGCAGCACCGGCGCAGCACCGCCATCCGCGCCCAGCACCATGCCGGTGCGCAGCGTGACCACACGCGTGAACTCGCCCGCTGCCATCGCCGCAGCCTCCCAGTCGCGCGCCACTTCGGCGATGAAGCCGCGGCCCGGGGGCGAGGATTCGGTCAGTTCCGACTCCCCGCCGTCGCCGTAAATGGCACACCCGCCGGCACTGACGAGCACGCGGGGCGGGGCGTCGAGTTCCTGCAGTCGCGCCACCAGCGCCCGCGTGTCCTCCACACGGCTGCGGCGGATTTCCGCGCGCTTTCGCCGGGTCCACAGGCCGAGCAGATTTTCGCCCGCCAAATGCACCACGGCATCCAGTCCCGCGACGTTCGCCTCCCGCACCGGCTGCCATGCCCGCATCTCTGCGAAGGGCTGGCGCGCGCGCGGCTGACGGGAAAATCCGACCACGACATGGCCGGCCCCGACGGCCGCTGCAGCCAGTTGTTTTCCAATGAACCCGGTCGCTCCCGTGATGCCAATCGTCATGCCTGAAGTTACGCACAATCCGCGCGGAGGGAGACATGAAATTGCAGACGCCGCGCCGGGCCGGTGCGTCGCGGGCCACCCTGGCGTCATGGCGACCGCCCGGGAGCGATCCCTTAGTTGCCGGTGCGGATTTTTGCATGGCGCGACGCTGGACAGGCGGCGCGATGGCGTCTAAGCGCCGTCAGACTCTTCCCGACGACGCCCATGTCCGAAGTCAAAACCCACCTCACCGCCTCCGACGCCAAACACATCGACCTGCCGTGGTGTCATGTCGAGGAGTTCGTGACTCCTGACAACGCCGGCAGCGACGACCTCTACCTCTGCCGCGCCACGTTTCCTCCTGGCGAGGCGCATCTTTTTCACTATCACCCCGGCCGCGAGGAGATCATCTTCGTCCTCGAAGGTCAGGCCGAGCAGTGGGTGGGCGAAACCAAAAAGGTGCTCCAGGCCGGTGAAATGGCACTCATCCCCGCCGGCATGCCCCACATGACTTACAACCCCGGGCCGCACACGCTCCGCTTTCTCGCCATTCTCAACAATATCCGCGGCAGCGAACCCATTGTGGTGGACTGCTTCAAAGAGGAGCCGTGGGTGACGCACTTTACGCCGATCGACTATCCGCCGGTCGGCTGAGGCAGTGCTCAGTTCACAGTGCCCGGTAATCAAAATTGATGCCGCACTGAGCACTGAGCACTGAAACACTGAACAATTAAATCCCAAAATACCACACCCCATGCCCAATCCCTGGACCGGAAAAGGAAATCCCTACACCCGTGAAGAAGTCCGCGAACGGCTTCACGAAACCCTGAAGAAGAACCAGCCCATCATCGCCGCCGGCGCAGGCACCGGCATCAGCGCCAAGTTCATCGAGCGCGGCGGCGCGGACCTGGTGATCATTTATAACAGCGGCCGCTTTCGCATGATGGGTCACGGTTCCACCGCCGGCATGATGGCCTACGGCGACGCCAACGCCATCGCCATGGAGATCGGCGAGTACGAAGTGCTCCCTGTCGTGGAGGAGGTGCCGGTCATTTGCGGCGTCCACGCCACCGACCCCCGCCGCCGCATGTGGCACTGGCTCGGCAAGGTCAAGGAGATGGGCTTCTCCGGCGTGAACAATTTCCCCACCCACACCATAGTCGACGGTCACTTCCGCCAGGTGCTGGAGGAAACCGGCATGAGTGTGAAGAAAGAGTATGAAATGGTCGCCCTCGCGCGCCGCATGGACCTTTTCAGCACCGTCTATGTCGGCTCGCCGGAGGAAGCCATCGAGATGGCGAAAGCCGGCGCGGACTCCATCATCGCCCACGTCGGCACCACTGTCGGCGGCAGTATCGGCGTGAAGAGTGCCGTCGTGAGCTGGGATCACACCATCAAGCGCACGCAGGACATCATCGACGCCGCGCGCACGGTGCGGAAGGACATCTTCTTCCTCTGCCACGGCGGGCCTATCAACACGCCGGAGGATGCCGACCGCGTCATGAAAGCCACCGATGCCGTGGGATTCGTCGGAGCCACCAGCCTCGAACGCATGGGCGTGGAGGAATCGCTGACGAACCTGACGCGCAAGTTCAAAGCCCTCGACGCCCCGAAGGGCCGGAGCGCGTTGGAGTAGCCCGGGCATCGCTGACCCGCGGCGGAGATTACCGCGCACACGGCGATTCCTGCACAGACGCAAGTGGTTCGAGGATTCAGCCCGCAGCCGACACTCACGATTTCAGAACAGGCAATCCGGCTCGAACCAACGTTCAACACTGCCTGGTCAGCCTCGCTCCGCAAAATTCTGCTGGTCAGGGCCGGCATGCCTTTGCTAACCTGCCGCCGTTGCGACCATGACTGATGTCACCCATCTCCTGCAGCGGCTTCATCAGGGCGATTCCGCCGCCTCGGAGGAACTCGCCCCGCTGGTCTATTCCGAACTGCGACGTCTCGCGTCGGCAAAAATGGCCCGCGAACGCGCCGGGCAGACACTGCAGGCCACCGCGCTGGTCCACGAAGCATGGCTGCGCATGGGTGATGGCCTGTTCAGCAACCGCGCGCATTTCTTCGGGGCCGCCTCTTCCGCGATGCGGCAGATTCTCGTGGACCGGGCCCGCCGCAGGCTCTGCCGAAAAGGCGGCGGCAGTTTCGAACACGTGGACATTGACGCGATCGAGATCGCCGCACCCGCGGGGAATGAGGAGGAGGTCCTCGCAGTGCATGAAGCGCTCGATCAACTCGCGGCGGCGCATCCGCAGCTGGCGGAGCTGGTGAAACTCCGGTATTTCGTCGGCCTGACGTTCGACGAAGTGGCCGAACTCATGGGCACATCGGCGACCTCGGCCAAACGGGACTGGGAATACGCCCGGGGATGGCTGCACCGCAAAATCACCGCGGATTCGCAGCCAAAGACCGCAACTTCCGCCCGGTGAGCCCTCAGGATGGAATTCCGCCGGGATCAGAGAGGACTGCCGGGTATACTCTGCTCCGGAATTTTTTTGCATCCACATCCAGCTGCGTGGCGTTTGGTATTCGGTGCTGCTTCAAAGCGGCATGGCCCCAAACAAACCAATTAAATACCAATAGAACCAAACCCATGAAAAAATTCCTTAGCCTCATAGCGGTTTCATCTCTGTTTGCTCTCTGCGGTTCGGCTTTAGCCAAAGGGAAGCCGTCCTGGGCTGCCGCCGCCAAGCCCGGCAAGCAATCCATCGTTCAGATCGTCCTCGCAGATGACGGCAAGTTTGACGTACTGCAGGCTGCGGTGGTTGCCGCAGGTCTCGCAGACGCTCTGGGTGGCAAGGGTCAATACACCGTGTTTGCCCCAACGGATGAAGCTTTCATCGCGGCACTCGAAGCCTCTGATGAAGCCGATGCCATCGCGAAGATCGAGGCGACGGACCCGGAGGTTCTTTCCAACATCCTTCTTTATCACGTGACGGAGGGGCGACGGAACAGCCGCTCGGTTCTCGCTGCGCCACGCTATACCATGCTGAATGGAATGATTCTAACCCGTGATGCGCTCCTGGAGGCCGGCATCTCCGCCGCCGACATCTCCGCCTCCAACGGAATCATTCATGTGATCGACTCAGTGCTCCTTCCCTGACCCGGGCACCCGCCAAACCAAAGCCTGCCTGAATTTCAGGCAGGCTTTCTTTGCCTCTTGGCAAAGAATTTCGGGCACGGCTGAGAGGCCGCAGCCCCGGAGCGGCCATACAGGAAAAGTGATGCGGCTGCTCCATCCGGGCATGCCGCCAGCGCCGCGGCTAATTTAGCGCAATGGGTAGAAACGGTGAACCTAAAAGCGGGAATGGGAAATTGACCCCGGCGCTATAAATCAGTAAGGTCCA
>CAZFZN010000047.1:0-53755 GCA_964523105.1 uncultured Akkermansia sp.
TTGGACCTTACTGATTTATAGCGCCGGGGTCAATTTCCCATTCCCGCTTTTAGGTCGAACGGCTCTGGTCCTTCGCCCGCGCATGGCTGTTCTCCAAAATACAAAAGGCCCGGGACGAACCGCTCTGATCCGGGGGATTATTCTGAGGGGATCAGACGCCCGGTATCGCATCCTCAATTAAAGGCGGTTTCGCCGCGGAAAAATCAAACATGGCAACCGCTGACAGACTCATCGAACTTTTCAGTGAAGCGAAGTTCCGCTCTCCCGGCGGGGAGCGGGATCGATTCCTTGAGGAGGCTTGCCGGGACGAACCGGTATTGAAGGAGCAGGTGCTGATCCTTCTGAAGGCTCACGACGGTGCGGGGGATTTTCTGAAACCGGTGCCACTCGTTCCGTCTGCGTTCCCGCTGACGGAAAAGCCCGGCGACCGGATTGGCCGCTACAAGCTGCTGGAGCAGATTGGTGAGGGCGGATGCGGAGTCGTTTACATGGCGGAGCAGGAGGAGCCGGTGCGCCGCAGGGTGGCCCTCAAGGTCATCAAGCTGGGCATGGACACGAAGTCGGTCATCGCGCGCTTTGAAGCCGAGCGGCAGGCGCTCGCGATGATGGATCATCCGAATATCGCGAAGGTCCTCGACGCAGGCGCCACAGACACCGGCCGGCCGTTCTTTGTGATGGAACTGGTCCGCGGAATCAAAATCACCGACTTTTGCGACCAGAACAATCTCTCCACCGAGGACCGGCTGAAACTCTTTACGCAGGTCTGCCACGCCGTGCAGCACGCGCACCAGAAGGGGATCATTCACCGCGACCTCAAGCCGTCGAATGTTCTCGTCACCATCAGCGAGCCGGGCGCGGCGGGATGTCCGAAGGTGATCGACTTCGGCATCGCCAAAGCCACCAGCGATCAACGCCTCACTGACAAGACCGTCTTCACCGCCTTCGAGCAGTTCATCGGCACGCCGGCCTACATGAGTCCGGAGCAGGCGATGATGACCAGTCTGGACATCGACACGCGCACGGACATTTACGCGCTGGGGGTGCTGCTCTACGAGCTGCTCACCGGCCAGACACCATTCGATGCTCACGAACTGCTCGAAGCCGGACTCGATGAGATGCGCCGCATCATCCGCGAGACCGACCCGCCGAAACCGAGCACGCGACTGATACAAAGTGCCCGGACCAGCGCCAAGCCGCCCGTGGCCCGCCGCTTTGGCTCGTTGATGAATGTTGGCTCGCCTGTCTCCCTTCGGTCGGCTGAGGCGGACTCGCAAGCACCTGCCGCAGGCAGCATTCTGAAAACTGAAGTGCCGGCTGCGCCGGAATTGGTTGTTGATCCGCCTCAGGAGCGGCGGGCCACGGGCCTCATTACTCGCCACTCGCCACTCGCCACTCGCCACTCGCCACCGATCTCGACTGGATCATGATGAAGTGCCTCGAGAAGGACCGCGGCCGGCGCTACGGGACGGTCAGCGATTTGGCGCTGGACCTCGAGCGCCACTTGAAGAGTGAACCCGTTTTCGCCTGTCCGCCGTCTGCCGTTTATCGCTTCCGCAAGTTCGCGCGACGTAACAGGGCCGGTCTCGTCATGGCATCGGTTTTGTGCCTGGCGGCCATCGTGACCGTCGTTGGGCTGGCCATCAGCAACCGGCTGGTCACCCGGGAAAAGGAAGACAAGGAGGCTGCCCTTGCCCGGGCCCTTCAAGAAAAAGCACGGGCGGATCAAAACCTGGCGAAGGCCCGCGCCGCAGTGAAGGAATACCTGCTGAAGACGAGCGAGAATCCGCTGCTCCAAACCGGCGATTTCCAAGGTCTGCGAAAGGAACTCATGGAAACGGCGATCCCGTTTTACGAGGAATTCGTCCGTCAGGATCAGGAGAATCCGGATCTCGAATTCGAACGCGGTGCCGCCTACGATGATCTTGGATTTCTCCGCCAGGGAATGGGAGAGGAGGAGAAGGCCGTGACTGATTTTGAGCAGGCGCAACAGATCTTCCGCCGGCTGGCAGATCGTTTTCCTGACAAACCCGAATATCGCCTGCGGCTGGCGGAGGCCTGCAACAGCCGCGGCGGCGTTCTCAAGGATCTCAGCCGGTTGGACGAGGCGGAGCAGGAGTTTCGTCAGGCCCTTGCGCTCATGGACAAACTGCGGGCCGGCCCCGATGCCCCATCTGAATGCGGCGAGTCCCTTGCGCGCATCCAGGGCAACCTCGGCACGCTGTTGAGAGACGCCGGCCGCCTGCCCGAGGCTATATCACTGCTCCGCGAGGCGGTCGCGACGAGAGAAGAACTGCTCGAACAGAATCCGGATTCCCTGCCGCTCCGGGGCCAGCTTTCCACTTCATGGAACAATCTGGGCACAGTCCTGAATGCCCAACGCAAGTCCAGAGAAGCCGAGGAGGCCTTCGAGAAAGCACTCGGTGTCCTGGATGCGGGGGCGGTGAACGTGATCGCGGGCGGCTCGCCGACGCACCTGAGGTTTCAGCACCTCAGAGCCCAGGCGTGGAACAACCTGGGCATGATGAGAAGAGAGGCCTCCCGTATTGCCGAAGCGGAGACCGCCTACCGTGAGGCGCTCACGATCAAGGAGAAACTGGCGGACACCTTTCCATCCATCCCGCAGCACCGGCAGGAACTCGCCTCCAGCTACAACAATCTCGGCGTCGTGGTCTCGTCACTGAACCGGCCGGATGAGGCGCAGACAGCCTATGAGAAGGCTATTCAACTCTATGAACGCCTCGCCGCTGATTCCCCGGAGGGCACCGGTTATGCCGTCGCGCTCGCCGGGACTTACTCTAACATGGGCCGCCTGATCGGCGATCAGGGGCGGTTGGACGAGTCTCTGCCATGGATCACGAAGAGCATCGAAATTCTCGAGAATGCCCTGCGCCGCGACCAGCGGGTCGCGAAAGCGCGGGAAATGCTGCTCACTGCCAGTTGGACGCGGGCCATGACCCTGTGCGGACTGGAACGCTATTCACAGGCCCTGGAAGACTGGAGCCGCGCGATCGAAGTGGACGACGGACACTATCATCAGCAACTGCGCCTCAGACGGGCCTCGAATCTTCTCAATCTGAACGACCACGTTCGTGCCACGGCGGATGCCGCCGCCATCGCCGATTTCCCCGCCGCCACCGCCGAAGACCTCTACGATGCCGCCGGCATTCACGCGCTTTGCACGCCCCTGGCTCATGATGACGCGGCCCTGGCCGATTCCTACGCTGCGTATGCCGTGGTCCTGCTCCGCCGGGCCCTGGATCGAGGCTACACCGATTTCGAGCGCATCAAAACTCACCCGGATCTGGAGTCGCTGCGTTCCCGCGGGGATTTTCAACAACTCCTCACGGAACTCGACGCAGGCACTGACAAAACAAAGGAACGCGGGCGGAAGTGAACAGGCCCGCATAACCCCATCCGTCCAGAAAGCACGGCCGCCAAGGATAATTGAGGGGTTTCGCCTTCCGGCATCGCATGCCAGAGTGATGGACGATCACTTTATGAAGCAGATGCTCACCGTTGGAAATCGCTGCTTTGCGCGGATGGATCTGCTGCGGGCGGTCGCGCCATTTTCCGACGCGCGCGGCGCGGCGGGGGCGGTGGATCCGACATTTGACCCGGGCTCCGGAATCAATGACCAGGTGAATGCCGTCGCGGCGCAGCCCGACGGCAAAGTGATCATCGGCGGAAGCGTCACGACGGTCAGGGGAGTGAGCCGCCACCATTTCTGTCGCCATTCCTTCAGGAACCGAAAACCTATTATTCGTCCGGCTGAAGGTAACGATCACTCCGTGAGCGCAGGGAGCAGTCCCGGCGGGCTCAATCACCGACTGCAAGAAGACCAACACACCCCATGATGAGAGGACTAACGGCAACTGGAGCGTTGCTTCGTCGCGCATCGGGGCGCATGGCGGCCATTCTGATGTTGGTTCTGTCCGCGGGCGCAGAGTCGGCGCCGATTCCGGCCGCAACCTCCGGTTTGGTGGGAGGCAATGGATACACCGGTGACGGACTTTCCGTCGCCGCCAGCGATGTCGGCGCGCGACTGCGCTGTCGGTTTCAGCGGCTCGAAGGCGAGGCGACCGCCGACGGGCTCTGGCTCAGTTCCACTGCGGAGCGTGCAGGCGGGAAGCGTTTCCGGGTCCTGGCCGTGAGCGTCGGACGGGAGGCGCAATCATCTGCTCCGCTGGCCTTAACGGGTATTGTGGCGGTAGACGGTCCGGTGGCGAGGTTTCTGCGGCCTGGACTGACAGAGGATTATTCCGTGAGCATGGATGGCGTGCGTCAGGATTTCGTCATCGGTCAACGGCCTGAGGGCGATGGCGAGCTGCTGGTGAAACTGGAACTGACCGGTGCGTCGGCCACGGGTCTTGCCGCTGCCGTGCGACTGGTGGTGGACGGTTCCGGGCGCGCGCTGGCCTATCACCGGCTGCGGGTGACGGATGCCGGCGGCAGGGTGCTGATGGCGCGGATGGAAGTGACAGATGCGAATCATCTGGCTGTGCTGGTGAACGATGCCGCGGCAGATTATCCGGTCCGGATCGACCCGACTTTCACCGACGAGGACTGGAGCAGCATGGGTGAACTTCCGGGGACGAATGGCGCGGTCCGGGCCGCCGTGGCGGACGCTTCCGGCAATCTCATCGTTGGCGGCGACTTCACCGTGGCGGGTGGCGTCTTTGCCAACCGGATCGCCGTGTGGAATGGCAGCGCGTGGTCGGCGCTCGGTTCCGGGCTGAACGGTTCTGTCAGGGCGCTGGCGGTGGCGGGCACGGATGTGTACGCGGCAGGCGACTTCACCCTCGCGGGCTCGACGCCCGCGAATCGAATTGCCAAATGGAACGGGAGTGAATGGTCGGCTGTCGTTTCGGGGATGAACGACAGTGTTGAGGCGATTGCAGTGTCGGGTCCGGACCTTTATGCAGGCGGCGCCTTCACGACGGCGGGCGCGGCGTTGGCCAATCGAATTGCCAAATGGAACGGAAGTGAGTGGTCGGCCATGGGCGAGGGATTGAACAGCACGGTTTTGGTGCTGGCGGTGATGGGAACGGACCTCTACGCGGGAGGGCACTTCACGGCGGCGGGCGGCACGCCGGCCAGCAACGTCGCCAAATGGGACGGCAGCGCGTGGTCTCCGCTGGGCTCGGGAATGTGGGCGGTCAATCCGCCTTCGGTTCATTCGCTGGCAGTATCGGGCAACATTCTCTACGCGGGAGGCGAATTCATGGGCGCCGGCGAAACCACGGCCAACAATATCGCGCAATGGAACGGCAATGAATGGTCCGCACTGGGCCTCGGCTGGGACGGAACAATCGCGGCGCTGGCCATTGCGGGCTCCGATCTGTATGCCGTCGGCCCGCTGAGCACCGGCGGCGGTCCATCACCCGCCTCGATCGCAAGGTGGAACGGAAGTGCATGGAAGGCCCTCGGGCCAGGCATGCCTAACACCACGGTGAGCGCGCTGACATTTGTCGGCACCGAATTGTATGCCGGCGGCAATTTTCTTGCCGCGGGCGGGACCGGAGCCAGCCGGATCGCCAAATGGAACGGCAGCGGCTGGTCGGCCCTCGGGTCGGGATTGGACCTCTCGGTATTCACGGCGGCGATGATGGGAACGGACCTGTATATCGGCGGCGGATTCACTGCGGTTGGCGGGATAGCGGCCAATTACATTGCGAAGTGGAACGGCAGCGAGTGGTCGGCCCTGGGAACAGGCCTCGACAGCGCGGCCACGGCCATGGCGGTGTCGGGCGCTGATTTGTATGTGGGAGGCGGGTTTGCCAGGGCGGGCGGCATCGCGGCGAGGTGCATTGCCAAATGGAATGGCAGCACGTGGTCGGCGCTCGGGTCGGGCATCGAAGGCGGCATTCGCGCCCTCGCGGTTTCGGGCACGGATGTGTATGCCGGCGGCTGGTTCAGCGAGGCCGGCGGCAAGGCCGCCAACTCGGTCGCCAAATGGAACGGGAGCACATGGTCGGCGCTGGGGCCGGGATTGGGCGACGGCGGTTTCGATCAAGTCTATGCGCTGGCGCTCGCGGGCACGCATCTCTATGCAGGCGGCACCTTTTCTGCGGCGGGCGGCACGGCGACTGACAACATCGCAAGGTGGGACGGCAGCGTGTGGACTGCCGTCGGCGGAGGAGTCAACGGATCCGTCGAGGCGCTGGCCGTGGCTGGCGCGGATCTTTATGCCGGTGGCGGCTTTACGGCGGCGGGCAGGACCGAGGTCAATGGCATTGCCCAATGGCAGGAAGCCAACCACATCGCGAAATGGGACGGCAATGCGTGGTCGTCGCCGGGCTATGGACTGGACAGCCACGTGTATGCGCTGGCCGTCTCGGGGCCGAATGTCTATGCGGGCGGCATTTTCACCGCCTTCTTCACGGAAGAGGGTTCCACGACGGCCAGCTACGTTGCCAAATGGAACGGAAGCGCATGGTCGGCGCTCGGATCGGGCACGAACGGACCGGTCTATGCCCTCGCCACGACCGGCACGAGTCTGTATGCCGGAGGATGGTTCAGCACCGCGGGCGATAAAGTGTCAGGAAGCGTGGCCCGGGCGAACATCGGGGCGGCGCCCGGAAGGTTCAGCAGCCTGACGTATTCACCGGCCGCGGGGTTCAGTTGTTCCTTCCTCGATGCCACGCCCGGCGCGTCCTATCGCCTCCAAAGTTCGCCTTCCCTGACGCCGGAATCGTGGACCGATTTCGCGGAGTTCATTTACACGGCCCCCGTGGTCGTCACCGATGCCTCCGCTGCCGGCGCGGACAGGAAATTTTATCGCGCCGTCACTCCATGATGCCGGATAAACTCAACGCCGCCGGAAGTTTCTGAGGGGATGGGCCTCACCGCGTCGCATGAATGATCGATAGCGGATCGATCTATGAAAACTCCCTCGTTTCGCAGAATTCTCATTTTCGCCGCCTCCCTGCTGCTGTCGCCGGGCGTTTTCGGTTTTCGTGTCATGGGAACGCCGGGGGACGTTGATCTGACGTTCGATCCGGGTTCCGGGGTGAGTGGAACGGTCAACACGGTGGTGTTGCAGGCTGATGGCAAGCTGCTCATCGGGGGCGATTTTACCACGGTGAAAGGCCTCGCACGCAGCCGCATCGCGCGGCTCAATCCCGACGGAAGCGGCGACGCCGGGTTCAGGATGGATCTCCCGGTCGAGGAATTGGGCGCGTCTTATTCCCTCGCCGTGCAGTCCGACGGCAAGGTGCTCGCCGGTCATTCCGCCGGGATCACCCGGCTGAATCCCGACGGAAGTCCGGACGGTTCATTCTCGGCAAACGTCGGCGAATTTTGGGAGGACGGCGGAGTGTATTCGATCGTCGTGCAACCGGATGGCAAGGTGTTGATAGGCGGTTATTTCTCGACGGTGAACGGAACCACCCGCAACGGCATTGCCCGACTGAACGCCAACGGCAGCCTTGACCGGGATTTCTTCGCTGGCGCGGTGCTCTGTTGCGCCGGTACACTGGCATTGCAGCCGGACGGAAAACTGCTCGTGCTCGGAGTTTTCAGCGTGAACGGCACAAACCGCTATTCGATCGCCCGGCTCAATGGGAATGGAACTCTGGACGCCACATTCACCGCGGACGAAGAAGTGAGCAGTCCTTCACACATGGCTTTGCAGCCGGACGGGAGGATTCTTGTCGAGGGGTACTTCACGTCAGGCGGTTATGGAATCGTACGACTCAACGCTGACGGGAGCATGGACGACACTTTAAACGCGAGTCTGCCGGTGTACGAGGGCTTTCCCAATGTCGCATCGCTGACCGCGCAGCCGGACGGAAAGGTTTTGGTGAGCGGCCCGTTCACCAGCGTGAATGCCGCGACCCGCAATCGAATCGCCCGGCTGAACGCGGACGGCAGTCTGGACGTCGGATTCGATCCTGACACCGGACCGAACAGCGAGGTGCTGGCGGTCGCCCTGCAACCGGATGGCAGCGTGATTCTTTGCGGCACGTTCGCCACGGCCACCGGCGCCCGTTGGCCCGGCATCATCAGGCTCCACGCCGACGGCAGTCTCGACGACAATTTCCAACCGGGTGCGGAAATAGACGGACGCGTTACCTCGCTCGTCGTGCAGCCGGACGGCAAAGCGCTTGCGGGAGGTTCATTCACGACGGTCGGCGGTTTCGCCCGGCCTGGCATCGCCCGTCTCGATGCCGACGGCAGTCTAGACCGCTCGTTCGAGCCTGCCATCAGGTTTTATGCGACGGCCTCGCATATCAGGTCGGTGGCACTGCACTCCGATGGCAGAGTCATCATCACCGGCATATTCGCGACTCAGGATAACGATGTCGTCCGGCACCGGACGATCGCCCGGCTGAATGCCGACGGCAGCCTCGATGAAAGTTTCGAGCCGGACCTGTCCCCATTCATTCCGGCTGACGCCTGTCCGCCGGGCTATTGGTCCTGTGAAAGATTCGCGACGGCTGACACTGCGCTCGTGCAGCCGGACGGCAGGGTGATCGTCAGCGGGTCGGGAATCATGATCGCCTCCGGGGATGAGGCCTACGACTATTTTGTCACGCCGTTTCTCGCCCGGTTCCATCCTGACAGCCGTTTGGACGTCAGCTTTCAGTTTGGTGCAGAATTCACCGAGGCGTCCGTTCAGCGCATGATGATGCAGCCGGACGGGAAGCTGCTCGTCGCGGGCCGCTTCATGCTGAATGGCGCCTACAGTGGAATGACCCGGCTCCATGCCGACGGCAGACTGGACGAAACCTTCACGCCAGAGATAGGGATCATCGGATCCTATCTCAATTCGATGGCGCTGCAATCCGACGGCAGGGTGATCATCGGCGGCATGTCTTCATGGATGTTGCGGGACACGGTACGGCACGCACACGCAATCACCCGCCTCAATGCCGACGGCAGCCTGGATGAAACCTTCCATCCGGTACCCGGAGAAAATGACACCGTCCAATCGCTCGTCGTCCAGCCGGACGGAAAAGTCCTTATCGCCGGAGTCTTTCCCTCGATCGACGGCGCGAATGCCCCGACGGTCGCAAGGCTCAATGCCGATGGCAGCCACGACGCCGGTTTCCATGGCCCGTCCGGAACCCGTTTCGTGATGGCTGCCGCCCTGCAGCCGGATGGCCACGTTCTCATCGGCGGGGACTTTATCACCATCGGGAGCGCGGCGCGACCGCATGCGGCCCGGCTTATCGGCGACTCCTCCGCGCCTTCACTGAGCATTGCGCTGGTCAATGATTTCGCCGTCCTCACATGGCCGGCGACGGCCGTGACCTATCAATTGCGTGAAACCAGCGATCTCTCGAACCCGGGCTCATGGTCTCCGGTGACCCAACCGCCGGTTGTCACCGCGGAGATGATCTCCGTGCCGGTTCCTGTCATCGGGCAAAGGAAATTCTTCCGCCTGGCGTCACCTCAAACCATCCAATGACCATGGAAATGAAAATGCGTCCCTTTCACAATCCGGCCGGATGCCTTGCGGGTTCCGTGCTGTCGGCGCTGGCTGTTTTCTCATCGTTCTCCGTCGCGCAGCCGGTGAACGATGCTTTTGCTGACGGGACGTTGCTCGTTGGCACGGCCGGCACCGCCAGCGGCACCAACGGGAATGCGACCGTGCAGCCTGGCGAGCCGGCTCACGCGGACGAGCGGGGCGGCGCTTCGGTGTGGTGGCAATGGACCGCTGCGGAGGACGGAATGGCGGCATTTGACACGTTCGGAAGTGACTTCGACACGCTGCTGGCCGTTTATGCCGGCGACAGCATGGAGACGTTGAAGTCGCTCGCGGCCGACGATGAGTCGGGACCGAATGGCGAGAGCATCGTTGTTTTCGAAGCAATGGCCGGCGCCACCTATCGAATCGCCGTGGACGGATTCGACCGCCGTGATGGACGCGGCCCCGAGACCGGAACGATCGTCCTGAACTGGCGTCCGCCCCTCGTCAACGATGCCTTCGGATCCGCGTCAGTCATCGCCGGTGCGCGCGGTATCGCGGCCGGACTCAACGAGGGCGCGGGCGCGGAACCGGGAGAACCCGACCACGCCGGCAACACGGGCGGCGCGTCTTTGTGGTGGCAATGGACCGCGCCGGAAAGCAAAACAATGGCATTCGACACGTTCGGGAGCGACTTCGACACGCTGCTGGCCGTTTACACCGGCGACAGTCTCGAGACCCTGACACTGATCGCGGCCAGCGATGATGCCGGTCCGGATGGCGAAAGCATGACGGTTTTCAGCGCCGTCGCGGGAACGACCTATCACATCGCGGTGGATGGTTTTGCCGTCGTGGATGGATTGGAGCCGGAGATGGGGATTGCGGTTCTGCATTGGGCCGACCCGCTGTCAAATGACGATTTCGCCGCCGCAACGGTAATCGACGGCGCCGGCGGCAGTCTTACGGCGAACAACAACGGCGCGACCGTCGAGGAGGGAGAGCCAAGTCATGCCGATGAACCAGGCGGCGCTTCCGTCTGGTGGCAATGGACCGCCACGGAGAATGGCGTCGTTGCGTTCGATACGTTCGGCAGTGACTTCGATACGCTGCTGGCCGCCTATACCGGAGAAAGCATCGAGAGCCTGACATTCATCGCCGGAAATGACGACTTTGACGACGAGTTGGTGAGCCGGGTGATTTTCACTGCGGTTGCGGGCACCACCTACCGGATTGCCGCGGACGGATATGACGGCGAAATGGGGAAGCTGATTCTGCACTGGGGGCCTCCGCCCGTGAACGATGCGTTCAATGGCGCGACGTGGCTCGTCGGCCCGTCGGGCGAAACAACCGGACGCACGGTTGGCGCCGGCAGGGAGACGGGCGAACCCGATCACGCAGAGGAACCGGAAGGCGCTTCCCTCTGGTGGCAATGGACGGCGACGGCGGACGGTCCTGTAACATTCGACACCACCGGCAGCGATTTCGATACCATCCTGGCCGTCTATACCGGCGACAGCCTCGCCGGCCTGACACCGGTCGCCTCCAACGACGATACGGCCGACAACTATGTCAGCCGCGTGAGCTTCGTCGCCGTCGCGGGCCGGACCTATCGGATTGCCGTGGACGGATTCGACGGGGAAATCGGAAACGTGATCCTGCACTGGGGGCCGCCGCAGGCTTCGTTCACTGCGTGGATCGCAGGATTCATTCCGGACGGCGACAATGCCGCGCCGGATGCCGATCCGGACCTGGACGGGCTTCCCAATGCCGCGGAATACATCCTCGGCGGCAATCCGGTTTCGCCAAACCCGCTGGAACGCCCGGCGGCCGCCGTCAGCGACGGCAACCTGATCCTGACCTTTCATCGCGACGACGCATCGGAATCTCCGGACGTTACCCTAACTGTCGAGTCCGGAGACGATCTCACGACATGGCCGGCCGTTTTCACCGTCGGCGCCAACACCGGCATATCGAGTCCCGGCGTGAGTATCGCCGAAAACGGACCGGACCCTGACACCATCACCGTCGCGATTCCAATCGGAGCCGACCCCACGAAGCTCGCCCGGGTGCGGGTGACGATCGTTCCTTGAACCTGAATTCGGAGATGAGTTCGAACAGAAGGAAACGAAGGGAAATAGGAACTGGAAAGTTGCACGTGTGAGTGAGATGCCCGGCCATTCACCCTGCGGGTGAGCACGGTAAAAAAGCCCAACCCATTACCGCTTCGTTCTCTTCGTTGCCTTCTGTTCAATTCATTTTCGTTTGCAGGTTGAAAACAACGCGCGGGCATCCGCGGGCCAATACCCTCACTGCCATGAAACCGCACCGAGTCCGACTTCATTTCCCTGGAATCCCGAAGCCCTCGTTCGCGGCGGCTGCCTTCGCTGTTATCGCGTTTTCCGGCCACTCCGTTCCGGCCGCGGTGACGGAGGCATGGGTGCAGCGGCACAGCAGCATGGCGAACCAATCGAACGACATGCCAGTCGCTGTGGTGCGCGATGCCGACAACGACATCATTGTGGCGGGCAACAGCGATGCCGGCATCGACGGCGTTGACATGCTGACCATCAAGTATTCCGGCGCGGATGGGTCGGTCCTGTGGCAGCGGCGCTACAACAATCCGGCCGGCGGGACCAACAATACCGACCAGGTCAAAGCCGTTGCCGTTGACGGCGAGGGAAACGTCCTGGTGACGGGACACACCTTCTCTCAGACGAATGGCTATGGTTGGTACACCGCAAAGTATGCGGCCGCCGACGGCGCGGTGGTCTGGGAGACGAACCACGCCCCGGGAGATTCTGACAATCCGGCGTCGCTGGCGATCGACGCCGCCGGCGATGTTATCGTGTCCGGATTCTCTCAATCTCCGGGCAAATACGAAACCCACCTCGTCAAATACGCGGCCCGGGACGGCAGGCCGGTCTGGACAAATGTGGCAAGCGAAAGCCGTGAGTCCTCGAGTGCGCTGGCCATCGACAGCCGTGGCGATGTGGTCGTCTCAACGCGTAACCGCACCGCCAAGTATTCGGGAACGGATGGTGCCCGCCTCTGGGAGAAACCGGTTTGGAGCGACCGTGACACCTCGCTGGCGCTGGATGCCGCCGGCAATGCCGTGACCGGATCAGCGTGGACTAACGATTGGATTAGCGGTTACCGCCTCGTCAAATATGCGGCCGCGGACGGGGCTGAACTCTGGGAAAAGGAGATAGTGGATCCCGGGGATCCCGAGGCCCCCGAAGAGCCGCCCTCGCCCGAGTACGTCCGCGACGACCCCGCCGGCCTGGCGCTGGACGGCAATGGCAACGTTGCTCTCGCAAGAACATCCATGATTCGGATTGGCACCTACGCCATCCATACTGCCAGGTTGGCGGCCGCGGACGGATCCCTGGTCTGGGAACAGCGCTACCGCATGCCGGACCATTTTCTCGACATCTCGCAGGCGGTCGCGGTGGATGCCTCCGGGAACGTGCTGGTGACAGGGCATTCAAGATACTGGCATCCTGGCAGGGGGATCAACACCGACATGCACACGATCAAGTACGCGGCAGAAGACGGGGCCGTGCTGTGGGAAGCCCACTATGACGGCCCCGCCGAAAACAGCGACGATTTCCCCGCCGCACTGCTGGTGGACGGCGCTGGCAATGTGGTCGTGACAGGCTCTTCGGGACTCCATCCCGGTAGTCCCGATTCGCTGCTCGACTACCATACGGCGAAGTATGCGGCGGCGGACGGCGCACGGTTGTGGGAGAGCCGTTACGACGCCCCGGCGCCCAGCGACGACCGGGCACAGGCTGTGGCCTTCGACTCCGCCGGGAACGTGATCGTTACGGGGTACTCCGCTCACGATAGCCTGCCGGCTTACGGCACCGATTATTACACTGCCAAATACGCGGCCGCCACCGGTGGACTGCTCTGGGAGCGGCGCTACGACAACGGTGCCTTCTCGTTCGACCAGGCCACCGGGGTAGCCGTGGACCGCGCGGACAACGTCGTTGTCACCGGGATCTTTGCGACCATCAAGTACTTGGCTGACGGCACGACGGCGTGGATCCAGCCCGGGTCATTCAATACGGCGCTCGCTGTGGACGATGCCGGCGACGTGATCGTTGGTGCCGGTCACACATACGCCGGCGAGATCGTTATTGCCAAGTATGCGGCGGCGGACGGGGCTTTGCGCTGGTCGAGCCTGCGCGGAACTGAATACCGGTACATCAGCGCGGTGGGGGTCGATCGTGACGGCAACGTGATTGTGACCGGTGCCGCCGGCGGTGACGGCTCGCTGGATTATTACACGGCGAAATTCGCGGGCGCGACGGGTGCGTTGATATGGGATCGCCGCTTCGACGCGGATGGAGAGAGGGACGCCGCCACTTCTCTGGCGGTGGGACCTGACGGCAGCGTAGTTGTCACCGGGAGCGTCAGAAAAGACTCACTGATCGAGTGCGGCGACAGTGACTGCTATACGATCAAGTACGCCGCCGCGAATGGAGCCGTCCTCTGGGAGAGACGCTACGATCCCGAATACTGCAGCGACGAATTCGCCAATGCGGTGGCGCTGGATTCGGCCGGCAACGTGCTGGTGACAGGCTCATGGACACGCTTTGACGCGGAGGGCAGCCTTTTTGGGGGCTCATACACGGCGAAGTATGCGGCGGGCGACGGAGCGGTGCTCTGGGAACGAAGCGAGGCCAATGGGACAGGCCCGGTGGCGCTGGCGGTGGACGACATGGGCAACGCGGTCGTCACGGGACCCACATTCCCGGGCTTCTACACCGCAAAGTATGCCGCGGCGGATGGCACGAAACTCTGGAGCCGCGGCTCCAGGCGTGCCGGCGCTTACGCCGGCGCGTTGATGGGCAGTGCGGACCCGCTTTCGCCAAACCCGGGGACCGGCGATGCGCACAGCCTGGCGATTGGTCCGGACGGTCAGATCGCGATCACGGGATCAGTGGACGGAAACCCCGGCCCGAGGGTAGGTTACGACTTCGAAACGGTGCTTTTCCGGGAACTTCCCGGACCGGCATCCTTCGCGGCGTGGGCGGCCGGGTTTGGCCTCTCCGGAGAGTCTGCGGCCGCCGATGCTGATCCGGATCGCGACGGATTGCCCAACGCCCTGGAGTTCGTATTCGGCGCCAATCCGGCCGCGTTCACCACTCCGGCAATTTCCGCTGCCGCCGCCGTCAGCGGGGATGCCATGCTGGTCACCTTTCACCGGGATGACACTTCCGAGACTCCCGACATCTCCCTAACCGTCGAATCGGGCACCGATTTACTGACATGGCCCCGCGTCGTTCACGTCGGGTCCGATACCGCCTCATCCGCCCCTGGCGTTACCGTCGTCGAAAATGGCGATGCACCGGACACTGTCACCGTTGCCATTCCCATCGGACAGGACAACTCAAAATTCGTCAGGCTTAAGGTGACGATCAGCCCGTGAGATATGATGCATCGCATTCCTTCCGACTCTAAAATGGCTGAGGGCATCGAGCCGCTAAACTCGCATGATGGATTAAACGACCTATGAAGAAACCACACTTGTTTGAGACCGTCGCGCGCGCCGTGATTTTGCTGGTGCAATTGGTGGCCTTCGCTCCGCATGCGCAGGCCGCGGCGGGGGAGGTTGACCTGTCCTTCGATCCCGGCTCGGGACTCGATGGGTCGGTGGGCGCTCTCGCGTTGCAGCCGGACGGGAAGATCCTCATCGCCGGCAATTTCACCCAGGTCCGGGGTCTCGCCCGTCCGGGGCTGGCCAGGCTCAACCCGGACGGCAGCGGGGACAGCAGCTTCGACCCGGCAACGGGCGGCTTCGCCCTTGTGCTGCAGCCGGACGGCAAGGTGCTGGTGGGCGGTGCCCGCCTCCATGCCGACGGGAGTTTGGACACCACGTTCACTCTTCCGCTCATCACCGGCTACGATTCGATCTCCCAGTCGGCGGCGATGGCGCTGCAGCCGGACGGCAGGATTCTGATTTACGGCGGGTTCAGGGCCGTGGGAACCACACTGCGCAGCGGCATCGCCCGACTCAACGCTGACGGCAGTCTCGACGAATCGTTTCTCCCGGACACCTCCGACAACTTTTACGCTAGGGTGGACGCCGTAACCCTTCAACCTGACGGCAAGATCCTGATCGGTGGCCAGTCCATGACGGTGGACAATGCGTCGATCGCCCGGCTCAATCCGGATGGAAGCCGCGATGTCAGCTTCAATGCCGGCCCGGACGACTTTGTTTCGGCCGTGACGCTGCAGCCGGACGGGAAAGTGCTCATCGGCGGCCTTTTTCAAAGCGTCAACGGCGTGGCCCGTGGCGGCTTCGCCCGACTGGAGGCCAACGGCGCACTCGATCCGGAGTTTGTTCCGGGTGCGGGCACGTCCGGCTGGACCATCGCCATTGCCGTGCAGCCCGATGGCAAGATCATCACGGGCCGCTTCTCGACTGGGGCGAGCGGTTCGAAACTGGCCCGGCTTTATCCGGACGGGTCACTGGACAGCGCGTTCGGCAACCTCCCGGGCATCCAGCCGTCGATCTATGCCCTGGCCATCCAGTCCGATGGCAAGGTCCTGGCATGCGGCATCGACATCGCGGGTGACAGCAATCTGGTAAGCCTGAACACCCTCGTTCGCCTCAATACGGACGGGAGCCGCGACGGGACATTTGTGGTCCTGGGAGGGGTGGGTGGAAAGGTCTATTCCCTCGCGGTGCAGCCGGACGGCAAAGTGCTCATCGGAGGAAACTTCCCTAACATATACCGCACCCGGGGAGTCACGGTGGCGCGCCTCGATCCGGACGGGGGTTTGGACGGCACTTTTCAACCGGCCCTGGGAATTCCAGCGGATGGCGAGCGAATCCTGCTGCAGCCGGATGGCAGGATGCTTCTCTCCGGTCGCTCCCAGTCTGTGGATTCCGAAGGCACGGTCACCGGGCGCGGCGAGATTACCCGACTGCACAGCGATGGAAGCCTCAACCATAGCTTCCACGCGGGCGCCGGCGTGCCGGGCGGGTTTGATTTGATGGCCCTGCAGCCGGACGGCAGAATCCTTGCCTGCGGAGAATCCACCGTGGACGACGTCCGCTACAAGACCCTGGCTCGGCTCAACGCGGACGGCAGTGTGGATGGCACCTTTCAGCCCTTGGCCATGGAGGTGAGAAACCTCCCTGACATCAACTGCGTCGCCGCGCAGGCGGATGGTAAAGTCCTGGTCGGAGGTCGATTCTCCATCGGCGATGATCCGGGCAGCTATAGCCTCGTCAGGCTGAATGCCGACGGGTCGTTGGATGGCGGCTTCCGCCACGGCTACTCCGAAGAATTCGTCGGGATCGAAGTAAGATGCGTCATTCCGCGCGGCGACGGCAGGATCCTCATCGCGGGCGCATTGACGGGCACCGATGGAGTCGTCGCCGAAACTGTCCAATGGCTCAATGCCGACGGCAGCGTGGATGCATCGTTCGATACCGGGCCGGGAGTTTCCATCTACACGGCGACGACAGATGGCGGCGGGATCGCGTGGCAGCCGGACGGAAAGGTAATCGCGAGCGGCTACTACCGCCCGGAAACTGAGGAGTATTACAGCGGGCCGGTCCGCCTCAACATCGATGGCAGTCTGGATCGCGGCTTCAGCTTCGAGACCGGATACTTCCCCGGCAATCATTGTCTTGAACTCCAGGCTGACGGCAACGTGCTCGTCGGTGGCAAGTTCCTGACAATCCGGGGCGTCCTGCGTCCGCATGTGGCCCGTCTTTCCGGCGACCCGCGACCGCCCGTGGCATACGCTGCATGGGTCGCTGGTTTCGGGCTTTCAGGAGCCGCCGCGGCCGCCAATGCCGACCCGGATGGCGATGGGATACTGAATGCTGTGGAGTACGTGCTGGGCAGTCAGCCGGTCGGATTCGAGGAAGTCGCCGGTTCGCCGCGACCCGCAGTCCGCGTGGCGGGCAACGACATGATGTTCACGTTTCGCCGTGACGATGCTTCGGAAACGCCGGAAGTGACAGTGACCGTCGAAAGCGGCACGAACCTCATCGCGTGGCCTGATGTATTCGTTATTGGAGCGAACACCGCCGCATCGAGCCCGGGCGTGACCGTTGCGGAAAATGGAAGCGCCCCGGACACGATCACTGTCGCGATCCCGGTCGGGACGACGCAGGCGCTGTTCGCCCGGCTGAAGGTGACCATAACACCATGAATAACGGATCGCCCCTCATGAAAATTCCTCGACTGATCAGAACCTTCCTCCTCGCGGTCACTCTGCTGCGGGGCCCGGGAGTTTTCTGTATCCAAGCGCACGGCGCGATGGCGGGCGATGTAGATCTGTCGTTCGATCCCGGCTCGGGGGTGAATGGCACGGTGCGCGCCATCGCGTTGCAGCCGGACGGGAAGATGATCATCGGCGGCGAGTTCACCATGGTGAAGAGCCTACTGCGCTACAATTTGGCCAGACTCAATGCGGATGGCAGTGGCGATCCGACGTTCGTTGTGAATCCCAACTCGGGGATGGCGTCGGTCAAATCGCTCGCGCTGCAAGCCGATGGCAAAGTGCTGGTGGGTTTTCATCAGGGGATGGCCCGGCTGAATGCCGACGGCAGTGAGGACACGGGATTTCCCCGGATGTTGCTGAAGGAGGAAGTGCCCGTCGGTGTCCTCGCGATCGGGATTCAGTCGGATGGCAGGATCGTGGCGGGCGGGACGTGGCCGGGCGGGCTGGCCCGCTTCAACACCGACGGCAGCAGTGCCGGATTTTCGGGCGTGGACGGAGTGGGAGACCTGATGCCGGGAGTCTATTCCATCGCCGTGCAGCCGGACGGCAAAGTTTTGGTCGCAGGCAGTTTCATCCGTGCCGGCGGGGAAGTCCGTTTCGGAGTCGCCCGGTTCAACAGCGACGGCACGGCGGACACGGATTTCGTTCCCGCCACGGGGCCGGGGACGGACCTCTATGCGGTCGCCAGCCAGACGGATGGCAAGGTGCTCATCGGCGGCTACATTCGCAATACGGACGGATCTCACCGCAACACCTTCGACCGCCTCAATGCGGACGGTAGCTTCGATGTTAGTTTTCATCCCGGCGACGGACCGAATACAGTGGTCCATTCCATTGCGGTGCAGTCCGACAGCAGAGTGCTTTGCGGCGGTGAGTTTTCGGCGGTCAATGGAACTCCCCGCAACCGGCTCGCCCGGTTCCATGCCGACGGCACGCTGGACGGCAGCTTCGATCCCGGCCCTGGCCCGCGCACTGACGTTTTTGCACTGGCCGTGCAACCGGACGGAAGAGTGATCGCCGGGGGCGACGCGAGCGCGAACTTCTTTTATCTGAGCCGCCTGCATACGGATGGCAGTCTGGACCGCGGCTTTGTGGCCGGCGCGGGCGTGGGCGGTGCCGTCATTTCCACCTTGGTGCAGCCGGATGGCAAAGTAATCATCACCGGAACCTTTCGTTATATTGACGACGCCTTCCGTGCCGGAGTCGCGCGCCTGAATGCCGATGGCAGTCTGGATCGAAGCTTCGATGCCGGCCCTGCGAACCGGTGGATGGCCTATCCAAACAGAACCGCTCTCCAGCCGGACGGCAATGTGCTCATTGGCGGAGCCATGTTCACTGCCGGCGGTGAGCAGATATTTTTCGAGCGACTGCATCCGGACGGAACTCTGGACGCCACCTTCAATCCCGGCGCGGGCCTCATCGGATTCGGAGTTCGTTCGTTCACGCTGCAGCCCGATGGCAAAATTCTCTGCGACGGCAATTACGGGCTGAGCACCGATTACTACTACGGAGTCTTCCGCCTCCATGCCGACGGGAGCCTCGATGAGAGTTTCTCTCTGCGTGTGATCAATAATGGCAGCCGCATCGATGCCATAGCCGTGCAACCGGACGGCAAGGTGCTTGTGGGAGGCGGATTCACTCTGGAAGATGGCAGTATTCTCAATCTCGCCCGCTTCCATGCTGACGGCCGCAGGGACCACACCTTCAGCGTGGACCTGGCCGGCGGGGTTGATTCCATCGCGCTGCAGCCTGACGGCCGGATCGTTGTTGGCGGCGCCCTCTCTCCAGCCAATGATCCGGGCGGAATTTTTTGGATCACCCGCCTTCATGCCGACGGCAGCCGGGACAGCAGTTTCCAGGTGAATCCGTACGATGCCGGCGACTACACCGGCATTCTGGGCGCCCGTTCGATCACACTGCAGCCGGACGGGAAGATTCTCGCTCTCGGCTACTACTTCCTCGGCTTGAACGGCGACGGAGAGGACGATCTGATCCAGGGAATTTACCGTCTCCACGCCGACGGCAGTGTGGACGATACGTTCGATCCCGGCCTCAATCCTAACGTTGGAATTTCAGCACTCACACTGCAGGCGGACGGCAACCTGCTCCTCAGCGGCGGCTTCCTCGCCGTTGGCGGCGTCGTGCGGCCCGGGGTTGCCCGGCTACTCAACGATCCTCCTCCTGTCCTCGACATCAAAACGTCGCATGGCTGGGCCGTGCTCTCCTGGCCGGCGCATGCGGCGGCCTGGCATTTGCAGGAGACGGCGGATCCCGCGCTGCCTGGCTCATGGGCGGCGGTGTCACAGCCCCCCGACACGAGTGGAGGACGCCTTTCTGTCACGGTTCAAGTGACGGCACCGCATCGGTTTTTTCGGCTCAAGTTTAGAATGGATTGAGCCACCGCGAATCCACTGCGCAACATCATCCCGATAATGCAAAGCACCGGCTTCAAGCAGCCGGGCGCGGCGCGGGCGGGAATATTCTGAGAAACCTGCAAGCTTCCGGCCGCACCCGGAGAAAGAAATAATACCATGAACCGCCTCACCATCATCGCGCTGCTCGCGCTTGCCTTCACCGCTGCTGCTGATCCCGTCGGCAATGCATTCACCTATCAGGGCCGTCTTGACCACAACGGCGCGCCGGCGAACGGCGCCTTCGATCTAAAGTTCGAACTCTACGATGCCGCCGCCGACGGCAATCTGATTGCCGCAGAAATCGAACTGCCGGCGCAGAATATCACCGGCGGCCTGTTCACTGCCGACCTTGATTTTGGCGGACCGCTGATATTCGACGGCACGGCCTATTGGGTGCAAATGTATGCCAAAATCGCGGGCGCGGAGGACTACGTTGCGGTGCCGGGAAGGACGGCGGTGCGTACCGCCCCCTATGCGATCCAGTCGTTGAGTGCCCTCACGGTGAAGGACGGATCGGTGACGGAAGGCAGTCTCGCGGACGGTGCGGTGACCGGTGCGAAACTGGCACCGGCTGCGGTCGGACTGACACAATTGAGCGCGCCGGGCGTGCCCGCACCGGGACAGGTGCTCGCGTTCGATGGCGCTGAACTTGCATGGGTGGATGGCGGCGGGAACGGCACCGGCAACGGCCCCTGGCTGGTCAGCAACAACATCGTTCACTACAGCGCCGGACCGGTCGGAATCGGCACGTCCGCGCCCAATCCCGGCTATGCGCTCGGCGTGAACGGCAGCGTGCAGTTCATTCCGGGCGGCACCGGCGGCACCATGCAGTTCGGCACCCCTAACTTTGAAACCGGGATGACGTGGGCCAATGCCGCCACGCGCGCCGATTTGCGATTTGACGGCAGCACGGTGAAACTGGTCGCCGGCATCGCAGGCGGGCCGCCAGGGAATGCGAATGGCATCGTCATAGATACCACCGGTGCTGTCGGCATCGGGCTGCAGGCCCCGACGGCGGGATACCAGCTGGCAGTGAATGGCGCGCTGCAAATTTCCAACGCCTCGGCGCTGGGAGGAACGCTGCAGTTTGGCTCACCGAACACGGAAAGCGGGATGACGATCACGCCGGGCAACGGCGGCCGGGCGGACCTCCGCTTCGATGGTGCTGTCTTCAAGATGGTCGCCGGTCCTGCGGGCGGGCCGCCCTCGAACTTCAGCGGCGTCGCCGTCACCACCGGCGGGAATGTCGGCATTGGCACCACGGCCCCCGCGACCAAACTGGACGTCGCCGGCGACATCTATGGCACTCGTCTTTTTCTGAGGGCTGATCCCGTGGCCACGACCAATGCAGCCGTGCTCGTTTCCGATGCCGGAGTCACGCAGTTTGTGCCCTTCAACACGGCCACGGGCAAGGCACTGAGCATTCTCGTTCACGACGCCAACGTCCGCGCCCTCACCATCCGCGGCGGCGCGGATCTCGCAGAGCCGTTCGCCATGAGTCACGACGGCGTGGAGCCGGGCACCGTGGTCGTCATTGACGAAAAGAACCCCGGCAAACTCAAAGCGAGCACACGTTCCTACGACAAGAAGGTCGCGGGCATCGTGAGCGGCGCGAACGGCATTCGCCCGGGCATCAGCATGATCCAGGAGGATGCGCTGGAGGCCGGCGAAAACGTGGCGCTGAGCGGCCGCGTCTTTGTCAAAGCCGACACCAGCGCCGGCAGCATCGAGCCGGGCGACCTGCTCACCACTTCCTCCATCCCGGGACGCGCCATGAAGGCCGCGGACCATGACCAGGCTCAGGGCGCGATTCTGGGCAAAGCGATGACTTCGCTGAACGAAAGCGAAGGCATGGTGCTGGTGCTCGTGACGCTGCAATAACCTCAAAACCCTGCCACGATGAATAATTATTTCTGCTGGAGACTAACCGCCGCCATTCCGGCCTGCATGGTCGTCTTGATTGCGCAGGCGGGCGCGGAGATCAAAGTTCGGCTTTCCGTCAAGTTCATCAATGACAGCACCGGCACGCCCCCGCCGGGAGCGTTCGGAAATGCGACGGGCTTCGCGCAGGAGATCACGCGCGGCAATCAGATCCTGGACGACACCGCCCGGGGTTATTCGCTGCAGGTCGTCGAGTATTTATCGATCCAGCCACCTGCGCCCGCGGGCGGTCCGGTAAACCGGACGTGCGGCACGCAGAATGGCATGGCCGTGGTGACGTGCAGCAACACTGCCGGCCTGCAGGCCTGCATGCTCGTTCAAGGCCCGGGCATCCCGGCCAACACCGTGATCCTCTCGATCGTGCCGAACACCTCGTTCACCATGAGCGCGAATGCGACTGCTGCGAACGGGTCGGCCGCGCTGACAATGAGCTTCTCCCCGGATACCTGGTACATCATTCCCGCGCGGGCGAAACGCGCCGTGATCGAAGCTGCGGCGCTGGCAAACCAGGCTGCCTGGAGCTGGAACGCAAACGCCATCAATATTTATGTCAATAACAGTTCGAGCGGACAGTGCTCGTTCGTCGGCAATGGACTCTCGATCTCACTGGGAAGCTCCTTCGGCACAGGAACCGTGCTGCACGAGGTCGGTCACTTTTTCAACCTCCAGCATACCCACACCGGCGACTACGCAGACCAGCCCGGATTCAACAATCCGGGATTCGTGTATGGACTCTCCCACGTGGCCGACGGGGATGGCGAGGAAGAGACCGCGCCGGACAATCCGAACATCTCCGCGCGGGACCAGCTCAGCAACGCACTCTACGGCGTGAACTTCAATAGCCTGACCGACCTGGGCAAGGCCCGGATCAACAGCGCCTTCGACAATGTGATGTCCTATCACGAGGAGGACGTCCTGCTGCCTTCACAGATGGATCTGTGGACAAAATTTGCCAACGCCCAGCGCGCGCCATTCACCACGGGCAGGTCGTGGTTCGTCTCCTGGGGCGGCGCCGACGGCAACACCGGCCTCGAGGTCAACCAGTCGTTTATGTCCCTGCAGCGGAGCATTGACGCCGTTGGGGGAGGTGATGACATGATCCTGCTCCGCGGCGGGCCTTACACGCTGCCATCCGGCACGCTCACGAAACCCTGCACCCTCACCGCGACCTACGGTCCCGTCACCATCACCAGACCCTGATATGAAAACGCCACTCATCCTCTGCACAGCGTTCGTTGGATTCTGCAGCACCGCGCCGGCCCAGGATTCTTTCACCCTCGCCTGGTCCTCCGTGTCGTCCGGCGGCGGCGGCGCGTCCGCCGGACCGGCGGAATTCACCCTGGCCGGCTCATCCGTCGGTCAATTCTCCGCCGGCGAATCCTCCGAAGGGAAAGGCGAATTCTCCGTCACCGCCGGATACTGGACGTTTTCCTTTGAACCGGCGCCCGATTTGAATCTAACCATGCAACTCGACGGCGGCACGGTGACCCTGACATGGGAACCCGCCGGTCCTCCGGTGGTCCTGGAGAGTTCCGCAGACATGGAACTTTGGGCTCCCGTGGACCCTCAGCCGGAGACTCCGTTCTTCCGGGAAGCGGAGGGCGCGCGTCGCTTCTACCGGCTGGTGCCGCCGTAATCCGCACCTCGCCGCGCCCTGCCCGGGACTTTCCAGTCAAAGAAGATCACAGGAAACACGGCTCGCCGGACGGCGGAGCCGCGCTACAATCGCCGCCGTGTCCAGTCGCGCCGAAGTCGTTGCCGTTCCCGATCACACGCTGCTTCGCGTCATCGGCAGCGGGAGTTATGGCGAAGTCTGGCTGGCGCGGAATGTGATGGGAACGCTGCGCGCGGTGAAGATCGTGCGGCGCGCCGCATTCGACAGCGACCGGCCCTGGCTGCGGGAGTTTGAGGGCATCCGCCGCTGTGAGCCGGTCAGCCGCGCGCATGACGGGCTCATCGATATTCTGCATGTGGGGCGGAATGACGCCGGGGAGTTTTTCTACTATGTGATGGAACTCGCGGACGATGCCGGAGGCGGCAGTGAAAGTGACAGGGGAAATGGCGGGGCCCGGCAGCATGCGGGGGCCGGCGCAGCGCCTCTTTCTGTTTCCACGTTCGCATTCACTGACTCCTACTCTCCCGCCACGCTCGCCGCCCGCCTGACCGGAAATGCCCTTCCAGTGCCGGATTGTCTGCGCCTCGCGGAATCCCTCGCCGGCGCGCTCGCATTTTTGCATGAGCAGGGACTGATTCACCGAGACGTGAAGCCGTCGAACATTCTCTACACGGGCGGCGTGCCGAAGCTGGGAGACATCGGACTGGTGGCGGAGGCGGGAAGTTCGCGGAGTTTCGTGGGCACAGAAGGATTCGTGCCGCTCGAAGGACCGGGCACGGAGCGCGCGGATATCTTCGCGCTGGGAAAAGTGCTCTATGAGTCCCTCACAGGATTGGACCGCGGAAAGTTTCCGCGGCTTCCGGAATGGTGGGCCGGCGATCCTGAATTCGATCAGCGCGTGGAGTTGAATGAGATCGTGCTGCGTGCCTGCGAGGGGGATCCGGTGCGGCGTTATCACACGGCGCGCGAGATGCTCGCGGATGTGGCCCTGGTGGCGAGCGGGCGTTCATTGAAGAAGCTCCGCGGCATGGAGAGGAGGCTGAAGACGCTGCGGTGGACCGGGCTGGCAGCGGCGGTGGTGGCCGTGCTGGCGCTGACGGTGTCGTGGATGGTGAATCGCCAGGCGGACCGCGAACGGGCACTGCGTCTGCGCGCGGAACAGGCGGAATACCACGCGCTGCTGAATCAAGTCCGCGCGGCGCGGCGCGACACGGCTGCCGGCGCGGTGACGCAGTCCCTCAAAGTGGCCTCGGAAGCCGCCGCCGCCGGAGTCACTCCCGAACTGCGGGATGACGCCATCTTTCTGCTGAGCCGCGACGACTTCGTCATGCGCCCGGATCTGGCTTTCACTTTTACGCATCCCTGCTGGACGATCGCGGCCGACCAGCTGCTCATGGCGGAAATGCCGCTCGTTGGGGAGACTGCGCCTGACAAACTGGAAATCACCCTGCACACCGCCGGTGCGCCGGCGAAGCGGCGCACGATCACCGTGGACAAGCCGCCGCCGCTCCTCTCCGTGCTGCGATTCTCGGGCGACGCGAAGCGGCTGCTGGTGACAGGCAAATACGGCGGCGGCATGGTGCTGGACACGGCTTCGGGCCGGTTGGTGCATCCTGACTTTTTTCCCGCTGAGCCGTGCGGCACGCCGCTGACATTTTGCGGCGACAAGGGCGATGCGGTCGTGCGCAGGGCGTCGGAAGGTGGCCTCGCGATTTTTTCCCTGCCGGATGGCACTCGCCGCACGACTCCGAAGATCGCGGAATGGCCGGTGCGGGAACAGGGCAGAAAGCAGCAGCGCCTCTGGCCGTCGCCGGACGGGCGCTTCGTGCTCCTCATCGATGAAGCCGTCGAACTGCCGGGCCAGCTGGCGACCGGATTCACGGGCGCTGCGTGCCTCGTGGATACCGCCGACGGCAGCATTGAGTGGAAATTTCCGGGCGTGGATGAACAGGTGGCCGCATGGTCGCCTGACGGCACACGCGTTGCGGTGCGCCGCGGGGATTTTATCGTCTCGCTCGACGCCGATTCGGGTGAGCCGGCCGCCTGTGTGCCGCAGCGTATCGTCAACCGCGGCACTCAACTCGCTTTTATCGAGTCCCGCAACCTGCTGGTATTTTCCACCTGGTCCATGGCGGGCCTGTGCGACATGGCGCGTGAGGAAAGGCTGGGCCATCCTCCGGTCCTTGAGCGCTGGAACTATGGGCGGGAAAGGCGACTGCTTTTCGCCGCAACCGGCGTGGCGGAGTGGCGTCCTTCCCCGGTGCTGCGCATCCTGCATCCGCCGCGTTCCGGTTTTGGGCCGGTCTTTTTTTCGTGGTCGGCGGACGACCAATGGCTAATTACCGGTCTCAGTTCACGCTTCTGCTGGTGGCGATTGGAGAACAACCACGGCAGCACGCCAGACGCTGTCACCGCTGCGAACAGCGCGGCACAGGTGCTCTTTTACGATGGCGGCAAACGGATGGAACTGCTCGACAACGGCGGCCGCCATGCGCTTCCGTGGACGGGATCTCCCCCGGAGGAATTGCCCGACCCGCTGCCCTATGGACCGGGATCGAACGGACGCAGCCACTATGCCGTGACCTCCTTCGACGGTCGAACCACGGCATTTGGCGGCGACGGTTACGTCATCGTGCGGCGTGAGGGTGCGGACGCGCGTTCGTTTCCCGCAGCCCATTCCACCAATCCGATAGGCCTCAGTCCGGACGGACGGTGGCTGGCGATCGGCGCGTACCTTTCTTCGGATATGCGCATCTTCGACCTCTGGAGCGGGGCGCGTGAGCCTGTGCACATCGAAAGCTGCGGCCCGGGCTGTTTCCCGTGCTTCAGTCCTGACGGAAAATGGCTGGCCTGCTCCAGCTTTTCGGAAAACCGTGTTCTGGCCGTGCCATCGTGGAATCTCATCCACCGCCGGCCCTGCGAGTCCAGTGCCCTGCTTGGCTTCATCAGTTTCAGCCGGGATGGCCGTCTCATGTCGGTGCGGGACACGCCCACGCGCATCGCGATCCTGGAGCCCGGCTCATGGCGCACGCTCTATCATCTCGATGCACCGCTTCAGGAGATTTTTGAGCGCAATGGATTAAGCCCCGGGGGACGCTACTTTGCGGCGGTTGGCACACGTCAGGAAGTTTACGTGTGGGACCTGCACGCCATTCGTGTGGAACTGCGCCGGTTGGGCATATCCCTGGAGCAGACCGGGACTGACGATCAGTAAGCCTTCGCAAAGATCACCCGCTGCGTGCTGGGCTTGCCGGTCAGGAAGCAGTTGCCGGCTTCCTGATACTCCGCGCCCTGCGGGATGCAGCGCATGGTCACGCCGTATTGCTTCTGGATGCGCTCCTCGTCGCCCGCGCTTCCGGCCCAGTGACACAGCGCGAAGCCGCCGTGGATTTCCCGTTCGGTTTTAGGCGTGAAGAACTCCTCGAACTGCTCCTTGGTCCCGATCTTAACCATGTGCTGATCGCGGAACGCCGTCGCCCGTGCCAGCAGTCCTGACTGAATCTCCTCCAGCAGCGCAGGCGCGTTGTTGACTGCGTCCGCCATGGCGGGAAATTCCTTCTCCTTCGCGCCGCGGTCGCGCCGCGCGACAGCGACGGTGCCTTTCTCCAGGTCGCGGGGGCCGATCTCAATGCGCACGGGCACGCCTTTCTTGATCCACTCCCAGTTCTTCGTGCCGCCGGGCAGATCGCGTGCGTCCACATGGGCGCTGATGGCGTCGCCGCGCCAGATTTGGGCGCGGAGTTGTTGGGCCAGGGAATGACACGCCTCCAGCACGGCGGCGCGCGTCTCCTCCTTTGGCGTCACTGGCAGGATCACGATCTGCTGCGGCGCGATGCGCGGGGGCAGCACCAGCCCGTCGTCATCGCTGTGCGCCATGATCAGCGTGCCGATGAGGCGCGTGCTCACGCCCCAACTGGTTGTCCATGCATATTCCTTCGCGCCGCCGCGGCCGGTGAAAGCGATGTTCGCCGCTTTGGAAAAATTCTGCCCGAGGAAGTGACTCGTCCCCGCCTGGATCGCTTTGCGGTCCTGCACCATGGCTTCGATGCACAGCGTCTGCTCGGCGCCGGGAAAGCGCTCGCGTTCGCTCTTCTCGCCTTTGATGACGGGAATGGCGAGGTGATCGCGCACAAAGGTCTCATAAACGTCCAGCATCAGCGCCGTTTCCTGGAGCGCCTCGTCTTTCGTTTCATGTGCGGTGTGTCCCTCCTGCCAGAGAAACTCCGCCGTGCGCAGAAAGATGCGCGGACGCATTTCCCAGCGCATCACATTGCACCATTGATTGATCAGCAGCGGCAGGTCGCGGTAACTCTGCACCCAGCGCGCAAAGGCCGCGCCGATGATCGTCTCACTCGTGGGGCGAATCACGAACGGCTCCGTCAGCTCCCCCGTCGGCACCATTTTCATGCTCCCGTCCGGCTGCTTCACCGATTCCAGGCGGTGGTGCGTCACCACCGCGCACTCCTTGGCGAAGCCCTCCACATGCGCCGCCTCCTTCTCCAGATAACTGAGCGGAATGAGCAGCGGAAAGTAGGCGTTCGTGTGCCCCGTGTCCTTGAACATCCGGTCCATCTGCCGCTGGATGTTCTCCCAGATGCCGTAACCCCAGGGCTTGATGACCATGCAGCCGCGCACCTCGGAATTCTCTGCCATGTCCGCGGCCTTGATCACCTCCTGATACCACTCGGGGAAGTTGTCGGCGCGGACGGGATTGATGGCGGATTGTGTTTTGGCGGGCTGCTGAGACATGGGAAAAAGGGCGCGCATGATGGTGCCCCCGCCGCCGGCCGCAAGGCGACAATCAGCGGCCGAAAAAAGCGGTTCGAACCGGGGCCGGCCGCCGCTCCGGCGCGCTGCCGGCGGAGAAGTGACAGAAACGTGACCATCCGTGATTGGCGGGATGACCGCAGGGCGCGTATTTTGAAGCAGAACCAAAGACCAAGACACTATGTGTGCCCCTATCAACAAATATCAGCTGCAGGGTGCAGCCGAAGACCTCCAGCCGCTCCGTGAAGTGGGCAGCGTGGAGAAGACCCAGTTCTGGGATATTCACGAAATCATGAACGCCCTGCGGATCGCCAACCGCTACGGGATTCCGCTGAGCAAACTGCGGTCCCGGCCGGTGCTGAAGGCGGGTTGAAGGAGGTTCGGGTTTCGTTTTATGGGAGCGGCTTGAACCCTCCCGTTGTCTGAAATTTCCCAACGGCGGTCTGGCGCCGCGAGGATGTGCACCACTTGGAATGCGAACCCGCAGCGACGGCATTCTTTACAGAATGAAATTGAGCGATCGATTCTGGAAATTATCTCAAGATTTCCTCATCTTTTGCAAATCGCGTAGAGAGAACACGTTAACCGGGGAAACTGATTGAGGTGAAAGGGCTCCCAACAGGGGGCGGCATGACTGCTGCTGGATGGAATAACTATGCTCTTAGGCACCTAGGTTGTGCTCAACCGGAGTTCACCATTCAACATCCAACACGCCCTTCCACGACATGAAACGAAATCAAATCTTCCACTCCCTCGGACTCGTCTGCGCGGCGTGTCTTGCCTTCACGGCATCTAGTATCGCCGTTCCCGTCCCCTACAGCCCAGCCGGGACGGTCAATGCGACTACCTACACATTCACCGCGGCTGCGACTGGCCCTGTCACTGCTTACTTCGTCGGGGAATCTGCCGGTTACGGCAGCATAATCGGCTTGAGCGTGAATGGTGCTACCCCGCTTTTTTCAGCTTTTGGATTGCAGAACCACACGGGTTCGGGTGGAACGACTTCCACGCCTTATGGAACCACATTCGCAATGGGTAGTGTCATGGCTGGCGACGTTCTTCGGTTTATTTTGGCGGTCGACACCGACTTTCCAAATTACAACGGCCCAAGTGATGCTGCGGATGTAAATTATTATTTGAACAGTGATCCGTCCCTGAACAGCACTGGTGAGAATCACATCTATTCGTACCTGTATGGTGGGGACTCTATCATTCCCGCCGGCACCTACGTCGGCTTCGAGGACATCAGCCCATTGAGCGGCGGGGACCGGGATTACGATGACCACCAGTTCGTGTTCACCAACGTGGGCGTGACCAGCACCCCTGAAGGCGGCTCCACGCTGGCGATTATGGGCACTGCTCTGCTTGGTCTCAGCGTCCTGCGCCGGCGGATGAAGTAGATCATTTCAATCACAGTATTTGTGTTACAAGGCCGGGCGGGTGATTTCAGTCACCCGCCCGGTCCTTTTTCGGTGAGGCTTTGAGAGTCCGGCCATGGACACTGCCTGTGACCGGGTCAACGGTTCCGGAAAAGGCATCAGGGACTGAATTCAATCCGGCTTCACTGGCGCGGCGAGGGTGGGTTGGGTGGATTGCACGCCGTCGAGTTTTGATGCGAGGCCTTTGCGCCGCCAGCAGCGGACGTAAGCGATGACGAAGTGGGCGGGCAACATCGCATCATCGAGGTCGTTGTTGTCCCGGCCGCCCATGACATGGGTGAAGATGAGGTCGCAGGGGACGGAGCAGACGCGCGGGGATTCCCAGCGGGCGACTACGCGGCCGTTGCTGTAGAGGACGACTTTGCCCGGGAGCCAGAGCACGCCGGACGTGATGAAGCCATCGCGGTCGTGGTCGGGCATGAGCCAGAAAGCCGGCCAGAGGCCCGGCGCGTACGGGAGTTTCAGGTACGCCTCAAGGTAACCGTAGCGCTGCAGCGACTCGCTGTAATTGTCGAGAAATCCTGACGCAAACGGCGTTTCCCTGCCATTGGGATCGTCGTTGTGCCGGCGTTTCTTCTTTTCGTAGCGGAGCCGGGCGACGCCGTCCTTCACCAGCACGTTGTCTTTGCTGAAATGACTGAGCTGGTCCCAATAGTTCGCGGTGTAGAGGTTCCATTTCGTCAGGTTCACGGAGCTGCCGTCGAATTCCTCGCGAAACGTCTCCACCCACTCGCCCTCCACCGGCGGGCGCTTGCCGAGCCAGTCGGGCAATTCGGCGGGCTGCGTGCCGGCGGTAATGGACTCGATAGTGATCTGCTGCACCTCATCGCGGCTCGCGGTGATCGTGACGCTGTTCACGCATCGCTGATGAAACGCGTGCCGTTGCCGGCGATGATCTTTTCCCTGGACTCGTGCGCCTTCGCGTCGCCCACTCACGGCACGGCGGAAATGAACGACACGAATGCCTCGCCGGTGGCGCCCGGTTCGATAGGGTGAATCGCGGTATCCGTCGGGCCGGGCTCGCTGCTCAGATGCACCGCGGGCGTCGCGCGATTCGCGCCGGTGTTTCTGATTTTCACGCGCACCATGTGGGCCTCGCGCAAATCCCACTTACCATGCCCGGCGCGAATCTTCACGGACTGATCTTTGCCGGTGAATTTCGCCGCCACAGCGCGTCCGGCGTTTATCAGGGCCGCTGGCGCGCCGCCGTTCAGTTCCAGGCGCACCGGCGCGCCGCCGCCCGGCCGCAGGCCGTCCTTTGGAATCACCCGCACGCTCAGGCCGCTTTCCTCGACGAACGAAGCAGTAACCGGGCCGTTGGCAGGTTCGGGCTTGGTGAATTCCAGCGACTGAGTCTTGTCCTGCGCCGACAAGCGCGGCAGTGTCAGGATAAATGACAAACAGGCGGCGTGAATGGCGGGCAGGGGCGTCTCCATGCGCCATGCAACGCCCAGTCTTCACGGGGCGCAATGCCGCGAGTGCGCGGTCACTCCATGCCCAGCTGCACGCGGCCTTCCGGCGTAATGCGTTCGGAACTCCATGGCGGCTCCCACACGAGTTCGACGTTTGCGGTGGCCACGCCGGGCACGGCGAGAAGCTTGCGCTGCACTTCACCGGCAATGCTCGGACCCATGCCGCAGCCGGGTGCAGTGAGGGTCAATTCCACGCGCACCATCACGCCTCCGCCCGCGGGATTGGCCTCCAGCTTATAAATGAGTCCAAGGTCCACGATGTTGACAGGAATCTCCGGATCATAGCAGGTGCGCAGCTGGTCCCACAGTGCCTCCTCGGAATAGGCGGTGGGCGCGGGCGCGGCGGCGGCCTCTTCACGGCCGAGAGCATCCGCGTCGGCGCCGCTCACGCGGAAGAGTCCGGCCTGACCGGGCACCACGATGGTGTAGCTGCCGCCGAGTGCCTGCGTGATGATGACCTCCGTGCCTCCGGGCAGGCTGATGGTTTCCCCGCTGGGGATGCGAATGACGTCAACGTCGCGCCGGAGCGCGAAGGATTTGCCGGGGGTGGACATGATTGTCAGTTGTCAGGATGCTTCGTCTTCGCCGCCGCCGGGAATGGCCGGGCCGCCGCCTTTGAGACTGCCGCTGGTGAGCAGCTGCTCGACAAGCAACAGACCGCCTTCGCCGGCGCGCTCGACGGTTTTGAGCAGTGTTTCCATGCTGGCCACTTCTTCGAGCTGCTCGCGAATGAACCACTGGAGAAAGGTGACCGTGAGGTGATCTCCGCTTTTCACCGCGGTGTCCTGAATGGCGTTGATGGCTTTGGTGACCGCCAATTCCTGATCGTAGCTGAGCTTCACGGCGTCTTTGGCGAACTGGAAGCGGTTGATGGTGGCGGGCAGGGCGGGAATCACGACGCGCGCGCCGCAATCGATGAGATACTTCATGAACCGGTGCGCATGGCCGCGCTCCTCGGTGGCCTGCTTGAAGAAGTAGAGCGCCAGCCGGGGCAGGGACTCGCTGGAGAAATGCGCGCCGATGGCATCGTACTGGAGCGACGCATGAAACTCCATGCCAATCTGGGCGTTGATGGCGTCTGCGATTTCAGATGAGATGAGCATGGTGCGAGTGTGGCCTCCCTCGAAGGGTTTGGCCAGATGAAATTCGCCCCGCGGACAAGGCGGATGTCGTGCCCATTCAGGCAGAGGGCTCCTCAATCACAGGATTCGTCAGGGTGCCGATGCCTTCGATTTCGATGCTCACGGTGTCGCCGGGTTGAAGAAAGACGGGGGGCTTGCGCGCGAAGCCGACGCCGTGGGGGGTGCCGGTGAGGATGACGGTGCCGGGCAGCAGGGTAGTGCTGCCGCTGAGATAGCTGATGAGCGCGGGCACGTCGAAGATCATGTCGTTCGTGTTCCAGTCCTGCATCACTTCGCCGTTGAGCACAGTGCGGATGGTCAGGGCGTTCGGATTGGGGATTTCATCCACCGTGACGAGACAGGGGCCGAGCGGGCAGAAGGTGTCGAAGGTCTTGGCGCGGCTCCATTGGTTGCCGCCGCGGGCGCGCTGCCAGTCGCGGGCGCTCACGTCGTTGGCGCAGGTGTAGCCGAGCACACAGTCCAGCGCGCGCTCTTTGCTGACATTCTTGCAGCGGCGGCCGATGACGATGGCGAGTTCGCATTCGTAGTCCACTTCGTCGCTGCGCAGGTGACGCGGGAGTTCGATAGGGCCGCCGGGATTCTGCACGGAGGCTTTCGATTTCATAAACACGACGGGAAACTCCGGGATCGGCGCGTTGCCTTCCTCCGCGTGCTTGCGATAGTTGAGGCCGATGCAGAAGATCACCTCCGGTTCCAGTGGCGCGAGCAGTTGCGGAGCGGCGATGCGCTGATCGGTGAGGCGGGGCGAGTCGTAGAGGGAGCCGGCAAGGACGAGCGCGGAGCCGTCGGGCTGGAGCGCGGCGTGAACGGGAGTGCCGGTTGAGTCGGGGCAGCGGATGATTTTCATGCGGGGCCGCTGCCCTGGCACGCGGCGCGGCGGATGCCAGTGGAGAATGAAGGATGGCCGGGGCGCGCGGCGCGGATTCTTTCATTGCGCGGCGCGTCCGGAGGCTAAGATGCAACGATGCCCATGGCCCTCGACGAACTGCGCCGGAAAATAGATGCTCTCGACAGCGAACTGCTCCGCCTGCTCAATGAGCGGGCGGATTTGGTGCATGAGATAGGGCAGTTCAAAAAGCAGCAGGGCCTGCAAATTTATGCCCCGGAGCGCGAGGAGGCGGTGTTTCAGGGACTGGTGAAAAAGAACACGGAAGCCAAAGGCCGGCTGCCGGAACGAAGCGTGCGGGCCATATACCGGGAAATCATGTCCGCGGCGCTGGCTTTGGAGGATGATTTGAAAATTGCCTATCTCGGGCCCGCGGGCACATGGACGCACCAGGCGGCGATCAACAAATTCGGCGCCAGTGTGGCCTATGCCGACAAGGACAGTCTGGAGGAGGTCTTCGATGCCGTGGCGCGGCGGCGCGCCAACTACGGCGTGGTGCCGATCGAGAACACCACCGAAGGCGCGGCGGTGCATACACTGGATCTCTTTGCGGACAGTCCGCTGCAGATTTGCGCGCAGATTCTGCTGCGCATCGAGAATTGTCTCATGGCGAACTGCGCACGTGAGGAAATCCAGGTGCTTTACAGTCACGCCGCGGTATTTGCCCAGTGCCGCGAGTGGCTGGGCCGGCATTTTCCCAAAGCGGAGCTGATAGAAGTGCCGAGCACGACGCGGGCCGCGGAAGTCGCGGCGCGGACGCCGCAGGCCGGCGCGCTCGGCGGGGCGCTCGCGGCGTCGCTCAAGGGCCTGAGCGTGATCGAGCACAGCATCCAGGACAGCGCCACCAACACCACGCGCTTTCTCGTGATCGGTGAACGAACCTGTCCGCCGACCGGCAAAGACCGCACCAGCATCATGTTCAGCGTGCGGAACGAACCGGGCTCGCTGTTTCACGCTCTGGAGCCGTTCAATGAACTGCACCTGAACATGTCCCGGATCGAAAGCCGGCCGTCGAAACGCCGTGACTGGGAGTATTTCCTGTTCGTGGACGTGCAGGGACATTGTGAGGAGGAGGGCATTCAGAATGCGCTCCGCGGACTGGCGAACCACTGCAGTTTTGTCAAAGTGCTGGGCAGTTATCCCAGTGTGGAACTCTGACCAGGCCGCCCTCACAATCCACCGCCATGCCGGATCAGAATGCTCCGCCGACCATGCGCCTGGACCGCTGGCTCTGGGCGGTGCGCTTGTGCAAATCGCGCGAGAGCGCGGCGGATGCCTGCCGGCTGCACCGCGTGCGCATGGGCGGTCAGGAGGTGAAACCCTCACGACTGGTGAAGCCAGGCGACGTCATGGAAATCCGTCAGGAGGACGTGACGCGCACGGTTCGCGTGAAGCGGGCGATCGGTCAGCGCGTGGGGGCCAAACTGGTGCCGGAAAGCATGGAGGACCTGACTCCGCCGGAGGAACTCGCCGCGGCCGCAGCGAGGCGCGAGGAGCGGAGGCTCAATACCTTCACCGGATTCCACGGGCGTCCGGAAAAGCGCGACCGGCGGCTGATGGAGAAGTTCCTCGACGAAATGCGGGACCAGGCGGGCGACTGACAAGAGCTGTGCAGCGCCTCAGCCGAGTTCCACCACCACGGCCGTGCAGTTGTCGCGGCCGGATTCACTGACGGCCAGATCGACGATGCGCTGGGCGCGGGGCAGGGCCCGCGAAGGCGGGGCGCCGAGCAGTTCGGAGATGCGGTCGTCCCAGAGGCCGTCGGTGACACCGTCGGAGCAAATCATGAAGCGGTCGCCCGGCAGGGTGCGCACCGCGCCGATTTGCGGCTCGATGAACTGATGCGCCGCACCCAGCGCCTGGCTGAGAACGCTGCGGCGCGGGTGATAACGGGCTTCGCGTTCCGTCAGTTTGCCCTGACGCCGCAGCCAGCCGACGTGGCTGTGATCCTCGGTGATTTGTGTCAGGGCGCCGCCTTCCGGCAGGTAGTAAATGCGGCTGTCGCCAATGTGAGCGAAGTGAAACCAGCCGGGGCTGAGGCAGCCGAGACTGAGCGTGGCGCCCATGCCGGCGCATTCGGAATAGACGCTCATCTTCACCATCTCGGCGTGGACGTGATGGAAGATTTCGATCAGCACGTCCCCGATGCCGGAGGCGAGCTGGGCCGCCGCGCGGCGGAAAGTGGCCGGGAGCAGCCGCGTGATCTTATCCACTGCGAGACGGCTGGCGAACTCCCCGGCGTTGGCTCCGCCCATGCCGTCGCTCACGGCGAAGACGAAATCGCCTTCATCCAGCGAGGACTCACCGGTCTTGCCGAGAAAGCGCAGGCCCTCGGCATTGAAAGTGAGGGCGAGAAAGGCGTCCTCATTTTGCTCCCGGACCCTGCCGCGGTGCGTCAGGCCTGACCATGAGATGCGTGAGGGTACGAATTTGCGTTTGGCGGGCATGCAGGCGGAGGGGAATCACTCGGGCTCCGGGCGGGGCGGACCCAGATGCGGGCTCTCCAGTATCGTGGCGAACTCGAAGTCAATGAGACAGAATCGTCCGTCGCTCTGCCGGTACGTGACGTTTCGCTGGTAGGGGTCGTCGTGGCGCACGCCGTACTGTTCGAGGTCCTGGAACAGCTGGCGGAGTTTGTCGGGGGTGAGGTGCTGGACGCGGGCGCCGCAGTTGGAGGTCACGAGGTGCATCTCTTCGTCGTGCGTTTCGAGAACTCTGGGAACGAACGGGCAGCCGGCGCGCTCAAGGTAGCGCAGGACGCGGACTTCGTGTTCATAGCGCTCCCTCGCGAGCGGTCCGCGGAAGACTTTGTGGACCTTTCCGTCGTAACCGATGCGCACTGAGGCGCGGGCCGTGTTTTTCTCCTCGTGCATGGAATGTCTTAACCACCGGCACCGGAGCGTGCAAGCCCGGGCAAAGGTCATGAAAATTTCCGCGCCGGGAAATGCCGCGATTGTTGACGGCGGCGGCGGCACGGTTACGCTCCCGCCGCATCCTGCATGTCGAGCCCGCCCGATCATCACCCGGACTGGAAATGCCCGCGCTGCACTCAGTGGACCGCGCCGGGCGGGGAGAGTTGCCTGCACTGCGGTTTTTCGCTGGCGGTGATGGACGAGATTTTTGGCGGCGACGCGGTGCTGCTGGACCGGGTGACGGATGCGGCGGGCGTGCTCAGCCGCACCGAACTGGAATGCGTGGAACGGGGCCTGATCGATTTCGAGCGGCGCTTCCCGCAGCTGTTTGCGGCGGTGTACTGCGGAGCCCTGCCGGCGCAGACCAGCCTGCGTCAATTCGGATTCTGGCTGCTCAATCGCGCGGCGGTTTGCGAACTCGATGCCATGCGCCCCAACGAAAACGGTTTGCTCTTCGTGCTGGACGTGCACGGGCGGTCCGCCGCGCTGGTGCCGGGATATTTCCTGGAGTGTTATCTCGACGAAGCGGATCAGCGGCGTGTGCTGCAGGCGGCCCGGCGGGATTTCCAGCGCGGCCGCTGGACCGCGGGCATTCTCTCCGCGCTGCACACCCTGACACGCCGGCTCCGCCGCCGGGCCGCGGAGGCATCGAAGCATCCCGCGCGGTTCGCTCCGCTGAAACCGGAGGCGGTCCCGTCGCCTCCGGAGTTCGTCCGCATCCGGGACGGTCACCGGCACGGGGCCGCTCAGCCCCGGCATCATTCCGCCGAATGAAAATTTCCTTCCATTGTCAGGCAATTCGCAAGCTGCGCCGTTACCGGCGCGGAGACTGGAGGTTGCGGCTGATGGCGGCCCTGGTGATCGCCTCTGTGCCGGCCGGCGTCTGCGCGCAGGACAAGCCCTCTCCCGGCGATTCCGCAGCAGTGACTCCGGCTTCGGACAAGGAGGAAACGGGAGCCCTGACGGACTTGGTTCCGGACTTTTCAGATCCCCTGACACTTCCGGAGGTGGCCCCGGAAGGTCTGCGCACCGTGCCTGAAACCGGTGGTGACGAACCGGGATTGTTTCCCCCGGAACTCTGGACCGGTGGCGTGGTGGAACTTCCCCCGCCCGGAGAAGAGGCGGCCGAAATCCCGCCGGTGCCGGATGAGGCGCTGACGCAGGAGGTACTCGATTCCTGCTTCGGAGCCACCCCGCCGCCGCCGTTGCACGACCCGCAGCGGCTGCTCACTCCGGCGCAGGCGGCTCCGCTCGCGCAATTGATAGGCGAGTCCCTCATCGAGCGGGGAACCTTTCAGACCAGTGTGGTGCTGATGCGCCCCTCCCAGCGGATTCCCGCGGCGCTTCATCCGCAGGAACTGCTCCAGTCATGGCACGGGAACACCAAAGCGGTGCTGATTCTCTATTTCATGGGGCGGCCGGAGCGGACGCAGGCGTTCTTCTCGCGTGAAGTCCACCGGCGGCATCGCGGGGAGGATTTGCGCCAGGTGATCGACTTTGGCGTGCGCGAGGCGGCGCGGATGTCCTCACCCGCCGGACAGCTTCAGAGATTTTGCTATAAAACCGCCATCCGGCTCGACCGTCTGCACCGTCAGGGGGTGGTGACGCCCACCGATGAGCCGCTGCCGCCGGTCGTGGCCGCGGCTCCGTCCGGCGGGCACTGGTGGGCATTCGTGGTTGGAATTCACGCCGCCGGTCTTGCCGTGGCGGCGCTGTGGTGGTGGCGCCGCCGCGCGACCGGAAGCAGTCCGGTGCTGCTGCCGGAGCAGGAACTCATCTCCCGGCTGGGAGCGCCGCATTCCGGAGGATTCGGCGCCGTGATGCATTTCGGTCCGGCGCGTCAGTAGGCGGCAGGCCGCGGGAAACTGAGCGGGGACGGACAGCCGTGCTGGAAATTTCGCTTCCGCGCCGGAGACAACTGCGCAATCTCTGTCAGGATTTCCTCTGTGCCAGAGTCAGGCCGTCGGCGAAGGGCAGAAAGCAAAGGTCCACCCGTTCGTCGGCATGAAGGCGCGCGTTGAGTTCGCGGATGGCGAGCGTCGAGGGCTCGGTGTTGTGAGGATCGGCGGGCCGTCCGTCCCACAGGGTGTTGTCCACGGCCACGATGCCGCCGGGCCGCACCAGCGCGAGGCAGCGCTCGTAATAGCTGACGCAGTTCTCCTTGTCCGCGTCGATGAAAGCGAAGTCAAAGCTCTCCGCGCTGCCGTCCGCCAGCAGTCCGTCGAGAGTGGCGAGCGCGGGACCTTCGACAAAACGGATGCGCTCCGCGACGCCGGCTTCCTCCCAGTACGGCCGGCCCGTGGCGGCAAAATCCGCGCGCAGGTCGCAGGTCAGCACCAGTCCGCCGTTAGGCAACGACCGCGCCATCCACAGCGTGCCGTAGCCTGTGAAGGTGCCGACTTCGAGCACGCGGCGCGCGTCGAGCAGCCGCAGCAGCAGCTCCAGCAGCGGTCCCTGTTCCGGCGCGGTTTGCCATTCGCCGTCCGGCAGCAGCGAGGTGGCCTCGCGCAAACGCCGCAGCACGTCAGGCTCGCGCAGTCCTGTGCGCAGGACGTAGTCGTAGAGCGAATCGGTGAGGGGCGTGGGCCGGACGTGACTGTTCATGCGGGTCAGCAAAGTCCGGAGAACGGTGTGCGCAATTCGCAATCCCGCCGGCGCTCAAAGCCGGCGCACGGTGAACGTGGATTGCCTCGTTTCGCCGGTCCGGGCGGATCGCGCGGTCAGGGTGTGCTCGCCCGGCTCCAGCAGCGCGATCGCGCCGCGGGCGGAGGATTCGATTTGCAGCGTCGCACTGGACCATTCCGTTTCCGCGGGCGGCGCGGTGCTGCGCAGCAGAAGGCGGCGGCCGTGGTCGGGAAGATCGGGGTCGAGCAGCACCGTCGTCCCGGGCAGCGGCGCGAGAATGCGGAATTCGTCCGCCGGTTCGCTGTCGGTGGCCACGGCCGCAGCGCCCAGCCAGTTGTCAGGCCCGGCCAGCCATGCCGCATAGCGGCGCGGCAGCAGGACCCGGCCGGCGGCGTCGTAAAAACTCTCGCCGGAGTCCGCCGCCGGGGCATTTTCGCGAAGGAACTTCTCCATCACCGCAGGCCGCTGTCCCGCAAGCCGCGAAGGGCGCGGTTTTCCTGTCAGGGGATCGATCTGCATTTCCATCACCTCCGGCGGGCGCTCGAACCACGGCGTCGGCCAGCGGGCGTCGAGCCACGTGAAAATGTCGCGGAAAATGGGGGCCGCTCCCGTGACGCCGGAGACGCCGCGCATGGGCGAGTTGTCGAAGTTTCCGGCCCACACGCCGACGGTGAAGCGTGCGTTGTAACCCACCGTCAGGTTGTCCCGGTAGTCGGTGCTGGTGCCGGTTTTGACGGCGACGGGAAACGGCAGGCGGAGCGCGCTCTCCATGCCGAAATTGCGGATGCGGGCGTCGTTGTCCGCCAGCACGTCCGCCAGGAGCCAGCAGGCGGCGGGATCGAAAACCCGCACCTCCGGAGGCGCCGCTGCATCTGTCAGGAAAACCGGCGCGCGGTGGGTGCCCATGCGTGCGAGACAGGAGTACGCTGCGGTCAGCTCCAGCAGGGTCACTTCCCCTCCGCCGATCGTCAGCCCGAGTCCGTATTCGTCCGGATCTCGTGTCAGGGTGGTGACTCCGCAGCTTTGCAGTGCCTCTGTCAGGGCCGCCGGTCCGCCATGCTTTTGCAGAGTGCGCACGGCGGAGAGATTGAGACTGTTGGCGAGGGCAGCGCGCAGCGACACCGGCCCGGCGGCGCGGCGGTTGTAGTTCTCCGGCCGGTAGATTCCCGTGGGAGTCATCAGTTCCAGCGGCAGGTCGTCCACGATGTCCGCGGGGCTTTGTCCGTTCTGAAACGCGAGGAGATAGGTGAACGGCTTCAGCGCCGATCCCGGCGAACGCCGCGCCGTGGCGCCGTTCACCTGGCCGCTCCGCGGGCTCGTGTAGTCAGGGCTGCCCACCAGCGCGAGCACCTGTCCGGTCGCATTCTCCAGCACCACCACGGCGGCATGCTGGACGTTGTTGTCGGACAGGCGGGAAAGCCGGTCCCGCACGCAGCGTTCGCAGTGATCCTGAATTGTCAGGTCCAGCGTCGTCCGGACCGTGGTCCCTGGCGGAGGCTCATCCGCGAGGATCATATCGACAAAGTGCGGCGCGCGGAACGCGGAGGCATGGCGCGCGAGGCGCAGCGGCTCCTGGGTGGCGCGGTCGTGCTCCTCCGGCGTGATCCAGCCCAGCGACATCAATCTGCCGAGCACCCATGCCTTGCGCTTTTCCGCTCCCTCCGGATTGCGCCACGGACTGAGCCGCGTCGGCGCCTGCGGCAGGGCGGCGAGCAGCGCGCATTCGGCAAGGCTGCAGTCGCGCAGCGGCTTGTCGAAGAATGTTTGCGCCGCCTCGCCGCAGCCCGCGGCGAAGCTGCCGTAGTTCAGCCGGTTGAGATACGCGGCGAGGATTTGCTCCTTGCTCCACGTCATTTCGATCCGGCGCGCGGTCATGATTTCGAGGAATTTGGTCCACAGGGTGCGAGGACGCGGATGCACCGCCTTAACCAGCTGCTGCGTCACCGTGCTGGCGCCGGATACACTGCGACCGGCGCTCAGCGAATCCTTCGCCGCCCGCGCTGTCGCGAGCCAGTCCACGCCGCCGTGCGAGTGGAACCGCTGGTCCTCCGCCGCCAGCGTGGCCAGCACGAGCGCCCGGGGAATTTCGTGCAGTTCGAGGGCCTGTCCGGCGCGCGTCCCGCCGTCGAGCAGCCGGCGCAGCGGTGTGCCGTGCCGGTCGGTGATGGCGGTGGCTCCGGCAGGCGGGTGATTCAATTCCTCCGGCCACGGGAAGCACCAGGGCAGCGCATACCAGCACAGCGCCCAGCACGCGAGGCCGGCGGCGGCCCAGCGGAGGAGCCGGCGCCGCCATTTTCTGAATCTGCCAGGGTTCATGGAGGACCTATGTACCTAAAGAGGATAATGGAGAGGAGGAAAACCACAGATGGACACTGATGAACACGGATTTACGCCCAAATTCGAATTCACTTACGGGAGGAGGATTCACTCGATCACAACCTGCGGAGCATCCGTGTTTATTCGGGCCCATCCGTGGTTCTATCTTCCTTTCAAGGATTCCCATTCCAGACCGCCGCGCCACCCCGTCGTCAGGAGGCGGCGGACCGCACCGGTGACACGGGGCGCAGCCGGCGCAGCCATCCGGGAATGGCCGACGCCGCCCATGCGAGGGCGAAGAGGCCGCCTCCGCAAATGGCGATGGCTGCGGCGGTGGGGCATTTCCACCACGCCGCGAGATGAAATCCTGTCAGCACCGACAGCGCGCTGAAGCACGCCGCGAGCGCATGCAGTTTCCAGAGCCGGCGCGTGAAGAACTGCGCGGTGCTGCCAGGCAAAACAAGCAGGGCCACGACGAGAATGCCGACGCTTTCCAACGAAGTCACCACAACAAACGAGAGCAGCGCCATCAGGCTGTAGTGCACGAGGCCGGTGCGCAGTCCAATGGTGCGCGCGAGCCCGGGATCGAACGAGGTCAGGGCAAGTTCCTTGTAGAACGCGGCGATGAACGCGACGACGAGCACGGCTATGCCGGCACTGATCAGAATGGGCAGCGGCACTGCGCCCCATGCGCCCAGAGTGATGGGCGAAGGCTCGCCGAAGATGACGTATTCGAGTTCTCCGAACAGAACACACTCGGCATCGAGATGGATGCGTCCGGCAAAGCGGTTCACCAGAAAAATCCCCAGCGCGAAAAGGGTGGTGTAGGTGATGCCGGTCGCGGCATCACTTTTGAGGCGGCTCCTTGAGGTGATGAATTCGATGAGCAGGGTGGTGGCCAGTCCGGCGAACATCGCGCCGGCGAGCATCGGGCCGGTGCCGAGATCGCGGAAGATGAGAAAAGCGAGCACCAGACCCGGCAGGACGCTGTGACTGATGGCGTCGCCCACCAGAGCCATGCGCCGCAGCAGCAGGTAATTGCCCAGCAGCGCACAGGGCAGGCCCAGCACCAGTGCCATCAGCACCATCCAAAGCGTGCCGGGCATGTGCTCCGTCCACGGGTCCACGATGACCCGCTGCCAGTCGAATGGTGGAATCAGGTCAGACATGGGATTGATCCGTCGCAAGGCCGCCCCGGCCTTGAGGGGGGCGCTCCGGAACCAAGCCGTCCCGGTCTGGTGCGTTGGATGACAAGGCCAGGACGGCCCTGGTTCGGTCATCCAGCGACGGGATGGGTTTTCCGTGAGGATCCGTGGCGGGATGCCCGAGGATTTCCATCAGATAGGCGATATTCTCCTCGGCGAGCAGGTGCTCCATGCGCTCCGCGCTGTCGTGGACATGGTCCTGGGCATAGCCCGCGCGCTGCGTCAGGTAGAGTTCCCACAGGCGGTGGTTGCGCACCATGCGGGCGGCTTCACGGAGTCCCGCGGGAGTCAGGGTAAAGGACCGGGCACTGCCCTCACCGAGTCCGCGGCGGCGCAGCACCCGCAGATCCCGCGCGGTGAGCGCCGCGTCGCCGACGCCGAACTCCACCGGCGCAAAATCGCGCGACTCCAGCAGGCGGTAGATGGCTTTGAGAGAATCCTCGCGCTTGATGCGGCGTCCGTGCTGCAGCCAGCGCCATGCACGCCGCGCGATGCCGTCGGGGCTGAAAAAGAACGACACCGCGAAGATCAGGCCGGCGCACAGCACGAGAATGGATCCGCCGCCTTTGGGGGTAATGACAAAGGCGGTGAAGTTGCCCAGCAGTGCCGCGGCCATGCCCAGCAGGGCGGCGATCCAGAGAATGCGGTGCAGCCTCGTGCTGAAGAGCCATGCCGTGGACGCCGGAATGATGAGCAGCCCCGCCACCAGAATGACGCCCACCGCCTCCATGCTGACCACGATGGCCAGGGTCGTCAGGAACATCTGCACATAATGCAGCAGGCGCACCGGCAGTCCCGTGGCACGACCGAAGGTTTCATCGAACGCCAGTACCTGAAATCCGCGATAGCCGATGAGCAGCGTGACCAGCGTGATGCCCGCAGTAATGCCGAGCATGACGACATCCCCGCCGCTGATGCCCGCCGTCTGGCCGAACAGAAAGCGGTCCAGCCCCGCTTTGTTCGCGCCCGGCCAGGCATTGCTGATCATCTTGATGAGCGCGATGCCGGCGGCGAAGAAGACGGTCAGCACCACACTGAGCGCCGCGTCCGGCTTGAGCCGCGTGGTGTGCGTGATCCAGCTCACCGTGAGACTGCTGATGACCCCGGTCGCGATGGCGCCGATTACGAGCGCGACGGGATTCCTCGTCAGCGTCCACAGAAACCCCGCGGCAATGCCCGGCAGCACCGCGTGCGAAAGCGTGTCCGCCAGCATCGCCATGCGCCGCGAGACGAGCAGTGCACCGAGCAGCCCGCAGTTGAGACCTAGCAGCATCGTGCCGAGCAGGGCGTCGCGGAGGAAGGGGTCCTGAAACGAGAAGAAGCGGCGCGTTCGGACCAGAAAGTCGCTTTGCCAGATTTCAGTGATTCCTTTTCCCGTCAGCACGAAGATGACCACGGCAAATGCCATCAAAGCAGGCAAAAAGATAAATGGCCATGCGTGGGCGTCCATCCGCGACATGGCATGCCGCGTCCGCTCGCCGTCACCGGCAGGCATGGATTCTTCATTCTTCATTCTTCATTCTTCATTCCCTTAAACGCCATTTCACTGAGCACCGTGAGCCGCCCGCCGTAAGTCTTTTGCAGCAGCTCCGGAGTGAACACTTCCTCCGTCGGTCCGTGGGCGATGAGGCGCATGTTGAGCAGCAGCAGGCGGTCGAAATAGTTGGGGGCGGTGGTGAGGTCGTGATGCACGGCGACGATGGTGCCGCCGCGGGCCTTGATATTTTGCAGCAGGGTGACGATGGCGCGTTCGGTGGCGGCATCGACGCCGGTGAACGGCTCGTCCATGATGTAGAGGTCGGCCTCCTGGGCGAGGGCGCGGGCCAGAAAGACGCGCTGCTGCTGGCCGCCTGACAATTGGGAAATCTGGCGTGCGGCGTAGTCGCTCATTTGAACCTTCTCCAGCGCCTCCGCCGCGATGGCGCGGTCCTTCGCGCCCGGACGCCGCAGCAGCCCGAGCCGGCCGTAGCGGCCCATCAGGACTACGTCGGTGACGTTGACCGGAAAGTCCCAGTCCACCGAACTGCGCTGGGGCACATACGCGACGCGCTGGCGGCACTGGTCGAGCGGCCCGCCGAACACCTGCGTCCAGCCGCCCTGGACGGGAATCAGTCCCATGACGGCTTTGATCAGCGTGCTTTTCCCCGCGCCGTTAGGCCCGATGATGCCGCAGAGCGACTGCTGCGGAATCGCCGCGTCCACGCCATACAGGACCGGCTTGCGGTCGTAACTGACGGTGAGGTCGTGGAACTCGAGGGCGGGAGGCATTCAGAAGGATGAAGGATGAAGGATGAAGGCTGAAGGCTGAAGGCTGAAGGATGAAGGATGAAGGATGAAGCGGATGGCCCGGTGAGAGGCTGGCGGCGAAAAGTGGTCCGCACAGTCCCCTGTGCGGCTGGCAAATTTAGAAGCGGAACGACGTGCCTGTAAAGAAGCGCACGTCCTCCGCGTCGCCATTGAGGCCGAAGTTCACACCGGCGTCGAGGAACCAGTTGCGGTTCATTTCATAAACGAGGCCGCCATTGAGATACGTCTCCGCAGGGCCGTCGAGCGGGAGGGTGGCGACGGCTTCGGAAAAGGCGGAAAGCCGGCTGGTCAGGTCGAAACCGTAAGTCGCCGAGAAGGTGAAGGAACCGGTGTATCCGTCGTCGGCTTCATTGCGAATGAGGTCCGCCTGGACCATGCAGGCGAAGGGTGTGTCTTTGAAGGCGAGCGGCACGATGAGGCCGGCCTCCACGTCATTGTTGCCAAGACCGCTGCTGGCGGTGGGCAGTTTGACGAAGGGCATCAGGGCCACCGCGACGGCCGCGTCGTCGTCCTGGCCGCGGAGGCTGCATTTCAGGCGGATTTCCATGTCCGTCCATCCGTCGAGATCCGGCCCGGAATGCCATGCCGGCGTCACGAACTGGATGTCGGCGCTGTCGGTGATTCCGTACTTGATATTGACGCTGCCCCAGTCCTCCGACTGCACGCCGGCATCGCGGGACACGGAGACCGTCTCCCATTCAAATTGCCACATGCCGCGCGGGACGGTGAAGGCGGACTCCGTGATGTCAGGGCGGTCGGTGGACATTTCGCGCACGGGTTCCCCGGACGGCGGAAGCGCGGCCGGTTCCTTTGCGATGGCCAGGGAACAGGTAAAGCAAAGCAGAGCGGTTCTCATTTCAGGGCCTCCACGACAGTGTGCATGTTCGACTCCAGCATTCCGGCCACGGTGCCGGGATCCACCTGGCGTCCGCCGGCATCGCGCAGTTCGCCGGGTGTTCCGAGAGCATCCGAATACAACTCTCCGCCGATCTTCGCGCCGGTGTCTTTGCTGATGCGCTCGATGGTGGCTTTGGCCACGCTGGTTTCCACGAAGATGGCTTTCACGCCGCGCTGCTTCACCAGATCGATGATGCGCGCCATGTCGGCGAGCGCGGCTTCGCTGGCGGTGCTGATGCCCTGGACGCCGATGACCTCGAATCCGTAGGCCCGTCCGAAATAACGGAAGGCATCGTGACTCGTCACCAGGACGCGCTGCTCCCGGGGCAGGGAAGCGGCGGCGGCCTGGAGTCTCGCATGGGTTTCCGTAAGTTGGAGCGCGGCGGCGGCGGCGCGGGCGCCAATGGCGGCGGCTTTGTCAGGATACGCCGCGCTGAGTTTTTGCGCGCAGTGCGCGAGGCATTTGTTCCAGAGGGAAGCGTCGCCCCAGATGTGAGGGTCCGGCTGGCCCTCCGCGGTGATGGTGTCCTCCGCGCTCAGCGCCCCGGCGAGAGCATACACCCGGCGGCCCTGACCGGCGAGCCGCTCCAGGATTTCGGACATCTTGCCTTCGAGATGAAATCCGCTGAACACGATGACATCCGCCTTCTGCAAATGCTGGATGTCCTCCTGCCCGGGCTTGTAGAGGTGCGGGTCCACGCCGGGGCCCATGAGCGGCTGCACGGTGAAATCGTCTCCGGCGAGCGAGCGCACCAGATCGGTGACCATGGTGGTGGTGGTGACGATGACGGGCCGGGCGTTTCCGCTGCCGGGAGCGGGTGGAGCACAGCTGCTGAACAGCGCGGTCAAAAGACCGGCGAGCGCCGCGATGATTCGAATGGATAGAGCTGACATGAGGCGGAATTAGTCCAGACTAATTTAGTTTGCAACGTCTAATTATGAGCCTGCACCAGTGCCGCCGTGAGGGAGCGCGCGCCGGGGCCGCCGGGCGGCAGTCCTAGCTGCCGGGCGGCGGATTGGCTCCGCCTTCGAGCCAGTCGAGTCCCCGTTCGGCGGCTTCCTCGCGCTCTTCCTGCTCCCACTGCTGACGCTTTTGCCGGGTGAAGAGCAAATTGCGGATGTCCTCGAGAATGGCATAGACGCACGGCACGAGGATGAGCGTGTTGGTGAGGTTGCTGAGACAGCCGAAGGCGAGGCTGATGGCGCAGGGGATGAGGAATTTCGCCTGGATGCTCTGCTCGGTGATCATCGGCATGACGCCGATGAAGCTGACGATACTCGTGAGCATGATGGCCTGAAAGCGGCGCACGCCGGCATCGCGGGCGGCGGCCAGCACACTCTGGCCGCTGCGGCGGTTGCGGTTCACGAATTCGACGAGCACGAGGCTCTCGTTCACCACCACGCCGCTGAGCGCCACGATGCCGATCATGCTCATGATGCTGAGTTCGAAATCCAGCATGACGTGACCGATCACCGCCCCAACCATGCCGAACGGAATGACGCTCATCACGATCATCGGCTGCACGTAACTGCGCAGCGGGATGGCGAGCAGGATGAAAATGCCGAACAGCGCGAGGAATCCGCCACGGGCGATGTCGCGCATGTCGTCGCGCTGCTGCTCCTGCTCGCCCTCGAAGGACCACGTGATGTCAGGAAATTCCGTCGCCAGCTTTGCCAGGGCACCGTCCGGTGCGGTGAGGGCCGCGGTGATGGTATTGGCATTCGCGCCCGGCACGGTGAGATCGAGATCGCAGCTCACCGTCATGGCGCGGTCCCGGTCGCGGCGCAGGATGTAGCTGTAGCCAAGACCTTCGGCGGGCGCGGCGACTTCACTGAACGGCACCTCCGCGCCCTGCGGCGTGCGGATTTTCATCGTCTCCATGCTGGCGGCGGAATGGCGCTCGTCCCTTGGATAGCGCACCATCACTTTCACTTCATCGCGGCCGCGCTGGAGCCGCTGCACTTCTTCGCCGTAAAAAGCCTGGCGCACCTGACGCGCCACATCGGCGAGGCGCAGTCCGACCGTTTCCGCTTCGGGCAGGATGTTCAGCTTCAGCTCGCGTTTTCCTTCACGGTTGCTGTCGGTGATGTCGGCCGTGCCTTCGATTTTTCCCAGCTCCTCCTTCACAAACTCCGTGGCCTTGCGCAGGCGGTTGAGGCTGCGGCCGCGCAGGAGAATGTCGATGGCATTGCCGCTGTTGGAGGTATTGGCGAGGAATCCGAGTTCCACGGCGCCGGGAATCGGGCCGGTGAGTTCGCGCCATTTGGCAATGATGGTGTCCGCGAGCACATCCCGGTCGGAGGCGGCGAGCAGTTCGATGGTCACTTCGCCGATGTTCGACGCGTCCGCGGCGCCGACCGGATTGAAGCCGACCTTGAACGGCTGACTGCCCACGGTGCTGAGCATGTGCTTGACCACCGGCTGCCCGTCGAGGCCGGTGAAGACCTCGTTGAGCTTCTGCGCCGCGGCCTCGATTTTCTGGATGGCGGCGCGCGTGGTCTCGGCCGGCACCCCGGGCGGCAGGGTCAGTTTGGCCGAAACGATTTCCGCCTCCACGCGCGGGAAAAAGCGGAACGGAATCCAGTTGCCCGCCACCAGTCCGATGACGACCAGAAACACGGCGATGAACGCGGCGAGGGTGGCATAGCGCCAGCGCAGGGCGAATTCGATCAGCGGACGGTAAAAGCGCTGGATGAATCGCCCCGTCGCGCCGCTCACCGCCCGCTGCACAAACACGATGCCGCGCACCACCACGTTCATTTCGCTCAGCGGCTTTTCCGGCTTCAATCTGGCGAGGTGCGCCGGCAGAATGAAATTCGTCTCCACCAGCGAGATCAGCAGCGTGGGAATGACCACCCACGGAATTTGCCGCCAGATTTTTCCGCCCACACCCTCCACCCCGAGCATGGGCATGAACGCCACAATGACCGTGAAGACCCCGAAGATGGCCACCACCATCACTTCATAAGTGCCGCGCGGCGCGGCTGTCTTCGCCGGCTCGCCCTTCTCCATGCGCGCGTGGATGTTCTCCCCGACCACGATGGCGTCATCGGTCACAATTCCCAGCACCACGATGAACGCGAAGAGCGAGATCATGTTGATGGTGATGTCCACCATCGGCAGAAAAATCAGTCCGCCGGCGAAGGCGATGGGAATGCCCAAACCCACGTGAAAGGCCAGCGCCGGGCGCAGAAAGAGCGACAGCACGATGTACACCAGCACGAATCCCTGGAGGGAATTCTCCAGCAGCAGATCGATGCGCCCTTTGAGCAGCAGGCTGAGATCGTTCCACACCTCCAGTTTCACGCCCGCCGGCAGCCGCTGCGGGGCGTCCTTGAGCCAGCCTTTGACCGCCTCCGCCACCTTGAGCGTGTCCTCGTCGCCGCTGCGGAATACATTCACCACCATCGCCGGATGGCCGTCGAAACGCGTGAAGAGGTCCACGTCCTCAAAGCCGTCCACTACCGTCGCGATCTCCTTGAGCAGCAGCCGCGTGCCGTCCGGACGGGTCAGGACCACGATCTCCTCGAACTCCGGCGCCGTGTACTTTCTCGCCTGGGTGCGGATGAGAATCTCCCCGGCGTTCGTCTTCATCGAGCCGCCCGGCAGGTCGAGCGACGACACCCGCACGGCCTGCGCCACCTGATCGAATGTCAGGCCATGACGCCGCAGCGTCTGCTCGCTCACCTCGATGGAAATCTCGTGCTTCTTGGCGCCGGCGAGATCCACCTGGGTCACGTCGGGCAGCGTCTGGAGGCCGTCACGCACCTGTTCCGCAATGGCGCGCAGGTTTTTTTCGTCAGTGTCCGCGACAATGGCCACGCTCAGCGTCTGCAGACGGATTGGAATCTCCTCGATGATCGGCTCCTCCGCCTGCTCCGCAAAATTCCGGATCGCATCCACCCGGGATTTGATGCGGCCGAGCACTTCCTGGACATTGTAGCCGCTGCGCACCTCCGCATACACCAGTCCCACATTCTCTCCCGCGCGTCCGGTGATGCGCTTGATGCCGTCCACCGTCGCGATGGCCTCCTCCACGGGAATGACCACGCCTTTCTCCACCTCCTCCGGGGCGGCATTGGGATAGGGAATAGTCACGCTGATGACGTCCGCCGACACCTCCGGGAAGATCTCCTTCCGCTGGCGAAACCACGTCATCACCCCGAACGCAATGAGCGCCCACATGAGGAAGTTGGCGGCAATGCGATTGCGCGCCCACCACTGGATCAGGGAATGCATGAAGCGCGCCCGTTATGCGCGGGGTTTCCAGTCTGCAAGCCCGCGGCGCTCCCCGGCGCTGCCGGATTCCCGCTGGCCAGGCGCACCGGCCCGCGTTGTTTGTCAGGCAAGATGAACCGTGACACTCCCATTCGCGTCGTCGTGCTCGGCGGCGGCTTCGGCGGCCTGGCCTTTTGCCGGGAACTCCGCAGCCCGCAGTTTGCCGTCACCCTCATTGACCGGCAGAATCACCATCTCTTCCAGCCGCTCCTCTATCAGGTCGCTACCGGCGGACTCAGCGCGCCGGAAATCGCGCATCCCATCCGCAGCATTCTGCGAAAGCAGAAAAATGTCACCGTGCTCATGGACGAGGTGCAGCGCGTGGACCTCGCGCAGCGGCGCGTCATCCTCACCGGTGAGGAGATCGTCTATGATTATCTGGTCATTGCGCTGGGGGCGCGCACCGGATATTTCGGTCATTCGGAATGGGAGGAACATGCGCCGGGACTCAAATCCCTGGAGGACGCGCACCGCATTCGTGCGGATGCACTCGGCTGTTTCGAGCGGGCCGAAAGTTCGCGCGATCCGGACGAACGCGCCTCCCTGCTCACCAGCGTCGTCATTGGCGGCGGTCCCACCGGCGTGGAAATGGCCGGCGCCCTCGCGGAGTTGTCCCGCAAAGTTCTCGCCCGCGACTTCCGCCGCATCGAGCCGTCGCAGGCGCGCATCCTTCTCATCGAAGCCGGCCCGCGCCTGCTCGATGCCTTCGATCCCAACCTGTCCGAATACTGCCGCCAAAAGCTGGAGCGCATGGGCGTGACGGTGAAACTCAACACCCGGGTGCAAAACATCACCGCGGGCGAAGTCACCGCCGCCGGCGAAACCATCCGCGCCGCCACCATCGTCTGGGCCGCCGGCGTCGAGGCCAGCCCCGTCACCCGCAGCCTCGGCGTCCCGATCGACCGCGCCGGCCGCATTCAGGTCCTGCCCGACCTCAGCCTGCCGGGACATCCCGAAGTCTTCGCCCTCGGCGACATCGCCGTCCTCACCGATTCCAAAGGCCAGCGCGTCCCCGGCGTCTGCCCCGCCGCCATTCAAATGGGCCGCCACGCCGCCCGCACCCTGCGCCATGAAATCCGCCACCGCCGGCTCTTTCACAATCCGCTCCCGCGGCCCGCCTTCGCCTATTTCGACAAAGGCATCATGGCCACCATCGGCCGCCACGCCGCCGTCGCCCAGACCGGCTCGCTCAAAACCCGCGGCTTCACCGCATGGCTCATGTGGCTCTTCATCCACCTCCTGTTCCTCGTCGGCTTCCGAAACCGCGTCTTTGTCTTCTTCCAATGGCTCTGGTCCTACGTCACCTGGCGCAGCGGCGCGCGGATCATCCTGCGGCGGGAAACCCCGCCCGGCCCCGGGTCAGGGCAACGCTGATTAAGCCAGTCTCCCGAATGGACCAGCGGAGAACTCTCCGATCCCGGCGCAAAAACGTCCCGGCCCACCCGTCGTGCCGCACTTCCGCGCTGGCCAAAGGCGATTTCGTCAATAACAGAACCGGCGCCTGCCCCATGAACCGGACTGCCCCTGCCACAAGATCCCATTCCGCTGGGACTCCATCAACCCGCCGCCGTGCCTGTGGCACCGGCTGCCGCTCCCTCCCGGTCAGCCGAGGCGGAGCCGAGACATCCGAAGGCAACTGGAGGAAGGACGACGACGTGCGCTGGCAGCCGAGCGGTGCGGGACAGATTGCCCAAGGCAACCCGCAGGGTGAACGCGGTGGCGTTCATCTGTTCGGCGTCCCGGCCAAGGGCAACGCCAACTTCGCCTGGGTGCAGCAGTTCATCCACCACCCGGCACCCAGTTGCGCGCAGAAGTCCCAGGGAAAGTATCCGTATTTTACATCACGGCCTGAATACTCCGAGCTATGCTCTTGAAGCAAACAATGAAACTCGAACGCGCGATACATCCAAATCCCCGCCTCCACGAGGCGATGCTGGATGATGAGGAGCGGACGATGGCGCGCCTGCTAAAGCCTGGTGCAAAGACCACCGCGAGCGACATCATTCCGTTGTCTCATGCGCTCTGGCAGGGTGACACAGAAGCCTTCCTCAGGGGTTTGCCGAGGGAGCCGCTATATGATCTCATCGTTACCTCGCCGCCATACAACATCGGCAAGGTGTATGAGGCACGCATGGAGCTGGACAAATACTTGGAATGGCAGGCGCGAATAATCGCCGAGCTGATCCCGCGGTTGAAAAAAGGCGGGAGCATTTGCTGGCAGGTCGGAAACTACGTGGACGACAACGAAATCTTCCCCTTGGACATCGAGTTCGCCCCGATTTTCAAAAAGCATCCGCTCCAGCTCCGCAACCGGATTGTGTGGCAGTTCGGACATGGGCTCCACACTCAGCGGCGATTCTCTGGCCGCTACGAAGTGGTGATGTGGTATACGAAGACAGAGTCGAAGTAAGATACCTACACGTTCAATTTGGACGCGGTGCGCACGCCGGCGAAATATCCGGGCAAAAAGCACTTCAAGGGGCCGAAGGCGGGTCAGTTCTCCGGCAACCCTCTGGGCAAGAACCCGGAAGACGTCTGGAACATTCCGAACGTGAAGAGCAACCACATCGAGAAGACGGGACACCCATGCCAGTTTCCGGTCGGGTTAATTGAGCGGCTCGTGCTGGCGCTCACAAACCAAGGTGATCTCGTGTTTGATCCGTTTGCTGGTGTCGCGTCGGCGGGTGTCGCCGCGGCAATGCACGGACGGCGATTCTGGGGCTGCGAGATCGTAGCCGAGTATGCCGCGATCGGTTTGAATCGCGTGCGCGATGCACTTGCTGGAAAGGCGGCTTACCGGCCGCACGACAAACCGATCTATGACCACACTCAGAGCTATCTTTCCAAGCCGCCCAATGGATTCAAAGGAGGAGCAATTTAGATGAACTGCACGATCCACTCTCATTGCGCGGGTTCTCAAGCGATTTCCAAAGTCATCCAAAAGGAAATCGAGGCTGCCATCAAGGCAGTGACTGTTAAGCCCGCGCCTAGCGCTGCGCCAAAGATACGCGATGCCTTCCTCGCCCACTTGAAAAGCTCGGGATGGTCCAGCGAGGTTGCCGTGTCTATGGACTCCGACATGACGATTACGTCGATGAAGGACAACGTCGGGCTCTGCATGCAGACAGGCAATATGGCTCGGATGTATGCCGATCTGATCAAGCTCCAGACGCTGTATCTCGATAACGCGATCAAGTCGGCGGCAATTGTAGTGCCCTCACAACCGATGGCGGCGTTGCTCGGAGACAATATCGCACAGGCCACCCGGCTCGGGCGCGAACTCACCATATTCAGGAAAGCCTACCACGTCCCAACGCTCATCTTCTCACTCGAATAACATATGCCCACGAACCCGCCCTCACCAACCCCTAAGAGTTCCCGGTTTGGCTGGCCTAAACCTGCGCGCACCGAGGAATTCAAGAAGCTCTTAGCGAAACCAGGCGACGCGACGACGCGCGTCGTCTTTCAGGAAAAGACGCAGGACATCCGAATCGTGCGCGTGCCGATTGAGCTTCCGAAATATCGGATGGCAAACGGACGCACCGCTTCGTTGCAGTCTGAGTATTTGGCAAAGAATCCAGCCGCACGGAAAGACCTCTTCTCGGGCGATGCGGAGCTATGGGACGCCCAAGAAGCTCAACACGTCCTTCTGCTCCAACTCGCGAAGCAAGCGGACCTTCAAAAATACTTCGAGGACACTGGCAACAAGCAAATCGACCCGATCCTTTTGGATGAAAATGGATTCGTGGTTAATGGAAATCGCCGTCTCGCGACATGGCGCGAACTGCTTTTCAAACACCCCGAAAAATACGGTCATTTGTAAGCGGTATGCCGGCCACCACTGGCGGAGCGGGACCAAGGATGCCAAAGGTG
>CAZFZN010000048.1:0-50917 GCA_964523105.1 uncultured Akkermansia sp.
CATGCTCGCACCTAAGCATGGTTCGTCTCATCTTGAAAGCGAATTAGAATCAGCGCCCGCTCTCCGCGCGCCCATGCCTCGAAGGGCGCGGCATCGCGCACCAACAGCGTCGGTGCCGGCGAGGACTCCGCCGTGCGCTCCGCCACACTGCCGAGCAGCCAGCGCGCGGGTTTGCCCGACCCGAGCGAAGCGACCACCAGCAGACAGGCCGCGTGCTGCTGCGCGACTTGCGCGAGCACCTGGTCGGCTTCTCCTTCGATGACTTCCGCCGTGAGTTCGGCCCCGGCCTCTTGCAGGCGCTGTGCTTCGTTGCGCAGATGCTCGACAGTTAGCGGGGAATGCGGGATCACAGAGGCATGGACGAGCCGCAGCGGCAAGCCAAGCCGCTTCGCCAGAGCAGCGGCGACGTTGGCGGCCTGCCGGGCATTGTCGGAAAAATCAGTGCCGCAGATGATGGGATGGGGAGTCGTGTGTTTCATGGGGGGCATTTATGATACAAGGAGCCTCGCGGTCGCAGTCATGGGGGATTGCGGCATGACGGGCGGCGGGGTCAGCCCTGATGGACGGGCTTGAGGGCCGCCCAGTCGATGCGGTGATAGTCACAATGAATCTCAAAAACCCCGGCGTGCCTTGAGAGGACGCTCTCGGTGACGGCGGCATCGTCAAGATAGCCGACCCCGGGTTCCCCGTCGGGCACGAGATCCATCTCCCGTGCGGCATAGAGCAGCGCAAAGAGCGTCTCGTTGCGAACGTTGTCCGGCAGGTTTGGCGGATTCGCCTCATGAAAGTTCATGAGAAACGTCAACTGCCGGGCAAGTTGCGGATGATCCGGGCTCAGGGACGAGATCTTCTCCCTGAGTTCCGCAATTCCACTGCCCAGGGCTGCGGAGTCACCGGGTTTCAGCATTCGCGCCCCGTGCTCGACATAGCGGTCGAGGTCGAGGCCGTCTTCAGCGACGCAGTTCATGTATTCCGCGAGGGCGGCATTCTTTTTCATATCGTTATCCGGTTTGGGGGTTGAGGCGGTGGTCAAAGTTCAAAAGTCGAACAGGTCGCCGAGAAAACTCTTCTTCTTCTTGCGTCCGTGGCTGTCGTAACCGCCCTCGTATCCACGGCGGCGGTAATCGTCGTCATCGTCGTCGCGGCGGTACTCACGCTGCGCGGGAGGCATGGGCGGCGCGCCGGCGGGCCGGACCGCTGCCGCCGGAGAAGGCGCGGCGGTCAGGCCGGAGCGCTCGATGATCTTATCAAGTTCTCCGCGGTCCAGCCAGACGCCGCGGCACTGCGGGCAGAAGTCAATTTCGACTCCCTGACGGTCGGACATGGAGAGGGCGATGTTACATTTGGGGCAATTCATGGTGTGGTTATGGTTGGTGGGGGATTCAGACGGCGGGAGGCGGACTGGCAGCCGGCAGTTCCGAAGCCGCTTTGGGCCAGATGAGCGAGGCTGCCACGGAGGCGGTGAGCACGGCGACGATGACGCCAAGGGAAACGAGGGTGTCTATCTTATAGTCCGTGTGACCGAGCAGCATTTTCACGCCCACGAACGTCAGCACCACGCCGAGGCCCATCTTGAGCAGGTGAAATTTGTCCATGACGCCGGCGAGCGCAAAGTAGAGTGAGCGAAGGCCGAGGATGGCGAAGACGTTGGACGTATAGACGATGAAGGGGTCGCTGGTGACGGCGAAGATGGCGGGGATGGAGTCCACCGCGAAGATCACGTCCGTAAATTCCACCAGCAGCAGCACGATGAACAGCGGCGTGGCCATGAGCACTCCGTTGCGGCGCACGAAGAATTTGTCGCCCTCGTAGTCCTTCGTCACCGGCATCATTCTCTTGAAGACTCGCACCAATGGATTGGTCTCCGGATGGATGGCCTCTACTTTCTTGAAGATCATCTTGAGGCCTGTCAGGATGAGGAACGCGCCGAACACATAGATGACCCATGAGAAGTTGGCGATCAGCGCAGCCCCGGCGGCGATCATAATGGCCCGCAGCACCAGCGCTCCGAGGATGCCCCAGAACAGCACCCGGTGCTGATACTGCGGCGGCACCGCGAAATACGAAAACAGAAGCGCGAAGACGAATATGTTGTCTATGCTCAGCGAATACTCAATGAGGTATCCGGCGGTGAACTCGAGGGCCTTCTCCGCCCCCGCATATTGCCACACGCCGAGATTGAACAGCATCGCCAGGGTGATCCATGCGATCGTCCAGCCGAACGCCTCCCGTGTGGATACGACGTGCGATTTGCGGTGAAACACGCCCAGGTCGAGGGCGAGCATGCAGAGAATGAAGACATTGAAACCAATCCAGAGCCAGGTTTTATCAATCATGTAGAGTCAGTGCAGTGAAACGAAGGATGAGTTCAGGGATAGGTTCAGGCAGGGCGCGCGACGGAGCGGAGTGAAACCCGGGAGCGGTCCCTGCGGTGCTGCCGCTGCGAGCGGTGGAGGACTGTTTCTCTCAAGCCGCGAATGAGTTTGGTCAGTGCCGCCCGCAGCGTGTGGTCCTCAGCCTCAGCATTCACATCCGGCCCGGGGGTGACGAGATGTGCCAGGATGCGAAAGGGCGGGCTGGCCTCCGTCCGGTGCTCGATGACGATGCGGGCCTCGTCTATGCGCAGGCAGGAATTGAGGGCGGTGAGCTCCTGCTCCACGAGAGCGGAGAAGGAGGCGGACGGCTGGTGATGGCGGTGTTGCAATTTCAGTTTCATGACGCGGCCGGAATACCGCCGTGCTTTCAGTTTGAAAAATACTCAATATTGAACAAACCGTTCCAGATTATGAAATCCGAAGATCCATCCGCCGTGTGGCTCAACTACCACCACCTGCGCTACTTTCACACCGTCGCCGCCGAGGGCAGCCTGCGTGCGGCCGCGGAAAAGTTGCGCGTCTCGCAGCCATCCATGTCCACCCAAATCAGGCAGTTGGAGTCCGCGCTGGGAGAGAGCCTTTTTCGCCGCAGCGGGCGCGCACTGGTGCTCACGGAGTTCGGACGCATCGTGCAGACCTACAGTACAGACATTTTCGCCCTCGGGCAGGAACTGGTCACCGCGACCAGGCGGGGCGCATCCGGGCGGACGATGCGGCTCCAGGTGGGCATTGTGGATTCATTCCCCAAGCTGTTGAGCCTCGACATTCTGCGCCCGGTGTTCAGCCATGATCCGGCGGTGCTGCTCTCCTGCCATGAGGGGAAGCTGGAGGATCTCCTGGGCCAACTGGCCGCCCACCGGCTGGATGCCGTGCTCTCGGATGAGCCTCCACCGACACAGAGCAGTGTGAAGACGTTCACCCACCCGCTCGGCTCCAGCGGCGTCAGTTTTTGTGCAGCGCCCGTTCTTGCCCGGAAGCTGACGGGGCGCTTTCCCGCCTGCCTGCGGGGGGCACCGGCGCTGCTGCCCGCATACAACACTCCACAACGCCGGGAGCTGGACACATGGTTCCGGCAGGTGCGCGCTGAGCCCCGGGTGGTTGGTGAGTTTGCCGACGCGGCGCTCGCCAAGGTGGTGGCCACTGAGGGCGTCGGTTTTATCGCAGTGCCCACCATTGTCGGGGCGGATGCCGTGGAGCGGTACGGATTCGAAGTTCTCGGCCGGACGGAGGAGTGCCGTGCCCAGCTTTTTCTCATCACCGCCGAACGCCGCATCGAACATCCGGTGCTGGTCACTGTCGCAGAACACGCCAGCGCTGCGCTGGCTCGCCGCCACGGCACAAAGAAGAAGACAAAGTCCCCGCAGAAGTTGAAGCGGATGGTTTAGTGCCTCAGTAGTGAAAAGTGGCCATGTTTGCGACGAATTTGCCGCCCCAACGGGGCCGACACACCAAAGCCCCGGTCAAACGAGGAACGAGTGCAGCCCCGGGTGACGTGCCCACAATGTCAGGCAGCCCAGCCCTGAATGGGCGGGACAAATTCCCCCGCCCCGGGTGGTGCCCCGCCCTGTCAGGGCTGAGACAAAAGGTGACTGGTTACCCGGGGCTGCGCTCCTGCGTCGCTGGCCCCGGGCTTTGGTGCCTGACCTCGTTGGGGCCGCTTGGCTCCGGCTTCGCCGGGTTAGGGAAACGCTGATCCATTGGGCCGGAGACAGTGGCTCGGGCTTCCAGCCGAAGCAAGTCTCCAGGATGCCCGAGTCACGCATGATTCAGCGTTTCCCTGGATCGAACGGGCCTTTCGGGTTCAGTGAATTCCCGGGCCGCTCATTATTAGTCTCAAGTCAGAGGACCGGGCGCCCCGGCTGGCCCTTTGCCGGAACCCGCCGGAGGCCAGTCGAGCGTGTCCTCCAGGGAACTGACGCGGTCCGGATTCAAATCCGGAAACGGGAGACTATCCCGCTCCCGCCACTCATTCACCTCCTTCTCAGCCGCCTGCTTTCGCGCGGCGTTCAGGCCCGTGTCGCGGGACAAATAGAGCGTCTGTGAGGGGAAGGCGAAGCCGGTGCCCGAGGCTTCCACGAGGTCGATGACGCGCAGCAGGATGTCCTCCTGAATGCCGAGGAACTCGTTGAAATCGGGAGTGTTCACGTAGGCGAAGATGTCCACGTTCAGCGCACTGTCGCCGAACCCCACAAACCGCACGCGCACCGGGTCCTTGAGGATTCGCGGGTGGGCCGCGAGCAGCTCGCGCAGCCGGGTCAGGATATGGCGCATTTGATCGGGTGTCGTTTCGTATCGCAAACCGATCATGGTTTTCAGCAGCATCCGGTCGCGCCTGCTGAAGTTGGTGATGTGCATCTTCGCAAAATCGGCATTGGGCACCGTGGTCAGGGTGCGGTCGGGAGAACGCAGGCGGGTCGAGCGCAGCCCGATGGCCTCCACGGTCCCCACATCAGTTCCGTAGCGGCAAACATCTCCGATCCGGACGACGCGGTCGGCGAAGATGTTGATGCTGCCGAGGAAGTTTTCCAGCGTCCCCTGGCCCGCCAGAGCCACGGCCAGTCCGCCCACACTGACACCCGCAATCAGTCCGTAGAGGGGGAGCCCGAGCCGGTTTCCACCCCAGAACAAAATCGCAAGAACCGCGCACAAACCGACCACCCGGGCCAGCAGCCGCAGCAAATGGGCATCCAGTCCCTGGTCGGAGATTCGGGGCGAGCGAATAATGGTCTCCGCGATGAATAGCGCTCCCTGCCAGACGAGCCATGCCATGGCCAGATACGTCAGGGCCGGAAACAGAATTTGCACCGCGTCGGTGGCCACGCCCGTGATTCCGACCTGGACCCTGACCAGATACTCAGCCACCGACATCAGCAGCAGGAAGCTGGCCGGCGCCGCCAGCGGACGCAGGTTTTTCCTCCACGATTCGCCCGTCGCCGCGCGGCGGGCGCGCCGGTGCACTCGCCACGTGACGAACAGCAGGACGAAAAGGATGAGCAGCACCGCCAGCCATTTCCAAATCACCTGATCGCCAACCTCCGCAACCAGCCAGCCCGGCAACGACTCGATCACCCGGGGCGGAATCATCCAGCCCGCCCAGAGCTTGTGCAGCCGCCGCGGGTGATCGATGGTCATCTCCCGCACATACGGCAGTTTCCCGACTTTCTGATAGAGCTGCGGCAGGAGTGCGACGGACGATGCGGAGAAGAGATACTCGCCCGCGTGGTCGCCCTCCGTGATTCTTGCCAGGGTGATGTCGGTATGCGGAATGGTCCACTTGTCCGGCTCGCCGGCGGCGACGCGCTCCTTCATCGCCGCGCGGTCCGGCACCTGTTCGAGCGGGGGCAGTTCGATCCGGGACAGCACTTCCCAAAGCAGCACGATGGCTTCGCCGCTTTGCTCCCGCCGTGCAGTTTCCGGAATTGCGCTCAAGTCGAAGCACTCCCGGACGGGCTGGAAGGCCCGAACTACGCTGAAGAACTGTTCACGGTTGGGGTCATCCTTATAGATCACCGCCTGCCGTCCGATTTCATCCGCCGCCTTGAGGAACTGCGACAGGGTGGCGCGAGGGCTGGACGTGTCCAGCGGTTCCAGGGGATGCTGCGCAAGGGCAGCATCGTGGACAAGGAGCATCAGCAGGAAGCAGAGCAGGGATCGGAAGTTCATCGTGGGTGTTGAATAAAAGAGCGCGGGACCGGTAAACAGTGGCCGCACCCGGTGTCTCATGTCGGATTCGTTGCCTGGACAATTCATTGGAAAGCAGCGGTGCGTTCGATAACCCAGAACATGGCGAGGGCACCTATGGCGTAGGGTGGAATGAGCCGTGCCCGGGGCGGGAGAGGCAGCGGAAGGCGGCGGGCGATTGCGGCGAGTGCGAGCACGGTGGCGATGAAGGCGAGCTGGCCGAGTTCGACACCGACGTTAAAGAAAAGCAGTGCGAGCGGAATGGCGTGTTGCGGGAGCCCGACTTCGGTAAGTGCTCCCGCGAAGCCGAGGCCATGGAGCAGGCCGAAGGTGAACGCCACCACCCACGGCGCGCGTTCGGTGAGGCCGGGTTTTCCGGCGCGACTGCGAAGGATTTCGGCGGCGACGAAAACGATGCTCAGCGCGATGCAGGCCTCAACCGGCGGGCCGGGGACGTGGACAAAGCCGAGCGTGGCCGCGGCGAGCGTTAGGCTATGAGCGATGGTGAAGGCGGTGATGGTGCCGACAAGCCGCTTCCAGCCTTTCACCAGCAGCACCAGGGCGAACACGAAGAGGAGATGGTCGATGCCGAGCAGGATGTGCTCGATGCCGAGCGCGGTGTAAGTGCGCGCGACCTGCCAGCCGGACGCGGCGGCGGCGACGGTGACTGATGGCGCATCAGGTGTGGCGCGAAAGGTTTGCGTGACGCCGTCCAGGTCGGTCACGCGCACGAGGGCGTCGATCTTCGTCGAGGAAAGTCCCTCGATGGCGATGCTCTGCCCGTCGAGTCCGCCGGGGCGCTGGATGCGCCAGCGTTCGATGTGTGCACCGCCGGCGAACAGGCCGCGCGGCTCGCTGAGCTGGCGCGCATCGGCGGGGAAGCGCACGTAGAGTGCCAGGCGCATTTCGCCGTTCGCGGGCACCTTCCACAGCACGTCGAAAGTGTCAGGCGAAACCTCGCGCAATTCCAGATATGCCGGCCGCACTTCATGAGCGAAGGCGGCCAGGGCGAGCGCCCACCACACGAGCAGGCTGGTTATGGCGGCTCTCATCATTTCGCAGCGGCGGCGGCCTTTTCCTTCGGCCATTCGATGGTGACGGAATACTGCTTGAGCAGCTCGTCGAGAAACCTGCGGTTGGTCTCGGTGCGGCGTTCGTTCGCCCACTCGCGCTGCACCTGCGCGCGGACTTCAGAAAGCGCGGGCGCGCGGCCTTCGGTCCGCTGCTCGATGAAGACGAGATGCGTGCCCAGGCCGGACGGCACCGGTCCGCTCCATTCGCCCACCGGCAGCTTCGCGAGGGCCGCGGCGAACTCGCTGCCAAAGCTGCTTTCGATGCCGCGCTGCGGCTCATTCGCCAGCGACGGCGGCAGCAGCGACGGATCGCCCAGCTCGGACGTGTCCGTCATTGCGCCCTTCGCTTTCAATTCCGCCAACATTTGCGCGGCGTCGGCTGCGAGTTTGTCGCCGCGTTTGTCCGCATTGAGATACACCTGCCGGAACGTGAGCCGCTGATCCTGGCGAAACGCGTCGGGGTGTTTCGCCAGATAGTCGGCGAGTTCCGCCTCGGCGGGCTCGACGCCCGCGGCGAAGTCATCGGCGATGAATTCCATCTTCTGCTGGAGCCGGCGGCGGATGATCACGTCGTTTTGGTCGAGCCCCAGCTTCATGGCCTCGCGGGCGAAGACTTCCTCGCGGACGTACTGATCAATCAACCCCTTGACCTCCTCGTCGTTCGGCGGGCGCTGCCATGTGCGGGCGAAGGTCGTGACCATGTGCTCGATCTGGCCGGGGCTGACGACGATTTGCTGCGGGCCAGTCTGCGGCGAGCGGTTCAAAAAGTGGTAACCGGCGAAAAGCGCGGCGCCGAGCAGGACAAAATGGAGCAGTGGCTCGCGGAGAAATTTCATTGAGCGTTGGCCGCAGTGCGACAGGCTTTGAGGTATTCGTTGATCACCCCTCGCGTCTCCGGGAGCACGGGCTCGCCAGAGGTGAGGAGTGTTTGATAGTGCGACTCCGCGCTCCAGTCCTTCCATGCGGCGAGGTCGGGCGCGACGAGTCCGCTGAGAGGGCGGCGCTCGGCTATGAGCGTTCGGCAGGCGGCGAGAATGCGCAGGCGCAGAGTGGCGCTGGCCTCGCCCTGCACGCTGAGCGCGGCGACGGCAGCCTGGATTTCCTCAAGCGTGCGGTCGCGGTCGCGGATGTAATGGTCTTCGAGCCACGTCACGCCCTTGTCGCCTTCGCGTTCGATGCGGGCGGTGAGCAGCGCGGCCACGAGCGGGGCATCATTCTTTTTCCATTCGGCTTCGAGTTGCTCGTTCAAGCGCCGCTCGTCTCCGGCGTCGCCGGAAGTGCCAAGCAGCACGATCCACATTGGCTGTGCGTAAGCCTGCGCGGGATCGGTGAGCCATGCGCGAAGCTTCTCAGCTTCAAGGCGCTGCGTCCTGAGCACGCGATACGGCGCGCGCGCCCATGCGGCCCATGCGCTGCGGGCGATGCGTGGATCGGGATGGCCGAGAAACGGACGGAAGCCCGCCAGCCGATCGTTCCACTGTGCATCCGTCGCGGGTTCCGCAGCGGGCAGGGCGAGCACGGCCTTGAAGAACCCGGCGAGTTGGACCCCCGACTCGCCCTGGCTTTTCCACGGCGCACCGGCGGCAGCACGGGAAAGGATGAATGTTCCCGTGCCTTTAGAGTCCGGCGCTTTCACGCGGCTGCCTTTCAGCGCCGCGTCACCTTTGATGACCGAATGGACTTCAAACGCATCCGGCTCCGTCGTTGCAGTGGCGACCACAACATCGCTCGCCGCCGACACTTCATCCGCGAGCGTCGGCTTCTGCGGCACGATACCCATGCAGATCGCGCATCCCCGCGATGTCACCGCCGCGAGATGAATGGCGACGAAGACAGAGAGGAAGATGCGGGTGCGGTTCATTGAGAATATTGAACAGGAGCGAACGGAGGAAACGGAGTTTCAGATTTTATCTCTGTTCCCTCCGTTGCCTCCTGTGAAGTCACTTCCCCGGCGTGAACCAGATGGGCGAGGTCCATGCGCGCTCCTGAATCGAAACCTGCACACCGGCGGGCGCTTTCAAGCCGTAGCGCGCGGAGTCGTAGGTGCTCCAGCGGGGCGTCGGGATTTCCAAAACACGGGCGTAATAGAGTGCGCGCAGCGACGGATCGAAGTCCGGATCGGTCCAGACTTTGGAGAGTTCCGCCGCGCCGATGGAGTTCGCGAAGGTGGCCTTCTTTTCATCCACCGTGTTGCCGACGGGTGGCAGCTTGCCGTCCGCGCCGGGCTTCCGACCGCCCGACCAGACGACGTCGTAGATTTTTTCGTGCGTCTGTCCGGCCTTGTCCACCCAGCCCTTGATTATCTGGATGCGGTCGAGGTTCGCGCCGTCAGGATCTTTCATCGCAGACACGATGAATTTCGGCGCCTTGCCCTGGGGCGCTGACTTCAAGTCGCCGCCCATCGCCACGCCGCCTGCGTAGGCTGCTTTGGCCATGCCGGGCTTCGTGACGATGTCGGCGTCATAGTCCCAGCCGCCGAAGAAGCGCGCGGTGATGCGCGTCCCGCTGGTCGCGAAGGTTTCCTTGCGGTGCATCCCGTCCCAGATGTCCTCGCGGGTGTTTGCATCGGCCCAGACTCCCGTCAGCGCGCCGGGCGTCAGGTCTTTGCCCTTGATCCATCCGCCCACTTCGCTGGTCATGCGCCGCTCGGCGGTGCCATCGGCAGCACCGTGGCTGCCGGCCATGAAGTTGTCCTCCGCCGTATTGGAGGGCGTGCCGTTGTGACTGTCGGTGCCGCCCACGAACCCGTATTTGAACGGGTTCACGCCCAGCGACTGCTCGAAGCCGAGCCCCTTGATTACACCGTCGCGAACGAAATTCCCCTTCGTGAAAGCACGACCGCTGTAGTCCTGAATCGAGTCGGCATTCTCGAAGTCCGCGAATTCATCCGTGGGCCAAAACGTGCGGTGCACCTCGGAGTTGCCCTTGATCTGCATCATCTCGACGAGCGGCTCGAAGTGGCTCCGCGTCTTGGCATACGCGAGGTCGATCGGCTTTCCTGCGCCGTCCACGTCGGCAAACATCATGCCTTTGCTCGCATTGGAGTTGTGCGGAATGGCGAGGACCTTCATGCCCTGTTTTTCGAGGCCGGCCATCCAAGCCCACAGACCATCCTCGCGGCCAATGTCGATGTAGCTCATCACTTTGTCGGGCACGTTCGTGTCGCGGAAGAAAACGTTGCGGTGCAGGTTGCCGCCCTTGGGCGCGCCGCTCCATTCAAACGCCGGGATGGTCGTGAACTCGCCCGGCTTGTAATGCTTCGCGGCGGCCTCGAGGACGACCTTCCATCCACTCTTCTCCGTCTCGATTCCGGCGTAAAACGGCGGGTGCTGCGGATTGCCGCCCCGGTTGCTCTTCACCACATATTCGAGAAACCACTTCTCGCGTTCCTCAATGCTCGTGAGCGCGCGCAACTGCTTGATCAAATCCTGATCGTATCCGGGCGCGCCCTCAACCAGCGTCGAATACATCTCACCTAGGTATTCCGCATGATCGGTGACGGCGGCCCAGTCCAGCGGCCGGCGCAGTTTGAACTTCACTCCATTCACCTCGACCTCACCGCCCTTCGCGAACAGATAGGCATCGGAAGGCGTGAGCCGCGCGCCGCCGATGTAGGCGTCGAGTGAGTAGGCGGTGTGGACATGCTGCTCACCAAAGAATGCGCGGCGCTCCTGCGCGGTGGCGATGGCGGTGAAACCGCACAGGGCGGCGAGGAATGCGGATGTAGTTTTCATGCTCGAGCTTGTCGTTACGGGTTATACCAAATGGGCGAGGTCCACGCGCGTTCCTGATGCTTCATCGGCACTTCGGCGGGCATCTTGATGCCGTAGCGGACGCAGTCGTAGGCGGTCCAGCGCGGGGACGGGATCTCGATGACGCGGGCGTAATAGAACGCGGGCTGCGCCGGATCGAAGTCAGGGTCGGTCCACTGCGCGGCGAGGTCGGGGTCACCGATGGTGTTGGTCCACGGGGCGTTGGGCACGTCCACGGTGTCGCCGACGGGCGGGAGTTTGCCGTCCGCGCTGAGCTGGCGTTTGTCGGCATCGCCCCAAGCAGCTTCGTAAATGTGTTCGTGCGTCTTGCCATCTTTGTCGAGCCAGCCCTTGATGATTTGGATGCGGTCGAGGTTCGCGCCGAGCGCGTCCTTCATCGCGGAGAGGAGGAAGGTGGGAGCCTTCGCGCCATCGGGGCGTTTCGGCAGGTCCGCGCCCATGGGCACGCCTTTGGCATAGCCGACCGACGGCAGGTAGCGCGTCTTCGCGTCCTGCTCGGTGAAGTTCCAGCCGCCGAAGAAACGCGCGGTGATGCGCGAGCCGGAGGTGGCGTAACATTCCTTGCGCATCATCGCGTCCCAAAGCGACTCGCGAGTGTTTTCCTTTGCCCACACGGCGGCGTAACCGGCGGCGGTGTAGTGCCAGGTGTAGCGCGTCTTGCCGAAGCCCTTTTTCGAGACGTGTTCCCAACGGTTTGCGTTCGGTTCCTGGTTCACATGCTTGCCGTAGAAGTTGTCCTCCTCGATCGAGGTGAGCGAGTTGTGAACGTCGGTGCCGCCGATCATGCCGATCTTGAATGGATTGGTGCCGAGTTTCTGCTCCAGCATGAGACCGTTCATCAATGCGCCGCGGATGAAACTGAAGGGTCGCATCTCCGGTGTGGCCGGTTTGTCCGTGAGCGAGAGATTGCCATATTCCCAGCCGGCAACGCCGTAGTCGGCGAACTCGTCGTTGGGAGAAAGCGTCGGGTGCGTCTCGCTGTTGCCTTTGGTCTGCATCGCTTCGTGCAGCGGCTCCCAGCGGGCGCGACGCTTCGCATAGTCGGCGGTCAGCGGGTTGCCCTTGAAGTCGGTCAGGGCAAACATCAGTCCGTTGGAGAGATTGCCGTTGTGCGGAATGGCGAGCATTTTGCCGCCGGTCTTCTTTTCATACGCATCCATCCACTTCCAGAGATCCTCGGCATCTTCGCTCTGCCACGCGGAGAATGGCATGATCTGGTCGGCCTTGTCCTTGTTATCGCGGAACAGAATGTTGCGGTGAAGATTGTTGCCGCCGGGGACGGACGTCCACTCATAGGCGATCATCGCGGTGAAGCGGCCCGGCTCGTTGTATTTCTCGGCGGTCTCCGTGTATTTCTGCCAGACCGATTTCATGATCGGGCCGACGGTCTTTGGATCTTTGATCATCGCAGGCAGCGTTCCATTGCCCTGTCGGACCACAATGTCGTTGGCCGCATCGGACGCCGCCTTGCCGCCGTCCTTCATGGCCTTGTTCCAACTCGCGAGCACCTCATCCTTCATGAAGACCTCGTTGCCCTCGAAGACCTGATACATGATTCCAAGCCCCTCGGCGTGGTCGCTGATGCACAGGAAATCGAGCGGCCGCGAAAGTTTCGCCGGGACGCCCGTCGAGGAGACGACTTCCGCGCCCTTCGCGAAACGATAGGCATCCTCCGGGCTGAGCCGGTCGCCCGCCATGAAGGCGTCGCCGGAGTTGGCCGTGTGGTGATGCGTGTCGCCAAAGAAAACGCGCGTCGGGAAATCCCGCTGCGCGTAAGCCGAGTATGCCTTCTTGTCGCCTGCCGGATGGTGGATGAGGGGCATCTCTTCGCCTTCGGTGGCGATGCCGGTTTTCTTTTGCTCCTGAGCGGAAGCCGACGGAGCGCTCGCGACCAGCATCAGCGGGAGCGAAAGGAATGTGAGTGAGGTTTTCATGGGCAGAACGGGTTGTTGGCTGGTTAGAATTTGAAGACGAGCTTGCCCCAGATGTAGTCGCCTTCGAGGCGCTTCTCGGTTTCCAGTTCGTGCAGCCATTTCAATTCGGCGATCACGTCGGTGTCACCCCACTTGCCGGCCCATGAAAGCACCGGGCCGAGGCCCGCGGTGAGACCTTCGAAGGCGCCGAATTTCGCGCCCGCGCCACTGTCGCCGGTGATTTGTTCGTAGTAGTAGCCGCCGAGGCCCACTCCCGCCAGTCCTTTGCCGAGCGGAAAGTGCTGCGCCAGCGTGCCGTCGAGGTGGAACTGGGTGCCGCTCTCGTAGTCAGTGTCGTCGTTCTCCGTGTTGAAATCGAAGCCGGTGAAGAGCGAGGCCTCGATGCCGTTCTTCTGACCGAAATACATCAGGCCGAGCGTCGGCTCGACCGTCCAGAAGTTCTTGCCGGTGTTGGCGAGGCGGCCGACTTCATAGGAGCCGGTCGGCGCATAGACTCCGACGCGGAAATTTGCGTTGAAGTCGTCGCTGAACTTGTAATTCAGCATCAGGGGCATGACCACGATGTCACCGATGTCATCCACACTGTCCTTGCGGCGAATCGTTCCCGGGTTCCCGCCCGGCAGCGTCACGCCGACGTCCGCACTGACGTCCATCCAGACCCAGGGAATGGTCGCGCTCACGGCGAAGGACCAGTTTCCACCCGGCTCCCACGCCGGACGCCACAGCAGCGAAATTCCGCTGGCAAAGGAGTCTGCATCCACGCCGAGTGCAGTGACCCCTGCGATGGGCAGCGGACGGCCGCGGTCGTAGGATCCTTCGTAAGAAAGGAGATTGAGCCGGGCGATGAATGTCTCGGCGGCGGGCACGCCGTCAACAAACGACGACATCGAGCCCGGCAGGTAGTGACCGGAGCCGCCTTCTTCGGCGGTGACAGGGAGGATGCCGGCCGCGAGGAGAGCCGGCGCAAACTTTGTGAGGGAGTGGATTTTCATGGAATGATCATTGGAAGTGATGGCAGGATGCGGGCGTCTAGCTCTTCTTGAACTCCAGCCCCGGATCGCCTTCGGGAGCGCCGACGAGGACGAACTTCATGGCGGTGTCGCTGCTGAGCGTGACTTCCGAGACCATCTGGGAATCGTCACCGGTGAGGACGAGCAGGCCCTTGTCGTTGAGGCCGTAGGTGCCTTTGAGTTCGGACTTCTGGTCACCGTTCATGTAGGACCAGGTGTAGTTCCCGTCGGCGGTCATGATGAAGGTCACTTTGCCGTCGGCCCCGCGGTCGGAAACCCAGGTGCCGGTGAGTCTTTCAGCGGGCACGGGTTCCGGACGAACGGCGGGTGCGGTGTCAGGCTCGCCGCCGTCAGGCAGGGAACTGGCCGTCAGGTCCCGGAGCTGCCGGGCCACGGAGTCCGCGGGCTGCAGTTTCGCCGTGGCGGCGAATTCAGCATTGGCCTGCTCCATGTGATCGGAGACCATATAATGATAGCCGAGCAGGAAGTGCCCCTCTGCTCCGTCGGGCTTGCCTTTGGCATAAGCCTCCAGCTTGCGAAGCTGATTCGTATAAGTGGACGAGGAGTCGTAGAAGGCGACCATGGTTTCCCATCCCCAGCCGGGGCCGGAGGCGAGCACGGGATTGAGCACGCCGGCGGATTCCGCGTATTTGCCGAGCGCGAAGAGAACGAGGGCGCGGTATTCGTGCAGCGTCACGTCGCCGGGCATATAGCTGATGGCTTCGTCCACCGTGGACATGGCGGTGACATAGTCGCCTTTCTTGAATGCGGCGCGCGAGCGGTCCAGCGCCTCCGCGGATTTGGTTTCTGCGGTGGTGGCCGTGGCGTCATCACCGGGAGGCGCCTTGGCGGCGCTCACACTCAGCGGCTGGGTATAGACGACGGTGGTGTTCTGCACCGGAGGCGCCGGATAGGGGTTCCTGTAAGACTGATAGCCCATGTCGAAGATCATGTTGCCCAGACTCCATGCGGCGATGCCCCACATGAAGCCCTCGGCAAAGTCGTTGTCGTCGTGATAGTACCAGTGGCTGTGATAGTAGTGGCTGTTGTAGCCGTAGCCCCAGTGGCCGTGATGCCACGAGTGACAATTGCCGGCGCCCCACCACGGACGCGCGCCCCAGTAGTTGGGACGATAGGAGAAGTTGTTGCTGCGCCGGAAGTTGTTATCAATGTTGATATTCACATCGTTGCCGATGTTGACGTTGTTGCCCCAGACGCTGTTCTTCCCGCCCCATTGCTTGTTGTCCCAGTTGCGCGATTTCGCCGGGAGCGTGGACGGGCGATTGAGGCCGACATTGCGGCGGCCCACGTTGACGTTGTCAATGTGGACGCGGTTCCGGTCGCCGCCGATATTGATTTTGTCGTCGCCGCGGCCGCTGACGTTGATCCGGTTGCGGTCGTTGTCGTTCCGGCCTCCGATGTTGATCTTGTCGTCGCCGCGTCCGCCAATGTTGACTTTGTTGCGGTCGTTGTCGCCGAGGTTCGGAAGGTTCGGCTTATCCTTGCCTGGACGATCCGGATAGGAAACCATGCCCGGCAGCGTGGACGGCCGGTTTTTGTCCGGGCGGTTGGCCAGCGGTCCGTCCTTGTTGCCCGGACGGTTGGCCAAGGGTCCGTGGTTGTCGCCGGGGCGGTTGATACCCGGCAGGTTTTCGGGGCGATTGAGGTCCGGCTTGTTGTCCGGACGGTTGATGTAGGGCTTCTTGTCAGGGCGATTGAAGTCCGGTTTATTGTCAGGACGGTTGAGATCCGGCTTTCTGTCAGGGGTCGGAGCGGGCCTGGTAGTGGGACGCTCGACTGAAGGCCGGGTCTGCGGACGTTCGGCGGGGCGGGCCTGGGGACGCTCGGCCGGTTTGGCCTGGGGGCGGGCCGCCGGTTGCGGGGCGGGGCGGGCGGCGGGCCGCTGCACTTTGGAACCGGTGGCGGGATTGCGGGCGGCGGACGCGCCGCCGCCGGAGCGGCCCCCGGAGGAGGCTTTTCCGCCGCGGGCGTCTCCGCGGGCTTCGGTTTCAGTGGCGGTGACAGAAAGGGTCAGCAGGGCGGCGAGGATGGAATGGGTGGTCTTCATGGGAGGAATGGCGTATTGAATTACTCGGCGGCGGGTTCCGGTGCCTGACGCACCACGCGGAGTTCGTTGTCAGGGAGGCTCTCGCCGCTGACGAGCCGGTCGCGGCTGGACCATGTGAAGGCGTCTTTTCCGTCGAAGAGGATGCGCTGGGTGGCGCTGGTGGCCTCGCCATCGGCGGTGGTGCCTTCGGCGCGAATCTGCCAGCCATTGCCGGCGGGAGTCCAGTCGGCTTTGGAGAATCCCCCGGCATCGTCGAACATCCACGCGGTGATCGTTTGGCGCGCCGCATCCCAGCCGACGCGAACAGTGGTCGTCATCGGTTTGGCATCCGGTTTCGTGATCAGCAGCTTGCCGGCGAGATATTTGCCGGAGTCGTCCCAGCCCACGGCGAGGTCCATGCGGGTGTCACCCTTTTGGCTGGTCCAGTCGCCTTTGAGTGCGTCGGCGAGGTCCGCCAGTTGGCCGGCGGCATCGGTGGCGTCCGTGAGCGTCCGGGTGCTGGCGATCTGCCACGCGCCTTTGTCGGTTTTCCGAAGCACGGCGGCATAGGTGGTGGAGCGCGCCGGCTTGTCGTCACCGGGAGGAGTGAAGTGCGCGGTGCCGTCCTCGATGGCGAGGTCCGGCGCCACGAGCCGCACGGAATCCACCTCCACCGCTACTGAAGGCGCATCCGCGGCACGGAACACCTCCTCATAATGCGCCTGAATATCCGCGCGCCCGGAGGTAATCTGTTCACCTTTGAGGTCGGACATTTCTCCGGCCTCGGTGAAGAGCGCCGCAAGGGCTTTGGCGTCCCTGCTGTTGTAGGCGATCACGAAATCCGCCGCGGCCTGGCGCAGGCCGGTGATGTCACTGGCGGAGGAATCCGCGCCGGCGGACGTAGCGGAAGTTTTGTCTTTGGATTCCTGGGCCCGCAGCGGAGCGGCGAGCGCGAGGAGGAGGGATAGGGCGAGGTGTTTCATGGGGAGTTTGGATGATGTCAGGAGTGGATTGATTAGGGGTCGGCCCCGGGATGGAGCCTAACGGGTGGGGAAGAGAAACTTGGCGGTGAACCGCAGGGTGTCCTCCGCGGTCCCCGGCTCGTCGGCGAAATCGTGTTCGTATTGAAGGCTCAGCTGCCCCGGCTGCTTCCCTAACTTCACAATTTTCGCGACCTTCAGCCCCAGCGGCAGGCTCGCCCAGCGCTCTGACTCCCAGTCATAGGTGACGCTCATTTCAGAAGTCCCGACCGACCAGCCGTGGCCGAGGCCGTGACTGAGAATTGGCTGAATGATGCTGACATTCACATCGTCCCGGGAATCATCGCCGGCGAAGCTGAAGATGTTCTGATTGAACGCACCCCAAAGCGTCTTGCCGCTGCGCGCGGTGAATCCGATCGCCGGACCGGCTCCCCATTTTTCCGTTCCGGAGTCGCTGCCGCCGGTTGGCAACAGTGCTACCGGCCCGATGCCCCAGCGGCCCCAGCCTTCATTGAAGACGATCAGGTCGAAGACCGTGATATCGGACAATCCGGCATCGAGAATCGGGTGGTCGGTAATGAACGGAACCGTGACGCGGAAAATGTGATTCAGGCTGCCGGTCTGAAACGGGATGGCAGAGCGCAGCACGAAGGTGTTGGCGTCGTCGTCGTCCAGTCCGCGATAGCCGAACGAGTACCAGTCTGACAATTGCAGCGACATCAGCGAGGCCGTGGGATCCTCCGCGGCCTGACCGAGTGATTGCCCGCCGGGCGCGGTTTCTGCGGCCGGGGCAGCGGCCTCCGGTTCGGCGGCGAGGCCGGCGCAGGGTGCGACGGCGAAACCGAGGGCGATGGCGGAATGGAGGAGAGGAGAGTTCATGGTAAAATCCGCCGCACGGGCGAAGTCAGGATGTCAGGGGGTCTTCTGCGGAGCGGGTCCGGGTGGTTCAGCAGGGCGAGCATCGGCGGGGAAGACACAGGTTGATCCCGGAAATATCTGTTCATCTTCCCTGTACAGCATGAAGCCCGTTCCCCGCACCAGTCTGGTGGACCGCACCGAAGCCGCGATTCTCGCCGGCATCGCTGCGGGGAGGTGGCAGGGCGTGTTGCCAGGGGTCCGGCTGCTGTGTCAGTCGCTGGAGGTGAGTGTGCCCACCGTGCTGGCCGCGACGGCACGGCTCATTCAAAAAGGAGTGCTCCGCTCCCGGGGGACGCGCCGCAAACTGGAGATCGCCGGCGGAACGGCGCGGCAGCGCGCAGTGCAGCCTGCAGAGTTGGCGCGGGACTCCCGACGCCGGGTGCTGTGCATCACCGACTGCGAACTGGATCGCATCTCGCACTTGAGTCTGGAGATTCTGTCCCTGCTGCGCATGGAGCCGCACTGGGATTTGAGGCACCGGGTGCTGCCGCTCAAAGATGCCAAGTTTCCCCGGCGTCAGTGGGATCGCGTGCTGGCGACGGAAAGGCCGGACAACATTCTTGTCTTCGGAGGCACCACGGTACTGGCCAAATGGGCGCATGCGACCGGCCTGCCGACAGTCTTCGCTGGGGGCAATCCGGGAACTGCGCCGATACCCGTGGTCGGAGTTCCGCCAACCCTTCTGCTGGAGGAAGCCCTAACGGAACTCTTCCGGTTCGGCCACCGGCATATCTGTCTGCCCATGTTCGGACTCTTTCCAGCACTGGAGAATCGGCTGCGGGAGATCATGAGTGCGCGACTGAAGGAAAAGGGGATTCCGTTACGCCCCCGCTGGCACACCCCGGCCGCCGGGCAGCACGATCCCGATGTAGTGCTCAACACCATGACCAGTGTGGCGGCGGAGCGACTGCCGACGGCGATCATCTGCCTCTCGTGGACGGAATTCGTCACCGTGGAGTGCTTCCTGCGCGAGCGGCGGCTGCGCATCCCGGCGGATGTCTCGGTGGTGCTGCTCTCCGGCGGGCCCTCCCTGCCGTGGTTCCGCCCGGCGCTCACTCACTTCTCCAATCCCGCGGCCGGCCATGCCCGTCTGCTGCGCCAGTGGATCAAAAAGGGGCCGCCCGCAGAAGGAGGGCAATTCCGGGTGCTCGGAAAACTGGTGCCGGGGGACAGCATCGCCCCTCCGCGCGGCTGACCTCACCGTCCCGCCCGGGAAGCAATCCCGGCCGCCCATGGCACCCGGTGTCGGCTCCCGGGTCCACCTCAGAAGAATGCCGGCACGATGTCCACAAACAGGATCTTGATGATGGTCATGCCGGGGAAGATCATGGCGTAGCCGATGTCAGGGCGGTCGGTGGGGGCGAGTTTGTTGGAGTAGGCGAGGATGGCGGGATTGCCGCAGGCGCCGGCGACGATGCCGGCGACTTCATCGTAGGGCATGCGGAAGACCTTAAGGCCGAGGATGAGAATGGGAACCACCAGCGCGACCAGCACCACCATTCCGAGGAAGAGCATGGTGAGGCCGGTCTCGGTGACGGTGGCGGCGAACTTGGGTCCCGACGACATGCCGACCTGGGCGAGGAAAAGCGTGAGTCCGAGATTGCGCAGGACGATGTTGGCGGAGAGCGGGATGGTCCAGTTCATGCGGCCGGTGCGGCGCAGTTTGCCGAGGATGAGCGCGGTGATGAGCACGCCGGACAGACCGACGGAGATTTTGCCGATCATCGGCAGCGGAAGCTGAATGGCGCCGATGAGGAAGCCGAGGGCCATGCCGATGCCGATGGAGATGTAACTGAAGTCGGCGGTGGATTTGATGGAGTCGCCGAAATACTTGCGCAGCGCGGCGAAGTCACTGCGGTTGGCGAGCACGCCGACGCGGTCGCCGGGTTCCAGCACCAGATCGGGGCGCGGCAGGAGGTCGGCGTCGCCGCGGCGGACCTGGACGACGGCGGCGGCCTTTTCTCCAGGAAGCTGGAGATCACCCACCGTGCGGCCCACGACGTTCGGGCGGGAAACGAAGACGCGGAGATAATCGAGGTCGCCGCGGTCCTTGATGAGGCTGCCGGGGGCGGCTTCGCCGAGGAGTTTGCCCGCTTCTGCGAGCGCCTCTTTTGACGGACCGGTGGCGAGCAGGATGTCATTCGGTGTGATGACGTAGCCGGAAGTGACAGGCTCATTGCGGCCCTCGCGGCGCAGGGCCGCGATCTGCACGCCCGCCGGCAGCGCGGTCATGAGGTCACCGAGCGACTTGCCGGTCAGGGCGGGATTGCGCACGGCGATTTCGAGCATGTCCATACCGCCGCCGGAGGGCTTCTCGATTTTCGGCTTCAGAATCATGAAGGCGATGTAGAGGAACAGAATCGGGCCAGCGACGCCGAACGGATAGGAAACCGAATAGCCGACGGCGGGATCGTCATTGCCGAGCGTCGCGATCGCGGCCTGCAGCGTCGGCGTGCTCGTTCCCGAGCCGGCGAACAGGCCGAGGGCGTAGCCGAGTTTGAGGTCCATCACCTTCACGAAGATGAGGCTCACGATACCTGCGGCCGCCACGCCGCTCAGCGCCATGAGATTGGCGCGGATGCCGGCGCTGCTGGTGAGGCCGGCGATGAATTGCTTCCCGTACTGAATGCCGACGCCGTAGAGAAAGAGCGCCAGTCCCAGCGTGCCCACCATCGGCGCGGGCACCGACTTCGGCGCGAACCAGCCCATGAAGAGCGCGACGAAGAGCACCGCACCCACGCCGAGCGAGAATCCCTTGATGTTGATTTCGCCAATGAGATAGCCAATGGCGATGGTGAGGAACAACGCCATCATCGGCTGTTGCTCTAGCAGGGTTCGGATTGCGTCCATGATGCGTGCGGTGGTTGCGTAGTTGAGTCAGCGTGCGTTGCAGCCGGCGTCGCGGAACTGGCCGATGACGCGGGCCACGAGATCGGGCGGAGCGGGCGGCGTGTTCTCGAGGGTGTAGTTCATCCCGAGCGCCTTCCATTTGAAGGCGCCGAGCTGGTGAAAGGGCAGGACCTCCACCCACTCGACGTTCTTCATCGGCGCGACGAATTTCGCCACCGCTGCGACATTCGCCGGATCGTCAGTCAATCCTGGCACGAGCGTGTAGCGGACCCAGACCGGTTTGTTGATCGCGGACAGACGTTCGGCAAACCGCAGCGTCGGCGCGAGATCCTGCCCGGTGACGCGGCGATAGGTTTCCGGGTCTCCTGACTTGATGTCGAGGATAACGAGGTCGAGGTTCTTCAAATACTCGTCGTCCGCGCGCGTCCCGAGGAAGCCGGAGGTCTGGATGGCGGTGTGAAGGCCGAGCGACTTTGCCGCGGCGAGAATGCGCCGCGAAAACGCAGCCTGGAGCAGCACCTCGCCGCCGGAGATGGTCAGCCCGCCCTTCATGGCCCGCAGCGCAGGGGCGAAGTGGCCGAGACGGGCGACGACGCGCTCCAGCGAAATCTTCATGCCGTGCTTCAGCCGCCATGTGTCGGGGTTGTGGCAATACTGGCACTTCAGCGGACAGCCGGAGAGGAAGAGCGTGATGCGAATGCCCGGGCCGTCCACGCTGGAACCAGTCTCGTAGGAGTGCGCGTAACCAAATGCTCCGTCGCCTTCGGTGTAATTCTCGACTTCCGGCGCATCCGGCGAGAGGTCGTGACGAAAGTCATAGCGGCTTCCTTCCGGCAGTTCCGCCTCCCCGGCGGCGGTGGTCTCAGGTGCGCTCATGGCATCAGATCTTTCCGTTGAAGAAGCTGCGGTTGACCACGTCGAGCTGCTGCTCGCGCGTGAGGCGGACGAAGTTGACGGCATATCCCGAGACCCGGATGGTGAGTTGCGGGTATTTGTCAGGGTTCTCCATGGCATCGAGCAGCGTCTCCCGGCTGAGAACATTCAGATTCAGGTGGAATCCGCCTTCACCGAAAAACATGTCGAACCCGGTGACGCCGCGCGAAACGGCTTCGGCCTCGCCCTGACGGTTCTCCGCCGGGATCACCGAAAGGGTATAGCTGATGCCGTCCTGCGCCTCGGTGTAGGGCAGGTGCGCGACGGACAGACAGGAAGCGAGCCAGCCATGGGAATCGCGTCCGTGCATCGGGTTCGCTCCCGGCGCGAAGGGCGCTCCCTCCCGGCGGCCGTCCGGCGTGTTCCCGGTGCCTTTGCCGTAAACGACATTCGAGGTAATGGTCAGCACTGACTGCGTGTGAATCGCGCCGCGATACGCCGGATGCTTGCGCAGCTTGTCCATGAAGCGCTTCACGAGGTCGGATGCGATGGTGTCCACCCGCGGGTCGTTATTCCCAAACATCGGAAACTGACCCGTGGTCTCGTAGTCAACGACGAGTCCGTCCTCGCTGCGGATTGGCTTCACTTTCGCGAACTTGATCGCGGAAAGGCTGTCGGCGACGACGGACAGGCCGGCGATGCCAAAGGCCATCGTGCGGATGATGTCGCGGTCGTGCAGCGCAAACATGATCCGCTCGTAGTTGTAGTGGTCGTGCGCGTAATGGATGCAGTTCATCGCATGGACATAGGTCCGCGCGAGCCACTCCATCATGTCGTCGAATTTCGCCATCACATCGTCGAAGTCGAGCACGTCACCCTGCACGGGACGATAGGCGGGACCGACCTGGACTTTGCTCACCTCGTCACGGCCGCCGTTGATGGCGTAGAGCAGACACTTGGCGAGGTTCACCCGCGCGCCGAAGTATTGCATCTGCTTGCCGATGCGCATGGCCGAGACGCAGCAGGCGATGCCGTAGTCGTCGCCGAATTCTTTGACCATCAGATCGTCGTTTTCATACTGCAGCGCCGAGGACTTGATGCTCGTCTCGATGCAGAAGCGTTTGAAGGCCTCCGGCAGATTCTTCGACCAGAGCACGGTGAGATTGGGTTCAGGCGCCGGTCCGAGATTCGTCAGCGTGTGCAACATGCGGTAGCTCGTGCGCGTGGCGAGCGTGCGCCCGTCCAGCGCCATGCCGCCGACGCACTCGGTCGCCCAGTAGGGGTCGCCCGAGAAGAGCGCGTCGTAGGCCGGTGTGCGCAGGAAGCGAACGATGCGCAATTTCATCACCAGCTGGTCAATGAGTTCCTGCGCCTCTGCTTCAGTGAGCGTTCCTTCGGCGAGATCCCGCTCGATGTAGATGTCGAAGAAGGTCGAAACCCGTCCGACCGACATCGCGGCGCCGTTGTTTTCCTTGATGGCGCCGAGGTAGCCGAGGTAGGTCCACTGCACCGCTTCGCGGGCATTCGCGGCCGGCCGGCCGATGTCGCAGCCGTAGGATGCCGCCATCGTCTTGAGGTCGGCGAGCGCGCGCAGTTGGTCCGCCAGTTCCATGCGCAGTTGCATCACGGATTCCGACGGCCAGCGCGCATCGATTGCGGCGCGTTCGGTTTTCTTGGCGGCGATCAGGCGGTCCACTCCGTAAAGAGCCACGCGCCGGTAGTCGCCAATGATGCGGCCGCGCCCGTAGGCGTCCGGCAGCCCGGTGATTATGCTGGATTTCCGGCACGCGCGAATCTCCGGCGTGTAGAGGTCGAACACCGCATCGTTGTGCGTCTTGCGGTATTTGGTGAAGACTTCCCGGACCGCGGCATTCACCTCGAAGCCTGAGGCTTTGATCCCGTCCTCGACCATTTTGTAGCCGCCCGTGGGCATGATCGCCCGGCGGAAAGGTTTGTCAGTCTGCAGGCCGACGATCACTTCGTTGTCCTTGTCGATGTAGCCCGGACCGTGCGAAGTCAGGGTCGAGGGCGTGTTCGGATCCACGTCCAGAACCCCCTTCTTCGCTTCTTCGCGAAAATAGGGCTGGAGCTTTTCCCAGACGGCTTTGGTTCGCCGGGACGGCTCCACGAGGAATCCGGATTCGCCGGTGTAGGGCGTCACGTTCGAGACGATGAAGTCGCGAACATCGATTTCGTTCTTCCACAAATGCCCGGAAAAATTGCGCCAGGCTTCAGCGGCCTGCTTCACGGGTTCAGATTTGGTTTCCATGGGAGTTGCGTTTCGGGGTTTGTTTGGGTGGATGAGAATAGTCAGGCCTCACGCTTCGCTCTGAATGCCTTCGATGAATCCCTGCGCGCCGGTCTTCACGTGCGCCGCGTTGGCCTCGTCAGTGTCAATGTGCATGGCGAGAGCGAAGCCGGGATCCACGCGCACGAGCACATCGCCAAAGACCAGTTCGCGGTCGCCGGTAATGCGCACGCGCACGATGGACTTGTCCCGCACGCCATAGCGCAGCGCGTCCTCCGGCGTCATGTGAATGTGGCGGAACGCGCAGATGACGCCTTTATCAATCACCACGCTGCCGGCGGTGCCTTCCAGCGTGCAGCCGGGAGAGTCGGCAATGTCCCCACTCTCGCGAATGGGCGGATGCACGCCCAGTTTGAACTGCTCCGTCATGGCGATCTCCACCTGCGAGTATTTTCTGGTCGGGCCGAGCACGCGCACGCGCTCGATGCGGCCCTTCGGACCCACGAGATTGATCTGTTCCTTGCACGCATACTGGCCGGGCTGGGAAAGGTCGGCGTGTTTGGTCAATTGATGACCCGGACCGAACAGCGCCTCGACGTGTTCCTGCGTGAGATGCGCGTGGTGCGCCGAGACTTCGACGAGAAACGGCTGCTGCTTCTGCGCCTCCAGCACCCTGGTAATGTAGGAACGGCTCACGGCGCGCAGCGACTCGCGGGCCATCATGCGTTCTTCGTCCGTCGGCACCACCAGCACAGTCACCTTGGAGTCATCGGTGGAAATACGGCAAACCTCATCAAAGCCGCGGGCCTCGAGGTTGCGCTGCGCGTCCAGTTTGATGCCCATGCATTCCAGTCCCTGCAGCGCCAGCGCGCGCACTTCGGCGCTGCCCTGACCGATCCCGCCGGTGAACAGCACCGTGTCCAGCCCGCCCATCGCAGCGACATAGGCGCCGATGTATTTGCGGACGCGATAGCAGTAAGTCTTGAGCGCGAGCAGTGCGCGGGCCTGACCTTCGTCGGCCGCTTTGAGCACTTCGCGCATATCGCTGGAGACGCCGGAAATGCCGAGCAGCCCGCTCTTTTTGTTGATCAGTTGATCAATGTCCCCGCCGCTCAGGCCCTGTTCGCGTTGGAGGTAGGTCACCACCCCCGGATCGAGGTCGCCGCAGCGGGTGCCCATGAGCAATCCCTCCGCCGGCGTGAAGCCCATGGTCGTATCCACCGAGCGTCCATGATCCACGGCGCAGAGGGACGAGCCGTTGCCGAGATGGCAGCTCACGAGCCGCAACTCATTCGGACGCCGCTGGAGAAACTGCGCGGCGCGCAGGCCGACGTACTGGTGCGAGGTGCCGTGAAAGCCGTAGCGGCGCACGGCCTTCTTTTCGTAAAGGTCGTAAGGCAGGCCGTAAAGATAGGCGTAGGCCGGCAGCGTGTGATGAAACGCCGTATCGAACACGGCCACGTGCGGCACGGCGGGGAACAGCTTCCGCATTTCGCGAATGCCGGCCAGGTTCACCGGATTGTGCAGCGGCGCGAGTGGACTGAGCGCTTCGATCTGCGCCAGCACTTCGTCGGTGATGAGCGTCCCTTCAGTGAACTTTTCTCCGCCGTGGACCACACGGTGGGCGACCACGCTCACTTCGCCGGCGCCGGTGATGACTCCCGTTTCCTTCGAGGTCAGCGCGCCCACCATCGCCTTGAAGGCCTCGGCGAATCCTCCCTTCGGCAGGTCCTGCTTCACTTCGCCTTTCGGACCGGCATGCTTGAGCCGCGTCCCGTCAATGCCGATGCGCTCCACCTGGCCGCGTGCGTGGCGCGACTCGTCGGCAGTGTCGTAGAAGCAGTATTTGAGCGACGACGAGCCGCAGTTGATGACGAGCAGTTTCTCCGGCCGCTCGCCTTTGAGCTTGAGGCCGTAGGGATCATCGCCCTGACGCAGCGCGGCCGAAGCCTTGCCGGGATCGGTCATGATGGCCTTCATGCGCGCGGCCATGGTCCGCGAAATGTGCTGCACCGCGCCCGGTTCGGCCACGATGACGGACTGGAACAGCGACACCGGAATCAACAGCACCTCGCTGCGCGATTCGGCGACAAAATCCGCCAGCACCGTGTCCCCCGTCATCAGCGCGAGTTCGTTGAAGGTGTCGCCGGCTGCCAGGGTTCCGAACGATTGCCGCGCGCCTCCATCGCCGGAAGCCGAGGCGCTGACAGAGCCGCTCAAGACCACGCCAAAGTGCGTGGCTTCCGCGCCGCAGTGCATGATGGCTTCGTGCGGCTCGAACGATTTGACGCAGGAGCCCTGCACCAGCGAGGTCAGGCGCTCTTGGGAGAAGCCCTGAAACGGACCGGCCTTTTCGTGCAAAAACGAGACAATGTCGGAAGTGCTCATATTATTAGCGGGGGATTCTTAACCAGGGGAACAGGCATTATCCATTGGACCAAAGGCCAACCGTCCGGAACCAGGGTGAGGAAAGGGCCGCCGCCGGTGCAGGACGGAGCGACACAGCGCGAACTCACCCGCTTTGGAGGCGGCGGACCGGCGGGGATGATTCAGTACTTTTCCGGAACGAACTTCCGTCCCTTCAGTGAGGCCGTGTCATCGTAGGCGCCCTTCATGGAGCGCTCGGGGAGCTTGATCTTCGGCCGCTTGATTTTCTTGTAGGGAATGAGGTCGAGGATGTGCTGAATGCAGTTGAGGCGGGCGCGCTTCTTGTCGTCCGAGCGCAGGATATGCCACGGGGCGTGCTCCGTGTCGGTGGCATCGAGCATCATGTCGCGGGCGCGGGAATACTCGAACCACCTGGAGCGCGAGGGCAGGTCCATCGGGCTCAGTTTCCACTGCCGCAGCGGATCGTCTATCCGCGCTTCGAAACGGCGCTTCTGCTCCTTGTCGCTCGCGTCCAGCCAGATTTTGATCAGCTGGATGCCGCCGTCCACGATGTATTTTTCGATCTCGGGACACCGTTCGAGAAAGCGGGCGTGCTGTTCTTTGGTGCAAAAGCCCATCACGTACTCGACGCCCGCGCGGTTGTACCAGCTGCGGTCGAAGATGACGATCTCGCCCGCGGCGGGGAAGTGCGCCATGTAGCGCTGGAGATACATCTGCGACTTCTCGCGGTCGGACGGAGCCGGCAGGGCGACCGTGCGAAACACGCGCGGACTGACCCGCTCCGTCAGGGCGCGAATGGTGCCGCCCTTGCCCGCGGCATCGCGGCCTTCAAAGATAATGATCACGCGCAGGCCCTTGTGTTTAACCCACTCCTGGAGGTGGCAGAGCTCCGCCTGCAGTTTGCGCAGGAGCTTCGTGTACTCCTTGTTCTTCAGCTTTTCGGATTTTTCGTCGTCGGATTTCTCTTCTTTGCTCATGGTGTCAGAGTTTTGGAGGTGAAGGGGGATCGGAAGAGGATGAGGACATATGGTCTCCCGGAGGAGACTGCGGCAGATCCCGTGGGCGGGGATTTATCAGGCCGGCCGGGGATTGTCCATTAGACCATGGTCCAACACCGGATACCGCCGGCCGGCCTGGAGACGGTCCCGGGCTCCCTGGCGGAAAGCGGCCGGCCCGCTCACTTCATGACCGGAATCCCCTGACGGATCACGCGGGAGAAATCCACCAGCGGCGCGGTGCGGGCGCGGGCATTGATATGGGCGCGCTGTTTCAGGGCCGCGAAATCCAGCCCGCCGGTGACGAGGGTGCCGTGGTCGAGGAGCATTTCGTCCATTTTTCCGTTCACCAGAATGCGCCAGTCCCACGGGATGCGCTCCGCCTCTGAATGCTGGCTGCGGATGGCGGTGGTGCAGTTGGTGGTGGCGGCGTTGTACCAGCGCGGCTGCCGGTGCAGGGCATTGAGGGCATGCACGTATTCCATGAACCGCTCCCGGGCCGCCGCAGGTGTCAGGGTGGAGCGGTAAAGATAGACGTCCTCGCCCTGGCGAAAATTCGTCCGCACGCGCAGCACGTCGCGTTCGTCGGCGACGAGGTAGATCAGCTCGAACTGCCGGTAGAACCCGCCGATGGCGGAATAGCTTTCGCCCCTCTCCTTGCGGGTCTCGATGGAGAAACAAACCGGCGGGGCATTGTCGAACTGAAAGCTGACGATGGGATGCGCCATCCACGGCGAGCCCCAGTAACAAACGGCGATGTCCATGCCGGTGAGCTGCGAGAGGCGCACGGTGCGCGTTTCCCAGCGCGGCGTGTAGTCGGTTTCGGTGCGGTAGTCGCAATTCCTGACATGGTGCAGCGTGACCTGGTCGCCGTCGATTTCCGCGCGCGCCAGTTCCGCCACATCCGGCTGCCAGTCGCGATCGTGGGACGGCGCCAGGGTGAACCACCAGCCGGCCACCGAGGCCGCGAGCGACGCGAGCGCGAGCCGTTTCGCCCACGAGGAGCGCAGCAGCAGCAGCGCGGCCGCAGCCAGAACGGCGAGGGTCACGGCGGCGGCCTTCCGCAGCCCCGGCCATGGAAGATCATACCACAGCGCTCCGAAGGCCCACACTACCGACAGGAGCAGCAGCAGCCAGAGCATCACGGAGGCCGCCCCGGCCGCAAGATGCAGCAACGTTTTGCGGGGCGGGAGCGAAAGAGAGTCGGGCTGGCGCATGGGGAAGGGCTCCACCCTTCCCCTCATCCGCGCCCGCCTGCAAGCTCGCGGCGGCGGCGGTCCGGGCGGCTGCTTTCAGGGCTCTTGCGGTTCCCCTCGCCGTCCCGTGACGGGTGGAGAGCGCCTCTCGCGCCCCTAACGCCGGGAGTGCAGTTTCAGAATGCGGTTCACCTCGGCGATGGCTTCCGGATTTTGCTGGGCACTGTGATTTGAGGGCACGATTTTTTCCGAAGCCGCCGTCTCCATGTGACTGCTCCAGTAGGGCACGACACCGTCGGACATCACCGGTTTGGTGCGGTCTTTGTTGCCGCCTTTGCCGCGGTCGCCGCAGATGACGTGGTGCGGCACTTTATTCTCCACCGGAATGGTGTTGATGGCTTTCACAAAGCGGTTGTTCGGGGCCAGCGTGTCCACGCTGTTGGGGATCTGTTTGAGCTTCAGGTCCCCGGCGCCGAACTGCGCTGGAATCGAGGCCAGCAGTTCGGTGCCGGCCTGGAGGAACGATGCGGGCGACTTGATGAGCTTGGAGGCAAAACGTCCGAGCGGATTGGTGGCTATGTCGCTGCCCCGCAGCGGGGCGGAAACGAAGATGACGCGGGAGACCTCCCGGCGCGGCTCGAAGACGAGGGCCTCGGTGAACAGCTTCCGGCTTTGGGGCGACAGCTTCAGCGTGGAGGGATCGCGGCCGAGAGTTTCCCGCCACAGCCGCTCGCCGTGGCTGTCGGTGATGAGCAGCCGGCTGATACATCCGCCCATGCTGTGTCCGATGACCACGAGGGGTTTGCGCGGGCGCATGGTGCGCTCCACTTCATCGAGCTCCCGTCGCAGCATGGCCGCGGAGTGCGGGAACGGCCAGCCGCTGGGGTAGCTGTAAAACCAGAACTGATAGTGCCGGCGGATTTCAGGATCCCCGCGCAGCGCGTTGATCATGGGAATCCAGGTGGACGGCTCGCTGGCCAGTCCGTGGATGCAAAGCACGATGGTCTTGTCCGGATCGTAGGGCTGCAGCCGCGTCACCTGCGCAGTGTCGGCGAAATCCGCCGGCTTCAGCAGTCGTCCGAAACTCATGAGCAGCGACTTGTCCGTCTCCAGCATGAACGCGAGCGGCGTGGTGAAGTCGGCGGCGAGCGGCACGTGGCGGCCGTCCAGGGAAACCGTTTCGGAGCCGAGCGGGTCGAGAAATTCGATCTGGCAGCGCGCTCCGTCGAACCGCGCCACTGCGGTGACGCCGTAATAGATATTCTCGGAATCGAGCGGATTGTGCATCGGCGCCCGGTCCTCCGGGATGATGGCCACCAGGGGAGCGCCGGCGCCTTTGCGGGTGTTCCGGGTCGCCACATACGAGCCCTTGAGCCCGTACTGGTCCGCCGGGGTGAAGTCGAACAGCGAAGGTTTCCATGCCGGGCGCGGATCGGGCTTGTGCGTCACTTGAATCGGCCCGCCCGGTGAGGCCACCGACATCGGCTGCGTCCACGGATTGATTTTGGCCTGCTCCATGACCCCGAAGGCCCGCGAGAGGGCGAAGGAGGCGGTATCCCGCGCCGCTTCGTCGCCGGGGTTCCTCACAAACCGGTTCTGCGCCAGACGGGTGGCGTGCAGATAATGGCCGACCGCTCCGGCAGGATCGCGCCGGTTCAGCTGTTCCGCTGCGGCGATGGCGGTCCGGGCTGCGGCCAGATCGCCGCTTGCGGTGGCCACGGCCGGCGGCCGCGGTTTGATCTTCGTCGTTTTACCCGTGCCGGCACAGCCGCCGGCGACCAGCGTTGCCGCCAGCAGAAGGACGAGAGAGGGGAAGCGGTTCATGCGCGGGTGAGCGGGTCAGGATGAGTCAGGAAAGTCCGGCGGGTCCGGAGCTTACCAGTGCCATTCCGCACCGATGACCGGGCCGTAGGCCGTCATGTCGTAGGTGAATCCGTCGTCCGCATAATCCGTCCCGAGACCGCGATAGCCGATGCCGAGGTTCCAGCTCTCATTGAGTCGATAGCCCACCAGACCCATCGCCTGCCATGTGAAATCCGAATCGCCGGCGCCGATGTCACCGGTGAAGCGGAGGAACCAGCGCTCATTGAGGTCATATTGCAGCCGCAGTCCCACGATGGCGTCCGCCCACAGCTCGTCGCCGGACCCGGTGATCTGTCCGCCTTTGCCGCCGGCGAGCGTGATTTCCAGATCGATCCAGTTGATGCGCGCGCCGGCGTAGCCCGTAAGACTGAGCGGTCCGTCATGGAGCAGACGCCGGGAAACGCCGACATTGCTCACCAGCTGCTGCATGTCCAGTTCCCCGCTGTCCAGCAAATTGCCGCCGCGATAGAAGTTGTGCTGCAGTTCACTGAAATTGATGTCGGCAAAAAATCCCCAGTCACCGTTGGTGACTTCGATGACGCCCATGAGGGAGTATTCGAGGTCATCGAAAATGTCGCTGAAGGAAATATCGGCGTCCGCTGTCAGGCCCCGGACACCGGTGGTCCCTTCGAGTCCCTGCAGCCAGGCATAGGGCGCCACACGGACATGCCACCCGTCCTCCGCCGGGGCAGGTGCGGGAGCGGGTTCCAGTGGAGCGGGAGGGCCGGCGTGAACGGCGGCGGCGGTGAGTGCGGCGGCGGCGATGAGCGTTAATGTCTTCATGATGCGCTATTTGGCGGGGGTTTGGTGGATGAGAGTTACTTCTGCTCGACCGTCACTTGAATGATCTTGCCGGTAAACGTGCTGGGCAGATTCGGTTTGTAGTCATTGGAAACATTCGTCTCGCCGTCAATGCCCACGTCCGCACCTTCGTCGGCGGAGAAAACGAAGGGCTGCGTTTTGGGAATGTGGCCTTCGGCGACTTTCTTGCCGTCCACGCTGAGGATCGATTTGCCGCCGGTGCCGGGCTTCGGTTCATCCGGAATGAACTCGTAGTGGATCGTGTGTTTGCCAGGGGCGAGCGGAGCGTCGGCGCCGACGTTGGTGCGCTCGATGGCGAAAAAATTGTACTCGTGGCGCGGCTTGCCGTCCTTCATATACAGCGCCCAGCCGCCGAAATAACCGGCCTGCGCGATGATGACGCCGTTCGTTTTTTCATCCGGCACCTCGATCTCGGCAGTGACGGTGTGATGCCGGCCTTTGATGTTGATGAAGGCGTTTTCCATCAGGCCCGTCATGCCGGGATAGACCGTGAGCGACTTGCGCCCGTTGAGGAGGTCGGGGCGTCCGGCGATTTCGGGGTCGAAGCGCTCGCTGCGCCGGTCGTCGATGGGCAGCACGTGGTTGCGCTCCGCCTCCTTCAAAAACACGGCCTGCAGTTCCCTGAGCTTTGCCGGGTTCTGTGCGGCGAGGTTCTCCGCCTGACTGAAGTCCTCATCGACCTTGTAGAGCTCCCACACGTCGTCCTTCACCGGCGGCAGCGGCACCATGAGCCATGGAATGGAATGCCGTGTGCAGGCCACCCAGCCCTCGTGATAAATGGCGCGGTTGGCGAACATCTCGAAATACTGCGTGGTGCGTTTCCCGGCGGCCTTCGCGTCTGTGGTCGTGTAGAGCATCGAGACCCCGTCCATCGGGCGCTGTTTCACGCCGTTGACCTCCTTCGGCTGCGGAATCTTCGCGGCCTCGAGTGCGGTCGGCGCCACGTCGATGACGTGATGAAACTGGCTGCGGATTTCGCCCTTCGCCGGCACCCCTTTCGGCCAGTGCAGCACCATGCCGTTGCGCGTGCCGCCGAAGTGTGAGGCCACCTGCTTGGTCCACTGGAACGGTGTGTTCGTCGCCCACGCCCAGCCAATGGCGAAGTGCGGATAGGTCGTCGGGTCGCCCCAGTTTTCGATGTGGCCCATCATTTGGTCTGCTTTTCCAACGATGCCGTTGAGCGCCATCATTTCGTTGTAGGTGCCCTCGGGGCCGCCCTCGGCGCTGGAGCCGTTGTCGCCGACGATGTAGAAAAACAGCGTGTTCTCCAGCGCGTTGATTTTCTCCAGCTGCGCGACGAGGCGTCCGACCTCGTGATCGGTGTGGGCCGCGAATCCGGCGAAGGTTTCCATCTGGCGCTCGAAGAGCCGCTTCTGCTCCGCGCTCATGTCTTCCCATGCGGGGATTTCCTTCGGCCGTGGCGTGAGCTTCGTGTTTGGCGGAATGATGCCGGCCTTTTTCTGCCGTTCGAACGTCTGCTCGCGCAGCTTGTCCCAGCCGCCGGCGAACTTGCCTCGGTACTTTGCGATCCATTCCTTCGGCGCGTGGTGCGGCGCGTGCGTCGCGCCGGTGGCGAAGTAAAGATAGAACGGCTTGTCCGGCGTGAGCGACTTCTGCGCACTGACCCAGTTGATCGCCTTGTCGGTCATGTCCGACGTGAAGTGATATTGCGGCGTCTGCGGCTGCTCCACACGGATGACGCCGTCATAGATGGCCGGCGCCCACTGGTTCGTCTCGCCGCCGATGAAGCCGTAAAACTTGTCGAAGCCGGAGCCCGTCGGCCAGCGGTCGTAGGGCCCGGAGACCGAGACCTCCCACGGCGGCGTCTCGTGGTACTTTCCGAACGCCGCCGTGCTGAATCCATTCTGCCGCAGGATTTCCGCGAGCGTGGTGATCTCGCGCGGACGGATGCCGGTATTGCCCGGAAAGCCTGTGGCCAGTTCCATGATCGCGCCCGCGTTGTTGGCGTGGTGATTGTGCCCCGTCAGCAGCGCCACGCGCGTCGGACTGCACAGCGCGGTGGTGTGGAAGCGGTTATAACGCAGCCCGTTCGCGGCCATTTTGTCCAGCACCGGCATCTCGATCGGCCCGCCAAAGGCGCTGCTCGCCCCGAAACCGATGTCGTCGATGAGCACGATGACCACATTGGGCGCGCCTGCGGGAGCTTTGACTTCAAATCGCGGGGGCGCCTTGGCATCGCGCGCGTCGAGGGTGGTGATGATCGGCGGTTTCGGTTGGTGGATGGGCAGGACCGTGCGGTCGAGCGCACCGCCCTGCTGAGCGGCGGCGGGAATCGCGGCGCAGCACAGCAGTGTCAGGTTTCGCAAGAGCCCGGTAAAGGAACGGAGCGTGGCGGAGGCCCTCTCGCAGGCGGCGTGGTGATTGAATGGGGAGTGTCTGTTCATGACCGGGGATCAGGGTTGGAGTTGGAGGATCGGTGACCGCAGCGGGGGCGGGTCTGAATGGAGCACTGCTTTCCTGCTCTGCAAGGCGCGTTAGTGGCAGTGCCGGGCAGCAGGAATCCCTAACGCACGAACCGCAGTCAATAGCCCGGGCCGGCACTTCCACGGCCTCCATGCCGGTGACGCCGGCGCCGGCCGCTTCCAGGCGTGGAGCCGCGCCACCCGGACTCCTGCGTCTCCATTGGAAGGACGGGGCCATCGGGCAGAATCACCTCCAGTTGGTCGCGCAACCACGGCTGTTTCAATTTCCAGGTGGAACGGAGCAGCGTGAGGCAGTCCGCGGGCGAAGGCGGCGCGGAGCCAAGCCCCTCCGGCTGAAGCCTGCACACCGACTACTGCCCCAGCGTCACCACGCATTCGAGATGCTTCGTCTGCGGAAAAAGATCGAACGGCTGCACTGCGCGAATTTGATAACCGGCATCGAGCAGCGGACGCAGATCGCGCATCTGGGTGGCCGGATTGCAGCTGACATAGACGATCGTCCGCGGCGCGAAGGCGAGAAGCTGACGGAGAAAATCCTCGTCCGAACCGCGGCGCGGCGGATCGATCAGCACCGCGGTTTCCGCGGCTGGCGTGGTGATGCTTTGGAAAATGTCGCCCGCAGTGCCGGCGGTGAAGGTGCAGTTTGTGAGGCCATTGCGCGCCGCGTTGGCGCGGGCGCGCTCCACCGCCGTCACCGAAATCTCGACGCCCGTGACACTGTCGAACTCCCGCGCCCCAAAGAGGCTGAACAGCCCGCTGCCGCAGTAGGCATCAACGAGATGCAGCGCCCCGCCGCTGCGCGCCTGCGTCACGGCATAGCAGGCGAAGCTTTCCAGGATGAACGGATTGTTCTGAAAGAAGTCGCCGGCGAGAAATTCAAACGTCAGGCCGGCCACCACAGTCAGCGCCGTGGCGGCGGGATCCGTGACCACGGCGTCTCCGGTATCGCGCAGCAGCAGCGTCGCGCCGCGCTTCCAGTGTTTGGCTCGAATGACCGCCCGCTCGCGCTCCAGCACGGCGTTGATCGGTTCGGTGGCGATGACGCACTGCGGCACGTCCACGAGTTCCCGCCGGCGGCCGGTGCGGAGGAATCCGATTTCCGCCACCCGGCCTTCGCGATCCGGCTCGAAATGCGGCGTGATCTTGCTGCGGTAGCCGTATTCCCGCGGTGAGGGAATCACCGGCGCGACGGGAAACTCCACGCGCGCCATATGCCGCAGCAGTTCCTCCACCTGGCGGCGCTTCCAATTCAGCTGGGCGGAATAAGCGAAGTTCTGATACTGACACCCGCCGCAGCTTCCAAACAGCGGACAACGCGGCTTCACACGATCCGGCGACGCCCGCAGCACTTCCACCAGGTCACCCTCGCTGAAGTTTTTGTCGTTCCGGTAAATGCGCACGCGCACCCGTTCCCCCGGCAGCGCGAACGGCACCATGACCACCCAGCCGTCCACGCGGCCAAGTCCCTGCCCCATGTTGGTCAGGGTGGTGACTTCCAGTTCGATTTCCTGGTGATACGCAAACGGATGCGGATGGAACTTCCGCGGCGGCCGCGGGGTGCTCATGCCGTCTTGCCGCGGCGCAGCGACAACCCGAGCTTCATGAACGTCAGCAGGGAAAAGACAAACAGAGCCCCGAAGATAATGGCACGGTAGAGCATGGAACTGCGGGCGGCTTCATGTGTCAGGATTTCACCGGCCTCCTTGCGCTTTGCGATGAGGTCCACGGCGCTGGCATCCACGTCCCGCACGAGGCCGAACATTTTCTGCCCCGCGAAGGCGAGCAGCAGGAAGGCCAGCACGAGACCGGCCCACGCGGCCCATTCTTTGCCTTTCCCGGTCATCCATGCCAGAATTCCGGCCACCACGGCCGAACCGCCGCAGGCGTAGAGCCCGGAGATGCCGTGCGGATTCCATCCCGCTTCCCGGGTGGCGGCATTGTAGAAAACGCTCGCCAGTCCGATGACGAACAGGTAGCCGGCGTATTGAAAGAGGGTGATGCTGTTGCGGATCATAGCACCGGGAGTCTGGCCCGGCCTGCGGCTTTGACAAGTGCTGAGCCCGCGGAGTCGCGGCGGCCGTGCGGGTCACTCCCTCACCGGCTGCTCCGGTCCCCGTGTGCCGCGCAGCAGTTCACCGGCCCGGCCGGTGAGCCACAGGTAGTGGTCGCCCGGAATGTCAGGCTCGGAGACGAAAAGGCTCGCTCCGACGGGCGGATCCTGACGAACTTTGAAGATCGCGGTCCCTTCATCCAGTTCATCGAACATGGCAACGTAGAGCGCCTGCGCGCCGGCCTTGTGAAAACCAGCGATCTGCGACCAGAGGAACTTTCCGCCGCGGCGCGGAATGGCGTCCACTTTCTGTTCGCGGCCCCGGCTGGCGGAGAGATTGTGCCAGCTGAAGCCGGGGAAGGCGACCGGCAGATAGTCGAGCTTGCGCTCTTTGCACCAAGCGATGTCCGCGGCGGTCGTGCGCTCTGCGTGACGCGCGGCGCCCTCCGGCGAATCGTAGCGCCCCACATTCCACGGGCTGACGACATCCGCCTGCGCGATGAGTTGGTGCAGTTCGGGATCGGCGATGGTGTCGCGGTCCTGCGTGCGCCAGTAGGCCGGCACGCCCAGCATGAGCGAACACCTCGCTTCGTCTTTGAAGAACCGGATCATGGCGCGCCATTCCTCCAGCATCGGCGGACGGTCGTTGAACCCGCAGCCCCAGAGCGCAACGAGCGGCTTCTCCCGGTGTCGCAGATAAGCCGGATTCTGCGCGGCATCGGTCAGGTGAAACTGGTCCTGGAGGCGCCTCCAGTCGGTGATGACCGTCTCCGCCGCGTCTTTGGTAACGCCTGACAGATCGTACATGAGCACCCAGGTGCGTCCGTTTTCCCGGGCCGACTTCCGGCAGGCATCGAGAATGCCGTCCTGCGGCTTGCGGAGCCGCTCGTCGCGTGTGGTGCCCGCGAACCGCTGGAGAAAAATGCCGTCGATGCCGTACTGCTTCATCCACTGGAAGTGCAGCGCGATCACCGCGGGCCTGACACTGGAGAAGACTTGCGCGACCGTTCCGTCAGGGTGTTTGAAGGCTGTGGGAATCCGCTCCTCCGCGGGCAGTTCCCTCACATCCGGCCAGAGATCGATATTGCATTGGCCCGGCTCGAAAGACCGCCCGCCATAATGCTGCCAGCCGCTGCGCGAGCCGTCTTCCGGCGTGCGAAACCACCCCTGGTAGCCGCACATGACTTTGCCGGCGAGGCCGTCGGCGCGGACGGCGGTGCAGAGAATCAGCAGAAGAAAAATCAGGCGCATGGGAAAATGGTTTCGCGAACAGAACCGGTCCCGCGCGGATGGCAACTGGCCGGGGGTCCGCAACCCGGCTGCATCCTGTCCACTTCCAGGCTTGCCCCGGCTTCGTTCGCCTTTATGCCGAGCGCGTGAGATTTGCCATCTGCAACGAAACCTGGGGCGGGCCGGAAGCGGACTTTGCCCGCGTCTGCGACCGCATTGCCGCCGCCGGATACACGGGCGTGGAGATCGCGCCGTTCACCCTGGCGGAGAATCCCGCGGACCTGACGGAGGCCGACGCGGCGCGCATCGGCGGGATTGCCCGGGCGGCGGGACTCGATGTCGTCGGACTGCACTGGCTGCTGGTGAAGCCGCCGGGATTTCATCTGACGACGACAGACGCCGCGGTGCGGCGCGCCACGGCGGAGTTCGGCTGCCATCTCGCACGATTGTGCGCGGCGATGGAGGGAAAGATCATGGTCTGGGGCAGTCCGAAGCAGCGCAACATTCAACTCGACTGGTCCTGGCAGGATTCGGCGAACCGCGCGGCGGAAGTGCTGCGCGCCATCAGCGAAACGGCGGGATCCGCCGGTGTGACGCTGGCCATGGAGCCGCTCGGCCGGCGCGAGACGAATTTTATGAATACCGCGGAGGAAACTATCCGGCTCATCAAGCTGGTGGACCATTCCGCCTGCCGGCTGCACCTCGACGTGAAGGCCATGAGCGACGAGCCGGAGAGCATTCCAAGTGTCATCCGCGCGAGCCGGGATTACACCGTTCACTTTCACGCCAACGACCCCAATCTCCGCGGCCCCGGCATGGGCGAAGTGAAGTATGAACCGATCGTCGCCGCACTGCGCGAGACGGATTACAGCGGATGGGTCAGCGTGGAGGTTTTCGACTACACGCCGGACGCGGACACCATCGCGCGCGAGAGCCGGGAGTACTTGCGGCGGGTGTTTGGGGAATAATTCAGCCTAACCAGAGACCAGCCGTAGCCGGCGCCGCGCACGGTTTCGATATTGGCGCGATGGCCGGCGATGAAGGAAAGTCCAAAAGGTCCCCGGCTCGTTTCTTCAAATGGGCTCTGCCGCAGCAAACATCCGCCGCCACACGTCCATCACCTGCCGGTTCGGCTGCCAGTCGGCCATCCTGGAAGCCCCGCAAGTTCCAGGATAACATCAGAAGCCCGAGGTAACATGCGAAGCCCGCGGTGTTCAGCGCGTACCTGACAGAGGAGGAATGCGGCAGGAGACGTGGCGGGGATCTCCGGTCCCCGACTCAGAAAAGTGAACCGGTGGACCGGAGGTCCACGCCACGGTGCGGGCGAAAGTTCTCGCCCGCAAGGCACGGGCGGTTTGGCATCAACAGCGGGACGTGGGCGGTGCGGGGGAACTGTTATCGCGCGGTGATGGAGGAATGGGACCGCCTGCAGCAGACGGCGCCCCGCTTTCCCACTCTCTGGACGGAGCAGGGCGCGTGGAACCGGCTGATCCGCGATGCGGCGCGCCACGGCTGGCGTGCGGAGCCGTTCGAGCCGCACGAGATTCAGTTCCCGCTGCACCTGGACAAGGACTGGGAACTCTACAAGGACTCGGCCATCGTCCATTGCCTGGGAGTGACAAATCTGGAGAAGATCGAGTTCATGTTCGGGCTGTATCTGCAGAAGTTCTTCCACGACCCGGCCTGCACGCTGCTCAGTGTGCTGGATACGTGAGGCGGGAGGCTGGTCAGATGCGGGCTTCCGCGAGGGTGCCCCATGTGGTGCGCCAGCGCACTTTCACCAGCGCGAGACCTGTCAGGGCCAGCACACACAGGCCGGAAAATCCCATCAGCCCGGCGAGATAGCTTCCTGTCAGGTCTTTGGAGAATCCGAGTGAACTGGCGAGGAGAAATCCGCCGAGGCCGCCGCCGCAGCCGGCGAGTCCCGTCATGGTGCCGAGGTCTTTGGCAAAGCGCTGGGGCAGGAGCTGGAAGACCGAGCCGTTGGCCATGCCGAACGCCGCCGAGGCGAGGAAGAATCCCGCGGCGCACAGTCCCAGGGAGCCGGCGAAGGCCGCAAACACCAGTGAGGCGGCGGCCACGGCGAAGAACAAATGCAGCGCCCGGATGCCGCCCCATTGGTCCGCCAGCGCCCCGCCGAGAGGACGGCCCACCGCACCGATGAATGTGCACAGCGCAGCCCAGCTGCCTGCATCCACCGGCGACAGATGAAACTCCGACGTGAAGTAAATGATGAGCGACGCCGCCAGGCCGCTGAATCCGCCGAAACTGACGGTGTAGAAAAAGCAGAACCAGTGCGCGTCCTTTTCCTTGAGCAGCTTTCCGTAGTCACCCAGGGTCTTCGCTTTGGCGGGCTTCTGCGGCGGTTCTTTGGAAAAGATAATATAGAGCACCAGCGCCAGCACGAGGGGAATGAGCGCCAGTCCGAAGACCGCGCCCCAGCCGTAAGCCGCGGCGAGGCGGGGCGCGAGGATGGCATCGATCACCACGCCCACATTTCCCGCACCTGCCAGTCCCAGCACCAGTCCCTGCATGCGCGGCGGATACCAGCGCCCCGCCTGCGGCAGCGCCACGGCGAAGCTCGCTCCCGCGACTCCGAGGAAAATGCCCAGCACCAGAGTATGACCGAAATGATGCAGTCCCGTCATCCACGCCACCGCCATGGCCCCGATGACCACCAGCTGCGCGGCGATGCCTGTCAATTTCGCACCGATGCGGTCCACCAGCATCCCAAGCAGAATGCGAATGAACGCGCCGGAAAGATAGGGCACCGCCACCATGAGGCCCTTTTGCGCCGGTGTGAGCCCCAGGGAGGAGCCGATCTGCGCTCCCAGCGCCCCGAGAATCGTCCACACCATGAAGCTGACGTCGAAGTAAAGAAAGGCGGTGAGCAGCGTGGGTAAATGTCCCGAATGCTTGAGATCAGAAATTTTCATGGGTTGCAGCCGGCGATTCAGCATCTGCTGTGCCACCCCGGCCGGACCGTCCCGGCGGGAACGTAAAGCGGGGCCGCCCCTCTCGGAGCGACCCCGCCTGCACCCTGGTCCGCCGCAACCCTGGCGGACCAAATTTTTCAGAAGTCGAACTGTCCCTGGAAGTAGAGGAAATCCGCATCGTCCGAGGCGCCGGAACCGGCGCCGCTCAGATAGTCTCCGGCAAAAAAGTGACTGTAGCCCGCCTGCACGGTGAAGGTTTTGGAAACTTTGTAGATGAAAGTCAGGTCCACTTCGCTGCCGGCGAAGCTGTCGGCTCCCGGGGAAACGGGCCGCACGAGCGACGTCCCGTTGGCGCGGTACCAGCCGTCACTGGTATCCGCGAGCCAGAAGAGGTGATAATCGAGACGGGCGGTAAGTTTTTTGGCCGGGGCGGCCGTGAGAGTGACGGCGGCGTTGTGAATGTTCTGCCAGGCGAAGACATCCATGTAGCCGTAGAATTTGTGATTGGTGGGAAAGAGGTTCTGGAAGGTGCCCACGTCCCCGTCGGCGGGATCGTCATCGCCGCTGCCGTAGTTGTATTCGATGCCGAGCCGCGGCTTCCACGCGTGATCACTGAACGTGTAGCCCACGCCCCAGTGTCCGGCGAAGGACGAGAGGTCCAGGCCTTTGGCGTCGCCGGTTTGGAATGCCATTTCAGTGTCATAGTCCCATCCGTTGTAAGCACCTGGCGTGCTTTTCATGCGTGTTCCGAGCGTGAAAAATTCTGTGTCTCCCGACGCATAAGATTCATCCAGGTGGAAGACGTAGAAGTCCGTGGTCTGTTTGCCGAGGGCGGTGGTGCTGAAATAAACTCCGCTGAACGTCTGGTCCCGCGGCGCGTCGTCGAGCCAGTCGGAATCGTTGAAGGTGCCGTCCTGAAACCGGACCACGCTGGAGGCGAAGGCCTCGACCCACCACTTGTCCTCCGCGTACCGCATCCTGACAGCGTCGAAGGTGCGGCCCTGATTGGCCCAGTCGAGCGGGCCGACGAGCCTTTCGTCGCCGTAGAGAAAAATCTGCCGTCCGATTTTTCCGCTGAAGCCCTGCTTCGCATTGCCCAGCTCGATGTAGCCCTGACGCAAATCGAAGGCATCGTCGCCCTCCGCGCCCATCAGCCCGATGATGTTGGGCCGGTCCGAACCCCACTCCCGGGTGTCCTGGCCCTGGAGATAGATGGACACGAACGGCGTGGCGGTGAGTTTCATGCCCACGCGCACCCGGTTCAGCGACCAGCTGTCATCGGTCAGGGAATCGACGCTGTCGTCGAAATCGAAATTGTTCTCCCGGCTTTCGATGCGGTTCTTGAGCTGCACGTCGAAGAGGAGTTTGCCGTCGTAAAAAGAAAGCGGATTCGCCGGCGGCGGCGGAGCGGCGGGAGGCGGCGGTTCGACAGGCCCGGCCGCGGCGAAGGAACCGAGGAGAAGCACCGGCAGCGCGGCCGGCGAAGGGAGTTTCGTCATGTTGATAGGTGTTGGGTTCTGGTTTTGGGCTGAACGGGGATCAGGCCGTGACGAGCCGGCCGGAGTGACCGGCGATTTCGGCGGCAAGATCGGGTGAAGGGATGAAGCTCTCCTCACGGCTGGGCCGGATGTGGCTGCGCTCGTTGAGAAATGTCAGGAGATGGTGCCGCAGCTCGCGGCTTTGCGGATCGTTGAGCATGGCCTCACGGTCGCGGGGCCGCGCGAGGGGTATGCGCAGGATGTCACCGATCTCCGCCTCCGGGCCGTCAGTCATCATGACGACGCGGTCGCTGAGATAGACGGCTTCATCCACATCGTGCGTGACCATGAGCGTGGTGATTTGAAACCGGCTCCACAAATCAAGCAGGACCTGCTGCAGTTCCGCCCGGGTCAGGGCATCGAGCATGCCGAAGGGTTCATCCAGCAGCAGCACCCGCGGCTGCAGGGCAAAGGCGCGGGCGATGCCGACGCGCTGCTTCATGCCCTGGGAGAGTTCCGACGGATGCTTGTGCATGGCATCGCCGAGTCCGACGATGGAAAGATAATACTCCGCGAGCTGGCGGCGCTCCGTCCGGCTGGCGGTGAAGTAAACCTGGTTCACGCCCAGCATGACATTGCCCAGCGCCGTCATCCACGGCAGCAGCGAGGGCGATTGAAAGACGACGCCGCGGTCCGGGCCGGCCTCGGTGGTTTCCCGTCCGCCGAGGATCATCCCGCCGGCGGTGGCGTCACTGAGTCCGGCGACGATGGAGAGCACGGTGCTTTTGCCGCAGCCGCTGTGGCCGATGAGCGTGCAGAATTCGCCTTTCGCGAGGCGCAGGCTGAACTCCCTGACGATGACACTCTGCCCGCCGCCGGGAGACGGATAGGCTTTGCTGAGGCTGTGGAGTTCGAGGGTGGGGGGAATGTGGGCACTCATGACGCGACGGCAACCTCCTCAACGTTGAGATCCGAACGGCGCCGCGGTCCGCGGCGGTTGAAAAAGCGCAGCGAGTCGCGCGTCATCAGATCCTCCGGCAGAATGTCCGGCGCACTCACTTTTTTCGTCACCGCCGGCATGGAGGCGCTTTTGGCGGCGACAAGCTGCCCGATGATATCGGCGCGGAGAGAGGGATAGAGCGGGTGATCGTGCAGCCCCTGACGGTCGCGCGGGCGTTCGAGGCCGACGGGGATCTCGCGTCCCAGCGTGGCCCCGCCGCTGGGCAGCGGCAGCAGGGGGATGACCCGGTCGGCCATCAGAATCGCCTCGTCAGGGTCGTTGGTGATCCAGATGACGGTGGTGCGCTGCCGCAGCCAGATGTCACTGATTTCATCCTGCAGGGTGGCGCGCGTCAGGGCATCGAGCGCACTGAGCGGTTCGTCGAGCAGGAGCACGCGCGGCTGCATGGCGAGGGCGCGGGCCACCGCCACGCGCTGACGCATGCCGCCGGACAACTCCCTGGGACGCTTCTGCGCCGCCGGGCCCAGCTTGACCATGTTCACATACTTCGCGGTGTGCTCCGCTTTCTGCTCACTGGACCAGCGGGGAAAGACTTCATCCACCGCGAGGCGCACGTTCTCACTGACCGAGAGCCACGGCAGCAGTGAATAATTCTGAAAGATCACTCCGCGGTCGTGTCCGGTGCCGGTGATGGGTTTGTTCTCCATCTCCACCGACCCGGAATCCGGTGCAAGCATCCCGGCGATCATCGAAATGAGCGTCGTCTTGCCCGTGCCGGAATAGCCGATGATGGAGACGAAGTCGCCTTCGTTTACCCTGAGGTTCACTTCCTTCAGGACGGCTGTTCCCGCATAAGATTTGGCGAGACCGCGGAGGGTGATCATTTAAGATTTTAGATTGTAGATTTAAGATTGACCCGGGAACGTGAGTGCATGGACAAGACCGAGCTTTTTCAGCGAACGAAGAAGTTTGCGCTGCGCGTGATGAAACTGGCGGACGCTCTGCCGCGGAGCCGCAGTGGCAACGCTATCGGCAATCAGATCGTGCGCAGCGGAACGTCCGTGGCTTCCAACTACCGCGCGTGTTTGCGCGGGCGGTCGAAGGCTGAGTTCATCAGCAAATTGAATGTCGTTCTTGAAGAAGCCGATGAAACACTTCTCTGGATCGAACTCATCGAAGAGGGTGGTTTGCTGCGCCCGGCACGCATCGCCGCACTCAAACTGGAGGCCGATGAACTCGTCGCCTTCTTCACGGCAACGCTCAAGTCCGCCCGGGGTCAGAAATCTTAAATCTAAAATCATAAATCTAAAATCCGTTCAGGCCGTTCTCAGCCGGTTCTCCACGGCGCTCATGCCGCGGTCGATGATGAGGCCCACGACTCCGATCACGAGAATGGACAGGATGATGTGGGGATAGAGACCGGCGTTGTACTGCTGATAGAGGAACCCGCCGACGCCGGGACGTCCGGTGAGCATTTCGACGGCCACGATGACGAGCCACGCCATGCCGAGGGAAAGGCGAAAGCCGGTGAACATGTTGGGCAGTGAAGCCGGAATCAAAACTTTGGTGAGGGTCTTGAACTTCGAGAGCTTGAGCACTTTGGCGACATTGCGGTAGTCCTGCGGGACGGCGCGCACGCCGACGGCGGTGTTGATGACCGTGGGCCACATGGCGCAGATGGCGATGGTGAAGAGCGCCGCCGCGTCGGAGGGCCCGAAGGTCACCCGGCCGTCCCCGTCCATCAGCTTGATGGAACTGAAGAGCACGAGTCCCAGCGGAAACCACGCCAGCGGCGACACCGGACGCAGCACCTGCACGATGGGATCGAGCATTTGCGTCATGCGTTTTGACAGACCGAGCACGAACCCCAGCGGAGTGCCGATGGCGAGGGCGATGAGATAGCCTTTCGCCACCAGTCCCAGCGACAGCAGCGTGAAGGCCAGCACTCCCTGATCGAGTTCCCCGCGCTTCTCCATGGGTTTGACCACGTAGGGCTTGCTGGCCTCCCATGTTTCCGCCGGCGAAGGCAGGTCCGGGGAAATGCCGGTGCGTTTGGTGACCGTGACCGGATCCCCGAAATCATCCACGGTCTGCGTGGTCGCGGAAGTGCCGGCGATGATCGTCCAGAGCAGGAGCACAGCGCCGATGCCGATCAGGGGAAGGACGAGTCCGTCCCATTTGAAATTGCGGAGGAACTTCATGGCTCAGCCTTTGATGCTGTTCACCGCGAAGGAGGCGGCGTACTTCTCCATGTCGGCCGCCGGATCGAAGATGCTGCCGTCGAAGAGTTTTTCCGGCGCATCGCTGGGACCGCCGTGCTTGTAGCCGATTTCCTTCATGGCCTCCTCGTAAATGTCCGTGCGCATCACCTGTTTGGTGATGGTATCGTAGTCCGGCGGTCCGTCGGTGAAGCCCCAGCGGCGCAACTGCGTGAGCCACCACTTGCAGTACTTTGGCTGCGGATAGTTGCAGTTCCGGTCGCTGAAGATCATGTAGTCCGGATCCCGGAGCTTGCGGCCGTCACCGAAGATATATTTGCCCTGCATGCGGCCGAGGATCGTTTCCGGAGGGCAGTTGATGTAGTTGGCGCCGCTCACCACGGCGGCGGCTTCGGTGCGGTTCTCCATTTTGTCGAGCCAGACGCTCGCTTCGTGCAGCGCCTTGAGCACGGCTTTGACGGTTTTGGGATTCTTCGCGGCGAATTCCTCCGTGAAGGCGCAGACTTTCTCCGGATGGTCCTTCCACATGGCCTGTGAGGTGATGGCGGTGAATCCCACGTCCTCGGCGATGGTGCGCGCATTCCACGGCTCGCCGACGCAGAACCCGTCCATCTTGTCCACCTTCATGTTCGCCACCATCTGCGGGGGCGGAATGGTGATGAGATTGACATCCGCGCCCGCACCGGAGGCGTCGCCGGGATGAATCCCGCCCGCGGCGAGCCAGTAGCGCATCCACATGGCGTGGGTGCCGGGCGGGAACGTCATGGCAAACGTCATCGGAGTGCCGGACGCCTTCGCGGCGTCCACGAACGGTTTGAGCTTTTTCGGGTCGTCCGCCACTTTGCCGGCGAGCGACTTCTTCAGTGAAATCGCCTGACCGTTCCGGTTGATGAGCCATGGTGCGATCATCGGCTTTTTCGGAGCGCCGCCGAGGCCCATGGTGCTGGCGATCGGCATGCCGATGAGCATGTGCGTGGCCTGGATGTCGCCGGTGGCCAGCGAATCGCGGATGGCGGCCCAGCTCGCTCCCTTGGCAACGACGGATTTGATGCCGTATTTTTTGAAGAGCCCTTTCTCGTGGGCCATCACGATGCTGGAGCAGTCGGTGAGGGCAATGATGCCGAACTTCATGTCCGGGGCTTCGGGAGCATCATCGGCATAGACGGAACCGACCCAGCCCCGGGGCAAACCCGCGGCGAGCGCGGCAAGGGTGGAGCGGCGGAGAAAGGCGGAGCGCTTGAGGCGCGCGGGGACGGCGGAGGTGGAGGACTGTTTCATAGGCGGCGTGCCGGGGCACGCCGCCGTTCAGTTGCACTCAGTGTGCCATGGTGATGGCGCCGCCGGAACGGCGGCGTTCATAGATTTCACCTTAAGCATCGAAATTCTTTCTTCATGCCCGGCGGGGACTTCTTCAAAAGTCGAAGAGGTCGCCGAGGAAACCCTTCTTCTTCTTTTTGTGCCCGTATTGGCCGTGCCGGTAGTCGTCGTCATCATCATCGTCGTAATCCCGGCGGCGGTAATTGGGATCACCGTGAGCCTGGGCCGGCGGCAGCGGCGGAGGGCTGCCCGCGGGTCGCGCGGCCGGCACCGGCTGGAAGGCGGCGGAGCGTTCGATGATTTTATCCAGCTCTCCGCGGTCGAGCCACACGCCGCGGCATTGCGGGCAAAAATCTATCTCGACCCCGGAGCGGTCGGACATGGAGAGGGGAATGTTGCATTTGGGGCAGTTCATGGAGGTCAGAGTAGGAGGTTGATTCAGCAAAAAAGGGAAAATGGAGAAGAAGGAAACCACAGCCGACCGAAGGAAGACGGGCGAACATTTCATCTTAACTGATGAGCCAAATGGATGCTGATTAACACGGATTTACCCATGACTTCGGATTCACTTACCGGAAGAGGATTCACCTGATGACAACCTGCTGAGCATCTGTGTCTATCCGGGTCCATTCGTGGTTCTATTCTACTCTTAAGGTTCAGGAGGCGGGATCAGGAATACGTGCAGGAGTGGCTTTCGGCCAGATCAGTGAGGCCGCGATGGAGGCGGCGAGTACGGTGACGATGACACCCAGCGAGACCAGCGTGTCGATTTTATACGCGGTGTGGCTCAGCAGCATCTTGACTCCCACAAAAGCCAGCACGGCGCCGAGGCCGGTCTTGAGCAGGTGGAATTTATCCATCACGCCGGCGAGTGCGAAGTAGAGCGAACGCAGGCCAAGAATGGCGAAGACATTGCTGGTATGAACGATGAACGGATCACTGGTCACGGCGAAAATGGCCGGGATGCTGTCCACGGCGAAGATCACATCGGTGAACTCCACCAGCAGCAGCACGACGAACAGCGGCGTGGCCATGAGCACGCCGCCGCGGCGCACGAAGAACCGGTCGCCTTCGAATTCCTGCGTCACCGGCATCATGCGTTTGAAGAGGCGCACCAGCGGATTGCGCTCCGGATGGATGGTTTCCACCCGTTTGAAGATCGTTTCCAGTCCTGTGAGGATGAGGAAGACGCCGAAGAAGTAGATGATCCATGCGAACTTATGGATGAGCACCGCCCCGGCGGCGATCATGCCGGCGCGCATCAGCAGCGCCCCGATGATGCCCCAGAAGAGCACCTTGTGCTGCCACTGCGGCGGCACCGAGAAATAACTGAAGAGCAGCGCGAACACGAAAACGTTGCCCACGCTCAGCGACTTCTCGATGAGATAGCCCGTGAAAAACTCGAGGGCTTTCGTGCTGCCGGCGTAGTGCCAGATGCCCAGATTGAACAGTATCGCCAGCACGACCCAGACTGCCGTCCATGCGAAGGACTCCTTCACGCTGACCGCGCGCGATTTTTGTGAAACACGCCCAGGTCGAGGGCGAACATCGCGAGGATGAAGACGTTGAATCCGGTCCAGAGGAGGAGTTAGTCAGGCATGGGTCAAAAGAATCCGGGGCGCGGCGGCGGGGCCTCAGAGCAGCGAGGGCACAGCCCGGCCGCCGATCCGGGAACGCTGGCGGCGGCTCTGCCGGCGGGCGCGGTGGCCGATCTTCCCGGAGATGGCGCGCAACAGTTTTCCTAGCGCGGCGCGCAGGGTGTGGTCCTGCGCCTCGGCAGTCACATCCGGGCCGGGAGTGATGAGATGCGCCGAAATGCGAAACGGCGGGCTGGCCTCCTCATGGCGCTCCACGACCACCCGGGCTTCGTCGATGCGCATCCGGGTCTGCAGCGATTCCATTTCATTCCGGATCAGCGCGGTGAACGATTCCGAGGGCTGGTGATGGCGGTGTTTAAGCGTGAGTTTCATTTCGTTTGGTTTGGATGGTTTGGGGATACCCCGCAGTGCACGCGGATTATCAGTTTGAAAAATACTCAATCCCGAACAGATCGTTCGGAAAAATTGAATCCGAAGTCTGGCTCAACTACCATCACCTGCGCTACTTTCACGCCGTGGCGGCGGAGGGCAGCCTGCGCCGCGCAGCGGAACGGCTGCGCGTTTCCCAGCCGGGCATGAGCACGCAGATCAAACTGCTGGAGGCGGCGCTCGGGAAGCGGCGTCAGGCCGCGGCGCGCCAGCAGGCTTCGAGCAGACCGGCGCGCGGGGTATCGGCCGGCAGCACGCCGTGACGGAGCAGTTCGTTGAGAATCCAAGCGCCCCGTTCCGCCACGGGCGCGTTGGCATCGCGGCGGTGGAAGACAACAAACGAACCCGCATCGTGCTCGCCGCCCACACCGTCGCGAAACGGTCCCGCGAGGCTCGCCTCCAGCACGCCGCTTTCCGCCATGTGCCCCGTATCCGCGAGCAATGCGGCCAGCTTCGGGCGGTTCTCCATTTCATCGCACCACCGGCACGCCTCGCTCAGTGCATCGAGCACCCGGGCAAGCCTCCCTGGCGACTCCGCGGCGAACTGTTCATGCACCAGCAGCACCTTTTCGGCGTGACCGGGGGCCAGTTCACTGCTCACCGCCGGACACCAGCCGCAGCCCGCATTCACCGCCAGCGAATTCCACGGCTCTCCGGCGCAAAAGCCGTCGATCAGCCCCGCCTCGAGACATTCCGGCATCAGCCGCGGCGGGAGAATCACCAGACGCACGTCCTTGTCAGGATCGAGCCCGCCTTTGGCCAGCCAGCCCCGCAGCAGGAAATAGTGCGTCGAATAGCGCGACACCGCGGCAAAGGTCGGAGTCTGACCCTGCTGGGAACGCACGTACTTGCCGAGGCCCGCCGCATCCTGCACTCCGCTGCGCAGCAGCGCGCGAGAGAGCGTGATCGCATTGCCGTGCAGATTGAGCACGAACGGCGCGAAGACCGGCGTGCTCGCCGCCCCCGACCCCGCACGCATCGCAAACACCAGCCCCGCCACGGCATGCGCGCAGTCGAACTGCCGGTAATGGATTCCCTCCCGCACATTCGCCCACCCCAGCTGCCAGCTCAGCTCCACCGCCACCCCGTGACGCCGAAACATCCCCAGCGCCTGCGCCGCCACCAGCGGGGCGCAGTCCACCAGCGGCACGCACCCGATCCGCACCGGGCGCGTATCGGCCGGGGCGGACGGGATCAGGGGGGAGGGTTTCCGGGCGGACATTCCGGACCCAGCATGCAGCCTTCGTGCCAGCCGCCGCCCGCCTGGTACAGAAGCTGCGCTCATGCCTGCCTCCCTGCGCATCCGATTCCTTTCTCCATGGACGACCTTCTCGACAGCCGGCAGCTCCGCGCCTTCCTCGCCCTCGCGCGCACCGGGAGCTTCACCGGCGCCGCCAAAGCCCTCCACCTCACCCAGTCCGCCGTCAGCCACGCCATCAAAGTCCTCGAGGAAACCCTCGAATGCCGGCTCATGCAGCGCAGCGCCCGCCAGGTCATCTTCACCCGCCACGGACGCGAACTGCTCAAGCACGCCGAGGGCCTCGAGCACCGCATGAAGCAGGCCCGCGAGGCCCTCCGCTCCCTCGACGGCTCCCCCCGCGGCAGCCTCCGCATCGGCTGCACCACCGCCGCCTCCCAATTCATCCTCCCCGGCGTCCTCCGCGAGTTCAAGGAATCCTTCCCCCACTACGAAATCCGCGTCCTCCCCGGCGAATCCCCCGCCATCCTCGAACGCGTCCTCCGCGACGAAGTGGACCTCGGCCTCATCATCCAACCCGAACACGCCCCCGCCATCCAGACGCAGCCCGTCTTCGACGACGAAATCATTTTCATCGTCGCCCCCGGCCACGCCTGGGCCGCCGCCAAAAGTGCCCGCGCCCCCGCAGAACCCCAGACCTTCATCATCTCCTCCACCCGCAGCTACACATGGCAGCTCGTCTCCGACTCCCTCCAGCGCGCCGGCGTCCGCCCCGGCAACCTCGTGGAACTCGGCAGCAGCGAAGCCATCAAGGAACTCGTCATGACCGGCTACGGCGTCGGCGTCTGCGCCGGCTGGGCCGCCGCCAGAGAACTCCACAGCGGCCAGCTCCTCTCCGTCTCACCCCCCGGCGGCCGCATCCGCCGCGCCTGGGTCGGCGCCGCCCTCAAAGGCCGCTCCCTCCACCTCGCCGAACGCACCTTCCTCGGCCTCTGCCGCGAAAGCGGACGCCTCCTCCTCTCCCGCATCGCCTCACCCGCTCCCGTCTGATTCCCGGCCTCCCATGCCCCGGAATCATTTCCCCGGTGACAGAAACACCTCCTCTCTCATCCCTCCTGCAGCCCGCACTCCGGTCATATCCGACACCCCTCTTTTTTCCGCTATTTGAGGGCTTTCCTGCATTCCTGCAGGCTATGATGCCAATGCGCGTCATATTCGACAGCCCTTTTCCATGAAACCCGGCTCATCCCGTACTTTTCCTGCACCGCTGTCAACTATAGCGGCAGTGAGCAAACTTGCAGAACTGTCGGTGATCGTGTAGTTCCGCTGATTCGATAACGCCAACCTAAAACCAAAATGCAAAAATACGAGTATCATATTCAACTTCAAAGTTACGATCCCGAGGCTGATCTTGCGGTGGACCGATCTACACTGAACCTGTTTGGAAAATCTGGATGGGAACTGGTGTCCGTTTGCGGCCCAATAGCTGCGGGAGAAGGGCATGGAGTTTCGTGGCACTACTTTTTTCGACGGCCTCTCGAAGCTGGGGTGTCAAGACCCCTCCTAATTCAAGATTCTTGAGGATGTCATTCCTGAGCTTTTCTCCCGGCCACTCGCTCACAGCAGAACAATGGCGCGGCACGGAACCCGCCTGCTGTGAGTCTTCGGAGTGTAGTGTGGTAGTAGTCATTTGTCGTGCTGGTTTAGGTTACTGCCGGCGGGTTCGTGCACTTGGTCGTTCGGCATGAGGTCACACTCCATCAGGTCCGGAGGATTACTTTTATATTTCACGTTCGCCGCCAGCAGCACGACCTCCCCTTGATCGCATGTTAGAGCGATCTCATCGCCGTTCTTCACTCCGCTTCCTACAAACATTCCCGTCCAGCGGTTTTCTCCGGCTGGCCAAATGCGAATCACATTCCAGCCCCACCCGCAATTTGAGGCTCTGAAATCATGCCGAACCATGCGCCGCAGCCCCTATGAAGGTTGTCAAGTTGCGCGTGAAGTGACGCTGGGCGTTTCCGCGGACGG
>CAZFZN010000049.1:0-50769 GCA_964523105.1 uncultured Akkermansia sp.
TAACCCGCTTCGGAGCCTAACTCAAACCGGGCGCGTAACTGCGGAACTTGGGTTAAAAGGGAAATTGAACCACGGATGGACCCGGATGAACACGGATACTCAGCAAGTTGTGTTCACGTGAATCCTCCTCCGGGGAGTGAATCCGAAATCGTGCGTAGAACTGTGTTAATCAGTGTCCATCTGCGGTTTTCTTCCTCTCCACTTTCCTTTTCAGGTTTGATCCATTTGGCATGACTCCGGTTTGGACGGCAGCAGTGCCGGAGTGTGCAGCAGGTGCCTCGCCATGAACCACCGTGCCCGGTTTGCATCCGCCCTCGCCAACTCGCGCCCACTCAAAGGAGGCTGCGCCTGGCGGCCTCAACCAGTTGGAGAGGTGATGATCCCTGTCCACCTGTGGCCCGATCTACCCTTGGAATGTGAACGCAGTTGGAGAGCGCAGAGGCAGGCCATGTGTCGGCCCGCTGTCTCTACTCCTCCAGCCCACAGACCTGATGACGCAGATCCGCGCTGAGCGCGTGGCTAGACAAGCATGAGTGCCGGGCTTTCCAACAGTTTCTTCAGTGCGGAAAGATACTGCGCACCGACGGCGCCGTCCACCACGCGATGGTCGCAGCTCATGCCGATCCACATGCGGTCCCCGGGAACGATTTGGCCCGCGGCATCGACCACGGGCACTTTCTTTGAGGCGCCGATGGAAAGGATGGCCGCCTGGGGCGGATTGATGATGGCGTCGAAGTTGTCGATGCCGTAAGCACCGAGATTGGAAACGGTGACGGTGCCTCCCTGGAATTCGTCAGGCGTGAGTTTCTTGCTGCGCGCCCGGGCAGCGAGGTCCTTGACGGCGGTGCTGATTTCGAGAAGCGATTTGCTGTGGGCAGTTCGAATGACAGGGGTGACGAGACCATCCTCCACGGCGATGGCCACGCTGAGATTGACAGCGGCAAACTGAACGATGCTGTCCCCGTCGAAGGACGCATTCACCGCGGGCACTTCCGCCGCAGCGGCCGCGACGGCCTTGAGGATGAAATCGTTGACCGTGTACTTGTTGCCTCCCGACTTTTCGGTGGAGGCATTCACCTCCTGACGCAGCGCCAGCAGGGGCGCGGAATCCACTTCGATGTTCAGATAAAAGTGTGGAATCTGGGTTTTGCTGGCGAGCAGGCGTTCGGCGATGATGGTCCGCATCCCACTCAGGGTGATGCGCTTGTCGTCAGGTCCGGCCACAGGGCGAATGGCTTGCGGAGCCTTTCCCGCAGCCGGCGCCTCACGGGCAGCGAGAACATCGGCCCGAATGATGCGCCCGCCGGGACCACTGCCACTCACGCCTCGCAAATCCACATTGCGCTCCTCAGCCACTTTGCGCGCCAGCGGCGAGGCTTTGACGCGCCCGCTGCCGCTGCCGGCAGTACGGGCACCCCCGCTGCGGGCGGTGGAGGCTCTCGGCATCGCGGGGCCGGCCGGGCCGGAGGCAGCCGGCGCAGCAGCTGGAGTTGGCGCTTCGGGCGGGGTTTCACCAGGCTCCACCAGCACGGCGATGGGAGCCCCGATGGCCGCCTTGCCGCCTCCCTGCACATAAATCTTTCCCAGGATGCCATCTTCGTCCGACGGCATCTCCATGGTCGCCTTGTCCGTCTCCACTTCCGCCAGCACGTCCCCCGCCTTCACTGCGTCACCTTCCTTTTTCAACCAGCGCACGAGCGTCCCCTCAGTCATGGTATCGCTCAGTTTCGGCATTTCAATGATTACGGGCATATGGGGTTCTTTATGGTCAACTCCCCGGAAGGCGGCAACTGGAAACTGACTTCTCTGGCGATTGCCGGCGATTAAGGATCTCTTTTGTTTGAATCAACATCGCCCTTTTGCCGCGAGTCTGCCGGAATGTCCTTATTGGGATCTGCGGCGGATTGAGTAGCAGACTGCTGAATCTTGGCGTGAACTGTCTCTCTAAACGCCGGGATTCGACCCGCCAATTCGGAATTCGGAGAGCATTGGAACGCTTCCTCCAAGGCGTCCAGCGCGTGTGTGTAATGCCCAGCCTGTAATCTGATCAAATATTTTCGCATGATCATTACCTGCTTCATATCATCTACTAGAGAACGCTCCTTGATAAATTCATCAACACGAGCCGCCCGCTGCTCAATAGTTGAATCAGGGGGCAGGCGGCGAAGTTCCATGCTGAGGTCAAAATGCAGACGATTGACTTTCTCGTTTCGCTCCCTAGCTTTATCATCGACAGCCAATTGCTCACGTGCAGACTTCAAAGCGTCATCATCAGTCCTGCTCAATTCAGCTGCCAACTCCGGATAAAGGGTTCTAAAGGTCCTCACGCCTACCGCATTCATCACGCTGACCAGGATCCTGTGCCTGTCCAAGTTAGATTTTTTCGCGGCTTCTTCTAATTGAGCGACAATTCCCGCCTGCCTAATCAATCCCTCCCGGACCGTCTTCTTTACCGATGGAGGAATTGGCCGGGGGCAAACGGTTTCATAAAAGAGCTTGCCCATACTATCCTCAAGCCCGAGAAGGTAGTGTTCGCCCGTTAGGGACTTTGTGGCGTCCAACAGTGACTTGCTCCCGCCCCAAGTTCTGCTGGCTTCCTCAATGGACAAAAGCTTCACGTGGATTCCTGGAAATGCTTCTTCCAGTGTGACTCGCTCTACGGTGGCATCCGGCTCCATCAAGGTCCCGCCCTTGGTCCTGGCTACCCTTACAGTTCCGGCAATCGAATTAGAATTTGCCGCGGGAGATTCTTCAGCTGAAGTTGGAGAATCGACGGCACAAAGCTGCGAGAACCGCGCGACTGACAAGGTCAGTAATACCAGCATTATCTGTGCGGGCGAATTCATTGGTAGGCTAGTCGATATTGTTGAACAAAAGAAATGGCTTACCTTGCGGTAAGCCATTTCTCATATGATGAAGGAATTCCGAAACCCTAGCGGCGACGGCGACCTAGAGCAATTGCTGCCAAAAGGGCAAGCGCGCCAGTCGCGGGCTCAGGAATGAGGGGCGCGGAAAGGTTGAACCTAGTGACACTGGTTCCGTTCAGCACGACAGAAGCAGGAGTTCCTCCGGGCAGAACCCCGAATGCCTGACTATAAGTGGTCATGCTAGTGGAGACCGCAGTCGGCTGGTCAGCAAAAACGGCAGTGGTAGCATATACACCCTGACTTACATCGTCCTGTGCGCCAGGCGTGCTGTAAACCCAAATGTAAATTGTTTTCCCAATGAAGAACGAATCCGGGTCCGGGCTGCCCGAGGCGGCATCTCCTCCCGGGATGTTTTGTCGAACAACGTGTCCAGTATTTACGTTAGTTGCGTTACCCATCGTGGTCCGACCAAATTCACGGAAGGATGAAGCGTAGTTGGCAAAGGAATCACCGGCATCGGGTGCCGTCTCAAAGGTTCCGATTCGAATCAAGCTTCCATCCAACACAACAGGAGATCCTGCGTCTGCGCTAACAAAAAATGCAGGGCCGGTATTAGGGTTGCCGGTCAGCGTAATGGTGACGACAGCCTGTGATTGAGTTGTGGTGAACAGCGCGGCGAGCGCGAGTGCAGCTAGGTGTTTTTTCATGCGGTTAACAAGGTGAACAGAGTTACGGGTTTGGATCAAGGAGCGATGGTAACAGCAGGCTCCGTCCAGACGAAGTCTCCGCCATTTTTGCGAATAATGTAGAGGGCGGTTCCCTCGGCCATCACCACGTCGCCGGCGGGGGAAAAGTTACCGTCATACCAGCCAGTAGCAGCCCCAGTGCCATCGTTAAAATAAGTTACCGGGACGCCACCCACAAATTGAACAACTTCATCGGCCAAACCGGGGTCATCTCCCGGATGCACGCCAGTGGCGTCAGTTCCCGTGAACAGGTCGGAATCCTTGAGCTTAATGCCGACAGCTGAATGTATTCCAATAACATTTTCACCGAAGTCTCCTGCATTCGGGCCGGCTAGGCCAGAGGTCATGGATTTCCCGGTCTTAACATGTCCCACCTGAACGAAGCTGGTGTTGGTGGCGGCGCGGCGACCGATGAGCAAACCTTGCCCCGGTTCAATTGCCATGCCATCCGCAGGTGAAAAATTGCCATCGAACCAACCGGAGCCGTCATAGAAGACCGTGACGTTGGCTGCGGCAACACCACGATCACCCAAAAAGACTACTTCGTCGGCTAGTCCAGGGTCCGCCCCGGCTTGAAGCCCCGCCGAATTTGTCGCGCCGAAGAACTGTGCCACCGTTACGTGCTGACGCACCTTTACGGTTGTAGTCCCAGCCGTGATGAAGGGGGTCATGCTGTCCACGACGGAAATTGTCGTGGCCGTGTTACCACTGACGTTAGTCCAAGCACCTTCCCCGGCTCCATTGGTCACTTCCAGCCAATATCCCGAAGCAAAAGCGCCGTCGGTCAAGCTACTTACAGTAAGAGTCATTCCATCAGGAGAAATCGCGGATACCACACCTGCGAAGTCAACCTTGTTGACCAGCGATGGAGCGATCGCTGAATAAGTATATCCCGAAGCGGAGCCTGCCACATTGATGGTAATATAGCCCACAGGGTCGGTGACTGCAGTCTGGGCGCTGGCGCCTGCGGCAACGGCGAAGAGGAGCGCGCCGGTGAGGAGGGAGAGGTTGTGTTTCATGGGAGTGGTTTTGGAGTAGGAATTGAGCGTGGGCTGCTGTCAGAGTAGGAGAAGCTTCGGGGGATGTAAAGACTTTCGTGCAGAAATTTCGATTTTTTTTCGCCACGTCCGGAGGTTTTGTCGAAGGAGTGTCAGGATGTTGATTTTGAGAGGTTTGATTCCGTCCCTGGAGCGCTCCGGGGCGCCTTCCGGCGGAGTGCAGGCCGGCTTTGGCCGCAGTCAAGGGAACTCCCGGAGCACCGGCCGCGCCACTGCGTCGCAAAAATGCCTGCGGCGGAGAAGCGCGTGCAAGCCGCGTCGGCAGCTACTTCCGGGTGCGGCGGCTGGTGGGCCTTGCGGCGGGGGCGGGGGAGCCGTCGAACGGCACATCGGACTCGAACGTGGGGAGGCGGACGTTGTCGGTATTGCGTTCGGGTTTGGCGAACCTTTCGGCTTCCGGACCGACGACAGTGCGCTGGATTTCGGTGACGTTGACGTCCATGAGATCGTCGGCATTTTCGATGATGCGGGCCTGGAGGAGGACGAGCAGTTCACGGCGCTGTTTGTTGCGGTTGTTGGAACCGACGAGATACTTGAGCACCGGGATCTTGCTGATGATGGGCACACCGGTGTTGGTTTTGCGCTCCTGCTCGGAGAGGAGTCCGCCGAGCACGAGGATGGCTCCGTTGGGGATGGTGATGTTGGTGCTGAGTTCCTGAGTGGCGATGTTGGGAATCTGATCCCCGTTGATCTCGGTCGTGCCGTTCACGGTGTCGTTGAGCTGATCCACCTGAAGGGTGATTTCGTTGCGCGAGTTGATGAGCGGAGTGACATTCAGAGAGAGGACGACGTTCTCGTACTCGATGCTGGAATTTACCGAAGTGGTGGCGCCCCCGACGACGGCGGTCTGCTGATTGGCGGGAATGGGCAGGCGTTCACCGCTGGAGATGGAGCCGGTTTGATTGTTGGCGACGGTGATGTGCGGCTTGGCGAGGAGCCGGGACTTGTTGCTGACTTCAAGGAGCCTGACGTAGGCGTTGAAGAGATCGGTGGACGCGGCAAAGAGATTCAGACCTGTCGCAGTGGGGAGGGCGGCGTCTCCGGGGAGGATGACCGAGGGGTCAACGAAGGAGCCGACTCCGGACCGGAAGAAGCCGGCCGTATTGATGATCTCTCCGCCGACGTTGATGGTCGATTGCTGGCGCAGAATGTCCACGGCACTGGTCATGTCGTCGCCGATGGCCACTTGAGCGATGACAGCATTGATGTGGACTTGATAGGGCCGGCGGTCCATTTCCTTCACGAGGTCGCTGATGCGCTGGATGGAATCCGGCGGACCGGAAACGATGAGGCTGTTGGTGCGGGGGTCGGAGATGAGCAGGGTCTTGCCGATGGTTTGAGCCTGGGGCGCCTCGAACTGCGCGGTGCCGGCCGAGCCGCCGCCGCCGCCGATGCCGGTGCGCGTGGTGCGACCGCCGCCGAACTGGCTGCCGCCAAACTGGCTGCCGCCGAACTGGCTGCCGCCCGCCTGACTGCGGCTGGCGAAATTGCTGCGGAAGTCGCCGCCGCCGCCGAAATCGCTACTGCGGCCGCCGGTGCGCGAGGCACCGCCGGTGGAGCCGGAGCCGCCGGTTGCGCCGCCGCCGGCCCCGGCCTGTCCGGCTCCGGTGGCTTCGAGCGAAGTCACGGCGAGGCCGAAAAAGTCGTTCACGGGAATGTAGCGGAGCTGCTGGGTGAGGAGATTTTTGACGCGGCTGGGCTCATCGAATTCCCGGATGAGTGTGCGGAGGAATTTCACGTGTTCCTCCGGACCGTTGAGGAAGACGCGGTTGGTGCGCGGATCGGCTTTGACGATCACCTGGCTGCCGTCGGGCATGAGGCCGCTGCTGGCTCCGGCGCCACCGGCCGCCGGGGCGGCGGGCGGAGCGCCAGGCGCGCCGGGATTGGCCAGATTGGCGGCGGCGGCGGCGGGCGAAATGGTGCGGATGCCTCCCTGACTGCCGCTGCCGGACCGGCCCTGACTCTGCGCCTGGAGAATCTGGTCGAGAATGGCCTGCACGTCCTCCGCGGAGGCGCGCTCCAGTTCCACCCATTCGTGGATCATTTTGATAGGAGGAAGGTCGAGGCTCTTCGCCACTTTCAACAGCGTGCGAATATTGGACGTGTATTCCTGGATGAAAATGGAGTTCGACGACGGCACCGCGATATACTTGGCGAAAGGCCGCACCGGCACCGCCTGGGCCAGGATCTGGGAGGCGTCCGCGACGGGGAGGTACTTCAGCGGGAGGACGAAATTGACGACGACATCCTCTTCGGGGAGGTCTTCGGCGCGTGTGTAAATCGGTTCTCCCGCCTTGAGACCGTGCAGCAGGGGCGGCGCGCCGCCGGTTTGAGCCGGGAGCATGAGGACTTTGTCGATGGTTTCGTTATAGCGCTGGATGGTGAAACCCTGGAGGGCGAGGCCGGCCTTGATGAATTCCGCCGCTTCATCGGCGGTGAAGGGTCGGATGGGATTGGGATTGGCCACGAGGTTCACTTTCCCTTGCAGGTCCGGCGGACGGAGCACGTGGCGCTGCGTGATCTCCATGTATTTTTCGATGACCTCCCAGATGTCAGCGTCCACAAAAACGATTTTCTCCCAGGGATTGCCGGAATCCGGCGTGGCCTGCATGGAGGCGGGCGTGATCGTGCCGGTGGAGGCGGGAATGGCGGTCCCGGGCCGGGGAATGGGACTGCGCGCTCCGGGCAGGGGCACGGTTCCCGGGCGGGGTATGGCGGGGCGCGGTGTGGGGACGGCTGGAGTGGGCGTGGTCGCGGGCGGAGCCGGCGTCGTGGCCTCCGGCACCGCAGGTGCCGGGTTTTCGGAGGCCGGGGCGGCGGGAGTGCCGGCAGGCGTGGCGGGTGCTCCGGAGGGTGTCGCCGGCAGCGGAACGCCGGCGGGGGTGGTGCCCGCGGGCTGGGCGGTGTCATTCTGGGCCAGCAGCTTGGCGCGCAGGGCGGGAGACAGCTTCGATTCCTGGGCGGAAAGTGTCAGGGGAAGGGAAAGCAGGAGGGGCAGGAAAATGCGGGACGGACGCATGGCAGAGAGGGAAAGTAGGGCAGGAGAACGGGGATGAGTAGTCAGGAATCAGCGCCGGCTGTCAGTGGGGAGCACGACCCGGCGGCGCTGGGGCACGGGCGGCCCTCCGCCGGGCTGCCCCGTGGGGTTAGCGGCGGGGTTGTTGAACTGGGGAACATTCGGGACGTTAGGGGCATTGGGCGTGGTGATCAGCTGGTTCATCAGCTGCTGATTGCTCATATTGCCCACGGGCTGCGGAACACCGGCCTGCGGATTGGGAGCCGCGGGGGCATTGCTCTGCCCCACGATGAAGGGCGCGGGAGCCTGGTAGGCCTGAGTTTGCGCGGGGGCATTGGAGGGGCGCGGGATGACCGGGCGCGGCACCATGGTCCCGTTGGGGCCGGGCACCATCTGGACCTGACCTCCTCCGGCTCCGCCGCCTTTGGCGGTGAGGGTTTCCTTTTCGAAGCCGATTTCCTTCTGCTGGCCGTCTTTTTCCATGAGCACGGTGGTGGTGCTGAGGGACTTGCCTTCGTTCAGCTTGATAATGTTGTAGCCGGTTTGGTCGAGCACTTTGAAAGGAGAACCGGCGCCATAGACGGTGATGCGCTTCTTTTCCTTGCCGGTAATGAGATAGACGCTGAGCGTATTGCCGCTGCCGCAGTAGCCGCCGAGCGAGACACCCTCGAAGTTGTCCACGGCCGCTTCACGGGTCGGAGGCGGGGGATCGAATTCAAACGGGCTCTTCTTGTCCAGATGTGAATAACGCGAGAGCGGGTGGCCCTTTGGGGCGAAGCCCTCGCCCTCCGTGGCGGTGTCGGGAGTATCGGCCGCGGAGCGCGGAATCACGGTGAGAAGTGCCGCACAGGGCAGCAGGAGCGAAACCAGAGTCGTTTTCATAGGGTGGGTTTCGGTTAATTGTCAGGATTGGGATCGGGAGTGGGAGTGGTGACGCCGGCGGGCGGCGCGGGAGAGATGGGGCTGGCGGGGGGCGGGCTGACGGCGTCGGCGGGTGCGGGAGGTTCCTCCATGACGGCCTCGCCGGCAGGTGGGGTGCCCTCCGGCGGAGCGGCGGTCACGGAGTCACCGGCGGGTGGTTGGACAGATTCCTCGGCGGGCTGTTCATTATTTGTAAGGCCATCCGCGGCGGCGGGCGGCGCGCCTCCCGTCAGGGGCCAGAATTTTTCGATCTCCAGAGACACTTCCACGAGTTGCACGGAGTCGTCCTCTTCGCTCTTCTTCGGCACCATGTTGAGACTGGTGACGAGGCGAAAATCCTCGGGGCTTTGGAGCCGGTAGATGAATTCCTTGACCTCAGGCCACGGGCCTTTGGCGTTCGTCTTGTAGCGGCTGCGGATAAAATACTGACCGGTCACCGTGGACATGGTGGCGTTCTTGCTCAGTTCCAGATTCGCAAGGTCGGAGCTCAACCGGCCCACCACACCGTCGAGGTAGATTTCGCGGTCCTCCTCGCTCAGAGGTTCTTTCAAATGCTGCTCCATCCACTGCTGCAGCTGGTCGGCGGTATCCACATTCGCCTTCGCCTCCTCCAGTTTGGCCATGCGTTCGCGCAGGCCTTTCTCCTCAAGCTTCAGGTTGTCCATGACATTGCTGAACAGGAAGTAGCCGAGGGCGTTGGCGACAATGAAGACGCCGGCTCCCAGGATGATCAGCAGTCGCTTTTCGTTGTTATTGAGCTTGGGCATTTTCTTCGGCTTTCACTTCCCCGCTGAGGGTGAACGGACGCACATCCAGCTTGGCCTCCTCGATTTTAGGCGCCGCCCACGCAAATTCCTTGAGGGCGGGATTGTTCTTGATGCGCGTGGCGTAGGACGAGGCGGCCGCGGTGCTCTGGGCGTTGGCGGTTTCGCCGCGGATGAGGATGCTGGCGCGGTCGGCTCCGTCGTCCTGCACGAAGCGCTGGATTTCCACGCTCTTGAGCCGCACCTGATTGCCCGGCTGGTAGAGCGGGGTGAGCACCTGGTTGAGCAGTTCGATGGGGTACTTGGCGGGATTGATCAGGGGATCGATCATCTTTTTCCGGGCCATCGTGGATTCCACGTGGCCGTACTGAAACTGCATGGAGTTCACGTCTTTCTTCAGCTTGTAAAGATTCTGCTCCGCCAGATACCAGCGCACACCGAAAAAGGCGGGCACGGCGAGATAGGCGGCGAGGCACCCGAACACGATATTCCGCACGCGCCGCAGCCGGGCCGAGCGGATTTTGGCCATGGCCACGGAAACCGGCTCGATGGCGGAGGGCTTTTCCGGCACCATGGGATGCGGCCGGCGCTCGCTGCGCACCCTCACATTGAAAACCCGCGCCAGTTCCTCCGCCGCGCCCGGTTCCACGGACTCCGTCCAGAGCATCACGCCGTCCAAACCTGTGATGATGCCCTGCGCGTAGAGCGGCATGAGCAACTGCTCGATCTCCGCCGCGGTTTCCACCGTGAGCGACGGCGTATTCAGCGCATGGAAATAAACCGTCTGGTCGCGCCGCGTCACCGCAAACACGAGCCGTCCCAGTTCCTTCCAGATCACCAGATGGTCGTCCGGCAGATAATAGAGCGACGGCGAGAACTCGAAGCGCTGCGGCGCCTCTTTCGGCAGGTCGTCGGCCATCTGCGAATTGAGCACACTGGCCAGCAGGAGGGTGTTGTTCTCCTCCCGCTCCACCATGCGCCAGTCCAGCAGCCGGCCCACCGGCGTGTCAGGTTTCAAATTCTGCTTCTCCAGCTGGAACTCCACGATGTCCGGCAGCAATTCCTCATCGCCCGTCGCCGCGCGAATCGGCAGCGCGAACGCTGCGCTCACCGGATAGCCGAAAATGCCCGCGGTTTTGAAATCGGCGGGGCTGTTGCCCGACTGCGCCAGCTGCAGTCCGCCGGAACTCTGCTTCCAAAGTTCCCACGACTGCTCGCCCGGCAGGCAAATCCCGGCTTCGATGTTGGCACTGGCTGGTTTCATTGAAATATAGGCACTTAATCCTCCCACAGAGGTATCTCTTCCCGGCTCAGGATTTGCGGCTGGCCGGTCCGCCCGCGAACGATGAGCACCACGCGTTTCCGGAAATCACCCACCGTGGCCACGCAACTGATGTGGGTCGTCTGATCATTGAGTCCGAAAAGCGCGGAAACCCCCGGCTCCGCCGGATCGAGCCCCAGCTTCATCAGGGCCGCGTTCATTTCCTCCGCACTCTGCAATTTGATGTCGTCCTCCGTGTCCTCGATTCCGTCAGGCCCCCAGCGGTCCTGCACCAGTTCCATCGCATCCATGAGCTTCTCCTCCCAGTCCCGCGCGGGATCGGCCCGGCCCGAAGCCGCGAGAGCCGTCGCAGCCAGCACTTTGGCCTCCGCGGCGTTGATGTCGAGCCTTCCGGCGCTGTAGATGGTGAAGTAATCGCGCCAGCCCGGGACATTGGCCACCACGGCATCGAACCCGGGCACGAGCAGCATTTCCTCAAGGGTGTAAAACGGGCGGTTGAAGGGATAGGGGGTGTTCTCGCCGTAGAGCGAAACGTAGTCGTCCTTCTCCCAGCCGTTCGTGTGCGCATCGTCGCCCGCATCGATCCAGTCCACCATCATATCGAACAGCACGTCCGCCTGGTCATTGACCCCGCGGTCCCCCGCCCCGAGCCAAAGCGCAAAAAGCTTGGTCAGGAACCCGCGCGCCAGACTTTCCTGCCCCTGCTGCCCCTGCTGGAGCAGGGCGTTGATGTTCAAGCGACCGCCCTCACCACGGATCTTGGCGCTGAAGGTCGATCCGTCCTCCAGCGTCTGGTCCAGAATATCCCGGTCGTAGGGCTTTACCGCCGGATTCATGGCCCAGTTGAGGCCCATTTCCGCCACCTGCCGCGCCCGGAACGCCTGCTGCTGCGCGATGGCCAGATTCACGTCCTTGGTCACTATCTCGTGCATCGCATGCACGATCATGTAAAGCACCGTGATCAGAAACATCACCATAATCAGCGCCGACCCGCGCTGCGCGAAGCGGCGACGGTGGTCGGAAAGCGGGACCGGGATCATGGAAATCGAAGACTGGGGGACAAAACGGAACGGCAGGCTCAGCCAATGGCCTTAGATGCCCCGATTCCCGATTCGTTCAATCTCCTTTTACCACCGCCGAAGGCGGAAGAGGACACACTCCCGACCCTCGCTGTCATATTTGGGCCGTATTCTCCGTCGAGATGGAACCGATGTCTCTGAGACTTGGATCGCAAAAGAAATACCCGGAACTGTCACCAGTTCCGGGTATCTCAAAAGCTTGACACTCAGCTAGAGAACTAGGCGACGTTGCTCAACTTGCGGCGCAGTACACCGATCCCGAGCAGAACTCCTCCAAGGAGAGTGAGCGTAGCTCCACCCTCAGGGACCGACAAGGAAGCGTTGAAACTTGTTGCCTGTCCAGCGCCGGTGTGAGTGATCGTGACCTGCTGGGTGAGAGAATACGGGGAAACAGCCGGGAATCCAGCTGCACCAGATGTGCCACTAAAAGCCCCTGAGCCGAAGGCTCCGAGCGTGGAGAGCGCGGAACCAGTTCCAAAGAGGGTGTTTGTGGCATCGGCGAAAGTTTCGTAAAGCAGCGTGCCATTCGTGGTTCCGCCAATTTCCGTCAGTGGGTTTCCGGAAGAGGAGTTGGGGCCAAATCCAACATCAGAAAACCGGATGTAGAGTGTTCCGCCGCCCGTGAGGGTGGTGACATTCACTGAGTTCAAATCCATATGCGGATTGTCGACCGCTCCCAAAACTGGCCTGGAGAGGCCTGTGGTCACATTGACGGTCCAAGGAGAAGTCCCCCCCAGGGAACCGTTGAAAACAATCACACCAAGGCCGGGCGAACTGTCCCCCGGGCCATCATCCAGAATTGTTACCGTATTGCCTAGATTGTCTTCGAGCCAGAGAGCTGAGGTAGAGAGAGCTTTCACCGAAGGCGCAGCCGCAAAGGAGACAACGCCCACCGTGAGGACGGCTGCAAACTTACTGAACAGGGTATTCTTCATGTTTTTCATATTTGATATGTGATGTGGGGATTCAAGGCTCAGAGGCAATTTCAAACTGCCAACGAACCGGCAAAAAACATAAAGCACGGGCGGTGCCAACTGTTCAAAATCGATCCGGGAGCCTTGAATCAAATGCCATACTTCGTTCATTTACAAAGAATTACGAAATTCACATTTTCCCCGGAAAAAAAGCCTGTTTCCGGATGATGCGAGGATTTGTAAAAAAGCCCGACGCGAATCCAGTGACTTGGATCTGATTCCGCGTCTGACCTGGACAGGAATCACTTCAAAAGCCCGGACTTGGCCAGGCATCACGCCCTCCCGGCTCAGAGAATGGCCTAAAACAGCGCCTGGAGCAGCTTTTTGAGCAAATCCTCGAAGGAAACGAGCGTGAGGCCGAGGGGCAGGAGGGGCAGCACGGCGAAGAGGGCGAGTTGCAGGAAGGTTTCCCGGCCGAAGGGGGCGGCTTTCATGGACCTTACGAGTTCGAAGCTGTTGTTCAGATCCGCCAGGGACTGAATGTCGCCGCTGCCGAGAAGCGTTTCGTTTTCAGCGGCCCCGCCGCGGAGCCATTTCCGGTCGAATTCGCGTACGTAGCGCTGGGCGAGGGTGCCGTATTCCCTCAGTCCGAGCCGTTTGGCGCGGGCGAGCACGGGGAGGAAAACCAGCTGCGGCCCGAGCACCATGACGAGCAAAACCACCACCACGGCGACGATTTCCAGTTTGTAATCCACGAGTTTGGCCCCGGCGAAGAAAATCTGGTTGGCGATGCTGCCGGAAAGCAGCGCGCTCAGGGCCAGCATCAGCGGGGCGAAGGCGAAGCAGATTTCCCCCAGAAAGCCCAGCCCGCCGCAGCGGTCCGGGTGGGTGGGGACGACTTTGAGGTCCAGGCGCGAGACCTGCCACAGGAACCGTGCCCAAATGCCGAGGCGGTAGAGCCACCGCAAGAGGATGAACTGGAAGAGCGGCAGACCGACCAGACCGAACCACCAGCCGGCCAGTGACGGCTGCCATGCATCGCCGGAAATGGACCCGTACCATCCGGGCATCTCCACCGCTGCGTGATTCCTCCAGATGACGGTCACTCCCACTCCGAAGACCAGCGCCAGCAGCACCACTTCCGCGAGGACCGAATTTCGCAGCCGCACCGCCGAGCGGAACGCGGCCTCGAACTTCGGCTGGTCCGGCTCTGCGATCAGGCCGCGCTCCAGAAACTGGCGAGCCACCGGCCGCAGCCGCTGATGCACCACCAGCTCCGCCAGCACCAGCAGCGGCAGGGCCACGAGGAACCGCACATGCACGTCGATATCCCGGAGAAAAGGCACCGACACGCGCCCGTCCCACAGCGCATTCTCCCACCACGACAGCACCAGCAGCGGCAGCCATGCAAAGAGTGACAGAAACAGCACGCGCCGGCGCAGCAGGTCCAGCGTCTCGCCGGCCAAATGCGAGCGCCGCATCATCTGATAGAGCGGGCCGCCCAGCACGATGGAAAAATCGTAGGGATCGGCCAGCGGCTTCGGCGGAGGCGCAGAGGGGTCGGGTTTCATAAAACTGCAAAGAAAACTGGAGTGGAGGGGAACCGCAGCCGACCGAAGGGAACCGGAGCGCAGCGGAGATAGCCGCAGGCAAACAGGCGAACATTTCAACTTAACTGATGAGCCAAATAGACGCTGATTACCACGGATTTGCGCATGAATTCGGATTCACTCACGGGAGGAGGATTCACATGGACACAACGTGCTGAGCATCCGTGGTCATCCGGGTCCATCTGTGGCTCTGTTTCCCATGTCCGGATAAAAATCGGCGGTGCCGGCTCTCCGTGCATCGGACCCGGCGGGCAAGAGACACTTCGGTCGTCACCGCGCCATGAATCGCAGCGTCAAGGACTCGCAGCCCATGACGCGGCGATAGCGCGCCTCATCCTCCACGCGCTCCTGCGACTGTAGAATTGTCAGGCTCCCCACCCGCTCGATGCAGGCCTGGAGCAGCGTGCGCAGGAGAAGCCGGGCGTGTGCGGCGCCGAGGCAGAGGTGCGGGCCGAATCCGAACGCGAGGTGCGGGTTGGGTTTGCGGTCGAGGCGGACCTCCTCCGGCGCGTCGAAGGCGGCGGCGTCCTGATTCGCCGAAGCCCAGCACAGTGAGACGCGGCCGCCAGGATTTACAGTGAATCCCATTACCTCCGTTTCCGCCGGACACACGCGCCCGATGTGCGTCAGCGGCGTGAAGATGCGGAAAAATTCCTCACACGCATGGACCACGCGCGACGGGTCCTGACGCAGAAATTCCAGCGCCTCCGGATGCCGTGCCAGATACCCGAGGACCGACGAAATACTGTGAATCACCGTGTCCCGGCCGCCGGCGAAAACGAGATTCGCAAAGCCCATCATCTCCGCCCGCGTCAGCCGGCGTCCGCGGAATTCCGCCTTTGTCAGGGCGCTGAAAAAATCCTCGCCCGGCACCGCCTCCGCGCGGTCCAGCTGCCGCGCCAGATACTCCTCCAGCGCCGCGCCTTTGGACGGTCCGTCGCGAAAGACATGCACGCCCCAGCTGATCCACAGCTCCGCCTCCGCTTCCGGCACGTTCAGCAAATACGTCAGGGCATGCGACTGCACGGGCAGCGCCAGTTCCCGCACCACCTCCATCGCCCCCCGCTGCAGCGCGTCCTCCACCATGCCGGCGATCAGTTTTTCCACCCGCGCGATCATGTCAGGGTCTTTGGCGCGCTGAAAAAACGGCTCCACGATCCGGCGGTATTCCGTGTGGTCCGGCGGATCGGTTTCCACCGGCAACTGCCGCACCGAGCGCACCTCCTCCTCCGGCGGAATGGGCACGCGAAACGGCGCATCCGAGCTGAATGTTTTCCAGTCCCGCGCGGCCTTTCGCACGTCCTCGTGACGCAAAATCATCGGCACCTCCTCCCCCTGAAACGGACACACCAGCACGCCGGCTTCACTGCGGGCTTCACGGAAAGGATCGGGGATTTCGTTCATGGTCAGGTGAGAGAGACAGTGAATGAATTGAGTGCCTCGGCTGCAAGCGAACGATGCCGCAGCCGGGAAAGGAGTCCGGGATTTGCATTGATACAGGCCCGGCATGAAAATGGGTTCGTTTGGCAAAATTCATGTTTGGCAACTACCGGCTGGAGACCTCGACCGACAAGGGGGCGGGAATGGCCTCGCCGCGGCGCATGCGCTGCACGCGTTCGAGCTGGGCCATGGCGCGGTACATCTGGCGCTCCAGTTTGGTTTCATAGCGCATGATTTTGTCGAGTACCTCCGCCGACGGCAGGACCGCGGCGGCCTGCTGCGCCTCCTCCGCAAATTCCCGCTCTTCAGCATGCAGGAGGCGGACGGTATTCAGGCCGTTGAGTTGTTTATCCATGAAATGCAGGGCCTCAGCCTTCCGGTTTGCGCGGCCCGAGCTGTCGTCCACGACGGGCAATGCCCCCTGGCTCGCGCGAAAGTCCTGCAGCGCGAGCACGAGAGTGTTCGGTTTGTTGTCGAACCGCGCCGCCAGCTTTTGCACCGCCACTTCCGTCAGTTCACCGTCCCGCTCCACGGCCTCGCGGACTTCGCCCAGCCATCTAATGAGGAGGCCAATGCCAACCCTGTCCTGCTCCATGGCATGAACGGGATCGCCGAGGGCCGTCCATTTCAGCCACTGCACCACAGGGTTTGGAAACCGGTCGCGCCGGCGGTGACCGCCGTCCACGCTCAGCGCGATCTCGCCGGACTCCGAAGTGAGCGCGCGGCGCAGCCGCCATTGCGCCGTCACGATTTGATCCACCAGCATTTCTTCCAGCGGCCCCTCCGGCTCAAGGTCCTCATGGAACCGCTGATGCAGCGCTTCCAATTCCTTCTCGTCCTCCTTGAGGTATTGACCGCGCACCAGCACTTCCCGGGAAAGGATGCCGTGCTTTAGCGCATTGAGACGCGAAGCGGCGCGGCCTTCCGTCGTGCGGGGGCCGGTGGATTTCTGCGCATTGCGCCGGTTGGCGGCGAGTTGTTTGGGGGAGACGGGATTTTTCATTGCCGGTATCTGCCCTTGATGTTGCGGTGATAGTATCCTCCGACTGAGGACGCGGAGATCAGGCCGAGATAAACTTCCGGCGGGACGCGATAATGAGTGTAGGTGCCGCCGGACTGAAAGGTAATGTAGAGATGACGGTAGATTTCGTCATAACGGACACGGCGAATGGCGGAGGATGATACAGTAGGCATGGCGGCAATAAAGACTGCCGCTTCGCCTAGCGGTAACGGGAGGAATCGCAGAGAAAATCCCGTTACCGGAAAATCCGGGGCGAATTTTTCCGGTACAGTCTGTTACCATTCGCCGCGCCAATGAGTTCGCTCCGGGGCGAGATTTTTGAGTTCTTTGGCAAAGTCATCGAAAGCCTGGCGCTGGACCGCCTTTTGAGAAATCCGGCCAGACCGCGAAACTTTTTCCGCCCGTCGGGACCAACTCTGCTTCTTGGCCGCGAGGTCGGGCGAGTCGAGGAAGTCCGGCTTCTGCTGGAGGAGCATTTCCTCTCCCAGCCGGGCCCAATTGCGTGAATCCGATTTCGTGAAGGGTGGCAAATCGAGCGTCTTCCGCGCCCATTCCGGGCACCCCTCCGTCGTGGCGTATTTGTTCTCACCCTGAAGCGCGCGCTTAAACTCGAACCGGGTCTGATAGAGTGTTTCGTAGATGGCAGTGGACCAGCAGCGGATCACGTTCTCGTCTGCTGTGCGCGCGGCTACGATATAACCCTTTATTTCTTTACCCAACCCGAGTTTGTTGATCGTTTCCGCCAGGTGACGCTGCCAGTTCTTCTCAGTCAGGTCCAGTAAGACCGGCCAGTTCGGCTGACGACCAGCCAGACTTTGGCAAAGTTGCGGATGCGAGTTCAAGAGCTCAGTCAGCAGTAGGGTGGCTGCTTTGGCGATCGTCAGCAGATCGCGTGCGGCTTCTTCCGGTGACGGAGCAATCCGGGGTTCCCGGTGGATGATTTCGCCGTTGAGATTGACGCAGCAAAACCACTTCTGGGTCGAATCGCCTGTCGCGTCGAGGTACACATCCAGAGCCTCATGACACACATGGGGCGCAAACTTTGCTATGTCCAGATATTTCCCCAGACCGCGCAGCCTTCGCCGTCCATGCTGCTCATCCTCAAGGGAGAAAACCCGGAAGGCGGGACGGGGACTGACTACGGGGAATTCGACAAGAGGATAGCTGGTGGCGCGGGTCTTCTGTGAGGGGCCGCATTTTGACCGCTTTCTGGTTCCTGGTTTTGGATTCATGTGGAGAGGATTCAGAAATTAGTTCTGCTTATCGAATAGAATCGAAATCCACATCGCGGCACAATCCCGACAGATGGCGGACAATGAGGTTCTCCTCTTCCGGCGACAGCGAGCCTTTGGTTTGACGGCGGACCACCATAGTAGCGCCTTTACCATTGGTGACGAGCACCGGCTCCTCCGGGCCCGGATGCACAAACCAGCCGGGTATGGCAATGATAGCGCTCACTTTGGTGGTAATGCCCAGTTCAGATCTGATTCTTTTCTCAAGCCACCGGGCGTTGTTCAGCACCTGCTGCACCGGCTGAGTGTCAGGACCGCGCGGCCAGAGGATGGCGCTGCCGTCGAAGCTCACTTCGTGATCCGGGCCGCCATCCTTTGGGGAGTGCTTGCGGCGGGTTTTGGTCTCAATCACCGTGACGCTGCCGTGTCCGACCACTACGTGGTCGAGATTGAATTCTCCGCCACCCCCGAGGCAGGGAACATCGTGAAACACCCGGAGGCCCTCATATTTCAATTCTTCAAGGCAGTCGGCGACGACACGCTCGCCGTAGAGCCCCAGCCTTTCGTTGCGATACCGGGCGATCAGTTCCAACTGCCGCCGGACCAGTATGACAAACCCTCCTGCGAGAACGGCCGCCGAAGCGATCAGGAGTCCTGGTTTCCAGGTATTCAGCCAGTGCGCCAGCGAGAGCGGTAACATTGCGACGGCCAGGGGAACCAGCCCCCAAATCATCAGACCATCTCCAATCTTCTCTTCCAGCTCTACCATCCGGCGCTCCCCGCTCTCGCCCGGACGGCGCAACAACAGGACATCCTCCGGAATCGGAAACCGCCCGGTCTTTCGCTTTTTGCGATGAACGATAAACAGGACCCAGCCCGCATAGACAGCGAGGTAAAGGAAGGGAATCCAGGCGATGAGCGATGACATTCCACATCCTGGCAGGATTCAACGATTCCGCAATCCTGGACCCGCGGACTGCTGCGAGGGACAGAGCCTCACCATTGGCTTCATGCGGCAGACAAAAGAGCGCACCGTCCGTAGCGGGACGGTGCGCCGGTTCATGCAGAATACTGCGACCGGCCCCGGCATGGGCCAGTGACGGGGTCCGATTCCCCGGCGGCGGGGGTCTGATTTTTCGTTTCAGGGGTGCGCCTGAACTGTCCGCTTCACCGATAATCGCACCAGATATTCCACCGGCTCCAAGTGCTTCTCCTGCAAAGCTGCGGCGGCGAAGCATTGCACCTTCGGCTCGTCGGAACCCACGCCGCTCACAAGATAAAACCAATAGTTTCCACCCTTCCGACTGGTGATCCACTGATGGATGGAAAGGTAGAATCTCGCTCCGTTGGATATGTTTTTTACTTCGATGAAGCGATCCGTTCCGTCGCGGTCGAACGACTGGATATCATAGCCAAGGCCGGGACGATCCGAAACGAGAGCCACACGTACCGAAAGGTCTGGCCGACCTTCAAGACAAAGCCGCTCGCGTTCCTTCTCCATCGCGATGTCCTCCGCCATCCGGCCTGAGGCCCGGCGGGCCTCAGCGGCGGCGTGCATGTCAAGCACTTCAGTTTCCTCTGCGGCTGGGAACGAATCCACCTGCTTTGGAGCTTCACTAAGACTGCCTGAGAAGGGCTGCACAGGTTGAGTGGGAGAATCTGCATGCACCACAGTGCCGCCAACTCCTGGGCGAACCGTCAATTCCTTGCCTATCCGCTGAATCAATGCCGCTGCACCTCCGTAGAAGGGATGATAGAGTTTGTCACCGGTGATCAGAGCGGTGCGCGCCCATTTAAGGAGGCGGCCATCCTCTTTGACGCTGAGGATTCGCAGGGTCGCGGCGGGCAGGGGATCATCGTCCAGCCACCATGACGTCTGGTGCTTCATCCGCTTCTCTCTCAACTGCGGAAATACCGCCCGGATGTTGCTGCGTATCTGCGCCAGGGTCAGAGGATGCGCACCTCCCTCCAACGCTGGCGCAGGCTGGCTGCCCGGGCTCTCAAATTCACACGGCACAAACCGGTTCTTGCCCCGCGCCTTCCACTCCACACGGTCGACCTTCGTTCGTTGCGCATTAGAAAAGTGCAGCCGCACAACCCCGAGGTACATCCCATGACTTCGGTTTAATTCTGGATAGGGTTCATAGTCGAGGACTGCGGTAAGGCCCCTCAGCGATACATCGCATTGTGCCAGATAGATTTTGCCCCGCGGTCCCCGGACTTCGTGAACAACGCCGATTGCAGGCTCTGCCTCGACGAACCAACTGACCGGCAACAAGTCCGTGTAACCAGATGACTCCTTGTCTTTCCAAGTCAGCGGAATTACCGGCGGCCCGGAATGAATCTGTTCAGTGTTGGCCATACTCGCTGCGTGGCTGTTAATCCCCCTCATCCACCACCAGTTCCGGCACATAGACACGCCGCAGCGGGAGAATGCCTTTGTAGCGGGAGTCGAAGCGTTCGTAGTGCTGGAAGACGAGGTCCACCAGTTCCTCGCCGTCGATCAGGCGCAGGTTGGCTTTGCTTTGCTCGAAGGCGCGGGGCAAACACGGGCAGGCTAAAGCCATGCCCGTGCTACGGGGGGCGCTCCGTAGCGCGGCCATGCCGTCAGGCTGGCCGTGTTTGCTCTTCTGCGAGCAACTCATCGCCAATCCATACGCTCGCCTCGCCCGCCCGCAGCTTGCGTGGATTCCTCGCGATGTAGCGCACGGCGCGGCGAAAGTGATCGCCGTCGCGGACGAGGCGGTCGTGCGTTTCGGGCTGCCAGAGGCGACCGGCTGTTCGCAGGCGGACGTTGATTTTGTCGGCGGTGTGCTTTTTCCACGAGCCGGCGAGGTTTTCCAGCGGCCAGCCGGGAAGCGGCTGGCAGAGCGCATGAACGTGATTTGGCATGATGACGAAGGCGGCCATGCGGCAGCGGTCGTTCTGGAAATAGCACATCGCATGGTGGACGATGGCGCGATGAGCCGGCTCGCGCAACAGGCAGGAGCCGTGGCAGGTATCAAGGTGCGTTTCGAGCTGGCGAAAGTGCTCACGCTGGAAGTCTTCGTGGGCCTTATGCGTGGTCGCGGAGAGCAGGCCGTTCATCGCGGAGCGTTCGGCGGCGATGCGCTTTTCCCATTCCGCTGTTTCACGGTGCAGGGCCTCCGCTACGCAGCGAGGGAGAGAGTCATGGAGACGGAAAGTGACGAAGTAAGTTCCGCCCTCGAAGCGCCAGTGCGGGAGCTTTCGGCGATAACCGGCCTTCATGCGCTCAGGGTCCGACCACCGCAGGCTGAAAGGGACAAACCAATCGGGGATGCGGAGATTCTCCATGCCCGGCGTCGGGAAGTCATCGGAATCGGAATGAAGCATGGCCGGGAGCTGTAGCACGGCCATGCCGCAGGCTGGCCGTGTGTGCTATCATCTACTCAAGCACTCTGTAAAAGCAAACACGGGCAGGCGTTGCCATGCCCGTGCTACGGACGGTGGCGGCGTCTTCCGTAGCGCGGCCATGCCTTTAGGCTGGCCGTGCTTTGTCTTACGAAGCACGATAGATTTCCCCGTCGCTCGTGGCCTGGCCGAGGGCGCAGAGGGTTTCGAGGAGTTGAGTGAGGGTGGACTTGGGGGCTTTGGTGAAGCGGGCGGCGAGTTGGGGGACCGTGGCGCCGTGGGGGAAGGTGGCGAGTTGCTGGCGGAGGGCGGTGGCTTGGCTGGGAAGGTCGGCGGGCCAGGGGAGTTTTTGGGATTTTTCTTTCGGCGGGGACGTCGCGGCGGCGGGGAGCGGGAGGTCTTGTTCGGTGGCGGCTCCGGGCAGGCCGGAGGCCATGCCCGGGCTACGGTTGGGGGCCTGGAAGTCGGGGCGGAGGTAACGGATGTGGCCGGCGGATTCTTCGGCGGCGCGTTCTTGGTTCAGGGCGGCGAGGCGGGTGAGGATCGTTTCCCGGATGTCGCCGCGGAGGGTTCCGGGTTCGTCGGGGAGCGGGTCGCCGGGCTGGAGGCAATCGTGATAGGCCATGCCGATGTGTTCGCCGGGGGCGTAGGCGGGGGTGATGTCGGTCCAGCCGTAGGCGTCGAGCACGGCGCGGTCGAGGTCGTCGTGGAGTTTTTGCAGGACGCTGACGAGGCCCTGCTCGTGGATGACTTTTTCTTTGGCGGTGAGGGGATCGCCGCCGCGGAGTTTGGTGAGCACGTTATACATCCCCGTGAGCGTCAACTCCGGGTGCTGCGCCTGCCGCGCTTTACGGTGCGCGTCCAACTGCTCGCCCAGCGCGCGGATGCGCTCCGCGGCTTCGCTGTCAGGGGCGAGGGCGGGGAACGGGAATTTTTCCAAACAGTCGCTGTGGTTGTAGGTGGAATCATTTCCAACACCGAGCCAGCCGCCCACACGCTCGGCGAACGCGGTGTGAATACACGAAGACAGGATGCCAAGGTGAAGGGCATCATCGAATGCCAAAATGAGAACCTTTGTTTCAGGCAGGAAGGCCTGATCCAGAAACTGGAAGGTGCGATGGCGAGCTGTTCGCGACGTAGCGATATAGCGCGTCAAATCACCAAAGGCTGCTCTGAATTTGCCGCGTGGTTCAGCATGAATCCACCATTCACGCCGGTATTTCTCACGCGGATTCTGGTCACGCTCCGGCTTCACTCTGTCATGCAGCCACTGATAAGCATCGGGGAACTGATCCCGGAGCTCGTTGTGCGACAGGCCGAACGTATCGAGCACGAACTGCTCGCGCATCGTCTGAGTGACATCTTTGCCGGTGATGTAACGACGCAGCATTCGGCTTCTGGTTTTGTCGCTGAACTTGGCCACATCCTCAGCCGGGACGACAAATCCCTGCCCGGAAAGCTGCACTCCAGGACAAGCCAGTCCGGCGTTGGCCTGCAATTGCTGAAGCAAAGTGGTTTCGACCCCAATGGTCATGTCAGCTAGGATCGTCCCGGCTTCCTCTTTGAGCGAAACTTCCACGCCTTCGCTTTCCTCTGTGGTTTCACGTTCGGCGACGACGGTGGCGAGCAGGCCGGGCTGCGGATCGCCGGAAGCGGCGGCGGTGCCAACGGTCATGGCAATGCGGACGGCGGCGCCGTCGGCGGAGTCCACCCAGGGGTGATCGGGGATGGCGAACGCCAGCTGCAAGGCCGGCCCGGCCTTGTCGGATGATTCCGTTCGCGGGTCCGTGTCCTGAATCATGGCTTCCTGACAAGGCCGGGACGGCCTTGATACGGTCTTTTCCGACTCCGGCAATTCTCCCGCCATGTGCGCTTCGACGACGCGGCGGTTGAAAGTCTGGGTGATGGAGTTGGTGGTGATGAGGCCGAAGCGTTTCACCTTTCCCTGACGGACGAGGGAGGCGGCGCGGTGCCACCAATACATGACGAAGTCGGCGGAGTCGGGGACATCCGGCCAGCATTTTCTCAGAGCTTCGGTGTAGCCGTCGCCGAGGGCGTCGCGCATCCGTTTGTTGCCGATGAACGGCGGATTGCCGACGATGTAATCGGCGTCGGGCCACGGGGGCGCGGGCTTTGGATTCACCGGCCGGAGGACGGCGGCGGTGGCGGATTCATCGGGCACGTCTTCGCCGGTGACGGGGTGCTTCTTCATGGTGCGACCGTCCCAGCGGTGAAGCGTTAGGCCGCTGGCATCCTTCACCGCTTCCCAGCCGTCGTGGGCGAGGACGGCATCGGCGCAGGTGACGGAGCGGGTGGAGGAGAGGACGGGGTCGTCGGGGAGGAATTTGCCGGAACGGTGCTGCCACTGGAGGTAGCCGATCCAGAGGACGAGTTCGGCGAGGGCGGCGGCGCGGGGATTGAGTTCGAGGCCGAGGAAGTGTGAGGGATGGACGCGGACGGTGGCGAGATCGAGTTCCTGCTGGGTGTCGCCGAGGGCCTCGCGGAGTTCGACGACTTCGCCTTCGAGGCGTTTGAGGTGCTCGAAGGTGACGTAGAGGAAATTGCCGGAACCGCAGGCGGGGTCGAGCACGCGGAGATTGGCAAGCCGCTGATGGAAGGCGCGGACGATGGCGCGGGCGTCTTTTATCTTGTCGGCAGCGATGAGCTGGGCGGCGGCGGCTTTGACGGAATCCCACTCCTCGCGCAGCGGCTGGATGACGGTGGGGAAGACGAGGCGCTCGACATAAGCGCGCGGCGTGTAGTGCGCGCCGAGCTTGTGGCGCGTGGCGGGATCGAGCGCGCGTTCGAGCAGTGTGCCGAAGATGGCGGGCTCCACGGTGGTCCAGTCGGCTTTGGAGGCGTCGGCGAGGAGGGCGAGCTGGTCCTTGCGCAGCGGGAGGGCATTGTGATGGCGGAAGAACTCGCCGTTGAAGCGGCGAATGCGGTCGTGGAGCAGCGTGGAGAATTCGATGCCGCGGTCCATCTCGCGCCACATCTGGGTGAAGAAGGCGACCTGCCCCTGCGGGTGGCTCTGGCAGCGCTCGATGACGGAGGTGAAGGCGCGTTCCGGGAGCAGGCCGGTGTCTTCGGCGAAAAGTGAAAAGAGGCAGCGCTGGAGGAAGGAGGCGACGATCTGGGCATCGTGGCCGTCGGCTTCGAGACTGGTGGCGAGTTTGGCGAGGAGGTCGGCGATTTCGCGGGTGACTTTGGCCGAGTGGCGCGCGGGGTCGAGCGAGAGGGGATCGAGCCAGAGGGCGCGGAGGCGTTCGCGCACGGGCTGGAGCCGGAGGTCGTCGAGGGTGATGCGGTGTTTGTGAGGGTCGGGGAAGCGGACGTAGGTGCCGCCGGTGCAGGTGAATTCGGAATACAGCTCGAAGCAGTGGCCGACATCGCAGACGATGACGAAGGGCGGGCGGCCCTCGGCGGCGGGGAGGTCTTTCACATAGCCGCAGGCTTGGTGATAGGCTTTTTCCAAAGACAAGTCCCATGCGGCGGTGCCGCGTTTGCCGTGGCCGAGTTTGACCGGAGCGGGCTCGCCGGATGCGGCGAGGACTCCCTGCTTGGACTCCAGGACGAAACATCCGCGGCGGTAGAGGTCGATGTCGCCTTTGGTGACCGTACCGTCAGGGCGGGAGCGACTGACGGTTTTCTCGAAAACGTAAGAGTTGGCGGCGTCGATCGGGACTTTGGGGTCGGGATGCGGCAGGCTGAGGAGGTCGCAGAACTCGGAGAGAAAGAGCTGGGCATTGGCGCGCTCGGCGGCGCCGGAGTTTTTCCATCGGGAGATGAAGGACTCGAGGGCCGTGTCGGATGGTTCGGCTGCAGAGGCGGACATGGACGGCGGGTGGCTACCATTTCGCCGCGGCCCTGGCAAAGACGAAATGCAGCCGCTTCACGAAACCCCCGGGAGACAAAGGGCAATTCCGGGGCGTTCCGGAACAGAAGAACCGGTTTATACTTCGTCCCTGCCGGCGCGCGGTCCCCGACCTGCGCCGGCATCTGATTCCCCCCGCCAACACCGACCACTGTGAACCGCATACCCCTTTGTGCCGCGGCGCTCTTCTTCACTTTGCCCGCATCCCGGGCGCAGACGCCCTATGTTTATTACGAAGCACGCCACACGCACTCCATCGGCCTGACGCCGGACGGCACGCGGCTGCTGGTGCTGAATTCCCCGGACGCGCGGCTTTCGGTGTTCGATGTTTCCAATCCGGCGAATCCTGCGCCGGTGCCCGTGGCGGAAATTCCCGTCGGCATGGAGCCGGTGTCGCTCAAGGCGCGAACCAACGACGAAGTCCGGGCGGTGAACGAGCTGTCGGATTCCGTGAGTGCCGTCTCCCTGAGCGGCCGGAAAGTGCTGGCCACGCTGCGGGCGGGGGACGAGCCGGCGGACGTCGTGTTTGCCGGAGGGAAGGCCTTCGTGAGCTGTGCGCGGAGCAACAACATTCGCGTGTTCGATGCGGCGACCCGGGCGGAGCTGGCGGTGCTCGATCCCTACGGCCTTGATCCGCGCGCACTCACGGTGAACGCGGCGGCAGCGCGCCTCATCCTCCACGCGCTCCTGCGACTCCAGAATGGTCAGGCTCCCCACCCTCGCGATCATGTCAGGGTCTTTGGCGCGCTGAAAAAACGGCTCCACGATCCGGCGGTATTCCGTGTGGTCCGGCGGATCGGTTTCCACCGGCAACTGCCGCACCGAGCGCACCTCCTCCTCCGGCGGAATGGGCACGCGAAACGGCGCATCCGAGCTGAAAGTTTTCCAGTCCCGCGCCGCCCGCCTCACATCTTCATGGCGCAGGATCATCGGCACGTCCTCGCTCTGAAACGGACACACGAGCACACCGGATTCGGTGCGCGCCTCACGGAAGGGATCGGAGATTTCATTCATCGTGTTTGGTGCCGGCACTGAAGTGAGCCCGCGCCGCGGGAGCAAGCGCACGATGAGCCCGGAACGGAGCCGTGCGGCCGGAGCGCAAACTCAGGTCCCGGCTGTATCTGCGCCGGTTTTTTCGCGACCCGGCCTGTCTGCGGCCCCGCGTCCGGGGCATGTGACTGCCGGGATGCGGAGCGCTGCCCGGATCGCCGTCACTCACTTCGCGGTCCGGCGCGCCGCCTTGATCGTGTTCGCCATGAGCATGGCGATGGTCATGGGGCCGACGCCGCCGGGCACCGGCGTGATGTGCGAGCAGCGCGGCGAGACGTTGGGAAAATCCACGTCGCCGGTGAGGCGATAGCCGTTCTTTGCGGAGGGATCGTGCACGCGGTTGATGCCGACATCGATGACCACGGCGCCTTCCTTCACAAAGTCAGCTGTGACCAAACCGGGCCGTCCGATGGCCGCGATGAGAATGTCCGCGCGCCGGCACACCGCGGGCAGATCGCGCGTGCGGCTGTGCGCGACGGTGACGGTGGCGTCGCCGCCGCGGCCTTTGGCCATGAGGAGCAGCGCGAGCGGCTTGCCGACGATCATGCTGCGTCCAATAATCACGACTTCCGCGCCCGCGGTGGGAATGTCGTATTCCATGAGCAGCCGCTGACAGCCCAGCGGGGTGCAGGGCACGAAGGCCGCGGGATCTTCCATCGCAAGACCGGCGACGTTTTCGGGATGGAAGCCGTCCACGTCCTTGCGGGGATCGATGGAGCGGACGATGGCCGCTTCGTCGATCTGCGGCGGCGGCGGCGACTGCACGAGAATGCCGTGGATGGCGGGGTCATCATTCAACTCGCGGACCGTGGCCAGCACCTGTTCCTGCGTGGCCGTGGCGGGCATCTCGATTTTTTTGGAGAACAGGCCCAGCTGGCCGCAGGTGCGCACTTTGTTGGCCACGTAGGCGCGGGATGCCGGGTCGTCGCCAATGAGCACGACGGCGAGCCCCGGCGTGATGCCGGCGGCGGCGAGGGCGGACAGTTCGGCGCGGCATTCGTCGAGGACCTTTTGGGAAACGGCTTTGCCGTCGAGCAGGATCATGGGATTTGGGTAATGAGGAGCTGGATTCGGGATGTCCGAAGTCAAGCCGTCGCGGAAGTGCAAAGCAAGACCGGGCCGCCCGGCAAATTCCCGCCCGCATCCTGATGCCGTAAAACCATCAAACCTGTCCTTTCCCGCGGCACTGATATTTGGTAAGTGCAGGGAGAATAATTCCGGGCTGCGGCCCGCAGCATGCTTTTCCTCCCCCCCTTTAGTCATGAAACCGCCCCCCTCCCTGGTTCTCGCTGCCGCCTTGTGCCTCGGCAGTTCCCCGCCCGCCGCCGCCGCGCCCTACATTGCCGAGTTTCAGGCGGACAATGCGGACACGATCACCGATGAGGACGGGGCGACCTCCGACTGGATCGAGATTTACAATCCGGACACCACGGCGGCGTCTCTGGCCGGCATGGCCCTGACGGATGATCCGCTGCTGCCGCAGAAGTGGATTTTTCCCGGCGTCAGCATCCCGGCGCGCAGCCGGCTGCTGGTCTGGGCCTCGGTCAAGAACCGCACCAACCCCGCGGCGCCGCTGCATACGAATTTCGACCTCGCCGCTGCGGGCGAATACCTCGCACTGGTGGACACCGACGGCACGACGAAGCTCTCGGAATTCAATACCTATCCGGCCCAGCCCGCCGACCGTTCCTACGGAGTCACCAGTGAAGTGACGATCACGGAACAGCTCGTCGCCCCGAATGCCGCCTGCCGCTGGCGTGTGCCCACAGCCCCGCTTTCCGGCTGGGAAACACCGGCCTTCAACGACACCGCATGGACTCCGGCCCAGATGGGCATCGGTTATGACAACGCCCCCGACTACCTTGTGTACATCGGCACGGGAGGAAACGTCCAGTCCCAGATGCTGAACACCAACAGCACCTGTTATGTGCGCATCCCGTTCAACTTCACCGGCCTTGCCGCGGACGTCACTTCGCTGAACCTCCGTCTGCGCTACGAGGACGGATTCGCGGCCTTTCTCAACGGCACACGGCTCAATCCGCCCGCGGCCTCGACCACGAATGTGCCGACGCCCCTGGCGTGGAATTCCACCACCTCCTCCGCCCGCAATGAAGCGCTGGCGGTCTCCTTCACGGGTTTCGATCTCACGAGCCAAAAGCAGCTGCTCACCGGCGGCGCCAATGTCCTGGCCATCCAGATGGTCAATGCCGGCAACTTCAGCAGTGACATCCTGATGCAGGCGGAACTGGAGGTCACCCGCGTGGACAGCAGCGGCCCCACCCTGACCGGTTACTTCGCCATTCCCACTCCGAACGCCGCCAACACGCTGCCGCCGGTGGACGGGTTTGTGGAGGAAGTCGATTTCAGCATCAAACGCGGCATTTATGCCACCCCCCAGCCGCTGACCCTGACATGTGCCACGCCCGGGGCGCAAATCCGCTACACCACCAACGGCAGCAAACCGACGGCCACCACGGGCTTCGTTTATTCCACGCCGCTCAACATCAGCGCCAGTGCAGTGATCCGCGCGGCGGGGTTTGTCGCCGGATGGGAGCCTTCGCGGACCAAGACGCACACGTACATCTTCGGACAGTCGGCGAGAAACCAGCCCGCGGCGCCCGCCGGTTATCCGACAACGTGGGGCAATGAGTACAATTTCACCAACGGAACGCTCACCGGCCCCGTGGTTCCGGCGGACTACCGCATGGACACCGGCATCACCGGTCACGCCGTTTACGGCCCGCTCATCATTCCGGCCATCACCGACACCCTGCCGGTCGTCTGCCTCACCGGAAACATCAGCGACTTTTTCGACTTCACCAACGGCATCTACTGCAACAAGCGGCTGGAGTTCGGCGTCGAGATTCCGGCGAGCATGGAATACTTCGACCCTCACACCACGGAGAACTGGCAGGAGGACATGGGGCTGCGCATGCACGGCGGCGACGCCCCGCTGGAGCATCCGAAAAAGCCCTTCCGCGCCTACTTCCGCAAAATCTACGGGGAGGGGCGGCTGCGCCACTCGCTCTTCCCCGGCTCACCGGTGGACAGTTTCGACAAGCTTCAGTTCCGCCCGATGGGACACGACGCGTGGTCGGTGCCTTTCGGATCCGGCAGTCAGGATCTCGCCCAGCACGCCATGTACTGCCGCGACCGGTTTCTGCGGCAGACTGAACTCGACATGGGCCGGCTCGCACACTACGGCAAATACGTCCACCTCTTCATCAACGGCCTCTACTGGGGATTCTACGACCTCCATGAAGTGCAAAGCATGGAATACTGGTCCGATCACAAAGGCGGACTGGAGGAGGACTGGGATGTGCTGGAGCACTCGAACACCTCCAACCCGCTCTTCGATGTGGTGGACGGCTCCGATACCGCCATGAATGCCGCGCTGGCACTCGTCCGCCCCGCGTCCAACGCCGCGAGCCCCGCCACCTTCGCCGCGCTGGGCCAGTACATCGACTTTCCGGAATTCATCGACAACTGCATCGTCCAGATGTGGGGGGCGCAGAACGACTGGATGGGGCCCGTCTTCCGCGGCGTCCCCGGCGTGAATCTCACCGACGCCAGCCGGTTCTTTAACAAGAACTGGCAGGCGGCGATTCTCTCCCGCGGCCCCGAACCCGGCCGGCTCTTCTGGCAGACGTGGGATGCGGAAATCAGCATGGGCAACAGCCTCACCAGTCTGGTGCCCACCATGCGCGTTACCGATTTCAATCACACGCTCATCGGCACGCCGGTGAGCGACATCCCCCGCGTGGCCGGCACGCCCGGTCCGCCGGGGGAATTCTGGTACGCCCTGCGCAAGTACAACCCGGTCTTCCGCATGATGGTCGCCGACCGGCTCCAGCGGCACTTCTTCAATGACGGCGCCATGACCGTCGCCAACAACCTCGCGCGGCTGCAGTACTTCCGCGACCTGCTGGATCTGCCCATCGTGGCGGAATCCGCCCGCTGGGGCGACGTGAACACCGGCAATCCCGTCGTCGTCACGTTCAACCGCGACGACCACTGGCGCAGCGAGATGAACTGGATGCGCGACACCTACATCCCCCAGCGCAACGGCATCATGCTCCAGCAAATGGCCGCCATCGGCATGTGGCCTTCCACCCTGGCGCCTTCGTATTCTCAAAACGGCGGCAGCGTGCCGGCGGGCTATCAATTGATCATCAGCGATCCCAACTCCGGCGGAGGCACGGTCTATTACACCCTGGACGGGACCGATCCCATGAGCGTTCCCACAGGCGGCACGGAGGTCACCCTCCTGGGTCCGGGAATCGGGAGCATGGCCGCCTACAAGGTCCCCGACTCGCAATACAGCGGCAACTCGTGGAAGGATCCCGCCGAGCCTGCGGATATCAATACATGGACGCAGGCGCCGGTCGGGCTCGGATTCGACGCTTCCGGGCTCTTCGCGCCGCACATCGCCACCACCGTCAACGGCATGAACGGCGTCAATGCCTCGCTCTATGCGCGCATTCCGTTCACCATCACCCCGGAGCAAAAAGCCGGGCTCACCTCCCTGACATTGAGACTGAAGTACGACGACGGCGCATTCATTTTCCTGAACGGAGGCACGCCGCTCTTCCGTCTCAACGGCGCCAATTCCTCGCCGACGTATAACATGACCGCCACCGCGGCCCGCAGCGACGCCGAGGCCGTGGTCTATCAGACCCTCGACCTGACACCGCAAATCGCTTCACTCAGCACCGATGCGCCCAATCTGCTCGCCATTCAGGGACTCAACATCACCGCCGCGGACGACGATTTCCTCTGCACTCCCGAACTCGCGGGCACCATCAACACCCCCACGCCCCCGTCCGCCACCGCCCTGACGTATTCCGGCCCGCTCACCATGACGACCACCGCCACCGTCAAAGCGCGGGTTTTGAAGGACGGGGTCTGGTCGCCGCTGCTGGACTCGTTCTTCATCGTGGGCGAGGCAGCCAGCGCCTCGAATCTGGTGATCTCCGAATTCTGTTACAATCCCGTGGCCAGCCCGGAAGAGCAGCTGGCGGGCTTCACCGATCAGCAGTTCGAGTTCATCGAGCTGATGAACATTTCCCCCAATCCCGTGGAACTCACCGGGTGCCGCTTCGATGACGGCATCACGTTCGATTTTGCCGCGAACAGCAGCGTCCAAACGATCCCGCCCGGCGGAAGCATTCTCCTCGTATCCAATGCCGCCGCCTTTGCCTCAAGGTATCCCGGTGTGTCGATCGCCGGCGTCTTTCAGGACAGCAGCAATCTTTCCAACAGCGGCGAACGGCTGGAACTGCTCGCCGCGGACGGCAGCGACATCTTCGATTTCGTTTACGATGACAATGCCCCGTGGCCCGCTTCGCCGGACGGAGAGGGCTACACGCTCGTGCTGATCAATCCGGGGACGGCTCCCGACCCTGCCATTCCCTCCCACTGGCGCGCCAGTGTCGCGGCCGGCGGCACCCCTGGCGGCAGCGACGCCGACACCCTCTCCGCGTGGATGGCGCGCAACAGCATTCCCGGCCGCCCCACCGGGGACCCGGACCGCAACGGCGTGCTCACCCTGACTGAATACGCTCTCGGCATGACACCCGGCTCCGGCAATCTGGAAGGCATCTTTTCCGCGAAATTTGAAACGCTCGATGTCGGTGGAGTTCCCGGCACCTATCTCATCCTGCGCTGCCGCCGCAATGCCGCCGCGGACGACGTCATCGTCACTCCAGAAATGAGCAGCGACATGGTTTCATGGACGGCCATGACCGACTCCGTGCCTCCGGAGAGTTCCTATCCGGACGGCACTTACGACATCGTTCGCCGCAGCCCGCAGCCTGTATCCGAAGGAGCCCGGCTCTACGTGCGCGTGATGGTCCTCCAGCCCTGAGCGGCCCGCAAAGCCCGCTTGCCGCTGCCGCGTCAGGGCGTCCCTGTCCGCATGGATTATCCCGAGCGCGCCCGCACCGTCATCGACCTCGAAATCGCCGAACTTCAGCGCCTGCGCGCCCGCATCGGCAGCGGGTTCACCCGTGCTGTGGACGCCCTGCGCACCTGCGTGGAGGCCGGGCACAAGATCATCATCTGCGGCGTCGGAAAATCCGGCAACATCGCCCACAAGATCGCCGCCACCCTCAACAGCACCGGCGCCCCCGCCGTCGTCCTCAACACCCAGGACGCCCTCCACGGCGACCTCGGCCTCGTGAACGACGGCGACGTCATCCTCGCCATGAGCGCCAGCGGCCAGACCGATGAAATGCTGCGCCTGCTGCCGCATTTGAAACGCCTCCAGATCACACTCATCGCCATGACCGGCGGACCGGAGAGCGCGCTGGCCCGCAATGCCGACATCGTGCTCGACGCCCATGTCGAGCGCGAAGCCTGCCCGCTCAACCTCGCGCCCACGAGCAGCAGCACCGTCATGCTCGTGCTCGGCGACGCCCTCGCCATGGTGCTGCTCGAAGCCCGCGGCTTCAATGCGGACGACTTCGCCAAACTCCACCCCGGCGGCTCGCTGGGACGCGCCCTGCTCACGAAAGTCTCCGACATCATGCGCACCGGCGACCGCCTCCCGCTGGTGCCGGAATCCGCCACCGTCATGGACGCCGTGCGCGCCATGACCCGCTGCCGCTCCGGCTGCGTCATCATTCCCGCCGCCGACGGCAAACTCGCCGGCATCTTCACCCAGGGCGACTTCACCCGCGCCTACGAAAGTCAGGGCGACATCGCCGCCGCTCCCGTCAGCCGCTTCATGATCCGTCAGCCCGTCACCATCCAGTCCGACCGCCTCGCCGCAGAGATTCTCAACGTGCTGGAACGCCATCCGGTGGATGAACTCGTCGTGCTCGATGAGACCCGCACCCCCGTCGGCATCGTGGACAGCCAGGACCTCAGCCGGCTGCACATTCTTTGAACCGACACCATCTTCCACCTGCAGTTGTTCACCCCGGCTTCCCGAAGCGCGGGCTGCGTTGTTCGCAGGTTGTTCACATGAAGAAGGGGCGAAACTGCGCAAATTCCCGGGCTTGTTCTTCACCGGGTTATGCACCGCCGGGCCGGTTGTTCGCACAGTTGTTCACCGCGCCGTTCCCATGCCGATAGCCGAAATTCCCGGCCGCCGCTTGAAGGAATCCGGTAGCGGCTGTTTGCATCGGCATGTCAGACAATCCTCCTCCCTCGGCCGCTCCGGTGCCCGGACCCGGCGACGCCAACGGCAAGGGTCCGCGGCTTCAGGGGCCCGGAAAAAAGAAACCCTCGGACGCCAGCGCCCTCTACGATCCGGCCCGTCCGCTGCCCAGCGCCGTGGACATGGAGCGCTGCGTTCTTTCCTGCATGATGCAGGCCCCGGACTTCGCCGTCGCCGCGGCCATGGAGAAACTCACGCTCGATCACTTCAGCGTCGAAGCCCACTCACTGCTCTACGACCTCATCGTCCGCCAGTTCGACGCCGGCCAGCCCGTCGAACCGGTGAGCCTGACACAAGTGCTCTACGATCGCGACCTGATCGGCAAAGTCGGCGGGCCCGCCGCCATTTCGGAAATCTTCACCGCCTCGCCGAACCCCGCTCACGTCGTTCACTACGCCGACCACGTGCAGCAGAAGGCCATCCTGCGCAATATCATCAAAGCCTGCTCCGACTGCATCGGCCGCGCCTTCGACGACCAGGAGAATGTCGGTCCGCTGCTCGACGAAGTGGAAGCCAAAATCCTCGGCATCCGCGAAGGTGAGGAGGCCAAGAAAGGCACGCTCACCATGAAGGAGCGCGTCTTCAAGGCCATCGACGACCTCGAGCGCCTCGCGGCCAATCCCAATGCCATCAACGGCCTGCCCACCGGACTGCAGAAGCTCGACGAAATGACCGGCGGCATGCACGGCGGCGAAATGATCATCATCGCGGCGCGCCCTTCGATGGGAAAAACCTCGCTCGCCATGAACATCGTGGAGCACGTCGCCGTGGATCAGAGAAAACCGTGCGCCGTCTTCTCGCTGGAAATGACCGCCGACTCGCTCGTGCAGCGCCTCATCTGCGCCCGCGCCCGCATCAACATGCGCTCGCTGCTCAGCGGTCAGTTTCTCAACAAAGGCGATTTCCAGCAAATGACCCGCGCCGCCTCCCAACTTGCCGAAAGCAACATCATCATCGACGACACCCCGGCGCTTTCCATTCTCGATCTCCGCAGCAAGGCCCGGCGCTTCAAAAAGCTCTACGGCATCGAACTCATCGCCGTGGACTACCTCCAGCTCTGCCGCAGCACCAGCAAACGCGCCGCCGAAAACCGCCAGCAGGAAATCGCTGAAATCAGCGCCGGCCTCAAGGCCCTCGCCAAGGAGCTCAGCATTCCTGTGATCGTGCTCGCTCAGCTGAATCGCGGCCCGGAAACCCGCGGCAGCGGCAAGCCCAAGCTCAGTGATCTGCGCGAATCCGGCAGCATCGAACAGGACGCCGACGTGGTCGGCCTGCTCTTCCGTCCCGAGTATTACGCCGAGGAGGAGGAGGACAAACAGGAAGTCAGCGGTCAGGCCGAACTGCTCATCGCCAAACAGCGCAACGGCCCCACCGGCGGCGTGCCCCTCACCTTTCTCAAGGAATTCATGCGCTTTGAAACCCGTGAGGGTGAGGTCGGCGAAATCGAGTAGTCCCGGCCCGCAGGATTTCCCGCTTTCCCGGCCGCCGGTGCGACAACAATTCGCCGCATGAAACTCATCACATGGAACGTGAACGGCCTGCGCAGCATCTTCGGCAAAGGCTTTCAGGACTTCGTGCGCACCGAAAATCCGGACCTGCTGCTGCTCCAGGAAACCAAGGTGGACCCCGCCACCCTGGAATGGGACTGGCTCCAGGGCTATGAACTTCTCTGGAACCGGGCGAAGAAACCCGGCTACAGCGGCACCGGCATCCTGACAAAACACAAACCGCTCTCCGTCACGCACGGTCTCGGCATTGCCGAACACGATAACGAGGGCCGGGTGCTGACCGTGGAGTTCGGCGCTTGTTATGTGGTCTGCGTCTATACCCCCAACGCGCAAGCGGAACTCGCCCGCCTCCCCTATCGCATGACGTGGGATGCCGCCTTTCTCGCCCACATGAAGTCACTGGAAAAGAAGAAGCCCGTGCTCTTCGCCGGCGACCTCAATGTCGCGCACAAGGAAATCGACATCGCCCGCCCCGATGCCAACCGCTTCAGCCCCGGATTCAGCGACGAGGAGCGCGCCGGCTTCGACAACATCGTCGCCGCCGGCTTTGTGGACGCCTTCCGGCACTTCGACCAGCGACCGCACCAGTATTCGTGGTGGAGCTACCGCGGCGGCGCCCGCGAACGAAACGTCGGCTGGCGCATCGACTACTGGTGCGCCTCCGCAGAACTGAAAAAGGCCCTCCAATCCTGCACCATCCGCCAGGATGTCCACGGCAGCGATCATTGTCCCGTCGTGCTGGAAACCGCTCCAGGTTTGAGACTCTAACACCAATTCCTGACGCTGCCCCGGGCCAGTAGCAAGGCCGTCCCGGCCTTGGCGGAACTCTCCGCCCCCGCAGTTCCGCGACAACATCGAAACCACCCAGCCACGACTATCCGCCTGATTGTCCGCCTGCCAGGAGTGGCCGGCAAAAGGCTCCGGTGCATCAGGCAAACAGCAGCACCTTCCCCGTGCTCGTGAGAAAGGCGAAGCCCTGCGCGCCGTGCGGGGCGGCGGAAATGAGGTCGCCGCTGCCGGGCGGGATCACGATGTCGGCGCTCTTCTCGCACGACTTCCGCAGCGCATAGACTACGCCGCCGCCCGCATCGGCGATGACGGCGCGGCCGTCGCGGGTGAAGGTGACAATGGGCGGCGCGTCGGTGGTGCCGCTCCAGAGATTCACGCTCTCCAGCGGCTTCGTGCCGCCGTGCGCGATGAGCAGCACCGCCTCGCCCGACGCCACCGCGATGGCCTGCGAAGGCAGCACCGCCGGCGCGACTGCAAAGCCCGTCACCGGTCCGCTCAACTGCGCGAGCTGGAACTCCACCTTCTCATTCACACAGCAAACCACCCCCGGCCCCGCCACCCAGATGTCCTCCCCATGCCCGCCCACGAACCAGTCCGCGTCTTTGATGGAGGGCGGAGCGAGGTCGAGGACGCGGGTGCGAATTACTTTTAACTCAGGGCAGTATCCCTCGACAATCAGGCTGCTGGTCTCTGTGTAACTCAGAATGAGTGTTTCATTTTCGATATTGCCTGGGCCAATTGCGATGCCTTCGCGCGACCAGAGCTTAATTGGATGATGGAACGCCCACCCAACTGTCCCCCTGTCTTTTAGATGCCAAGCTGTGAATGCGATTCTCTCTCCGCGCTCAAGATGCACCAAGTGCGTGTTGCTGTTGAGTGGAAGCTTCTTCCACAACACTCTAACTTTTCCCGGGGCATTTAGATCGAACGCCGCGATGATAACACCATCCTTCTCCAAATTTGCTGCGGACCCCGCCAAACTCAATCCCCACGGCCCAGAAGATAGCGACCGCCAATAATATCCGCCTGGAACTTGTTCCACCCGCTCCGGCCTCAGCACCTTCTCCATCCGCGCCAGCAGCGGCACGTCCGGCTTGTTATACCCGATGCCGAATCTCCCGGCGTCGCGCGCCAGCAGGCGGTCGCCGGGGGCGAACTGAGGCAGTGTGGCGAGCAGTTGTTTCGCCGACGCGCCCTTGGGTTCGCGGCTGAGGAATTCGCCGGTGAACTGCACCGCCAGTTCCGCGGCGCGCTCGCGCACCGTGCTGTCGGGATACTTCTGAAACACCGTGCGCAGTCCCGACACCGTGGCCGTCACCAGATTCAGCCGCGCCGTCGGATTCCGCTCCAGCCGCGCCAGCACCTCCGCGGCTTCCGCGTGCCGCGCGTGGCGGCCCAGCAGCGCGAACTCCGCCTCAAAGCACGCCAGCGCCTGCGGCGATCCCGGCCATGCGCGGTCCAGCACGAAGAGCGCGCGGTCCACATCCCCGAGCTTCGTCTCCAGGAGCCGCGCCTGCTCCAGCGGATTGCTCATCCCCTTCACCGCCAGCAGCCACTGTTCGCGCGCGGCCTCCTCATTCCCCAGCCGCGCCAGCACATCGCCGGCTTTCTCAAACATCCGCGCCTCACGAAACAGCGCCGCCGCCTCCGCGAGCAGTCCGGCCTTTTCCAGGCACTCCGCCGCCCGCGGCCCGGAGCGCAGACGGTCCAGATAAATCCGCGCCGCCTCGCGCGGACGTCCCGCCTTCTCCAGCATTTGCGCCGCCATGTTCCAGTCGCCCAGCAGCTCGCCGTAAATGTAAGCCGCACGCCCAAACTGCCCCGCCGCCGCCTCCTTCCCCGCGGCCTCACGATAGCGCCGCTCCAGCTTCAGCCGCGTGTCGTGATCAATGTTCCAGACATCCACGGGACCGCTGCCGTGGCTGCGCGAGTTCAGCTCCATGCTGCGCGCGCCGAGCTGCCATCCCGGCTGCGCCGCCGCCCCGCGGCGGGACTCGGCGCCTGTCAGGGGAATGGCGTGGCGCAGCGCGTCGAGCGTGTCTTTATCAAAACGGTCGAGCAACTTAGTCAGTTCCCGCTGCCGGCGATCACGAACCTCCGTCCACAGCTTCTGACTCCACGCCCCCAGCTTGTCCGCCGCCCCGCCCGCACCCAGCGTGCGCAAAATCCCCGCGCCCAGCCCCGCGATCCCGCTGCCCACCGCCCCGGCCACACGACCCGGGAGGCCCGCGCCCGGCTTGGGCGATTTGTCAGGAAGGACCGGCCGCTCGCTCGCGATGTCTCCGCCCTCACCGGCCATCAGTTCCTCCAGACTCACCTCCTGCACGAGCGTAATCTCTTTCAATGCCGGCGGCTCCACCGGCCCCGGCACCGCGGCAAACCACCCCATGCGCTCCACCACCGGCAGCGCGATGAGCTGCTCCGGCGCCACTGCATCCGCCTCTTCAAAACCCGTCACGCCCAGCACCGGGTGCACCACCTGCAGCGCCCACGGAAACACCCGCCGCACCTCCGCCTCCGTCAGTGCCGGCAACAGCCGTGAATCCACCGGCACCAGCACCCCCGGCAATGCAAACCCCAGCCGCATCACCCGCGGCCCCAGCAACTTCTCCAGCGCCCCAGCCGCCCCGCTCACCAGGATCACCGCCCCGCCTGCCGCATGATCCCGCACCGACACCGCCAGCGGATAAAACCGCACCTCCGCCCGCGGCATCGCCTCACAAATGCGGCGCGCCTCCTCCATCCACACTGCCACATCCCCGCACGCAATCCATCCCGCCGCTGTTGGAAGCGGTGAGAGGGATGGAATAAGGGATGGGGAGATGGGGATCATCAGGAACCTTTAGATTTCGCGCCGTTTTAGGCCGCGGGCGGCCAGCAGCGCGGACACTTCGTCACCGCGATCCAGTGCTTTGTTGGCATCCCAATCATCAAAGAGAGAATTGATATCATAGCCGGGAGGAAGGGCGGGCAGCACCAGTCGCAATATTTCAGGCTTATTCCGCCTGGCCGCAGCAGATAGGGCAGATTGCCCTGTGTGATCCTGATGCGTGACACGTGCGCCTTTGCTCAGCAGGAACGATACTAGCGCGGGATACTTGAGAGTGACGCAGTGAATCAGAGGGGTGGCTTGAAAGTCGTCCTCGCTGTCTGCATTCGCCCCCCACTCGTTCAAGGCGGCTACTGCCTCCAATTGATTCTCTATCGCCAGCCAGTGCAGTACCGTTTCTCCGGTCCCGTTCCGCGCATCCAGGAGCTCTGGTTCTGCCAGGACCATCCGCCGCGCTTCTTCTAAATCATATAGACAGGCATTACGCAGGCGCACAAAGCTGGACGGCTCCTGGGGCGGTGGCCGTTTGCCGGTTTTTGGTGATCGTTTTTTTGCCATTGGTGACAGTTGGTTTGAGACGGTCTATCCTCTGGGGTGCGAGTTTTTCGCCATCGCGGAAAAGCGCTGCATGAGGGGGGTGAGGTTCACGACGGGCTGGCCTTCGACTTCGGGCTGGAACCATTTCTTCGCGCCGAGGTGCTGCTTTCCCTGCGGCCAGTGGCGCACCCAGGCAGCGGTGGCTTTGTCGAGCAGGCAAAGCACGGCGATTTCCACGAAGCCATGCATGTCGTGATAGACGATATGGAGGATGCCGCGGGTGTCGAAGAGGAGGCGGCAGTCGAGGTTCCACTCGGCAGCGTAGAATGCGGGAGCGGGCGGCGTGTCGTCGTCGCCTGGCTCGCTGAGCGCGGTGAAGGGGCGCACGGCGGCGAGCATGGACTTGGGCGTGCTCTTCCAGAGGATGCTGGGGCACGGCAGTTCCCAGCTACCGCCTTTGGCGCGGATGATGAGGTTGCCCGCGGAGTCGAAGCCGGCGGAGACGGGGGCGGCCATGAGGATGCCCTCCTGATAATCCAAAGGCAGGCGCAGGGGCAAAGGCTGCTCTTGATAGAAGCCGAGGTGCCCGGCGGCGGCGGGGAGGTTGAAGAGCTTGCGTTTCGTTGAAGGTGCCGGCTTCTCCACCATGTTAGGATGAGGGAAGATCGTGTCGGGATCTATGCGACCCTGGGCGAGAATTCGAGTGCCGGCGGTGCTGCGCAGGGAGAGGGTGAGCGCGCCCGTGCGGGTGACGGTGAGGATGTAAAAGCGGCCGCCGCATTCAGCGATGCGCAGGGCGAGATCGTGGAGCGCGCGGTGGAGGCTCTCGCGCTGCCACGGGACGGTGAGCAGGAAGACGTCGGGGCGCAGCGCGGGGCTTTCGTCAGGCTGAAACGCGCACAGGGCTGCTTCGGGGTCGGGCTCAGGATGGAGAAACGTCAGGTAATCGCGCACGGCGGCGACGGAATGGAGCGCTATGGGCTGAAAGCAGCGGCCCTCGCGGCGGAAGACGCGCACGCTTTCCCCCTCCGGCGCGCCGGCCTGGAGTCCCAGCGCGGCGGCGAGGGTGAAGACGCGCGGCGTGCCCCAGAGATGAATGCCGGTATCGAGAAGCAGGACGCGCCCGGTGGCGGGCTCATCGGGCGGGGTGTCGCGGCGGTAGTAGAGGGCCTCGTTGTTGGCGAGGCGGGCGCTGAGCGTGAGGTCGTCGTAGGCGAGTTCCCCGGGGAGCAGGCGGTCGAGCGGGCCGCGGTTGGTGATGTCGGAAATGCCGCCCACGGGCAGTTCCTGCGGATGTCCCGCGGGCCGCGGCAGGGAAAACATGGCGACCATGCGGCGCGCGAGTCCGGCGAGGGCGGAGAGTTCCGTGTCGCGGTGGAGTTCGAGCTGGCGGAGCAGCGGGAGAGAGGAATCGCCGGGCCCAGGCAGAGGCTCGGGGATGGGTGCGGGCTGGAGTTGGACGTCGTCGAGGCCGGTGCGGAGGAGGGATTCGAGACCACTGAGGTCGCAGGTCTCGTGGATGGCGGCGATGGCTTTCAGGTCCTGAAGCAGCCGCGCGCTTCCGGTGACGTTTGGCTTGTCCTCCGCGAGGGCTTCGATGCCCCAGATGTCGGCCTGTTCCAGAAGGCTGCGGGAAAGGTCCGCAGGGCGGCGGTTCTGCACGCCATCGAAGAGCGTGCGCAGCAAATGCGCGCGGGCGGAAAGGCCGGTGCGAAGTTCCGCGGGGAGATCCTGCACATGGTCGAGCACCTTTTGCAGGCGCATGAGGAGTCGGCGCGAAGTGGGTGTCGCCTCATGATGTGCGCCACTGCTGGAGCGCCGGGCATTGTCGTAAGCCACAGCGGCCTTCTGCTGACAGGCCATGAGGAGCATGACGATGCTTCCCAGCGGCGGCAGCCCGTGCGGCGCGAGATAGTTGAGCAGCGCGTGGAGTTCCATCCAGAGGCAGACCGTGTCGTCGAGCCACTCAATTGCCGAGCCATCGTCCGCCCAGCGCCAAAGGTAGCCCCCGGGCGGGATGAAGTAATTGACGGCAGCGGTCTTGTTCATGGCCGACAAAGCGTAGAGGGATTTTTTGGACCATCTCCACCATGCAAAGGAAAGCCCCAACGGGGCGCGGCATCACAGCCCGGGGCAACGCCCCGGGTGAATGCCACGCAATAACCGGAGAGCCCTGAAAGGGCGGCACAAAACGCGCGGTCGTCAACATTGTCCCGCCCTTTCAGGGCTGGCCAATCGCGGTGCGGCTTACCCGGGGCTGCGCTCCTGAGTCGCCGGCCCCGGGCTTTGTTGCCACGCCCCGTTGGGGCTGCTGGCAGAAGGACGCTGAGCAGATTCACGGGCATCAGTGTGAAGCATTCAAAGCCGCCACGGTGCGGCGCACGGCGGCGAGGGTGAGGGGCGCGAAGCCTTCCGCGCCGATGAGTTCGAGGCGCGCGTCTTCATGCACGAGGCAGAGGCCGCCTGCGGGAATAGCGAGCGCTTTTTCCACCCAGCCATGCCAGAGATGCGGCGCGAAGTCCCAGCCGCACGGCAGCGCCATGGCCCCGGCGAAGTAGAACACCGCGCCCGGCACCGGCGGCAGCGGCGTGCCTTTCACCAACGCGCGCCCGTCCGCCGCCGCGGCGAACTGCAGGCGCTCCAGACGAATGCGCGGCGCCTGCTCCACCCACGGCAGCATCTGCGCGAGCGGCAGCAGCACGGCCTGCGCCGGTTGCTCGCGCTCCGTGCGCACGAGCGAAACATTGAGCCGCTGCCGCGTGCGCCCGGGGAAATTCGGCGTGGCAGGATGCACAGGGAACACTTCCGTCAGCGGCAGCCACGGTCCCGCCGGAGCCTGCGCCACCGGCACACTTCCCTCCAGCGGCGTGAGCAGCCCGCGGGAGTCGCAGCGATACCGCGCCACCGCCGGCAGCGCGGCGCATTCCGCCGCATCCGCCGCCGGACAGCGGAGCCAGAGCGCCCCGTTTTCAAGACACGCCGTCCAGCCCGCGCGCGTGCGCTGCGGCGCGAGCGCAGGAGCGTCGGTGAGGCTGAAGACGAGGACAATCATGGCGCAGGACTAAGCAGGCGGCCGTTCGACGTGAAGATCTATGGGAAAGACCGCACCATCGCGGGTAATGATGAAGTTTCTGGTGTAGGCGTCCGCGACGAACATTCCGTTAGGATATTCTCATTACAGCGGGGCAATTCTTTTGCAGCCCTGCTGTGCAAACCACTCCTCCATCTCCTGCTGCACGGGCTCGCGGCCCGGAATGAACGGCTGGGAAATCACAAGGGAAACGCCGTCCGGTGTCTGCATCACTCCTTCGAGCCGGATGTCATCGTCGAATGCGTCGTTACACCAGATGAGATTCTGCACATATCCTTTCAGATGCCACATGGCCCCGAAGTGAGGCGGCCTGGTGCATTTGATAACCCGGCCTGCGTGCCGGCGGTAAAACACCTGGTGCTCCAGTCCACCGTCGAGAAAGCGAAAGCCTTCGATCAGAGATCCGAATTCAGCAGCCGATAGCATTCGGCCTCGGTCTTTCGCCCAGTGTAGAAGGGATTCGGACTCCTGACGGAACCATTCCTCTGCATCTGCCGATGGGCCTGCTGCGCGGTCATGTGCTTCTGCGCATAGGAGGAGTTCTGCAAGCGTGCACGCAGCATCTCGCCTTTCTTCAGAACTTTGATCTGAACGGGACTGGAGGAATTCATGTTCGTTTTCGTTCAACGGTAGTTAGCAGAATGATAAGAGCGCGGCGGGCCTGCTGCAATTTGTTTGTGCTCCGGTCATTGGGTCCACTGCGCGGCGGCTTTGGTGCGCAGGGCTTCGCGGGCGGTGTCGTTTTTCACCCATTCGATGCGGGCGGTGAGGAGGCGGAGTTCGTCGGCGGCGGCGGCATCGGTGCGGCCGGTTAGGGCGTCGAGGGCGGCGGCGAGGGCTTCGGGATCGGGCGCGTCGCTGTGGTGGGCGCGCGGATGATCGCCGGGAGCCGCACCGGCGCACTGGAGAGCTTCGCGCACAATGCCGGCGATGATTTCGATCTGCTCTTCGCGGTCCCAGATGTGGGCGATCACCCACAGGTCGCTGACGCGCGCCGCGGCTCGGCCGGCGAGCAGTGCGCTGCCCGCTACACCCCGCTGGAGGCGCACGGCGCGGCGGTCGGAAATCGCGATGCCGGCCTGACGGAGCTTGAGCACGAGTTCGATGAACGCCTCGCGCGCCGGGCTGAGGTCCACGAGCCGCACGGCGCGCTGGATTTCCCTGACGTGATCCGCCGCGAGCACCGGCGCCGGCTGCGGCGCGGCATCCAGACGCCATCCGGCATCGAGCACGGCGCCGAGCGATTCATCCGGCACCGGACCGCAGCGCACGCGGAGCAGGAAGCGGTCGAAGAGCGCGCGCAGGGCCTCCTCTTCCGGCAGGTGATTGCTCGCGCCCGCCACGAACAGCGCGGGAATGGCCCGCGTCTCGCGCCCGCGGCGGAAGACGCGCTCGTTGAGCACCATGAGCAGGCTGTTCAGAATGGCGCTGTTCGCATTGAGCAGTTCGTCGAGGAAGATGACGTCGGCCTCCGGCAGCATGCCTTCGGTGTTCGTCACCAGTTCGCCCTCACGCAGGCGGCGGATGTCGAACGGGCCGAAGAGTTCGTTAGGCTCCGTGAAGCGCGTGAGCAGATAGTCGAACGACCGCGCCTCCAGCCGCCGGGCGAGTTCATGCACCAGCGCCGTCTTGGCCGTGCCGGGCGGGCCGAGGAGGAACAGATTCTCGCCCGCAGCAAGGCAGACGCCCATGAGATCGATGACCTCGTCCTTGCCGACGAACATGGATTTCAGCTGCCCGAGGGCGGTGTGTTGCAGGGCGCGGGCGGCGGCGAGGGTGGATTCAGGAATGTGTGGCGACATGGGAAGCGGGGACATGGGCTGACAAATCGAAAGCAGGCACAAGTTCACCCGCAAAAGCACCCGCCGCGCGGCGCACGGCTTCGCGCACTTCATCGCGTGCCAGCCACCAGCGGGCCTTCGCCGCGATGACGCGGTCAGTGAACATCCGCCACAGTCCCGGGTGCCCGCACACCGCCTGCCATGCCGCCGCCTGCGGCTGACGCGCACTCCCTTCCTCCGGCTCGACGCCGGCGCCGGAAAGCGGCAGGGCGTCGGCCATGCGCTGCAAAGCGCCGAGCAACGGATCGCCCGGCGCCAGCGTGCGCGCGAGGCGATGCAGTCCTGGCAGATACTGCAGCGCGAGGTCTGCGGAAAAAAGGACCTGCGCCGGCGGCCCGCCCGGAATCGGATCGGCCAGCAGCGTGATGACCTGACCTTCGTCCGCATCGCGGTGCAGATAGAACCAGGCCGCCCGGAACAGCATCTGCGCGCCCCAGCGGGCGGCGGGTTCGTCGAATGCCAGTGGAGGCCCTGCCAGCTCCGCGAGGGCCTCGGCGTGCCATTCCCGCAGCAGCGGAATGAGTGCCGCATCCGCCGCGGCACCGGCTTCGATGTGGCGCAGGCAGTCACGCAACTGCCCTGCCCCGCGCAAACGCACCACCGGGGCGCCGGTGGTCCGCAACTCGCGGAGAAAAGCGCTGACAGTTCCAGGCGGGGCTGTGGGGGACATGCGATGGGCATTGCTCCACCGCGGCCCGCGATGCACGCGCAAACTGCACCCTCGTGCAGCGCCTGCACACGGCAGGGGCCGGCGGATGTTGTGTACTGCAACTACCGGTTTGACTCCCCGGAGCGGGTGTTTAAGGCTCGCCCCTCCTTTTCCGGGCCGGTGACGTGCTTTTCCTTCCGTCGCTGCCCGAAATTCCCAACCCAACAACCACACTACGCACACATCATGCCCGCTAAAAAGAAGTCCGCCGCCTCCGGCAAGTCCGCCAAATACGTTTATAACTGGGGAGCCGGAAAAGCCGACGGCGACGGTTCCATGAAGCCCCTGCTCGGCGGCAAGGGCGCCAACCTCGCGGAGATGACCCGCATCGGTCTGCCCGTGCCTCCCGGATTCACCATCACCACGGAAGTCTGCACTTACTATTACGCTCACAAGAGAACCTATCCGAAGGAACTTCAGGGCCAGATGGAGGCCGGCGTGAAGAACATGGAGAAGATCATGGGCTGCAAGTTCGGCGACGCCAAAGGCATGCCGCTGCTCGTCGCCGTGCGCTCCGGCGCGCGCGATTCCATGCCGGGCATGATGGACACGATTCTCAATCTCGGCCTCAATGACCAGACGGTGCTCGCACTGGAGAAGGCGACCAACAACCCGCGCTTCGCGTGGGACTGCTACCGCCGCTTCATTCAGATGTACGGCGACGTCGTCATGGGCGTGCAAAAGCGTGAGGGCGAAGACCACGAGCCGTTCGAAGTCGTCATCGAACAGCTCAAGCACGACCACCACGAAGAGGACGTGGACGACGCGCACCTCACGGTGGACGACTACAAGGAACTGGTGAACCGCTTCAAGAAGCTCGTCAAAGAGCGCACCGGCAAAACTTTCCCCCACGACCCGTGGGAGCAGCTGCGCGGCGCCGCCGGCGCGGTGTTCGGTTCATGGATGAACGACCGCGCGATCGTCTATCGCCGCAAGTATAACATTCCCTCCGAATGGGGCACCGCCGTCAATGTGCAGGCGATGGTTTACGGCAACACCGGCGAAGACTCCGGCTCCGGCGTGGCCTTCACGCGGAATCCGGCCAACGGCGTGAACGAGTTCTACGGTGAGTTCCTCATCAACGCCCAGGGCGAAGACGTCGTCGCCGGCGTGCGTACGCCCGAGCCGGTCGCGCAGCTGAAGAAGGAAATGCCCAAAGCCTACGCGGAACTCATGAAGGTCCGCAGCATTCTCGAAAAGCACTTCAAGGACGTGCAGGACGTGGAGTTCACCATCCAGCAGGGCAAGCTGTTCATGCTCCAGACCCGCAACGGCAAGCGCACCGCCGCCGCCGCGCTCAAGTTCTCCATGGATATGGTGAAGGAAAAACTCATCGACTGGGAAACCGCCATCATGCGCAACCCCGCCGATCAGCTCGAGCAGCTGCTCGCTCCGGACTTCGACGCTGCGGAAATCAAGAAGGCCAAGGCCCTTGCCACCGGTCTCCCCGCCGGCCCGGGCGCTGCCTCCGGCGTCATCTATCTGAATGCCGACCGCGCCGCCGCCGCCGCCGAGAAGGGCGCCGACGTGCTGCTCGTCCGCAACGAAACGTCGCCGGAAGACCTCCGCGGCATGATCGCGGCCGTCGGCATCCTGACAGCGAAGGGCGGTGTCTCCTCACACGCCGCACTCGTCGCCCGCCAGATGGGCAAGGTCTGTATCTGCGGCGCCAGCGCCGTGGAAATCGATTACGACAAGAAGACGGTGAAGATCGCCGGTCAGACGTTCAAGGAAGGCGTGGACAGCCTCAGCATCGACGGCACCGCCGGCACGATCTACGGCGGCAAGGTGAAGACCGGCCCGTCCAGCATCGTCATGGGCCTGCTCTTTGGCGACAAGGCCGCGCAAAAGACGGAGAAATTCGCCGCCTTCAAACAGCTCATGGACTGGTGCTCCAAAGTGACCCGCCTCCAGGTACGCACCAATGCCGACAACCCGGAGCAAACCCAACAGGCCATCGCCTTCGGTGCCCAGGGCATCGGCCTCACCCGCACCGAGCACATGTTCTTCGAGGGCGACCGCATTGACGCCGTTCGTGAGATGATCCTCGCTGACAACGTCGCCGACCGGAAGAAGGCCCTCGCCAAGCTCCTGCCCTATCAGCGCAAGGACTTCACCGGCATCTTCACCGCCCTCAAGGGACTGCCCGCCACCATCCGCCTGCTCGATCCCCCGCTGCATGAATTCGTCCCGCACGAAGCCAAGGCCCAGGCCGACCTCGCGAAGAAGATGGGCGTGAAGCCTGACAAGGTCAAAGCCCGCGTGGACGCGCTGCATGAGTTCAACCCCATGCTCGGCCACCGCGGCTGCCGCCTCGGCATCGCCTATCCGGAAATCACCGAGATGCAGGCCCGCGCCATCTTTGAAGCCGCCGCCGATGTGGCGAAGAAGAAGATCAAGGTGCACCCCGAAGTCATGGTCCCGCTCGTCGGCTTCAAAAAGGAACTCGACCTCCAGGTCGAAATCATCCACCGCGTCGCGAAGGAAGTGATGGCCGAGAAGAAGATCAAGTTCGACTACATGGTCGGCACCATGATCGAAGTCCCCCGCGGCGCCCTGACCGCCGACGAAATCGCCGCCACTGCCGAGTTCTTCAGCTTCGGCACCAACGACCTCACGCAAACCGCGCTCGGCATCAGCCGCGACGACATGGGCAACTTCCTCATGCCCTACACCGAGAACGAAATCTTCAAAAAGAACCCGTTCGCCACGCTGGACCAAACCGGCGTCGGCCAGCTCATGAGGATCGCCGTCGAAAAAGGCCGCAGCACCCGCCCGAACATCAAGCTCGGCATCTGCGGCGAACACGGCGGCGACCCTGACAGCGTGAAGTTCTGCCACCGCCTCGGCCTCGCCTACGTGAGCTGCAGCCCCTACCGCGTCCCCGTCGCCCGCCTCGCCGCCGCCCAGGCCGCCATCGAGGAAAAACGCGCCGCCGCCAAATCCGCGCCGGCGAAAGGAAAGAAGAAGTAGGGTAGCGCGGCCTTCCAGGCTGCGATGAGCCGGCATCCTGCCGCTCATTCCAAACAACCAAACACTCCGCACCGCCCCGGTCAGCAATGGCCGGGGCGGTTGCTTTTGCACCCGATCCTCTGCATTCCTGCCACGATGATGCCGCCCGCCACCACCCTTGACCGCGACCAATGGTTCGCCGTGCTTGAGCGGCTTGCAGATGCCCTCGGCGAAGGGCCGGAAGTCAAACTCTGCCTCATCGGTTCCGCCGCCTGCATCTTCGGCGGAATGGACGGACGCACCTCGCGCGACCTCGACATTTGGAAGCCCGCCAGCGACTACGACCGCCGAGAACTCGCCCGCGCCGCCGAAGCCGCCGGTCTTCTCTTCGATCCCATAGCCGAAAACTTGCCCGCCGGCCCCTACCTCCAACTCATTGATCCCATCCCCGCCGAACTGGGCAGCTTCGAATCTGTCTTCATTGAGCGCATCGGTCGTCTCCGCCTCTTCCGCCCGCCCATCGAAAACCTCATCGTCTCCAAGCTCATCCGTTGCGAGCCCCGCGACTTGAGCGACATTCGCTTCCTCATCAGTCGCTACCATCCCAGCGTCGAACGCATCCAGCAAATCATCGCCGCCCTCTCTCCGCGAAACCGCGAGCAAGCCGCCGAAAACCTGATCTACCTCACCGCCATCCAGCCATGAACGCCCGCGAAGAAGAACTCATCGCCCGCCACCTCCTGGAGCATCAGGACGAGATAGACGTCTGCTTCAAAAACAAAGAGTGGGCCAAACTCGCCGCCCTCGTCCGCTACGCACAGCAAGACGCACCGAAGTCCCTCATTCACACCGACCCCGCCCTCTACCGCCACCTCCGCGAGTGCATCACCCGCTTCTTCCTCCGCGGCGGCGATGCCTTCTCGCTGGAAAAGCTGGAAGCTCTCGCCAACTGACAGCCCCTTTTCACCGCGCGGTGAACCGGTGCCTCCGCTCCCGCAACGGATGAGCACGTCAAGACCGGCGACTTCCGCAGCCGCCGCCTGCAAACCATCCCCCTTGGCCCGCAATGGCCGGGGCGGCTCTGTTTTTAATGTTGGTCGGCTCAATGTGCAATCCCTCCTCCGTGCCAGTCGCCTGTAGCCAGCCAGATTTCATAAAAATACAGCCAACGTGAAGTCCAAGGCACGATAGTGAATGCCAACGGCATGGTTGGTCTCCATTCATTACTGGGTGGGTGATACAAACAAGGTTCCTGGTCTCCGTAACGGTGTGGACATCCGATGCCGTCCCGCTTCCGAAGCGATGGACTTAGGATTCGCACACTTGGCCTTGGGCGGCATGCAGTGTCAGTCCGGTAATCGACACTTATCGCGTATTTGTCACAGTACGATGCTGGTTGGACGGCACCACTCCATTCCAAGCGATATGACTGATACAGTCGCAGGCTGACGGTCTCGCAGTGTGACCGCAGCAACTGTGCTTGGAATGCCATCGACAGACTCTTGTCACACCGGGGAATGTAGGCACGTTTCATTTAACAACTCCCCCAAAGTTGGTGTGAGCAGGCATTGCGCGTGCGCCAGATAGCGTCGATGCCAGTGTTGCCACCGATGCGGCAGTACCAAGGGTGCCCGAGGCTTGCATTTTTCGCAACAATTCGGCGTGAGTTGCAAAAGCCGCCGCTTTCGGTTTCTCACCGAGCAGATTCTCAACGGTGTCTCCTATGGTCAGAAGCTTTTCCGCGTCTATGAGTCGTCTGACATCCAGCATTAGTTTGGCGTGCCATTCGAAAAATGCCTTCCGTCGCGCTGGCTTATGCGGCCACTTATCTGCGAAGTTCTCCGTCGGAAGAACGGGGTTTAATACGAGTGTTTGAGCCTGATCGTCAAATTGATCAATCATCCGCGTGGCACATGAAAGCAAAGCCTCGAGAATGGTGCCCTGCCCCTGATACGCCTTGGCTGCTAAAGTGGTGATGATAGCGCTGATAGGTGCATCTTTTGATCGCTCACCTTGAAACATTACGTCCCGGTGCCTCTTCATGATTTGGATGGCCCACTGGATAGGCAGCTTCTCGTTTGGCTTGGGCTGTCTGGGCGCAGGCGCTGTTTCAGCCTGTAACGCGCTCGCCGACAATGCTAGTAAACTTCGTTCAAATTGAGTCACGATCTGTCGGGATTTGAACCAATTGATGTAGCCTCTAGGATCAGAGCCGATCCATTGCTCCAGTTTCTTGTCCGGAACCTGCACTGCAGTCCCCGTACGATTTTGCCAGCGGGCAACCTTTGCAACTACGATGTCCAGATGAAATTTTTCCGCCTCGGCATAATCCAGTCGCAGACACCGTAGCTTCTCGGTATTGAGCATACGCGAGTAGTTGCCATCCTCCCGCAACCGAACCTCCACTGCATTCCTTACCTCAAGCGAGGTAAGGTAGTCGGGCGGCGTCAACTCGCAGGAAATGTCGAAGTCGAAGTTATCTCTGGCCATCGGCCGGATGGCGAGCCCCAGAGCGGCACTGCCTTGGATGCATTGGTATGGCCGCCACGATGCCACACGAGTCCCCGGCGCCTCCAGAAAAGCAGTGACTGCCTCGTATCGCTCCACTGCCTTCTCATACATTCCTAGTGGAATGCTCAGGGACTCAACTGCGGCTTTAAGAAGCTCGATCTTCAGCAATGCTGGTGTTTGAGGAATCATGGTAATGGATGATTTATGCAGGGGACTGGCTGGTTTGTGGCAGCGGTGCCGGAGTAAAGGGTTCCGCCTTTTGACTGAAGAATCGCCTGCGCAGGTTTCTGCTGGCGTGCTCAGATGTTCTGCCTCCCAACGCGATCAAGCTCTCCGATAGACGGTCCAGCTTAAACTCACCCGCAGCGACTTTGGGATTGATGCGGACATACCGACTGGAGTCTTCGTCTTTATGATCTCTGAGCAGCAACTCCACCATCGCATCCGTGGCAGCCGAGTCCGCGCCGATGAAAACATCGGTTACCTTCAATGCCCAAGCTGCTTTGCCCCCGTCAGCCTTGATGGCATCCATCCGGTCAACCTAAAAGCGGGAATGGGAAATTGACCCCGGCGCTATAAATCAGTAAGGTCCA
>CAZFZN010000050.1:0-50328 GCA_964523105.1 uncultured Akkermansia sp.
TCAGTGCTCAGTGCTCAGTGCTCAGTGCTCAGTGCTCAGTGCTCAGTGCTCAGTGTCCGTCTTCCGTCTTCCGTCCTCCGTCTTCCGTCTTCCGTCTTCCGTCTTCCGTCTTCCGTCCTCCGTCCTCCGTCCTCCGTCCTCCGCCCTCCGCCCTCCGTCCTCCGTCCTCCGTCCTCCGCGGTGCCATTCTGAGATCTGAACACTGAAACTCACCTTGCCCCGCAACCGCCGCGGCAGCATCCGGGCTCGCGCACGCCGCAGCAGAGCGGCACGGCGAGCAGGGCTCCCAGCACGGGGGCGGTGAGATAAATCCACAGGTGTTCGAGGTGCCCTGACACGAGTGCCGGCGCGAGCGAGCGGGCAGGGTTCATGCTCGCGCCGCTCACCGGGCCGGCGAACATCGCTTCCAGTCCGATGACCGCGCCAATGGCGAGGCCCGCGGTGATGCCCTTTTCCTTCGCTCCGGTGGAGACGCTGAGAATGGTGAGCATCAGGATGGCGGTCAGCACCAGTTCCAGCACCCAGCTTTGCGAAGCCACGCCGGCGGGCAAAGTGGCTCCCAGCGTTGCATTGTCAGGAAAAAGCACCCGCAGCAGTCCGCTCGCGGCCAGCGCGCCGCCGGCCTGCGCTGCAAGGTAGCCGGGCACCTCGCGGAGTGGAAACCGCCGGGCTGCCGCGAAACCAAGCGTCACCGCCGGATTGAGGTGCGCTCCGCTCACGTCGCCAAAGGTGTGGATCATGGCCAGCACCACCAGCCCGAAGGTCAGCGCGATGCCCGCGTGTCCGATCACGCCGCCGCTGGTTTGATCGATGACAATGGCGCCGGTGCCGGCGAAGACGAGTCCGAAGGTGCCGAGGAATTCTGCGAGCAGCTTTTTCATGGGTCGTGAAATCCGGTTCAGCACCGCCCGCCGGCGCAGCAGACTTCCGCGCCGGGACGCGGCGGGAGGCAGACGTCTTTCGCAAGACAGTCCGTGTGCTTTTCCTCCAAATGAAGCACCACCGCATCCGCCTCGATCTCGACTTCGCTGATGCCGAGTTGCGTCAGGGCGCCGTGTTCATACTCGAGTTCCACGGTCAGCGGGTCGGGATTCGGTGGAAACACGGAGAACCGCGCCTTGCCGATAATTCCCAGCAGTTTCCCCGCCGCCAGCCGGTGCTCTTCGTCCTCCCCGACCCACACCTGAAACAGAATCGACTCCGCGCGGTGCCGCCGGCCGCCGCAGTCGAGGAAATTCTTCACCACGTGGCCGGCTTCCGTAATGTGAAATGACACGGGCACCTGTCCGCCGCCCGGAAGCAGCAGACGAAAGGCTTTGTCAGGGTGGCGGGTGAGAAGGGAGGTAAATTCTGCGAGGGTCATGGGGCGGATCGGCGGGAAAGTTGTCAGCAGCAGGACCGGGCGGGGCGGGAGAGCCGGGGCGGGATGGCGCGGCGGCGCGCGGCGCCGCAGTCGGTCTGCCCGCGCAGGGCCACGCGCTCCGCAATGCGCGCCCAGTCCGCGGCGAGCACGAGGTCTCCCGACAGGTTCGCGGCGAAGTGCGCCTGGAGGCGCTCGAAAAGCGGCTTCAGCGCAGGCGTCATGCGGTAAAAGACCCACTTGCCCCGCTTCTCCGCCTCCAGCAAACCGGCGGCTCGCATCACGGTGAGATGGCTGCTCAGTGTACTCTGCGGCAGGCGGAGCCCGTCCTCGAGTTCGCAGACGCACAGCGGCTGCGCCGCCAGCAGGCAGGCAAGGCGCCAGCGCGTGGGGTCGGCCAGCGCCTGATGGAATGCGACAGCTTCGAGCATGAGCAGCTCGTATCGTAATTTCTCGATTCGTCCAGTGGCGATTTTGTTTGCGGACCTTCCTGTGCGTCCCTGATTCCGCCGCCTTTCCCGGTTAGCAGTCCTTCCCTTCCCTGGCCCGGAAGCGCCGCCGCACGTAAAGCCGAGGTCAAAATGCGCGGTTGTTGCGGGCGGCGCTCCGCCGGAGAGGAGTGAATGAAGAATTATTGTGGGAGGACGAGTTGAGGCCGCAGGGGCCTCCGCAGCGGGTGGCATTTCTCGGGGACTATGTTCCCAGGCTTTGCGGAATCGCCACGTTCACGCGGGATTTGTGTGAGGCCGTGAGCGCCGCAGGCGGGATAGCGGAATGTTATGCCGGGGCGGTGAATGACCGCGCGGAGGGCTATGTCTATCCGCCGCGGGTGAAGTTTCAGATCCAGGAGCGGGACGTGGATTCCTACCGCCGCGCGGCGGACTGGCTGAACTTCCGCAATACCGACGTGCTCAGTGTGCAGCACGAGTTTGGCATCTATGGCGGGCCGGCGGGGAGTCATCTGCTGGCTCTGTTGAAGGAAGTGCGCATGCCGGTGGTCACGACCCTGCACACGGTGCTGCAGTCTCCCAACGACGCGCAGCGCCGGGTGATGCTGGATCTCGTGCAGCGCAGCGCGCGGCTGGCGGTGATGGCGGAGAAGGGCGCGGAGATTCTTTGCGCGACGTATGGAGTGGAGCGGGAGAAGATCGCGGTCATTCCCCACGGCATTCCGGACATCGAATGTCATCAGTCATCGGCCGCGAAGGGACAGTTTGGCGTGGAGGGGCGCACGGTGCTCCTGACATTCGGTCTGCTGGGGCCGGGCAAGGGCATCGAGCATGTCATCGAGGCGCTGCCGGAAATCGTGAAGGCGCATCCGGAGGTGGTCTATATCATCCTGGGGGCCACGCATCCGCACCTGGTGGCGCGTGAAGGCGAGCGGTATCGCATCGGCCTGGAATGGCTGGCGGAGGAGCGCGGGGTGAAGGAGCATGTCATCTTCTACAATCAGTTCGTGCCGCCGGAGGATCTGGAGCAGTTCATCCGGGCCACGGATATTTATCTGACCCCCTATCTGAACGAGGGGCAGATCACGTCGGGCACCCTGGCGCAGGTCTTTGGCGCGGGGAAGGCGGTGATTTCCACGCCCTACTGGCACGCCAGGGAACTGCTCACTGATGGCAGGGGCACGCTGGTGCCGTTCGCCGATGCCGGAGCCATCGCGGCGGCGGTGAAGGACTATCTGTCTCATCCTGAAAAGCTCGAAAGCACCGGCCGCGCCGCATGGGAGGCCGGGCGCCGCATGATCTGGCCGGCGGTGGCGCAGCGGTATCTGGAGACCTTCAGCGATGTGTGCGCGGAGGAACGCAGCGCGCCGCGCTCGGCCTTCGGAGGCTGGACGGCGGCGGTGCGCCCTTACGATCTGCCGCCGCTGCGGCTCGACCACATCGCGCGGCTGTCGGACGGCACAGGCATGTTTCAGCACGCGCTCTATACGGTGCCGGATTTTCAGCACGGCTACTGCACGGACGACAACGCCCGCGCCTTCCTGCTGTGCATGCAACTGGATGAACTGGGCGGACGCACGCCGGCGGACAGCCTCAACGAACTCTCCACTACCTATCTCGCCTTTCTGACTGCGGCCATGAACCGCCGGAACGGACGGTTTCGCAACTTCATGAGCTTTGAGCGGAAGTGGCTGGAGGAGGCGGGAAGCGAAGACTCGCACGGCCGCGCCATGTGGGCGCTGGGCACCGGTGCAGCCCGCTCGCACAGTCCTGGCCAGCGGAAGCTTTGTGCATGGCTGTTCGAGACCGGGCTCGCGGGCGTGTCGTCTTTCACGTCGCCGCGGGCATGGGCTTTCACTTTGCTGGGGCTGCATGAATATCTGCAGGAATATCCTGACAGCAGCAGTGCCAGGGCGGCGCGCGAGGTCCTGACCTGCGACCTCGTTCTACTTTGGAATCACTGCGCCACGGAAGACTGGCCGTGGTTCGAATCCTCCGTGACCTATGAAAACGCACGCCTTTCCCAGGCACTGCTGCTCAGCGGCCGGGCGATGCCCGGCCCGGATGCGCTTCAGGCGGGGCTGAAATCCCTGCGCTGGCTGACCTCCATTCAAAAGACGCAGGCGGGAAGTTTCCGCCCCGTCGGCAGCGACGGGTTCTATGTCCGCGGCGGCAGCCGGGCGCAGTATGACCAGCAGCCCCTCGAGGCCCAGGCCATGGTCTCGGCCTGTCTGGAAGCCCATCGCAGCACCGGCGAGGCCGCATGGCTGCGCGAGGCGCGCCGCGCCTTCGAGTGGTTCCTCGGCCGCAATGATCTCGGCCAGCCGCTCTACGACGCGGCTTCCGGCGGATGCTCCGACGGCCTGCACCACGACCGCGTGAATGCCAACCAGGGCGCGGAGTCCACTCTAGCCTTCCATCTTGCTCTCGCGGAAATGACCGGCGCAGAGCCCATCCCCGACCACACCCCATGAGTTGTCTGCCCGTCCACCGCCATCAAGTGACCCTCCAGCCGGACAGCGCGCGCGTCATCATCCGTCCCTTCATTCCCGGGAACACCCGGCGCCAGGCCGCCATCATCGGACGCGCCTTGGCGCTCACGGAGGAGGAAGTCCTGGCGGAATTGAAGGAAGTGCATGCCGAGTTCGACGGGCGGCATCTCGATATCGAGTCCGCCCTGCTGAAGCACTACACCCGGGTGCAGCATAAAATCTTCACGCACCGTCCGCTGAGCCGCGCGCGGGAACTCCTCATCGGTGCGCTGTTCTCCGGCGAGTATTCCCTCGAGGCCGCGGCCCTCTTCAATCCCTCCATCGTCCCGCATCCTGACCAAAGCGGCACGCCGGCGGGCGGGCTGCGTTTCATCATGAGCCTCCGCGCCACCGGCGAGGGGCACATCTCCTCCATCGAGTTCCGCGACGGCACGATCCTGCCGGAGGGAAACATCCAACTCGCCCCGGTATCGCGCTTCGTGACGCTTCCGGAGGTCGTTCCCAACCCCGGCTACCGCAAGAAGAGCTTTGTGATCAAGCTCCACGAAATGGGATTCGACAATGCCTGCATGGCTGCGGTGACCGGCGGGCTGGATGATGAATTCACCCGCTCGGAACTCGCCGTCAGTGTGGCCCGCGTGCGGCGCGACAATTTGCCGCTCTCGCATGACAACCGCCGCACCCTGGATTGCATCCAGTGGCTGGCCGACTCCAACTACGAGCTGCGCTTTTCGGACAAGCTGGCCCTCAGCGAGCGCATTATCTTCCCCGTCTCGGACAATGAGAGCAACGGCATTGAGGACGCGCGCTTCGTGCGCTTCGTGGATGATGACGGGACCGTGACCTATTACGCCACCTACACGGCCTACAACGGACGGGCGATCCTGCCGCAGTTCATTGAGACCCGGGATTTCCTCCATTTCCGCGTGCTCACGCTCAACGGCAGCGCTGTGCAGAACAAAGGCATGGCCATCTTTCCCCGCCGCATCAATGGCCGCTATGTCATGCTCTCGCGTCAGGATGACGAGAATCTCTTCGTCATGTTTTCCGACAATCCTCACTACTGGAGCGATCCTCATCTCATCCTCAAGCCCGCCGAGGCATGGGAATCCGTCAAGCTCGGCAACTGCGGCTCACCCATCGAAACCGAAGCCGGCTGGCTCGTCATCACTCATGGCGTGGGCCCCATGCGCAAATACTGCATCGGCGCCGCCCTGCTGGATCTCAACGATCCCACCCGTGTCATCGGACGCCTCCGCGAGCCGCTGCTCTGCCCGGAGGGCATCGAGCGCGAAGGTTACGTGCCCAACGTCGTTTACAGTTGCGGCTCGCTCATTCACCGCGGCCAGCTCATCCTGCCCTTTGCCATGAGCGACAAGGCCACCGCCATCGCCGGCATTCCGCTGGAGCCCCTGCTTGCCGCACTCGGCGCGCCCAACACATCCCTGCCGCCGTCCGCCTAAAATGTCCTCCGGTGGCTCGAATCTGAGAAGTTGCGGGTCCGTGAAAAACGGGGAGCACAGGCGCCCCCGCCTGTCCTTCCCCGCGCCCCCGCGGGGAACCTGACAACCTCCCGGCCAAGCCGCATGCTCTCACCTCCAGATTTCTCCGGAGCGACAGAAAGAGCCGGCGCTGGCATTTTTACTACCACCGCTTGGCCACGGTGAGGCGGAACGTGCGCGGCTCCATCGGGTGGAGATGATAGTCCTCCACGCCGGCGGGTTCCCACGGGAGGCGGGATTCGTAGTAGTATTCGATGTCGTTGGCGTCGCGATCCAGGAGGTTGAGGCAGTCGAGTGCGATTTCCCAGTCGTTCTTCCGCCAGCCGGCGCGGGCGTTGAGGGTGAAGCTGGACTTCGACTCGTGCGCGCCGCTTTCCTCCAGCGGGCGGGGCGCGAAATAGCGGGCGCGCAGGGTGCCGAAGAATCCCTCCTCGCGGCCGGCGGTAACACCCGCGCTCCAGGTGACGGGAATGCTGTTGGGCACTTCGTCGTCGCCGCCGCCGTCGAATTCCGCATGTGTCAGGGCGAGTTCGCTGTCGAACATGAACCATTCGTTCGGGCGCCAGTAGCTGCTCAGTTCCACGCCGTAGCGGCGGCTGGCGGGGCCGGCTTCGTTGGTGCCGGCGTCGCCGATATAGACGAGCTCGCTGTCGCTCTTCAGATACCAGAGGCTGACGGTATGGACCCAGTTGTCCATGGCCTCGGTGCGCACCCCGACTTCCGCGCCGAAGATGCGCACCAGCGGGTCCACGGGGTCCACGGGATCGCCGCTGACAGGATCGAGCGTGGTCAGCACGCCGCGGGCGTCGTTGCTGTGAAAGCCGTAGCCGCTGTTGATGTAAAACTCCGTGTCATTCCACGGACCGAAAACAAAACTGAGTTTCGGGCTGAGCAGCGTGTCGTCCTCGCTGCCGGCGTTTTCCGGCACGGCCCCGCTGGTCTTAAAATGAAACCAGTCGCCGCGCAGGCCGGGCTGGATGCGGAACCAGTCGTTCACATGGAGGTCGGCATTCACAAACAGGCCGACGCTGCTTTCGGTGACGTCGTCCACGCGCACCGTGTCGTGCCGCACGCGGGCACTGGTTTTATAAAGCCCGATGTCGTCGATCCAGTCGGTGCGGGTGTCCAGTCCGGCGCTGATGGTGCTCTCCGATTTTGCGCCGTTGAGCGTGAGCTTCCAGTCGCGCCGCACCGTCGCGCCGGCCAGCCAGCGGCTTTCGTCCTGCTCGAACTGGTCGCCGCGCACGGGGTCGTCGACGAAGTAGGTGAAGTTGGAGTAAAGCTGGAGGTCGTAACGGCTCACCCATGCATCCGCATGCCACTGTCCGCCGTCATCGGTTTTGCGCGTCCAGTCGGCCATGATGGAATAGCGCGAGGAGTCGCCGCCGTTGGTAGGATCAATGTAGCCCAGGCGCGGGATGTCGCCGCTCTCAATAGCGCGCAGCGGAATTTGATCGCTGCTCGTCCAGGTGCCGTCGTAGCCCATCGCCGTGAGCGCGAAGCGGTCCGTGGCATCCTGCCGAACGTAGCGCAGCATGCCGTTCCAGCGCCCCGCATCCTCCGGCAGCACCCACGGGCCGTCGTAACCGGTGTATTCGAGAGCGTACGTCAGCGTGGACGACGCCGTGGGTGCCACAGGGGTTTTACCTGATGAGGGAGAGGGAGAAGTGAGGGCGATGCTGTCCGCCACCAGCGCGCGAAAGTAGTTGTCTTCGCCCACGGAAATGCTGGCGATCCCCTGCGGCAGCGCATCCCAAATGCGGAACCGCGCCGCGCCCGCCGCGGAGAGATCGCCGAGGTCGGCGAAGTAGGGGCCTTTCCAGTAGTCGAGCTGCTCGACCATTTCCGGGATGAGAATGTTCAGGTCCGCATAGCCCTGACCGTGCGCATGGGTGCGCATGTTCACCGGCATGCCGTCAATGTTGATGCCGAAGTCGGTGCCGTGATCTAAATTGAACCCGCGCAGGAAATACTGGTTCGCCTTCCCGCCGCCGGCGTGCTGCGTGATAATCATGCCGGGCACGACTTCCAGCAGTTCGCCGCGGCGCAGAAACGGCCGCGCCTCCAGTTCCTCCGCGCTGCTCTGGCCCTTGGAAGCACTGGGCGCCTCGCCGAGCAAACTCGCGGCTTTGCCTTCCACCACGACCTCCGGCAGCGTTTGAGTTTCAGGCGTGGTCTGTGCAGCGAGCGGCAGCGGCAGGGTGAGGACGAGCGGGAGAAGTCGGCTGGTCAGGTGCATGAGGAGAAAGCGGTGGAAGGATCGTGCCGCTCCCGGCTCAACGGATGCATCCGGCTGGCTGCGCATATATTTTTCTTGCAGGCGAAGCCCGGCATCTCACAACCAGGCGGAGCGAGGTTGCCGCCGAGCCGAAGATTCTTCAAGATGCAGAATCGGCTCGGCGGCAACCTCGCCCCACCGGTTTGGTGATCACCCCTGCCGCTCCCACCATTCCAGCAGCCGGCGGCATGGAAAATCACCGCCGAGTGTCTGGCAAGTTGCCCGCGGGTCCGCTCAGCGGGTGGAGCCGGTCTGGATTTTGGCGATGACTTCCTGCTGCTGCTCTGTGCTGAGGCCGCGGGCGGCGAGCAGGGCGGCGGTGCTCGCGGCATCATGGAACCAAGCGTGACGCGCAGCGTTGGCGAAGGCAGTGAGGCGTTTGCTCTCTGACTGAACGGAAGCCGCGAGCGCGAGCGCGGCGGAGGTGTCGCCGGACAAGCCCTGGAGGCGCGTGATTTGCGTCACGGCTGCATCGCGGGCATTGCCGGGCGGCAGCATTTCCACCCACATGGAGGCGGCGGCCAGATCGGCTTTGGCCCAGTTGGCGGCGAGGTTGGTGATGGCGTCCTGCTTCGCCTTGCCGTCGCTCAGCGAATCAATCCAGGCGACAGCGTCGTCCGGGTTGTCCTGGGCCAGTTCGATGGCGAGTTGCGCGTGGTAGAGAGTTTCGCGGCCTTCCGCGGTGCTGAGCAGGGTTCTGGCGGTTTCCAGATCGCCAGCGTCCAGCGCTTTTTCCGCGGCCTGAATGCTCACTTCGGCCTGGAGCTTCGCCGGCAGCAGCGACTGCATGGCGGCGAGGTCGGCTTCCGGCAGCCTGCTGAGAAACTCCTTCGTGACGTAACCGTTGGTATCGAGCTTCGTGACCAGTGGCAGGATGGCTTTTATCTGCTCCGGCGTGAGAGGGGTGGTGCCGTGGCGCAGGCTGCTGAGAAAACTCAGCCGCTCGCTCTCCGGCAAGGCCTCACTGAATCCCAAAAACCCTCCTGGCAGGTCTTCCAGGCCTACAGCTTTCAGCAGAGGGCCTGCACAGTCGCCTTTGAGGTAATCTGGCAGGGTTTGGTAAAACTGGAGCGCTTCGGCACCTTTCAGCGATTCCAGCCGCGTGGAGGAAACCGCCCGCGCCGCTGCGGCGTGCAGGTCGTCGCTGAGGGGATTAGCCGCGAGCCAGTCTGAGGCGGCTTGATAGTCTGTCCGCGCCCACGACTCGAACGTCTGCCCCAAAGTGTAGGGACCGTAGGAACCACCGAAGAGGCTCTGATTCTCCAGGAGCAATTCGCCACCCAATTTAGGGTCTTTGAACAGCAGGTCTGCAAGCAGGCCGCGGGCAGGATGCGAGCTGCGGCCTCCAATCGAGTTCTCCTTCTCCCGGCCATGCTGCGCGGCCCATGCCAGGGCGGCGCGCGGATCATTCTCGGCCCAAACCTGGGCCACGGCGCTCACCATTTCGTTCCGTGCGGCTCCCTCCGGCAGCTTCAAGCTCTCCGCCTGCGCGCGTGTGAGATCCTGCTTTGCGAGCAATGTGGCCGCTGCTCCACGCAGGCGCTGCTGTTCCTTCTCCGGCAGTTTGCGGAGGAAGGTGAGGCAGCCGTCGTAGCCCTGCTTGGCAAACAAGGAATCGAGCAGGCCGTTCGTTTCTGAGGGCACACCCGCTACTCTGAGCAGCCGAGCCACCTCTTCCGGCGCCACGGCGATCATCGCACTCACAGTGGGCGTGAGCCAGCCATCATCATCACCCATCCAATGGCGACTGGTTCCCTCATTGAAGGAAAGCAAAGCATCAAGCCTTTCCCGGCCAGAAAAACGGACGAAGCGGCCCACGCTTAGCGCGCGGCGGGTGGAATCATGCTGCGCCGGCGCCCACAGTTCCTGCGCGACCTCCGCTGCGGTGGCCGACGCCAGCCAGACAAGGTGTTCGTAAAGTGCATCGAAGCCCTTCTTCTTTGCCGGTGGATTCGCCGGCTGCGCGGTGGACTTTTCCGGCGAGGCCTGCGCCGCTTGCGGCAGCGCAGAATCAGGCGCAATAGCAGTGCGCGGGGACTCTCCCATGAGCCAGCCGGCGGCGATCCCCGCGATGAGAGCGACAGCGGGAACGAGGATGGATTTCGCATTCATGGGTGGCTGAAGGCTGTTATTTGAGAAGACCGATAAGCTGCTGCTGCACGGCGGGCGGCAGGGCGCTGGAGCGGATGGCGTCCGCGGCTCCGGCGGGATTCATTTTCTGCCACGCCTCGGCGACGCGGCCCAGCCGGCGGGCGGCATCCTCCGGCACCGACGAAGCGGCGGCCCAGTGTGCGGCGGCTTCCGGGTCCGGCTGCTTCGCGGTGATGAGATAATCCACCAGCCCGCTGATGCCGGAATCCTTGAGCGGCCCCGGCTCCATGCCGTTCACCCACGCGGAGGCCTGCTCGATGTTCTGCTTCGCGTAGTTTGTTACGGGCTGGCGCAGGTCCACGGCGGTCTGCTGTTCCGGCGTGAGGGTGGCGATGAACTGCGGGAGATTCTGCGGCTTCTGCTCGCCCAGTTTGTCCGTCACGCGCGCCAGTTGCGCGGCCTGCGTCTCCGGCGGCAGCGAGGCAAAGTGCTCGCTGGCCAGCACGGCATTCTTCCCGGCCAGATCGCGGTAGGCGCCTTCCAGCGCGGCCGGCCCGCCATGATCCGCGGCCCACTGGAGCGCCGTCACCGTATCCGTCTGCGCCCACTGTGCGGCGGCGGCGCGCACCATATCATCGCGAAAGCTGCCCTGCGACAGATTCTGAATGAACGTGCGGCCCTGCTCCGCACCCTGAGACAGCAACGGCCCGGCCACGAGCGGCACCATTTCCGAAAGCCCGGCGGACGGCTGCTGTTTCGCCAGCCATGCGGCGGCGGCGTTCGCATCTTTCGCGGCCCATTCTTTCATAATCGCGCGGCCCAGGCTGCCGTTGTTCGTGTTGTCGTCATTGTCCACATAGCGGAGCGACATATCGCGCGGCAGGATGCCGCCGGCGGTGAGCAGGTAATCCAGCGCGGCCTGCGGGTCCGCTTTGGCGGCGGCTTTCACGGTCTCCGTCAGCATGGCGCGGTCGCTGCCGCGATAACTGGTCGTGGTGCCGCTCTGACCGCGGGCCTCAGTGATGCCGATCTGAACCTGACCAAAGTCCGGCACTTTGTAATCTCGCAGCATCTTCAGCGCGGCCAGCGGATTGGTCTTGCTCAGGGCTTTGGCAGCGAGGGCGATGGCCTGCATTTTGGCGAGGCCCAGCAAATTCGCCGCGGCCCACTGCGCGGCCTCTGCGGGCGACTTCTGTTCCGCGAGCGCCGCCACATAATCCATCTCCACCAGCGAGCGGTGATAGTTTATCGGCATGGCGTCGAGCTTTGCGCGGCAGCCGGCGAGGTCTTTGTTTCTGAGCATGTCGCGCAAGGCCTTGACCTCCTCGCTCACGTCGTAGCGGCTGCGGCGTTTCGCCTGCGCGGCTTGGGCAGAGGCAGGCTGGGCCGCCCACAGCGCGGCCTCCGGCAGATGGGCATTCGCGTCGGCCCAGGCTTCGCGCCGCGGCTGCTCCACGCTGTGCAGCAACTGGCGGAGCAGTTGATTCAAAATAGCGCCCGGCTCCTCCGCCAGCCGGAGCAGCGCCGCTTCCAGATCCAGCGACAGCAGCGCGGTGTAGAGATCCTGAATCGGCAGGTAAATCGTGTAGCGGACCTCCTCTTTGAAACCCGCGTAGTCCTTCACCTGCTCCAGTGACTTTGACCGCGCGAAAGCGAGGGCGTCTTCCGGCGCCACCTCCGCCCAGCGCAAGGCCAGCGCCTGCCAAAGAGCGCCGTGGAGAAGCTTCTTCTCCTCGAGCGCCGCCGCCATGAGGCTCAACTCCGCAGCCTCCGCATCCCACAGCCACTGCACGAGCAGCGGGAGTTGCTCCGGGTGCTTCGCGGCGACCACGGCCGCGAACTCCGGCCGCGGCAGGCGGGGCGCGGATGGTTTCGCAGCAGCGGACGCACCGGCTGGAGTTGCGGACCCGGCAGCGGGCGACGCCGTGTTTTCCGGCCCGGCGTCCAGCGGCGCAGGACGCAAAATTCTAACACCAAAGTAACCGCCCGCAGCGAGCAGGGCGGAGAGAAGCAGGGTGGTTTTCATGGGACCGGCGGGACGCTCGCCTTTACGACATGGCCCGCAGGCGTCAAATCCGTGAATCGGAGAACACCCGGGAGATGTTTGCCGGAATTGCCGTGCCGCGCCTCACCCCTGCCGCTCCCACCATTCCATGAGCCGGCGGCGGGCGCGGAAGACGCGGGTGTCCACGGCGCGGAGGCTGAGGCCGAGGATGGCGGCGACTTCCGCGTGCGGCAGATTCTCTACGGCGCTGAGTACGAGCGGCAGGCGCAGACCCTCCGGCAGCAGGGCGAGGCCGGTGCTCAGCCGCAGCAGGTCGGCGCGCAGGGCCGCGGCTTCGTCAGGGGAATCGGCGGCGGCGGTGAGGGCGTCCGGCGGGGCCTCTGCGGGCCGGTCGCAGAGCCAGCGGCGGCGGCTCTTGCAGGTACGGGCGTGGTCGCGGCAGAGATTGAGCGCGATGCGCCAGAGCCAGGCGCGGAACTGTCCCATTTCCCGATAGCGCGGCAGCGCGTGCCATGCGCGCACGAAGGTTTCCTGACACACATCCTCCGCGTCTTTTTCGCAGCCCAGCGCGTGCCGGCAAAAGCGGTGCAGCGCGTCGCCGTGGCGCTCGACGATTCTGCGGAAGGCATCGGCATCCCCCGCAGCAGCGGCGGCGGCCTGCTGTGCGTCCCATGCAGTGCCTTCCGCCGTCTCCGGCGCAGGCGTCAGGAAATCAAGGAGCCGGCTGGAGACTGTCATGGGTCCATTGGATAAGTTGATCGCGCTGCGGGGCGTCGAGCTTCGCCGCCATGTCGAAGAGGTGCGCGAGGGTGGCCTTTTGCAGCGCGGCCTGGGCGGCGGCGACTTTCTCCACGGCGGCCTGCACGGCGGGGGAATCGGCGCGGTCGCGGAGCACGGCGGCGCGCAGTTCGTCGTTGGCCGCGCGCAGGGCCTCGCGCAGCGCGCGGCGCGTGGCGGCAAACGACTGCTCGGTGGAATCAAGGGCGGCGTGCTGCGGCGGCGTGAGCTTCAGATTCTGATGCACCCACGCATGGAATCGCTCCTCCGAATCCGTCAGGCCCGGCGAAGCCGGCTGATGCGCGTGCGTCACATGCCAGTGCAGCGCCGCCCACGCGGTGAGCGCCGCCAGCGCTGCTGATGACAGCAGCCAGAGCAGTGCGAGCCGGCGGCGGTTCATGGAGCGGAGGACGGCGCGGAGACGTTCGATTCCCTGAACAACCCCAGCGGCGGCGGATTGGCGTGTTCATGTTTTCCATGCGGCAGGGAAGCGATTCCCATCGCCGCCGCGAGCACCACCAGCGCCACCCACGGCCACCAGCGCCGCAGCCAGCGCTGCCACTCGATGCGCTCCGGATCCCAGCCGCGGCGGATGTGCTGCCACACTGCTGCGGCACGGTCCCGATGCGACTCAGCCGCGGGAGTCGCGGCGGCGGTGCGGAGCAGGTGATCGAACTGACGCGGAGTCATCGTGCGTCCATAGACGAGTGCTTCTTTGCTTCAACAAGGCCGATAAAATTTGCCATCCTCAGTGAGGCGGGTAAGCGGAACGAATGCATGATGTCCCCCTCATCACGACCATTGCCGGATGCGCCACGGCGGCGCTGCTGTTCGGGCTGCTGGCGAAGAAATGCGGGCTGTCGCCGCTGGTGGGATATTTGCTGGCAGGCATCGCCGTGGGGCCGCACACGCCGGGGTTTGTGGGCGACGAAAAGCTCGCCGCGCAGCTCGCGGAGATCGGCGTGATGCTGATGATGTTCGGCGTGGGCATTCATTTTCATCTCAAGGATCTCGCCGGCGTGAAAGGCGTGGCGCTGCCCGGGGCCATCGGTCAGAGCGCGGCGGCGACGCTCGCATGCATGGCGCTGGCGCTTCTGGCGGGCTGGAGCATGAGCGGAGCGGTGGTGCTGGGCGTCGCAGTGTCCGTGGCCAGCACGGTGGTGCTGCTGCGGTGTCTGGGGGATCACGCGCTGGTGGAGACGCCGGAGGGCAAAACGGCGGTCGGCTGGCTGCTCGTGGAGGACATTTTCACTGTCATCATTCTGGTCCTGCTGCCGCCGATGGCAGCGCCCGGCGGCGATGCCGGCGGGCTTTGGCAAACGCTCGCGCTGGCGATGGGCAAGCTGGCGATTTTCATGGCCCTGATGCTGCTGGCGGGGGCCAAACTGGTGCCGCTGATGCTGCAGCGGGTGGCGGCGCTGCGCTCGCCGGAGCTGTTTACACTCGCGGTATTGGTGCTCGCGGTGGCCGTGGCCACCCTGGCCGCGCACTTCTTCGGCGCGAGCATGGCGCTCGGCGCTTTCCTGGCGGGAATGGTTGTTGGCCAGTCACGTGTCAGCCATCAGGCGGCGGCGGACCTCCTGCCCATGCGCGATGCCTTTGCAGTGCTCTTCTTCGTGTCGGTGGGCATGCTCTTCGATTTTCGGGTGCTGCTGTATGCGCCGCTCATGGTGCTGGGCGTGACGTTCATCATCCTGGTGATCAAACCAGCGGCGGCGCTGCTCATCGTGCTGCTGAGAAAAGGATCGCTGCGCACGGCCCTGACGGTTGCCGCCGGCCTCGCGCAGATCGGCGAGTTCTCCTTCATCGTCGGCGGCATGGCCGTGAAGCTGGATCTCATGCCGCAGCAAGGCCTCGATGTGCTGGTTGCCGGGGCGATGATTTCCATTAGCCTGAATCCCGTCTATTTCCGCTGGCTGCTGGCGCAGGAACCGAACCTGCGGCGCTGGCCGAAACTGTCGAACTGGCTGGCGCGTCAGGAAGCGGCGCGTGCCGGAGCCCTCCAGGCCGCCGCGCCGGAACAGGGAGCCGACGCCGTGGTGATAGGCTATGGCCCCGTGGGCCGCACCGTGACGCAACTGCTGCGCGAATGCGGCGTCAGCACCGTGGTGGTGGAGACTAACATGGACACCGTGGCCCAGCTCCAGGCGTCCGGTCAGCCGGCCCTCTACGGCGATGCTTCACGGCGCGAAATTCTGGAAGCCGCGGGCCTTCGCACCGCGGAGTATCTGGTCATCACCATCCCGCGCTCCGCCGCCAGCATCGGCGTGCTGCACACCGCCAAACTCATCAACAGCCGCGCCCGCATTCTCTGCCGTGCGGGTTATCTGCACGAACTCGAACCCCTCGAAGAAGCCGGCGCGGAAGTCATCCGCTGCGACGAAGCCGAGTCCGCCACCGCGCTCGCCAAAGCCGTGCTCCAGGAACTCGACATGCCGCCCGACCGTATCGCCGAAGCCGTGCGCAGTGTGCGCAGCGATCTGGAGGCGCCGCGCATTCCCTGACTGAATGTCCACCGTCGCGTTCAGAACCTCACACTCCAGCCGCCGCCGAAGTGCCATTCATCTTCGAGATCCACCGCCAGCAGCGAGAACGTGTGCCGGCCTTTGGTGTAACTGAGCGAGCCGTGCGTGGACACGCCGTCGTAGATCGCCATCAGGTTCACTTGATTGGAAAGCTGGATGCTGGCGCCGCCGATGAAGTAAAAGCGGTCGTCGTAACTGCTGTAGCTGACGCCGGCGTACGGGGCCACGGGCAGGCCGGTGTGCTGCTTGAGGCTCTTCGCCACGGTCAAAAAGGTGGCGGTGCCGTGCGGGGTGCCGATGCGGTCGCTGCTGGTGCCGAGCATCACGGCGGGGCGCGTTTTCGTTTCATCCACGAGCCGCCAGTTGGCGGTGGGATGAATGTCCCGGGCGAGGGGGTTGTATTCGAGGCCGATGGTGAAGTGGTCCGTCCACGCCCACGCGAGATTATTGCGCCAGCGGGCGCGCTCCAGAATGCCGGGGACCACGCGCACCGTGAAGGTCATGCGGTCTTTCCAGAGCGACACGGGCTCCTCGTCGGCCAGCGAGATTTCCACCGGCGCTTTTCCGTCGTCGAAGGAGGGCGCGCGCGGGGCCAGGCCTGGCTTTGGGCGGGCGGGTTTGGGAGTTGATGCACCGCGCACGGCGGCGCCTTCGCCGGGTCACACGGGTCATGGCGGCACCTCGGACACATCGTCCTGGGCGCGCGCGAAAAAGGCAGGGAACAGCAGAAGAAGGAGGCGCAGCTTCATGGGGTCCATCGGCAAAGTGTGTCCGGCTCAGCGCAGCTTGGCGAGGTATTTTGCCGGATTCTTTTTGAACTTCGCGATGCACGGCTTGCAGCACACCTTGATGACGCGGCCCTCGTGCGTGAAGCTCCGTTCATCGCCCATGCTGCCCAGTTTGTTGTCCGTGACGATGCAGGTCTTGAGCGGATAGGGCGCGGGGCGGGGCGCGGCGGCCTGGAGAGGCAGCGCGGCGGCGAGGGCGAGGGCGAGGAAGGAGAGGCGTTTCATGGTTTGGAGTCGGTTCATAACGGTAATACACCGGGCGCGGCCCGATCCCCCGGATTTTTCCTCCTTTTTGCGGACCTCAATTGGATGAGAGCGCCTCCCGCAGCAACTTCCGGGCGCGGTAGATGCGGGTTTCCACGGCTTTGGCGGAGCAGCCGAGGGCGGAGGCGATTTCCGCGTGGGACAGTTCGTGATAGACGGAAAGCACGAGCGCCTCGCGCAGATCCGGCGGGAGGGCGGCGATGGAGCGCTGCACGGACTGGAGCTGTTCGCGCGCGGCGGCGCCGGCGGCGGGATCGGGCGTATTGTCAGGGCGGGGATCGTCCTCCGGCAGCGGAGCCTCGGGATGGCGGCTGCGCCAGCGGGCGTGATTGCGCGCGAGATTGGCGGCGATGGCAAAGAGCCATGTGGAGAAGCGGCCGCCGGCATCGTAGCGGTGCCGCGCCTGCCAGACGCGCACGAAGGTTTCCTGGGCGAGGTCGAGCGCGGTTTCCTGACATCCCGTCATGCGATAGAGAAAGGCGGCCACCTTTTCGCGCCAGCGGTCCATGAGGCCGTGGAGGGCGGTATCGCGGCCGCCGGCCAGCGCGAGCATGTCGGCGGTGTCGGGATCGGCGGCGGTGCTCACGGATTCTTTTCCACCACTTCTGTAAAGCAGATGCCGTCTTCGCAGAGGCGCCCGGTGACGGCTTCGAGGTAACGCGGCGCGGCGTCCGGAGGAAGCAGCGCCGCCGTTTCATAAATATGCCGCAGCATGGCCGTGCGGCAGTCGGCCTGACGCAATTGCGCCTCGCGGATGGCGTCGGCCAGTTCCGGCGTCATGGTGCGGCTCTGTGCGGTGAGATCGCGGACGCGGGTGTTCGCTTTGGCGATGGCGAGGCAGAGGTCGGCGCAGACGGGCGCGTAGGCCGTGTGCAGGGCCTTCACTTTGGCGAAGGTGGCGTCATCGAGGCGGAACTCCTGCTGCATCCACGCGAGGGGATCGCCGGCGGCGGCGTGATGATCCTGCGGGGCGCGGCGCATGAGCAGCCAGTGGCTCACGCCGTAGGCGAGCAGCGCGGCGGCGAGCAGTCCGGCCAGGATGAACAGACGGCGCATCATTTTGTCTCCGCGTGCGTCAAGTGCGCGGGGTCGAGCGGATTGATGGACTGCACGTAGGCCGCCGCGGCGTCGGTGGCGGCGAAGGAGGCGTGCTTGAGCTGCGCCGCGGCGTGGAGCGACCCCGCGGCGGTGCCGGCGAGGACGACAGCGGCGAATCCGGCGGCGGCGATGCGCGGACGCAGCAGAGCATCGAGCCAGCGCTGCCAGAGCGGCGGGGTTTTGGCATCGAGATTGCCGATGCGCTGCCAGACGCCGCGGCGGAAGGAATCCACCGGCACCTCCGGTGCGGTCCAGGTGCGCAGCAGGCGGTCGAGTTCGGAATCATTCATGGCGGTGAAAATGTGGTAATGAATCCGCCGCCCGGTCCTGACCTGCAACCGGGCGGCGAGGGGGCTGATTCAACGGACGCAGCCGCTGACGCAGCAGGCGCGTTCTTTGTCAGGCATTTTGCAGGTGTCTTTGCAAAAGACCGTGGTGGTGCGGGTAATGCCGCGGCCTGCAGGACCGGGGCTGAAGCGGTGTTTGACCTCACAGCAGGCACCTTTGGGCAGGCAGACAGCGCAGCAGGGCGCTTTGGGCTTCGGGGCCGGCGGCCGGCGCCAGGTGTCAGGGCCGGCGGTGCTGATGGCGGCGGTCGCAATGAAACCGGCAAGGCCGGCGAGGAGGGCGCGTTTCGTTTTCATGGGTGTCTTCGGTGGGGTGTTTTGGTTTGGAGAGCAGGCGAAGCGCCCGTTCATTCCGTAACACCCCGCACCGCACCGCCGCCCTCAAGGCTTTTCACCGTGATCTACGGTGCCGTGGCCCGGGCGCGGAAGTAAGCCTCCTCCTGCCAGCGCGCGTAGGCCTGGGCGCCGATGGCGGCGCGGAGTTGATAGTCCACGAGCGGCTGTTCGCGCCGCCATTTCTCCAGATACTCTTCGGTGGAGGGATCGGCGGCCTCTCCGCCCATGGTTTGCTGAAACTGCTCGGCGATGGCGATGGCGGCGGCGACCTGCCGGGGATTGAGACCGCTGACCTCCTCGGGGGGAATTTCAAAAACGACCGGCAGCCGGGCTTTGCCGTGAAGCTGGGGATGCCGGCGGCGGATCTCCTCTGCCGGCGAATACCAGCGCGAGCGCGTCGGGGCGGCGGCATCGGTTGTCGCCGCCGGCGGTGAAGCCGGTGCGGCCTGGACCGGCGCGGCGTTTGAAGGTTTGCGCTCTGCCGCCGGGCGCGGAGTCTGCGCCGCGGGCGTCGCGTCCGCAGGTGGCCGGAACCGATCCGTGCGGGCTCCTCTCTGCGGCGCGCCGGTGTCACTCGCCGGGACGGCCATGAACCATGCTCCTGCAGCGAGGCAGAGCACGGCGGCGGCGGCGAGGAGCGGAGTCTTCATTTGGACAGTGTGAGGCAAGCGGGGGCGGATACGCCATGCGGCATTCGTCAACGCAAAACGCGGCGGACGGTTTCCCGCCCGCCGCGCGCGGTTTGCGTGTGAGTGGGGCGATAACGCCCAAGGAGAGGATCAGGGATACGGATTGCCCGGAGTGACGGGGCCGCCTTCAACGGCGCGGCCCACGTTCATGGTGCTGAGCAGGATGCCGGAGATGGAAGCGTCCACCGTTTTGATGCGGTTGGCGAGCTGGTTGGCGATGGCCGCGTTGGCATAACCGGGACGGTGCATGAGGATTTCGTAGCTCCAGAAGGTGTACTTGCCTTCGCGCACGTTGCTTTCGGAGTATTCATAGCCGTTGTACTTCATCGTGGCTCCGCCGCGGATGCTGATGGTGGGGGCGCTGGTGTAGCCGCTGCCGCCGCTGGTGACGTTGATGGCGGTGACCACTCCGTTGGTGATGACCGGTGTCGCGGCCGCGCCGGTGCCGCCGCCGCCGGTGATCCTGACATAAGTGCCGCTGCCGTAGTTGGTGCCGCCGTTGGTGACGTTGATCGCCGTGACGGCATCTCCGGTGATGCTGCTGGTCGCGGTTGCCGCCGTGCCTGGCAGGGCTCCCTGAGCATCGTTGATACCGGCGTAGGCCACGAGCCAGCCGGGATTCGCCGAGGTGGTGTTGCTGCCCGGGGTGTTCATGGCCGAGACGAGCTGACCGCCGCCTTCAAAGCCGGAGTGGCCTTCAGGATAGTTGATGCCGAGCACCGTGGCCGGCGGCCAGGGAATGAGATTGGTGACGGTGCCGCCGCTGATAACGGGCTGCCACTGGAGCGGGCTGCTGAAAACGCCGAAGAGACAGTCCGCAAAGGTGACCATGCGGGTGCCGGAGTCTTCATTGCGTCCGGTGCCGTAAACGGCGACGCCGGAGTCGGCGGGATCGCCGGTGAACTGCGAGAGCGGAAGACCTCCGGACAGAAGCGAGGCCGCCAGCACGGGATTCATGTTATCGATGGTGGTCGGCGCGCCGTTGTTGCGGAACCACTGGAAGGGAAGGACCCCCACCGGGATCGAAACCATGACGGGGGATTTATATTGCGTCGAGTTTTGAAAGCCGTCCGCCATGGCGATGTCCGCGGTGACGGGAGCGTCGTAGGAGGGAGTGGTGATCTGAGTGCCGCCCACCGATTGCGGCGAGCCATTCACGAGCCATTCGGGCAGGGCCACGTTCTGCACGATCGTGCCGACGCCGCCGACCGCTCCCGACCACTGGCACTTGATGACCACAGGAGTGCTGGTGGGGGCTTTCGTGGTCCCGGTGAAAATGGTGCGGTTGGAACCGGAGAAGGAGGAGCCGGTGTAGCCATACGTGTATCCCGCTTCCAGAATGTTGCCGATGGCCGCATTGGTGGCGGAACGGAAAGCGGTGGAGCCGGTAATGCGAATGACGGTTTGAGCCGTGGCGGCGCCGGTGAAGGCGGCGGCGGCCAGAGCGAGGAGTGCGAGGCGTTTTACTTTCATGTATTTTGGTAGGTTGTGGGGTGGATGAGTTGGGTGAGGAATCAGCGGCGGCGGCGCAGCAGCAGGGCGAAGAGAGCGAGCGCGCCGGTCGCGGCGGAGGCGGGTTCCGGAATGGGAGCGAAAACGCCCGGATCGGTGCTGAACACGAGCTGTCCGCTGCTGTTGAGGCCGAACGCGCCGAGGAGGGTCGCGGGGTCGCCGGCCGTGCCCGGGCGAACTTCAAAGAGGTCGAGCACCGCGTAGCCGTTGACGCCGTCATAAACCGACGGAGAGGCGGGAATATCGGCGATGCTCCCCAGCACGGAGGGATTGAAGTAACTGAAACTCACTCCCGGCGTGAAGTCCTCCTGGGCGGTCCAGCTTCCCGAGAGGCCAGTGTCGATGACGGAGGAGACGGCGCTGTTAGGCGTGGCGGAACCGTTGGTCAGGCTTCCCGGAGCACCGGTGTAAAGGCTGGAGATTCTTCCGGAGGGAACCTGCAGCGCGAAGGTCGTGCCGCGCAGCCAGGGAGTCGAGGGAGTGCCCGGAGTGGTCTCCGCGCGGCTGGCCCACAGCGTGCGGGCCGGGGCGATGCCCACCGCGGACACGCCGGTGGTGCCGGCGACACCCCAGGAAAGATCAGTGCGCGCAGCCCATCCGGGACCGTAGGTTGCGGCCAGGTCGGCAGAGCTGAGGCTGGTGACGACGAAACTGCCCGGCAGGGCTCCGTAGTAATTGGAAGCCGGACCCAGGTTCACCGTCAGGTTGCTGGAGGCACCCTGCCCGCCGCTGGCGCGGAAGCCGAGGATGAGGTCGCCGGCGACGGCGGTAACCGCCCGGGCCGAGGAGGCGGCGAGCAGCAGGAGGCCGGCGAGCCCGGCGAGTTTATGGACCATTCGTGAGTGATATTTCATGGTGTGGAGGAGATGTTGCTATGGCGGGTGAAGATCCGGTTTTTGATTCCGGAAGACCGCAGAGCATCTGCGGCCCGCATCGTTTTTAGCTGACTCCAGGGATCACGCTATTCATGCTTGGCGACACTTCTGTGACTGACGGTTTTGTTTCATACACAGGTTCGTCACGCGGCAGTATTTTCGTTCCGGCTCAGGGGGCGGTGCCGATGACGTAAAAGCCGCGCGGCTGGGGAGGGGCGGGATCATTGAATGTCAGGGTGCCGGAGGCGGGCGATTGCGTGAACAGGGTGGTCCAGCTTCCTGAGGCCAGAGAGGTGGAGCGGCGCAGTTCATAGTTTCCGTTAGGCACACCGGTCAGGGTCACCGTCACGCTGCCGTTGGCATTGCGGGTGATGGAGGGCTGGCCGAGATCGACGGGTTCGGTGCCGCCGGGGGCGAATTTCGTGATGTCGGTGCTGAAGACCAGCTTGCCGGCGCTGTTGATGCCGATGCCTCCCAGCAGCGTGGCGGGCTGACCGGCGGTGCCGGGGCGGACTTCCCAGAGGTCGAGCACCGTGTAGGAGGTGCCGTCATAGGCGGACGCGGTGGCCGGGAACGTATTGATCGCATTCATCACCGAAGGATTGAAATAACTGAAGCTCACTCCGGGGGTGAAGGCCTCCTGCGCGGTCCAGCCGCCGGTCTCCATGGCCAGAGTTTTCGAGGTATAGACGCTGTTGGCGGTGGCGGGGTAATTGACCAGACTGCCGGGCGCTCCGGTGTAGAGGGTGGAGATGCGGTTGGAGGGCACCTGCAGGGTAAACGTGGTGCCGCGCAGCCACGGGGTGGAGGCCGTCCCCGGCGTGTCCTCCGCCCGGGAAGCCCAGACGGTGCGCCCCGGCACTCCATTGACACTGCTGATGCCGGTGGTGCCCGCCACGCCCCAGAACAGGTCGCTGCGCGTCGCCCAGTCGGGTCCGTAGGTGTCGGCCAGATCGGCCACGGCGAGTCTTGTCAGGACAGTGACCGATCCGGGAGCCGCGCCGTAGAAGTCGGAGGCCGGTCCGAGGTTCACTTCGAGATTGATGTCCGCGCCCTGGCCGCTGGTGGCTTTGAAGCCGAGAATGAGGTCGCCGGACGCGGCCGGGACGGCCCGGGCATGGGGTGCGAGTGACAGGGCGGCGAGGAACAGGAGGCGAACAGCGGAGGTTTTCATGTGACGGGATTGTTGGGGTGAAGGTGTGGAATTCGTCCGTTAGGAGTTGCTGCACCTGCCGTTTGCGGAAATCCGCTCAGCGGCGCGTCATGACGTAAGGTCATCGCGCCGTGCCTCAAGATTCCTTATTGTCACAAACCCCCTCCGCCCGTTTCTGGCGGGATTGTCACATGGCTGACCCGTGGACAGGGAAAACCCGGGCGCGCCCCGCAGCGGGGGAGCCGCAGAGCGGGTGGCCTGACTGATAGGGCCGCGGCGGCACCGGCGAGGAAACTGCGGCGCTTGTGCCCGGGGAGAGCCGCATCCGTGGCTCCGGATTGCACCGGCGCGGGCGGCCGCGCGGCGCGAAGATTCCGTGTGACAGGGCGGCGGGACCCGCGAACGTCCGGCATGATGCCCCGACGTCTCCGCCGCTTCATTGGTCCGGCCCTGCTGGCCGCGTGCTGCGGCATGGCGTGGGCGGCTGACGGCGTTCCGGCCGGGGCTTCGCCGCCGCCAGGGCCGCCGAAGCTTCCGCTGTTCGAGCTGCCGGTGCCGGAGTCCGTGTTCACTGAAACGGACCGCCGCTGGTTCGGAGTTTACGTCTATGGGCACAAGGCCGGGTGGGCGGTGCAAACGCTGGGGCCTGACACTGTGGAGGGGCGACCCTGCGTCCGCAGCAGCTTTGAAATGACCACGGAATTCAAAGCCCTCTCGCACATCACCCGGCGGATCACGATCTCGCGCCGGTATTACTGGAAGGATCCGCCGTACCGCGCCTTCCTGATCGAGCAGACGGATAAAATGGGCGATCAGATTCGCCGCATTGTTTTGCGAAGCGACGCCGGCAGTGACTACGCCGTGGAAGTCACCGAGGGCGGCCAAACGAAGTCCGGATCCCGCCTGCGCCTCGACGCGCGGCTTTGTCAGGAAACCTCGCCGGCCCGGTGGGCCGCGGACGCCGCGCGGCGTCCCGGGGACGCCATTACGTTTGCCGCTTTCGCCGCCGCGGGAGCGCCGGGATTCGGGGAGCAGACCATGACCCTCCTGCGCGAGGCCCGCTGGTCGGGGACGCCGGTGTGGGAAGTGGACGCTTATGATTACGGAATGCAGTCCACCTCTTTCGCGCGGCTCTCGCGCCGGGACGGCCGGCCGCTCACCCTCTCCGCGGGCCGCGACATGGAACTGCGGCGCGAGCCGGAGAGCACCGCGAAACACCTGCCGGAAATCGTGCCGGACGTGTATGTATTGAAAAGCATCCGCTGCAGCCGCCGGCTGGGCAATCCGGCGGCCCTAACGGAACTGGTGCTCGAGTTGACCGCACCGGAAGGCAAAAAAGTGCCCCGGCTTCCCGAAACGGCGAATCAGACGGTGGAGCGGAAACCGGACGGCCGTGTCCTTGTGAAGATCACCCGCAACGGCGGCAAACCGCAGCCGGCATCGGAGCAGGAGCGCGCCGCATGCCTCAAAGCCTCCGCGCGCTACCCGCTGACCGAGGCATCCGTCAGGGAACTGGCGGAAAAAGCCGTGCGGGGCGCGAAGGACGACCGCACCAAAGTCCAGCGCCTGCTCAAGTTCACCCGCTCGAAGATCAAGGACGCCCTGAACGCCAAAGCACTCAGTGTGCTGGACGTTATCCGGTCCGGTCAGGGCGACTGCACCTCGCACGCGCTGCTCTTCACCACGCTGGCCCGGGCCGCAGGGATTCCGGCGCGCGAAGCCGGCGGATGGTATTACTCCGGCGACCGGAACATGGCCTTCGGCGGTCATGCGTGGAGTGAGGTCGTGCTCGACGGCCACTGGGTGCCGGTGGATTCCGTCCCGGTCGAAATACAGCTCAGCCCCGGCCACATTCAGGAATACTCCGCCGGCGCCGCGTTGCCAGGACCGGGCGAACTGGTCACCGGTCTCGAAGCGCGTGTCATTTCCTTCAAACAGGAGAAGTGAGGGCCGCGGTGCAGTTTCGTGCGCCCTGCGGACGGAGTGAAACAACGGCTTGCCATGCTGCGGCGGCGCAGACACGGTGCCTCCACGTTCCGGCGCATGGAATGCGGTGCGATTCCGCGACAGTATGCGCTGCTGTAACCGGATACAACTCTCCAGGGGCCGCGCTGCGAAGCACGGCTCCGCAAAGCCAATCCTGACACCCGTGAGGGCCGAGGGGTGAAGGCGGAGGGAAGGCTCGAAGCCGGAAGTCAGAATACTTGGGCTGGAGCGGCTCATCCGTCCGCCGGCGTGTGCCGGGCCGGGCGGACTTATCGCCATCAATAAGCCCATGAGATTCCATGAAATTCACTCCGCATGTCCTGACGGGCCTTCTGCGGGCGGCGCTGGCCCTGCTGGTCAGCGCGACCTGCGCCCGCTCCGCCGTCACCTTCGCCGACATCACACTGTGGGCCGGCGCCGCTCCCGGACCCGGCATCAGTGAGGCGGCGCTGATCGTTGACTTTCGCGACGGCTCGCCGGGCCTTGCCTGGGGCTACCGCTGGCCGGAGGGCGAGATGCGCACCGGTCAGGACATGCTGGCCGCCATCATCGGCGCGGATCCGGCACTGAGCGCGGACAGCACGTTCTTTCCCAACACGCTGACTTACGGCGCGCGCACGCGCTCATTTTCCGACAACGGCACGCCGGGCGATTTCACGGACGACCGCTATTGGGGCTACTGGGTGAACAACGAGGTTTACTATCATCCCGCCGATTTTCTGCTGAACTCCCACATCGTGCCGCCCGCCACGGCCGTGGTGCCGCTGGGAAATCCCTACGGTCCCGGGCACTGGGTGGAAAGCAGCACCGGTGCCGCGGCGCGCCCGCTGGTGCACGGCTCATGGGACGGCTGGGTGTGGGGACCTTACCTGACAAATCCAGGCGACGCCGTCCCCGCCGTCCCTGAACCTGCGACGGCATGGCTCGCGGCGCTTGCAGTGGCACTGCTCGGCAGGAGAGGAAGGAGACCGCAAGCCTGTTGCGGCGTGATGGCCATTTCCCTGACTGCGGCTGCCGCGGGGCCCTATCCCGGCGGTCCCGGCGCAGCGGATACGGACGCCATTCCCGCGGACAGCCCCGCCTTCAAAGCATGGGCCACCGGTTTGTCAGGATTCACGGCCGGTCCGCGCCATGCCGGCGTGAATGCGACTCCGGTCAGCTACGGCTCGGCGGCCAGTGTCACCGGGCCGCCCGATGCCGCCGGGGCCTCCTATCCGGTAACGGGCAGCAATCCGGTGCCCGACACTCCGGTGCTCAGTCTCGGCGACGGAGGCTCGGTGACCCTGACGTTTTCCTCGCCGCTGACCGACGGCGAGGGGCCGGACTTCGCGGTGTTCGAGAACGGCTTCTTCGTCACGCCGGGCGCCGTCTTCGCCGAACTGGCATTTGTGGAAGTCAGCAGCAACGGCGCTGACTTCGTGCGCTTTCCGGCGGTCAGTCTGACCCAGACCCTGACCCAGGCGGGGAATTTCCACACGCTCGATCCGACCAGTCTGCACAACCTCGCCGGCAAGCATCCCGCGGGCTACGGCACGCCGTTCGATCTCGCAGAACTCGCCGGCACGCCCGGCCTCGATGTCCTGCGCGTCATCCATGTCAGGCTCGTGGATGTGACGGGCGATGTCCTTCAGGGACGCGGCAGCCGGGACACCGAAGGCAACTGGATCAACGATCCATGGCCGACGAATTTTCAAACCGGCGGGTTCGATCTCGACGCCATCGGTGTCATCCACCAGGCGGACGGCGGCTGGGAACAGTGGCTCGCCGCGCCGGACGATGATCCCGACGGCGATGGACGCACGAACCTGACCGAATGGGCGGTGGGCTCCGCGCCGGATGCTCCGGATGCCGCGCCGGTGCTCGAGGTCAGCGCACCGGACGATGGCGTGGCCCTCTGCTATCAGCATTCCGGGCACGCCGGCCTGACCCTGACGCCGGAACAGTCAGCGGACGGTGTGAACTGGTCGCCCCTGGAAGCGGCGCAAACCGCCGGACCGGTGCGGCTCACTCTCGCCCGGGCGCCCGAAGGCCGCGCCTTTTACCGCCTGCGCATCCTCCGCACTCCATGAACACGCGCCATCACGGCTTTACTTTGGTGGAGCTGATGCTCGTCGTCGCCATCGTGGCGCTGCTCTTTCTCGGCGGGCTGGCGCTGTTCAAATACGGTGTCCTGCGGGCGAACATCAAGGTGAGCAGCGAAAACCTGCGGCAGCTGGTGGTGGCTAATCTGGGCTATGCCTCGGACCATGGCGGCTGGTACTGCCCGGCGCAGGACGAGCGCAACCTGACGCGCTGGCACGGCGGGCGCGGCTCGCTCGAGGAGGAATTCTCGCCGGACAAAGGCTATCTCTCACCGTACTTCGCCAACGACAAGACACTGGAAACGTGCCCGCTGTTGAAGAAAACGCTCAAGGGCGGGCAGAGTTTTGAAGACGGTGCGGGCGGCTACGGCTACAACGCGGCCTACATCGGCGGGCAGCCTGGCGATCCCTGTTCTGCTGCGGCGCTGCTGGACATCACGGCGCCTTCCCGCACGGTGATGTTTGCCACCACGGCGCTCAGCAAGGAGGAGGGACTCCAGGAGTATCCGTTCGCCGAGCCCTATTACGCCGCCGATGCCGACGGACGCACGAAACTCTACGACCTCCAGCCCAGCGTGCACTTTCGCGCGGGCGGCAAAGCCATCGTCGCGTGGTGCGACGGTCACGTCACCCTCGAGGAGCGCGCTGACAAAAAGGGCGACAACTTCTACGGCGGTGACAATGAGAAGGACGAAATCGGCTGGTTCGGTCCGGAGGAGGAAAACGGCTTCTGGAACCCGGACTCGCCCGCCGTGCTGCGCGGCACAGTGCCGCAGGCTGAAGACTAGCGAAATGCGGGCCGGAGACATTCCGGTGCAACGAAATTTTTGCTTCCCCTCCGCCGGGGATTCGCCAGGATGGCGCCTCGCCCCGCAGGGAGTTGGTCGTGACCGGTCCTGCGGAATCGTTTTAGACCGTTTATTATCCCTGACATGAGAAAATTCCTGCGAATCCTGGCAGCGGCGGCGCTGCTGACCGCGGCCTTCATCGGCCTCCGGCACCTCTGGCGGCAGCCGCAGCCGGCCACGACCGCGGCACCGGCCGCAACCGGCCCGGCGCAGAGCGTGCCCATTCCGGCCTGGAATCCGCCGCCCTACGACGGGTCCCCGCACCGCACCGTGCCCGCGCACGCTCCGGCGGCGGAACTTCCTGACATTCCGGCACAGCCTTCGGACGCGGAGATCGCGCAGTCGCGCGCGTTTGGAAGACGCCTCGCGGCCCTGGACGGGAAAGGCGATGCGGCCGCGGACAATGCCGCGCTGGGGGAACTGCTGCGCCGCGTGAGAGGCCTCGACGGCGACGCCAAACTAACGGAAACGGAGCGCTGGCTGGAGCAGCATCCCGACAGCCGCTGGGCCCTGTCGCTGCGCGCGGAGGCGGCGGCGATGCGCTTTGCCCGCGGATGGTTTGCAGACGCGCGGGAGGGGTATCAGTCGCTGTGGCAGACCCTGCGCGCGCGTTCCGAGCCGGCGGCACGCGGCCTCGCGGATGAAGCGCTCGGATTTCTCCTGCAGAATGACATCGGCACCGGCCGGGCCGACCGGCTCAAGCAGTTGCTCGCGGAGGCGGAGGGCCGCCCGCGGGCGGGTTCGCTGGAAGGGCATTTTCTGCGGGCGCGGCAGGCGGTCTATCTGCTGGAACACGTGGGAGCCCAGAGCGTGACCTGCGGTCCGCTGGCCCTGAATGCGATCCAGAAACACACCACCGGCAAAGTGACGCCGGTGTCGCTCAATACGGTGCCGGCCAGTTACATCGCGACCGGCATTCCGCTCAGTGAAGTGCAGCGTTATGCGACGGATCATTATCAACTCGCGCTGACGGCGGCGCGGCGCACCGAAGCGGAGGCCGCCATCCCGGTGCCGGCGGTGCTCCATGCGAGCGAGGAGCATTACGTGGCCCTGACGCAGGCGGAGCCGGGCCGCTATTTCATGGTGGACCGGGCGCGGCGGTTCGCGTCGTGGGTCAGTGAGGCCGCGGTCAATGCCATGAGCAGCGGACACTTTCTCATTCCCTCCGGGGAGAAGACCGCGCCAGGATTTGCACTGCTGGCGGAGAACGAGGCGCGCCACGTTTTCGGACGCGACGGCGCCCACGGCACTGCGCCGCCGGACGAATCGTCAGGACCGGACCGCGACGAAACGGACGACCCCTGCGACGAGGGGATGCCCGCCTATGCCTTTCATGCGCAACTGGCGGGATTGATCGTGAACGACACCCCGCTGCGGCACCGCACGCCTTTCGGGCCGCAGGTCGCCTTCGAGTTGGTCTATCAGGACATGGACACCAGCCAGCCGGTGACGCCCCCCGCCTACACGCACACCGGCGGCATCTGGCTGGCGGCATGGGTGGGCTACGTGGTGCCGGTCAGCGGCACGCTTACCGCATCCTCGGAGGTGCGGGTGCACGACCGGCACGGTGGCGTGGAGGTGAGCCCCTACGAAGTGCAGTCCGGTGTCTTCGGGCCAAATGAACACAGTTTTTCCATCGTGAAGAAGACCGGCGCGGCGAGCTACGAGCGGACGCGGAAGGACGGAACGAAGGAGATTTACAGTGTGCCAGACGTGCCGGCGGCGCCCACCAAACTGTTCCTCAGCAGCCTGAGCGATCCGTCAGGCAACACGGTGACGTTTCAGTGGGACGCCGCACTGCGGCTCGTTTCGGTGACCGATGCTCTCGGCCAGGTGACGACCCTGCAGTATGCGCATCCCGGCGACCCGTTTGCCGTCACCTCGGTCACGGATCCGTTCAGCCGCACCGCCCTCATCGGCTACGACACGGAAAACCGCATCAACTCCCTGACCGATCAAATCGGACTGACGAGCACGTTCACCTATCAGGCGGACGGGTTCCTCACCTCCATGACCACGCCGTACGGGACGACGCAGTTTCGCAAGCTGCGTTATACTCCCGGCACCTACCGCACCACCGAGGCCGAGGATCCGCAGGGCGACGTGGAGCGGATCGAATTCACCGACCCGGGACCCATCGTCAATTCCATCCGGCCGGCGCCGCTCATCACCGTGGGCGGCGAGACGATTCGGTTTCAGGCGGAATACAACCGGCTCCAGTTCCGGAATTCATGGCACTGGACCAAGGAGGCGTGGCACGCCGCGCCGGGCGATTACTCCGCGGCCATCAACTACCGCTGGTTCACGGACCAGAGCTGGCTGGTGCTGCCGGTGATGGAGGCGAAGAAGCTGCCGCTGGAGGAGCGCGTGTGGTATTCCTATCCCGGCATGGACACCGTGCAGTCGTCGCTGCCGTGGTATCCCGGCATGGGCGCCGAGCCGTCCATGGAACTGCGCATGCTGGATGCGAACACGCCGCAGCTCACGCAAACGCACCGCAACCGGATGGGGCAGATCATCAAGTCCGTGGACCCGCTGGGCCGCACCGTGGAAATCAGTTATGACACCAACGGGCTCGACGTCACGGAACTCCGCCAGACGACCGGCGGCATTTCCGAGCGCCTCACCACCATCGTGTACAACGCGCAGCGGCTGCCGGTTTCCGTCACCGATGCCTCCGGCCAGACCAGCACCGCGACCTACAATGCGCGGGGACAGCTGCTCAGCAAAACCACGCCCGCCGGCACGACTGCCTACACTTATGATGCCAACGGATTCCTCACCGCCGTGGACGGACCGCTCCCGGGTCCCGGGGACACTTACACGTTCACATGGGATCCGCTTTGCCGCATGACCGGTGCGGTGGAGCCTGACGGCTATGCCGTCACCATGACCTACGACGCCATGGACCGCAGAACGCGCCGCACGTTTCCCGACGGCACTTACGAGGAGGTGACGTGGCACCGGCTGGATGTGGCCGCCCACCGCGACCGGGCCGGCCGCACCACCGCTATCACGCGCAATGCCCTGCGCCAGCCGGTGACCCTGACGGATCCGGCGGGGCGCGTCACGCGCTATGAATGGTGCCGCTGCGGCGACCTGCGGGCCATGACCGATCCCATGGGGCGCACCACCCGCTGGCGCTACGACCTGCAGGGCCGCCTCATCGCCAAGGAATACCCCGATGGCAGCAAAGTATCGCTGCAACTCCATCCGGCGACCGGCTGGGTGACCGCCCGGACCGATGACAAAGGTCAGGTGGCGCTGTTTGACTATCACCTCGACGGCCAGCGGCGTTCCGTCTCGTGGGCGAATGCCGCGGTGCCGACTCCGCCCGTCACCTGGACCTATGATGCCGCCTACGGCCGCCCGGCGACGATGACCGACAGCCAGGGCGTGACGGCTTATGCCTTCCATCCGCCGGGCGTGGCGGGGGCGCGGCAGCTGGCCTCCATCGACGGCCCTTGGGCCAATGACACCATCACCTTCTCCTACGATGCCGCCGGCCGGCTCGTCTCCCGCGCCATCGACGGCGTGGCGGAGTCCGCCACCTATGACGAAGCGGACCGCCTGCTGACGCTCGCCAGCCCGCTGGGGAATTTCACCGCGGCCTACGACGGAGTCACCGACCGCCCTGCCAGTCTCGATCTGCCCGGCGGCGGCAAAACGCTTTACTCCTATCATCCCAACACGGGGGACCGCCGGCTGCAGAAAATCCGGCACGAAGGCCCCGGCGGTGCCTTCCTCGCGGAATTCACGCAGACATGGGATGCCACCGGCCGCCTCACCGGCTGGACGCAGCAGCAGGGGGCGGCACCGGTGGAAAACTGGTCGCTGACCGGCGACGCCGCCGGCCAGCTCACCGGCGTTACGATTGTGAAGTCGGGCTCTCCCAACCGGGTCTTCGGATTTGAATACGACGCCGCCGGCAATCGCACGGCCGAGGTGATCGACGGCGCGCGCACCGAATCCTTTTACAATGCGCTCAACCAGCAGTCGCACACCGGTGCCACCCTTGCGGGGACGACCTATGAATGGGACGGCGCAGATCGCCTCACCGCTGTCGTGCGCGGCACGCTGCGCAGCGAGTTCAGCTATGACGGGCACGGGCGGCGCGTGCGCGTGGTGGAAAAAGACGGCGCCGCCGTGCTCTCCGACAGGCGCTATCTCTGGTGTGTGGACCGGCTTTGTGAAGAACGCAGCGCCGATGGCGGCACCGTGCTGCGCCGGTTCTATCATCACGGCCAGCAGGACGTGGCCGGCGGCGGCGCCGTCTCGCTCTACCGGCGCGATCACCTCGAGAGTGTCAGGGTCGTGACTTCCACCGCAGGCGCGGTGCTGCAGCGCATCGATTACGATCCCTGGGGCCGCCAAACGGTCACGCCCGCTTCGCCGGCACCCATGTTCACCTTCACCGGGCTGCAGCATCACCCAGGCAGCGGACTGCATCTCGCGCTCTTCCGCGCCTACCAGCCCTCCTCCGGCCGCTGGATTTCGCGCGATCCCATCGGTGAACCGGGCGGGCAGAATCTCTATGCTTACGCCAACAACAGCCCCGCGTACACCACCGACCGGCTGGGTCTGTCCGGCACCTTCCACTGGTACGGAAACTGGGGCGGTCCCGGCTGGGCCAACGGCGGATGGAACCCGGAAAGCGGACCGCTGCCCAATCCAGGCGATCCCGACTACCGTCCGCCGCTCGACGACCGTGACCGCTGTTATGAGGGCCACGACCGCTGCATCAATGCCTGCGGCCCGTGTGAAAATCAGGCGCAGAGCGACTGCATCGAAGGCTGTGACTATGTGCTCGCCGGCTGTCTCCTGACAACTCTGGGTGACCGCCTCAACGACCCCATGCTCGATCAGATGTCCGGCTGGGAGCGCACGCTCTACGACGTCACAACCTGGCCGGCGAATGTCGCGGTCACGCTGCTCGAAGCCGGCGCCTTCTCGACCCTCATTCCCTGGCTCGTCCACTAACCCTGAATTCGGCGTCACCATGAAAACACTGGTTTCTCTCACCGCTCTCCTCCTCCCTGTGGCACAGCTCCGCGCTCAGACGGCGCAGGATTTCGATGCCACCGGCAATCTGGCCACCGTGCGCGCGGCCACCTCCGGCCCGCCTCAAATCGTCGCGCCTCCCGCCTCCAAAACGGTGGCGCCGGGAGCCACCGTGACGCTCACCGTCCTCGCCGGCGGCGGCAGCCTGACTTATCAATGGCAGAAGAACGGCGCCGACATTCCCGGGCAGGTGAGCGACGCCCTGACCATCACCGGATTCACCGCCGGCGACGAGGCGGACTATACCGTTGTCGTCACCAACGCCTCCGGCAGCACGCCCAGCGCGGCCGCGCGGCTGTCGCTCGACTCCGACTTCGACGGGCTGCCTGACGAATGGGAGCAAAGCGTTCTCACCAGCCTTGCCTGGGATGGCATTGACGACCGGGACAGCGACGGGCGCACCAACGGTGAAGAGTATGAAGACGGCACCGACCCTCTCGACTATTCCTCCGCATTTGTCAGGCTGACGCTCACCGGCGGGGGCGGCGCGCTGCTGGCCTCGCCTCCCGGCAGCAGCGGGCGCTACGCTCCCGGCACGCTCGTCACCATCACCGGTCATCCGCCGCCAGGCTATGAAGTGAGCGCCTGGGAGAACGCGTCACCGGCCGGAGCGAATCAGGCCACGGTGCTGCTAGGCACCCGCGATGTCACCGTGACGGCGGTCTTCGGTCTTGTCGCGACGCCGGTCAGTCTGGCCGAAGCGCTCGACGACACCGCAGGCCTGACATTTGCCACCGGCGGCGAACAGCCCTGGGCCGGCGCCACCGGCGGGGTGGCTTATGACGGAATCGACGCCGCGCACAGCGGCAGCATTTCGCGCTTCGGGGATTCATGGCTGGAGACGACGGTTGCCGGTCCGGGCGTGCTGTCGTTCCGGTGGAAATCGTCCTGTCACAGCGGCGACACGCTCACGCTGAGTGTGAACGGCGCCGCGCTGAACGCGATCGCCGGCGAGACGCCCTGGCAACTGGTGGAGATGGCCATCCCCGCCGGCGCGCACACCCTCCGCTGGCGCTTCCTGCGGGGCAGCGCGAATTCATTTCTCAACGACAACCGCGTCTGGCTGGACCGGCTGCAGTGGCTGCCCGGAGCGCCCTCGCCGCTCGCGGAGGCGCTGGATTTGTCAGGGAGTGTCATTGCCACCGGCGGCGCACAGCCGTGGTTTGTCTGGGGGAAATTCACACCGCTGGAGGTGACCGGATTCGATGCGGATGTCATCGCCGGCAGCGGCGACACGGCGGGTGCTTCCGGAAATGTCTGGACGGCGGTGACCACTGCGGACCTCGGCACGGCAATCACGCCGGTGCTGCGCGAAACCGCCGGGGCTCCGGGCACGGCCTTTTTGCCGGCGGACGGCCTGCTGAGCCGGCCGGACGGGGATTTCCGGCTCGCGGACGACGCGGGCATGAATGGCCTGCTCGTGGAGCCGCTCGACTCGCGCACTCTTTCCCTGACAACTCCGGCGCCGCAGCGCGCGGTGCGCCTGCTGGTGATGTCCGTCGGCGGCGATTCGGAAATGATGTGCGAGCTGGAATTCGCGGACGGGGCGCGTCAGGCGACCCCGGCGGTGTTCTTCGACTGGAGGCAGACTATCGGGGACGCATGGCAGGTGGCGGTGTTCAACCGCTTCACCGGCTCGCAGAGCAGCAATTACTATCTGCAGAGTGTCACGGTGCCGGTGCTGGAGGAGAACTGGAGCCGCAGCCTCGCGCACGTTTCCCTGCGGCCCAGCGGCGGATCGCCCGGCGCGGTGGCCATGTGGATTTTTGCCGTGAGCGGCGCGGGAGAACCGTCAGGCACCGGTGACTTCGCCGCCAGCGGAGTGGTGGAGGACGATCTCACTTCATGGCTCAGTGTCCTCATGACAGGACCCGGCGCGGTGAGCACCACGTATGCTCTTCCCCAGTTCCTGACCGGCATCTCCTACACGCTCGACGGGGTCAGTGTCCTGCCGGTTTCCAACGGCTGGCAGAACGGATTCCACCGGCTGGGCGGCGGGCCTCATGTGCTGCAGTGGACGCGCCAGCCCGAAGCCGCCGACTGGCCGTGGTGGCAGCTCAAGGTGTCCGGCGCGGGGTTTTCCGCTGCCGTCCCTTTGGAAACCGCACTCGACGGCGCCGGCCTCACATGGAGCACCGGCGGAGCGTCAGGGTGGGAAGGCTATGCGCTGGGCGGGATGGCGCACGACGGGGCCGATCTCGCCGTGAGCGGTGCGGTGGGCGCCGGACAGGAGAGCTGGGTGGAGGCGGCCTTCACCGGTCCCGGCACTCTCGCGTGGCAATGGCGTCATGACGCGGGCGCCACGGACGAACTGCAGTTGGTGGTGGACGGCGAAACGGTTCATACCCTGACATCGACCGGCGGCTGGGAGCCGGCGCTGCACACTTTCGGCGCGGGGGCGCACAGCGTGCGCTGGCGCTACCTTCGCTCGATCAACAATCCGGTGAACCCTGACGCCGTGTTTCTCGACGAAGTGTCGTTCACTCCCGGCACTCCGCCGCTGGAGCAGGCGCTCGATCTTCCCGCCGGCTTTCACGTGTTCTCCTGCGGTTCCGCCGTCTGGGTGCCGCAATCGGCGGAGAACCACGACGGCACCGATGCCGCGGCCAGCGGTGCCATCGGGGATTCGCAGTCCTCCCGCCTCGTGCTGCGCGGCGCGGGGCCGGCGGAATTGTCATGGTGGCGCAAAACTTCGACGGCGAGCGGTGACAATCTGGTCGTCTCCGTGAATGGCACGACCCGGGTGACCACCGGCGGCACCAATGACTGGGCGCAGGTGGTGCTCCAACTCGAACCGGGCGCGAACCGCGTGGAGTGGAGTTACAACAAGAACACCAGCGCCACCGCTGGCAGCGATACCGTGTGGCTGGACGAACTGAAATGGACCGCGCCCTTGCCGCTTGGTGATGCGCTCGATGCCCCCGCCCTGACATGGACGACCGGCGGCGCCGGCGGCTGGTCGGGTTCGGATGCCGCCAGTGTCATCGGCGGCAGTGCCGGCGTGAGCGGCGGGACTCCGCACAGTCAGGAATCATGGATGCAGACCACTGTCACCGGGCCCGGCACGGTTTCCTTTCAGTGGATGATTTCCGCCAGCTCGGGTGACGAAGTGCGCTTCCTCGTGGACGGTGAACCTGCCGCGATCCGCGCCGGCGCCGGGACTGACTGGCAACCGGTGATGCGCACGCTGTCGCCGGGTCTGCACACCCTGCGGTGGAGCTACGTCAAAGATGCCAGCGGCGTTTCCGGCGATGATCTCGCTCGCGTCGATGCCGTCACTTTCACGCCCGGCGATCCGCCGCCGCTCGACGACGCGGTGGAAGCCCCGCAGCTTGACTGGCTGAGCTTCGGCCCCCTGACATTTACTCCGCAGACCGCGGAATCGCATGACGGCACCGACGCCCTGCAGTCCGGCGCGGTGGATCACAGTCAGACTTCCTACTGTTCCGCCCGGGTCACTGGGCCGGGACTGCTCACGTTCTGGTGGCGCGTCTCGTCCGCCAGCGGTGACAATTTTCGTTTCTGGATGGATGGCGTGCAAATCACTTCCATCAGCGGAGAGCAGCCGTGGGCACAGGTGGTGCGGCAAATTCCGTCAGGGGCGCACACTGTCGAGTGGAGCTACGCCAAGAACGGCAGCACCGTCGCCGGAAGCGATGCCGGCTGGCTGGATGAGGTGATCTTTGAACCCGGTTCCGGCGTCACTCTGGCGGATGCGCTGGACGGGGGCGGCCTGACATGGACGACCGGCGGCGCCGGCGCGTGGGGCGGAGCCGGCGGTTCGCTCTCGCACGACGGCACCGACGTGGCCCACAGCGGCTATCTCGATATCAACAGCAGCGCATGGCTGGAAACGACCGTCACCGGGCCCGGGACGTTCAGTTTCTGGTGGAATGCCTCCGGCAGTTCCGGCGACGTGGCGCAGTTTTCGGTGAACGGCGCGGTGCGGCACAGTGAAAGCGGCGTCCCGGGCTGGCGGCCCGTGGTGCAGACACTCGGCCCGGGCACACACACCCTTCGATTCACATATTCCAAAGACGGCGGCGCGCCGGCGGCCGGTGACGGACTCTACCTCGACGAGGTTTCCTTCGTCTCCTCCGCACCGCTGGCAGCGCCGCTGGCGGAGGCGGTGGAAAGCACCCGGGAGTTTCTCACTTATCAAAACGCCGCGTGGTTCGTGCAGGGTGCGGAAGTGCACGACGGCGCGACCGCACTCCAGGCCGGCGCCATCGGCGACAGTCAGGAGTCGCGCCTGCAGACGGTGGTCGAGGGGCCGGGCACGCTGAGCTTTTGGTGGAAAGTTTCCTCGCAGTCCGGCAGCGACCTCCTGCGTCTCTATGTGAACGGCATTCAGGACACATCCATCGGCGGCACCTTGGACTGGGTCCAGGTGGTGCGTTATTTGAATCCGGGGGAGAATATCATCGAGTGGCGCTACACCAAAAACGCCAACACCACCGCCGGCAGCGACACCGGCTGGCTCGATCGCGTGGAATTCGACAGCGGCTCCACCACGCTGGCCGCGGCGCTGGACGGTGCGGGCCTGACATGGTCCTCCGGTGCCAGTCCCGGGGCGGCCGCGTGGCTGCCGCAGCAGATGAGCGTGGCGCACGACGGCGCGGACGCCGCCTTCTCCCCGGCGCTCGATCCCTCGCAACAGACATGGATGGAAACGACGGTCACCGGCCCGGGATTCCTGACATTCTGGTGGAAAACTCTGGGAGCTTCCGGCGACATGCTGAAAGTCTTCGCCAACGGCGAGGAACAGCATGCCCTGACAGGAACCGCGGACTGGCAGCCGGTGGGGGTGGCCATTCCGCCGGGCGCCTGCACGTTCCGCTGGCTGTGGCAGCGCGGCACCGCGGCGCGGAGTCTCACCCAGGGAGCGGTGGTCGATGAAGTGAGCTTCTCGCCGCAAACGCCGGCGGAACTGGCCGACGCCGTGGATGCCACAGGCATGACTTTGGTCACTTCCGGCCATGCGCTGTGGGGACGCCAAACCACCGTGACGAACGACGGCACGGACGCCGCCGCCAGCGGGCTCATCACTCACAGTCAGGAAACATGGATGCAAACGCGGCTCACCGGCCCCGGCACCCTGACATTCTGGAGACGGGTCTCATCGCAGTCGGGCGGCGACCTCTTCCACTTTCTCAACGACGGCACCGTGATCGGCGCGCACACAGCCTCCGGTGAACAGGCCTTCGCGCTGCAGACCTACACGGTGGCTCCCGGCAGTCACGCGCTGCGGTGGCGTTACAGCAAAAATGCCACCACCACCACCGGCAGCGACATGGCATGGGTGGACGAAATCGCCTTCGCGCCCGCCCCCGCGGTGGCGCTGGATGACGCGCTCGACGGCGCCGGACTCACGTGGACCACCGGAGGCGGCAGCGGGTGGACCGGCGCATCCTCCGCCGCTGGAGCGCACGACACCACGGACTTTGCCGTGAGCGGACAGCCCGCGGCGGGAGCGACTTCCTGGATCGAAACCGGTGTCACCGGCCCCGGCACCCTGACATTCTGGTGGCGCGGCGGTTCCTCCGCGGCCGACGACAAACTGAGCCTCATCATGGACGGCACGGTGACCCTGACCGAAGTAACCGGCGCGACCGCGTGGCTGCCGGTGACCGCGACCATCGGCGCGGGGCCGCACACGCTGCGCTGGGATTTTGCCCCGGCCGGCGGCGCCGCAGCTTCCCCGGGACGCGTCATGCAGCTGGATGAAGTGGCGTTCACCCCGGAGGCGGTGCCCGCTCTGCTGGACAGTGCGGCGCCTGCCGCCGGTGTCCCGCCCGGAGTGGTCGCTCTGGTGAGCAGCGGCACGGCCGTGTGGGCACCGCAGACCACCGTGACGCACGACGGTGTCAGCGCTCCCGCCAGCGGGACCATCACGCACAATCAGGACACATGGCTGGAGGCGATCATCGACGGTCCTGGCGAAGGCGGGGCGTGGTGGAACGTCAACTCTCATGCCAATGACCGGCAGCGGCTGAGCATCGACGGCATCGAACTCGCCTCCATCGGCGGCACCACCGCGCTGTGGGAGCGCCCGTCGTTTTATCTGGGAGCGGGCCAGCACCGCGTGCGCTGGCGTTATGTGAAAGACGGCAGCTCCACCACCGCTCCGGATACGGCGTGGATGGATGAACTGGTCTGGAACTCCGGCGCAGCGAACTCGCCCGGCACCGCCATTGGAATGCCCTCACAAACTTTGCTGACTCAGGGCGCGCTGCCGTGGTCGGTGCAGACCACCGTGACAAAGGACGGCGTCTCCGCCCTCGCGAGCGGTGCGATTACGCACAATCAGCAATCGGGCGTGATGTTCAACACCACCGGTCCCGGCTGGATCAGTTACTGGTGGAAAGTGGACTCTCAGAGCGGCAGCGACGTGCTGCGGCATTACGAGGACGGCGTGCAGAGCGCCGTCATCAGCGGCGCGGTGGACTGGAATCACATGCTGCGCCGCACGCCCCCCGGCACCCGGGTTCACGAATGGCGCTACAGCAAGAATGCCACCACCAGCACCGGCGCCGACACCGGCTGGCTCGATGAAGTGGAATTCGCCGCGCCAGGCGATCTGGCCGCGGCGCTCGACGGCGCGGGCCTGACATGGACGACCGGCGGCGATGCCCCGTGGGCGGGCTATGCCCTGGAATACTCGGCCGACGGCGCCGACTCCGCGAGCAGCGGCGACATCGGCGACGGTGAGGAAAGCTGGATCGAAACCACCGTCACCGGCCCCGGCACCCTGACATTCAGCGCCAAAGTGCTCGCGCACAGCTCCGACCTCTTCACCCTGACAGTGGACGGCGGTGAGCCCGAGGGGCTCACCGCGACGACATGGTCCGCGTACCAGCGCACGCTGGGCAGCGGACCGCACACGCTGCGCTGGGCTTACACCAAGAGTGCCGCCACCAGCACGGCTCCGGACAGTGCATGGCTCGATCAGGTGACGTGGACTCCGGGCACGCCTCCGCTCGCCGATGCCGCCGACCTGACGGAAGCGCAGTTGTTTACCTTCGGGGATGCCCAGTGGTTCCGCCAAACGCTCGTTTCCTACGACGGCGTCGATGCGCTCCAGGCCGGGCCCGTCGATCACAGCCAGAACTCCCGCCTGACCCTGCCGGTGACCGGTCCCGCGGTGCTGAACTTTTACTGGAAGGTTTCCTCCGCCAGCTCTGACAACCTGCGCTGGTACCTCGACGGCGTGCAGCAGGATGCCATGAGCGGGGAAGTGGACTGGGAACGCCAGACCGGATTCATTCCTCCCGGTCCGCACCTGCTCGAATGGCGCTATGAAAAGAATGCCAATACCGTGGCCGGCAGTGATACCGGCTGGGTGGACCGGATCGAAATCGTTTCGCCCGGCACCGGCTATGCCGCAGCTCTCGAGGCGCCCGCCCTGACATTCACCACCGGCGGTTCCCTGCCGTGGCAGACGCTCGCGCTCAGCATGGCCCACGATGGCACGGACATGGCCGCCAGCGGCGGCGTGCCCACGGGTCAGGAGTCGTGGCTGGAAACCACCGTCACCGGTCCGGGCACGGTCAGCTTCTGGCAGAAGACGTCCACGCACTCGACGGAGCCGCTCGTGTTCAGCATCAACGGCGGCGTCTGGCGCACCGTGGCCGGAGAGGTGGACTGGCAGGAAGTCGTGGCCGCGCTTCCCGCCGGCTCACACACGCTGCGGTGGACGTGGCGCAACGAGTCCACCACCACGTCAGGCCTGAACACCGTGTGGCTGGATGAGGTGCAATTCACGCCCGCCAGCCCGCCGCCGCTGTCCGCCGCCGCAGGCGACGGCTCCGGCACATGGCTCACTGCGTCTCATCTGCCGTGGAGCGTGACGGGCCCCGCGGAATCCCACGACGGCATCGCCGCCGCCGGCAGCGGTGCCATCACGCACAGTCAAACCAGCGCGCTGATCACGCGCGTCGAGGGGCCGGTCTGGCTTTCGTTCTGGTGGAAAGTTTCCTGTCAGGCATCCAGTGATACGCTCAGCTTCCTGCTCGACGGCGCCTCCATTGCCGCCATCTCCGGTGAGCCCGGCTGGCAACAGGTGCAGCGTCAGATCGGTCCTGGCTGGCATGAGATCGAGTGGCGTTATGCCAAGAATGCCTCGGTCAGCAGCGGGGCCGACCGCGGCTGGGTGGATGAGGTGCGGTTTGTGTCAGGTTCACCGGTCGGCGATGCCCTCGATGGCGCGGGCCTCACATGGACCACCGACGGCTGGAACGGCCTGGCTTTTCCCGGCGCCGGACATGACGGCACGGACGCGGCGGTGAGCGGGCTCACGTCAGGCGGGCAGTCGGGCTGGATCGAAACCACGGTCACCGGCCCTGGCACGTTCACGTTCTGGTGGAAACAGGACACGCCGCTCACCGCGGACGAAGTGCACTTCTCCATCGATGGAGCGGTCCACGACACGCTGAGCGGCACCGTGCCGTGGCGCCCGGCCGTGTGTTCTCTCCCGGCCGGTGCGCATACGCTGCGCTGGACTTATGCGCGGGCTCCCGGGACTTCCACCGCCCTCGCCGCGGCCATGCTGGATGAATGCACCTGGACCCCGTCCGATCCCGCCGGACTCGCCGCTGCGCTGGATGTCACTTCTCCCGCACTCTACAGCAGCGGAACCCAGTCGCCCTGGTTTTACCAGACCACCGACAGCACCGACGGCGTGGACGCGCTGCGCTCAGGCGTCACTCCGGACTCCGGAATGTCGTGGCTGACCACTCAGGTTTCCGGGCCTGCCCTGGTGACGTTCGACACGAAGGTTTCCTCCGAGTTCAGTGACCGGCTTTACTTTTATCTCGACGGCAGTCCAGTATATAACAATTCCGGTCTGCTCAACTGGCGCTCCAATTTCCATCAACTCAGCGCCGGCCGGCACAGCCTGGAATGGAGGTATATCAAGAGTTCCTCCACCACCGCGGGTGAAGATGCGGCATGGCTGGACCGGCTCACGGTCACCGCGCCCGGACCCGTCGCCCCGGCCCTCGAGGGCGCGGGGCTCACCTTCACCACCGGCGGTCATCTGCCGTGGGTGGGTTATGAACTGGCGACGCATGCGCACGACGGCGTGGACTTCGCCGCCAGCGGCAATGTTCCGGCCGGCCAGCAGTCGTGGCTGGAAACCAGCGTCACCGGTCCCGGCACCCTGACATTCTGGATGCTTTCCGGCGTGCCCTCTTCGAATGACATTTCCATTCAGGTGGACGGCAAACACTGGCTCACCGGAGCCGCCGCGTCCGACTGGACTCCGGTCGCCATCGCGCTCGGCGCCGGCCCGCACACCGTGCGCTGGTCCTACAACCGCACGAACTTCAGCCTTGGAACCGGGCTCACCAGCCTGCGCCTCGATGAAGTCGTCTGGACGCCGCAGGCGGTGCCGCCGCTGTTCGCTTCGTTCGACATTCCGGTCTCCACCGTCGTCGCGCGCGGCGGCAATCTGTGGTTCAATCAGACCGCGGTCGCTCTCGATGCCGGCGGAGCCCTCGAAGCGGCGGCGACGCCCGTGTTCGATACCACCGACCTCTTTGCCGAAGTGCCAGGCCCGGGCACTCTGGTCTTCCAGCACCGTGCCATGGGGCACACCCTCGACTGGAATCTCGACGACAACTTTTTCTCCTATCTGCCGGAAAGCACCGACGGCTCATGGTTGCCGGTCATTCAGGAACTTTCCCCGGGCATTCACCGCCTGCAAATCACCGGCAACACCAGCCCCAGTGCGCCGGCGGGCTCCGCGGCGCGTTTTGACAGGGTCATCACCGGCACCGCCACCTCCGTGGGACTGGCGGAGGCACTTGATGCCCCGGGATTCCCGTGGACCACCAGCGGCGTGCTGCCGTGGCAGGGCGTGACCGGCACGCTCATTCCCGCCAGCGACGGCACCGACTGCGCGCTTTCCTCAGTGAACCTGCCTGACGGACTTGAATCGTGGGTGGAAACCAGCGTCACCGGGCCAGGCGTGGCCACGTTCCGCTGGATGGTCGCCCCCGGGTTCAACAGCAACCTCGAACTCCATGTGGACGGCCTTTACTTCGATTCCTGCTATCCGGAGGGTCAGTGGGTGGAACGCAGCGTCCCCGTCCCTGCAGGAACGCACGTCCTCCGCTGGGTGCATTACGACTACGGCGGCGGGGGGCCCAGCGGGCTCGATCAGTTCAGTTTCGTTCCGGGTTTTGATTTTGCCGGATGGCAGGCACTACATTTCGATGCAGCCGAACTGGCGGATCCTCTCATCAGCGGATTCACCGCGGATCCTGACAGGGACGGCCTCACCAACGGCGTGGAAGCCATGACCGGCCGCAATCCCCGGTCCGCGAGCCCCGAACCGCTTTCCGCCGTCCTCGATGAAAGCGGTCCCGATCCGGTGTGGGTCATCTCGTTCACCGTTCCTGACACCGCGCCCATCGACGTCACAACATGGCTGGAAACCAGCACGGACATGGAAACGGACTGGTTCTATGTCGCCTACGGCACAGTCGATGTGTGGACCGTCCTGCCTCCGGCGTCGATCAGTGAAGCGCCCGCCGGGCCGGGGCTCCGTCTCATCAGTGTCACCGTTCCCGCCGACAGTCCGCGCCTCTCCGCGCGCCTGCTCGTCACCCAGCCATGAGATTCGCATTCGCCATGATTCCGCTGCTGCTGAGCGGCTGCGGTGAAAAGCAGGCGGCGCGCGAGGTCGTGCTCTATTCCAGTGTGGACGAAACTTACGCCCGGCGCGCGGCGGAGGTGTTTCAAAAGGAAACCGGCATTGCGGTGAAACTGGTGAGCGACACCGAAGCGGCCAAGAGTGCCGGCCTGCTGGCGCGGCTCATGGCGGAAAAAGAACAACCTGTGGCGGATGTTTTCTGGAGCGGCGATGTCGCCCGGGCCTTCGCCCTCAATACTGCGGGTTTGTTGGAGCCATTCGTGCCCGATGACGCCGCAGCGCTGCCGGCGGCGGCGCAACTGGCGCCGGGATGCATCTTCGCCACCGCGCAGCGGGCGCGCGTCATCATGGTGAATTCGCATCTCGCACCTCCTGACAAACCGCGACCCCGTTCGGTGGAGGATCTGGCCAAGCCTGAGTTCGCCCCGCGCAGTTGTCTGGCGAATCCACTCTTCGGCACCACTGCGGTCCACGCCGCCGCATTGTTCAAAGTGTGGGGCGACGAGCGGGCCCGCAGGTTCTTTGAGGACTTCGCCAGGCACGGCGGAAAAATGCTGGCCAGCAACGGCGAGGTGAAGCGGCGCACGGGTTCCGGAGAATTCGCCTTCGGCCTGACCGACAGCGATGACTATCACGTGGCCCTGCTCGACCAAAAACCGGTGGAGGTCATCATTCCCGTGGCTCCGGAGGACGGCGGGCTGCTGCTGCCTTCCACCGCGGTCCTGATCAAGAACGCCCCTCACGCCGCGGAGGCCCGGCGGCTCGCCGCGTGGCTTGCCGGGCCGGAAGGCGAACGTCTCATGGCGGAAAGCGAAGCCGCCCACTGGCCATCGCGGTCCTCCATTCCCGCGCCGGTGCTCTTCCGCGGCCTCGCCATTCCCGCGCCGCTCGGTGCCGCGGACTGGCGCGAACTCGACACGCTGATGCAACGGCTCCTCGGAGGATTTCTCAACGAATGGGCGGACCGCCAGCGATGAAACGTGCCCTCACCGCATGGCCTGCGCTGCTCGTCGCGGCGCTCTGGGTGCTGCCACTGATTTTTCTCGCAGGTGAAGCCGCAGGCGGCAGTCGCGGCATGTGGTGGTGGGTGGAGCAGCGCGGCTGGCGCATTGCAGCAGGGCACACGCTGGAGCAGGCGTCCCTCGTCGCGGCCCTGGCATTTCTGCCCGGCTGGCTGGCCGGCGTCCTGACAGGACTCGCTCCCTGCGCATGGCGGCGGCTCATTCAGGGCCTATGCGCGCTGCCGCTGCTGCTGCCGCCGTTTCTTTGGGCCATCGGCTGGTCCTTTTTGCACAGCCGCGCACCGCGGACATGGTATGCCCTCTTCGACGGCAGGTGGGGCCTGCTCTGCGCCGGACTCGCGGTGGCGGTGCCGCTGACAGTGCTGGCGGCCAGTGTGGCGGTAAGCCGGGTGCCGCGCGCGCAGTGGGAGTTCGCCCTCACCAAATTCGGCAAATGGCGCGCGATGCGCCTGTCGGCGCGCCGGGCGTGGCCGGCCGCCGCCGGAGCCGCGGTGCTCGCGGGACTTCTCTGCGCCGCGGATGCCGGAGCCGGACAAATCATGGGCCGGCACGGCATGGCCGGAGAGGTGCTGGTCTCGCTCGCGCTGCGTCAGGACGCCGCGGAGGCCGCGGCCAAGGCGCTCGCCTCGGCAGTCCTCCTGCTTCCCCTCGCCCTCGTGGCGGCGTGGACCCTGACAAAATCGTGGTCGCACCGGCAAACCGCACGCAGTGGCTCGCGCAGCGGGACCGTGCCCGCGGCCATGCGTCTCGACTGGCTCCTCGCGCTCGCGCTGTTTCTGGCCGCCCTCATGGCCCTCGCCCTGCCGGCGTCGGGTCTGGCGGCGCCGCTGCAGCGGCCGCGGGCAGCGCATTACATGGCGGAGGCGATGCTGCTGTGGAAAAGCAGTTTCGCGCCCACACTCTGGTACTCGCTCGGCAGCGGGTTGATCGCGACCGCGGGCGGCGCCGTGCTGGCGGCGTACGGGGCGGGACGCACGTGGTTCATGGCGGTGTGCCTGCTGGCGGTGGCACTGCCCTCGTCATTGCGCGCGCTGGGCTGGGTGGCCGCGGGCGTGCAGGTTCCTGCAGTGCGTTCCCTGCTCAGCAGGGAGCCTGGCGTCGCTTTCGCACTGGGGCTGCAATGGCTCCCGCTGGCGGCGCTGCTGCTCGCGCCGGCCTTTGCGGCGCTGCCGGCATCATGGAACGACCGCCGCCGTCTCACCGGCATGTCGCGGCCCCGCTTCGCGCGGTGCGTGCTCGCTCCAGTGCTCGCGCCATGGCTGGCAATGGCCGCATTCTGCTGCGCCCTGCTCTCCCTCGCGGACGTCACCAGCCTCATGCTGCTGCAGCCACCCGGCGCGACGGCTTTCACTTCGCATGTCTTCGCCGTCATGGACAACTCGCCGGAAATCATCGTGGCCTCGCTCTGTGCGGCCCTGCTGCTGGTGCCGCTGGCACTGGGGCTGGCACTGCTGGCCGCGAGCGCATTCATCCGGCGCACCGCCGTCTCCTTTGCCCCGTGAATTCCTCCCCGCTCCTGACTTGTCAAAATGTCACCGTCCGCCGCCGCGATGCTGCGCTCCTGAGCGACGTCAGCCTGACTGTTTCCGCGGGGGCGCGCATCGTGATTGCCGGGCCGTCCGGCGCGGGAAAGAGCACGCTGCTGCGGGCCATCGCGGGCCTGGAGCCGCTGACGTCAGGGGAGGTTCTGTTTGAAGGCCGGCCCGCAACACGCGGCGCGGAAATCCTGCTGCCGCCGCACCGTCGGGGAGTGGGGATGCTGCTCCAGGATCTGGGACTGTGGCCATCGCTGAGTGTGCGGCGGCATCTGCAGCTTGCCGCCCGTGACCGCACCGAAGTGGACGGTCTTTTGAACTCGCTGGGCCTGACAAAACTGGCGCGCCGCCGCCCGGGCACGCTTTCCGGCGGCGAACAGCAGCGCACCGCCCTCGGCGCGGCCCTGGCCGGCTCGCCCCGGCTGCTGCTGCTCGACGAGCCGTTTCAGGGACTCGATGCCGTGCTCAAAGATCAGCTGCTCGATTTGGTGGACCGGCTCGCCGCCTCACGCGGTTGTGCCATTCTTTGCGTGACGCATGATCCCGCCGAAGCCGTGCGTCTGCGCGCGCAGCGGCTGGTGATTCTGGAATCCGCCAGGGTGATCGCGAATCTGGAGTGGACGGATGCGTTCGCCTCTGGCAATGACTCCGGGTCTCCCACGCTGCGCGCCTGGCACGCCCGGCTTTCACCCCCGTTGATTCCATGAAATCCATTTCCCTGCTGGTTGCGGTTTCAGCCGTGTTCGTTTCCGGCTGCTCACCTGATGGCGCCAAAGAACCTGCCGCCGCACCGGCAGGAGAGAAACACGGCTCCGTCCTGCACAATGTCCATCAGCCCTGTGACGGCATCTGGACCGGCAGCGAACCGGCGGGCATCGCAGCGTTCCAGGAACTGCAGCGCATGGGCATCAAAACGATTGTCAGTGTGGACGGCGCGAAGCCCGACCTCGCCGCCGCGGAAGCCTGCGGTCTGCGCTACATTCACCTGCCGCACGGCTACGACGGCATCCCGCCTGAGACCGCCGCCGCTCTTGCCGGCCTGACAAAAGATCAGACCGGGCCGCTTTACCTGCACTGTCATCACGGAAAGCACCGCGGTCCCGCCGCGGCCTGCATCGTGGCCATGGGCCGGAAACAACTGACGCCCGAGTCCGCCGCGAAGTATTTGGAAACCGCCGGCACCGGCAAAAACTACACCGGCCTGTGGCGCGACGTGGCGGCCTTCCCCTCGCTGCCGCCGGACACGAAACCCGCGCCGCTCGTTCCTTCCGCTCCCGTGAACGGCCTTGTGGAAAGCATGACCCAGCTCGACCGCGCCTTCGATTCGCTCTCCGCCGCGAAAGAGCCCGATGCCGCTACCGCCCTGCTCGTGCAGGAAGGCTTCACGGAGTCGCTGCGGCATTTGCCGGCGGATGCGCCCGCGGAGCTTCGCCAAATGATGGAAGCCTCGCTGAAGCAAGCCACCACGCTGCGCGACCAGCCCGCCGCCGCCCCTGACATTCTGCCTGTGCTTAAAAAACAGTGCAGCGAGTGCCACCGGAAGTTCCGCGACTCCTGACAGTTCTCACGGCCCCATTTCGGCGTCCGGCACCACCCAGATGATGAACTTCTTTGTCCTGCGGTCAGGCTCCGGCCGCGTGTCGAGCCAGTTCGTCGCAGCGGCAGAGGCACTTTCCGCCGTATGCACGTCGAGCGCTGTGCTCAAATACAATGTGAGATACTGTGCAAAGCCCGCGCTGAAGCGGCCGCCGTCGGGCGGGGACTCCACTGAGGGAGTCAGCGCCGGATCGTCGTAAATCCTGACTTCGTCGCCGCCGAGCAGCACCACAGGAGATGCGGCATCCGGAGCCAGCGGCTGATGATCCGCGCCGAGCAGCCGGATGAAATGCAGCGGCTGCGGCGGGTGCGCCTCACGCCAGCGCGGGGAATCGAAGGCGGCTGCCAAATCCTCCAGCGGAGCTGTCAGGGAATGCCGTGTCAGCGCGGGCTGCTGCGGACTCAGCGGCAGCGCGGCGTAACCGGACTGCTGTTGCACAAAGGCGGCGACCGCCGCCGCGGCACGCTCGGCTCCGGCCGGACTCCAGTGCGAACTCTGTGCGCGGAAGGCCGGTTCGCGGCCCGCTTCGCTGGCCTTCAGTGCATGGAGCACCGGTCCGAGATCGAGCAGCCGGGCTCCCGCAGCGGCCAGTTGCTGCTGCGTCGCGGCCACTGCGGAATCCCGCTCCAGCCCGCCGCCGTGCGACGCATCGAGCCGCTCCGGATAGATGGCCGACTTCGCCGGGACATTGACCACGATCAGCGTTGCGCCGCCCGCCTGCAGCCGCGTTGCGGTGTCGTGCAGGGAGACGGCGGACGGCGATGTGGCCCGCGGAAACAGCCAGCCGCCTTCGCCGGCGACCACGAGGGCGTTGCCCCATCCCAGCAGACTGGAAACCTGATAGCGAACCGGCGGTATCAGCAACAGAGCCGGAAGCAGACAGCACAGCGCGAGGCCGGTGAGGAATGCTCCCCGGATTCGTCGCTGCACAGGGGCCGCGGGGCGAGCCGGTTCCGGCAGAAGATCCTGCGTTGCCGGAAGCATCCCGGAATTCGCCCCGGTTTCCTCTTCCTGCTTTTCTTCCAGTCCGGCCGTCACCGGAGGAGCCACAGCCGCCGGTGGGGGCGGTGCCTCCTCCACAAAAGAGGCCTCGTGACTGACACAAGGCTGCGGCGGCAATGCTGCAGGCGGCAAAGTCGCGGGCGCGATCCTGCGCGACTCAAGGCGCTGTCTGTGCCGTTGCCTGACATTTCGCGCGACCATCCCCGCGCCGCGGGCGAGCCCCGCCGCCAGCGTCGCGAGCGTCACCGCCACCGCGATGCCGCATGCCGCAGCGACTCCCGTGACCTCCCGCAGGGCGGTCAGCAGCCCATCCACCGGAGGTTCGCGGCGTTCCGGTTTTGGAGGCGTCACGGGCGGCAGTTCCGCTTCTGTCAGGCCCGTGATCTTCCGCAGCCGCTCCAGGAGCGACTCCGGCGGCGTGTCTTCGCGGGAGGACATCTCCGGCGGTGTGACGGGCACTTGCGACATTTGTCAGGCGAAAACAGGCTTTTTGGAAACGGTCACGAACGGTGCGCTCAGGTAAAGCGGTTCGACAGGCAACGCCGCAAGCCGGGCGATCTCCGTATCGGTCAGGGCGGCGGCCCGCGCCGCAAGGTGCGCCGCATTCGGCGCGACCGGGACCGCGCGGCAGAAAGGAGGCGACGCGGCATCGGCGGTGAAGACCGGGCCATTCCATTTCCCGGCGCGGGCGGCGGACTCATCCAGCGAAGCCGCAGCCGGCGGCAAAGTCAGGACTCCGCCTTCCACCTCCGCCCACCACCAGGCGCCGCGCCGCGCATCGCCGCAGACGGCATAGCGTTCTGCATTCAGGGCAAGGACGGACGGCAGGCCGATCAGCGGCGCATTCTTTGCCAGGGAAATGCCAATCGCCGCTGCAATGCCAACGCGCACGCCCGTGTAACTGCCCGGCCCGGTGCCGCAGACGATGCAGCGCAGCGCGCGCACTTCGCGCAGCACCCGCTCCAGCGGGGCAAAGAGCACGCTGTTGTGCGCCCGGTCGCTTTGAAATTCCTCCCGCCCCGCGATGACCCCATCCCGCCACAGCGCAAGGCTGCCGCGGGGCGTGGAGGTTTCGAGAGCGAGGATTTCCATGGGTGGTGCGACATTACGCAGCCGCGGAGCCGGCGTTTCAAGCCGGCACTCCTTGGCGTGTCGGCGGCCCCTTTTGCGCCACTTCAGCTCTCAAACAGCCCCCGCCGGATGGTGCGGGGATCCTGCCGCAAGTCCATCACTCAGCTCCTTCATGCCGGCGCGCCGAGGATTCTTTGTTTCACCGCCTCCCAGGTGGTGAACTCATCGGGATGCTGCCGGAAATGCTCCATGTGGCGCTCCAGCTCCGCCACCACTTCCGGCTCCACCGGGAGCTCTCCGGGCTGCTCCTCCAGTTCATTCCAGAGTTCCGAAACGAACAGCAGCTTTTCCGACGCCGGCAGGCGTCGCACGTCCGGGAAGCGTTCGAGAATCATGGACGCAGTGTGGTCCTTTCGCCGCGGGATGCAAACTGGAAGTCTGCGGCCAGAGGCAAGAGTCCAATGCGGCTCAGGCCGTCAGCAACGGCGGCACCCGCACCTGGAGCAGGGCCACCAGCGCGGGGTCCATGAATTCGTAGTCGTCAGGAATATCGAGACACACCACGCGGGCGCGCCGGAGATGCGGACGCCAGCGCGCGGTGAGTTTCTCCCGGTGCACCGGCTCCATCACCACGATGAGGTCTGCCCACTCCAGCAATTCCACCGTTACCAGCTGTTCGGCATCGTTGCTCAACCCCGCCGAAGCCGTCTCCACTCCCGGCCACTCAGCAAACACCTGCTCCGCCGTCGGACTGCGCAGGCGGTTCCGGCTGCAGAGGAAAAGGACGTGCTTCATGGCTGCGTGGGAGAGTTCAGCCGCGTCTTGTCCTGAGTGCTTAGCGGTTGGAGATAGCCATTTCCAACATCCGAAGGATGAAGTGGACCCCGATTTCCGGCCACGCGGATGCTAAACTAAGCTATCGTGGCG
>CAZFZN010000051.1:0-50125 GCA_964523105.1 uncultured Akkermansia sp.
CCAAATCTCCGCCGCCTTCGGGCTGCGGCGCTCTTCTCATTTTCCTTTTTAGGCTAAACCGGAATGGAGTTAGCCTGCCCGTGCTTGTCCTGGGCTGTCGCGTGCAAACACGGCCAGCCTGACGGCATGGCCGCGCTACCGGCGGGAATGGCACGTCGCCTGTGATGCGCCGGCGGTTTGCCCGTTCACTTGAGCATTGGCAGCCGCGACCGCTTCGGCCTACGATGCCTTCCTGCCCCGTTGCTTTTCCGCCGGGGTGCGCTTTTTATGAATCATGAAACTGAGACTGGACCTGCTGGAGCACCTCACGATGGAGGACATTGCGGAGGAAGCCGCGAAAGCGACTCACCGCTTCAAACCCGAGCCGCTTTTCTCGCGCACTGGAGTTGGGAGTCTGTCGTCGGCCTCAATGGAAGAACGTGCGCAAGAGGAGGCGCACAGCATGGCTTTAACAGCGAAACTCACGCAGCGTGCGGAGGAGACTGGGAAGCGGCGCGCCGCCGCGAAGTAACCTTGGCGGACACGTTCCATTTCCTCCGCAGCTTCCATCGGCGTGCTCCGTTCCTGTTCTTCAATGGCAACACTTTTGCCTACATCGGGCGGGAAATGTGTCTCGCTCTCTTTAGCGATCTCCCACCCGGACGGCGGCGGGAACTGGCTTCCGCTATCGCTCACTACATTGCGGGGGTGCTCGACTGGAATGAAGCGGGTGCCATTCTGCACGGCATGATCGAAGCCGCCGATTTTCAGCCCGGCGACCGCGTGATGACGCTGCGCGGCTCGTCGCACGGAAAGGTGGTCCGCCTGCTGCCGGATGGCCGCGTTGTTTGGAAGGCGGACGATGGCGGCGTGGAGTCGATTGCGCTGCCGGAATCGCTGCGGCGGGAGGGATCGTGAACCGCTGCGGCGTCACTCCTCCTCCGTCTCCCAGTGGCGCAGGTGCTGCTTTTCTTTGCGGCGGTCGGCGCGGTGTTCGATTTGGCGCTTTTGCTTCGGGGTCAGTTCGTCCTTCAGCCTTTGCCACGGGCGCGGGCCGGCGTCGCCGGCCATGATGCAGCCGAGCGGCTCGATTTCGGCGACGACATCTGCGAGGGCGAACTTTTCGATCTGCGCGCGGACCTGGGCGGCGGGTTTGTAGCCGAGGGGCGACTCTGACAAGTCCGGTTTGCCGCAGAACCAGCGGATGTCGAGGCCGCGGGTGGCGTGTTTGATGATGTCGGCCACGCGGCGTTCGTCGAGCTGGCCGTGTTTGTCGCGATAGGGGCGCACGAGGGCGGTGCGGGAGAGATTCCGGCCTGCGCCGTGCGGGGCGAAGGAGAGGAATTCGGCATTGTCGCGGCCGAGCGTGACCAGGATGGGCGCGGCCATGTTCAACGGAATGAGACCGGCGAGCGGGCGGCCGTGGTCATCGCGCCATGCAGGCGTGGCGCCTTTGCCGTGGAGGAAGTTGTCGCCGCGTTTCCAGACGAAGTTGTGTTCATTGCCCAGCGACGCGACTTCCACAGCGCCGGCGCAATCGAGGAAGCGCGCGTGGATGCTTTGATGATTCGCCAGCGTCCAGCGGCTCACGTACTGCAGTGCCTCCCAGTAGTCCTGACCTTCGCGTTCGGAAAAGTCGAGCCATGCGGCGGCGTCGGGAATGCCGGCAGCCACGCGTGCGGTGTGGGCTTCGGCGGCTTTCTGCCCGCGTTTATAAACATGCGCGCCGAGACCGCGCGAGCCATGATGCGTGACCAGCACCTGCCAGTCAAAGCGACCGCCCGCGGCATCGGTGAGGCGCTGCACCAGATCGCAATGCCCCGCGGCATCGAATTGCGCCAGTGCCTCCGGCGTCAGGGTCACGCGACCGATGTAGGCGAAGTGATTCCCGTCGCCCTGATCCGCCATGTGCATGCGCGCGTGGCGCTCCAGGCCGTGCAGGAACGGATTCGTGCGCAGCACATTCTCCTCCACGACCGGATGCGGCACCCAGTCCTCCTCTTTGCGCCCGCCGAAACCAAAGCGCGTGCTCGCCGCCAAATGATCGAGTTGCGCCGCCACCGGCAGTTCGCTGCGATAGAACGTCGCATACATGCTGCAGCAAATGTCCGCGCTGTGCGCCGAGGGGATGATCGCATTCCGCACCGCAATGGCGCCGCCCACGGGAATCGTCGCCCGCGCCGCGCCGGCGGGACACGCATCCGGCATGATGGCGCCGCGTTCGATCACCGGTGTGCGCAGCAGTTCATCCATCAACCGCCGCACCGCACCCACATTCTGCTCATCGTCCGGCCCTGTCACCTCGATGGCCTCCGCCAGCGGCGCGGCTTCCGCGCGCAGTTCCAGCTTGTCCGGCGGCGGCGGAAAATTACGGCGCAGCAGCTTCAGCGCGTAGTCAGGATCGAGAATCCCGCGCGCCTCCATGTCGCGCAGCGCGGTGAGCATCTGCGCGAGGTGCGGCCCCGGCGGCCAGCCGGCGGTGAGGAGATCATGGCCCGTGAGAAGCGGCATGAGTTCAGAATGCCATGCCGCAGCGTTTTGTCAGAGGGAAATTCCCCGCGCGGCTGCGCCGCCTGGACGCGCACCCGGGTGAACCGCCCGGCGGATGACGATCTGCGCCGGGGAACCGGAGGAGTCCCCCGCATGAAACCGCGTGGCATGCGCAGTCTTGTCATCGTTCCGGGCATGTGCCACGCTGGCGAGATGAAATTCCGCTCCTTGTTGTGCCGGGCCGTTCTCGTGCTGGCGCTTTTCCTGCCTTTTGCGGCCCGGGCTCAGTCGCTGAAACTCCCCGGCTCCCTCAACCTGTTTCTCGAGGACCCGGAGATCTGGAAGCTTGCGCCTGACGAACTGGCCGCGCGGCTCCAGCCACTCGGTTACTGCGCCAATCCCGCCTCCGGCCACAAATGGCTCGGCGAGCCGCGTGAAATGCTGAAACGCGGCGCGCATCTGTTCACGCCTGACAATCCCGTCTGGGCCGCCAATCTGCCGGTGGCGGCTTCGCTCCGCTGTGTGAATCTCGATTTTCTCGCGCCGGCCACGATCGCGAAGACGCCTGACAAATCCGCGTGGCGCGCGATGTTCAAACGCCTTGAAACCGGACTCACCGCTGTGCTGCGAGCCGCGCCTGCGCCGCATCCTCCGGAGGTTTTCTACGCTGAAGCGGACCGCAAGTCCGTCGCCCTGCGCTGGATTTCACCCGCAGTCTGCGCGGTGCTTACCGCCAGCCACCGCGAGTCCGGCCGCAACTTCACCCCGACGCTGCTGCAGCTGCGTTTGACCCGCACGGTCGCCCTGGGCAAAGCGGACGGCGCGGGACCGGTCGCGGCCGCGGTGGACCGCAAGACCGGCGCGATCACACTGGAAGGCGTGCCAGCCGTACCCCAATGGGAAGGCAGTCATCCCGACTGGGCGGTCATCGAGCAGGCACTGCACAGCACCGGTCTTGTCAGTGACCGCAACGGAATTCTCGAGCAGCAATTCTATGGCATCAGCTGGCCGGATACTTTTTGCCCCGGTGTGGAGCGGCTCGCTGCCATGTCCGGGGCGCGCGCGGTTGCGCTTCAGGCCTTCGTCCTGGGGCCCGGCAGCGCCGCCGCACTGCACAAGGATCTGACGGCCGAGGGGAAAAAGCTCAACCGCCCGGCCCCGCAAGTGCTGCGGAATCTTCAGGATGTGGACCCTCTCGTGCTGCGCGCCGCACGCACCCGGGGCAACGCGGTGCCTCAACTGATGGCGGCCGTGAGAAAGACGCTCGCGGCCGGCCGCCCTGTCGTCTGGTACGGCTTCCGCGGCATTTACCCTGAAGAGCCCGCGGTGCCGCAGGGACTGCTGACGACCTCACTTCGACTCGTCACCGGCTGCGTGCCCGGGGAGGACGTTTTGATTTTCGCCGGTCCCGACGGCAAGCCCACCGCCCGCATCAAAGCGGCCGACGCCCTCGCGGCTTCTCTCTACATCGCCGACATCCAGAAAAAATAGACGCCCCGGTCACGTGGCGGAGCCGGCTGCGCGAAGCAATGCCGGGGGAAGGCCAGCCAGGCCTGGTGGTTCAGCCTGGAAAGGAACATGGAGAAGAAGAAAACCACAGATGGACGCTGATTAACACGGATTTACGCATGATGTCGGATTCACTTTCCGGAGGAAGATTCACGTCATCACAACTTGCTGAGCATCTGTGTTTATCTGGGTCCATTCGTGGTTCCATTTTCCTCTTAAGGTTCAGTCAGTAACGGGGAGCGAAGTTCCAGGCTTCAACCTGGAAAGGAAAATGGAGAAGTGGAGAACCACAGATGGACGCTGATTAACACGGATTTACGCATGATTTCGGATTCACTTGCCGGAGGAAGATTCACCTGATCACAACTTGCTGAGCATCTGTGTTTGTCCGGGTCCATTCGTGGTTCTATTTTACTCCCAAGGTTCAATCTGCGGCCTGCTTCAACAGTGCGGAGAGGCGCTCGCGCTCAGCGGTGTATTTGGGGTCGCCGGCGAGATTGGTGTATTCGTGAGGGTCGGCTTCGTGGTCGTAAAGTTCCACGCCGGCATGGCCGTCGTCCCAGATCGTGTAGCGCCAGCGATCAGTGCGCACGCTGCGGCCAAAGACCCACTCGCCGTTCTTCTTGCCGCGCTGCGCCTGAGTGAAGGCGGGGCGGTCCCATTTCGCCGCCGGGTTGTCGAGCAGCGGGCGCAGGCTGGTGCCCTGGATTCCTCCGGGAGGTTTGAGTCCGGCGAGATCGGCGAGGGTGGGGTACATATCCAGCAGTTCCACAATGGCCTTGCTGCCGGCGTTGCGGCCTTTGGTCTGAGGTGCCGCGATGATCAGCGGCACGCGCGCGGCTTCTTCGAAGCAGGTCTGTTTCTGCCAGAGTCCGTGTTCGCCGAGGTGATAGCCGTGATCGCTCCAGAAGACGATGATGGTTTTCTCGCGCAGCTTGAGGCGGTCGAGCGCGTCGAGCACTCGTCCGATCTGGGCATCGGCGAAGGAGATGCACGCCCAGTAGGCCCGGCGGCAAAGGCGGCGCTGCTCATCGGTGAGCTTGTCGGCGCGTTGTCCGTTGAAGGCCATTTTTGGGATGTCATCGCGGTCGCCTGGCTTCACTTCCGCGAGCGGGATTTGCTCCGCGGGCGGATAGAGATCGAAGTACTTCTTCGGCGCGACATACGGCGTGTGCGGTTTGTAAAAGCCGACGGCGAGAAAGAACGGTTTGTCTTTGTGGGCCTCCATCAGTTTGATGGCTTCGTCCGCCACTTTGCCGTCGGTGTGATCGCTGTCCGCTCCCTCCGCCGCGAGCCAGGAAAGCGAGGCCCCGTAGCTGCCCTTCGCGCCGGTGTATTGAATGATGGACGGCTCGTCAGTGAGTTTGTCGCGTCCGGCGGGGTTGATGGCCACATCCCACGACGGCGGATCGTCGAGCCCGGGTGTGCCGATCTGGCCGGGATTGCCGTAGTGATAGATTTTGCCGACGCGGGCGGCGAACCATCCGTTGTTCTTGAAAAGCTGACTGAGCGTGACCGCGTCCGGCAATCCCTTGCGGAAGTGATACTGCAGGTCAGCCACTTTGGTTCTGTCAGGACGAAGTCCGGTCATGATCGAGGAGCGGCTCGGGCTGCAGAGCGGGAACTGACAGTAGGCACGGTCGAAGCGGACGCCCTGTGATGCGAGGCGGTCGATGTTCGGCGACTTCACCAGCGGGTGACCGTAGCAGCCGAGGTCGTTGTTCATGTCGTCCACGGCGATAAAGAGGACATTCGGCTTGTCCGCGGCATGCAGGGCGGCCGCGAACAGAAGGAATAGGAAAAAGCGGATCATGCCGCGAGCCTGGCGCAGCCGGCGCGGCCCGGGCACTACTTTTTCGCGGGGCTTCGGCTATTTCAGCGACATCAGAAAGGCCACGAGATCCGCGAGTTCCTGCGGTGTAAGAATCAGGTCCACGCCCTGCGGCATGAGGGACGCGGCGCCGGCTTTCATTTCAGCAATCTCCGCCGCCGGCACGGTCGCATCCGGAGTCACCGCGCCGGTGAGCAGCGTCACAGTCTGCGGGTTTTGACTTTTGATGATGCCGTAGGCCAGCGTGCCGTCCTGTTTTTTGATCTCCACCGGCTCATAACTGCGCACGAAGCTCGCCGAGGGAAATGCGATCGCCTCCAGCAGGTCACGCCGGGTTCGGATGCCGCCGATTTTTGTGAGGTCGGGGCCGATGTGCCTGCCGAAATAACCCGCCTGGTGGCAGAGCACACAGGAGGCCTTCGCACTCTGGAAGACCACCTTCCCTCGCAGGGCGTCGCCGGCGGGCAGGGCTTTCTCCAGTTCATCGAGCCGCGCCTTCTGCTGCTCTGCGCCAGCATTCAACTTTGCCCGCGCCGCGGCGAGCCGCTGCTGCACGCTGTCAGGAAATTTGCTGAGGCATTCCGCGAGGTCCTGCGCGCTGAGTGCGGCGAGGGCGTTTCCTTGCTCCAGCTGCCCCACCAGCGTGAAGCCGAGGGTTTCGTCGGTGGATTTGGAAAACGCGCGGAGCAGCGCGGGGCGATGGAGGAGATTGATTTGCGGGAGCACTTCCGCGAGAACGGCGAGCTGCTCAGCGGACAGATTCGATTTGGAAATCACGGCGGCGGCAGTGGAGGCGAGCGGTGCGACGGGTGAATCCGGAGGGGTGGCAGGATTGAGCGCCGCCATGAGCAGGGAGAATTGTTCATCACCGGGTGACAGCGGACTGAGGGCGAGCATCAATGGCAGGCGCACCGCCGCATGACGATTGGCATCGCGGGCGACTCCGCCGAGTCCCTTGCGAACCTCCTCCAGTTTCTTCGGCGGCTGCGCCGCGAACACCTCCGCCGCCAGCGCTCCCGCCTTCGCATCCTCCGCGCGCAGCACAGCCAGCAGCGGCTCCGCCCACTCGCGCACGAATTCATGCCGCGGCGCGATGCCAGCCATCACTTCCAGCAGCATATGCTGCATCGGTCCGGCCTTTGCTGAGGAAAGCCACGCGCTGAGATCCTTGCGGAAACTCCCCTCCGACGCCACCGCCTCCACGGCTCCACGCAGCAAAGCGGGATCGCCGCTGCCGGCCAGTTGTTCCTTCAGCCAAACGCCCGCGGCCTCACGCCACGCGGGGACTCTGCGCAGGCCGAAGACGGCGGCTTCACGGACGCCTGCATCAGGGGAAGACAGGAATTTACCGATGCCAGCGGGATCCCTGATTCGTCCTCGTTCGGTCTGGCTGGCCCAGTAAATCCCGATGCGCTGCATGAAAGGGTGAGGGAGATCAAAATGGATCTGTGCAAGCAGCGGGGCACCTCCTTCGATAAGAGCAAAGGTCAGCGAGTGTTCCAAAAAACGGTCCACGTTCGGAAAAGCGGCTGCCATCAACAGATTCGCGGTAACCTTTGGGGCGACAGCGTCGCGTGCAATGAAACTGTGCTCAGTCGGCCACCGGCCAAGAGCCTCAATGGCCATCCTGCGGACGTGGGCGTTGGGAGATTTGGTTTGCTTGAACAGAGGTTCGAGCAGCTCTCCGATTGCCTTTTCGCGGACCTCTTCGACACTCGACATCGCTTGTTCGAGAAGCTGAGGTGACTCCTCCGGATTCTCCAATTTCCAACGCGGCTCCGGGCACGCGGTTGAAACTTCGCCCCCCGTTTTCCGCAGCCGGTAAATCGCTCCGGTGACTTCCGGCCGCGCCACCTGGCTGGTGGGGCAACAAATCTTGTACCACCCGCCGGTATCCACCACCAGCACGCTGCCGTCGGGTGCCTGGAGCACATCGGTGGGGTGAAAGTCAGGATGCTCGCAAGTCAGGAAATCGCTGTCTTTTGCCTGCCATGTCGAGCCGAGCGGTTCCAGGACGTGGCGGCTGACTTTGCGCAGGTTGAACTGACACACCAGCAGGTCGCGGCCGTAGCGGCACATGCCGCACGGGGCGGCGGGGCCCATGTGGGTCATCACCGGCATGAGCGGGCCGGTGCGGATGTGTCCGTCGAGCACGTCGTGATCCTTGCCCCATACACCGCCGCGCACGGCATGGATCAGACCGTCGCGTTTTCCGTCGCCGGGATGCTGGAAAAACGTGCCGCTGACGATGAGATCGCCCTCCGGCAGCCACGCGAGGCCCACGGGATTGTCCATTCCGGCGGTGAAGACGACATCGAACTCGGTGCCGTCCGGTTTCATGCGAAAGACATGGCTGGCGCGCGACTTCCAGCCTTTCTGGTTAGGCAAATCATGCGTCTGTTCGGCGAACGCGCCTTTGCACCAGTAGAGAAGTCCGTCGGGCCCGGCGTAGGGACCGTGCAGATCGTTGGCGCAGCCGGTGAGCGTTTTGCCGTCGAACCAAACTTCGCGCTTATCCGCCACGCCGTCGTCATCGGTGTCAGTGAACTTCCAGATCTGCGGCGGCGCGGCGACATAGACCACGCCCTTGTGCCAGAGCACTCCTTCCGGGAAGCCGAGTTTGTCGGCGAAGACGGTGCGCTTGTCGAAAACGCCGTCGCCGTCGGTGTCTTCAATGCGCAACACCTGGTGCGGGGCCTTCTTGAGCTGCTCCTGCGGCGATTCGTTGGTGCCCGTGACTTCGGTCACAAAAAGCCGGCCCTTGTCGTCAAAGCAGGCCTCCACCGGGCGCGCGATGAGGGACGATGGTGCGGCCACCGAGACGGAGTAGCCTTCCGCCGGCACCAGCGGCGCACCGTTGATTTCCAGCGCCGGGGCAGATGTGGCAGCGACGAACACGGGAAGGAGACGCAGTGGGTTCATGCCCGGAGGGAATCAGTTTGCCGTGGGCGAGTCAATGCGCGTGAACCTGTAAGAACCGCCCGTCCGGCGTGGTAATAGTCCGCCCCGCTTTCGCCATGTCCGCCCTTTCCGATTACGTCACCTACGAGACCCGCCGGCAGTTTTTCAGCCGGGGGATGAATGCGCTCGGCGCGGCAGCGTTGACTTCGCTGCTGGGCCGTGGCGTGGCTGGAGCCGTGGAGCCGGGAGCCGGCCTGACGCATTTTGCCCCGAAGGCGAAGCGCGTCATTTATCTGCACATGGTCGGTGGTCCCAGCCAGATGGACCTTTACGACTACAAGCCGAAGATGGTGGACTTCTTCGACAAGGACCTGCCGGACAGCATCCGCATGGGCCAGCGGCTCACCGGCATGACCAGCGGCCAGGCGCGCTTTCCCGTGCAGCCGTCGAAGTACGAATTCAAACAGCACGGCAAAAGCGGCATGTGGGTCAGCGAGGTGCTGCCGTGGACGGCGAAGATGGTGGACGACATGTGTTTCATCCGCTCGATGCACACGGAGGCGATCAATCACGAGCCGGCCATCAGCTACATGCAGACCGGCAATCAGGTGACGGGTCGCGCGTGCCTCGGATCGTGGGCCAGCTACGGACTGGGCAGCGGGAACAAGGACCTGCCGACGTTCGTGGTGCTTGTGGCGCAGCCGCGAAACACGGAACAAATCCAGGCGATTTCCGCGCGCCTTTGGAGCAGCGGCTTTTTGCCCGGCGAACACGCGGGCGTGGCCTTCCGCAGCGGCAAGGATCCGATCCTCTACATCAACAATCCCAACGGCGTCACCAGCGCCGTGCGCCGCCGCACGCTGGATACGATCAAGGCGCTGAATGAGCGGAACTATGCGATCGTCGGCGATGAGGAAATTCACACGCGCATCAGCCAGTATGAAATGGCCTTCCGCATGCAGACGAGCGTGCCGGAGTTGACGGATCTCAGCAAAGAGCCGGCGAGCACCAAGGAACTTTACGGACCGGACATCGAGAAGCCCGGCAGCTTTGCGCACAGTGTGCTGATGGCCCGGCGGCTGGCGGAGCGCGGCGTGCGCTTCATTCAGATCTATCACAACAACTGGGACCACCACGGCAATCTCGCCAAACGCATGCCCGACCAGTGCGCCGACGTGGATCAGCCGTGCTACGGCCTCATCCAGGATCTGAAACAGCGCGGCATGTTCGACGACACGCTCGTCATCTGGGGCGGTGAATTCGGCCGCACGATTTACAGTCAGGGCGGCGTGAGCAAAGATAACTACGGCCGCGACCACCACCCGCGTTGCTTCACCATGTGGATGGCCGGTGGCGGCTCCCGCGGCGGACAGATTTACGGCGAGACCGATGACTTCTCCTACAACATCGTCAAAGATCCCTGCCACATCCACGACTTCCACGCCACCGTGCTGCACCTGCTGGGATTCAACCACGAGAGGTTCAGCTACAAATATCAGGGGCTCGATCAGCGCCTCACCGGTGTGGAGCCCAGCAAGGTGATCAAGGAGCTGATCGTGTAGTCGTGGGGCGCGGTGGAGCCAGTCATCCTGCTTGAAGGTTCCGGGAGAGAAGGCAACATGCTGACAGAATGACCGCCGCGTTCCCATCGCTGGATGCCATCCTCGCCTCTCCCTGCCTGCCGGAGTTCGCCGAGGCGATCAATGCACGTCTGCGCGAGGAGCGGCTACGGCGGCAGCGATTTTACGCCGAGATGAGCGACGAACACAAGATGGAGTTCATTGACGGAGAGGTCATCATGCACTCGCCGGCGCGGAACTGGCATCTGGTGGCCAAACATCATGTCGTGGTCCTGTTGAGCACATACGTCCGCGTCCACAGGCTGGGCGAGGTGCGCGACGAAAAGTGTCTCTGTGTTTTTCCGCGCAACGACTACGAGCCGGATATCGTCTTCTTCGGTCCGGAGAAGGCGGCGGCGATTCAGCCGGACACGCTGAGATTCCCTGTGCCCGATCTCGCAGTCGAAGTCCTGTCGGAGAGCACCGAAGCGCGGGACCGCGGAGTGAAGTTCGCGGATTTCGAAGCCCATGGCGTGCGCGAGTACTGGATCATCGATCCTGAGGCGAAGACGCTGGAGCAGTATGTGCTGAAGGACGGACGCTTCGTCCTGGAAATGAAATCGGGATCCGGCGAAGTGCGCAGTACCGCGGTGCAGGGTTTCGTGATGCCGGTCGCGGCAATTTTCGATGACGCCGCCAATCTGGCTGCCTTGCGGGCGATGCTTTGAATAGTGCGCTCGCGAGTTGCTCGCCTGAGGCGGCGGAACGGACGGCTCATGGCTTCAGCAGGTGACTCCACGGAGGTGGTGAATTGCCTTGCACGCGCAGTATCTGGAATCTCATGAATTCCACGGAGGGCTCGTCACTGCTTAGTTGGTCAACCCGGAGGTAGCCGTCCGCCCGGGAACTGTACAGGAGCAAATTGCCCCTAAACGCGACTACCGGCCCGCGGGATTCCACTGAGTCGGCAGTGAGTTTCAGATTTCGGCCGTAAATGGTCCAGCCTCGATGGCGGACAGTTTGAGCAGAGGCAAAGAAGTCCTTGCCGAAGGACTGCTCAATACGCTGCCATTTCTGTCGACCGCGCTGTTCTGCGAGCCGGAGTTTTTCCGCTTCTGAAATCTCCGGAGTCGGTGGCGTCTGAGGCTCCTGTTCCGCGTGGCGGCAGGAGACCAGATTGATGGCGACGGCAGTGGAAGCGATCAGTAAGATGGGCTTCATGGCCATGCCGTGTAGCGCAGCATGTGCCGGGCTGCAATTCCCCACCCCACCGCAGACGCTGGCGCCTACGCCATGGGCTCCAGCGCATCAATCAGCGCGCAGGCGTTGTGGCTGTGGATGCTTTCCAGATTCACAGCCTCGATGCGGTGGCCGCGCAGGCCTTTGAGTTTGAGGAGGCCGAGGGCGATATCGCGCACGAGGTCTTCGACGAAGACGGGCCGGTCGAAGGCGCGCTCGGTGACGAATTTTTCGTCAGGGCGTTTGAGCAGGCTGAAGAGTTCGCAGCTCGCGGCGGATTCGATGAGGGCGATCAACTTGTCCGGCCAGACGGGCGCGGCGGTTTCGACGGTGACGGTGGCGTGGCCGCGCTGGTTGTGAGCGCCGCGGTCGCTGATGGCCTTGCTGCACGGGCAGAGCGTGCTGAGCGGAACGCGGACGGCGGTCTGCAGGCGCGCGGATTTGGCGGTGACGGCAGCTTTCCAGGTGACGGTGTAGTCGAGAAAGGCGCTGCCACCGCTGACGGGGGCTTTCTTTTCCACGAACCACGGCAGCGCGATTTCCGCGGTGGCCGCAGCGGACTTAAGCCGGGCGCGGAGCCGCCGCGCGAGCGCGATGACTCCCGCGGGATTGAGCGACTGCCGTGCCGCATGAATTTCCTCAATGAAGCGGCTCATGTGCGTGCCGCGCAAATTCGCCGCCAGGCTGGCCGTGAGGGTGGCCTCGCACGCGGTCTCGAAACTCGCGCCTCCGGGCCTGACAATGGTCACGGGATAGCGCAGACCGGTGATACCGGTGCGGGTGATGGCCAGGCCGCGGGGATCGCGTTCGCTTTGCGTGTCGGAGAGGGGCATGGGGAAAGTTGTCAGTTCTCAGTGATCAGTTCTCAGTCAACGACCGGATAGCCATGTCGAACACTGATGACTGATGACTGACGACTGCGGTGGTCTGGCGGGGGAGGGAGAGAATTTGTGGAGGACGCGGTTCCTCTAAACAAGTCAGGGGCGTATTCGCATACGCGCCTGACGGTGGAATGGGATGATGACGGTGCGCCGGGATCAGGGGGCGAGGTTGACGGCGCGGGAGCGCTTGATCTCGCGGGTGATCTTGCGGTGGAGCCATGCGGAGACGCCGGTGAGACGGCGCGGCAGGATTTTGCCGGTCTCGGTGGTGAACTTGGCGAGGTATTCGGGTTCCTTGAAGTTCACTTTGTCCACCTTGATGTCGTAGCGGCGGCGCGGAATGCGCTTGTTGTTTTTCCGCAGGTTGATGAGGCGCTGGAGAGTTTTCGGCTGCATGGGAATGGACTAGCGGAGTTCGCGGTGGACGGTCCGCTTCTTCATATGGGGGTTGAACTTAACTTTTTCGAGACGGCCCGGAGTGCGGACGCTCTTCTTGTTGCGCGTGGTGACGTAACGCGACGGAATGGCTCCGGCGGCGCGGGCCTCGGTGCATTCCAGGGTGATGATTTCTCTGGGCATGGGAAAATGGGCGGGGGTGAAAGGGGGGGCGAGTGTGTTTTAGTCTTCGCTCTTGTCAACAGTTTCCTTTTCCTCGCCCTCCTCGTCATCATCCTCGTCGTCCATGAGGCCGAAGAGGGAGCGGACGGGCCGGCGGCCGTTGGCGAGGCCGGGTTCGCGTTCATACTCGCCCTGACAGTCGATGGTGTAGCGGGCGAAGGGCAGGGCTTCGAGGCGGGCCTGGGGGATGGGTTTGCCGCACATTTCGCAGATACCGTAGGTGCCATTTTCGAGGCGCTTGAGGGCTTCTTCGATTTCGTAGAGCGCGTCCTGCTCCTTGCTCAGGAGGCTGAGCGCGAAGTCGCGGTCGTAGGCGTCGGCGCCGGCATCGGCCTGGTGCATGCCGAACGCGGAGGCTTCGCTTCCCTCGGCGCGGGCGCGCAGCTGATCGTTGGTCATGCCGTTGACGCTGTCCATGAGGCTGTCCTTCAGTTCGATGAGGCGCTGCCGCTGCTTCTTGTTGAAGACGCTGCGGGAAATCTCGGGCGGCGGAGTCCACTTTTCGAGCACCAGCGGACGTCCCACGGTGCGGATGGTGGTTTCGCCCGGTTTCAACTCCTTGCCCCGGGTGCGGCGCACGGAAGCACCGGCGGCGGCGGGGGGGGACTTTTTCTTGAGAACCGTCTTGGCTTTGGCCTTCGGAGCCGGTTTGGAACTGCGGGCGGCCGACTTGGCGGGTTTGGGCCGGGCGGCGGGCTTTTTGACCGCGGGCTTGGAGGCGGCTTTGGCGGGCTTGGATTTAGCTTTGCTTGGCATCGCTGAGTGAATGTGAGCCGCGGAGCGGCGGTGGATTGAGAAAAAGTCCGGGCGGCTGCATTTCTGTCAGGCGGCCCGGAAACGGGGGCGGGATGCTTAGTCGCCCGCCCCCGGGGCGCAACTGGAATCGTGGGGCGGATTTTGCATGAGCGCCGGGTGAAATTGACGGCTTGATGCGCCGTGATTTTTCAGCCGCTGACATCCCGAGCGCACGGCCCGGAGGAAGTCGCTGAGAGGCGCGCCAGGGAGCTGGGGGGGGGGGAAATCCGAGCCCCGGCCGGAGTCAAGGCGCACCGCCGCGCCCGCTGAGCGCCACTCCCGCCCACACCGCCAGCACGCCGGCGATCACGCTGCCCACGGCATTGAGGATCGCCATCCAGTGCTGCCCGCTGCGGAGCAGTTGAAAGGTATCCCAGCCGAAAGTGGAGAACGTGGTGTAGCCGCCGAGCAGACCGGTGAGCAGTGCCAGGCGCCACTCTTCGCCGCGGGACTGACATAACCCGTTTAGCAGTCCGAAGAGCAGGCACCCGCTGACATTGACCACGAAAATCCAGAGCGGGAATCCGCTCGCGGGCGGTTTTACCACGGCCGCCAGCAGCCAGCGCAGCACAGCGCCGAGGCCACCGCCGGCGGCGACGAGTAGAAGTTGTTTCATCATAGTGGCTCAGCAGCAGTGCGCCGCGCCGGCACGTTCCCGTCCCTGGTGGCACCCGGAGCAGATGCCGAAGAATTCCAGTTCGTGATAGACATGGTGGAAGCCGGTCGCCTTCTCCAGCCGGCGCTCGAGGCTGCGCACGGGACATTCCATGTCCACCTCTGCGATGCTGCCGCAGCCGGTGCAGATGAGGTAGTCGTGGTGATGCCCCGGGCGCACGAGAGTGAAATACATGGCGCGGTCGTGCAGGCCGAGCCGGCGCACCATGCCGTGGGTTTCCAGCTTCATGAGCAGGCGGTAAACGGTGGCGGGATCGCACTGGCGGCGGAGCGCCGGGGCGGCGGCGAGTTCGGCGATGGTGACCGGTTTTTCGCGTCCGGCCATCTCGCGGATCAGCAGGTCGAGCGCGCGCGTCCGCCGCATGCCGCGGGAGCGCAGCCGTTCGGCGCAGGCATCGGCGAGAGCGGAGATTTCGGAGGGCTTCATCGGGCCATGCTGTGGCTGCGAACCTCCCGCGTGAAAAGCAAAAAGAAGATTGCGCCGCCGCGCCGCGGGCGGAACTTGGCCGGTCCATTCCCCGCCATGAAACTGACACTTCTGTTCGCCGCCTTCGCCTTCGTCACGGTGCCCTGCTCCGCTGACGAACGAAAAAACTCCGCGAAGGACAATGCCGCGGCGAAGCAGGACGAGGCCGCAGCGGCGAAAAAGGAAACCAAAGCGGAATCCGCCGACGGCGAACTGCCGCGCGTTTCGGCCGGCGACCTTGAGGGCGTGAAGAAGCTCATCGGAAAGAAGGCCGTCGTGTACGGCAGGGTCCTCAGCACCGGCGAGGCCAAATCCGGCATCAGCTTTCTCAATCTCGACGGCGGGAAATTCACGGTGGTGACATTCAAGGAGCACTGGCCGAAGTTCGAGGGCGGGCAGAGCCCGGCCAAGCTCTACAAAGGCAGGGACGTCGAGATCACCGGCGACATTTTCGAGTACCGGAAGACCCCCAACAGTTCCCCGCAGCCGGAAATCAAACTGACCGATCCTTCGCAGATCAAAGTGATCGAGCCGAAGAAGGAGGAGAAGGGTGCGAAGGACGGCAAAGAGCCGAAGGAGGAGAAGCCGGCGAAGAAGGAGGAAACGAAGCGCGTGCCGGCGAAGAAGTATTTTGAATAGCGCATGACCGCCCCGCCGGGAAATCGCCGTCTGCTGGTGGATGCCGCCGTGGGGCTGCTGCTGGTGTCTCTGATCGGCACGTTTCTCTGGTGGATCTTTGCCAGCTATGACAAGGAATGGCGCTGGGCCGCGGCGGCCAATTACAGTTCCTCACTGTGGAAGGCATGGGTCACCACCCTGGCCATTTCCGCGGGCGCATTGCCGGGGTCGTGCGTCGTCGCCGCGCTGTTCATCGCCGGCAGCCGTTCGCGGTGGCACAGTGTGCGGCTGGTGACGCGCGGCGTGGTGGAAGTGATGCGCGGCATGCCGCTGCTGGCGTTGATTTTGCTGGGTTTCTATCTCGTGTGGACGCATCCGGTCATCGGCAGCAAGCTGAATGCGCTCGGCATCGGCAACCGTGTCATGGCGGGCATCGCGCTGCTCTCCGTTTTCACCGCCGCCTATCTGAGCGAGATCCTGCGCGGCGGGCTCGACAGCATTCCCCAGGGACAAATCGACAGCGCGCGGGCGGTGGGCTTCGACCGGATGCAGGTTTTCCGCTACGTCATCTTTCCCCAGGCGCTGCGGCGGGTGCTGCCGGCGCTGGCGGGACAGTTTGTGGACCTCGTGAAAAGCTCGTCGCTGCTCAGCGTCATCGCCATCGGCGAATTCTACTACGAAATCCGCGCCTACAATTCCGCCACTTTCAGCGGGCTGGAAGCCTACCTCATCCTCGCCGCCGGCTACCTGCTCATCAATATCCCCATCGCGCTGCTCGCCTCGTGGATGGAGCGGCGCTTCCGCTATCAGATGTAACGCATGGACATTCTCGCTGCCGCCCTCACCAAAAAATACGGCACGCTCGCCGCGCTCGATGCGCTGGACCTGAGCGTCACCGGCGCGCGCGTGCTGGCCCTCATCGGCCCGAGCGGTGGGGGAAAGAGCACGCTGCTGCGCGCCATCGGCGGGCTGGAGGAGCCCTCCGGCGGCCGCCTCATGGTCAACGGCGTCGATCCCGGCACCGGATCCGCGGCGCTGGCATGGCGGCGGCGCAACGGCTTTCTCTTTCAGCAGTTCAATCTCTTCCCTCACCTCAGCGCACACCGCAACGTGACGCTGCCGCTGGAGAAGGTGCACGACAAGTCGCCGGAGGAGGCGGCACGCGTGGCCGACGAATGTCTCGCGCGCTTCGGTCTGGCGGACCACGCTCACAAGCTTCCCGCGCAGCTCAGCGGCGGTCAGCAGCAGCGCGTGGGGCTCGCGCGGGCCATCGCGCATCAGCCGGAGATTCTCATTCTCGACGAACCGACCAGCGCGCTCGATCCCGAGATGACCGCCGAAGTGCTGGAGCTGATCGGCGAGCTTGCCGCCGCCGGGCAGCACATCATCCTGAGCACCCACGAGATGGGTTTTGCCAGAGCCGTGGCGGACCACGTGGCGCTGATCGCTGCGGGCAAAGTGGCGGAGTATGGCACCGCTGCGCAGGTGCTCGACAATCCGCAGGGCGAACTGGCCCGGCGCTTTCTGTCGAAGGTAATGAAATTCGGCACCCCGCACGCTGCGGTGTGAAGCGATCCGGCGATTCGCGCGGGAAGGCCGTGCTTTACGGCGCGGGCGACGGGCTGAGCTTGGCGCTCAATAGACGCCCTCGATGACCTTCTTCTCCATCGCGCCGAAGGGCCGCACGTCGCCGACGCCGTCCCAGGGATACTTCGCGCAGGGTTTGCGGCGGATGGCTTCGTCGCGTTCGAGGAAGCGGGGCATGAAGAACTCCTTCGTCATGGTGGTGAGTTCCACGCGGCCGTAATCGCCGTACTCCACGATTTTGTCAGTCTCTTTGGAATTCACCACGCGCAGGACGGCGCGGGGCTGCGGGCTCCAGTAGGTGACGGAGTAATTCTCCGCGCGCAGCGTGTCCGGCAGGCTGCAGGCGAGGCCCATGAGCGTGTTGCCGTAGGTCGGCACGAACTGCGTTTTCCCCTCCAGCACCTCTTCCATCAGAAAGCGCACCATCTGCGGGGTCATGCTCGTGCCGCCGCAAAAGACGCCTTTCACGCCCTGGCCCGGAATGCTGATGCGCTCAGCCAGCGCCTCCAGCAGGCGCGGCGTGGTGAACAGGCATTGCACGCCGCGGTGTTTGATCATTTCCACGCCCTGGTCGATGACGTGCTTCATGTAGCGCTCCACTTCATCGAACTGCTTGCGTGCGATGAGTTTTTTCACCCAGCGCGGATCGAGGTCCACGAAGTAGCACGAGCCGCCGCGGTAGTTCGCGAGGTGTTCGATGCTGAGGCGCAGGCGGCGCGGGCCGGTGGGGCCCATCATGAGCCACTTGCCGCCGCGGGGGAAGAACTCGTCGTTCAGATTGTCGCCGAATTCCTCGTAATCGACTTTGTAGTCGTCCCAGCCGATGCGCTGCTTGGGCACGCCGGTGGTGCCGCCGGTTTCAAAGATATTGAACGGGCGGTTGCCGAAGCCGCGCGGCACGAAGCGTTCGTTCTGCTCATCGCGCAGCCATTCGTCCTGAAAGTGAGGGAACCGGTTGATGTCGGCAAAGGTCTTCACCTCCGCGCGCGGGTCCCATCCGGCTTTGGCGGCCCAGTCGAGCCAGAAGGGACAGCCGGTTTCCGGGCTGAAATGCCACGCGATGATGTTGCGAAGGTGGGCGTCGAGTTGTTCGGCGGGGGTCATGGTGAAGGGACAGTCGATCACCGCGAATGGGCCGCGGCGGGCCGGTTGTAGAGCACGCGGGGGCCCGGCGTGCCAGCGGTTTTCGTCCCGTGGAAGTGCAGTGTCCGGGATTCCCTATTCCCCGGCGTAAATGGAATCGTCGGGTGTCAGTTCTTCGCTGAACCACTCCAGTCCGCCCGCTCCGTGCGCCTGCCGGGCCGGCCCGGAGCCCGGGAGCCCGGTGGCTGCGCCGGCGTGAACGGCTTCGCCGGAGGGCGGCGGCGCCGGAGCATTCTCTCCACGAACCGCTGCCTGCATGGCGGCAGGATGTGCCGAGTGCTGCGCGTTGGTTTCCACCGCGCGCATCATCCACAGCGCCGCGATACTGCAAAGCAGCACGCCCAGAGTCAGGACGGCACTGCGGCGCCGCCCGTTCTCGCCGGGCTTGCCGGCGCGTCCGGCCTCGAGTACCTCGCGTCCGGCCATGAAGAGAGGCAGCGCATCCCGCGCCTTGACGACAACGACCGAACTCGCCGAGCCGGCGGCGAAAACCCCGGGGCCGGTCCGTTTCGAGCGCCGCACGCCGAAGGTGGGCCGGTAGTCCATCTGTGGAGCTGGCCCGAAGCGACGGAAAATCCGTTCGCCCGCTATGCGACGACTCTCCTCCTCCCAGCGCGGCAGTTCCGGCATCCGGCGCGGCGGAACGGTGATCACGGGCAGCGGAGGGTCGGGGCGCGGAGGCCGCACGGGAGCTGGAAGGGACATGCGAGGTGGGAGCACTTCTCTGCAGTATGCAGCCACCACCGGTGGAATGAACCGGCGCGAGGAGATGATTTATCCCCGAAGCGGCGGCGGATTCCGGGCAAAAATGTCAGAATCGGGCGCCTGCGGCGGCGCGTCGCCCCGCGGGCCGGCGGGGATTTTTTCATCCGCCACCGGAATGGAAAGGACTGCTGACAAGTGTCCCGCAGCATGTAAGTCACGCCCGTTCTCTGTCATGACACCCACTGTTTCGCTCCCGCCTGCTGCGCTGCGTTACCGGCAGTTTCTGGAATCCGCCGCTGATCCGCGCGTGCGCCAGCCGGAGCTGATTCCGCGGGAGCCGCCGGAGCCTGACGAACTCGCGTGGCAAAGCCGGTGGTTCAGCGGCGACTTCGGGCGCGACTTTGTCACGCTGGCCGGAGAGCCGGTGCGCGTGCTGGATTTCGGCTGGTGGAATCACGGCGCGGGTCCGGATTTTCGGGACTGCGTCGTGGAGATCGCCGGCACGGCCCGGCGCGGCAGCATCGAACTCGATCTCTCGCCGCGCGACTGGGAGGCGCACGGTCACTCCGCCAACCCGGCCTACCACGACGTGCTGCTGCATTTGTTCCTGACGTCACCGGCCGGCGGCACGAGGTTTTATACCCGCACGGCGGAGAACCGGGAAGTGCCTCAGGTGCGGCTCGACCCGGACGCCTGCGATCCGGAGAGCGGGGAACGCAGCGCGCCCGCGCGTCCCGGCCGCTGTGTGCAGGTCCTGACGTCGCTGCCGGAGCCGCGGGTGCTCGCGATCATGGAGGATGCGGCACGGTGGCGGCTGGAGAAAAAGGCGCGCCGCCTGCGCCGCGTGGCCGGCATTCACGGCATGGACCAGGCCATTTTTCAGGGCGTGGCCGAAGCGCTCGGCTACAGCCGCAACAAGCTGCCCATGAGTGTGCTTGCCCAGCGGCTGCCGCTGCGGTTCTTGCAGAAGCGCCCGGACGATGCCGAGGCTCTGCTCTATGGCGTGGCCGGATTCCTCGACGGTCGCGAGGCCGATCACGGCGACGCGGCCACCCGCTCCTGGCTGCGCGGACTCTGGGAGCGCTGGTGGAAATACCGTGCCGAACTGACACCCGGCACGCCCGCGCGGCCCATCCGGTGGACACTGTCAGGCACGCGGCCGGTGAACCACCCGCAGCGGCGCATCGCCGCACTCTGGCAAATCGCCGTGCACTGGAAATCCCTGCGCCGCCTGCTGGAACCTGACACATTTCACGAACGCACTTTCATCGCCCGGCTGGAGGAACTGGCGCATCCTTACTGGACCACGCACTACACTCTGGCGGCGGCGGCGGCGCGCACCCCGCTGGCCCTGCTCGGCGCGCAGCGCGTGCGGGACCTCATGGCCAATCTGGTCTATCCGCTGCTGATCCCGGACCGCGGGGAATTGTGGGAACGCTATCTGAAACTGCCGGCACCGGTGGAAAGCACGCGCACCACCGTGGCCGGCCTGAGGATCTTTGGCAGTGCGGCGCGCGCGAAGCAGTTCTCCGCGAAGCTCTGGCAGCACCAGGCTCTGCTGCAGATTTACGAGGACTTTTGCCTCGCCGACGCCGCGGGATGTGAAGGCTGTCCGTTTCCGGAGCAGGTTTCCGGACTGCGGGTTTGACCGGAAGGCCTGCCGCAGAGGGGACTGTGCGGACCATTTTGGAGCAAATCCTCCGGGCGCAGGTGCGTGCCTTGCAGGAGGGTGTCCTCCAGCCGCGGGCGGCGTCCGGTCAGGATCCAATGACAGACGTGAGCGAGCTGGTGAGAAATGAGCGGCGGCACGGCGTCGCCGATGTGGCGGTAGTTGTTCGAAAGCGAGGTGCCGGCGAACTGATAGTCCGCGGGAAATCCCTGGAGGCTGGCCATTTCGCGCAGGGTGCAGAGACGGTGCTCGGCCGGGTGTGCGTAGCGGCCGTTGCCGGTGTGGGCGCACTCGCGTTTGATGGTCGGCGCGGGGCGGTCCCACCACATCCGGCCGTAAATGTCAGGATGCGAGCCGGTTTTCCCTTCGGAAAGGATGCGCTTCATGCCGTCGGTGAGCAGAGCGCCGGCATCGCAGCGGTGCACGAGGTCCGCCCATGAGCCTCCGTCGGCGGGGATGGCGGCGAGGCGTGCGGCGACGGCCGGATCGGCGAATGCGGGAAACGCGTTTCCATTCACTCCGTCAAGGTGCCGCCACGCGGCGCGCACCGTCACGGCTTGTGGCGCGACTTTCCGGCCCTGCCAAAGGTCATCGAGGGTGCGCAGCATCAGGCCGGCGCGCGCCGCGATGACGATGGCGCGCTCGCGGATTTGCGGCAGGCCGAACTGCGAGAGCATGCAGACCCGCGCCCACACTTGATAGCCGTGCCCTTCCAGATGCGCGCGAAAGGCGGCAAAGTGCCCGGCGAAGTTGCCCCGGAGCAGTTCGCGCGCGTTTTCCATGACGACGATGTCCGCCTCCAGCGCGGTGGCGAATTCGGCCGCTCGCCGGACCAGGCTGTTGCGGCGGTCGTCGCGCAAATGGTTCTCCGGATTCGCCCGGCTGAATCCGGTGCATGGAGGACACACACTGAGCACGTGAATTTTCTCCGATCCCGGGCCGAGGCGGGTTCGCAGTTCCTCCGGAGCCACGCTGGAAAGATCGAGCCGGACCGGGGCGACGTCGATATTGGCGGCGTAGGTGGCATTGCACTGGAGCGACCCGGCGCGCATGCTGGGTTTGGCCAGTTCCGCGTCCGCCGCGGCGAGAACGCGGAAGGCGGGATGGCGTGCGAATCCGCAGCTCATGCCGCCCGCGCCGCTGAAGAGGTCCACAAAGCCGAACCGCGCGCGGCGGCGCGGAGTGGACGGTGGAAATTGTTCGGCCATGGGCGCCGCTATGCCGCCCGCCGCGGACGATTGCAACTCCGCCTTGCGCAGCGGCGCAACGGAGGGATCATCGCGCCCCGTTTCCCGCGTGGATAGCTCAGTGGTAGAGCGGCTGTCTTACACACAGTTGGTCGGGGGTTCGAATCCCTCTCCGCGCACCATCAGGCCGCAGCGCTGGCGGGAACCTTGACACTGAGATTTGTGATCAATGCCACGTCGATGATCTCGAAGTCCACGCCATCAGGATACCATGCGAGAAGAATCCTGCCCTTCGGATCGAGGGCAGCAAAATCCGGGTGGGGCAGGTGCACAATCTTTCCGTTGGCCAGGCTGATGTCGAATGGCACGAACGGCACGGCACGGAGCAGCTTTCTGAGCCGGTCTGCGGTCATGCGCAAATTTATGCACGCAGCCCGCGATACGGCAAGCCCGCAGGCTCAGCGCGCCGCGCCGCCGCCGCTGCTGTCGAAGGCGTATTTGCCCGGGCCGGAGAAGAGCAGGGCGACGTAGCCGCAGAAGTAGATGGCCGCCATTTCGCCTTTGGCGAAGTCGCCCTTCATTTGAATGAAAAATGCCACGCCCATGGTGAAGGCGAGCACGAGAGCGGCGAAGCGTGAACAGAAGCCGATCACGAGCAGACCGGCACAGATGAGTTCCGCGAAGATGGTGGCGGTGAGGCTCCACCGGCTGGTGATGTGCAGGGGATCGGGAAACGTGTTCACCAAAGCATTCCACTTCTGCCATTTGTCCCAGCCGTGGGTCATCATGCCGCCGCCCAGCGCCACGCGCATGAGCAGCAGTCCGAGGTCGGCATTGTTGGGCAGAAAGCTGAGATTGAGAAACGAGAGGAAGCCTTTCATGCGCGGGAGCGTGAATCTGATTTCAGGCGTTGCAATGGTTGGAACGCGGAGAACGCGCGGCGCATGCCGTCACGCCCGGTGCGCGGAGAAGTAATCGCGCAGCCCGGCGGTGACGCCGCCGGCATATTCGCGAAAGATGGAGAGGCGCTCGCGGCCTGCGACCGCGGCGGTGCCTTCGTAGTCGCCGGCGTTCAGGCGTTCGATGACTTCGGCGTTGTTCATCACGTAGGGTTCCGGGAACACGACCGGGCAGCGATAGACGCGGTTGGCGAGCAGGTTGCGCATCCAGACGTAAGGCTGATCCGGCACCATGCGGGGACCGGCGCGATAGACGAAGGGCGGAAGGCCGGTGGCCTCGGCCATGTGTTTGGCCACGGCGGTGCAGAGCGGGATTTCCACATCCGGAATCCCCTGCACGAGACGCAGCAGGCCGTCGAGCCGCTGATCGTCGAGCCGGAATTCACCGGCGTCGATGGTGCCGTGGGCCAGGATGTGCAGGTGATTGGCGGTGGTCAGCAAATGTGAGGGACCATCGGCATTGAAGTGGAGGTGCAGGACGAGGTCGGGTTTGATTTCATGGTTGATGCGGGAGGCGCGGGCGCGGATTTCGTGGGCGCGGTAGAAGAGGCGCTCGGCCTCTTTGCGAATCGCCTCGCCGGCGGTGTTTTTCCGGTCCTGTTCCAGACTGGCGCGGGCTGCCTCCATGAGTTGAGAGGGACGCAGGTGTGTCGCCGGCTCCGGCTGCTTTCGCACCAGCGTCACACGTGCGCCGAGGGCCTCCAGCATGGGTGCGAGAATACGGGCGGTGTGCAGCGTGATGTCGCCTTCCTTCACGGGCGGCAGGCCGCCCGCTTCCATGTGGCGCTCCTCCACTCTGGACCATGCCCCGCCGATGTGGCCGGCATCCACGGCCACATGAACATCAGTCAGCGGGCGTGCCGGATCCTGCAGCGGCGGCAGTTCCTCCGGCCGCCGCCAGTAGCGCGGACCGGGACTGGAGGCCGGTGCGCCAGGCCAGGCGAATTTCAGTTCATAACGCGGGGCCTCCGGCCGCGGGGACGATGTGCGGATCAGCGCCGCGCCGTCCGTGATTTCCACCCAGCCGAACCACGAGGAGCCGTCGCTCACCACTCCCGTGAGCAGCCGCTCAAAGTCGGCGCGGGTCATACGCTCCTGCCAGGGATCGAGCAGTGACCAGTCGGGCGGAGGCGCGCCGGGGGTGAGGAGCCAGTCCGGAGGAAGCGCAGGCGGTGGTGCCGGGACCGGGGCGGACGGGGAGCCGGGCTTTCGATTACACGACGGCATCCACCCTGCGAGTCCCGCTGCGAGGAGGATGCGGCGGCGGCGGCTGGGCGGCGCGTTCATGGATCACACGCGTTTCGCGTTCTGGCCCTCCTCGATCAGTTTCCAGAAGCTTTTGCTCTTTGCCAGGATTTCGTCTTCGTGGCCGGCGATCTTGCTGCCGTTGCGGTAAAAGAAATCCTCCAGCGAATTCTTGTGCAGCACGCGGTGCACGCGCACGCCGCCCTCCACGACTTCAAAGTAAATGCGATAGCCCTTCGCACGGTAGCGGTAGAGGGTGCGCCCGTCGCGCTCCAGCTTGCCGAAGCGCCCGCCGTCGGCCTTTTCGAGGTCCTCCGGCGTCACTTTGAATTCGGTGAGCAGCTCCAGCTGGAGCATGGTGTCCAACTGGCTGATTTCGGCGGCGCTAAGTTCGTTGAAGATGATTTGAAACACGCTGCGGGACATAGCCGCGGCGGCTGCGGTGAAAAGCGCGAGTGCCCGCTTTTTTCTCTTTCCACCGTCACCGGTGGCGGTCCTTTCGGACGATGCACCCTCACGAAACCCCCGCCCTGCGCCGCCTCGCCGTGGTGGGCTCGGGTGCGGTCGGATGTTATTACGGCGGACGGCTGGCGCACGCAGGCTGCGACGTGCGCTTCCTCATGCGGCGCGATCTCGAGCAGGTGAAGCGGCACGGCCTCACCGTCAAAAGTCACCTCGGTGACTTCACGCTGCCGGCAGTGCAGGCGTACCGCAGCACCGCGGAAATCGGCCCGGTGGATTTGGTCCTGATCACGCTCAAAGCCACAGCCAATCCTGCGCTGGAGTCGCTGATTCCGCCGCTGCTGCACGGCGGGACGATGCTCCTGACCCTGCAGAACGGGCTGGGGAATGAGGAGTTTCTGGCGGAGCGGTGGGGAGCGGACCGTGTGCTGGGCGGAGTTTGCTTCACCTGCATCAACCGCACCGGTCCCGGGCTGATCGAACACATGGCACAGGGACAGGTCTCTCTGGGGGCTCATGCGCCGGCGGGACGCGAGGCGTCTGCCGCGGTGTGTGCGCTCTTCAACCGCTGTGGCATCGAATGCCGCGAGGCTGAGAGCGTTGCCGCCGTGCGCTGGAGGAAACTGGTGTGGAACATTCCATTCAACGGCCTTTCGCTGCTTACCGGCCTAACCACCGACCGCATCCTTGCCGACCCGCCGCTCGAGGCGCTGGTGCGGTCGCTGATGCGTGAAGTCATCGCCTGTTCCGGCGCGCACGGGTTCCCGTTGCCGGAAGCGCTGGTGGAAGATCAGATCGCAGCCACCAGAACGATGGCGGCGTACCGTCCGAGCAGCATGATCGATTTTGAGGAGGGCCGGGAGGTGGAGGTGGAGAGCATCTGGGGTGAACCGCTGCGCCGTGCCACTGCCGCCGGCATCGAGGCCGGCCGGCTGGAGGTGCTGTGCCAGCTCATTCGCAGCGCCGTCGCGCGCAGGACGGGCGTCACTTGCGGCGCTGACCGAAGAATTGAAGCAGGAGCGCCCGGCTTTCCTCCTCCAGGACGCCCGCGGTGATTTCACTGCGGTGATTGAGGTTGGGATGCTGCAGCAGATTGATGAATCCGCCGGCGGCGCCCCCTCTGGGATCGTGGCACCCGAAGATCACTCGGCGGATGCGGCAATGCACGATGGCGCCGGCGCACATGGGGCACGGTTCCTTCGTCACATAGAGATCGCAGTCCGTCAGGCGCCAGTCGCCGGCGGCGCTCTCCGCCTGCGTCAGGGCGAGCATCTCCGCGTGGGCGGTCGCGTCCTTGAGCGTTTCCACCTGATTCCACGCCCGCGCGATGATTTCCCCTTCCCTGACAATGACTGCACCGACGGGCACCTCGTCGCGGCGCGCGGCCTTTTCGGCCAGGCGCACCGCCTGGAGCATGTAGTGCGCGTCGAGGGCGGCATCATGCACCGCCGGCAGGGCGGGAGTGGCGTCGTCGGATTGAATCATTCCAGGGAATGCCCCGACAGCTGGGTTCAAGTGGCCGCGCCGGCGGGACCGGGGCGGACGGCGGCTAGCTGCCGTAGGCGCTCTCCACGCGCTGGGCCACGTCGCGATAGCCGTAGTCCACTTCGTAGATTTTCTTGAAGGCCTCGAGGGCTTCGTCCTTCCGGCCAAGGGCTTCGCCGGTGAGACCGATTTCATAGACGATTTCCTTCTTGGTGTTGTCCATGACGGTCATTTCCTGGGCGGCTTCCTTGAGCTGGCCGAGCGCGAGGTCGTGCATCTTGCCGGCACCGTAGCAGCGCGCCAGCATGAGCATCGCCTTGTGGCGGATGTGAGGATTGGCCTTGGCGCGCTGGAGTTCGGGAATGGCTTCGCGCGTGTGCCCGGCGGCGTAGAGGTGCGTGCCGAGTTCGAACCGGAGCTGGGGATCGGTCGGGTTGCGCTCCACCCGTTCCTTTGCCACCACCACGAGTTTTTCCTCGCGGGCGCGTTCCATTTCCGCAATCTGAGCGCGCTTGGCCTCCGCGTCCGGATCGTCCGGATTGGCCTCCAGTTCAGTGTGGAGATGGCGGATTTGAAGCTCTTCGAGCTTGTCGCGGAGCCGGTGGACTTTGTTTTCCAGGGCGGAGTCCCCGCCGCTGAGGTGATTGGCCCATTCGAAGTACTGCAGGGCGGATTCCCACTCCTCGGCGCGCTCGTAGAGGTCCGCCATGCGCCGCACCGTGTTGATGTCGTTGGGATTGGCTTCGTAGTCCGCCGCGAGGTGCGCGATCTGTTCCATCAGCTGCTCCCTGGTGGCGCCGATGCGGTTCATGTCCTCCATTTTCTTGGCCTCGTCCTTGTTGCGGAGAATGTCCCGGAAGTTGCCGCCGTCGCCCTTGTCCCAGCTGTTTCGCAGCATGGACAGCTTCGCGTTCGCATTTGTCAGGCCCGAGCGGGCTTCGCCGTCGGTGTTGTCCGTCTTGATGATGTGCTCGTAAATCTTGATCGCGCGTTCCGGGTCATCATGCGCCAGATAGAACCTCGCGAGTTTGTGGGCCAGTTTGGTGTCCTCGGGCTTTCCTTTGAGCGCCGTTTCCAATGCGAAGGCGGCGGTCTGCGGCATGGCCGCGGCGGTGGCGGCTTCAAAGAGAAAGGTGTTGGCGGCAACATTCAGCGGATCCTCTTTGAGAATTTCCTCCACTTCCATGATCGCACTCTTCGGGTCCTTTTTGAGAGTCGCCTGAGGCTTGCGCAGCTTGACGGCCGTCGTGTCGAGGAAGGCCTTCTTTTTCGCGCCGCTGCTTTGCATGGCGGCACTGCGCAGCAATTTGCGGCCTTCGAGGAAGGACGGATTGTCTTTGATGATGGAGAGCAGCAGTTCGACGGCATAACCGTAATTGCTCATTTTGACGGCATCCACGGCCTTCTTGTAAGTGTTGCGATAGCCCTGCTGGAGATCGGCTTCCTGGAGAACAGTTTCGGTCATAAGTGGGGAACGTGTCAGTTGGCAACGGTGATACCAAAGCAATCGCAGAGAGGGCAACCAGGATTTTGGCGGATTGCGCAATGGATGGGCAGGCCTGCGTGCTGCTTTCATGGAGTTGGGCTCCCGGCAAGATTTTTATGGAAATTATAGTCAGGACGGCTTAGGATTTGGACCAATGACGCCATTCGCCTTCCATAACGACCGCTTTCGCCGCTTTGAGTTGCCGGAGAACGCGTCATTTCCCGTTTTGATCCACCCGCTGCCGCGCCGTTTGCTGCCCGAGTCGCGGGGGTGTCGTGTGAGCCGGCTCCGGGCCACGCTCCGCCGTCCCCCGGCGTTGCGGCCATCGCTTTCATAAGGTGCCACTGGGGCCTGGCCATCGCCGTGAGCCTGTGTCTGGTGGCCGCATGAAGTCGCTGCTGTTCCTGGTGCTCGGGTTCCATGCCCTGGTCCGCGCGGCTCCCTTGCCGCCGCGCCCCGCCGGCGCTGTCGAGGGAAGTGCCTTTGCCGCACGCATCGCCGGGATGACGCTGGCAGAACGTGAAGCCGCCGTCCGCGAACAGTTCATGGCCGGAAATGTCCCCGGGTCATGGAGGCAATTCACGGAGGTCAAAATCTCCCGCGTCATCGGCGGGCGGGAGCACACGGCCATCCTGAGCGTGGCGCCGGATTACCTCGCGATCGGCTCGGATGCGGATGCTCTGCTCATGCCGCTCACGCCGGGCACGGCGCGTGAACTCGCAGCACACATCGAATGCACGCTGCCCACCCGTCGCATGGTCGATGAAATCCACCGCGCCGCGCCTGTCAAACTGACGCCGGCACCGTTACCGCCGGGTGCCGAAATGACAAGTGTGGGCACTTTTGCCAGGCACTGCGAATTGGTCAGGAAACAGCAGACCGCCCATCCAGCCGGGCAGCTCACCGCAGGCCACAAAAAGGACCTCGTCCTGACTGCCCGGCTTGCCACGGCTCCCGGCAAAGTGGCGATTTATGGATGGCATCGCCCCGACGGCACACCCATCCAGCCGCTCTACACCGGTCATGCCTCGACGTGGGTGGACTACAGTCACGGCGTTCGCCTGGTCGCCAGTGCCCTGACAGTCGATGGCGCGCCCTCCACCGTGGCGGCGGTGCTGGGTAATCCGGCCCTGGCGGAACTGCTGAGCGATGAAGGCGCGTTTCAGGCCGGTGCCGCGGCCGCTCCTGCGTGGCCTGAGGAGAAGATCATCACGCTGCATCCCGCCGACAGCGTGCGCGCCGTGATCAATGCCCCGGCCCGCCGCAATGCCGCCCGGCCGCTGCGTCTCGTGATTTACGCGGCGCCGGCGGGCAACACCATCGAGCAGACCTTTGGCCGCCGCACGGCGCCAGGGGAGGACTGGCATTTCGAGATTCAACATCTCACCGCACAGACCCGCTGGCTGAGAATGCATGACGACGCGGCGGATCTCGCCGTCGCGGTGTTGCAGTGCGACGAACAATCCTGGCCGGCATGGAGGCGGACAAAAGACCCTGACAACCGGCGGATCCCCGGGATCATCACCGCTGTCAGGAACGGTCTCGGCGCTCCTGATGCGGAAGTCATTCTCAGCGGTCACAGCGCGGGAGGCAGTTTCGTTTTCGGCTATATCGACGCCGTCACGGCCATCCCCGGCGACATCACGCGGGTCTGTTTTCTCGACAGCAACTACGCCTACAGCGCGGAAAAGCGGCATCATGAAAAGCTCGCGGCATGGCTTCGCGGCGGCGATCGCCGTCATCTCTGCGTCGTTGCCTATCATGACAGTGCCGCGCTCCTGAACGGCAAGCCGTTTGTCAGCGAAGCGGGCGGAACATGGGGCCGGAGCCATGCCATGCTGCGGGATCTGGCATTCGATTTCAGCGCCTCGAAAGCGGGCACGCTGCAGCGCCATGCGGCGCTCGGCGGCCGGGTGCAGTTTCTGCTGATGGAGAACCCGGAACAGAAAGTGCTGCACACCCGTCTGGTGGAATGGAACGGCTTCATCCATTCGCTTCTGACAGGGTCGGAGAAGGAATCGCAGGGATATGCCTTTCCCGGTCCGGCGGTCTATCAATCCTGCATCCCGCCCGGGGAGTAGCGGGTTGCACCGCCCGCCGTTTCACTCGCGCCGCGACCGCACGCGCTCTCTCAAAATCAAAGTGGATTTCGTCTGGATTGGCTGCCCTCCATGAGGCAGGCTGCGGACATGATACGCGCCGGCGCCGCCCTAATCAGCCTGTTCCTTTCCAGCTGCTCCCCCGAGCCGCAGCCGGAATCCCCTGACTTAAAACAATCGGGCTCCGTCCCGGCACCGGCTCCGGTCCCTTTCAAAGATCTGGGATGGGACGGCACCCGCTATACTTTCAAGCCGGAGGACGCCCCTGAAGCGAGACCATTCACCGGCATCACCACAGATCACTACAAGTCGGGCCAGCTCAAGGCGCGCTATCAAATCAAAGACGGACGCTATCACGGACTGGTCGAGGAATGGTACGAGAACGGCCGGCAGAAGACGAAGACCAGTTACGAAGAAGGCAAACATCAGGGAGACAACTTCTACTGGAACCCCGACGGCACGCTGCAGGTTCACAAGATATGGAAAGATGACGTGCTCGTCAGCGAGTCCCCTGCCCTGAAACCCTGACGTTTGATCCCTGCCGGCACCGCACTGGTGGAATCCCGGGATCTGCTCGTCAGTCTGAGTCGTAATTATCTAAAAATAAGCAGCTTATAATTCGTCATGGAGTTCGCGCTAATTTCTGCGGCCACCGCCTCCCGCCAACTCGCCTATGCCCCTTACTCCAACTTTCAGGTGGGAGCCGCGCTGCAGGCGAAAGACGGCCGCGTCTTCACCGGCTGCAATGTGGAGAACCTCAGCTACGGCCTGACCATCTGCGCCGAGCGCAGCGCCCTCTTCGCGGCGATCGCTGCCGGCGTTAGGGAATTCTCCGCCATCGCCATTGTCGCCGACACGCGCGAGCCCATCTCGCCCTGTGGAGCTTGCCGTCAGGTCATGGCGGAGTTCGGCGATTTCAAAGTCGTCTGTGCCACGCTGGGCGGGAAAGTCTTCGAGTCCACCGTGGGCGAACTGCTGCCACGGGGGAAGACAGGGATACTGGACCGCGAAGAGTGAACAGAAGGAAGGAAACGAACGAAGGATTTTTGGGCCGTGTTCTTTCAGCCATTTCTGCTCCCGCTCCCTCCGTTTCCTCTGTTTCCTCCTTTTCCAAACCTGCTCCGTTTCCTTTGTTCCCATATGTTCCCCTTCCACCTCCGTTCCACGTGGAACCATGCCTGATTATCTATACCCCAAACACTACGACGTCCTCGTCGTTGGTGCCGGACATGCCGGCGTGGAGGCCGCGCTCGCTGCGGCCCGGATGGGCTGCCAGACGGCTTTGCTGACGCAGAATCTCGATACCATTTCCCAAATGTCCTGCAACCCCGCCATCGGGGGGCTCGCAAAGGGCAACATCGTCCGGGAAATCGACGCCCTCGGCGGCGCGATGGGCCTCAATACCGACGCCACGGCCATCCAGTTCCGCATGTTGAACGGCAACAAAGGCCCCAGCGTCAGATCTCCGCGTGCGCAGGCCGACAAGAAGGCTTACCAGTTCCGCATGAAGGCCGTGCTGGAGCACACGCCGAATCTCGACCTCCACCAGGGAAATGTCGCCGAACTCATGGTGGAGAACGACCGCGTCACCGGTCTCCGCACCAACATGGGCCTCCAGTTCAACGCCCGAGCCATCATCATCAGCGCCGGTACTTTCATGCGCGGACTGCTCCATGTCGGCCTGCGCAACACCACCGGCGGACGCATGGGCGACGCCGTCAGCACCGTCTCCGACAGCTTGCGCCAACTCGGTTTCGAAGTCCTCCGGTTTAAGACCGGCACCCCGGCCAGACTCAACGGACGGACCCTCGATTTGGCGAAATGCGAGCCGCAGCCCGGCGACGATCCGCCGCCGCTCTTCTCCTTCATGGCCGACACCATTGGCGGCGGCCCCGAGGACATCTTCACCCTCAACCGCTGGGCCGACCCCATGTTCCATGTGGAACAAGTACCCTGCTACATCACTTATACCTCCCCTGCCACCCACGATATCATCCGCGCCAATCTCGACAAGTCCCCCATGTATGCCGGGATCATCGAAGGCGTCGGCCCCCGCTACTGCCCAAGCATTGAGGACAAAGTCGTCCGCTTCGCCGAAAAGGACCGCCATCAAATCTTCCTCGAACCCGAAGGTCGCCACACCGCCGAGTTCTACATCAACGGCGTCTCCACCTCCCTGCCCTACGAAGTCCAGCTCGCCTTCCTCCGCACCATCCCCGGGCTGGAGAACGCTCACATCCTCCGCCCCGGCTACGCCGTCGAGTACGACTTCTGTCCCCCGGCGCAACTCTACCCCACACTCGAAACCAAACGCATCGAGAACCTCTACTTCGCCGGCCAGATCAATGGCACCTCCGGCTACGAAGAAGCCGCCGGCCAGGGACTCATCGCCGGTATCAATGCCGCCCTTAAACTCCAGGGTCGCCCCGCTTATGTCCCCCGGCGCAGTGAAAGTTATATTGGCGTCATGCTCGACGACCTCGTCACCAAAGGCGTCACCGAACCCTACCGCATGTTCACCAGCCGCGCCGAATACCGCCTCCTCCTCCGGCAGGACAACTGCGACCTGCGCCTCACTCCCGCCGCTGCGGAACTTGGCATCGTCCCCCCCGACCGCGCCGCGCGCGCCCGCGACAAAGCCGCCACCCTCGCCGCCGCCCACAAACTCGCCGCCGACACTGTCCTCGAAGGTCTCCACCTTGCCAAATGGTTCCGCCGTCCGGAAAACACCTGGCCCCTCCTTCCCGTGGAACTCCGCGCCAAGTTCCCTGCCCCCATCTGGGACCTCCTCGAGACCGACCTCAAATACGCCGGCTACCTCGACCGCCAGCAGGACATGGTCGCCCGCACCGCCCGCATGGAAGACCGCACCATCTCTGCCAGTTTCGACTACACCGCCATCAAAGGCCTCAAAACCGAAGCCCGTGTCAAACTCACCACCATCCGCCCCCAAACCCTCGGCCAAGCCTCCCGCATCCAGGGCGTCACCCCCGCGGACATTGCGCTGCTCACCGTAATGCTCGACCGGCCGCAACACCCCTCGGAGGCGGCAAAGACCCTGTAGCAGCCTCCAGAAATGAAACGCGCTGGCCTCATTGCCCTGCTGCTCGCCATCGTAACCTCCGGAGCATTGACCGTTCGGTCCTTCTGGAAACCACACATGACCGTCAGTCAGCAGGAGTATCGGAAGGGCGAGCTTGATGCAAATGGCCGGCTTATCATCCTGGCCGGGGCAAGGGGCGTGCGTAAATCGCTCGACCATGACTACGCTATGCGCGTCTTTTATGATGACGATGTCGATCTTCTCGAGGGTTCGCTTGCCACCACGGATCGCTACACCATCGAACTCTACAGCCAACCCGGCCGAAAGATCTGGAGCGCCCGCACCGTCGCCGGCTTCCGGGAAAACCTCCAAGCCATCCCAAACGGCGTCACCCTTTACCTTTACAATGGCGGCTGCGCGATTCCGCCTTTTCAGAACCAGGCTGTCCTTGGCCAAATACAGGAAGCCTGTGCCTCGAGGGAATTGAAGGTGTTGGATTCGGAATTCACAATTTGCACCTGCCCTGCTTGGTGACTATTCCCAGTATATCCCTCGCAGCGGGCTGAGTTTCAGCACTTGCTTGAAATGGATGACGCCCACGACGAGCAGGTCTGGTCGCGGATGAGCCGGATGATTTGGCAGAAGGTTACTTGGACTTCGCGCAGCGAGGCTTCCGGCTGCCCGGCGACTCTCAGGAGGCTCCGGTGGAGAATTACACTGGGTAATATGATAGACGTGCCGCGTGATCTCTGGAACACAGGCTTGGCGGCACAGAATTCCATAATGGTATAACTTGTTGAGCCTATTGTCTTTGGGAAATTTTCTCAAGCGCAGCGTTGCCGAATGGAGTAAGAATCGCCGGCGCCTATCACGATAGTATAACCGTTAGAACATTTCCCGCCTGAGAAGCGCGCAGACCGATTCTCAGGCCCGATCAGTCCTGCCGAAATGATGCCACGAGGTCCCGGGGCTTAACAACTTCGACTATGAAGGATACTCGCTCATTATCGGCAAATGGAAACCGGCGAGCGTGCTTCGCGACGGGCGTGGCGATCCGGCGTCGCCTGCATTCGGTTCGTTATGCAGCCGCGAGAGTGGTGTTCGCCGCATCTAAAATTACTCCGGCAACTCCGGCTCGGCGGGGCCAGCAGCGGGAAGCTGCGCGGGTTCGGGAGGCGAATCCGACGCGGGCCCGGAGTTAGATGATTTAGTCAAATCGGGAAAGGCCTCGCGCCAGTCGGTGGCGCCTTCGGGGCCTTCGAGGGTGATGCCTGACAACTGGACGCTGGTGGCGGCGGGCTGGTTTTTGGTGGCATGGATGCGAATGGAGAAGCTGGCGGTATTGGCACCGCTCACAGGGCAAACGACCCAGCGCCATGCGGGGCCTTCGAGCCGGATGCCGCGAATGCGCCAGCCGGGCGCGAGCCGGACGGCATTGTAATCGGCGTCGCAGAACATGAAAAAGGTGTTGCTGCTCTCCTCGAGATTCCATGCCGGCGGGGGACGCAGCTGGGTCATGCGCGGGCCGTGGACTTCACTGGTTAGGCGGTTGGGGAACTGGGCGGCGGCGGTGTGGTTGCCGTCGAGCGGGCCGATGCCCCCGGCGGGGGTGAATTTGAAGCCGCGGGAGCGGGCATGCTGCATGGCTTCGGCACCAGGGACGCGAAAGACCGGGCCGCGGCGGTCCTGAGTTTCGACACCGCCGTAGGCGGGAGCGGGCGCGAGATCGCGGCGGGGCACAGCGTGTGCGGAATAACTGTCAGGTAATCCCGCCGGTCCGGGCGGCGCATCGCCCTCTGTCTGCATGGGCAGGCCGTCCGGCAAGAGCGCCGCGGCATCAGGAAGCACGGAGATGTCAGGGCTGCCTGCGGCTTCGGGTCCGGGCAGAGGGAGCAATTCGCTGGCAGGACCGGCATGGGGATCGAGCGGCGCTTCATCGACCAAAGAGCCGGGCGAAGGCGGGGCGGCGGGCAGCACGAGGGGTGCGCCGGCGGAAGCTCTGGCGATCAGCGGCAGGGGTGCCGTGCTGCGCGCGGGCACACGTGCGGGAGCGAGACCGCGGCGCGGCACGCTGTGGGAGGCCTCGGACTGCTGACGTTGCAGGAACGTGTCCGCCAGTTCGAGGGCGCGGCGGGTTTCGTCAGGCGAGAGCTTTGCGGGTCGCCCGGGGATGCCCGTGCGCGATTTGTCAGGGCCCTCGCCCGCCGGTGCCGCAGACGCCTCCCCGGGAAAGGGCACCAGCAGGCCGTTGCCGCTTTGTGCCGGCAGCAGGGTGACACCCGCCATGATCGCGAGGGCGACCAGGGTTGCATTTACTAATAGCTGCGTTTTCATGGCTTGCGTGTGGTTGCATCAGTCGCGGGCCGGCGGCACGGTGATAGGCTGGAGCCAGGGAGGCGTTTCCGCCTCAGTTCCCCCGGCCGCAGCGGGCGCGGTGAGGACAGCGCTCTCCGCTTTATGAAAGGCGAATGGCGCAGGAGTGCGGGGCGCACCGGGAGGTGCGGCGATGGGGGCGTCGGAGATGCCGAACGGGGAGTCTCCCAAAGCATGATCAGGAGGAGCAGCCGGGCGGGAAGGCACGATGGATCCCGGAACTGCAACCGGCGCTGTCCGTGAGGGAGCCGGCGCTGTCACCGGCGAGTGTCCGTTAGGAGACCCGCCGGCCTGTGGAACTGCTTCAGGCACGGCCGGCTGCGCGAATGCGTCCTTCAGAACCTCGTCGAGTTGCTGTGAAGTGAGCGAAGAGGGCTTCACAAAGCGACGGCGGGGGGCTCCGGATTCGGCGGGCGGAGACACAGCGGGCGGCGCGGCTGTGACCGGAGAGGCGACCGGCGCAGGAGCCGCAAAGGGCACGGACGGCGCGGAGGCAGGAGCCAGGGGAGCGGTCCAGTTGACCGAAGCCGGAGGCACCGGAGAAGGCAGCGGGGAAAGCGGTACAAACGCGGTCTTCTCCCGGGCGGCGACCGCCGGGGCGGGAACTGCCACCGGCACGGGCGCGGAGTGATGGCGCGCTGCGGTGAGCAGGTCCGGCAAGTGGGGTGCCGGCGGAGGCGGGGAAGCGGGCACCGCCGCGACCGGGGCTGTGAAGGGCAGGGGAGATGGAGCTTTTTGCCCGCCGTTCACAGGCGTCACAGCCACCGGTGCGGTTTGGAGCGCGGGGGCCGGCGGAACCGGCGTGGCAGTGACGGGAGGAGCGTCTGAAACGGGCGCGGCCTTTGCGGCTGTTAGACTGCTCTCCAGTTTTGTGATCAAGCCCTGGAAGGCCGTTGCCAGGCTGCGCTGACCCTCTTCAAGCACACTGATGACGTCGCGGAGCAGGGTATCGGTCCCGGCCGGCGGCGCTGCTTCCCTGACCGTACTGAGCCGTGGTGCCGCGGACAACGGAGTCACTGGACCAGTCGTGGCTTTCGCTGCAGGCTGAATCTCCGCGGCCGCGGGCGCAGGTGGCAGGGACGGGATGGTCCAGGGAGGCGGACCCTCCGCCGGATGGCTTCCCGGAGTGAAGGGAAACTCCTCCGTCGAACAATCCGGGACCGGCCGTGTCCCGGGTGCAGGAATGTTAGCGGTCGGCGCGGCTGGAGGCGTGGCGAGGAACGGACTGGCAACCGGAGCGGATTCTTTCGGAGTGGCGTTCATGGCAGGTTCAGTGGATTTTTGCGGGAGATTCCACGGCAGTGGAGCAGGGCGGGGACTGTCAGGGGCGGGAATGGCGGACAGGGCCGGGGACGTGACGGGGGACGTGACTGCAAAGAGAGGCGAAAGCACTTGAGCCGGAGGGAATACAGGAGGCGCCGGCGCCGGGCTGAAGGGCACGGTTTCATGTCGCGGCCGGCCGGCGGGAGGTGGCGGCGGCGCGATCAGTGAGACAGGAACAGTGCTCGCGTTCGGATACGCTTTGGCCGCGGCGAAAATGGGAGCGCTCTGCGGAGTGGCACTTTGCACTTCCGTGTGAAACGCAGCGGCCCCGGGCGTGGATTCCGCCACCAGGCTCTCGGGTCCGGAAGACTGGACCGGATCGCCCACGCCGCCAAAAATAGACTCCGGAAACACTTGCCCGACCGGCTGTAGCGGCGCGTTGTGTGGAGCGATACGGCCGGCGGCGCCGGGCTTCCCCCCCCAGGATTTTTTGCAGCGGCACCGGGTCAGGCAGTACATGCACTGGTAACTCGAGGCGAAAAGAATGTCCCAGGCGACGCGCGCCCGGTGGTTAACGCCCGGAAAGCGGCTCGCATTTGGATGCTTGCGATTCCCGTTGTCCAGCAGCACCGGACTGCCGCACGCCGCGCACCGAAGGCTGGACGCCGCCGTGTAATAACCGACGAGCAGAGCCGCGCACAGGCAGGCTCCCCCGAGGACGACCGGCAATTCCACACGGCTTTGAATGAAAAACAGCGCCGGAATCGCGAAGATATAGGCAATCACCATCAGCCGGCTCAAGAAATAGAGCAGCGCCGCAAGGTGGAGTCGTGTCCCCTTGTTCAGTTGGTGGTTGGCGGCCGATTCGGGCATTTCGTCTTAATTTTAAAGGGCAGTCCTCAGTAGAGAAATTCTTAAAATTATAGTCCGTTGAAATTTTTTCGCAAATCTTAAATGTCACCATTTTCATCTGGTCAACACGTCGTGGTGCATCGCGCGCGCAGCTCCGCGATCGTCCCAACCTCATTTGACCCCGTTCGTCAGGGAGGGAGTTGCGGCTCACGGCAGCCTCCGGGCAGAGGGTCCGGCTCTCCGCCAGACAGCGTGACGCGCTTCTCCAATTTGAAGGTCCCTGAATCCGCCAGAAAGCGCGATTCCGCACCTGGTCAGGCCGCCGTTCAGGGCCCGGCCGCGGCTCCAAGGGGCGCCAATCCCAGCCGCAGCCGGTAAAATGAAAGAGGCGATCCCGCTCCGGGGAAGAAATCTTCCCGGTAAAAGTAGTCCCCGTTCTCCACGCCCTGCACAGAAAGCGGAAACCACTGCCCCAGATCCACACTCCATTCGGCGTTGTACCCGAGGCTGGAGAGCGCGTCCCAGGCCAGCCGAAGTTCCCCGCCGCCAATGGTTAGCAAGGGTGCGGGGATCCCGCCATCGTGAGCGCAATAGTTGTCGAAACCGGCGGCCGCCCGCGTGTTCTCATCGGCGAAAACGAGCAGTCCACAGCTGCCGGCGGGGTAGGTGTCGTCGAAGGCCACCGCCGTTACCAGTGGCGTCATGAGATTGGCGAGATCGTAAATCCGCCCCTCCAAATAATTCCCGACACCGAAGAAAACCATCCGGTAACTGCCGCCGGGAGTCAGCGTCAGATCGAGGGCTCCGGAGAGATTGACCGGTGCTTCATTGTCCACCCGGCTGAGCTGCACATCGAGGTCCTTGCCCTGGTAGGTGAAGGCGTAACCGTCCGTGGTGCCGAGTCCGGCCTGGGAGACTCTGGCCAGAATTCCAAGGCTGGTGTCCTCCGCCGGATTCCAGTCCACGAGGTCCACACTGACATAAAAAGTGCTGAGGATTTCCGGACGGACCGCGCCGGCTCGTGCAGGACCCAGGGCCCCTTCGTTGGGCGAGGGAGCGCTCGTGATATGATAGACCCCGCTGGTCACGGTATAGGTGGCCGCCGCGCCGAACGACGACAGGGGTGCGTAGCGCGTCCAGCCGGTATCATTGCCGTCGTTGAAATCATCCGTCCCGGCGAAGCCGGCCGGGCTGAAGACGAGGCTCAGGGACGCGGCGAAACAACAGCGGGTGATGGCGCTCATGGCGGCGGTGGAATTCGGGCCAGATTGCCCGACCGCGCCGCCCTTTGTCAATCTTTCCGCCCGGCTTCCGGAAATGCGGTGCCCTGGCCGGCGGGGGCGGCCCCCTTCACGATGTCCGCTGTTTGCTGCAGAATCACAGGAATCATCAGCGCCGCCGTGTAGTGACCCACCGGGAGTTCGATGTGGTTCTTCTCCAGCTTTGCGGCTTTGGCCCATGCCACCGAGCAGGCCGGGGGCACCACTTCGTCTTTCGTGCCGCTAAAAAGCCAGGTGGTAGCGGCGTTCACACGGTGGGCCACGCGCATGGGCTCGATGAGCCGGGAGGTATCGCGAATTTCCTGCTCGGTGATGCCGGCTTTGCTCAGTTCGCGCCGGATCTTCGCCGCATCCTTTCCGCCCTGCAGGATCACGTCAGGAAGATTGCCGCCGGCGAGGAGCACGAAGCACTTGTCAAAGCCGCGGTCGAGCCCCGAAACGGTGGCGGTGACAAACCCGCCGAGGCTGATGCCGAGGACGGAGGTGTTATCCGTATCCACCAGCGGCAGCGCGGCGACCGCATCCGAAGCCCGCCGGACATCCGTGACTGCCTGCTGCAGGGCGGGCAGCATTTCCTTGATGGCCGGACGCTTCTCCGGAGTGCGCGCACCGTAGCCTGGCAAATGAATCAAAAATGTGTGGATGCCGTAACCCCGCAGGCCGTTGGCAAAAAGACGGCCCGCCACCATGCCGCGGCCGCTTTCATGCACCACCACCACCGCCGGACCTTTCACCGCCTTGCCGTCCTTGTCCCGCGCCATGCGCCATTCCATCGCAACGCGGTCGTTGGCGGCATCGCCCACCGGACGCGGGGAAGGGAAACGCACCAGCCAGTCGCCGCGCCCCTCTTCCGCGGTTTCACAAACGACCTCGAATTTTCCGCACGCATAACTCAAGCCCTGCAAACACTCCGCGGCGTCCGCTTCCGGCTCTCCGGTGCAATTCAACGAATCCGTCGCCGTGAAGGACGAGCCGGCTTTCAACTCCGGCGCCTCATCGGCGCGCACGAAACAAAAGAACAGCAGGCAAAGGCCAAGGAGCGGGCGAATTTTCATGACGGCAAGTCTGACGCAGGATTTGCCGATGTCGAATGCCGATGTGAGTCGCGAAAACCACCGCTCAGAGCGCCCGGCGCACCACCCGGGCGGCTTCCACCATGTGGCGCAGCTTCTGCCGCGCGGCCCAGCGGGCGGTTTGGCTGAGCCCGCAATCCGGCGCGACCGAAAGCCGGTCCGCCGGCACGAAGGCAAGACACGCGCGGATTCTCTCCGTCAGGTAATCCACCGGCTCGATGAAATAACTCTTCACATCGATGATGCCCACACTCACATCACGGCGTGCGGCGACCACTTTGATGATTTCCAGCTCTGCATACTCGCGGCTCGCCATCTCCAGATGAATCTCGTCGAGATTCAGGTCGAGGAAGGCCGGAAACAGCGGCGCGTAGCGGCGCATGCCGACAGCGTGCCCTTTGTAATTGCCGAAGCAAAGATGCGTGCTCAGCCGGCAGCGGCCCGCCACGCCCTCCACCGTGCGATTGAAGATGTCCACAAAACGCCGCACGTCCTCGCGCCAGCCGTAGCAACTCATGCTGGGTTCGTCCACGGTCAGCTCCGTGCAGCCCGCCTCCACCAGCGCGATGAGTTCCTGCCGCACCACCGGCAGCAGCGCCTCGGTGAGTGCCCAGCGGTCGGGATACTGCGCATTGGGCAGCAGCCGCCCGCTCAAGGTGTATGGCCCCGGCACGCTGCACTTCAGCACCGGACCCGCCGGCGCGATGGCGCGCAGGCGTTTGAATTCCTCCACCGCTCCCAGTCCGTGCGGGGCGGTGAGTTCGCCGGTCACTTCGTGCTTGCCGCGCTGGTCATGCGCCGGGGGTCCCCACCTGCGCGGCGGCGCGCTCTCCATTTTCAGGCCGGAGAGGTGCCCGTAGAAGCTCAGATTGAAATCGAAGCGCCCCTGTTCGCCGTCCGTGATGACATCGAGGCCCGCGGCCATTTGGTCGGCGACGGCGACGGTGCAGGCGTCCTCCTGGAGTTCGGTGATGTCCGCGCTGCCGAACCTGTCGAGGCTGCCGGCGGCGTGTTCAAGCCATGCCGGCATGGAGTAGCTGCCGACGACGGTGGTTCTGAGCGGAATGGGCTGCATAGCTGGAAGGGCGGGCGGGCATGCTGCGGGCGCGTCGCGGAGGGTCAATGGAGGAACTGAGAAAGGAGCCCGTCCCTGCAGCGGTAACACTCCGGCCATCGTAAGGAATCCGTAATGCCCGTGGCAAAGTGTGCGGGTTCCTTCATTTTGGCCCCATCCGGCTTCGCCATGCTCCCGCCTGCACCACCTATGAAACTGCTCCCGCTTCTCTTCCTCGCCGCCACCTCTGCGCCGCTGTTTGCCGTCATCACGGTCAACGGATTGAGTGATGAAACCGAATACAACGATCAGGTGACGTTCACTGTGGTGAGCGAAGCGGGCTTCAACACGGTCTGTGATCTCGACGGGACAAGCATCCCGGCGGGTGTGGCCTACACCTCGCGCGACTTTGGCTATCATGAACTGCGGATCACCAAGACCCCCGTGTCGGGCGGTACGTCGGAGACGGCGCTGTATCAGTTCATCGTGCAGGACGCCGCGGGACGCGACGGCGGCGGTGCGGACAATGGTCTGCCCACCTGGGTGCCGGTGCCGCAAACGGATGCCCCGCCGGCGGTGCTGCATGCCGCGACGGCGATGTTTGTGACGCCGCAGCGGATTCCGTCAGGCGTGAATGTGCCGGTGATCGTGAGGCTCACAGACGGCACGGGGCAAATTGCGAAGGTGAATGCGACGGCGCTGACTTACGAGCCGGGTGGTCAGTCCATGACGCACAAGCTCTACCGCGGTGCGGGATTCGGATGGTTTCCGCCCTTCACCAGCGCTGGGGCGAAGTCGCTGGCGCTGGGGTTCAACTCCACGGGCGCGAAGGAGACGCGCGCGGTGGAATGTGTGGCCAGCCCGGCGTGGACCACGCTGAGCGGCACCGTGAGCAGCGCGACGAACATTCCGGCAAATTCGTTTCTGCACATCGACGGCAACCTGACAGTAAATGCCGGGGCGTCGCTTACGATCGGGGAAGGAACTTTGGTGCGGCTGAATACCGGAGCCGATATCGAAGTGGCCGGCACGATGACCGTGAACGGCACGACGGCGAATCCCGTGTTCTTTTATCCGGCGACAGCGGGTGCGAAATGGGGCGGGATCTGGGTGCGCGATGCCGCGGGAGACCTCGACATGACCGGCGCGATCTTCACTGGAGCCTGCGAGCAGTCGAACTGGCTTAGCGTGGCGCCGCACGATTTCGGCGGCCACCATGTGGACCAGCCGGTGGTGACCTTTTCCAACCTCGCGAGTACGACCACGGTGACGCTGACGGACTGCTACTTGATAGACAATCAGCCGGGGCAGTCCTTCCACGGCGATGACTCCAACATCACCATCACCCGCTGTCTCACGCAGCGCACCATTTCCGGCGGGCAGATCGACGGCGGGCGCGTGCGCGTGGTGGAGAGCCACTTCGTCGAGTGCGGCGTGGATAACGGCATCTTTGAAGACGACGACAACGACGGCCTCTACATGACCCGCGGTACGAATGAGATGATCCGCAGCGTGTGGAGCAATTGCAAAGACGACGGCCTCGACGCCGGCAGCGGCGCGGGCGGCACCATTCTCATCGACGGCTGCTGGATCGATTCGTGCTGGCACGAAGCGATGGCGTGGAGCTGCGATGGCAATCCCTCCCGCGTGGTGACGGTGAACAATACCGTCTCCATCAACAGCGGTCAGGGCGTGGAGGCGGGCTTCGGCGGCAGCAGTCAGGGTCCGCAGGTCACGGCCACCGGCTGTCTCTTCATGGAAAACGCCACCGGCGCGCGCTTTGGCGACAATTACGACTGGGACTATCCCGGCTGGCTCACGGTGCGGGATTCGACTGTCATCAACAACTTCCGCGACGTGTGGGGCATGGAGTGGGATTCATGGACCTACCGCGACGACCGCATGACCATCGAAAACAACCGCCTCAGCGCGCCGAACTCGTACCACCCGAACAACACGCTCTTCAATCCTGCGACCGACGGCGCGCTCATCGCACCGCTCATCAGCTTTGCGGAAATGCCGCGCGGATTCGCCCTGACCGGACGCGCGCCGCAGAACCTGCGCGATGCCTACGGCGGCGAAGTGACCGTGCATCTGGATCGACCAGCGACTTCCGCCATCGCGCTGCCGTGGCGCGTGGTGATCCGCAGCGGTTATGAGGACGGCGCGAACGAATCCGTCGCCGCCGCCGGCACCGTGAACTTCGACGCCGGGCAGTCAGTGAAGCAACTGGCGCTGCCGGCGCTGAGCGCGCCGCACACGACATGGCCGTGGGTTGCGCTGATCGTGGACAGTCAATCTGGCGTGTGTGAGGCCACCGGCACCAGCGCGCTGCATTTCACCACCTTCCATTCCAGCACCGCAGGCACAGTGACCCTCTTCGCGCGGCACGGCTCGTGGCGTTACTACAATGCCGGCGACATCGGCGCCGCACCGTGGACCACCGCGGGCTACGACGACTCCGCATGGCTCCAGGGGAACGCGGAGATCGGTTATGGAGACGGCGATGAAGTCACAGACCTGACCGCGGGCGGCGTGAGCCGGAAGAATGCCTATTATTTCCGCAAGAAATTCAACGTCACCGATCCCGCGGCGTTCACTTCCGTGACCCTCAATCTCCAGCGCGACGACGGCGCCGTGGTTTATATCAACGGTGCCGAGCAGTGGCGCAGCAACATGCCCGCGGCTCCCGCCGTCATCACCTACGCCACTTCCGCCAGCAGTGCGCAGAGCAATGCCGACGAGGATGCCTTCTGGCCGCGCACATGGACCATGGCCGCGACGCCGAATCTGCTGCAGGCCGGCGAGAACATCATCGCGGTCGAGGTCCACCAGATCTCCACCAGCACCAGCGACATCAGCTTCAACGCCGAGTTGCTCGCGGTGCCCGTCGCGCCGCCTTCCGCCGCGATGACTGCCATGATGGACGGCGCGCTCCACCTGCTCTGGAACGGCGCGATGAACGTGCAGCACAGCATGGACTTGAGCGGATGGATCACACGCCCGGATTATCGCAGCCCGCTGCGCCTCGGAGGCGAGGAACAGCGCGCGTTCTTCCGGATTCAGCCATAAGCCCGGGCATGGCGCTGCCTGCCCGTGTTGTATCAAGTCCAGTTGAAGAGCGGATCATTCCTGCAAGGCGCCAGTAGCAAGGCCGTCCCGGCCTTGTCGGTTCTCTCCGAAAAACCGCCTGGTCACAAGGCTTGCACGGCCAGCCTGCGGCAGGGCCGTGCTACTGCCCGAAGTCATACACCGTGATCTTTTTCACGATCGGTTTCAGAGTACTGACAGTCGCGGCCTTGTGCTGCGGATGATCGAGGTATCGCTGCAAGTCCGCACGGCCGGCAAATGTCAGGCTCACGGCGACATCGAAGCTGCTGTCCACGATCGGCCGCTCGCTCGGTATGCAGGGCCCGGTGTGGACGCTGAGCACTCCAGGAATGCTGCGGAAGCTTTCCGAGACTTCGATGAGTTTCGCGCGGTGCGCGGCGTTGCCGGGTTCTTTGAGCCAGAAGACGACGACATGCGTGAGGCCCGGCTGCGGCGTGGTTTGGCAGGAGGAGAAACTCAGAGCGGCGAGGAGCGGGAGAAGTCGTTTCATGCGCCCCGATTCTTGACGGGACACGCGATGCTGTCCAGCCCGCCGGCAAGAATCCCCTGGCTCTCCGCCCGCAGCCGCCGCATCGCGTGGCTGTTATTCCTGCCATGAAAATTGCCCGCATTCTCGCCTATCGCGTCGAACTCCCGCTGCACGAAACCACTTACAAATGGAGCGGCGGGAAGTCGGTCACGGTCTTCGACAGCACCATCGTCTGCGTCGAAACAGACACCGGCCTGCGCGGCTGGGGCGAGGTGTGTCCGCTGGGGCCATTTTATCTGCCGGCCTATGCGGAGGGCGTGCGCGCCGGGCTGCGCGAACTCGGGCCTCACCTCCTGGGCATGGACCCGCGGGAAACGGGCAAACTGAACCGCGTGATGGATGCCGCCCTCAAGGGCCATCCGTATGTGAAGAGCGGCGTGGATATCGCCTGCTGGGATTTGCTCGGACAGTTTGCCGGCCTGCCGGTGTGTGAATTGCTGGGCGGACGCTACGGTGACGACTTCCACCTCTACCGCGCCATTTCGCAGGAAGCGCCGGATGAAATGGCGTCCCGCGTCGCGGGTTATCGCGCCGAGGGCTATCGCCGCTTCCAGCTCAAGGTCGGCGGCGATCCTGACACGGACATCGCGCGCATCCGCGCCGTGGCTGCAGTGCTCCAGCCCGGCGACCGGCTCGTGGCCGATGCCAATACCGGCTGGATTCAACACGAGGCCGTGCGCGTGGCCCGCGCTGTCAGCGACGTGGATGTCTATATCGAACAGCCGTGCCTGACCTATGAAGAATGCCTCGCCGTGCGCCGGCAAATCCCGCATCCGTTCATTCTCGACGAAAACATCGACGCGCTCGACATGCTGCTGCGCGCCAAAGCCGATCTCGCCATGGACGCAGTGAACCTGAAAATCAGCAAACTCGGCGGCCTGACAAAAATCAAGCAGGCGCGCGACCTCTGCGTCAGCATGGGCATCGGCATGACGCTGGAGGATTCGTGGGGCGGCGACATCGCCACCGCCGCCATCGCGCACCTCGCGCACAGCACCCCCACGGAATTCCTGTTCAGCAGCACCGACTTCAACAGCTACGTCACCGTCAGCACCGCGGATGGAGCGCCGCGGCGAAAGAACGGCCGCCTCGCCGCCTCGCGCGAGCCGGGCCTTGGTGTTCAGCCGAAAATGGACGTGCTGGGCGAGCCGGTCGTGTTGGTGAAATAGGCAGAGCAGACCACAGATGGACGCAGATGGACACGGATGAGGGGAACCAACATCTGCGGATGATCAAATCCCTTTTCTCAACATGTCGAGCATCCGTGTTTATCCGTGTCCATCCGTGGTTCTTTTTCCCATTTACCTCCGCACCACGGACTCCGCGCGGTCAATGAGCTGGAGAAACTCGCCGCGGTAGCCGTTGGGGTCGGCGCCTTTGCCGGCTTTGGCCAGAGCGCGGATTTGATCCCATGTCAGGCCATTGAACTGACTGCCGTTGAGCATCGCAGCAAAACCCGCGACGGCGACGGCCCATTTCGTTTCCTGGCTCGCGGCATCAATTTTCGCGCCGCTGTCTTTGACCGGCACTTCCATCGGAGTGCTCACGTCGCTGTCCGGGGCTTTCCAGCGGAGCTTCACAGTCATGGTTTCATCGCTGACCGGCGCTCCGGGGACCGCGGGCACGCCGGGAGCGGGAGCCGGCTCTGCGGGCTTCGGCTGGTATTTCAAATCGTCCACCACCACCTGCGGCTCGGGCGCGCCGACGGGCACGAGTTCGTAGAGCGCGGTGACGGTATGGCCGGCGCCGATCTCGCCGGCGTCCTTGAGGTCGTTGTTGAAGTCCTCTTTGGCGAGCATGCGGTTCTCGTAGCCCAGCAGGCGGTAGCCGCGGATGACGGCGGGGTTGAACTCGATCTGAATCTTCACGTCCTTCGCGATGGTGACGAGCGTGCCGCTGAACTGATCTGCGAGCGACTTTCGGGCCTCGCTGAGGCTGTCGATGTAGGCGTAGTTGCCGTTCCCCTTGTTGGCCAGCAGTTCCATGGTGTCGTCCTTGTTGTTGCCCATGCCATAACCGAGCACGCTGAGAAACACGCCGCTCTTCCGCTTCTCCTCGATGAGTCGCTGCAGCTCCTCGTGACTGGTGACGCCCACGTTGAAGTCACCGTCGGTGGCGAGGATGACGCGGTTGATGCCCTCCTTGTTGAAGCGGAGCGCCGCCTGCTCGTAAGCGGTGGTGATGCCACCCGCGCCGTTGGTGCTGCCGCCGGCGCCGAGGCCTTCGATGGCACCCATAATGCGCGCCTTGTCCGCGCCGCTGGTGGCGGGAAGCGCGACGCCGCTGTAGCCGGCATACGTCACCAGCGACACCGTGTCCTTTTCCGTGAGGCGCTCGACGACGAATTTCAGGCTCTGTTTCACCAGCGGCAGCTTGTTCTCCGGCTCCATGGAGCCGCTCACGTCCACGAGGAAGACAAGATTCGCCGCAGGCCGTTCGGCATGGTGGATTTCCTTCCCCTTGAGCGCGATGCGCGCGAGGCGGTGATGCTCGTTCCACGGCGCGGAGGTCATTTCCACATGCACTGCGAACGGCATTCCATCCACTGGCTGCGCGTAGTCGTAAGGGAAATAATTCACCAGTTCCTCCAGCCGTACCGCGGCCGGCGGCGGACACTGGTTCATGTTGAGATAGCGCCGCACATTGGAATAACTCGCCGTGTCCACATCGATGCTGAAGGTGGAGAGCGGGGCGTCTCCGACTTTCAGGAACGGGTTCTCAACGACGGCATTGTAGGACTCGGTGCCGGGATGAACTTCCGCGGGGATGAGGCGATATTCCTCGCGGCGTTCCGATTCCGCGGGTCGTACTGGCCGGTTAAGATCGGTGTAGAATTCCGCATCTTTCTGAGTTCCACCGGTGCTGGCCAGTGATGGCCCCGAAGCGGGGATCACATCATTTCCAACCCCGGAACTCCGTCCCGCACTTTCACGACTGATGCCGCGTCCCAAGTCCGAAATTCCACCGTATGGAATCTGATAAGGGGATGGGTTTGATGGCGTCGTGGAGGAGGCCAGGGAACTCGGGGTAGGAATCCCTCTCTCTAAATTCGGCGGCGGATTGATGTCCGGCAGTGGCGTGCCGGTGAAGAGCGGCTTGGGCATCGCCGGTCTGACGGTGACGGGCGGTGCTGCCGTGCCGGGCGCTGCTGCCGTGCCGGGCGCTGCTGCCTCCCACGTCGAGTCCGCTTCGCTCAACATGCGCAGACGCGTCTCGTCCCGGGCGGACTTGAGATAGCTGGAAACTTCACTCTGCGTGCGTTCAAGCTGACGCCGCGCGGCGGAGTTGTAAGGATCTATGCCGAGCGCTTTATTGAAGGCCACCTCCGCTTCATGGAACTGGCCGAGGTCGTAGAAGCCCTGCCCCTGATTGAGGAGGCGAGTCACTTCTTCACTCTGGGCGGCGGCGGTCGCTGCGATTTCCTGGCGGAATCGGGCCGGGTCTTCCAGTTGCTTGCGAAGCAGCTGCGCGCCCGGGTGGCTGGGCGCGATCTTTTGATCCAGCACTGCCGTGACGAGCGACTTCGCTTTCTCGAACTGGCCGCGCTGTCCGAGTTCCCGTGCGTGGATAAGACTGGTGTTGCTGAATTTGGCGATAGCTCGGTTTCGATCCGGCAGAGTGACGGAGTTCTCCGGCATCTTCTCCAGGGCGGAACGGTAGCGCTCGATCGCGATGGCGAAATCCTGTTTGGCGTGAAGCTCATCCCCTTCGCGCTCCAACTCCAGGGCCTGGATCATAACTTCCTGAAGTTTCGCGGCATCGGCGCCGGCGAGCGCTGCATTGTTCGCAGCCAGCGGGCGGCCATAGACCTCGACTTCGATGTAGTGGTTCGTATCGTCCACATTGCGGCCGTTGGACCAGCAGCGGACGTAGCGGCCGGTGACGCCCTTCACGGGGATGGCGCGGCCGTTGTTGGTTTCCACATACGACGGATCTTTGCCGATGCCGAAGCCGGCGCTGTTGTCCCAGTCGTTGTTGAAGACGGTGGTGGCGGTTTTGAATTCCGGGCCGTCCGAAATCTGCACCACCACGTCTTTGTAAATGGCGGCGACCTTGTGATAGTGCCACATCCAGACGAGGTGAATCTCCTGGCTGACCCCGAGGTCAATCTGCACCCAGTGCAGGCCCGGCAGGATGTCCACAAAATAGCCGTCATCGCCATTCTTGTCGCCGTCGGTGACCCATGACAACTCGCCGAGCGGCTGCGGATCGCTGCAGGTGACGGGTTTGCCTTTGGAAACGAGTGCCACGCCTGCGGGCACCTGGACTTCGAGAACGGGACGGCCCGAGCGGTCAAGATTGGCCGGCGGATTATTGTCCGGCAGCGGCGTGCCCGCGAAGAGCGGCTTCGGCATTTCCGGTTTGATGGTGACGGGCGGGCCTTCAGGCACCGTGGTGACCGCGATGACCTGCGGCTGGTATTTCAGACCAGAGCCACCGGAAAGAGGCGGCAGGGCAGAGGCTAATTGCTGAGCTGCTTTGTCTGCACGCTGCTGCTCCACACTTCGCGGAATGTACTTTTTGTTGTTGGGGTCAGGCCCGATCCAATCCGGCTCGACTAGCGCCAGACCGGGCCGCGACTGGTACCAAATCCCGCCCGCGACACACGCGGCAGCAGCCCCGGCGAGCCAGGGAATCCAAATCACGGACTTCCGCGGTTTGCGTGTAGCGGCGGCGAGCAGCGCAGTGCGGTTCTCCTCCGCAAGCGAAGGGACTACCTCACGGAGATTCTTGTCGAGCACTACGCAGAAGTCCTTTGTTTCCTGGACGAGAGCGGCGAGGGCGGGATCGTCTGCCATTTGCTTTTCAAACGCGGCGCGTTCGATGTCAGGGAGTTCACCGAGGGCGTAAGCGGTTGCGACGGTTTTGGGATCGGCGGGATTGGAGAGAGTGTTCATGGCGGGAGAGATTTCAGTCTTGAGGTTTCAGTTGGACAGCAGGAGAGGCGCAGTGCGGCCAGGCAGTCATGGAGGACAGGGGTGCCCGGAGAGGCGGCTCGTAGAAATGGGCCGAAGCGGTGGCCCGGAGGGTCACGGGACTCAGCCCACGGCAGCAAAGCTGCCGTGGGACAGCGTTCCCAAAATCCTTCTGCGCCCCGGACGGGGCGCGGGAGAGCATGGCCGGCACGGAGCGTATGGCGTCCAAGCCCCGGCTTGCTGTCCCCGGATGAGAGTGCAGTCTGACGACGGTTTTCTCCAAACCGACCGCACCCGGATCATGGCTCACGCATTTGCGAAAATGTACATGCACCTCGTGTTCTCGACGAAGCATCGGGAGCGCATCCTGCTGCGCGAAGACGGGCCGGATCTTCATGCCTACATGGGCGGCATTCTGAACGGTCTGGGCTGCACCCCGGTGGAGATCAATTCGGAGCCGGAGCATGTTCACGCGCTGCTGTTGCTCGCACGCACGAGGACGATTGCAGAGACGGTGGGGGCGCTCAAAAAGAGTTCCAACGACTGGCTGAAAGCGCGCAGCGGGCGCTACTCCGGGTTTTACTGGCAAACGGGATACTCCGGTTTTTCGGTGAGCCAGTCGGCGGTGGACGAGGTGCGGGAGTATATCCGCGGGCAGGAGACTCATCACCGGAAGCGCACGTTTGTGGAGGAGTACCGGGCGCTGCTGCAGAGGCACGGGTTTGATCCGGATGATCCTTACATTTGGGAGTGAGGAGGCGGTGTCTCCGGCGCCCGCTCCGGGGCGCGGGAATTCGTTGAGTTTCTCTCCCACGGCAGACGTTCGTCTGCCGTGGGCTGAGTCCGGTGGCCCTCCGGGCCACGCATGATGGTTGCCGGGTGTGACAGCAAGCTGCGGAGGCCAACATGCGATCACTGGTGCGGTGACGCGGGTTTTGGGATCGGAGGCTGGTGTTGGATTCATAAGCCCGGGAGTGGGTTTGAAATGGTGCTCGGTGCTCGGTGCTCGGTGCTCGGTGCTCGGTGCTCGGTGCTCGGTGCTC
>CAZFZN010000052.1:0-48064 GCA_964523105.1 uncultured Akkermansia sp.
ATCTGCGCTTGGCCGTGGATTATTAGTCTCAACTTGAACGCGACTTAGAATAAGCAGCGGCTTCAGTGCATCGGCCCAGACCTGGTAGCCTTTGAGGCTGAGGTGCAGTTTGTCGCCGGTCATGCCGTCGTGCAGTTTGCCTGACGCATCGGCGAGGCGGTCGTTGATGTTGAGAAAGCGAGTCTGTTTGCCGTCGGCGAGCCTGGCGATGCTTTCATTGATGCGCGTGATGCCGGGCATCACGGCGGGGTTGTCGTTGCCAGGCAGGATGGCGGTCAGAATGATCGTCGCTGCAGGTGCTTTCTTCCGGCAGGATTCCACGAGTGCAGTGACCCCGGCGGTCACATCGGCGACTTTGGCGTCGTCCGGCGGTTGCCTGCCAATGTTGTTGGTGCCGGCGAGGATGACGATGACTTTCGGATTCACACCGTCGAGTTCGCCGTTTTCGATGCGCCAGAGCATGTGCTGCGTCTGGTCGCCGCCACAGGCGAAGGTAGCGGCATTCCAGCCGGCAAACTGTTCTTTGAAGTGCGCCTGAAACTGAGGGTAGTCATCGCCGGCCCAGCGGCGCGTGATGGAGTCGCCGAGGAAATAGAGATCGATGCCGCCCTGTTTCGCACGTTCCACCAGTCTGGCGTGCGCCATCTGCGAGCCGTGGTCGCTGCGCATCACGGGCACATTGGCAGGACGCTGCGGCGGCTGGTATTTGAGCTGACGGTTCGCCCATGTGATGAACGAACTCATGTTGCTGCGGCTCTCGTGGCCGCCGTCATGCTGACGCCAAGCGAGCTGGCCGTCCAGCCGGTCGGTGTTCACGGGAGGCATCTTCGCCGTTCGATAATCCTCTTTTACGCCAAGGTCGCGCGCGCCTAGCAGACGATAGACCGGCCCGGCGGCGACGGTCGCCATGTAACTGCCCTGCTGATCGAGCCAGTGCGCGTCGCCTTTTTCGGGAATGCCATAGCTGATGAAGGTGGGCCGCGGCGCGCAGAGAGCGAGCAACTGATGCGCATCCACCGGGATGTCGTTCGCGTTTTTGCTGCCAAAGTCCGCCTCCGCCGCGCCGTACTTCAGGAAATTGCCGGCCATCCAGTGATACTGTCCGGAGGCTGTGAGGTTCTCCACGGCCTCACCGAAATCGCGCCGGTGCGGCTTGGTGCCGCCTTCGCCGGACGAGGCCACCAGCGCGACAGCGAAGCGTCGCTCGAACGCCATCGTCACCAGCGCCGCTTTGCCATAGCGCGACACGCCTTCGATGCCGACGCGCTTCGCATCCACCTGCGGCAATGTCTCCAGATAGTCCAGCGCCCGCGCCGCGCCCCATGCCCACGCGCGCAATGATCCCCACTGCTCCGGCTTGCGGCGCTGTCCCTTGTTTGTCAGGCCGATGATGCCCGCGGTGAGTCCCGCGCCATTGTCCGCCTGAATGCTGGAGTTGGAGAGCGACACATAAGCCCAGCCCGCAGCGATCAATTGATCCGTCGAAGGCGGCGACGCCTGCGGCGGTCCCTGAAAGAACCGCGCCGCCGGATCGCCCGGCATGTTGCCGCTCCCAAACATGATCAGCACGGGCACCGGTCCTTTCACATCCGCCGGAACGACCACCGCCATTTTGATATTCACCTCGATGGCCGGGTGCGCTGAATTATCCACGGGGCCCATAACCTGCCGCGCCACCACGGGCAGGCCGCCGACTTTCGTTTCGACCGTCTGCGTGACCTCCCAGCTGACCTTCGGCACATTCGCCGGCACGCGACCGACGACCTCGCGCTCGAAATCCTCCGCGATCTCCGCGCGGCGCTTCGCCCACATTTCGGGCGTCGTCACCTTTGTCCCGTCCTTCATTACCAGCACCTCCGGCCAGTCGGGAAATGGATTCGCTTTGGCCTCGTCGTAGTTCGCTTCATTCGGCGAGCCTTTGGCGGCATTCCTGCCGGGGCGCAGCTTCGTGATGCCGAGTTGCTTCATCATGTCCGCGTGGTCCTCGCGCGTCAGCTTTTGCACTTTCTCGCGCTCCTCCGGCGTCAATTGCCAGTGAGGACGCGGCGCGGGGCCGGATGTGGGCGGCGGCGACTGCGCGTCCAGGGCGGAGAGTGTCAGGAGGAGGAATCCCGCGTTGCGGGCGGCGCTGCGGAACAAACTTTTCATAACGGCTCGAAGGGTGCGGTGAAACGGCGGGCCGATCCTCGCGCCGGCAGGCGGAGCGTCAAGATGCCAAAGCGCGGGCCGCCGGTTCAGAGCAGCGTGCGGTCGATCACCCACCAGATGCCGGCCGCCGCGATCAGGAGGGAGCACGGGATGACGATGACTTTTCGGTAGGCGGAGGGGTCGGTAATCCAGCAGGTAGCCAGCAGGGCGGCGGCAATGACCGCCAGCTGACCCAGTTCGACGCCCACATTGATGCCCAGAAGCCCCACGATCAGCGAGGCGGTGGAGTCCACCCGCGCCGACATCGCGCCGGCGAAGCCGAGCCCGTGGATGAGGCCGAAGGCGAAAACGATCAGCAGCCGCCAGTGGGTGTACTGTCTGTGGAAGATGTTTTCGAGAGCGACCGCCGCGATGCTGGCGGCGATCACCGGCTCGACGATCCGGGCGGGGATGTTCACCATTCCCGCAGCGGCGAGCCAAAGTGTCAGGGTGTGGGCGATCGTGAACGCGGAAACCTGAAGCAGCAGCGGCTGCCACTTTCGCGTCATGAGAAAGACGCCCAGCACAAACAGAATGTGGTCGAGTCCTTCCGGAATGACATGGATGAAGCCGCGCCTGATTTCACTCCAGAACAGCGACCACCAGTCGCCCGCCTCCGCCTCGACGCCGACCGATCCCGGCGTGCGCCCGCCCTGCGCGGCAAAGATTCCCTGTTCTGTCAGGTCGAGCGTGAAACTGGTCTCTCCCGGGAAAAGGACGGCATAGCGCTCCACCTGCCTGCCGGCGATGAAGTTGAAAAACATGACATTGAGTGGCACTCCCATTTTTTGCGGAGTCAGGGGCAGCGCCTCGATGTGGTAGCCGGTCATGCCCGGCACCACGTTCGTCGTCCATGAACCGACGAGCACCGTCTCGCCGCCCTTGAGGAGGTCCTTGTCGTCAGTCTCGAACGGCACGCCGCCGTCCCCGAGCTTTTGGAACTCCCAGGCAAATGACGGCTTCAACTCGCCCACGGGATCGAAAAAGAACCGGAGCCGCTCTGACACAAAAGTGTCCGCCTTCTGCTTCATCTGCTGCACTTCCCCGGCAGACAGGCGGTCGATTCGTTCCCTCTGGTAATATTCCACCTGCTCCGGATCCGCCTCAAAGCACCTCGGGTCCACCTCCACGCGAATCTCGGCGCGTCCACCGGGGTGAAAGTGGGACCGGACAGGCAGGTCAGGTACCGGATGCGCCCGGGCGGAGCCCATCAAGACGGAAAGGAACAGAAGAGCCGTCCATGAAAAATGGACAGACTGGAAACGGGTGGATGTCATGCGGCGCGAGTGCGGCCGGCGGGTAAATGCACCCGGCCGCTCCCGCTGCTCATAAGGGAACCGGCGGCCGGTGGCGAGTTCCGTATTGCGGTAACCGGGCGGATTTGCGCGGCCGCGGCCGCCGGGCTTCAATTCCGGGACCGCGGACACGTCCCTTTATTTCAGTTGCCGAGAACGCCGGAAGCCGGCCATGATTCGCCCCGGAAAAGGCAATCGCCTGCTCCCAGCCACACCCAGTCCTGAAATCCATGAAAACACTCCTAACTGCTGTATTCGCGCTCACGATGGCCGGCCCCGCCTGCGCCGGCTGCGGCATCAAAGTCCCGGTCTCCGGCAAACTCGCTTCCTACGACAAGGAAAAGAAGGAACTCAAAGTCGGTGAACAGGCCATCACCCTCGCGGCCAACGCCAAGATTACCGGCGCCGACGGCAAAGAGGTCAAAATCGAAGACCTCGTCGGCAAAGAGGTGACGGTCTCCACCGACAAGCACACCAAGAAAGGCGAGTCGGTTACCGTCAAGAAAGCCTGATCCGCACAGGCTGGAAATGTCAGGCCGGCCGGGGGATCACCATCCCCCGGGCCGGTTTTTTTTTTGTGAGGGACGAAGATTCCAGAAAACTTCCCTGCGCCGCTGCGGATAGCGCGGCATGCCCGCTTTCCGCCCGCGTCACCTGCTCATTCAATTCGTCTTGCTCGGCCTCTCCGCATGGTCCGCCCCCGGCCAGTCGCTGAAGGTCACGCATACCGGAATCAATGCGCAGAACCAATTCGTGGTGGAGGCGGACGTGCCGGCGGGATCGCGACACGTGGTGCTCGAGGTCATGCGACAGCCGGCGTCGGAAGGATGGCGCTCCGTCATTGCCGGCGGGATCGATGGCCGGGCGGCGAAGGTCACGTTTCGCCTGCCGCGCGTGGCACCCTCGGTGATCGCCCGCGTGAAGACCGGCGTCAGCACCGCCGTGCCCACTGCGGAACTGACAGACCCTTCGCTCTACACCGTGACCTACAGCGGTGACCTGTCGGTGCTGCAGGCGAAGCTCGATATGCTCAACGCGGCGGACGAAAAGTTCGCCACCGTCTCGACCCTGCCGCGCCCGCAACTGCACGCCGCGATGATCGCATGGGCGAAATCCTTTCCCGTCGTTGCCGAAGCGTCAGTGGCGCCCACGTCGGACAATGTTTCCATCCGCTTCACCGACGGCACACACGCTGCGCTGCTGAATTCCAAGCGCACCGACGGCAATGTGGCGCCGAACCGCGTGCCGCAGGGGCAGCGCATTCCCGCGCCTGAGGAGGCGTTCGCGGCGCAGCCCCGCGTGGTCGCGCGCGGCGGAGAGACGCCGTCCACCATCCCGAAAGGCAGTGTGCCCGCGAGCCGCCGTGCGGTGTGCGCGTTCTCGCTGGAGTCATGGTTTCCCAGTTCCGTCAGCACCGCCGCGGGCTGGCTGCAGAGTGCCAACTACAACACCGAGACCTATCATTCCACGCAGGTGAATCACCTCATGTGGCTCTCCGGTCCGGGGAATGAAGTCGGCGTGCTCTTCTGGCAGGCGCATGCCTACACGTTCAAGAAACAGGACGGCACCGAGGAGGGCGCGATCGTCACCGGGGATTTCGCTTCCAAAGCGGAGGACGCGCTGGGTTATCAGGCGCTGCTCGACAACGGGGAGCTGACCCTGGCCAAAGACGAGGCGCGCAATGACCCGCCGTTCTATGCCGTCACGCCCTCGTTCATCCGGAAGTATTTCCGCTTCTCGCCTCACTCGCTGGTCATGCTCGACGCCTGTTATGGCGGGCATCCGCTCATTGCCGGTGCGTTCATCGATGCCGGCGCGGGTGCGGTGGGATCGTGGGATCACGAAAGCGGCGAAGCGAGCGCCACCTGCATGCTGAAAGTATTCGACCGACTGCTCGGGGCGAATCAGGAGCCACCGATTTCCTTCCCGCCGGAGCGGCCCTTCTCTTTACCTGTCATCCGGATGTGGATGGCGATGCAAGGCTACGATTTCGATCCGAGTCAGAAGTATGCGAATCAGACGACGGACAACGCGCGCCTCATCTGGAGGCTCCACGGCACCAACCCCGCGCTCATCCTGCGGCCCGCAGTCATGCGCGTGCTGCACGAGTTCGCCGGCCTCAACGAACCGTTCACCAAGTATCTCATCGAAGGCGATTTCGGCGAGGATCCCGGACCGGCGAAACGTCAGGTGCTCTGGGGCGGCCAGCCGATGAATGTGCTGCGCTGGCATGCGCGCGACGGCATTACCATTCGCCCGCCGCTCTCTCCACCCACCGGCAACATCCAGGTGATCATCGACCAGCACCGCTAGAGCAATCAGACGCCGATGACTGAATGGACGGTGCCCTTCATGGCGCAGTTCTTCAGCCTCGGGACGCTGCAATACACCGTGACCATGAATGCGAAATTCCGCGCCGACGTGCATGGCTCGCGCGGCATGCCGGAGCAGCTTGTGCAGTATCTGCCCATGCAGTTCACCACGCTCGGAGACTCCACCGGCCAGGTGAACGCCTCCGGTTCCTATCAGGTGAGTGAAAACAAAGTCATCGCATGGAGCGGCGGCACGCAGTTGCATTCAGTGGACCCCGCCGTGCCGCTCCAGGGACCGCCGCCGGAGGATACCATTGAGTGCTCCGGCGCGCTGAATCTGCTTACAGGAACCATCGACATGTTTCAGCTCATTGGCCGGGGACGCTTCACCGAATCCGTGACCAATCAGCCGCCGCAGACCGTCGCCACCGGAACCTATTTTACTTATCCGCTCCTCCAGCCGCGCCTCAACCTCGGCAACAACGCCTTCCAGGCCGGAAGCTTTACCTATCCCTCCGGCGGCAGTGGCGGCGGCAGCATCACATGGCCCACCACTCTGCCCCAAATGGCTCCTGCGGTGGATACCGTGAGGTGAGAAGCGTTATGGGTTACGGAAGCAGTCCCGGACTTTCCGCGGGATGTTCAATCCTTCGCGGTTCCGCTACGGCTTCTGAACTTCCACCCGATAGTACTTCCGGGCACCGCCGGCGTCGGTATCCGTAACCGTGCGAACTTCGCCGGAATCATTGACCACCCCGGCAACCGGCACCCAGCTTCCCGGCAATGTCGTGGTGCTGGAAAGGACCGTGTAGGTGCGCCCGGGCAGACGCGGACTGAAACGGATGAGCCGGTGGTCGGGATGGCCGGCCACGGGTTCCATACTCAGGAAGAAAACGGACGCGGGATCGGTGGGCACAAGGCCGGCGTTGTACTCGAACAAATTGGTCCAGCCATCATTGTCAGGATCCAGCAGGGGACCGGCATTCGAGTTGTCAGTGCCGAAATACAGCACCTGCCATGCGTCATCGAGTCCGTCACCGCCGTAAGGGCCGTAATTGTCAGTGGCAACATTGCGCACCGTGAGATTCAGGTTGTCGCTGAAAGTTTGCCATGCCCCGCGCACTTGACCGTCCGACTCTTCATAGACGAATCCGGCGGCAACGGTCCCGGGGACGTTGATCGAAAGTGGTCCGCTGAGAATGCTCCACGACACTTCGCCCGGCGCGAGGAGTAGAACCGAAGCATCATCAAGGATGAGAGAGGCGGTCAGTTGCCGCGTGGAGCCTTCATTCAGTTCGGCCAGCGAGGCGGAGATATCGAGCGCGACGGGATCGTAGAGCGCACCGGCGAATCCCTCGCGCAATACAACCGCAGCGGAGGACGCAGCGCCGCCGGAGGCGCTCGAGGTGTCGAGCGTGTAGCTGGTGCTGGTGCTTCGCCCGCCGGTGGTCTGCGATGGCTGGGTGATGGAGTAGTTGGCGCTTTCACCTGCCAGGACTCCGGCGGAGATGCAGCACAACTGCGCAGAAAGGAAGCGGCATGTTGTCATGGGATGGCTCCTTGAGTTTGTTATTTGGATCCCACTGACTTGGAGCGGCGCAGCAATTCTTCGAGGGCCGCGAGGCGTCGCTCCATGGCGTCGTTTCTGTCGCGCAGGGCATCGGTTTCATCGCGCAGTTTGGTGATCTCCGCCTCTTTCTCCGTGAGTTTCTCATGCAATCCCTTGATGGCGGCGAAGGCCACCCCGCCTGCGTCCACGGTGGCGATGTGCCTGTCATCTTCACCGGTGGCGAAGGCGGCGTGAAAATCCTGGGCCATGGGACCGATGTGCTCCACGCCGGATTCACCTTTGAAATTCCACCGCGTCACCGGCAGGGCGACCACTTTCTCCAGCACCTCGCGGGTGTCCACGGGTTCGAAATTCTCCTTCAGGTTGCGGTCGCTCGTCTGCACCACTGTCGTGGCGAGCACGGTTCCGTTCACTTCCAGTTCGCTCTGCGGCGTCGCCGTGCGGATACCCACCCGGCCGTTCACGATCCGCATGGTTTCAAGCCCGCCGAACCGGTTCGCGAATCCCGTGCCGTTGACGACAAAGCGAAGTGCACCGGTGAATCCTCCGGCGTCGGCCGATTGAATGAATCCCGGGCGCCACTCGTTGACGTCTCCCTGCGGATTGCTGACAAACTCAAGCCGGGCAAAACCCGGCGCAGCCGTGGACTGCATGCGAAAAATGACTGGATTCTCGTGGGAGTACAGGTGCATGTTGGCGACAGGATAGGGAACCCCAAATCCCACATAGCCGTTATCCCAGCGTATCATCATTTCCGGATCGCTTCCCAAACTAGGGTCGTCCACCACATAGGAAAGCGCCCGTCCTGTGATTTCAGTGCTGCTTGTCGGCACCCCCACATCCCAATAGCGCAGCCAATCCGCTACGATGCCGGAACCACGGGAGGCGAAACGCATCATTCCCTCCGACCCCGGCGTGGAAACATCACCGACCTGAAGGGCGCGCGCGGGAGCGTTGGTGCCGATGCCCACGCCGTTGGCCGCCTTGATGAGAAACTGGTTTGTATTCGTGCTGGCAAAGGACCCGCCGCTGCCGTCCGCCCATACAAACGATCCGCTGTGCTGGGCAGTGGCGGACGTTCCGGCAGCCATGGAATTTGCGGCGGAGGCGGTGACTCCATTCCCGAAAGCCATGGCCACTGCGCCGGTGGCGTTGGCGTTGTTTCCCATGGCCACGCTGCCCGCATTCGATGCGTTGAATCCGGTGCCGATATTCGCATTGCCTCCCACGCTGAGAACGCCGGAAATCGACTGGTTGCCGGTGAAGTTGTTGCCCCCGCTGCGCCGGGCGACATCGGCCGGAAGCTGCGCCGCGGGCAGTGTCCCCGTGAGGTTCGCTGCGTTCAGGTTTGTCAGGCCCGTGCCGTTGCCGCTGAGGCTGCCGGAGAAGTTGATATTCCCGTTCGCATCCACCTGGAGTGCCGCCGGCGGGGACCCGTCAGAGGCGGACAGTTGCGACACGGCGCCGGGCGCGAGTTTGGCCGCCGTGATCACGCCGTCGGGCAGATAGCCATTGGGTGCGAGGCGCTGATCCGGTGTGAGCTGCTGAAATCCGAGCGTCCCGTCACTGAACCATACGCGCAGCCGCAGGTCGGCATTGGCGAAAACAGTCGTCGGCACCGCAGTCATGCCAGGGAGGGGGGCATCGCCGAGCAACACCGAGTAGAGGCCGTTCGTCACAGACAACGGAACAGCGGCGGCGGGCTGGGAGCCGGCGCTGCTGCTGCCGTCGTTGCTCCAGTAAGTGACCGTGCCGTCAGCATTCACGAGAGCGAACTTGAACTGGCCGGTGCCCGCGAACGCGACTCCATTGACAGCCACGCGGCCCTGCTGGCTGAGAAGATTGGGGACCTGGGCGCGCAGAGAGCCAGCGCAGAACAGAACAGCAGAGAGCAGGAGATATGGCTTCATAGGTGGTGGGCGGAATTAGAGTTCCACCAGGCGATCTGCATTCCGGTGGCGGGAATTTCGCCAATTCCGAAAAAATTTCGCATTAGGAACTGCCCCGCGGGAATGCGGGGAGCGTGACCACGAACGTGCTGCCTTCTCCGACCCGGCTGGTGAAGCTCACCGAGCCCCCATGCAGTTCGGCGCAGCGCTTAACGATCACCAGTCCGAGGCCGGTGCCGGGACGTTCACCCACATTGCCTCCCCTTGCGAACGGCTCAAAAAGCCGGCGCGCATCCTCTCCGGGAATACCGATGCCCCGATCAATGACGCTGATAAAGGCGTTAGGCCCATCAGCCCTGAGCCTGATCTCCACCGCCGCGCCCGGGGGAGAATACTTCACCGCGTTGGCGATCAGGTTTGTCAGGATGTGCCGCAGGAGCACTTCATCGACCATGGCCGGTCCCGGCAGTGGCTCGCTGGTAATAATGGTCTGCCCGGTCTGACCGGCGGCACTGCGCGTCTCGTCCGCCAGCCGGTGACAAAGTTCCTCGAGATCGCAGGCGCGAAGTGTCAGGGCCTGCCGACCGGCTTCCGCCCGGCCGAGCAGCAGAATGTTTTCCATCATGCCGCTCATGTGCCGCGTGGCATGGCGGATTTCGGTCAGGTGTTCCTCCAGGCGCTGCGCGGGCAGGCGGTCGCGGTAGCGCGCAATGATATCGGTGGCGGACATGATCACGCCGAGCGGCGTGCGGAATTCATGACTCACGCTGCTGACAAAGCGGCTTTTCGTTTCACCGACCTCCTGCTCCTCCTGGAGCGCCGCCCTGAGATCTTCACGCGCCTGTTCCAGTTCCGAAGTCCGCTGCGCGACGCGCGATTCCAGCGTGGCGCTGAGCTGCCGCACTTCTCCGGCGAGGGCCCGTTCCTTTATGAGCCTTTTCCGCAGCATGACAATGACCCCGCCGCCCAGCAGTGCGGCGCTGCCGGCGATGGAGATATTTCTCCACTGACGCATTTTCACGATCTCAGGCGCCAGACCGAGACTGCGCACATCCGCGGCGCTCCGCAGCATCAGCCGCCCGTCGTGGTTCGTGCCGATGACGGCGAGGACTGTGGCTTCGATGAGGTCGTCGGGGGAATACTCAGGCAATTGCGCGCCCGTCGCCGAATACAAAAAGACCTCTGCTCCGTCCTTTCCACTCCCCAGTCGCAGGCTTTCCTGCTGACGGCCCGCGCTGAGAGCGGCCCGGGACTGACTCATCAATCGACCGCTCACAGTGACGAGGTCGAATCTCCCGTGCCCTCCGGCCAGCGCCCCGCAATCGAGGCGTCGCGGTTCGGGGATTGTGCCGCTCCGCAGCACCCTCATGTGACACTAGCTCATGTGGAGGCCGCCCTGACGGAACCGCGGCGAACCTGTCAGTTCCACCACGTCTCCGGTGTGGAGCATGGGTATCGGCGGCACAGGAGACGTCAATTCCGGTGCAGCGCTCGCCGGCTTCCATGGCTGGAAGAATTCGGCGACGCACGGTGTGCCGTCCTCAGCGCGCAAATATTGAATGCCGTCCGGCCCGGAGTGAAGTACGATGGCCTGAAATCTCACCCGCTCCCCACTGCCGGTGCGCTCCTGCAGCAGTTCCGCCGGTTTGGCCTCTCTTGCAGAAAAGGGATCCGCCTCTCCACGCTGCACGATGGCGACATTGAGAAGATCATTCACCGCGAGAAAGTGCGGCGTGGCATTGATTCCCAGACACACTCCCCGCACCTGCAACCGGCTGTGCAGCCAGTCATCCGGCAGTTTCAACCCGGGCAGACCGCGAAAGAGAAACCGGGTGAATCCCTCCGCACCGGCGAGAAATACGTGCATATCCCCTTCATAAATCCTCATCTGCACAACGATGCCTTCCGTCTCGACCCGGCGATCGCGGAATTCATTCGAATTGAGCGCTTCGACCGGGACCTTGATGGCCCGCGGGGTGACCCCTGTGGCCAGAACTCTAACTGTCTCAACCTCGATGGCGATTTCCTCAAAACCGCGCGGCTTGATGGTGCGGGTCACACCCGTGATCTCCACCTCTGAATTGGGCGGCGGGAGCACATTCATGGAGGGAAAGACCGCAGTCAGCGAATCATCGCCTTCGAAAAACGACGCTTTCGGGGAGAACCGGCTGGGGCCGGCACAAATGCCCCGGAGCACGACCGGCCGTCGCTGCTGTTCGGCATCGGCAAAGGTCAGCTTCTTCACTTCCGCAAGGTTTCGCAGCGGTTCCTGTCCACGCGCTGCCGCCATGAGAATCAGAACGCCTGAGAGAATCGAACGAAGCAGCGGCATGGAGCAGTGAATGCGAAGGTCCGGCAGTGTGCGACTGAAATCCTCCGCCCGCACTACAACTTTGGATACACGCGCACTCCGTGCTAGGCGAAAAGCTCCCGGATCGGCTCCGTTCCCAGGTCTGTCAGGTAAAACGGCCGGCCTGCCGGTCCTGGCAGGGTGGATTGATGATCGAAGCCAAGGCTGTGAAAGATCGTCGCCACAATGTCGCCCGGCGCGACAGGACGCTCGGCGGGAAATCCGCCAATCGGATCGCTCGCCCCCACCACCCGCCCGCCTTTCACGCCGCCGCCCGCGAAGTAGCAGGTGAAGCAATTCGGCCAGTGATCGCGTCCGCCGGCGGGATTCACTTTCGGCGTGCGGCCGAACTCGGCGACGTTCGCCACCAGCGTATCATCGAGCAGACCGCGCTGATCCAGGTCTTCGATGAGCGCGCTGTACGCCTGATCGTACATGGGGCACACGATGTCCTTCATGCCTTCGATGCTGGTGAACGGTTTCGATCCATGAATGTCCCAGGTGATTTCGTCGAAGACGGTGAGGAAGGTATTGATCGTCACAAAGCGCACGCCGTTCTCCACCAGCCGCCGCGCCAGCAAACAGCACTGGCCAAAGCGGTTCATGCCGTAGCGATCGCGCACCGCCTGTGGTTCTTTGGTCAAATCGAACGCCGTGCGCGCCTGCTCGCTGGTCATCATGCGGAACGCCGCCTGGAAATTTTCATCCATCAGCCGCGCGTCCTCGCTGGCCTCGAATTCCTTCACCGCGCTCTCCACCACGTCGCGCATTTTGCGGCGGCGTTCCAGGCGCGCGGCGCCGATTTGATCCGGCGGCAGCAGGTCCGGGACTTTGAAATCTTTCTGCGAGGGATCCGCCATGAGTGCGAACGGATCGTGCGCCTTGCCGAGAAACCCGCCGGCCTGACCATTCGGCATATTGCCGCCGCCGCGGCCCATGAGCTGCGGCAGCACCACAAAGGGCGGCAGGTCCGTCTTTCGGCCCATCAAATAAGCCGTCACCGCGCCGGCGTGCGGCGTCTGGATGCCGCCGGTGAAGCGCCGGCCCGTCTGCATCATCTGCCAGCCGGCATCGTGCACCGCCGCGCCGTCGTGATGACACGAGCGCACCAGCGAGAATTTGTCCGCCAGCTTCGCGTGCAGCGGCAGGAGTTCGGAAATCTCGAATGCATCGGATTTCGTGCGGATGGGCGAGAACGGACCGCGTATTTCGCGCGGCGCATCCGGCTTCATGTCCCAGAGATCCATGTGGCTGGGCGCTCCGAGATTGAAGATCATGATGCACGACCGCTTGTCGTTGCCCGGCTTCACTTTGCCCTCCGCCTGCGCGCGCAGGTATTGCGGCAGCGACAGCCCGATGGCGGAGAGCGCGCCGACCTGCAGGAACTCCCGGCGCGAGCGCAGCCCCGGCCCGCAGAGCACCGCGCGGTCGTGTTTGGATTCGGCGAGAAAATCGAACATGGCAGCCGGTAAATACGCCAGCCGGCGCGAGTTTGCACTCCTTTGTTGATCCAAAATCACCGCAGGTGCGGCGGCTACCTCAGAAAGTCGGAACATTTCCATGCCGTCAGGCCTTCGAAGCCGGTGGAGGAGAGTTGCAAGCTCATCCCTCCGGATCAGTGGCCGCGCGGACGGTGTGCCCGGACTGCCTCCGCTGGGAGTTTGGTGCCGTTGTCCGGTGAGGTTGTCAGCGCCCGTGGAATGATCAAAATCGTGGACATCACTCCACCGGTGCGGAATCATGGCGTCCGGTATGTCCGATCCTCCGCCAGGCACCGCTCCGGCAACGCGTCATGGATTTCCCCAGACGCGCTGGAGCATGGTGCTCAGTGCGCAGGAGGACGATCCGGCGGCGCTCGCCCGGATTTGCGAGAGCTACTGGTATCCTCTCTACTGCTGCGCGCGCCGGTTGACGCCGGATGCGTCCGACGCCGAGGATCTGACGCAGGGATTTTTTGAGATGCTTTTATCCCGGCAGTCATTGAAACTCGCACGGGCCGACCGCGGCAAGCTGCGCAGTTTTCTTCTCACCGCCCTGCAAAATTTCGCCGCCGCACAGCACCGCAGCGGGCGGGCGCAAAAACGCGGCGGCGGATGCGCGGTCATCGAGTTCGATGCGCTTTCGGCCGGACAGCGATACGCCCTCGAGCCGCGCGATGATCTCTCGCCCGAACGCGAGTTCGACCGCGCATGGGCGCGGCAGTTGTTAACAAGCGTGCTGGAGAAACTGGGCGAAGCCTATCGCGCCGCAGGAAAAGAAAACATCTTCAATGCCCTCAAGGGCCAGCTTGCGGGAGGCGGCACCGATGACTACGCCGGCGCCGCGGAGCAACTCGGCCTGTCCGCCGCCGCCGTGCGCTTTGCCGCATTCAAGCTCCGGGCCCGGTATCGTGAAATCCTGCGCGATGCCATTCAGCAAACGGTGTCTTCGGAGGAGGAGGCCGAAGAGGAACTGGCGCACTTGCGGGGGTTGTTTGGAGGCTGACACGATGACTGCCTGCCGCCGTTGTGGAACGATGCCCGGCGCCGACGGCGTGTGCTCCCGGTGTTTGCTGGAGACGGGAGGCGCGGAGGGACACTCACTCGCAGAACGGATTTTCCAGGCGGCGCTCGCTCATGATGCCGCGGAGCGCGCGGCTTTTGTCGAGCAGGCCGCCGGTGGAGACGCCGCGCTGCTGGAGGATGTGCGATTGCTGCTCGAAGGCTATGCGGAGGCCGGCGGCGATGCCGCGACACCGACCATCGGCAACGCCACGACGGCGCGCTCGCAGTGGGCCGCCGTGCGCCGCGAGGAGCCGGGCACGGTCATTGACCATTTCCGTCTTGTCAGGATTATCGGCGAGGGCGGCATGGGATCGGTGTGGGAGGCGGAGCAGATGCAGCCGATCAAACGGCGGGTGGCATTGAAGATCATCAAGCTGGGCATGGACACGGAGGAAGTGGTGCGGCGGTTTGAGCGCGAGCGGCGCACGCTGGCGCTGATGACGCATCCGCACATCGCGCAGGTGTTTGAAGCCGGCGCGACGCCCGCGGGGCGGCCTTACTTTGCCATGGAACTGGTGGAAGGCACGGCCATCACGGCGCATTGCGCGGAGCAGCGCCGAGGAGTGAAGGAAAGGCTGGCGCTGTTCCTTGAAGTCTGCGATGCGGTGGAGCACGCGCATCAGAAGGGCGTGATCCATCGCGATCTGAAGCCGTCCAATATTCTCGTCGCCGGTGGTGCGGTGAAGGTCATTGATTTCGGCATCGCTAAAGCCACGCAGGACGAAGGCGACGGTCTCCTGACAAGGCAACAGCAGGTGCTGGGCACGCCGGCTTACATGAGTCCCGAGCAGGCGGAGAGCGACGGCGCGGACGTGGACACGCGCACGGATGTGTATTCGCTGGGTGCGGTGCTCTACGAACTGCTCTGCGGCGCGCTGCCGTTCGATCCCCGGCGGCTGGCGGGCACGCATCTGCGCGAGGTGCAGCGGATTCTCAGAGAGGAGCAGCCGCCAACGCCGAGCCGGATGCTGCGGACATGGAGCGAAGGATCCAAAGGACCGCCGGAACCTGGCGGACGGAATGCCCCGGTGAGTCCTGTTCGTTCTGTCATCGCCTCAGATCTTGACTGGATCACCATGAAGGCGCTGAGCAAAGAACGCGAGCGCCGCTATGCCAGCGCGGCGGCGCTGGCGGAGGACGTGCGGCGATTCCTCGCCGGCGAAGCGGTGAGTGCCGTGCCGCCGACGCTGGCCTATCGCTTTGGAAAGCTGCTGCGCCGGCACACCGCGGCGTTCGCGGCGGCGGCGGCCGTTTTGCTGGCGCTGACCGCGGGGCTGGTGGTGAGCCTGCTCCAGGTGCGGCGCGCCAATGAAGCGCTGGCCGGTGAAGCGAAGGCGCACGCAGAGGCGAACTTCACCGTGGCGGACCTCTACACGCGCAGCGGACTCAAGGCGGCGGAGGACGGCGATCCCTCGCGCGCGGCGCTGTGGTTCACACACGCGGCGCAGATTGCTGCGGCGGACCCGGCGCGCGCGGAGGCCAATCGCCTGCGCGCGGCGGCGTGGACGGCGGAGTGTCGCGTGCCGGCGGCGGCCTTTGAGACCGGGCTGCGGCACATCGAGCACATCGCATGGCATCCCGGCGGCAAGGCGGTGATCCTGACATCGGGCAACGCCGTCAGCGCGCAGGTGTGGGACCTGGAAACGGAAGCCCGCTCGCCGCTCGTGCCGGGCGATGTGGATGGTGCGGCGTGGGACGCGACCGGCGCGCGGCTCTGTCTCAGCGGCGGCGGGAAAGTGCGCGTGCTGGAATATCCGTCAGGCAAAGTGCTCGCCGAAACCCCGGGCGGAGGCGGCGCGGAGGTGGCGTTTTCCCCCGACGGCACGAGGCTTGCCGTGGGCGCCGTGCCGCCGTTTTTGTGGGACTGGACAACCGGTCTCGTCACGCCCGCGGCGGAAGTCCCCGGCGGTCTCAAGCGCGTGCGCTGGAGCGCGGATGGCCGCTTCATTCTGTGGCAGACGATCGGTCAGGCCGGCCTCTGCGCCGCGGCGCGGCCCGGCGTGGTGGTGTTTCCGCCGGTTGAAAACAACGCCCGGGCGCTCGCGGATTTCATCGGCAGCACCGGGCGGTTTTTTCACAGCCCCACCGGTGAAAATCGCTCGTTCATTCGCGACGCCGCGACCGGTGAAGCCGTCGCTGAGATCACGGGCGGGGATTACGCCCTGACAGCTTCCACCGACGAGCGCTATGTCGCGCGCGCCCACGCGCCGCTGTGGTCGGCGGAGAGCGAGCAGACGCGCAGGAACCCCGCGCACCGCGGCAACGCCATCATGGAGACCGCGCAGTTCAGTCCCGACGGCACGATGCTGGCCACGGCCGGCTACGACGCGACGGCCCGGCTGTGGTCGGTGGCGGACGACCGCGAAATCGGCCAGGTCGGCTGGCATCAGCATCCCATTCAATGCGTCGCATGGAGTCCCGACGGTGCGCTGCTGGCCACTTCGCAGATCGGTTTGGTTCGCGTCTGGCGCGTGAAGGACGAGCCGCTGGTGCAGACGGTGCCGGCGGGTGCGGCTTCGCTCGCGGTTCTGTCAGGCGACGGAAAATTTCTCGCGGCCTCCGGCCTGACGAACCGCAATGGAGCGCTGCGGCGGACGCGCGTTTATGAAGTGGCGACTGCGCAGCCCGCCGGGCCGGAGTTGGAAACAGACGGCATCATCACCGGCGCCGCGTTTCTGACAGGCCACGAAATGGCGCTCGCCGTCGCCACCACGCCGGATCGCGTGAATGCAGAGTGGAATACGAGCGCCGGCAGCGGGCATCTGGAACTGCGGAACTGGCAAACCGGCGCGCGCCTTGGCGCGCCCGTGGCGCTGCCATCCGAGCCGCGCGGGCTGGCGGTGCATCCGTCAGGCGACTTCATCGCGCTCTACTGCGGCGGCGGTGAAGGCATGGAATGGGAACGCAAAACCGGCACGCTGCGCCCGCTGTTCTCCAGCGGCAAAATTTCCCTGCCGCAGCACACGCTGAACAACGGACGCTGCGCCTATGCGGACGGCGGCAGATTCATCGTCGCGTGGGGTGAACTCGCCGCGTTCCATGTCTTCGATCGCCTGACGGGCCGCGAGGTGCCCGCGGCCCGGACGCAGGACCTCGACGCCATCATTCACGATGCCGCCCTGCACGGCACGCGCGCCGCGCAGGCACCCATCGGGCCGCCGGCACCGTTGGTCAGTCTGTTCGACCTTGCCACTGGCAAAGCCGTGGCCGCGCCCCTGCCGCATTCCGACTGGCTCTATGCCGCGCGTTTCGATGAAACCGGAGAACTTCTCCTGACCGCGGGCCGCCGCCCGGTCGTGCAGGTGTGGAACTGGCAGAAGGGCGCGCTCATTGGCCCCGCCCTGCCGCACGATTCCGAAGTCATGGCCGGCTTGTTCGTGCCCGGCACACCGTGGGTCATCACCGGCGCCCACGATGGCTTCATCCGCTTCTGGGACCGCCGCAGCGGCATGCCCATCCGCCCGCCCATTCAGCGCCCCGGCCTGGTGCTGGAACTCGCTCTGACGCCCGATGCCCGCCGGCTGATCGCCGCCGGATTCCTCGGCAATGGCGAACTGGACATCATAGACCTCACCCGCGCGCTGCCTGTTTTCCGGCGCGACCTTGACGCCGGCGGCGAGCGCCTCCTCGCCGAGATCAACGCCAGCGCCTACATCCACGAGGGCGGCGGCCTCGTCCCGCTCACCGGTGAGGCGTGGCTGGAGAAATGGCGCGAGTTCCGGCGGCGTTATCCCGGGGAATAGTCCGGTCACCAGGTGACCGGATTACTTTGCCGGGGCCAAATAAATCTCACCACGCCGCAAACGCCCGGCGGAAAATTGCATAGCAGGAGAGTGAGTCCTCGATTCCAGGGGACCTCAGTGCCGCGCTGCTATGAAACCACCTCTCTTTTTTCTCGCCCTGCCCGCCGGGCTGGCACTGGTTTGCTTCACGCTCGCTTCCCGCGGACAGGCTGTCGTGCAGAGTCCCTCCCCTACAGTCCATCCGGGGCCGGTGAAGGACATCCCGGACGGGAAAGGCGACACGACTCCGGCGGGGAAATTCATCCCGTCCACCGCCGCGGCGGAGGTCGCTCCGGTCAAGCCGGAGGACGCGGAAAAGAAGCTTCGGGCGGCGCTGAAGGTGGAGGAACTGGCCCCCGGAAAATTCCGCATCGGGAAGGTGAAGTTCGACGCTGCGGCCCGCACCGTCAGCCTGCCGGCGAAGGTGAACCTGCGGGGCGGGGTGATCGAGTATGTTCTAACAACCGAGGCGGGGAAGGCGCATGAGGCGATGCTGACGACGGGGGCGAGTCCGCGGGATCTGCATCTGGCGTGTCTGCTGCTGGGAATGAAGGGGGCGCCGGTGACGGGGGAGGTGAATGCGGCCATGACGGTGCCGGCGGCGGAAAGTGTCAGGATTGCCGTGATGTGGGAGACGAACGGGCCGGTGAAGACGCTGCCGCTGGCATCGCTGCTGCGGGTGGTCAAAAATGGTCCGGACGGAAAAAGCACGCCCGTGGCGGATGGTGCCTGGCACTACACGGGCTCGTGCTTTTTCGGGAACGGGTCGTTCGCTGCGGAGGCGGAGGGTTCGTTCATTTCTCTTATCCGCGATCCGGCGGCGCTGCTGAACAATCCCGATCCCACGCGCGACAACGACGAGATGCATGTGCCCAACACCACGGCGCTGCCGGCGGCGGGCACTCCGGTGACGGTGATTTTCCAACTGCCCGCCAAACCCTAACACCGGTTGATTCATGAAACTGCCTGTCTTTCTGCTCTTCATCATGGCCCTGCTGCCGGCATCCGCTCTGCGGGCCGCCAGCGATCCCTTCACAGACCAGGCACCGTTTCCGCTGGGGTCTCTGAGCGCCATGGCACAAATGACCCAGGGCAGCAGTGCACTGAAGGTGACGGCCATTACGACGGGCGGGCCTGCGGCCACGGCAGGTCTGCGGGTGAACGACTTCATCTATGGAGTGAATGGAGAGCGCCTGTCCCAGCCCGGCAATCCCCACGATGTCGGATGGCGCGGCCCAGGCAGCGAACTTGGTTATGCCATCGAGCGATCGGAGAGCTCAAATGGGGCGCTGTCGCTCATGGTTTTGCGTCCAGGCACTGGTCCGATCACGGTGAATGCCACCCTGCCTGCCGCGGCGGCATGGCTGCCATCATTCCCGGTGGGAGACGTGCGGATGGGAACCTATTACGAAAAAGTCTGCGCCGACATCCACGGCAAAATTCAGGATGCCGCTTTCTTCAGCGCTGTTACCCAGACCTCCCCGGGAGACGCCAGTGACTACTGCGGTGCCTTCTATGGCTTCATTCTGCTCGCGCATTCGGAATGGAACAGCACCAGCGGTTCCCGCCCTTTCCGGAACTCGATCAACAAACTCCGCGACCGCGCCATCGCCTTCCTCAATACCCGCGTTCTGGAACCCGTGCAGCCCGCAGCGGCGGGCTACGTGGACGCCGGCTGGGATAACTGGTGCCTTACGGCCTGGGCGATGTTCCTGGGGGAATACCGGCGCAAGTCCGGCGATACAACCGTGAACGCCGATGTGCAGCGCACCGCTGTTCTGATTGCCAACCGCATTCAGGATACCCGCGGGAACATCATGGCCCACGGGGGCGTATCGCTGGGTTATGCCTACCCAGCGGCCACAGGGCTCAATATCATCAATGCCAAAGCCATGCTGGCCATGGGCATACTGAAAGGGGCCGGCGCCAACTTTTCTGCGATGGCGGGCACCAGCGGGCTGACCATCGATCAGAAATTTGCGCGCAACTGGACCCGTTTGAAAGGGAGCACGAATATCTACAATGGCGCGGACGAAGAAAGCAAGAATGAAGACGGGAACCTGGGTTATAATTTTGGCATGGCATCGGGCAGAGTCAGTGACGGCGCCGGCGGAGGCTGGGACAGCAATGCCCGCACACCCTGTGCAGCGGCGGGGTACCAAATCTACCTGGCTGCGGGCGGTACCCCGGCCACCGCCGATGACACGGACAAACTCAACCGGATGAAAGCCTACACGCCGCGCAACTGGCAGCGGCAGCATAACAACCACGGCTACTCTGCGCCGGGCACTGCCTTTTCCCAAATGCTTCTGCCCTTTCTCACGGACCGGCAGCAGAGTTATTTTCGCGAGAACAGCCGGTTTCTTTTCACTCTGTCACGCGATCATACCGGGGCAGTGCAGTATTTTCCCGGGCGGGCTAATATAGCCGGCGATTCCGCATCCTACCTGAGACAGGAGAATGTCCGCTACATCAACCCGGGCATGGCGTCGGCGGTCGCCTCCGGCAATCTGCCGAGCTTCCCGCTGCCCGCCGGCGCCACCAGCCGGGTGTTTGTCAGGATGAATGCACCACGCAACGACTGGCCGAAAATGGAGGCGCGGCGCGTGAGAGTCACGGGGCTGTCGCATGCCCTGGACCTCGATGTCACGAACTATCAGGGCAATGTCCTGACCTCTGGCTATACCGCCGCCTGGACCAAAGTGAGCGGGGCCGGCGTCAATTTTTCCTCGCCAAGTACGGTGGATACCACGGTGACTTTTGCCGCGTCCGGATACTACCGGCTGCAGCTCCATGTCACGGCGGGCGCTTACAGCCTCACCGAGCTCTACGACTTCGAAGTGGCCAATGCGGTCACACCGCCGAACGACACGGCCACCATCACGCGGCAGCCATTGTCCCGCATTTGTGGACCGGGTCAGAGCGCGTTCTTCAGCGTCGGGCTGGCGGGCAATGGGCCCTTTGTTTACCAGTGGAAACTGAATGGAGTGGCCTACGGGGGGCCCGGGACTTCCCCTGTCCTGAGCGTGCCCAATCCCGGTGAGGGCCACTTCGGAACTTACCAGTGCACGATCACTTATCCGGGCGGCCTGATCACGACAAACCCCGCCATGCTTTGTCCCGCCGGAACTTTTTCGGTCGTCCCGGGCGGGTTGAAGCGGGAGGTTTGGAATGGCCTGGGCAGCAGCATGGCAACGCTCACGGCCTCCCCGCGTTACCCGCTCTCCCCTGACACCACCGGCACCGTAACGGCGGCGGAGGCCCCCTCGGACCAGGGCGAAAACTACGGTCAGCGGCTCCGGGGCTGGGTGATTCCGTCAACTACCGGCAGCTACCGTTTTTTTATCGCCGCCGATAATGCGGCGGAACTCTGGCTGAGCACGGATGCGACCGCCGCTAACAAGACAATGATAGCGCAGGTCAATACGTCAACCTACCGCGAATACAGCGCCGGACCCTCAACTGCAGTGAACCTCGCGGCCGGCAGGCGTTATTATATCGAGGCGCTGCACGTCGAAGGAGGATTCGATGATTTCCTCAGCATCGCATGGCAGAAGCCGGGGGACGCAGTTCCCGCCGATGGGTCCGCGCCCATCCCTGGCGCGTTCCTTGAGAGCACTCAGTATATCCCCGCTCCCGGCTCGGACGGGCTGCTTTCCCACTGGAGACTGGATGAGGGCTCAGGCGCGCTGGCGGCGGACTCTCAGGCAGCAGGAAACGAAGCTTCGATCACCGGGGCCACCTGGACGACAGGAAAGAGCGGGGGAGCCTTGCATTTCGACGGAGTTGACGACAGGGTCTTTTGTGATCCGTCTGCCTCTCTCGGAGGACTCATGGCTTTCACGGCCTCGGCATGGGTCAAACTCGACTCTCCCGCCGCCGCGGGAGTCATCATCCAGCAGCGCCCCACCGACGGATTGCCGCCCCAATTCAGTGAATCCGGCCAGTACCAACTGTCGGTGACCACCGCGGGAACCGTCAAATTTCTGTGCTCCGGACACAGTTCCATTGAGTTCAACATCACGGGATACAAAAACCTGAATGACGGTCAGTGGCACCACATTACGGCCGTGCGGGAACTCTCGGGTGACGGACGGATCTATGTGGATGGCGTGCTCGACGGAAAGGCGGGCAGCAACGGCTTTATCTGGCCTCTGGACCCGGAAAACAGCGTGGGGATCGGGGCGGACGTCAGCGTGGGCGCCGGTTATTTCAAAGGCAGCATAGACGATGTCAGGATTTACAACACCGCCCTGACGCAGGCTCAGGCGCGGGCCCTGGCGCAGGTGGGGATCACCTTCACCCGGGGATGGTCCTCCGCCCCATGGACGAACGATGCCACTGCGGGCATTTCCACCGCTTCCTCGTGGGCATGGCATTTTGGCGAGGCCACCACCACCACCATTCAGGGGCAAACAGTGAGCGGCACCGCGGCCATGGCTCCTGCCGTCGCGGGACAGTTTTCCATCACCGGAACCACCGCGCTGAACAACACCGACACGAACACCCTAACGGCACTCACCGGCACTGGCAGTGCCGTGGCGGGGAAAAGTTTTATCTGGGGTGGCAATCCGGCCACGGTCACCCTGCAGGGGCTCGTGCCAGGGCACAATTATGTGGTCACTCTCCTGAGTTGCGGCTGGGAGGCTGCGGGCGGGCGGCGGGTGGCCTTTTCCAGCGGAGCAGATGCTCTCACGATAGACCAGGATCAATATGGCGACAATAACGGCATCCGGATCACCTATGGCTTTCTGGCGGATGCTCCCACGCGGGTGATCACCGCCACTCCGGTTGTCCCCGCAAATACCTTTCACTTCTACGGCCTCGCGCTGAGGGATGACGGCACGGAAGACGCCACCCGGTCCGCCGCCCCGTGGACAGACGACACCACGGCCGGCATCATTCCCGGCATCTCGTGGGCCTATCATTTCGGCAGCGCCACGGCCGCGACGGTCGCCGGACAAACCGTTCCCGGCGTCGCCGGTGCCAATCCGTCGGTGGCGGGGAAATTCGCCATCACCGGCGCAAATCAGCAATTCAACAACGACGACAACATGCTGACTGCGGCGGGCGGCACCGGCAGCGCAGCCCTGGCGGCAAATTTCATCTGGGGCGGCAATCCAGCCACGATCACTCTCCAAGGACTGGTGTCCGGCCGGAATTATGTGGCCACCTTTCTCAGCGTCGGCTGGGAGGCCGCCGGCAGCCGGAAGGTCACCTTTACCAGCGGCAGTGACCGCTTCGTCGTGGACCAGGGCCAGTATGGAAACAACAACGGCATCCGCGTGGACTACCCCTTCACCGCGGACGCCGCCACCCGGGTGATCACCATCGCTCCGGTGGCGGCCACACCCACCTACACCCTCCACCTCTATGGCCTCGCGCTGCGGCAGGGTTTCATCGTGACCAACGAGTGCGACTTCGGCCCCGGCTCGCTCCGGCAGGCGCTGACGGATGCCACCCTGACACCCGGCCCGAACACGCTCACCTTCGACCCCGCCCTCAGCGGAAAGATCATGATGACCGGGAGTGACCTGCCGTTCGGCGACGGCGTGTCCGCAAGATCCCTGACGATGGATGCCACCGGTCTGCCCGGCGGACTAACTCTTTCCGGCCGCGGCTCCAACCGCATTTTCCGGGTGACCGTCGGGGCGACGCTCGGGCTCAAGCGGCTGAACCTCATCGATGGCCGCGCTGCCGGCGCCTTTCCCGCCAGCTACGGCGGCGGTATTCTCGCGCAGGGAACGGTGAACCTGTCGGAGTGTTCCATCTCCGGCTGTTCCGCCTCCACCGCCGGCGGGGCTATTGCGGCGCTGAACGGAATCGAAGTGACGCTGGACCGCTGCGCCGTGTATAACAATTCCGCCGGCTACGGCGGGGCCGTGCAGAATGAAGCCTCGCTCATTGCCCTCACCTCCACGTTTGCCAACAATATGGCCACCCAGGCGGGCGGGGCCATTTCCGCGCCCTTCAACAGCAGCGTCCTCCTCAAGCACTGCACGGTCAGCGGCAACAGCGCGGCTGTCAGCGGCGGTGGACTGGAAGGCACCGGATTCCTCATCGAGAATATCATCGCCGCCGGCAACACCGGTCCTGTCGCGCCTAACATCAACGGCACTCCGATCGCAGCCGGGGTCAACATCACCTCAGGCAATCCCTTCCTCACTGCCCTGGGCCACTACGGCGGCCCCACCCCGACCATGCTGCCCATGCCCGGCTCTCCCGCCATCAACGGAGCACCCGGCAGCGCCGCAACGACCGACCAGCGCGGTTACCCGCGCGGCGGCAATCCTGACATCGGAGCCGCCGAGCATCTTGGAGGAATTGATCTGAACCGCTACTGGGACCTCGACTGGGACGGCGACGGCAACCTCAACGGGGCGGAACTCGCCCTCGGGACGGACCCCAGCCTGAGCGATCCCGGCTCCTCCAAAAACCTCGGCATCGTCCGCCAGCCCAATGGCCAGAATGTCCTGACATTCGGCTACAATTCCGCAGTCGCCGCCAAAGCGCGGTGGGTGCTGACATCCACAACGGATTTGACCACCTGGAGCCGGGTCTTCACTTACGATGGCGCGCCCGCCTTCTTTGGCGACACCTCGGGTGGCTTCAGCGGCTCCACGTTCACCATCACTACCGCCCAGCCAGGAACCCGCGCCTTCTACCGGTTTGAAGCCGAACTGATTCCGTAACCAAAACGAGGCGCGCCTGTCATCCGTCACCGTGGAGAAGGAGTGCTGGCGCTGGACCGTTCCTTCTTTGACAACTTCAGCGCCGCAAGTGCGCCGCGACACCCGCCGGCATTGCCGCCGGCCATTTCCGGATCCGCCGGCCCCGTGCGGTCATCCCTGGCACGGTGGACCTCACGCAGCCGCAGCTTGCACGCGGCGCTACTCCGCCGCATGGCGCACCATGCTCTACCGCGGCCAATCATGGCAAACTGTCTGGCACGATCCGTCCGATCCCGCCGCCGTGCACATCATCGATCAGCGCGCGCTGCCGTTCCGCTTTGTCACGGAACGCCTGACAACTGTGGCGCAGGTGGCGGAGGCCATTCGGGACATGCACGTGCGCGGCGCGGGCTGCATCGGGGCCACGGCGGCGTGGGGCATGTTTCTCGCGGCGCGGGAGAATGGTGTGGAAGAGGGCGCGCGGCAGCTCATCGCCACGCGGCCCACCGCGGTGAATCTCGCGTGGGCGGTGCAGCGGCAGTTGCGCAATCTGTCAGGCGCGGCGGACCCGGTCGCCGCCGCCCGCCGCGGCGCGGAGAAAATCTGCGCGGAGGACGTGGCCGCCTGCCGCGCCATCGGGCGGCACGGGCTGCGGATCCTTGAGGAAATCGCCGCCCGGAAGTCAGGCCCGGTGAATCTCCTGACGCACTGTAATGCGGGCTGGCTCGCCTTTGTGGATATCGGCAGCGCCACTGCGCCCATCTACGCCGCGCACGATGCCGGTCTGGCGGTGCATGTGTGGGTGGATGAGACGCGCCCGCGCAATCAGGGCGCGCGCCTCACCGCCTGGGAGCTCGCCGCGCACGGTGTGCCGCACACGCTCATTGCCGACAACGCCGGCGGCCACCTGATGCAGCGCGGCCACGTGGACATGGTCATCACCGGCGCCGACCGCGTGACGCGCGGCGGCGACGTCGCCAACAAGATCGGCACCTATCTGAAAGCCCTCGCCGCGCGCGACAACGACGTGCCCTTCTACGTCGCCTTTCCCTCCTCGACCCTGGACATGGAGACCGCGGATGGTTTTCAAATTCCCATCGAAGAACGCAGCCCCGGCGAAGTGCTCTGCATGGAAGACGACACCGCCCGCGTGCGCGTCTGCGCCGAGGGCACCCCCGCCGCCAACCCCGCCTTCGACATCACCCCCGCCCGGCTCATCACCGGGCTCATCACCGAGCAGGGAATCCGGCGGCCATCCGGATGATTGCCGCACAATATCGCAGGCAGTTCATACGGCTTCTCACTTCTCTCTTCATCCAGCAATCTGTCCTTTTATTAGCATGCTGAGTGGTTAATGGATTTGTTCTCCGTAACCTAGATAGAGAAGATCGACCAACGATATGACTACAATTTTCGATCCAGCCGGGAATCCGGTCTCAAAGCCGCCGAACCGGCTCATGCCGATCTGGATACATCTTCGTGCACACTGGAGTAAGTGGCTCTCCATATTGGCGTTTGTTGTGGCGATCTGGTCCGCAACTACGTCCCACATGGCTCGAGTTCAGGCACGTAGTCTTGCGAAATTGGATTTCAGACCTGATGTCCGAGTCAAGGCGTGGTTTCAAGACGTAGCTGGATTACCCCCGCACTTGAGATTGACCAATAATGGGCCTGTGGAAGCAGTTCAAGTTTCGGCGAATGTTTTGTCTCGTCGGTACTACCCAAGTGCTAAACAGATAGCCGTCACTGTTGGTGGGTCTGTAAACAAGGCGCACTTCGCAAAGATCGAACCCAATCAGACTGAGGTTTTCGCATTCGAACGTGGATGGCTCGATACGAACGCCCGGCTCCATGAACCTCCACATCACAACATCATGGAGCTACGCCTCGAGTATCGTCGGCCTCAAGATCTCCAAATCTACGGAGTGAGCGCAATCTATTTCGTCAATCCTGACGGCAAGTGGGTACCCGAAACCGACAACTCAGTACAAACCCCAAGCTACAATGAACTAAGGGAAGCGGTGTTGTCTCATCGATTGACCATGCCAAAACGTTTCTCGCTCCCACGCGCTGAGGAGGGTGACCTCCTGCATGAAGACAAGAATCCATAACCTTTCGATAAAGCTATCCCCAATCCCCAATATCGAACAGCTTCTCGAGCGATGGTCCACTTTGTTTTTATTGGTCTAATTAGGCACCTCAGCTTCACCCCACAAACCCCCGCACGAGCACGGAAGCATTATGCCCGCCGAAGCTGAAACGGTTGCTCAAGGCGATGTTCATTTTGGCTTCGCGGTCGCGGCGGCACGCGGCCGGGGACGCCGTTTCGGCCGGAGGTTCGGCAATGAGGACGCACAGGTGGTGTAGTCGCTTCTGTCAGGAGGTGCGCTCGACGGGGCGCGCGGCCGGACGGGGCGGTGGTCAGCGGAGTTGTGCGGCGAGTGCGGCGGCGGCGGCTTGGATGGTGCGCTCCAGTTCCGGCACGAGTCCGGCGGGGTCGTCTTTGGACCACTGGAGCAGGGTTTTGCGACGGGCCGATCGTTCCGCCGCGGTGCCTCTGGCGAGGACTTCTCCGCTGCGGGTGTCCACGACCTGCCAGTGCAGCAGGAGCGACGGGCTGATGCGGGGATTGAGCCGGTCGCTTTCAGCGGAGAGGGAAGGACCGGCGACGTGGACGAAGAGCAGGGTGTGTGCTTTGACGCCAGCGAGGGCTTCCGCCGAGAGCGGATGGGGTCCGGCTTCGGCAGCGGAGGGATCGTAGTGGCGCACCCTGGAAAATGGCGCGCCGCGTGCCGCCCACTGGCTGGCAATGCTCTTGCTGACAAACTTCCCCCAGTCGCGCCGCGGGCTGGCGGACTCCATGCGGCGGACGGCGTTTTCGGCGCGTGCAGGGCTCACCGTGCCGCCGGCGGTGAGAAGGCTGAGCGGCGGCATGGCGATATTGGCGGCGAGGAAAGTCGCGGTGCCAATCCCGTAAACGTCATGGGAGGCCACGGCGGGACCGGTTTCCCCTATCGTTTTCTGTGTGTTGGCCAGGGACTGGCGCCAGACATCGCCGTGACTTCCTGGCCGCTGGATGGCCACGTGAGACTGAAGACCCATGAGCACCGCGGGAATGGAGCCGCGCAGTCTTGCCCTGGCCTCGGCCGTTGGGGAGGCGTCTTTCCGCGCCGGCTCGCCGGGGGAGATGCAGGATGCGAGGAGCACCGCGCAGAGGCTGAGGGCACAGCGGGATTTCATGTCAGGCAATGGGAGTCGATTTGCGACAGGGAACCGGTGCCGATATCCGGCCGTTTCACTCCTCCGCAACGCGGAAAAAGTAGCGCGCGGAAACGGGCAGGGTGGCGGAGGTCCAGGTGGTGGTGTTGCCTGCTGGCACAATGCCGCTGCCGATGCAGGTCCACGCGGTCAGGTTGCCGCTGAGGTCCACGCGGCAGGTGCGGCCCGGCTGCGAATTCCATGTGAGGGTCATGCGGCGGAGCTGCCGGTTCCATGACGCGGCGGTGATCTCGAACGGCAGCGGGTTCACGGGGTGGAGGGTGACCGGGCTCTCCGTCACGAGGGCTCCGGCGACGGTGACGGGGCGCGTCACGGGTGCAAAGCCTGACATATTCACCGTCAGCGTGTAGGTTCCCGCCGGCAGGTCCACGGCGCCGAAGAATCCCGTGGCGTCGGTTTTCAGCGTCCGGGTCACGGCGCCGGTGAGCGTGACGGAGGCGCCGTCGAAAGCGGTGCCGCCGGAGTTTGTCAGGGTTCCCATGAGGTGACCGCGGGAGGCGTCGGTTTTCCACGGCATGCCGGGCGCGGCGGCGGGAGAGAGAAAGACGGGAGTGCCGCCGGGATCGTAGGTCTCCGCAGTCGCTTCGTCTGTCAGGGCATCGAGGAACGTGCTGCGCGGGACGCCGTCCTTGTTGGTCACGGCGTAGGAATAGCCGATCACGCCGCCGAGTTTCACGCCGCCGGCGCCGGCGGTGCGCGACTGTTTGATTTCGGCGATGCCGCTGCTCACGGAATTGAGATAAAGGCCCGCGCCCGCCGCGCCCATGCGTCCGAACTGCTGGTCGCGCGTCCACGCGCACCATGCGTCGTATTCCGCGCGGCGCTGTGTCACCGAGTAGTCGCGGTAGATCATGGGAATGGCGAGATCGAGTATGCCCTCCTGCATCCAGCCGCGCCAGTCCTGGAGCACGCGGCCGTAGGCATCGCGCTGGGCGAAAGCGGAGGCCGTGAGGGCGGATGGCGCGCTCCCATAGCAAATGAGCGCGGCGGAGATGCGCGCCGCGGGCCGGATGTTCCAGCCGTGGAGATAAACCTTGCGGACGAGGGCCGTCACCTGGTCGCGGCGAAACTGGAGCCACTGCGCATCCGACGGCGCCGGACGGTCGGTGCGGCCGGTGAGGGCGCGAAACCGTTCCAGCGCCACCGGATGGTAGCCCCACGGCTGACTGCCCACGCTGGAGTTGCTGTCGGTGTAGCGGATGTAGTCGAAGTGCAGGCCGTCCACGGCGTAGCGTGTGAGAATGTCCTGACACACGGCGAAGGTGTGCGCCTGCACCTCCGGGTGCGCCTGGTCGAAGGCGTAGTTCGCGCCGTCCCACTTCACGCCGTCGTCCCGTTCTGTGAGCCATTCCGGTTGCAGATTCCACGGGTGCGCGGCCTGCGGCGGCGCGGTGCTCTGACTGTTCCAGATGTTGTAGGTTACGATCCATGCATGGACTTCGATCCTCGGTCCGCCGGTGTTCGCTTTGGCGATGAGATCGGCCAGGGGATCGAACGACTGCGGCGAGACGTCGGCGGCTTTCGGCTCCAGCGGGCTGTTGTAGTAGGCATCGCCGCGTTTCCGCACCTGCACGAAGACCGCGTTGAAATTCCCCGCCCGGGCGCGGTCCACCAGCTGCGTCACCTGGGCGGCGGTTTTCATGCCGTCGTGAAAGGCGTCCGCCCACAGCCCGCGCAGTTCCTGGGCGGACAAGGGAGAGGCTGCGAGGAGGACGGCGATTGAAGCGCGCAGGGCAGGCATGGGGGAGGAGGTTTGCCTGTTACCACAGCGGGCTGTTTTGAAAACGGAATTGGCGGCGCTTTTGCGGTGGTGAAGTGCCACGGGCGGTGCGGGCCGGCGGCGGATTCCGGCGGCGATTATTTCCCTTTACGGACATAACCGTTTCCGCTTTAAGAGGCTTGTTCTGTTACACCTGCGCCCCGGGGCGATGCCCTCCAGAGCCAAATGAAACGCATGATTCCCCACAGACATCTTCTTCTGACGGCTCTGGCCGCGTGCATGGCCGTTCGCGCTGCGGAGCCCCCGGAGGGCATGGTGTGGATCAAGGGCGGGGAATTCACCATGGGCAGTGAACTTCCCGGCACGCGCCGCAACGAGCAACCGGTGCACAAAGTTAGTGTGGACGGCTTCTGGATGGATGTGCACCCGGTGACGAATGCGCAGTTTCGCAAGTTCGTGGAGGCGACCGGCTACAGGACGACGGCGGAGCGCCCGGTGGACTGGGAGGAGCTGAAGAAGCAGCTGCCGCCCGGATCGGCGAAACCGCCGCCGGAAATGCTGCAGCCGGGTTCCGTGGTCTTCACGCCGCCGGCCACGGGGCCGGTCGATCTGAACAACATGAACGCATGGTGGACGTGGACCCCCGGTGCCAGCTGGCAGCACCCCGAGGGCCCGGACAGCGACCTCAAGGGACGCGACAGCCATCCCGTGGTGCAGGTCTCGTGGGACGATGCCGTGGCCTATGCCAAATGGGCCGGGAAACGGCTGCCGACGGAAGCCGAGTGGGAGTTCGCGGCGCGCGGCGGCATGGAAGGCAAGCGCTTCTCGTGGGGCGATGAATTTCAGCCGGAGGGAAAGTACATGGCCAACACCTGGACGGGCGAATTTCCGCTGAAGAATACCAAAGCCGACGGCTGGGAGCGCACGTCGCCGGTGAAAACCTATCCGCCCAATGCCTACGGACTTTACGATATGGGCGGCAATGTCTGGAACTGGGTCAGCGACCTCTACCGCGCGGATGCCCATGAACTGAGCGCAAAGGAGCCGTCCTGCCACAATCCGGCGGGCCCGAAGACGAGCTGGAACCCCGGTCACCCCTATCAGGGTGTGGAGCGGGTCACCAAAGGCGGCTCGTTCCTCTGCCACGTTTGCTATTGCGAGAGCTACCGTCCCGCCGCCCGCCGCGGCACGCCGCCGGACACCGGCATGAGCCATATCAGTTTCCGCTGCATCCTGTCCGCCGCCGCACCGCCGGCTGCGCCGCCCGCGGCGCCGCCGAAAACGCCGCCGCCGCCAAAACCGTGATCCCCGCGCGCCATGAAATCCACGACTCTCAACATCGCTGCGCTGCTCTCGGCCATTTGCAGCCTTTTTTTCACCGGGTGCGCCGCCACGACGGCGTCCACTCAAAAGTCCCTGCTTTCGGAGGCGGGATTCATCGTCCGTACGCCGGAGACGGAGAAACAGCGCGAACTCTACGCCTCCGCGCCCGCCTACACACTGCAGCGCGCGGAAGTGAAAGGCAGGGTGTTTTACGCCTACAAGGACGAAGCCAGCGGGGTGGTCTATGTCGGTGACGAAGCCGCCTATCAACGCTATCGCGAGCTCGCGCTGGAGCGGCAAATCGCGATGGAGCAGCTCGCGGCCGCGGAAATGAGCGCCGCCCTGGCCTGGGGCTGGTACGATTATTACTGGCACCCTTATGTTCCTGTAAGACCCCTCCCTCCGCGGCCGTGGCCGCGTCCCACTCCGCACGTCACGCCGCATCCCGTTTATCGCCCTGCTCCCGCTCCGATGCCGCGACCCATGCCGATGCCGCGTCCGATGCCGCGGTTCAGATGAATCGGGATCTTCGCAGCCGCATCCCTGGACAATATCAGGGCTAACGAACGCATCCGAATCCCGCCCCGGGGCCGGCAAAAAGGAACCCGGTCGTCCCGCCTGCGTTCCACGTTTTCGTCACACGTCTTCGTGCGTAACTTCGGGAGAAATTCCTGAATGTTATCAGTCAGCGAATTCCCCCTGGCAACACAGTGATTCAGAGGGCAGGGCCGCTCATTCGCAATCCGGCTGGATGCACGCGGTTTCCGCGGCCGCCTCCATCCGGCCCTGACCCTGTTCTCACGAATCAAACAACATGACAAAACCAGCCCTGTTCCGCTCTCTCCGCATTCTGACATGTATCATCGCCAGCCCGGCGGCATACGCTCAGGAAATCCTGCCGTTCCCGCCCGCACCGTCCGCTTCGACAGCGGGTCTGTCCATGCAGGATTCGATCTACAAGAAACGCGTCCAGCCGCCGCGGCTGCCGGCTGACGCGCCGAACATCCTTATCATCCTTATTGACGATGCGGGTCCGGGCCTGCCTTCGGCCTATGGCGGTGAAGTTCACACGCCGACGCTGGAACGCGTGGCGAAGGCGGGAATCTCCTACAATCGGTTTCATTCCACCGCGATGTGTTCTCCGACGCGGGCTTCGCTCCTGACGGGACGCAACCATACCCGCATCGGAAACGGCCAGATTTGTGAGCTGGCGAACGACTGGGACGGCTTTTCCGGGACGATTCCAAAGAGTTCCGCGACTGGAGCGGAAGTGCTGAAGGCTTACGGATACAAAACCGGCGCGTGGGGCAAATGGCATAACACTCCCGCCGAGCAGACGACCGCAGCCGGGCCTTTCGATTACTGGCCGACGGGCTACGGCTTTGAATACTTCTACGGCTTCCTCGCGGGCGAGGCTTCGCAATACGAACCGAACCTGGTGCGCAACACCACCATCGTGCATCCGCCCAAAAAGCCGGAGCAGGGTTATCATCTCACGGAGGACATCGCCGACGACGCCATCACCTGGCTGCGCGAGCAGCAGGCCTTTTCCCCTGACAAGCCGTTCTTCATGTATTGGGCGACGGGTGCCGCGCACGGGCCGCATCACATCATGAAGGAGTGGGCGGACAAATATAAAGGCAAGTTCGACGACGGCTGGGACAAGTATCGCGAGCGCGTCTTCAAGCGGCAAAAGGAACTCGGCTGGATTCCACAGAATGCCCAGCTCACCCCGCGCGCTGACACGATGGCGTCATGGGACTCCATCCCGGAGAATGAAAAGCCCTTCCAGCGCCGCTTGATGGAAGTCTTCGCCGGATTCGCCGCGCACGCCGACCACAACGCGGGGCGTATCATCGATGAAATCGAGAAGCAGGGGAAACTGGACAACACCCTCATTTTCTACATCTGGGGCGACAACGGCTCCTCGGCGGAAGGCCAGAACGGCACCATCTCCGAACTGCTCGCGCAGAATGGCATTCCCACCACGATCCCGCAGCACATCAAGGCGATGAACGACCTCGGCGGCCTCGATGTTCTGGGCTCTCCCAAGGCCGACAACATGTACCATGCCGGCTGGGCGTGGGCGGGCAGCACGCCTTACAAATCCACCAAGCTCGTCGGCGCGCACTTCGGCGGCACCCGCCAGCCGATGGCGGTGATGTGGCCGAAAGTCATCAAGCACGACGACACGCCGCGCCCGCAGTTTCATCACGTCAACGACATCGTGCCCACGATCTACGACGTGCTGAAGATCAAGCCGCCGCAGGTGGTGAATGGCATCCCGCAGGGGCCCCTTGATGGCGTTAGTATGACTTACACCTTCGCCGATCCCAAAGCCAAAGGCACCAAGCCGACGCAGTTCTTCGACATCATGGGCAGCCGCGGCATTTATCATGACGGCTGGTTTGCCAGCGTTTTCGGACCGCGCACGCCGTGGGTTCCCGGCCGCCCGGACATCAGCAAATGGGATCCCGAAAAGGACACCTGGGAACTTTACAACCTCGACGAAGACTGGACCCAGGCCAACGACCTCGCCGCCAAAATGCCTGACAAACTCGCCGCGATGAAGACGCTCTTCATGGTCGAGTCCGCGAAGAACCTGAACCTGCCGATCGGCGGCGGCCTCTGGACGATGGTCCATCCCGAGGACGGCCCTGCGACGCCCTACTCTGACTGGACCTTCACCGGCTCCATCTCACGGATGCCGGAATTCGCCGCGCCGAAACTCGGCAAGTTCAACAACATCGTGAGCATCGAAGTGGACGTGCCCGCCAACGCCAACGGCGTGCTCTACGCGCTCGGCGCCTTCTCCGGCGGGCTGTCGTGCTACGTGAAGGACGGCATCCTCAGTTATGAATACAACCTCTTCGAAATCGAACGCACGCAGATCAAAGCGAAAGACAAACTCGCCGCCGGCAAAGCGAAGATCGAAGTCGAGACGAAACTGCTCGCCGCGCACCCCGGCTCGCCCGCGCAAATCACCCTGAAGGTGAACGGCAGGGAAGTCGCCACCGGCAAAGTGCCGATCACTGCGCCACTGGCCTTCACCGCGAACGACTGCCTGGACTTCGGCAGCGACCTCGGCTCGCCCGTCTCGCTCGATTACTTCGACGACGCGCCATTCAAGTTCAACGGCACCCTCGGCACGAGCACGATCAAGTATGTGAAGTAGTCTGCCTCAGACACCGCTCCGGCTAACGAAAGCCGAAAATTCCCGTGCCCGGATCGTCCGGCTGGTCTCTGCCGGAGGCCGGCCGCGGGTGACCGGGGAAGCCAGTCTGGCCTTGCAGCCGCGCCCGCCGACCAACGGCAGTGCGGACGTTGACAGGGAAGGCGCCATCCGCTGAAATGCGCGCGTTAATCCGCCTGCTCCAGAACTTCCGCATGAAACGACTGCTCCTGCCCGGCCTTCTTGTCGTCACCACCTCCGGTATCTTCGCCGCCTCCACCCTGGCCCCGCTGACGACCTTCGGCGGGGGTGACGGCTGGCTCGCGCCCGGCGACAGCACTTCGGATTTCGTCAACACCGGCACTACCGAGCGCGGCCTCGCCTACAATCCGGTTACCGGACACCTGCTTCTCGCCAGCCGGGCCGGCGGCAACAACGTGCGCATTCTCGACAGCACCACCGGTGCCGATCTCGGCGGCCTGACCATGACTGGCGGCGAGGCCATCGCCGGCGGCACCTTTGCCATCAATCAGGTCCGCGTCGGCAGCGACGGGGCGATCTATGTCGCCAACCTGGCGAGCCCGGTGGGGGCGACGGTTCCCTTCAAGGTCTATCGCTGGGCGGATGAGAATCCCGCGACCACGCCGACGCTGGCTCACAGCTCCACTTCCGTCACCGGAGGGCGTTTCGGAGACAACTTCGATGTGACGGGCGGAGGAGTGAATACGGTTCTCGCCGCCGGAGAAAGCGCCAGTTCCGGGAGCGGAACGCGCAATGGCTACGCCATTTTCACCAGCGCAGACGGCAGCACCTTCAGCGGCAGCCTCATCACATTCGGCACGCCTCCCGCCGCGGGCGACTTCAATCGCGGCATCACTTTCCTCGACAGCGCCTCCGAGGTGCTCGGGCGGGGCTCGCCCGGCAACTCCCGCAATACCACTTACAGCGGCTCCACCGGCACGCTGGTCGGATCGCCCTCCGTCGCCGGTTTCATGATGGACTATGCGGTGGTGGGCGGAGTGCCCCTGCTGGCTACGCTGGATATTTCCGGGTCCACCGGCACCAACACGGTGCGGCTCTACGACATGACCGATCCCGCCGTGCCGCTGCTCGACGCTACTGCCGACCTCACCACGAGTTTTACCAGCAGCGCGGGTTCCGTGGGCAGCATCACGTTTGGCGCCATTACAGGAAACACGGCCACGCTTTACGCGCTCAATGTGGCCAACGGCATTCAGGCGTTCACCGTCACGGTCATTCCCGAACCTTCCGCCGCCGCGTTCATCCTGCTGGCTGCGGCCGCCCTGCGGCGCCGGAGCCGGTAAGATCCGCCGGTTTTTCCGTCCCGGTGCGCAGCGGACCGGCTCCGCTGCAGAGCTTGAGAAATGCCTGTTCCGCCGCGCTCAGAGTGCGGCCCTTGAGCGTGGCCGCCGCCCACTGCCGGCGAATGATTCCGCACGGCGGCGTGATGCGCACCAGCCGTCCGTCCGCGATCTCCCGCGCCACCGTCCACGCCGCGCAAATGCCCACGCCGTATCCTGTCAGGGCCAGTTCCCGCACCGCCTCGCTGCTGCCCAGTTCCACCAGCGTCATCGGCATCCGGCCCGATGGCCCGAGCGCCTCGCTCACCAGCTGCCACGTGTAGCTCTGCCGCGTCGAAATGATGAACGTCTGCGGCGATGCCCGCTGCCACACCGCCTTGACCGCCCACGGATGCGACGGCGCCGCCACGAATACGATCTCGTCCTCGAACACCGGCTGCGTCACGATGCCCGACTCCTCCGCCGGCGCCACGATCAGCCCCACATCCACCTCATCCCGCAGGATGCGCTCCACCACTGCCGGCGACTCACCCGGCACCACCCGGATTTCAAATTGCGGCCACGACCGCTGAAACTCCCGCAGCACCCCTGGCAGAATGAACTGCGACGCCGCCGTGGGGCAGCCGATGCGCAGCATGCCGCGCGGCGATCCCTCCATGGCCCGCAGCGCCGTCCGCGCCTGACGCATGCGCTCCTCGATGCTCTCCACGTGAGGCAGCAGCTCCCGCCCCTGATTGCTCAGCACCACCTGCCGCGCACTCCGGTGCACCAGCCGGCACCCCAGCGTCTCCTCCAGCACCCGAATGGCATGACTGATGGCCGACTGCGTCAGATGCAGCTGGCGCGCCGCGGCCGTAAAACTGCCGGTGCGCGCGAGCGCCAAAAACGCACGCAGCTGGCGGCTGTCGAGAAATTCCTCCATGAATGAACCGGGTTGCTTATAAGAATGAATCATCTCCCGCAGTTTCCGTGCCACCCTCGCACGCCCGTCCGGCTCCGTCATGGAAGCAACGATGGCGCAGCCGGGCGATGCCTGAAAAGATTCGAAGAATCCGTCAGCGCCGGGGCCGCCCCGCGCGGATGGACTTCGCGTCCTCCGGAAGGACAGCCGTGGCAGGAGATCCGGAGGCAGCCCGTCCTGGATCTGTGGGACGCATCGATCAAGATCAGCCGGCAAAGCGGGAATCCCGGACTCCCGCCGCAGCGTTGCCTGCAGCCTCAATAGGGAAATAGAACCACGGATGGACCCTGATGAACACGGATACTCAGCAAGTTGTGTTCACGGGAATCCTCCTCCGGGGAGTTAATCCCAATTCATGCGTCAATCCGTGTGAATCCGTGTCCCTCTGCGGCTTTCTTCCTCTCCTTTTTCCTTTTCCGGTTCAGCAAATCCGGCTGACCCTGCCGTGTACAAGTTCCCTGGTAACTTGTCGGTCTCCCATGGGTAAGGGTTGATTGGAGAAAAGTCGCGCGGTGCTGCCCGCGACAGACTGGATTCAGATGCAAATCATAGTCCGAGCCATTTGAGCGCGATTTCCAGGTCCTCGGGTTTGGCATTGGAGTGACCCATGCCCGGCACATCGAAGAAGCGGTAATTCATTCGGTTGGTTTCCCAGACTTTGCTCGTCGTCTGGATGACGGAGTAGTTCTGGTCCTTGTCGCCCGAAATGACACACCATTTGTGTTCCTTGAGTGTGCCCTGTTTCAGATCCCGCAGCGTCAAACCTGGAAAATGTCCTGACCCGGCGCCTGGCAGATAGCTTTGCGCGGCGTGGCTCACCGACCCCATGAACGTTTCGGGGAACATCGCATGAATGAGCATGCCCATGTGGCCGCCGCCCGACAGGCCTCCCGCGCTGATGCGCTTCGGATCGGTCCGGTACTGAGCCTGCACCGAACTGAGGGCATCCACGGCGAGTTTGACCCGGCGCAGCATGGGCTGCTCGTTGGAGGTGCCCTTTGGACTGATGTAGATCAGATTGAGGCGATCCATCACTGGTGCGTATTCCTTTCGATTTTCACCGCTGTTGCCCGGACTGACATGCAAATAGACGCCGAACGGCCTGGAGCCGTCATATCCGGCCGGGACATAAACGATGGTGGTGGCGCCCGCGGCATCGTAGGCGAACTCGGCTTCAGCGTTCTTCTGGTTGACGGACCATTCCGCGGGGAAATCGCCGTTGGCGAAGGCCTGATAAATGGCCTTTGTATTGCGGTGTTTCAGATAGAGTTTGGCCTCCGGGAAGGCCGGTTTGGCAATGGCGAAGTCCTGAATCCAGCCGGTCGCGGCGCTGACGGGCGCGGGTTTGGCTTCCAGCTGTTCCCGGATGAACGCCTGATCTGCGGCGGAGAGTTTGGCGACGGCGTAGCTGATGTCCCTGCCATTGCGCTTCAGGACGACGGTGGTGCCGTCGCTGGAGACGAAGTCGGCCTCGATTTTCTGACCGTCCTGATTGGTCCACTCGCGGGCGTTCAGTGGCAGGGTCAACAGCAGGAGCAGGGTGAAGCAGGAGGCGGGAAGGTACATGTTGAAGAAAGACAGGTTCCGGGTTTACAGCTTTGCGAGGGCTCCGGGTTGGAGCGGGGTCGCGAGTCATGGCGAATATTCAAAGCGCCGGAGTATAGTTTCCGCGGTGGGCTTGCCAATATTATTTTGGCAGGAGGATTGTCGCTTCCTTTCCGGCGGATAGCTATGGCAGGGCAGGTGAGGAGCGCGACGGCGGAAAGCTGCCCGTTGTGAAGTGAGACTTTTCTTTCAGGGCAACCTCAGGCAGGGTATGGTGCCGGTTTCCTCCTGCTACTGCCACAAAGGCTGCGAGTTCCCAGGTAACATCAAGACTGCAAGTTCCCGGGTAACATGAAATCCCGAAAAGGCCGCTACCGAGCGACTGCTTCTGCTTTGGAATGTATGTTTGGGAGCCTTGCTCCCGAAGAAAGACTTCATATGGTTTACCATTAACAATTTCGATCTCAGGCTTCGTGGCCCTCAAGAAGACCATGCAATTAAAAATGTCCTCATACCCGATTGCTTTTGATGCAGGCTTTTGGGGCTGGGGCTCTTCCGCGGAAAACCCAGTGGATGGTATCATCATCGCGAGGGTAAAATAGAAAACGGCTGTGTTCAGGAGAGTTGCTTTTTTTAGAGATTGCTGTTTGGGAATGGGTGTATCCTCAGTAGGAATCAACTCAAGCGGTCGCCCAAAAAAATGGCTGGAGGCCCGCTTAGTCATCGGAGGCAAACACAGGCCTGAGAAAATCCTCTTGGCATCGCCACGGGCCTGTGAAATTAGCCGGGAATGGCAAGGTCACCGTCGCGGTATCGCCCGGCGCTGCTGCAGGTATTTTCCAACTACCGCGCAGCGGACTTCACTGCGGACCTCGGGGCCGGGCTGACCGTTGGCGTCATCGCCCTGCCGCTGGCGATCGGTTTTGGCATCGCGTCGGGCGGAACGCCGGCGCAGGGGCTGTGGACGGCGATCGTTGCGGGGCTCGTGATTTCTCTGTTCGGCGGGTCGAAGTTTCAGATTGGCGGCCCGACCGGCGCGTTCGTGCCGGTGCTGGCGGGGATTGTGGCCACGCAGGGTTACGACGGGCTGATGCTGGCGACGCTGCTGGCGGGGGTGCTGCTGGTGGTGATGGGGCTGTTCAAATTCGGCGCGCTGCTGCGCTACATTCCCTATCCGGTCATCGCGGGCTTCACCACGGGCATCGCAGTGATCATTCTGCTGAGTCAGGTGCCGGAACTGCTGGGCCTCAATTTCAAACGCCCGGAGCACGCGCCGGAACTGCTGTGGGAACTCGGGCGCCATGTGTCAGGCCTGAACTGGCACACGGCCGCGATTGGCGCAGCCGGTCTGCTCATCGTGTTTCTCTGGCCCAAACTGACGACGCGCGTCCCTGCGGCCATCGTGGCTGTCGCGGGCCTGACAGTATTGACGCTGCTGCTGCGCTGGGAGGATGTGGCGACCATTCGCTCAAAATTCGGCGCGCTGTCGGCGGCTTTCCCGGGCTTTCACTTTCCTGCCGTGTCCCTCGAACGCGTGCGCGACCTGCTGGCACCCGCCTTTACCATCGCGGCGCTGGGGGCCATCGAGAGTCTGCTCTCGGCCACGGTGGCGGACGGCATGACGGACACGCGGCATGATTCCAATTCCGAACTGATCGGTCAGGGTCTGGCCAATATCGCCGCGCCGCTGGCGGGGGGATTCGCCGCCACGGGCGCCATCGCGCGCACGGCGGCGAACATCCGCAGCGGCGCGCGCTCCCCGCTGGCGGGCGTGGTTCATGCAGTGGCGCTGCTGGCGTTCGTGCTGCTGGCGGCACGCTGGGCGCAATACATTCCTCTCGCGGCGCTCAGCGCCGTGCTCATCGGCGTGGCGGTGCGCATGGCGGAATGGGATACGTTCGGCGAAGTCTGGCGCGGTTCGCATTCCGACTTCGCCGTCATGCTGGCGACGTTCCTGCTGACGGTGATTTTCGATCTCACCATCGGGGTGGCCGCCGGTCTGGTCATCGCCGTGATTCTCTTCGTGCGCCGCATGGAGGAGATTTCGCATGTCAAACTCCTGACGCCGGAGAGCGACACCGAACTCGACGGCAGCAACTCCCTGCGCGGCAAGGACGTGCCGGAGGGCGTGGTGCTGTTCCGCTTCGAGGGCCCGCTCTTTTTCGCCGCGGTGGAGAAACTGGAATATGCCCTGCGCCATCACGGCGGCAAACCCCGCGCCGTCGTTTTCCGCATGAGACACGTGCCGGCCATCGACGCCTCGGCGCTGCATTCCCTGGAAGTCGCAGTGGAGAAAATGGAGCGCGACGGCGTGAAGGTTTTGCTGACTGCCGTGCAGCCGCAGCCGATGAAAGTGCTCTATCGCAGCGGGCTGGTGGACCGCATTGGCCTCGAGAACTTCTGCGCGAACATTGACGAGGCCCTGGAGCGGGCGCGCAAATTGCTGGCGCCGCCGCCCGCCGAAGCGGAGGACTTGTAAGCACTCGCCACGATTCCTTTTCAGGATAACGGACCCCTCAGTGACGGTCCCGAAGCCGAGGGGTATCAAAGCTGGAGCAGTCGCCGCGCGGCGGCGCATTCCGGCACATGGTGCACCGCGGCGAGGAAGGCGGTGAGCGAGGCCCGGGCTTCGTCTTTGCGGCCGAGGTGATGGCAGGCGAGGCCGTGGTGGAATTTGAAATCGTGGCTCTGCGGATACTCCTTGAGGCCGCGGGCGGCCTGTTCCGCGACGGCGGTCCAGTCCTGACTCAGCGAGGCGAGGCGCACGCGCATTTCGGTCAGGGCGTGGTCATTCCGCAGCCAGCGCCCGGCGTCATCCAGCAGTCCGGCGGGAACGAGGTCCGGTTCGCCGAGAGCCTCCACGAGGATGATGGCCATCGCGAGTTGCCTCACATCCCGCGTGGCCCAGCCGGAAGTGAACAGCCGGCGGGACTGAGTACGGGCCGCGGCGGCGGTTTCCTGCAGCGGGGCGTCCTCGCCGGCGAGTTTCCGCGCATGCAAAATGGACGCCAGCAGGATGGGCGACGGGTCATTGGGGAGTTTGGCGAGCAACTGGTTCGCGGCCTCTTTGTCGCCGCGCGCGCAGGCGGCGCCCAGGGCATGGCCGAGGGCCATGCTCCGCAGCACCGGAGAGCTGAGCGTATCCAGCACCGCCAGCGGGTCACACGCTGCGCCGGTGCGCAGAGCGGTGCTGAGATCGGCGTAGCGCAGCGCTTCGACCGCGGCCGGAGGCAAATCCTGACGCTCGCGCAGCGGGGCGAGCACGCCGTCCGCAAACCGGCGTTCCTCCGGATCGGTCACCTCGAATTTCCCCCAGCTGACCATGAGCATTTCGCCCGTGAACTGCTCCGCCGGGACCGCGCGGATCACCGCCTCCGCCATGCGGCGCCGCAATTCCACCGGCAGTGAATGGCCCTGAAAAGACAGGCTGGACCAGAATTGCAGCCGGTCCTGCGGATAGAGCCGCTGCTTCACCGCCCAGAGAAACAGCTCGCGTGCCGCGGCCGCGTCTTCGCGCATCAAATCCTCCGGACGCAGTCCGCCGGCCCGGCGCAGCGCATCGAGCGGTTCTTCCATGCCGGCGCATTCCGGAAAGGCCTGCATCGTCGCTTCACGCAGCGCCTCGTGACAGGGGCGGAGCGGCCCGGCGTCGCGGAGAAAGGTCTCCAGCATGCGGCGTTCGCTGTCGCGCGAGGTAGTGAAGGACTCCTCACTTTTCTCCAGTTTCTCCGTCAGCGCCTGAGCCGCGTCGATTTCACCGAGCGCGAAGAGCCGGCGCACGATGAAGCTCACGGTCTTGGCAGCGGGGCTGGAGTCCTCCTTCAAGTCCGGGGATTCCCCCGCAGCCTTGAGCGCGGCGACGGAATTCACATCCAGCCCCGCGGCGAGGCGCAGCGCGCGGAAGTCCGCCTCCCGTTGCTTTGGCGGCGACTTCGCGGGCGGCAGTTGCAGCCAGGGCTTGAGCAATCGCAGATTGCCGTAGTAAACAGCCGCGCTGCCGGCGTCTTCGAGAATGCCCGCCATGGCCGCCGCGGGACAGTCACTCAGGCTCATCACGGAATTGACGGCGCGGTGTTTGGCGGCGTCGCTGACGGCGGAGAGAATGAGGCGGTTGATGCAACTCCGCAGGGTGTCCCGGTCGTCCTTCGCGGGGAATTGGTCCGCTCTGGCCAGGAGCCATGCGGCCTTGATCTGCTCCTCCCGGCTGAACGGACCGTTGAGGCGCAGGGCCTGCTGCACATCCTTCATCCGCGGATCGTCGAGCGACTGCGGGTCCGCGTAGTCGAGCCATGCGGGCTTGTTCTGCGCCATCCATTTTACGAAAATGTGCGGCGGCACGCCGGGCGGGCGCTCCGGCAATTCCGGCGCAGGTTCCGCGGCTTCCAGCTGTTTGCGCTGTGTCTTGAGCAGCCCTACCAGCGGATGCTCCGCGGGGAGCGAAGCCAGCTCCTTGTCGAGCAGCGCTTTGGCATCGGCCGGCCTTTTGATTTGTTTGAGCGTGTGGACGAGCAGAAAGATGAGATTGGGCCGCAGTTCCGCCGGCGTTTCCTTCGCCTCCAGCGCGGCGCGGCCGGCGGCGAGGGCGTCATCCGCAGGCAGGCGGCCATCCGCGACGGCGGCCAGCCAGAGGACCGCCATGCGGGCGGTGAATTCATCCGGCTCATGCTCGAGGCGCTGAAACTTCCGTGCGGAGCGGTCCATTCCTTTGTAATCCTTCTCCTGAAGGTCGAGCGCGGTGGAGGCCACAAGCCACTGGCGGAGCAGCCCGATATCATGGGATGGGAAGAAAGGATGAGCGGCGCGCGCGGTGGAGCGGCACCACGGGCTGAGCGGCTTGAGTTGCGGCAGCTCGTTGTTGGAGACGGCGAGGACGCCGAATTCAAACATGTAATAAGGATGCACCCGGGCCGCCGAGGCGAGCGTGTGCATGTGGTCCATGCCGCCCGGCGTGTCGCGGGCGAGCATGGCCTGACCCAGGCTTTCTCCGAGTTCCTCAACGCCGGGAATCTCCGCTACGCGCGGATGCTGCACGCGCTTCTTTGGCGCGGCCTTCTGCACTTCCTTCGACCAGCGTGCCCACCAAACCGTGCCGCCCTTCCACCATGCGAGGGCTTCGTCGCGGTGCGCCGCGAGGTCGAGCAGCCGCTGCATCTGCTCGTGAAAAGCGGCGGCCCGGCGGGCCTGCTCCGGCACCGCGCGCAGACGCTCGATCCACGCGAAGGCCTCGTCCCAGTGTTCACGCAGAATGGCGATGCACGCCGCATGCCATGCCGCTACGGCGGCGGCCGCCGGCGTGTGCTCCATGAGTTCCGTGTGGTGTTTCAGGGCATCGTCCCAGCGCGCTTCGGTTTCCGCAATCTGCGCAAGCCGTTGCAGCGCGGCGGTGTGGGTGGCGGGATATTCCTCCATGCGCTCCGCGGCGAGGGTTTCGAGTTTGGCCCGGGCTTCGTCGAGCTTCTCCTCGCGGTGCAGCACCGTGCCGTGGAGCAGGCGGCATTCCTGACCGTCGCCGGTGGCCAGCGGCAGCATATCACCAAGCAAGAGGGCGGACTCAAGCACGGCGCGGGTCTTCGCATCCGGCGCCGCGCGCCACCACCAGTCCGCATTGCTGCAGCACTCCCACACCAGCTCGGCGACATCGTCTCCCTCCGTGCTCCGCACGAGGGCCTCGAACACGAATCGCGTGGCGCGGTCGGGGTGCGCGCTCTTGTCATTCAACTCGTTCGCCGCCTTCACAAAATCCGCCGCCGTCTTCGCTTCCGCAGGCAGTTCGATGCCGGAAAAGGCGGCGGCGTGAGCCTTGATCTCCTCAGCCGCGCGTTCGCGCAGTTTCCCGGCGAGACCGGCCATCTCGAGACTGGCTTCGGCCGTTTTCAGCAGCGAGACGAACCGCTCGCCGAGATCCTCCGGCTTGCCCAGCCCGCGCAGGATTTCCAGCAGCGCGCGGTTCTGCTCCGGTGAGAGGTCGCCGTTGTATTCGAGCACGTAGCTGAGAATGCGCGGCGCATCGCCGGGCCGGTCCGCGGCAAGGGACTTGAAGACAGCCTCCACTTTCGCGCGCCCCTCGCCGCCGAGCTGCGCCTGCACCCAAAAGGGATAGAGCACCTCTTCGTTCTCAGAATGCAGCGCCATGCCTTTCTCCAGAATGGCGAGGACTGCGGCGCGGTCGCTGTCCTTGATGGCCCCGGCAATGCGCGCCTTCGCGATTTGCCAGTGCGCCCACGTGCGCCGGAAGCCGCTGAGTGATGCATCGTCCGCCAGCTTTTGCCAGAGGGCGATGGCTTCATCCCGGCGCTGCGTGCGCATCAGCGCCAGCGCGCGCATGTAGTCGGCAGTTCCAGCCTCCTCGGCCGGGGCGGCGCTGCGGCAGGATTCGAGAAATCCGTCAAGCCGCCGCAGTGCGTCCGCGGGGCGGTCTTCATTGAGGTCGAGGGTCGCCAGCCGCCAGCCGGCGCGCAGCAGCATGTCTTTGTCGCCGGGAAAGAGCGTGATCGCTTTCTCCAGCGCCGCGCGGCGCAGCTTCGCATTGCCCCCGGACGGATACTTTTCCTCCACCAGATCGATCTGGCCGTCCACGCTCGGCATGAGCGGAAATCCCGCGAGTTCATCCGCCGGCGCGGGCGGTGCCGGCGCTTCTCCCTGACGCAGCGGCAGCGGCTGACTCAGCCATGCCCGGAAAGCGTTCATCTGATCCGTGAATGCCGGCCAGTCCGCGGGCGTGACGGCGCTTTCCTTCGTCACGAGGAGAAAGCGCGACTCCACCGCGCCGTCCTTCCATTCCCATGCGGCCCCGGCCTCGGCATAGCGCGACGCAGTCTGATAGGCCGGCGGCAGCTTTTCCGGCGCAAGGCCCGGCGGCAGTTTGAGACGCGCGGTGGTCTCCACCCGCTCGCGCCAGAACGGCCAGAGCGACTGACGCTCGCGGCGGTTGCCGGTATTCGGCACGAAGTTGCGGTCCGCCGGAAATGTCAGGCTCTGCCCGCCGGCGCCCGGCACCAGGAAATACACGTCCATGCGCCACGGCTGTCCCGGCGGAGGGGCGCCGTGCTTTTTCACATCCACCACGCGAATGCCCTCCGCGAACCCCGAGAGAAAATTCCTCATGCGGTCGAGCAGCTCCTCGCGCGTGTCTTTCTTTTCGCGATACGCCTGCCACGCCGCGTTGCTGCCCTCCGCTTCGAGGCGGATCCAGCCGCTCACGCCGCCCGCGGCATCCATCTCCGCCTCGATGCGATGGCGCACCACGCCGTAGTCATGCGCCGGCGTGCGCGCCCATTCCACGTCCTGCTTCACCAGCAGCACGTCCCGCTCGCCGTCCGCCGCGCCGATCATGCCCGGCAGCAGTCCGGGCACCGTCGGATCGCAGAACATCCAGCCGCCGCCCTCCTGCTCCACGGCCACGATGCAGTGATCGAAATGCCGGAAGTCAGGACTGCGCCGCTCCACGCGTCCGGGGAAGTCGGTGTTGATGAGCGCGGGATGCGCCCGGATGCCCTTCACCGCGAGCATCGCCGCGAGCAGGCAGGACTTGTCCTTGCAGTCGCCGTACTGATTCTCCCATGTTTTCACCGCCGGGCGCGGAATGAGGTCGCCGTCCGCGAATTCCAGGCCCTCGTAGCGGACATCGTCCGCAGCATGGTGCAGCAGCGCCGCGATGGTCTCTGTGCGGGATTTTGCGTCCCTCGTCCATTCCTCCACCTTCGTCCGCAGCGCTTCATTGACCTGCAGCTGCGGCTCCACCTGCGGCCAGTACCACTGCAGGAATTCCTCCCAGTTCCGCAGCGTGGTCAGGAAAATGCACGGCCCTGTCTGCGTGTAGAGCGGGCGTCCGGGCTCGCGCACATCCGCCGGCACCGCGCGCGCCTCCCACGTGAAACGCACGCGCGCGCCTCCAGCCACCTCCTCGCGCTTCACCTCCGGCACCCTGCCCAGAGTGGTGATGGTGAGCCGGTCCGCCATGGCGCGGGGCAGTTCCACCACCTGCCGCATCTGCGACACCGGCCACCATGCGGAGAGCGCGCCGATGCCGGTGAACTGTCCCGGAATGCGCGGCGTTAGGTCCTCCTCAAGGAAAATCATCTCGGTGGCACTGCCCGGTTTGACGTCAGGAAACACGATCACCGCCTCCGCCTGATCGTCGTAAATGCTGTCGTCCGCCCCGCGCTGCGGCGTCTGCAGAAAAGCCGCGTCGTCGCGCACCGGCAGCCGCTTTCCGTCCGGCGCGATGGTGTGCGCGAGGGGCAGCGAGACCCGCTGCCGCCGCTTGTGATAGGAATTCACCTCGCGCTCCAGCGCCCGCGTGCCCGCCTCCGTCACCGCGCGCGAAACCCAGTGCGCCGCCGCGAGCCGCCTCCCGTCCTCCTGCACCTGCACGACCCGCTCGTAGAGCAGAATCTCCCCGCCGGTCTCCCGCGCCGGCTCTGCCGGAGGCTGCGCCAGCAGCGGCTCCACCGGCGTCAGCAGCGGCTGAATGGTTTGCGCGAAACTCTCCGGCGGCGTGCGGGAGAGGTTCTCCGCCGGCAGGGAAAGCGTCAGGCTGAGAAATGTGAGGCAGAGAGATCGAAGCAGCGTCATATCACCGCTGCTCCTGGCGGAAATCCCCGCCCCGCGCAAGCCCCGCGGTGCCGGAACCGATGGCCCGGCTGACGGAAAACATCCCGCGCGGCACCGGATTCAATCATGTCAGACGGGGACGCGAGAGAGTGAGGGTGACGGCCCCGGGCGTTTTTGGATGGCTGTTCCCGTGAATTTTCCCGGCGGGCTGGCCCGGGCCTTCAGCCCTCGAGATCCATCGGCTGCCAACACCCGGGACAATGCCCCGGCTGCAATGTCGCGCGCCTTTGGCGCTTCCTGAGGGCTGAAGGCCCGGGGCAACACAGCCCGGGGCATCGCCCCGGGTTCACATAAAGCAAAGTTTCTGAGCACTGTAAGTGCGGGACAACCGCCAGTTCCCGGGAACAACATGCCGCTCAGAGTTGGCAACAGATCACTCCTCGTATCAAAGTCCCTCCGCCCCGGCAGCGCCGCCTCCGCCCCGGGCCCGGGACCCAAACCCTCACCAGCCGGCAGCGTGAGACCCGAAAGCTTTTCCCTTGCCGCCCCCGGCCGGAAATCACCCTGACACCAACCGCTCAGCGACGCCCCCCCGCGAACCCGTTCAACCACCGTTAGCTTCGTGGCTTCGCCCAAAGCCAACCAGGGTTGTTGTTAGGTCGCGCTGTATCAATCCGCTCGTAAATCATAAACGACGTGTGCCGAGCGCGTGACCTCATCGGGACGCACGCCAAGCTGCTCAACGTCTACCGCACTCAATCTCACCCAAACCTGTGCTTCGTTTGGCGAATCGCCTCGCTGCCGGAGCGCATGGACAACGAAGTCATGCAAGTCTCCGAGAACCGCGAACTCCGGGGCGTCGGCGTTCGGAATGGCGATGCCGAACTTTTCCTCAATGGCCATGAGCAACTCAACGGTGTCTAAGCCCATAGCGCGTGAAGCGGCCTAACGACTCAAGCGCTGGCAGCCTCCGAGCGGGGCAGCGCGTGGAACGCAGGGCGAGGATTGTAGTCAGGGAAATTCATCGAAACTGAACGGCTGGTAGTGGTTGTCACGCCGCGGCTTGTTCTGCGTCTTCATTGTAGGCCATGCTCTCGAGAAATGCAGCTCCAAATTCAGGATACCAGGACGCGTCAGGTCCCATGCTCAAATGCCTGCCCGTCAGGAACATTAGGCCCCAAGGGCAGCGGGGACCAAAGCCTTCACTGCAATAGGCTATCCCGGTATTCGACGCTTGGTGCTCGAGGACAAACCAACACGGGAAAGTCTGACCCTCGCTTCCGTAATCCCAATTCCGGTGCTCAAGACGGGGAGCGATCAACAACCGATTGATCTGGTCAAGTATCGAGGCGTCGCTGATCTCATCGAGTTCAGCGCGAAGTAGGCATGCGATGGATTCTTCTTCGGTCATGATTCCCTCGCAGAACGATGAGCGCATGCACCACTACCAGCGGTGGCGCACGTCAATCACGGGGTTGAGGTTATAATTAGAGGAAATCATCGAAACAGGGCGGCTGGTAGTGGTTGTCATGACGCGGCTTGTGTGTGCCCGGCATGGGCACAGTCCAAATGGGGTTCAAGTCCCCTGTA
>CAZFZN010000053.1:0-46924 GCA_964523105.1 uncultured Akkermansia sp.
CATCTGCGCTTGGCCGTGGATTATTAGTCTCAACTTGAACGCGACTTAGAATCAGTGCCGTTTCCGCTCTGCCGGATTCAACCTAACCCGGCGAAGCCGGAACCAAAAGGCCCGCGAATGTGGTAATGTGGCGCATGAGCACCATATCCCTTACTCAACGGTATGCCGGCGAGATCGCTGGTGAGCTGTCCTGTTTTGACCGGGTGGTATTCTTTGGAACCTTCAAGGCCATCGGCTGGCCGGAGGCCATGGGAGAGTATCTGCACCGCGAAGGGATCGGCCTGCTGGAGTATGGAAAGACGCACGCCAACGCCCTGCGACTGGAGGTGGCCGAACATATCCGCAGCAAAGCGAAGCAAGCGGGGCTGGAGATCATCCAGGTCAACCATGGTGAGCGCAAAGAGGCGGTGGTGGAGCGCCTTCTGGAAAAACGGGGCCGGCACTCCGGGGTGGTCTGTATTTTGGGAGCCATGGAGCGCTGCCGCTGCTACAAAGTGGGCAAGGACCGGGAAAAGGGCTTTCTGCGGCTGGAGGCCGGCCCCGGGAAGTGTCAGCACTACTACGTGTATTTTATCGATGAGGAGTTCGGGCTCTGCCATCTGCGCATTCCGACCTGGGCGCCCTTCCGGCTCCAGGCCTGCGGCAACCGTGGTCGCGCTGATGCCTGCGCAAACGTCACCTGGGCGCCCTTCCGGCTCCAGGCCTGCGGCAACGGGCATGAGTGGCTGGAACGGCAGCTGCGTGCGGAGGGCATCAAATTCACCAAAGAGGACAACTGCTTTACGCACGTGGGCGACTATGCCGCCGCGCAGGCGCTGGCCATGAAGTTTGACCCGCAGCGGCTGCACACCATGCTCGGAAAAATGGCGGCGGCGTGGGTGGCGGTTTACGACCGCTTCGGAGCGGGCCTGCACTGGAGCATCGCCCAGGCGGAGTGGGCCACAGACATTATCTTTAAAAAGGAAACGGTGCTGCACGGGCTCTACCGGGAGATCGTGCGCACCGCGGCCCTCGAAGTGGAGTGCGCCGACATTTACCGTTTCTTTGGCAAGCGCCCCACCGTCCGGGGAGCGGCGGAGCGCTCCAGCCGTTTTCAGACTCTCGTGCAGGGCACCCGCCTCAAACACACTTTGGGACCGACAAGTCTCAAAATGTATGATAAGGCCAGGCGTGTCCTGCGCATCGAATGCACCACCCATGACATCACGTCATTCACCCACTACCGCCAGGTAGAGCCGCGCCGAAGCGCAGGCCGCAAGGTCTCCGCGGGAAGCAGCGGCCCCGGGAGCGGCTCCGGCCGCACCCAACACGCACCGATGCGCAGGACCATCTACAGCCTGCCCGCGCTGGCCGCAGCCATGGAGGCGGCCACGCAGCGCTACCTGCTCTTCATCAGCCAGTGGCCGGACCGCACCAAAGAGCGGCACGAGCTCTGCGCGGTGAGCGCCCCGGCACGGGATCAAAACCAGCGCTCCCACCGCGGACTCAACTTCTTCCACCGGGAGGATCTGCAGTTCTTGCAGGCGATCCTGCGCGGAGAGCATCAGATCGGCGGCCTGCGCAACCGTACCCTCCAGGCACATCTGCCAGGATGGAAGCCGCAGAAAATCGGGCGCACGCTGCGGCGCTTCCGCGCGCTCAAACTGCTCAAGCGGGTGCATGGCACCTGGAAATACTACCTGACCCATCGCGGTCTCAGTGTGCTCGTGGCCGGACGCCAGGTGACCGAACGCGTCATCCTGCCGGCACTAGCAGCATGAAAATATCGTCGCAAACATGATCGTTTTGCGGCACGAAGGTTCTAAAAAGAGCAATGGTTTTACAGGAGGGAACAGAGGAAAAAGAGAAGCAATGAGTTGCAGGGAAACATCCATTCACCCGCCGGGTGAATTCGGCGCGCGGCCCGTTTCGAGCCCAACTTCCTGAGCCTCTGTTACCACCGTTGCCTCCTGTTCAAACTCATACCGGTTTTCAGATTCAACGCTCTGTGACCTGGATCCGGCAGAATTGTCTCGGGCCGTCGGGCAGGAACCATTGGATTAGGACGCCCCCTCCAGCGGTGCGAATTTCCTCTGCGCAACCGGAAGCGGTCTGCCAACCCGACAGGTCGCTCGAAATTTCCAGTCTCAGGATCGCGGCATCGCTGCCAGGACGCCGGCGCCACTGCAGGAGGAGACCGTCGTCCTGACGGATCATCGCCGGCTCGGCGCTCAGCAAAGCATATGACAGGAGGCTTCCCTCCGTGAAAGGAACCGCGTCACTGCCTCCGGGTGTGCCACCTGAAACAAGGCTCGTGCGCCAGTTCGCGGGGTCCGCCGGTGAACCGCCAGCCAGGGTCAGACTGAATCCGTCGGTATCAGCATGGACTGGCCAGGGACAAGCGTCGTCATAAGTGACGGCGGCGATCGTTGCGCCGGCCGTGTCGTCGAGTGTCAGTTGATCTCCGTCGTTGTCGAGACGTCCGGTGAATTCGCCGGCGACGGGGAGGCCGGGGCCGTAGCGCAGCGAGAAGGCCGCGGTGTTCCTCACCACCAGGACCCGCGCCCCCGGAGCGAGTGAAAAGACTGCGCCCGCGTCGAACTCAAAGCCGATGCCCTCACCGGCGTCACCCTGCCTGAGACGAACGCCGGCGAGACTGACTTTTTGCGCGGAGTGATTCAGCAGCTCGACGAACTCGAAATCGTCTTCGTTGGCGAAGCCGGCGGCGGCCTCCGCGGCAGATGGCGGAGCGGGGTGGTAGTGGATTTCGCTGATGGTCAGGTTTTCCGGGCCGGGGGGGACGGCATCCGTGACGTAAACGACCCTCGTGGCGGCGCTCCATTGCGGGGAACCCTGGACGCGGGCGATGATCTTCAGGTCGGCGTTGATCTGCAGGCTGTTGCCTGCGGAGGCCACGGGAGAGACCCCGCCGCCGGGCAGCCGGGGGTCCGCGCCATTCACCGTGCGGTAAACGGTGCCCGCCGGCGCGGTGATGCTTACCACCTGGCCTGCGGGCACGATGCCGCCGGACGGCGTGAGCAGCGGCGGACGGATGTACTGCGAATCCACCCAGTCGCCGCGCTGCGTGAGCCAGGATTTCATGGTGTTGAGGCGGGAGGTGAAGTCCGCGGCGCTGGCCACTCCGTTGAGCATGGCTTTGGCCGCTGTGATTTCCGCCGCCTGCGCGTCGATGATGGCATTCATTCCGGCATTGCTCATTGGCCCGCGGCGGAAGTCGAACCACCGGTCGATGTAGAGTTGCAGGAAGTCAGGGTCGGCGAAAAGCCGGGAGTACCAGATTTGATTCGAGCGCCAGCGCAGGTTTCCGGTGGCGCCGCCGCCGATGTGATAGCTCGCCCAGTTGTAATCCCATGTCGGCCCCATGCGCAGTTTGCCGTCGTCGCCTTTCCACGGAAACATGCTGATGAGCATGCCGTCACCGTTGCGGCTGATTTCGTTGAACACGAAATACTGCGCGAAGTCACGGTCGTCGAGCCATGCGCGGTAACCGTTCACCGGGTCGCGCCACAGCGCATTGTTATAAAGCACGTCCTCCATGCTGCGGAACCAGCCTTCAATGGCAGCCCGCTGCGCCGGGTTGATGCGGTAGCCGTTCGGATTGTCGAAGTTGATGAAGCCATTGCTCTGCTGCGGCAGATCGTCGCCGACGACCGTGGGATTGTTCGGCGTCGTCTGCTGAATGCGGTTCGGCCCCGCGGTGCGGAAGAACTGCGGCGAGGTCGCGCCGTTCTCCGCCGGCCAGCCGGTTTCCGGTGCGGCATCCATGCGGTTGATGTTCACCAGCCAGCCGCCGGAAGTGCCGTCGTCACTCAGTTTTCCAAAATCCAGCCGCCGTCTGCCGCGCGACACTTTCTCCAGCACGGCATAGACACCGCGCCGGTCGGTGAGCGCGAGGTCGCCGCCGTCCTCGTTCACAAACAGCTCCACCCAGCGGAAGCGCGGCGCATCGTGCCCGCACTCGCGCGCGAGCTGATAAATGAACGTGTTGAACAGCAGTGATGGATCCTTGTTGCTGTCAGGGTCCGGGAAATAAAGTATCCAGTCGGAATGCTCCGGCATGGTTAAAACCTGAACATCCTTTTCCCCGCCGGTTTCGGTCCATGCCTCCACCGCGTAGGGCTTCTGTCGCCACGAACTGCTGAAGGCCCCGCGCCCGCGAATGCCGATCTGACTCATCATTTGCGGCGGTCCCGCCACCGTGGCGGTGCCGCCGGTGCGATCCCACACTGCCCACGCGGCGGCCTGCTGCGGAACCTGGGTCACGCCAGCACCGGTGCCGCTCCAGCCTTTCTGCGGCACCGGACCGCTGGCGAAATTGTCGATCACCATGATGGGAAGATTCGAGGAGTAACCCGCGAGCGTCGGCCCCGGTTTGATCCATGAGGCCCGGGCGTCCGCGCTGCGCTGACCGTAGCGCTCGGCCCATGCGGTGACTTTGGTGCTCGCCGTGATGTTGAGCGGTGCCGTGTAGAGAGTGCCGCCGGCGGCGTTGTTCAGCCGGTAGTAAATGGAAGCGCCGGGCGTGGCGCTGCTCAGCGTGACGGTGAGCGGCGCAGTAAGAATTCCTGACGCTTCGGAAAACTCCACCCGTGCCGGCCTCGGCGGTGAAGGATCGTTCGGCGCGCCCGGAGTCGCGTGGGCCATGAAGCCTGACAATGCCGGATCCGCTCCGGTGAGCCCAAAACTCACGTCTTCATCCTGCGGGGGAAACTCCGGTGCGAAGGCGTGGATCACGCCGCCCGGTCCCGTGAGCGCGAGGTATTCGCCCTCCTTGTTAATGCGGAAATTCGTGTGCCACTCGCCTGCGGCGGGCGCACGGTTCTTGCCCGACAGGAAAACGACTTTGAATCCGCCGGCTGCAAGGCTGACGGACGGAAGCGGCCACTTTTGCGGCTGTCCGGAGTTGTCGGTGAGAAAGAGCCCGTTGAGATCCACCAGTGCGGCCGTGGGATTGTAGAGTTCCAGCCAGTCGGAGAACTCGCCGTCCTCGTCGGCGAGGGTGGCCTTGTTCTCCGCCATGAACTCATTGATGACCACATGGCCGGCGGCCTGGATCACCGGAACCGTGAGCACGCTCGTGGTCGTGCCGTTCGCATTCGTGGCCGCCAGCGTGTATGTGGTCGTCGTGGTGAGAATGAAATTCGCCTGCGATTGACCGGTGACATCGCTGCCGTTGAGCATCACCGTCGTTCCATCCGTGGCCCATGTCAGTTGGACCGCACTTCCCGCCGGCACGGCGGGCGGCGAGGCATTGAAGAATCCGATCACCGGCGGCCGCAGCACGCCGTGATAGGCATCGGCGTGGCTCAGGATTTTCGCGTCGCTGAGCACTGAGTCGTAGCACGTCATGCGGTAGATCGTGCCGACCATGCCTTCCCCGTTGGAGGGATTCGCGCCCAGCCGGCCGCTGCCAGTCGGCATGCCAAACGCGGTGGTGACGCTGCTGTTCGATCCTGCCAGAATTCCGTCCACGTAGAGCTTCATCGTTCCAGCGCCGTTCCAGACGTAGGTGATGTGTTTGATGGTTTCCGGCGTCGGGATGGCGGGCGAGAAAAGGTAATCGGCGACGCCGAGCTGCGTCATGCCCATCTGCCCGGTGTTGTTCCACTGCTCGAAGCGCAGATTGCTGGTGCTGTTCGCGCCCACCGCGAGATAGCCGTCCGCCGTGCTGGGCGTGCCTTCGACGATGAATTCGAAGGTGGCGTCGCCGGTGATGCTGCCGAAATTAAAGAGGGAGCTGTTGGTGCCGGTAAAGGTGACGGCGTTCGTCAGTTTGGAAACTGCGGGCGTCGCGTCTGTCGCGATGGCGGCGTCATATTCCGTCAGGCCGGCGCGCGCGCTGATGGCGAGCAGTGCGAGTAAGGGGAGGTATTTCATGGAAGGCAGCGGCAGCGTAGCAAATGCCGCGCCGATGGGAAGCTGTCAGATGCCGGGAACCGCGGGCGGAGCAGGCGAGATTCAGTACTATTCTGGCGGCTCGCCATTCTGGAAAGCCGCACTGGTCGTCACCGCCGGTCATACGGCGCGGTGAATCCGTGTCTCCCTACGGGGCCGTGGTCAGGAACTTCAGCAGTTCGATGGCTTCACGCTCCGTCAACGCCTCCAGCAGTCCGGGCGGCATGAAGCTCTGCGGCAGAGTCTCGCGGCTCTTGATGTCTGCCCTGGGAATGGTGACGGATTCTGTGAGGGTGCGCATGGTCACGGCGGCGTCCGTTTCCTTCTCCACGGCGCCGGCGACGGGGTTGCCGTCGTTTTTGGTCACGATGGTGAGTTGGAATGCCTCGCCGATGACGGCATTGGGGTCGGCGATGCTTTCGAGGAAGTAATCAATGCCGTTGCGCCAGGTGCCGCCGAGGTCGGGGCCGATTTTGGCTTCGCCGCCGCCAAAGGCGTGGCAGGTGGCGCAGACTTTGGCGAAGACCTCTTTGCCTTTGCCGGCGTCGTAGGCCCAGAGCGGGGCTTCGCTGAAGAGCTTCTTGTACTTCTTGATGGTCGCCTGCGCGCTTTCGTTGGTCGGGTTGAATTTGCCCCAGGTTTTCTCCAGCAGCCCGTTGATTTCCTCGCTGCCGAGGTTGCGCATCTGACGCAGGTGCAGCGCGGTGATGTTCTTTTTGTCGAAGGTGCCGGCGGCCATCGCATTGACCAAAGTCAGCGCGAGCGGCTTGCGGCTGGTGAGAGCGGCGAGCGCGGCGGCTTTGTCGGCGGGCGGGAGTTTATCGAACCGCTGCAGCAGCGCGGTGGCGGTGTTGGGATCGTCGCTCCGGCCCAGCAGAGGGATGACCTGCGCGCGGAATTCCGGTGCATCGAGCAGCGTGGCGAAAACCGGCAGCGCGTCGGCGTCGCCGGTGCGTTTGAGCAAAGCGAACGCCGCTTTGCGCTCCGGCATTGGCGCATTGCTGTCAGCGAGCACGGTGCGCATTTTGGCGAGGACACTGGTATCGCCAAAGACGGCGGCCAGTTCATTCAGCGCCGCCTGGACGCCGGGATCGGGGTTCCCGCTGACAACAGCGACGGCGGCTTCGACTCCCGCGGGCGGCGTCAGATTTGCCGCGTCGCGCAAAGCGAACGCCGCGATGCGCGCCACGCGCCCGGCTGCGTCCGGCGGGAGCTTGGCGACGGCGGCCGAGAGGGCATCGCGGCCCTCCGGTGACTGCGCGGCATACCAGCAGATGCTGTCAGCGAGCTCGGTGAGCGGGGTAATCTCCGCGATCTTCAGCGTGCGGGGCCAGTCAGTCTTCGCAAGGTCGGCGAGGCCGAACCAGATCATCTTCGGCAGGAAACGGTCGTCTCGGTCATCGGCGTGCTCGGAAAGTCCTTCGATTACCCGCCACCTTCTATCAGTTGGCATCTGCGGCACCAGGGAAGCCAGCGAGAGCCGAGTCGCCGGGGACTCAGACTTGCTGGTCGCGATGGTCTCCAAAGAAAAAATATTACGGCCGCCAGGCTCCATTGCCAATTCCACGGCCCACGTACCGAGGGCATCCATCCCCGCATTGGTGGGCGTGGCAAGAAATTCGTCGTCCAGTTTGCCGCACTGATGCAGCGCCCACAGTGCATACAGCACTTCCTGCCCACCCTGATTCTGGGCCAGATGCTTCAAGTGAGCGATAGCATCATTCTTCACTCCCCCATCTGCAGCGCGCTCCATCAGCAACCGCCGCGACTGACGGCGATACCAGTCGTCCCCGTGCGTCTGCAGCTTCGCCAGTTCCAGATCGCTCATCTTGGAAAGGTCCACCTTCACCGGCTTGTAAGTCGCGGCCCATGAGATGCGATAAATGCGGCCGTTGGTGCGGTCCCATTTTTCCTCGATGGGGGTGTGGCAGTGCTGCTGGTCGAACCAGTCTATAATATACACCGCGCCGTCGGGACCGCTTTGCAGGTCCACGCCCATGTAGCGCGGGTCGGGCGTCCATGCGAGATCGTGACCGGCGTGCATGGCTTCGTAGCCGCTGCCTTTGCGCACGAGAATCTGGTGATTGATCTGATGCCCGTGCAGGTTGTGCGTGAAGAGATGGCCGCGATAGGCGGCGGGCCAGTTCGCGCCCTGATAGATCATCGTGCCGACGTGCGAGTGACCGCCGAACACGGCGGTGGTGCCCGGCTTGCCGGCGCCGCCTTCGCCGCTGTCGTAGAGCGCGGCGGCGGGCAGGTAGTTTTTCAGATCGGGCGCGAAGTCAGGGCCGGTGTTGGAAATGAACGGCGCGTAGCCGTTGTTCGCCTGATTCCAGTAGTGGCCGTTGCGGATGACATACGTCGTGCCGCCACCGCCCCAGAAGCTGCGGCAATGCGTCATGAAGAGGTGGCCGTATTCATTGTAGTCGAGTCCCCACTGATTGCTCCCGCCGTGGGCGAAGACCTCGAATTCCTTGCGCACCGGATGGAATCGCCACACGCCGGCGCGGATCATCGTGCGCTGCTCTTTCGGCGTGCCGGGCCGGCCCACTTCCGAATGCGTGAACACCCCGTGGCAGCCGTAGAGCCAGCCGTCGGGGCCCCAGAGGAAACTGTTCAGCGTCTCGTGCGTGTCCTGGTAGCCCCAGCCATCAAGCAAGACCTCCGGTGGCCCGTCGGGCTGGTCGTCGCGGTTCTTGTCGGGATAAAATAAAAGCTCCGGCGCAGCGCCGACATAGACGCCGCCGAATCCGACCTCGATCCCGCTGCCGAGATTGATGCCCTCGACGAAAACCTTGCGCGTCTCGAAGGCGCCATCGCCGTCCTCGTCGGCAAAGATCACCACGCGGTCCTTTCCTTTCCCCTCAGGCTGCTTGTTCGGATAGCTGTGTCCCTCCAGCACCCAGAGGCGACCGCGTTCGTCGATGCAAAAGGCGATGGGCTGCGTCACGTCAGGCTCGGCGGCGATGAGTTCCGCCTGGAAGCCGGGCGTCAGCTTCATGTCGGCGACCGTTTTTTGTGCGCTCTCGTTCTTCACCGCGCTTGGCTTGGCGGGATTGTCGCGCAGGTGCCAGAGCACCGGACTTTGCGTCTGGCGGCTCATTTCACGGGCCAGCGCGGCGGGCGGCTCTTTGTGAAAGACGAAGTCGTCGAAGTTGATGTGATGCCACGCCTTCGTGCCGCGGTCGAAGAGCCTGACAAAGACCTTTTTGTGCAGCAGCGGGCGCATGTCCACCACTTCGCGGCGCATGTCCTCCTCCTCGCGGCCGGCGGCAGTGTGAAACGTTTTGCCGGTCTCCGCGTCCACGATTTCCACGCGCACCACGGCCACTTCGCTGCCGCCGCCGACGAGGAAGCTCGCCCATGGATGCGTCACTTTGAAAGCCGCGGAAGTCAGCGTGCCCGTGCCGGGATCACCTGCACCGGCTTCATAACCGCCGACCCACCATTCGCCGGTGTGCCGGCTGTTCTGACCGCGCCCGCGAGCCTGCACGGTGTCGCCCTTCACCGGCTGGCCGGCCCATCCGGCGCCTTCCGCCGTCCAGTCCTGGAGCGTGCCGGTTTCGAAATTCAGATTCAGCGGCTGCCCGTTGTCGCCGAGCGGACGGATCATCTCTGTCTCGGCCGCCGCCGCAGTTTGCGCCGCGCCGGGCTTCTCCGTTTTGCCGAGATCACGCAGCGTGATGTTGCGAAACTGCACCTTCGCCGGCCCCGGTCCGCTGTGCAGTTGGAAGGCCAGCAGCCCGCTCCATTCCGCGTGCTTCGCGTCGTGATCGTCGAGCGCGCCGAAGAAGACATCGTTCACCCACACCTGCACGTGCGAACCCTCGGCGCGGATGCGATAGCGATTCCAGTCGTTTGCCTTCGGCACGGTGGTGAATGACTTCGGGTCCGCGAACGGGTCCGCCCATTTCCGACCGTCCGGTGAAAGGCTCACGCGCGTGCCGCGCTCCATGACCAGCGCGCGTCCGTGTTCGTCGTAGATGCGGCCGAGCCACACTGCGCCCTGGTCCAGATCGCACTGCAAGCCGCTGGCGGTGCCCTTCGCATCGCGCTGGCAGCGAATCTGGATGCCGCTGTTCGCCGACGGCCCGCCGGTGATCCTGTATTCCAACTGCAGTTCAAAATCGTGGACCTCGTCCTTCCAGTAGATCCACTCATTGCGATCCAGCTTTGCGCCGTCCTTGATTTCGCCGGTGATGGCCCCGTCCTCCACGCGCCACACACCGGGAGTGCCGGACCAGCCGTCGAGCGAGGTGCCGTTGAAAAGGGACGCCGGTTCGGCGGCCAGGATGGTGCCGCCGGCGAGCAGGGCGAAGACCGGGGCGGAGACGAAGCGGGGGCAGGGCAGATGATGCATGGGATTGGGTTGGCAGGCCTCGGCCCGTTGCGCCGCGGGAAATTCATACGGCATGGCGGGTGCCGCGGGGTGGTCTTCGGAAAGTTATTCCCGTTCAGTCCACCTCCAGGGTGGCGACAATGCGGTCGGCATTGTAGGCATGGGCGCCGACGGCGGTCGAGACGTCGTAGGTTTTGATGGAGACATCGTCCACCGTTCCGGCGGCGGGCAGGGCGAGAGTGTAGATGACGAAATCGGGGTCCACTTTCACTTCGCGCATGAGGATCCGCAAAGGGATGGCATCGGTGGTGAATTCACGGAAGAGTGAACGCACGCTGTGGGCGGCGATCCATTCCTTCAGATCGTCCGGGAGTTTGTCAGGCACCTGTCCTCCGGCGGGGCAGAGGGCGCGGGTTTCGAGTCCCCAGGCCCGCGCGAAATACTGCATCGAATCGTGGGTGGTCAGGAAAAAGCGCCCGGCCGGCTCGAGGTTCTTCACTTTCTCCGCAATGAATCGTTTGGAGTCCTGAAACTTGAGCCGCAGTTCGTGGGCGCGGCGGTTGAAGTAATCGGTCAGCTTTGGCATGGCGACCTTCAGAGCCGCCTCCACGGCGTTCAGCATGTGAATGGCGAGGTCCGGGTCGGACCAGATGTGAGGGTCCGGCGGGCCGTCCGGTCCGCCGGTACGGATGAGGCGGTCCGGCGCGATGCCATCGGTCACCGTGGCCACGCGCACGCCGCTGGCGTCGAGCGCCTTGAGGTCGAGCGGCCAACCGCTTTCCAGTCCGAGGCCGTGTGCGAGGACGATGTCACTCGTATCGAATTTCGCCATGTCCACGGCCCGCGGCGTGAAGCCGTGCGGACGGACATCCGGCGGGAGGAGGCAGCGCGACTCGACGGCGTCGCCGCCGATGACAGCGGCTAGGTCTGCCGTGAAATGCGTCGTGCTCGTGATGCGCCATTTGGTTTTCGGCAGTGCCGGTCCCGCAGGCAGGGGCTGCCGGCCGCAACCGCCCAGCGCGGCGGCTGGCAGGAGGGCGAGGAGTTGTCGGCGGTTCATGGAGGCGGCACGGCTGGAGACTGGATGCCGCAAGTTGAACAGCAATCCGGACAGCAAGTCAACATCCACACCCGCCGGCCGCACACGCCGGACTGAGTTCCCGCTCCGCGTCCGCGCCGGGCGCGTTCATTCCGGGATTCGGCTCCTGCGGCAGGAGATTCAACTCGGCGAGCAGCGCGCGGTCGGCGGCGATGGCGGGGTTGGCGGCGGTGAGGAGTTTGTCGCCGTAGAAAATGGAATTGGCGCCGGCGAAAAAGGCAAGTGCCTGCGCTTCGCGGCTGAGGCGCGTGCGGCCGGCGCTGAGGCGCACTTTGGCGCGCGGAATGGCGAGGCGCGTGCAGGCGATCATGCGCACGAGATCGAAGACATCCACGGGCGGGTTTTCTGCCAGCGGCGTGCCGGGCATAGGCATGAGGCTGTTGATGGGCACGCTTTCCGGCTGGGGATTGAAATTGCTGAGAATCTCGAGCATGCGCAGCCGGTCCTCCACGCTCTCGCCGAGTCCGAGAATGCCGCCGCTGCAGACGCTCATGCCGGCGTCCTGGGCGTGGCGAATGGTGCGCAGCCGGTCCTGGAAAGTGTGCGTGCTCACGATCTTGGTGTAATGCTCCGGCGAGGTGTCGAGATTGTGATTGTAAGCCGTCACGCCGGCCTCCTTCAACTGCTCTGCCTCCTGTGCGCCGAGTTCGCCCAGCGTGACGCAGACCTCCATGCCCAGCGACGACACATCCTTCACAATGTCGAGCACCTTTTCAAACCGGTCCGTTCCCGCACGCACGCCGCGCCATGCCGCGCCCATGCAGAAGCGCGTGCTGCCGCTTTCCCGCGCGGCGCGGGCGCGGGCCATGATGTCGTCCTTCTCCATAAGCCGTTCCGCCTTCACGCCGCTGGAATAACGGGCACTCTGCGCGCAGTAGCTGCAGTCCTCGCTGCAGCCGCCCGTCTTGATGCTCAGCAGCGTGCAAAGCTGGACTTCGTTCTCCGGCCAGTGCTCTTCATGCACGGCGCGGGCCTGCTGGATCAGGGCGAAGAACGGCTGGTGGTAGAGGCGGTGGAGTTCGGAATAGGTCATGGGTAAGGATGAATGATGAAGGCTGAAGGATGAAACCGGGGGGCTGGATTCAGGATGATGCTGTTCATCCTTCAGCCTTCATCCTTCATCCTTTTTACCGGCTCCACGAGTTACACGCCGGCAGCGAGACATTGTCGCCGATGGCACGGTAGTCGGTTTTGCCGATGGCGCCGATGAGGGGCACGCCGGTGGTGCGTTTCCAGACGGCGCTCATGTATTCGGCGGTGTGACAGCCCCAGCTTTGCACGGTGGCGCCGCTGAGGAAGAGCCCCTTGCGGAGTCGCTTGAGGTCCACGCTGTGCAGGTAGCAGGTGCTCACCCCGAGGATTTCGCTGCTGTAGTCGAAGAGGAAGGCGTACTTGTTGGAGTGAACGAAGAAGTCGAGGTGCGCGATCTTGCCCTGACTGCGGTTGTTGAGGTAATTGATGACCTCGTCCTTGGTGCTGAACCACACGATGCGGGCGCCGGCCTGTGCGGCGCGCTGTTGAATTTCCCCGGTGGTGCAGGTGTAGGGCGGGCGGCGCACGGCGTCCTCGCGGTCGCGGGCGGCGTAAGCCGGGCGGTAGATCAGCCAGGTGAACTGCCCGATGGCGGGGTTCGCCTGACGCAGTTTTGTCATGCGGTGGTGCGCGGCCTTGATGAAATTCCCGGCGTAGCGGTCGTGCTGCTCCTCCGGCACGCGGTAGTCCTCCCACTTCCGCAGCGACGGCCCGCCGCTCACGATGATATATTCCTGCGCCGGGGCCAGCGCGGTGAAGGCGAGGAGAAAGAGAAGGACGAACTTCAGAGTCTGCATGATGGGGAGCCGGAGGTTGATGAAGGAACGGCACCCGAGTTTGCCCGCCAATGTGGCGCGGGCAAGTCCATTCCCGCATCCAGCCGCAGCAAGGCCGGCCCGGCCCTGGGGGAGACGTCGCAAGTCGAACGACAAGGCCGGGACGGCCTTGTTACGGGCTTTTCGCCGGCCCCGTGCTAGGTCTCCAGCCGCAGCATCAGTTTCTCGCGCTGCGCGGGGATGCGGTGATAGACCTGACGGATCGCGGCCAGCGGGCTCATTCCCTCCTCCCCGTGAATGCCGAGATCCGCGGCCACCTCCTTTTCAAAGAACAGCACCGCCTTCGCCGTCGGCTGGTGGGCATCCAGCCAGTCGAGCGCCCGGCGCAGCAGGTCGTGCAGCGCCGCGATGGGCGCCTCGCCCTCCGCCACCCGCTCGATGAGCGCCGCAAAATAAGCCGCCGCCAGCAGCCGCAGGTAATCGCTCTGAATTCCCTGACGATAGTGCGTCACGGACGCCTCGCGCAGCGTGTGCAGGTCCGTGCGGCGGCTGCGCACCCACGTCAGGTCCGCGCTGTAAAAGAGGTCCAGCTTCCCCGCGAACGGACTCCCCGCCCGCCGCGCCCCTTTCGCCGCCGTGCGGATGATGCCGTGCTCCCGCGTACACCAGTGCACTATCAAACTGGTGTCCGTGAGCAGCGTCTTGCGAATGAGGATCCCGTCCGCCTTTTCCATGACGCCGAACGGGAAGCGGCGGGACGCGGGAGCAAGCGGGCACCCGCGCGGTTTCCCCGGCGGAATCCGGCGCAGGAAGCGGCGAAGAGGATGGCGCGATACGCCGGCGAACTGAGGCTTTCCATTCCATGCAAAATCGCGCAGGATGCAGAGTCTGCCGTACGCCCGTGATGCTCCGCACCCTCCGCCTCAGTCTTCCGCTCTTTCTCGCCGCGCCCGCCGCGGCGCAGCAGGAGGTCATCCTGCAGTATTTCAATACGTCGTGGACGGAGATCGAGCGGCGGCTGCCGGAACTGGCGGAGGCGGGCTATTCCGCACTGTGGCTGCCGCCGCCGTCAAAGGGATCGAGCGGCGGGTTTTCCGTCGGCTATGATCCGCTGGACCGGTTCGATCTCGGCGACAAGAACCAGGCGGGCAGCGTGCGCACGCGTTACGGGACGAAGGCGGAGCTGCTGTCGCTGGTGGAAAAGGCGCACCGGTTCGGGCTGCGCGTGTATTTTGACAACGTGATGGCGCACAATGCGGGGCCGCTCGACGACGTGGCGCCAGGGACGCTGTTCCCGGGCGTTCCCGGATTCGTGCCGCAGGATTTCCATTTGGTGAAACGCAATGGCCACTGGGCCAAGGCAACGGACAGCATCGACTGGAACGACGAGTGGCAGGTGCTGAACCGGAATCCGTTCGCGTGGGACATAGCGCAGGAGGATCCGAACACGAGTTTCAATCCCACGGGCACGGCGGAAGGTCAGGACTATGCGAAGTGGGTGGGCGTTCGCCATCCCGGCAAGACGTGGCTCTACATGGACACCGGCCTGGAAATTGCCCGCGATGGGAACAACGAGCCGGTTTATACGTTTGCCGACAAAGAACCGTATCAGGACACGGGCTGGGGCGCGAATAACACGGGCGCGGGCGACGGCCGGTTCAGCTGGAACGACACGGATGGCGACGGTCAGCACGACGCCGGTGAAGTGAGCGAGCCGTTCGCGGACACCGGGGTCGATCCCTCGCACCCTGACAGACGAACTGCGGCGTGGGGTTTTGGCGACGGCAGGTATAACATGGGCAACCCGGTGGCCGAGGATGTGAATGCCATGCTCAACCGCATGGCGCGCTGGACCATGGAGGTGACGAAGTGCGACGGCTATCGCCTCGACGCAGTAAAGCACGTGCCGTCGTACTTCTTCGGCAAACAGAGCGGGAGTGACCGCGACCGGAGCGACTGGGGTTACTGCGGGCAAATCCAGGAGCAGTTCAACGTGACGCACGGCTACGACGACTGGAGCAATCACCGCGACACGAACTTCGACATCACACTCGCACGCAACGACGCGGTGCTCTTCGGCGAGCATCTCGGCGCACCGCCGGATCAGGACGACTACATCGCCGCCGGCATGAAGCTGGCCAACGATGACTTTCTCAACAACGTCGGCCCCGGCATCGGCGGGAATCTGAGCGGCTATGACACGCCGGGCCGCTTCACCAAAGGCGTGAACGCCGGCATGATGTACTGCCTGAGTCACGACAACAATTACATGGCCGGCAGCGAGCGGCCCGCGGCGTTTCAATACATGCTGCTGCGCGCGGGGCTGCCGATCGTTTATACGGACGGCTACAATGTGCAGGGCGGGCCGGATTATTTTCCCAAGCCGAGCTACATTCCGTTTCTGGGACAATACGGGCACCGCTGGGTGACCGGGCCGCTGCGCGTGCGGCGCGATTTCATCCGCGGCGAGCAAATCGGGCGCTGGAGCAACAATGACTTCGCGGCGTGGGAGTTTCGCGACAAGTCGGAGAACACCGGCATGGCCAACGATGCAGCAACGACGGTGCTGATCATGATGCGGCGCAATTACACCACCGGCGGCGGCGCTCCGCAAGGATTCACCACCAGCTACGCGCCCAACACGGTGCTGCGGAATTACAGTCATCACGGCGGCGGTTTTTATGCCTATGCGGGGAACAACGGGCGCATCTACGATTTCAATAACAGCGACGTGATCGTGCCGTCGAACGGCTGGTTCGCCTTCGCGCCCGTCGTGCCGGAGCAGACCCTGGCGTTTCAGGGATCGGACAGTGTGCAGCCGATTACCATTCAGCAGGGCGGAGTGAACTGCGGCTTCGTGGATCATCCGCGCAAAGATGGGCGCGACGGCGATGACGATTACGACTACACGGCGAGTATTCCCCGCGTGACGGATGCCTCCGATATGAGTTTTATCGCGCGTGCCGACGGTTCCGCAGTGAATATCCTGCTCAAACTCGACGGCGGCATGGATGTGAACAGCCAGCTGGGACTCGGCCCTCAGACGGGGACGAAGCGCGACAAGCCGCCCGGCACCGCGCCCGGTGATCCCGATGGCATGGACCTCTTTGTCGGCTGGGAGCAGATGCAGTTCGACCGCCGCATGACGCAGAAATTCGCCGCGGAGACGACGGGCCGGAACGTCATCGGCAGCCCGGAAGCGGAAAATTGGGAAGTCGTCATCGGCACCGCGGGTTTCACGCTCGACGATGCGGACAGCGACGTGACGACGAACACGAACACCGCTCGCTGGTTGACCCACGATCCTGACGCCGGGCACGGTCTCGATGCCACGCTTCAGTTTCACCCGGCGCCGCAGAGTGCCGCGAATCAGCCGATCACCATCGTCGCACAAGTCGGCTATGCCTCCGACGCGCTCGGCAGTGTGAAGATCTATTACACTACCGACGGCAGTGAGCCTCAGGGCAGCGGCAATGTGGCGCGCGGTGCTGCCGCAGCGGTCAGCATGACCAAAGTGCAGAACGGCACGCCGGATGCCACGGGCACTCCCGAGTGGTGGCGCGGCACCATTCCCGCACAGCCCGCCGGCACCCGCCTGCGCTACAAAATCGGCGGCTACAAAAATACCGCGGCGGCGCGCTATCCCTCGGACATGGACGAAGTGGTGAAAAAGGAACGCATGGAGACCGTGTTCGACATCACCGGCTTCAACGGCAACACCGTCGTCTATTATCCTCACAACGACAAAGGCGTGCAGGCCACCGGCTTGACGGAAGGCCTGCACGTCGTGCGCGCCCGCGCCTTTCTCAGCCGCACCGGGCAAGCTTCGCTCTTCAACACGTGGACGCAGACGTTTTATCTCGATCAGCAGCGGCCCGCGGGCGTGGTGCGCTTTCCCTCGCAGGACAATGAAACGCTCGGCGGCAGCAGTTATGGCGTCGTCGTGCTGAGCGACGATCAGACGCAGGAAGTGTGGTATTCCATTCTCGACTCCAGTGCCGCCAACGACAGTGCGACCAACGGCAACGGTGCAGGGAACTGGGCGAAAGCCAGCGCCGTGGCGGTGCCATCCAATCTCACTGCGGGCCACACGAAGGAATGGCGCTTCGATTACAAAAACATCCCGTCCAGCGGCACGGCGCAGATTCGCGTGCGTTTCAAGGAATTGTCCTCCAGTGCCGACCAGTCGCTCGACGACATCAGCGGGCATTTCACCACGGTGACGCGCAGTTTGAACACCGGCTTACCGGTGAATTTCGGAATCGCCTATCCGCCAGTGGACGGCGACACCGTCGGCACCGGTTATGTCGCCAAGTGTGTCTTCGACAAAAGTCTCGGCGCCGGCGTTTCTGATGCCGCGCTGCTGGCGGAGTTCAGTGTGTTCGTTGCCAGTGAGGTCAGCGGTCAGCCTGACGGAGAAGCGCCGCTCGCCGCCGGCGCGCTGGCCATCGTGCGCGATGAAACGCCCTCCAGCGACGCGCTGGCGGTCACCCTGCCAAATCTCTACAACGGCGACGGCCATTTTCTCCATCACCTGCGCATCACCCACCGCCGCGGTGACACCACTCTTTCGGCCGTGCGCCTCGTCAAAGCCTTTCCCGACGCCCGCGCCGATGCCGACGCCGACGGACTGCCGGACTACTGGGAAAACGCCAACCGGCTCGACATGAACAACGCTTTCGGTGAATTCGGAGGGACCGGGGATCCCGATGGCGACGGTTTCGACAACTTTACGGAGTATTCGTTCGATACCAGCCCGCTCGACGGCAGCCAGGCAGGAATGCCGGCGCTGTCGGTGCAAACAGCCGGGGCGGCGGTGAAGCTCATTTTCCCGGTCAGTCCCGCCCGCCGCTATCGCGTGCAGCGCGGCGACGATCTTCTGCTGTTCACGAACCAGGGACCGGAAATTTCAGTCGCCGCGGAAAGTGCCGCCTACGAATGGACCGATCCCGCGCCGCTGCCGGGCCGGAGTTACTATCGGATTTCGGCGCGTGTGCCGTGAGCCCGGGCGGATTAAAGTCAGGCGAGCGATCCGGCGGCGCTTTCAATGCACTCCCTGACAAGACGCGGCCCGTGATAAACGAAGCCGGTGTAAAGCTGCACGAGGCTCGCGCCGGCGCGCAGTTTCTCCACGGCGTCGGCAGGTGACATGATGCCGCCGACGCCGATCACCGGCATGGCGCCGTCGAGTGCGCGACAGAGCCGGGCGATGACTTCGGTGGCGCGCTGTGTCAGCGGAGCGCCGCTGAGGCCGCCGCGCTCGTCCGCGTGACGCAGACCCTCCACATGCGTGCGCGAGAGAGTGGTGTTGGTGGCGATGACGCCTTCGAGTTTCTCCTCCACAAAAAGGCGCGCGAGGCCGTCGAGGTGAGCCGGTTCGAGGTCCGGGGCGATCTTGATGAGCACGGGCACGTGCCGGCCGTGCTGTTGGGCGAGTTTGCGCTGCTCCAGTTGCAAAGCGCGGATAAGTGCCCGGCAGCTTTCCTCCTGCTGGAGGTCGCGCAGGCCTTTGGTATTGGGCGAGGAGAGGTTGACGGTAACGTAGTCCGCCCGGGGCCAGGCGTGGCGCAGGCAGATGAGGTAGTCCTCCACGGCGCGCTCGTTAGGCGTATCGAAGTTTTTGCCGATATTGACGCCGGTGATGCCTTTCCACGAGCGGCGCGCGGCGTTCTTCATGCCTTGAACGATGCCGGGATTGTTAAAGCCCATGCGGTTCACAATTGCCTGCTTTTCCACGATGCGGAAAAGGCGCGGCGGATCGTTCCCCGGCTGGGGGCGTGGTGTCAGGGTGCCGATTTCCACATGGCCAAATCCCATGGCGCCGAGGCCGTCGAGGCATTCGCCGGTCTTGTCGAGTCCCGCGGCCAGCCCGACGCGGTTGGGAAACCGCAAGCCCCACAGTGTCACCGGAGCAGCTTCGACGGTGCCAGGAAGCAGGTGCAGCAGCCCGGCAGCGGCCGCCAATTTTAAGCCGCGCAGCGTCACATGGTGGGCCGTTTCCGCATCCATCATGAACAGCCCGGCGCGGAGCAGCGGATAGGAATTCTCGAAGGCGCCGCGCGTGAGCCGGGGCAGTAAGGGGAGCGGGGAAGGGGGCATCGGGGGCGATTGATGTCCCGTCCCGCGGGGCTGACAAGGGGACGACGGAACCGGTTGCGGACCGCCGCGGAATCGAACGCCCGGCTGCCCGGGGGCGTCATATTTTCGGTCCTTGACCGCTGGAATTTCCCTGAAGAATCATAGATTGCCAAAGCCAGGGGAAACCCCTACTATCGCGCCCCTTATGCATCGCCCGCACTATTCAGCAGCCCTCGTGCTCGGCCTCGCCGCCGTGTTTTGGTCGCCTCTGGAATCGTCCGCTCAATCTCCGCCGCCAGCCGAGGCGGCGCGGCGTCAGCCTTCCGTGAGCGATACTTATTTGCAGGGATACATGACGATGTTGGAGGCGGACAAGCTGCGCGCGGCCAAAGATTTTACCGGGGCCTATTTCAAGTATCGCGATGCGCGCGACACGTTTGATTCCGTGCATGCCGCCGATCCGGCATGGAACGCGGAGATGGTGGATTACCGCCGCCGCAAGATTCGCGAGAGCATGGAGCAGGCACGTCAGGATGAAATCGCGCGCCGGGCCGCGGGCGGTGCGCCTTTGCCGGGAGAGGCGATTGGCGAGGGCAGTGCGGATCCGAATGCACCGCTGGAGATTCGGGAAGCGATTCCCGCCGAGGACATTCCGGGAGCGCCGCGCACGCCGGCTTCTCTCCTGGAGGAGCGCAACAAGGCGCTCTATGCGCAGATCACGCGGCTGGAGAAACGAAACGAGGAGATTTTGAAATCGCTCGGATCCAAAGAGGAGGAACTGCGCCGCGCCAGTCAGGAGCGGCTTCGTTCCCAGGCGAATGAAAAGGCGCTCATGGAGCGGCTCAGCGTGGCGGAGACGAAACTGCAAACCGCCAGCGCCGCCGAAAAGCGCAAACACGCCGATCTCATCAAGCGGGTGGATGAACTCGAAGGCGCACTGAAGATCGCGAACGAAAAACTGGCCGCCGCCAACGCGAGCCGCGACGAAATGGCTTTGGAACTGGCGAACGCGATCGGCGAAATCAAACGGCTCAACACGGAGGTCACCGGGTTGCGCAAAGAGCGCGAGCAGATGCTGGCCCTGCTCAACGGCGGCGACGGAGTCAAAAGCGTCGAGAAGCTCAAAATCGTGGAGGAGAACAACCGCCTGAAGCAGGAGCTGGCGGCGGCGCAGGAGAAGATGAAATCGCTCGCGGGCGAGAAGGAGGCCGACAAAAAGGAAATCGCTTCGCTCAAGGAGCAGGTGAAATCGGTGCAGGAATCGCTCGCTGCGATGCAGCTGGAGAACGAGGAGTATCGCGCGCAGATCGCTTCCCTGGCAGGGAAACTCGATGCCACCCGCCGGGTGCTCGCGGAGGCTGCAGACCGCGGGGCCATTCCCGAGTCCGAAGCCGTCGCCGAGAACAGCGTGCTGCGCGAGATCATTCTCCAGCAGCTCAAGCAGCAGCATGTGCGGGAGCGCGCCCGGCAGAACATCATGGACGAACTCCAGAAGGAGGGAGTCTTCGCCAGAATGAAGGAACTCGGCGTCGAGTCGGAGGCGCTGATGCGTTCCGTGAACGAAATGGCCGCGCCGGTGATTCTGAATGAAGCCCAGCGCGACATTCTCACCAGCACCCAGGTGAACAAGCTGCTCACCACCGCCGACGGCAAGGAACTCTTCTTCCTCGATGACAGTCAGAGCACTCTGCCGATGGCGGACTCGCTGCCGGAGTCCAGCGGGGCCGCGGACAAGGCGGGGCTCTCCACTGAACTCAAAGCCTACGCCAACGCCGCCGAGGAGCACTTCCGCGCCGGGGATTTCAGCGCGGCGGAGAATGAGTTTCGCAAGATCCTCGTGGTGGAGCCGCAGAATGTCTATGCGCTGTGCAACCTGGGCGTGTCCCAGCTCCGGCTCGGCAAGAATGACGAAGCTGCCGATACCCTGATGCGGGCGCAGGCCTACAATTTCGATCTCGAGTTTCCGCACTATGTGCGCGGCGTCGCGCTGTTGCGTCAGGGCCGGCTCGACGATGCCGCGGAGGAACTCGAGGACGCGCTCAAGCTCAACGACCAGAACTCCGCCGCATGGCACACGCTCGGGCTGATCTCCATCAAGCGCGGTCAGCGCGAAGCGGCGAAGCTGAATTTTCTCAAAGCCGTGGCCATCGATTCCACCTGCGCCGAAGCCCACTACAATCTCGCTGTGATTTATTCCACCAGCGAGCCTCCGCAGTTTGAAACGGCGCGCAAACATTATCGCGCGGCCATCGGCGCCGGCGGCGAGCGGGATCCGGACCTCGACAAGCTGCTCGGGATGCGCTGACCGTGGCTCAAGCCGGCGGGCGGTTCCGCCGGCGCAGATAAATTTGCAGCACCACGGCGGTGATGAGCAGCGTGGCCAGCGGCAGCAATCCGGTTTTCAGCTGATCACCGATCAAGGGCAGCTTCGTCCCGCCCGCATTCCACGAGTAGGCGCCGCCGGCGAGCGAGGATGAAGTTTGCGTCGCCCCGGAGCAAAGCACGTTGGCGAAAATCCAGCCGGCGTGCAGCCCAAACGGCAGCGCCAGCGAGCGGGTGGTGCAGCGGGCGTGGGCGAGGATGACGCCGATGGAAAAAAGTGTCAGGAATTCCGAAGTGAACCGCACCGGATCGGCGGTGCGCCGGAAGATGGCGGCGGTCATTTCGAATCCGGATGTGGCCCGGATGCGCGAGTGGGCGAAGGACTTGTATTCCGGGGCGATCATCCAGTCGGTGGCCTCCGGGCGGCTGCGCAGGTTATCCGTATGCCACCACCAGTGCGGTCCGCGCAGCACTTTGAGGGCCGCCGCCCGGCTGTGAGGGTCCGTCGTGACGACATCCGGCGCCTTGATGAGATGCAGGATGGAAAAGAGGCCGGAGACGAGCAGGATGGCGGCCCATTTTCGTGAGGAGCGCAGCGCCACTCCGAGGAACACTTTGCGAAAGAGCCATTCCTCCAGCAACGCCACCACCACGCCGCTCAGCACCGCGCGCGGCACGATGCTGCGCCACTTGATTTCGCCCTCCAGCACATAAGCGCCGATGCCAAGCAGCAGAGCGGTGAGCAGCGCGAGGAATCCGGCGGCCAGTACAAATCCTGTCAGGGCATCCCGGACGCGCCGGGGATTTCTCTCAAGTCCCAGCGCGTCACTGCTGAGGCGCATCCATTTCAGGAACGGCCAGAGCAGGGCCAGCGCGGAGATCAGGAACGCGCGGTTGTAATAGCTGTCGAACTGGTGCGCCGCGAGTTTGTGGCCGATCCATCCGATGACTGGAGTGTCCGTTTGCTTGAAACTGACGACCAGCGTCGCCAGCCACTTGCCGCCCCAGTAGAGCAGCGGCGCCAGCACGGCACCCAGTGTCAGGACGGCGGCGAGGTAGAGGAGAATCTGGAGGTGGGACCGGCTCATGCCGGCGCATCAGAAGCCAGGGCGGCGGCCGCGGCAAGGTGGCATCGTGGATTTCCCGCGTTTACAGATTCTCCGCGATCCGGAGCCGGTAAAACATTTCCGGTGCGGGCGCCTCATGCTGATGAACGGTGCCGTCAGGGTGCAGGTGAGGTGCGGCGAGGATCTGGATACGAATGTCCTCGAAGCCCGGCGTGCTGCGCGAGATGAGAGTTTGAGCATCCACCGGCGACCAGTTCCGCAGGTCGGTGGAGCCTTCGAGAATGGTGGCGGTGGTGCCCGTGGTGAGCGGGCGGGTGAAGGTAATGACAGCCCCTCCGGCGGAATCTTTGCTGACCGTGAAATTGGAACTGATGGCCGGGAGCAGCGTGCCGGCATCCCCGGGCAGTTCTGACGCCGGCGGAATCAAACTGGAGGCGGGAATGGCCTCCCACGGCTGGTGCGCGCTGTTCCAGTAGAGGGAAATGCCGGCGCCGCCGTAGCCCTCGAAGTATTCCACCCGCAGCGGAGTGCGCCGGCCCGCCACGAGGTTGACAGTGGCGTTGCGCCACGCGGGGCTGCTCCAGCCGTCGATGAGCAGGGAGTCATTCACATACACCCGCACGCCATTGTCCGCGGCGACAGTGAGGGTGTGCGGTTCGGTGAAATTGGGAACGAGGTCCGCCGTCCACCGCACCGAGAAGTTGTCCGCCGGCACGGCGGCCGCCGGACTGCCCGCGGCCCAGTCGAAATCGATTTTGGAATCGATGCGCGACATCAGGAGCACGCCCGCGCCCGGCACGGTGCCGGAATAGTAATCCCCGCGAATCCCGGCCGCGCCGATGGCGGAGGTGGTCCATGAAAACGTGACGCTGCCCGCGAGGCCCTGGGTGTCGCGGGCGGTAATCGTGACTGTGTGGGCGGGAGCAGCCGTCGTGGCGACCGTGCCGCCGATGAGTCCGGTGCCGGCATTCATGACGAGTCCCGCCGGGAGTCCGGTTGCGGACCATGTCAGGACTTCACCTTCAGGATCACTGCCCTGCATTTGCAGGGATACGATGGAACCGCGGAGGCTGCGCTGGCCGCCGGGGGGAATGATGGAAGGCGCGCGGTTGGGCGGCGGAGTGTAGGTCACAGTGAACACGTTGCTGGCGGCGTTGCCGTTGCCGCCGCCGTCCTCCACGCGTCCCGCAGGCAGGCTGACACTGACAATTCCCGCCGAGGCGGGGGTGACGGTGAGAGTGGTGACGCCGCCGGCGGTATCGAGCAGGGACGCGGTGCCGTTGGAGACGTTGAAATCTGTCAGGGAAAGTCCGGTGACCGGCTCGCTGAAGGTGATTCCGACGGTAAACGGACCCTCCACCGGCCCTGCGGGTCCTGAAAACATGACTGCGGGAGGTGCGGTGTCAGGTGCTGCTCCGGCGGGAAACAGGACACTGGAGGGCACGGCCTCCCAGGGCTGACGCGCGCTGTGCCAGAAGAGAGAAATGGCGGCGCCGCCCCACTGCTCATAGTATTCCACGCGGATGGGAGTCCGTCTTCCGGCCGTCAGGTTGACGTTGAAAGTGTGCCAGCCGCTTTGGCCGATGGGCAGCCATTTGTCGAGCACGCGGACATTATCGATCCAAACTCTCGCGCCGTCGTCCACGGGCAGGGTGAATGTGCAGGTCTCTGTGTAACGCGCGACGATTTCGCCCGTCCAGCGCACGGAGAATCCATCCACACCGGTCGCCGCGGATGGGCCGCCGGCTCCCCAGTCGAAGTTGATCGCGGCATCGACGCGCGTGAGCACCGGCGGATTCACGCCGGGTGTCAGACCGGTGAAGTATTCGCCGAGCAGTCCGTTGCCGGTGGGCGGGTCCGCGACGTTCCATGCAAAGCTGACCGTGGCGGTGTGCGTGCCGTCGCTGACCGTGACGGTGGCCGTGGTGTTCACCGCCGTGGCGGCGATGGTGCCGCTGACGAGCCCGCTGCCGTTCATGGTGAGCCCCGCGGGAAGGCCTGCGGCGGACCATATGAGCGGCTGTGCTTCGGGATCGGAGGCTTCGAGTTGCAAACTGACACCGGTTCCGCGCACGGAGGTTTGGCTTCCCGGATTGGTCAGGACGGGCGCTTCGCCTGGGGAGGAAATGGTGAGGCGCACCGTGGCCGGTTCACTGCGCAGTCCGGCGGCATCGGCGACAGAGTAGGTGAAAGTGTCCTCTGTCAGCGGGGTGTCCCTGTGATGGTAGGTGACCGCACCGGTCGCAGCATTGACACTGAGCGCGCCGGTGACCGGATGGGCATGAATCACGAGGCTGCCGGGTGCCAGCGCTCCGCCGGGATCGGTGTCGTTGCTCAGAACATTGACGACTGTGCTCTGCCCGCGGCTTGCCGCTGCGGCATCACTGAAAGCGACCGGCGCATTATTGGCTGCTGCGGCAGCGATTGAAATGCTCACCGTGCCGGCGGCGGAAAGCGTGCCGGCCCTGGTGCGCAGGCGATAGGTGAAACTGTCCGTGCCCGCGGCGGACGCGGCATAATGCAGATAACGGATGCGCCCGGTCACCGGGTCCGGCACCGCGGTTCCGTGTGCCGGCGGAGTGACGACCTGCAGCGTGCTGAGGTCGGCATCCGTGACCGCTCCGTGATCATTGGCCAGCACCTCCAGCATTCTGCCGGCGCCGCGCGTGACGGTGTAAAAATCCGGGTTGAGGACGATCGCGGCACTGCCGGTTTGCGGGGTGAAATTCCGCACGGCCAGTGTTGTCAGGCCCAGCGGATCGGTCACGCGGAGGGTGATCCGGTAAAAGTAGGTGGCGTCCGGCTCATTGCCCAGCGGCTGAAATATCGCCGGCGTGGTGGCGGAATCGACGGTCAGTTCCGCGTGTTCATGCTGGTCATGCACCAGAACCACCTGCCACTGATGTGTCAGGCTGGAGAGAGGATGTTCTGCATCCGTGACATTTGCCGTGAGGTTCCATGCGACGTCCCCCTGATCGAGTGGGTACTGCACGCCCGGCGCGGGACTGGTGATCTGCACGGCGGGCGGGGTGTTGTTGACGGCCACGACCACCGCCGCGGAGGAGGTGGCGCCGCCGGCATCCCGGACGGTGAGCATGACTTCAAACCGCTGCGGAGCGGAGGCGGTGAAGGTCTTGAGCGGATTTGCCAGGGGGGACGTGGTGCCGTCGCCGAAGTTCCACGAGTATGTCAGGGCGGTTCCCTCGGGGTCGCTGGAAAGCGCACTGCTGAACTGCACGGCCAGCGGGCTGGCGCCGTAGTGCCGGTCCACGCTGGCCACGGCGCGGGGCGGACGATTGCCGCCGGGCGCATAGCTGATGCGGCGCACGGTGCCGGGGCTGGTGCCGTTCTGCACCGTGCAGTAGTAGAGGCCGCCGGTCTGCGGATGCGTGGCGAGAAAGACAAACGGCTCGCCCGTCGCAAACGGCCGCACCGCCGTGACCTGGTCCTGCGCGTCCATGGTGAACGCCCGGATCCACTGGCCGCTGTAATCGGCCTGGAAGTAGGTGTCGCGCCACTCCGGCGGAAAGTCGGTGGCGGTGTACCATGCGCTGCCACAGGCGGAATGACCGCCAAAATTGCTGCCGGTGACGGGACTTCCGGCCGCACCCACATCGTAGATCGTGCCGTTGTAGATCGCCCGGGCTCCGGAGGTGCCGTGAAGCCAGTGGGCCGCCGGCGGCTCATGATCCGCCGCGTCCATGCCGGGCGGGCGGGCGGCCCAGTATTCCGCGTTCTGGACGTAGCCTTCGTAAAGCGGCCAGCCGAAATTCTGTCCCGGTGCGTTCGCCACATGGAGGTCCTCATAGCTGCGCCAGCCGACATCCCCGATGTAAAAAGTGCCAGGGTTCCCGTCCTGGCGGCTGTGTGAGCCCGTCCCCGGCTTGAGTGTGAACCGGCAGGGATTGCGCAGTCCAAGGCTCCACATCCGCGAGCGGGCGGAGCGCGGATTCGCGGGGTCGTAGTAAGGATTCCCTGGAACCCCGTCGCCGGTGGAGGGGTCGATGCGCAGCAGTTTTCCGCAGAGGGAACCTGGCATCTGACAGCGGAAGGCGCCAACATCCTCGGTCGCCGTGATGATGCCGTCCGCCACACCCTGAGGGCCGTAGGAGCCTCCGGCCGTTCCGCCATTGTCCATGGCATTGAAACTCGCGCCGTCGCCGCAACTCACCATGAGGGTCCCGTCGGTGGCGAAAACCAGAGCTCCGACTCCGTGAGAGGTGTGCAGAATCGGGAAGCCGGTGAAACGTGTTTCCCCCAGCAGGATTTTACGCGATGCGGGATCCACGGTCCGAAAGTCATCCGAACGCCGCGCCGTGTAGCGCGTCACCCGGCCTATGGTGGCCTGATTTCCCACACTGACGCCGGAATTGTAATACGGCGTGCCGTGGTAGAGCAGATGATGGCGGTCCACCACGTAGAGGGCATACACGAAGCCGTTTTGCAGAAAGTCAGGATCGAGGGCGAAGCCCAGCATGCCGTAATCGCCGTAGGCCGCGGTTTCCTCCATGATGTTCAGCATGGGAGTGGACCGCTTCACTCCGTCCTCCACGATCCAGACCCGTCCGTAGCGGTCCCAAACGTAGGCGCGGTCCTTGTTGCCGGCACTGTTGGGCCCGAATGTGATGCCCACCGGATTCTCCCAGCCGGAACCAATGTCGCTTTCAGTGAATCCCGGGGGCAGTGTGGCCGCGGGCAGTACCGCCGTCAGGAAAGCAGATATCAGAGCGCACAGGGCGGGCAGTGGTGGGGAAGTCGCGCGTATCATGAAGAGCACAGGAGTTCGGGAGAATCCGAATTATTATGGGAATTACGACACGATCCTAATAATTCCGCTCCAGAACTGCAATTCTTCTCAGAATCGCGACAAATCATGAGCCTGCCGGCCATCGCGTCCTTTCCCGTGGGCACGGCATCCGCGTCGCCTCCCGCAACTGGCGTGAGCTATTCAGCGTCCCAGCCACTCGCGCAGCACGCGGACGAACTTCTCGTTCTGGGGCCTCGTGCCCACGGAAACTCTGACGTATTCCGGCAACTTGTAGGCGCGCATCGCACGGATGATGACGCCCTTTTTCATCGCATGGGCAAAGAGCGCGTCGCCGTCCCCGACTTTCACGAGCACGAAATTGCCGTAGCTGGGCGTGTACTCGAGGCCGAGTTCCGCAAAGGTGCGTTCCAGGTAATCACGGCCCTCGCGGGTCATGGCCCGGGTTTTCTCCATGTGCTCGTCATCCGCCAGGCCGGCGAGCGCTCCGGCCTGGGCGATGGCGTTGGCATTGAACGGCTGGCGTGTCTTCTGCAGCACATTGGCGAGGTGTTTCGGTGCGAGGCCATAACCGATGCGCAGACTCGCCAGACCCTGAATCTTGGAGAACGTGCGCATCACCACCACGTTCCTGCTTTCGCGGACGAACTTCAGCGTATCCAGCGGCTCATAGAGAAATTCGTAGTAGGCCTCGTCAAAAATGACGATGACGTGGTCCGGCACGCGGTCCATGAAGCGGTCGATCTCGTCCTGTCTGCACAACGTGCCGGTGGGATTGTTGGGATTCGCGATGAAGACCTCTTTGGTCCGCGGGGTGATGGCCGCGAGCATGGCGTCGAGGTCGTGCTTGAAGCCGGGATCGGGCACTTCGATCGTGGTCGCGCCAAACAGCGTCGCCATGAGCTTGTAAACCACGAACGCATGCTCCGCCGTCACCACCTCATCGCCCGGCTTGAGAAACGCATGCCCGACGAACTCGATGATCTCGTTCGATCCGTTGCCGAGAATGACATTTTCCATCTCGAGACCGAACTTTTCCGCGATGGCATGGCGCAGGCGGTAGCCGCCGCCGTCGGGATACAACTGCGCCTGCTGGAGCGCTTCGTGCATCGCCGCGAGTGCCTTCGGAGAAGGTCCCAGCGGATTCTCGTTGCTGGCCAGTTTGACGATCTCGCCAGGCTCGAGCCCGAGTTCCCGGGCCACCTCATCGATAGGCTTGCCGGGTTCGTAGGCTGTGAGGTCTTTCAGCTGCGGATTCGCGAAACTCCAGATGTCGGTCATAGAGCGCGCGGTTATCGCCCCGCCATGCCGTGTGCAAGGGAATAGCACACCCTGCCGTGTGCTCTGGCTACAGCTCGACCTTCTTCCGCGTGTAGCTGGACGACTGACGTGAAAAGACCCGTCCCGCCATGCGGTCGGTGCCGGAGCACTTCACGCGATCTCCGTCGGCCACCATTTGGAAGCGGGTTTCCGTTTCCGCTTCCTCATCTTCGCGGCTCCAGATCACGTATTTGCCGTCGCTGCTCAGTTCACCGGTGTAGAGGGTCTGCGCCGTCTCTCCGAAGTACCATGCCTTGTAGCATTCCTCCGACGGCACCCAGGTGCAGACCCAGCGGTAGCCGGCGGAGTCTTCACCGTCCGTCTGGCCCGTCATTTCAAAATAGCGTCCGTCGGTGGTGAAAAATCCTTTCCAGACATCGCCCCATTCCTTGTCGAAGGCTTTGAACTGCTCCAGCTCGTGCTCCACTTTCTCCTTCCCGGTCCACTCCCCTTCGAGGGGCTTGAAGACCTTGAGCATCTTCTTGATCTCGGCATTGGCCTCCTTTTCCTTCTCCTTCATCTGCTTCTTGTATTCGTCAGCGTTGAAGGGCGGCAATTCCTCTTCGCCTTCCTCCTGAACCGGACGGCCCTCGTCCTGCGCGCGGCAGGGCAGGGAGGAAAATGCGAAGCAGGAGCCGAAAGCGGCAAGGGCGAGGAGGCGGAGGAAACGGGTTTTCATGGCGGAACGGATGAATGATAACGGCGGAGTGGCGGCGTGCAACTCCGGCGTGCAATGGCGTCGCCGCCAGCGGATTTTCTTTTACAAAGAGAACTTGAGCCGGTGGCCGGGGCGAATTCATTGCACGAGACCGTGCCGCCGCGGCGCTTTGCCGAAGCCAGACCACCCGATTTCCAGCTGTTCATGCCATGAATCCGTTCCCCGCCCTCCATCGTGCCACCGCTTCCGTGCTCGCGGCCGCCGCCCTCGCCGGCAGCGCTCCCGCGCAGGAGCCGCCTCTCTTGCCGGATAACAAGACCGGGATTTTTCTCAAGTCCCTCACCGTGGACCGCAAGCCCATGCAGCGCGGCGGCGCCGTTTTGAAGAGCTACGCCGACATGCTCGAAAAAGTGCAGCCCAGTGTAGTCACTATTCTTACCGGCGTCGAGACGCCGCGCCGTCAGCGCATCGACCCGCGGCTGCGCGAACTGTACCGCCGCATGGGCATGGTACTGCCGCCGGAGCCGAAAATCAGTGAGGACCGCTGGCTCCAGATCGGGGTCGGCAGCGGCGTCATCGTTTCCTCCAACGGCTATATCCTCACCAACCGCCACGTCGTCATTCCGCCGGATGAGCGCAACCGGGCCGACTATTTCAACCGCCTCCGCCTGCGCGTTAGCATTCCCGGCCGCGAAGGCCATCTGCCGGCGCAGTTGATAGACTTTTCCCAGGACCCCGGCATGGATGTGGCCGTGATCAAAGTGGACGGCACCGGTTATCCCAGCGCCACGCTCGCCGACAGCGATCATGTGAGGGTGGGCGACATCGTTTTTGCGCTCGGTGCGCCGTTCGGCATCGAGAAGACCGTCACCATGGGCATCATCAGCGCCAAACGGAATGACCGGGTCATCGAGGAATTCGGCAAACAGGAGCTGCTGCAGACGGATGCGAGCATCAATCCCGGCAACTCCGGCGGACCGCTCATCGATGCCGACGGCCGCGTCATTGGCATCAACACCGCCATCTACAGCAGCACCGGCAGCAACCTCGGCATTGGCTTCGCCATCCCGATCAACAAAGCAGTGTCCGCGGCCGATGCGCTCTCGCGGCCGCGCGGCTGGATGGGAGTGCCCACCGCCGACCTCGTGCCCGGGGCGGGCCGGCTCTACGGATTCAACGGCGGCGTCTATGTCGGCCCCGTCGAACCCGGCACCCCGGCCGCGAAGGCCGGCCTCGAAGAGGGCGACGTGATCCTGTCCATCAACGGCGTGGAGATGGAGAACGATAACCATTTGCGCCGCACCATTTCGGAACACCCTCCCGGTGCGAAGCTGAAGCTGGTCATCTTCCGTGAGTCCCGTCAGGAACGAGCCGAGTTCAACATCACACTCGGGGAACGGCCCAACAATTTCGTGGAAGCCGCCCCTGCAGCCCCGGCAACGGTGGAGGCCGCGCCGCCGGCGTCCGAAAAGCCAGGGAAGGATGAAGATCAAATCGCCGGCATGACGCTGATGCCGGTCGCGGGTGCTGACCATGCCACACTGAAACTGCCGGACGGAGTGCCCGGCCTGATCGTCACCCGGGTCGAACCCAACACGCCTGCCGCCAATGCCGGACTCGAAAAAGGCGACATCATCCTGCGCATCAACGGCGCCGCTCCCGCCACCCACGCCGACGCTGTGGACGCCGTGCTCAATCATTCCCGCAACGGCACCGCCAGCCTCACCATCCGCAAAGGCGAGGTCAGCCGCATCGTGCTCCTCAGTCTGGAATAATCTTCGGCCTGCCGGGGAGCGAAGGTGATGCGGAAGGCCGCCGCGGTCATGACATTTTCTTTACAGGTAACTACGACACGCGTCGTTGACGTCTACGATTCCTGTCGTAGAAACGCGGCATGCCGTCGAAAACGAAACTGCCGCGTCCCACCGAAGCCGAACTGGAACTCCTGCGCGTGCTCTGGGAGCGCGGGCCGCTGACGGTGCGCGATATTCACGAGGCGCTCGAAGACAATCCCACCGGTTACACCACCACGCTGAAGATTCTCCAAAAGATGACGGAGAAGGGCCTGGTGCGACGCGACGAGAGCAGCCGCAGCCACGTCTATGAGCCGGTGGCCAAAGCAGAGCCGACGCAGCGGCTGCTGGTGCGGGAACTCCTGCAGAATGCCTTCGGCGGCAGCCCTGGCCGCCTGGTGCTGGCCGCACTCTCCGAAAAAAAAGCCACTCCCGCCGAACTCGCCGAAATCCGCCGGCTCCTGGATGAACTGGAGGCCAAACGCTGATCCGCCCACTGAGCACTGAGCACTGAGCAACAAATCCCACCCGCCATGAACTCCCTCCTCTCCTTCATCGAGCCCCTCGGCTGGGCGCTTCTCCACTTCCTCTGGCAGGGCGCGGCCATCGCGCTGGTGCTGCGCGGCTTTCTGCGGCTGACACGGCGAAGCGCACCGCGGATTCGTTATGCGGCTGCAGCCGCAGCCCTGGCGCTGATGATGGCCGCAGTCGCGGGGACGCTCTGGTGGCAGGTGCGGGCCATTCCAGAGCCGCCAAGAGCGGAGACACAGACGACCGAAGCGACGGCGATGGTGAGCGCTATTCCCGCGCCATCGACTGCGCCCCTTGAGTCCTTCAAGTCACTTCCGTCCCCGGAGCCCTCCACTCCTGGCAACGCGGCCCCCGCTGCGCCGACCGCCTCACCGCCCGCGCCGGCCCCCGCCACCGGCGAACGTCTCCGTCCGCTGCTCCCCTGGATGGTGGGCGTGTGGGCCGCGGGCGTGGCGCTGTTTTCTCTGCGTCTTGTGATCGGCTGGCGCACCGTGCGCCGCTGGCGCGCGTCGGGCACCGCTACCATCCCCGCAGAATGGCAGGCGCGTTTTGCAGCGCTCTGTGAAAGGCTGCGCCTCACGCGACCGGTGAGAATGCTGTCGTCCGCCACCGTCGCAGTGCCCGTGGTGATCGGCTGGCTGAAACCGGTGGTGCTGTTGCCCGCTTCCCTCCTGGCCGGAATGCCCGCGGCGCAACTGGAGGCGGTGCTCGCGCACGAACTCGCTCACGTCCGCCGTCACGATTATCTGGTGAATCTGCTTCAGACTCTGCTGGAGACGCTGTTCTTCTATCATCCTGCCGTGTGGTGGGTTTCCGCCCAGCTTCGCCAAGAACGCGAACATTGCTGCGATGACATCGCCGCCTCCCTCCACGGTGACACTCTCGGCTATGCCCGCGCCCTGACAGCCCTGGAGGAACTCCGCGCCCTGCCCGCCGTTGGAGTTTCCGCTGCAGGCGGTTCTTTGCTCCAGCGCATTCGTCGCCTTGCGGGTTTGCCGGAGGAACGCGCCGCCAGGCTGGCGTGGCCGGTCTGGATACTGACAGCCGCCTCGCTGGCCCTCGCGCTGTTGTCCGCTCTGCCGAGGCAGGCGCTGGGGCAGGAAAGGGAATCTCAGGTTGCTGCTGCGGCGGAGGGTGATGCATCGAGGCCGGCGACGCCAGTGCCCGGAAATAGCCAGGGCGTCCCGCCCGAAGAGTCAAAAGACAAGCCTGCCGACGGGACGCCTGGACCACAAAGGAGAATCATCGAACACAAAGACGGCACGCGCACCGAAGTGGAGAGCGACGCCGCCCGCAGTCAAACCACCGAGACGACATATTCAAAGAGCGGCGAACGCATCGCAAAGCGGGTATTCTACAATGACAAGCAGGGCCGCCCCCGGCAGGCCGTGATCTATGACGGCAACGGCAAACCGCTCGGCCTCATACTCTTTGGATACGACAAGACGACCGGTGAGCGAATTGAGGAGCGGCAGTACAACAAGGACGCCAAACTCATTCGCCGCCTGTTTTATCCCGGGGCTCTCAAGGATCCGAAATACGCCGGGCGATTTGTGGCATTCACTTATGATCGTGATGCTCCGGGTGAAACGGCTCCGACAGCCCGCTTTCTCACAGGAGGTGTGAATCAATCCAGCGGCAAAGAAGAAGCCGGTCCGGTCAGGCCCACGTTGACGGCTGAGGAACAGGAGGCAGTTCCTGCGGATATCGAACGGCGGCTGGCTCTGACTCAGGGGCTCTACGATCTCGGACAATATGAGCGGGCACTTGGTGAGATAGAGGCGGTTCTCAGACAGGATCCGTTGCATGAAGCCGGGCGTCAGTGGCGGCAGAGGATCCTGACGAAGCTGGAACGGGAGAGGGATCCATTTGCCGTGCCGGCCGATCCCGCCGTGCTGGTGGAGGCGCGGAAGGTTAGTATCGCTCTGACGGTGTTCGACAGCACGGGGCGGAAGCCGGTGCCGGAATTCCGCGTCATCGCGGGCGTACGCGCCGGTTCTGCCGGCGGGAAGGACACCATCAACTGGCAGCCGCACACGTTGCGCATTGGCAAGGACGGCGGACTGCTGTGGCCGCTGGACAAGGCTTACGATGAAATGGCTCTGCGGGTGGAGGCGGACGGCTATGCGCCGCAGGTGTTCAACTGGATCGAGAAGAAGAAGGGGCCGCAGGATTTGTTTTTCCAGATGGTGCAGAGCGGCGGATCATTTTGCCAGGTGTGGACACCGGACAAGAAGCCCGCGGCGGGCGCGGTGGTGGCACTGGCGATGGTGCAGCGCGATGCAGTGATCGAAAGTGGCAAGCTGCGTCATCTCGATGAAGCGCCGTCGGAGAAGGCGTCGGATCAGTGGCGGCGTCCACGGATTCTGAAGGCGAACGAAACCGGGCGGGTCATGATCCCGGCGGAGACCGACCAGACGGCGGCGCTGCTGGTGATGCACGAGAGCGGCGTGCGGGAGATTTCGCTTTCCGATTTTATTGCAGGCAAGGACGGTATGTCTGAGGTTGTTTGGGGTAAATCAGTGCGGGCTCCACGAGTTCAGCTCCAGCCCTGGGCGCGCGTGGCGGGCAAGGTGCAGTGGGGCGACAAGGCCGGTGCCGGACAAAAGGTGAGCCTGACGATTCACCGCGATGCCTACGGCTATCCCGGCATCATTGCGCAGTACGAGAAGACCACCGCGGCGGCGGACGGGAGCTTTGTGTTTGAGAAGGTGCTGCCGGGGCATGTGCAGTTGTCCTGTCCTATCACAGCGGCGGCGGGGAATGCTGCGGGCTTTACGGAGATCAATCTCACGGGACGCATCGCGCACACTGAACTGAAGTCCGGCGACAACACGGTGGTCATCGGCGGCGGCGGCACTGCGATCAAAGGACGGCTGACCGGGCGTGATGACTGGAAGGGCGTCACCTTCCATTTTCACCCCACCGCACCGCACATCGGGTTGCCCGGCGATGACGAAGTGTGGAAAGCGTGGGGCGAATTCCAAAAGAGTCCGGAGGGCGCGCTCTATTTCCGCAGCGGGATGAAAGTGAATGCCGACGGCACGTTCGAGATCGGTGGCGTGATGCCCGGTGACTACCAGATTTTCTTCAAGCGTGAGGGTGAGGACAAGTATCTGGCGAACGGGAAGTTCTCGATGAAACCGGAGACGGTGCAGCAGGAGCCGATGGACATCGGGGAGTTCAAGGCGGGGCCGTGAAGTCGGAGGATCGAAGGAGACACCAGGGCGTTATCAACTTCTCTGAGGTCGTGGCAGGCCGGAGGCCCTGCGAAACGGCAGCCGGGACGGACTGCGCTACAGGTGCCGCGGCGTCGTAACGCAGCGCTTCCAGCCTGCCCGCCAGCTGACATGGCGCCGCATTCACGCACCCGGCGGCAGAGCCACGGCGTTCATCCAGTCTTCGCGCCAGCCGGCGGCCTGGCGGTCGGCGTAGGCTTTGAGCAGGGTTTTCAATTCGTAAGGCAGCAGGCCGGGGCGCAGGGCCATGACTCTGGCGGCGAGGCCGGTGACGAGCGGGCAGGCGAAGCTGCTGCCCTGGACGATGCGCGTGGCGGGCGGCTTTCCGGGCTCGGTCTTCCATGCGACCTGAAGGTTCACGCCGCAGGCATCGAACTCCACCGTGTCGCGCGGCCGGAAGCGGAGCACGGCGGGATGCAGTTCGGCATAACTAACCCCGACGACGCTGGCAAAGTCAGTCGGATAGGCTCTTCCGGTCAAATGATAGCCGCGGGCACAGATGCACGAAATGCCGCGGGCGCTGAGATCGTCGATGGCGTGCCCGATGCGCAGCGCGAACTGCTCGCGCATGGTGGAGAGGCTGAGGTTCACCACATGCACGTCCTGGTCCACCAGCCAGCGCAGAGCGGCGAGCAGGGCTTCGGAATCCGCGCGCAAATCGCCGCCAAGCACCTGCACGCTGATGAGTTCCGCATCCGGCGCGAACCTTCGCACGCTGCCGGCGACGGCGGTGCCGTGGCCCATGAGGTCGTCGGCGCGCACCGCGCGCACGCGGTGTTCCTGCTCCGTCTTTTCGACACGCCAGCTTTGGCGGAGCCGGGTGCCGACCCAGGGATGCTGAGGATCCACACCGGAGTCCACAATGGCGACGCGCACGCCCGCGCCGCGCGAGCGGTGGAGATCATGCAAAAGCTCCAGCATTGGGGGCGGGGAGGTTGAGTTGCAGGGCGGCGAGGCGCGCGGTGATGCGGCCGGCGGCTTCGCTGTAGCGCGCGAGGTCTTCGCCGGAGAAGCCGCCGGGCCGGCGCGAATTCACGGCGGTGAGCGCGCCGAATTCCCCGTCCGGGGACACGAGCGGCACCGCCATGACGGAGGAGGTAATCACGCCGGTGCGCTCCTGCACTGTGGGATCGAAGCTTCCGTCGTGCGCGGTGTCGTTCACCACCATCGGCTGCTGCAGTGTGAAGGCGAGGCCGGTGATGCCTTTGTCGAGCGGCTGCAATGTTCCTGTCAGGGCTGCGGCCACCGGGGATTCACAAACGACGAAGCGCAGGGCGCGGCCGTCATCGGTGAGCAGGAGAATGGAGCCCTCCCCCGCCTCCGCACCCTGCACCGCCTCGCGCAGCAGAGTGCGGAGTTCAGAATCGTTGGCAGCGCGGGTGTAGTCGGGCATGGAACACTGATGTCAGCGGGGCCGGCGGCTTTCCAGAGATCATTTCGCGGGCTGCGACTTCTCCATCACTTCGGCCAGCCTCACTTCCGCACCGCCGCGGCGTTTGCTTTCATCGGCGGCTTCCATGAGCGCATAAATCTCCAGTGTTTCCTCCGCGGCGACGGGTGCCTTGCCGGTGCGGAAAAACTTCGCCACTTCCGCGACGAGCGGTTCATAGCCGTCAAAGCTTCCGGCTTTCGTCTCCCCGCGCTCGCCTTTCACCACGGCGCTGTAGCCTTTGCCTTCGGTGAAAGTGCCGGTGCGGCCGTCTTTCCAGGTCGCGGTCACCTGAATTTTTCCGTCCGGCGTCGTGCCGCGTTTCACTTTCTCCACGCCCGGCCCCATGAGCGTCACCAAAGTCTCGACGCCGTGGATGCCGTACCAGAAAAGATCGGGATGCGTCGGCTCCAGCGGGGCGGGACTGACAGCTTCCGCGTGCAACACTTTGCCCAGCGAACCATTTCGCACCTCCTGCGTAACTTTGCCATAACGCAGCGCCGAGGAGGAAAACACCGGCACACCGGCGGCCTTCGCCTCGCGATAAATCGCCAGGGCATCCGCCAGCGAGCCGGCGACGGGCTTGTCCACAAACACCGGCTTCTTCGCCTGCAAACAGGGGCGCAACTGCTCCAGATGCACGCGCCCGTCATTCGACTCCAGCAACACCGCGTCCACCTTTGTCAGGAGCGCCTCGATGCTGTCCACGATTTCCACGTTCATCTCCTTCATCTTCGCGGTGTATTCCGGAACGCGGCTGATACTGCCGGCGATGTCTTTGCTGCCCTGCGGCCAGGCGGCCACCACTTTGCAGCCGTAGTCCGCTCCGGCGGGCACGGGCGTATTGAGAATGCGGGTGAACTCGGTGGCGTGCGAGGTGTCGAGTCCGATGACGCCGACCCGCAGTGATTCGGCGGCGAACAGTGCGGGGGCGGCAAGCATGGAGAGCAGAAGTGGTTTCATGGGTGAGCGGCTAAGCTGGCGCGGGCCGGCGGCCGGGCAAGTTCCGTCTGTCCGGTTCTCCGGCCGGGTGTAGATTCCTGCAAGATTCCGCCGGAATGGCGGAATGTACAGAAAATGGACACCGTTTCCGCCGCCTCCAGGGATGACAGTTTTCTGCCCACGCGCAGCAGTTTGTTGTCGCGCCTGAAGAATGCTTCCGACGCCGCGGGCTGGCAGTTTTTCGTGGACAACTACGGCCGGTTGATCTTCCAGGTTTGCCTGCGTGCAGGACTGCAGCGTCAGGAGGCGGAGGATGTGGTTCAGGAAACGGTGGCCGCGGTGGCGAAGCAGATGCCGCGTTTCAACTACGACCGCAGCAAAGGATCGTTCAAAGGCTGGCTCGCCCGCGTGACGCGCAACCATATCGCAGATTTCCTGGAAAAGAAGACGCGCGAGGCCAATCGCCGGGTGGAGCTGCCGGAGACGAAAGCGGATGCCATTGCCGCGGAACACGATGCCGCCGGGCTCGACGAAGCATGGGAAAGCGAGTGGCGGCAGCATCTCATGGAGCGGGCTTTGCGCTGCGTGCAGCAGCAGCTGCCGGCGCGCAGTATGCAAATATTTCAGATGAGTGCACTCGAAGGCTGGAGCACGGAAAGGATCGCCGCGGCGCTGCGCCTCAACCGTCCACAGGTGTATCTTGCCCGGCATCGTGCGGCGCGACTGGTGAAGAGAGAGATCGAGAGGCTGCGGAAGGAACTGGAATGACCGGCCCTGCATTTCGTTGCCGCTACGGCGGAGCGAGACGCAGCCGAACTGGCAAATGCCGCGCACGCACTCTCTCGACATGGCCGCGGAGGCCATGCGGCGGTTGACCGCTGCGGGGCGCCCTGTAATTTTGAGATCGGAAAAGTTCTTCCCGCCTTTCCCTCACATATATGTCAACCTCCGGACCTGGTGAAAACGAAATGCCTTCCGGGACCGGCGATTTCAATACGACTCACTGGAGTCTGGTGCTGCTCGCCGGGCAGACGAGGGCTCCGCAGGCCGACGAGGCCCTGGAAAGCCTCTGCCGCACTTATTGGAGTCCGCTCTACGCCTACGTGAGGCGTCAGGGGCACAGCCCGCACGACGCCCAGGATCTGACGCAGGAGTTTTTCACGCGGCTCCTGGAAAAGAAATACCTCACGCTCGCCAGCAGGGAACGGGGACGGTTCCGGTCCTTTCTGCTGAAATCCCTGCAGCATTTTCTGGTCAACGAATGGCAGCGCGGACAATCGCAAAAGCGGGGCGGGGGACGCGAAATCTTCTCCCTCGATGACGACGCTGCCGAACGCAGTTATTTGCAGCAGCCGGCGCCGGACCAACTGGCGCCGGAGAGCCTTTACGAAAGACTCTGGGCGATGACGCTGCTGGAACGGGCGATCGATCGGCTGGGCGGCGAATATGCCGCGACCGAAAGGCGGGAGTTGTTTGACCAGTTGAAGCCGCTGCTGCTTTCGAAAGGCACCGGTGACTCCTATCGTCAGGCCGCGGCCGTTCTGGGCTTGAGCGAAGGCGCCGTGAAAGTGGCCGTCCACCGGGTCCGGCAGCGATTCCGCGAGGCAGTCCGGGCCGAGATCGCCCAAACCGTCGCCACTCCCGCTGAGGTGGACGAAGAACTGCGCTGTCTGGTTGCCGCGATGAGCGGGTGATTCGTGGTCGAGCCTGTAACCACTGGGCCGAATTTCTGTAGTAAGCCGGGAACAAGCCGAGCTGTAGCGGCAGACAGAAGCAGTAATTATCCGATGAATCCCCTCAGTTCTCACATCCTCAAGGCCATACTTCACGACGACAAAGTCCTGCTCAGCTATCAACTGGGCGCCGCCGACGGCATCACGCTGCTCAGCCGCCGCGGGCCGGAAGTGGAATTTTCCGCCCTCGCGGAGGATGAACCGCCTCCGGTCATCGATGCCCGCCCGAAGCTCGATCCCGGCCAGCCCGAAACCCGGCGCTACCGCGCCATCCTCCGCTACAGCAGCAACGAAAACCGCCAGCTGAGCAACGAGATCGTCGTCACACTGCCATAGTCATTTCTTGCCGGGTGAGCTGTAACCAGACGATTTCAATTCTGTAGTATAAAACTGAACATACGGTTATGAGCTTACTGTAAATATGGACCAACTCCCGCGATGCCAGCAATGCAATGTGCGCCTGAAGGGCCAGGATGTCGGCGGGCTGTGCGCCAATTGCCTGCTCAAGCTCGCGCTGGACCCGCTGGCTGAAGCCACCGTGCTGACGGACGAAGCCGTGGACGGGAGCGCCACAGCGAATGCCGCACCGCGGGAGGTCGTCGGCTCGCGCATCGGACGCTACAAGCTGCTCCAGGAGATCGGTGAAGGCGGATTCGGCATCGTGTATCTCGCGGATCAGTTGGAACCGGTGAAACGCCGAGTCGCGCTCAAGGTTCTCAAGCCCGGCATGGACACCCGCGATGTGGTCGCACGCTTCGAAGCCGAGCGTCAGGCGCTGGCGCTCATGGATCATCCGAATATCGCCCGCATCTTTGACGGCGGCGCCACGGAGAGCGGGCGCCCCTATTTCGTCATGGAACTGGTAAAGGGCATCCCGCTCACAAAGTATTGCGACGACCAGCAACTCACCACCCGACAGCGCCTCGATCTCTTCCTCGACGTGCTCGCGGCCGTGCAGCACGCGCATCAAAAAGGGATTATCCACCGCGACCTCAAACCGTCGAATATCCTCGTCTCCCCGCACGACGGCCGGCCCGTCATCAAGGTTATCGATTTCGGCATCGCCAAAGCCATCAGCCTTGAACTGACGGAGAAAACGCTCTTCACTGCCCACGGGCGCATGATCGGCACTCCGCAATACATGAGCCCGGAGCAGGCGGAGATCAACGCACTGGACGTGGACACCCGCAGCGACATTTATGCGTTGGGCGTGCTCCTTTACGAACTCCTCACCGGCCGCACGCCTCTCGATGCGAAGAAGCTGCGCAAGGCAGCCTATGCGGAAATCCAGCGCCTCATCCGCGAAGTGGAACCGCCCAAACCCAGCACGCTGCTCAAGCAACTGCAGAGCGTCCCCGGCGCAGGTGATTCCTGTGCCAAATCTGAAATCTTAAGCCGAGCGGAGCGAGACAGACTGGCTAACAGCCAGCCCAACGGGCGCGCGGGCAAGCGCGTCAATCCTCAATCCAGAATCTCCACCGACCTCGACTGGATCGTGATGAAGTGCCTGGAGAAAGACCGCGCCCGCCGCTACGAAACCGCCAACGGCTTCGCCGCCGACCTGCGCCGGCATTTGGAGAATCAGCCGGTCGTCGCCCGCCCGCCGGGCGCGGGCTATCTGCTTTCGCGTTTTGTGCGACGCCACAAGTTCGGGTTCGTTGCCGGCGCGGCCGTTGCTCTGTCGCTATTCGTCGGCATCGCCGCGACGACATGGGGGCTGTTCCGGGAAGCGGCAGCGAGGAAGTCTGCGGAGTCCGGAACCATCAAAGCGATGACCGCCAACGCGGCGAACAAACAAAACCTCCACCTTGCCAGCATGGCCGACTATGCCAGCGCCGTGAAGGCGCTGGACGAGGACTCCGAGGCTGTCCGCAAAGGCGAACGCGCCATCGGATTTGCCGGCAAATCCCGCTGGCATGAAGGGGTGGCCCTTTTAACCCGCTCGCTCGAGCGAGAACCCGAAAATGCAGCCGCAGCGCTCAGGCTTTACGAAACGCTTCGCAGCCGCCAGGCGGAAAAGAGAGACTGGTCGCTCCATAAATTCAAATACGACGAGAGAGTGTGGAGCGCGAGTTTCAGCCAGGACGGAACGCGCATTGTCACCGGGAGCGAGGACAAAGGCGCGCGGGTTTGGGATGTGGCAACTGGCCAAGCCATTGGAGAGCCGATGCGCCATGAATGGATAAGGGGGGGGTCGCCTAAGTTCCTCCCGGGGTCAGCCGGTCACGTGGTGTTGTCGGCGAGTTTCAGCCCTGACGGAACCCGGATCGTCACCGCGAGCGATGACAACACCGCCCGGGTCTGGGACGCGGCGACTCGCCAAACCATCGGGGAGCCGATGCGGCATGAGGGTGGAGTGCTGAGCGCGAACTTCAGCACTGACGGACTCCGGATCGTCACCGCGAGTGTTGACAAGACCGCGCGGGTCTGGGACGCGACGACTGGCCAAGCAATCGGGGAGCCGATGCGCCATGAGACTCCGGTTTATAGCGCATGCTTCAGCCCTGACGGAACCCACATCGTTACCGCGAGCGATGACAAGGGCGCGCGGGTCTGGGACGCGGCAACTCACCAAGCCATCGGGGAGCCGTTGCGCCACGATGGAGGGGGCGGTCCGGCCGGGGTGAAATGGGCGAACTTCAGCCCTGACGGAACCCGGATCGTCACCGCGAGCGATGACAACACCGCGCGGGTCTGGGACGCGACGACTGGCAAAGCCATCGGTGAGCCGATGCGCCATGAGACTCCGGTACATAGCGCATGCTTCAGCCCTGACGGACTCCGGATCGTCACCGCGAGCACTCACAGGGCGCGGGTCTGGGACGCGGCGACCCGCCAAGCCATCGGGGAGCCAATGCGCCACGAGGAATGGGTGGCGAGCGCAAACTTCAGCCCTGATGGAATCCGGATCGTCACTGCGAGCTTTGACCAGACCGCACGGGTTTGGGACGCGACGAGCGGCCAGGTCATCGGGGAGCCGATGCGGCACAAGGATAATTACGTTCGGAGCGCGAACTTCAGCCCTGACGGAACCCGGATAGTTACCGCAAGCGTCAGCCCTAACGGAGCCCAGGTTGTCACCGCGAGCTTCAGCCGTGACGGAAACCGGATCGTGACCGCAAACGGTGAAGGCCCGCGGGTCTGGGACGCGACGACTGGCAATGTCGTCCTGGACCCGATGCGTCAAGAAGAAGGCGTGTCGCGCACGAATCTCAGCGTGGGCAACACAAGAGGCGCCACCGAACAGGAAAAGACTGCACGGGTCTGGGACGCGACGACTGGCCAGGCCATCGGGGAACCGATGCGCCATCAAGGATGGGTGAACAGCGCCAACTTCAGCCATGACGGAATCCGGATCGTGACCGCGAGCGATGACCAGACCGCGCGGGTCTGGGACGCGGCGACTGGCCGGGCCATCGGGGAACCGATGCACCCCGGGGGATGGGTGAAGAGTGCGAACTTCAGTCCTGACGGATCCCGGATTGTCACTGCGAGCACGTACCAACCCGCGCGGGTGTGGTGGATCCTCACGAAGGACGAATCTGAAGCAATCCCTTCCATCACGCCCGAGATACTCGCCTGGGCGCGCAACTTTTCCGGACTCCGCTTCAGTGAAAATGGTGAACTACATCCGATTCCGGATGACGAGCGCATGGCCCCTATCGCTAATCCAGTCTTGCCGGCCGGACCGTGGGCCGATCTTGCCAAGTGGATCGCCACCCCGGTACCCCACCGCACGACTGATCCAAAGTCCAAGCTTACCTTCCGCCAAATCGCCGAGCGTGAACGCGACTTCCAAAGCGAAGGAGATGTGGAAAGCCTCGAATCCGCTCTCCGCTACGACACCACCCTGCCCCTCGCCCGCCTCTTCCTAGCGGCGGCGTTGGAAAGAGCCGACGCTGCCCTGGATGCCAAATACCGCGAGGCAAGCCTGCAGCAGCGCGCCGCCTTCCTGCGCCGCTACGATCTTGTTGCGTTGGCCAGAGAGAAGGGAAAAATGAAGGACGAAGAACTGGCCGCGCTGTGGGTGCGGGCGGCGAATCATCTGTTCGAACTGCCGCCGGAGACAAAAATCGGTGTCGGTCCGAAGGTCACCATTGCGCGTGAGGAAGCGGAAAAGGCTGCGCGGAAAGCACTGGAACTCGTTCCCGGATTGCCGGCGGCGGAAGAGGTGCTCAGGAAGTTCTAACGTCAGCCGGTGGCCTCAATGTGACTGATTCGCAACGTCCCGCCCTGCCCGTGTTCCGCGCCGCCTCCGTGGGCTGGTCAGGGCTCTGCGGGAGCATTGCCCCACCTGGTTGAAGGGGCCGCGTCACTCAGCCTTGCAGATTATTTCTCCTGCCCTGTAACCGGCCCTGACTTTTCCTGTAGTACGGGGCGAATGCCGGAACTGCCGGCTTCACCGGACCCAACAAGGAACGGTAAACCACAACCAAACATCGAAAATACACAAACTGCATGAAACCCCAGACTCTGATAAGCAAAGCGGCCCCGGCCATAACGGCCTTGATTCTAACGACAACCGCACAGGAGGCGCCCGCCGCGCCGGAGAAGAACCTCGGCCTGACCGTGATCGGTACCTACGCCAGCGGCATTTACGATGCCGCGGCGGCGGAAACGGTCGTCCACGATCCGGCCACACAGTGGCTCTATGTCGTCAATGCCAGCACCGGCGGTGTGGATGTGCTGAGCATCGCTGATCCGGCGCAACCGGTGAAGCTGGGAAGCATCGGTCTCGCGCAGGTTCCCCCGCTCCAGTATGGAAGCCCGCGGGGTCTTGCAGTGCGGGACGGTGTCATCGCAGTGTCGTTTGAGGCCATTCCCAAAACGAGTCCGGGGATCGTGGTGCTTCTTGTGGCTGCGTTCGATGGTGGCCGGCCGGCGGGTGATCAGATCGTGGTGCCTGACCATCGCCAGGTGACAGTGGGCGCACTTCCCGACATGCTGACGTTCACTCCGAACGGACGATTCGTGCTGGTCGCTAACGAGGGTGAGCCGAACTCCTACAACGATGTCGGCGCGGAAGTCAACGGACCGAGCGTCGATCCCCAGGGCTCGGTGAGCATCATCGATCTGTCAGGCGGCGTGGCCGGACTGACGCAGGACGATGTGCGGGACGCCGATTTCACGAGTTACGACGGCCACGAAGCGGCACTCCGCGCGCAGGGGATCCGGATTTACGGCCCTAACGCCAGTGCGTCCGTGGACCTTGAGCCGGAATACATCACCATCTCGCAGGACTCCAGCACTGCGTGGGTGACCCTGCAGGAAAACAACGCCATCGCCACCATTGACATCGAGAGCGGGGCCGTCACCAAACTTCTTCCCCTTGGCCTCAAAGACCACAGTCGCAGCGACAACGGATTCGGCTCGGGCAATGGGCTCGATGCCAGTGAACGCGATGCCGGAAACAACATTCTCAACTGGCCGGTGAAGGGTATGTATCAGCCGGATGCCATCGCGGCCTATTCCTTCCGCGGTAAGCAGTACCTCGTCACGGCCAACGAAGGCGACGTGCGCAGCTATCCCGGACTTCTTCCTCCTCCTGCCAGCGGCAGCGAAGATATCCGGGTCGGGAGTCTGGCGCTGGATCCGGCCGATTTCCCGGATGCCACCGCCCTGAAAGCACTTTCCAAACTGGGGCGTCTTCAGGCCAGCCGCATCTCGGGCGACCTCGATGGCGATGGCCTGCACGACGAGATCCACACCTTCGGCGGCCGCTCCTTTTCGATCTGGAGCACCTCGGGAGATCTGGTCTTCGACAGCGGCGACCAATTTGAACGGATCACGGCGCAGGAACTCCCGCTGACGTTCAATACGAACAGCACTAACAACGACCGTGACGGCCGCAGCGACGACAGTGGGCCGGAACCGGAATGCCTCGTGCTGGGCAGGGCGTTTGGCCGGCAGTGGGCCTTTATCGGCCTTGAGCGCGTGGGCGGGATCATGGTCTATGATGTCACCGACCCCCGCGAGGTCCGGTTTTCGAATTATGTGAACAACCGGAACTTCAGTGTGACTCCGAATGCGGCGAACATTCCGCCTGCTCAATTGCCGAACACCGGCGACCTCAGCCCGGAAGCGCTTGTTTTCATCAACGAGGAGGACAGCCCCACTGGCCAGCCGCTCCTTGTCGTGACCAACGCCGTCAGCGGCACCACCACGGTCTTTGGAATCACCAAAGAAAATTAGGGCGCTGCCTGTGCTGCTCCGCCCGGTGCGCGGCCTTCGGGTTGCGTCAGCCGGGCGGAGCTTTTCGTTCAGCATCCTGCAGCAGGCGGCGGATTCATGGGGCGGGATTTTTCCTGAGTGGCGTCGTCCACAGGAAGATGCGGTGTTTGTCGCCGTCCTCTTTCGATTCCACGATCCAAGTCTTGTCCGGCTTTACGCCGGGCATTTCGAACTGATGCGAGAGGATGCGCGATCCTGGTTTGAGTTTGTCCAGTTGCGGGATCAGCCGCTCCATCAGCCGCGGGTAAAGGAACACCGTGACCACGTCCGCACCGCTGAGGTCGAGGGTGAAGATGTCCCTATGCTCGATGCTGGCCAGCGCGCCGAGGTTTTCTTTCGCCAGTGATTCGCGGGATTGTTGTACCAGCCTTTCGTCAATCTCATAACCGATGGTCCTGCAGCCGAACTTTTTCGCTGCCGCGATGACATAACGCCCGTCTCCGCTTCCGAGATCCACCACCACGTCTGACTTTTTGACACCGGCCTCCTGCAGCATCCGCTCCACAATGTCGTGCGGAGTGGGGACGAACACGGCGTCCGGCGCGCGGTCCACGCCGGAGCGCGGCACGCGCGGGGCATTCGGATCGATACCCAGTTCCGCATCGGTGAGTCCGATGGCGAGGTGCTGCGGTGGCGAGGTGCTGCGGTGGCAGCCGGCCGGCGGCGGGGGCGGCTGCGCTCACGTCAAAGCAGAACAGGCGGTTGTCGTCCCGCAGCCAGAGCCGCCCGTTCGCGACCACGGGTGATGTCACTCCGAGCGACTGCGCGTGTTCGGGGATCGGGAACCGGCCCCGCTCCGCTGTCCCGTCGGGCAGGACTTCCGCCAGCGTCACTTCGCCACCGGCATTGCGAATGTAGAGATGGCCGTCGGCCAAGGTCATGGCCGCTCGAACGCTCCGGTTGGCACCGGCATCGCCCCAAATGCGCACTCCGGTATCTGCATCGACGCAAACGGGCATACCGCTCACGAGGAGATAGAGACGGCCATCCACCGCGGCGGTGCAGTCCTGGAACGGATCGAGTTTGAATGCAGAGTCCTGTGTGCGCCCCGGGGATGATTTCGCTCTTGGTGGAATCCGGATCCGGTTATGCTGCGGCCGTCTTTTCTCCTGCATGACCGAGGCAACCCACATTCTTGAGTCTATCCGGCAGGGTGATCCGCGAGCCGCCGATGAGTTGCTCCCGCTTGTGTACCAGTCGCTCCGTAATCTGGCGGTGCAGAGGATGGCCCATGAAGCGCCGGGGCATACGCTCCAGCCGACGGCGCTGGTGCATGAGGCTTACGTGCGTCTCGTCGGCAACGACGATGGCAACGCGCAGCACTGGGACGGCCGCGGGCATTTCTTTGCCGCGGCGGCCGAGGCCATGCGACGGATTCTCGTGGAGTCGGCCCGGCGCAAGAAACGCCTGAAGCACGGCGGAGAACTGGAGCGGGTGGACATCGATGAGGTGGAAATCCCGCTGCCCATGCCGGCCGACGAGTTGCTCGAACTTCACGAAGCCCTCGACCGGCTGGCGGTGGTGGACGGGCGCGCCGCCGAAGTGGTCAAACTCTGCTTCTTCGTCGGCCTGACGCAGGAGCAGGCGGCCCGGGAGATGGGGCTTTCGCTGGCGACCGTCGAACCTAAAAAGGAAAATGAGAAGAGCGCCGCAGCCCGAAGGCGGCGGAGATTTG
>CAZFZN010000054.1:0-44577 GCA_964523105.1 uncultured Akkermansia sp.
CATCTGCGCTTGGCCGTGGATTATTAGTCTCAACTTGAACGCGACTTAGAATTAGGCGCAGGCCAAAGAAGCGGATGGCTTCCTCCAGTTTCAGCCAGGCGCGGGAGGGCACGCCTTCGGGCAGGAGGACGCCGCTGCTGCCGCCGGGATCGGGGCTGAGGAGCGGCGCGTGGCGGTGGAGGCCGGTCCAGAATTCCTCCGGCCCCAGTTCGACGATGGTGGCGATGGTTTCCTCTGCGGCGGGCAGCGGGACAGGGAGCGGGGTGAGGTTCTCCATGCGGCCATCGGTCAGACGCACAGTATGGATAACAGCTGTGCCGGCGGCGAGGGCGCCGGCTTCGCTGAGGCTCGCGGTCTTGCCCAGAGAGAGGCAGAGACGCCGCGCGAAAGCCGGTGGTTCCTCCAGCGCGCGAAAGGTGAGGGGCCGGGTGTCCGACGGCGCTTTGAACATGACGAACCCGCGGCGCTGGTAGCCGGGCCGCCAGCCGTGGCCGGTGGCGGCGACTTCGGCTTTGAGGGCCTTCTCCGCGCCGGAATTGGTGAGGGCGAAAGCGAACAGGGTGGTCGCACTCATGGCGGGGAATTCCACGCGGGTGTCAGACGACGGAGATTTCTTTGATGCGCTGTTTTTCAGGGATAGCGGCGATGACTTCAAAGATCAGTGCGGCGACGAGTGTTGAGTCCTTGCCGGCGGAGAACCCGGTGACCCGGGCCGCGGATATTCCAAATAGAGCGCGCGCAGGGAGTCCTTGACGGCGGCGAACGGCGACGGGGCTGGAATCAGGGGAGGGTCCTGAACGCGGGCGGAGGGGGCGGTGGAGCGGGAGGCGGACAAGTGACGGCAGGGAGGTTGGCAGGCGTTTTGAAGCAACGGGGCGCCCGCGTCCAGCCAATTGTCGGACGTGTCTCCTGAAACGGGAAGCGGTGCATTCGGACACCGGGACAGAATCCCGCGACTCAAAAAGTGTCCCCGGATCAGCGGACGACGCGGACCCTGCGCGCCTCCGGCGGGCGGCGCGGCGGGAATGTCACGGAATTGTGACGGGGCTTCGCGCGGGTGCGTGGCGGGGGTGTTGCGGGCGTGGCGTTTTCTTCGGGAAATGAACCCGGCGGGCGGCGGAGGCGGCGGGCCTGACAATTGAAAAGCGCGTCCGGAAGTGACGGGAATGTCGCACCCCAGGTGTTGAGTGCCCGGTGCTCCGGCGGGATAGGCTTCGCACTGTTATTGACCTTTGATTTTATGATCCGTCCCGCCCGTTCTTTGTCCACGCCCGCGCTCAGCGCCGGGCTGGCGGCGGTCGTGGCGGCGGCGCTGCCGGCGGCGGCGGTGACCGGTCCGGTGGATCCTCCGCCTCCGCCGTTTCGCGAGGCTGCAGGCGGACCGGACGCGGGGAATGCGGTGCCGGCGGAGACGTTTTATATCCGTCAGTATCGCGTGCGCGGGGCCTCCAAACTGCCGCGGGTGGATGTGGAGAGTGCGGTGTATCGCTTCATGGGACCGGAATGCACTCCGTCGCATGTGGAGGGCGCGCGCGCGGCGCTGGAAAAAACCTATCGCGACGCGGGATACATGACGGTGTCGGTTTCCGTGCCGGTGCAGGAGGTGCGCTACGGCGTGGTTTATCTGGAGGTGACGGAGGCCAAAATCGGACGGCTGCGGGTGAAGGGTTCGCGGTATTTCGATCTCTCGAAGATCAAAGGCAAAGCGCCTTCGCTGGCGGAGGGGACGGTGCCGAATTTCAACGACGTGCAGCGGGAAATGCTCGCGCTGAACCGTCATCCGGACCGTCAGATTAAGCCGGAGATCCGGCCCGGCGCGGAGCCGGGAACATTCGACGTGGACCTGAATGTGACGGACCAACTGCCGCTGCACGGCAGTCTGGAGTTGAACAACCGTTACAGTCCCGACACCACGCCGCTGCGGATCAACGGCGCCATCAGTTACAGCAATCTCTGGCAGGCGGGACACACGGCGGGCCTGAGTTTTCAGGTGGCGCCGGAGAATACGGACGACGCGCTGGTGTTCTCAGGTTTCTACACCATGCCCGTCGAATCGGTGGAGGGCCTGAGCCTGACACTCACGGGGACGAAGCAGGACAGCGACATCAGCACGCTGGGAGGCAGTGCGGTGGCGGGCCGCGGCTACATGGCGGGGATGCGCCTGAGCAAAGTGCTGCCCCCGGGCAAGAGCTACTATCACACGGTGAGCGCGGGCTTCGACTTCAAGCATTTCGATCAGGACATCCGCGCGTCAGGCAGCTTGATCCAGGCGCCGCTGGATTACTATCCGTTCACCGTCGGCTACAACGGCACGCGCGTGCTGCCGCACAGCACCACGGACGTGAATGCGAATCTCGTCTTCACTTTCCGCGGCATGGGCAGCGACACGGATGATTACGACAACCGCCGCTTCCGTTCGGACAGCAGTTTCGTTTATCTGCGCGCGGATGCCTCGCACACGCAGGATCTGGCGAACGGCATGCAGGTTTTCGGCAAAGTGCAGGGTCAGGTGAGCAGCGGGCCGCTGGTGGACAGCGAGCAGTTCAGCGCCGGCGGCCTGGGCAATGCGCGCGGCTATCTGGAAAGCACGGCGCTGGGCGACAATGCCCTGTTCGCTTCGGCGGAGGTGCGCTCGCGCTCATTCCTGCCGCAGCCGGCCCTGAAGGAGGGCGAGCCGCGGCCGTCGCGGCCCAACGAATGGCGCGTTTATGCTTTTTGTGATGCGGGCCTGTTGTCCGTTCACGCCCCGCTCCCGGAGCAGGACCCGAACTTTTCTCTCGCCAGCGTGGGCGTGGGAAGCCGCTTCCGGACGCGGGATCATTTCAACGGCTCGATCGACGTGGGTATTCCCCTGATCGACCGCGGCACCACCGATGCCGGCGACGTCGTCGTCACCTTCCGCGTCTGGGCCGAATTCTGATTTCCCACCCCCAAGCTCAACAATGTCAGGAAAGACCAACCCAGGAAAACCGGCGCTTAGCCTTCTCATGAAATCAGGCGCACTGATCGCCACTGCGCTGGCGCTCACCGGCTGCGGAGGAGACGAGACGTGGTGGAACGAGGAATGGACGCTGAAGCGTGAGGTCACCGTGGATCCGTCGGCGGCCGGCGGAGCGGAGGGCATCGACGGCTCCCGGGTGCTGCTGCGGCTATCCGATGCGAACTACGACTTCGGCGCGGGCAAGGACGACGGCACGGACATCCGCGTCCTTGCGGCGGACAACAGCACCGAGCTGCCGTTTTTCATCGAGAAGTTCGATCCCCTGCTCAACGAGGCCCACGTCTGGGTGAAGCCGGAGGAACTGAAGGGCAAAACTTCGTTCACGCTCTATCACGGCAACAACGGCCCGAAGGCGGTGAAGGCGGATGATTCCAGGGCCACCTTCGATGCGGACACCGTGCTGGCGTGGAGTTTCAACGACAAGGGAACCGCGCCCGGAGACAGCACCGCCAACGGCAACAACGGCAACGAAACCTACGCCGTGGCAGAATCCGGCCTCATCGGCAGCGCGGCGAACCTCACGCCCACGACGTCGATCAGCATCACGCAAAGCCCCACGCTGCAGTGGCTCGCGGGCGGTTCCATGACCTGGTCTGCGTGGATCAAGCCGGGTCCGGCACCCGGCGGCGGCAGCCTCCTCACGCGCGGCAATGCCGTCGATGCCGTGGTCCTCGGCGTCGAAAACAACGCGCTCGTCGTCACGGTGCGCAACGGCGGCAACTCCGTTAAATCCGAACCCGGCGCGCCCCTCACACCAGGCGCGTGGCAGCACATCGCACTGGTGGCCTCCGGCGGACAGATGTCGCTCTATCTGAATGGCGATCTCTACAAGACTGTCGCCGCGGCGCTGCCGGCGCTGGATGAACCGATCTTCATCGGCGCGGTGCCGCCGGCCTCCGCCCTCGTGTGCGAGATGGACGAAATGCAGATCTCGAAATCGGCGCGCCCGGCCGGCTGGATCAAGTTCGCCGCCGTCAGTCAGGGCAGCTCCGACGCCGCGGCCAAGGTCGTGACCTTCGGCCCGGGGCAGCAGGGCAGCACCGGATTCTTCGCGCCCGGCAGCACCACCGCCATTTTGTTAAGCTCCCTGACGGTGGACGGCTGGATCGTCATCGCCATTCTCGCCGTGATGAGCGTCATCTCATGGTGGATCATGTACAGCAAAATCAAATACATGAACGCCATCGCGAAGGGGAACCGCGCGTTCATGAACGTCTGGAAGCATGTCTCGCGCGACCTCACCGTGCTCGATGACATGGACGGCGACAAAGTGAAGTCGCTCGGCGGCAAGATCAGTCCTGAAGGCCAGCGGGCGATGCGGCAGTCCTCCGTCTATCGCATTTACCACACCGGTTCGGAGGAAATCCGGCACCGCCGGGAGGCCGACGGCGCGGAGTTCGCCCAGAAGGGACTGACCGGGCGCAGCATTCAGGCGATCAAGGCGAGCATGGACGGCACGCTGGTGCGCGAGAGCCAGAAGCTGAGCAAACTCATCGTCATCCTGACCATTTGTATTTCCGGCGGTCCGTTCCTCGGACTGCTCGGCACCGTCATCGGCGTCATGATCACCTTCGCGGCCATCGCGGCCGCCGGAGACGTGAATGTGAACGCCATCGCGCCCGGCATCGCCGCGGCCCTCGTGGCCACCGTGGCCGGTCTCGCCGTCGCCATCCCGGCGCTCTTCGGCTACAACTACATCCAGAGCCGGGTGAAGGATGCCAACACGGACATGCATGTCTTTATTGACGAATTTGTGACGAAGATGGCCGAGTTTTATCCCGATCGTCGCGGATAATTGGGAAGCACTGACCCGGAAAGGAGCACGCCATGCAGATCAACGACGACAAGCCCTACGACGACATCAACATCACTCCGATGCTGGATCTCGCCTACGTCCTGCTCGTGATCTTCATTTTGATGACCACGGCCAGCGTGCAGGGCATGAAAGTGCTGCTGCCCCGCTCCAGCCCCGGCGCGGAGAGCCTGGCAAAACCGAAAATGAAGGCCGTGACCGTCACCGCTCAGGGGCGCATTTCGCTCGATGCCACCCCCGTGAGTCTTCCGGAACTGGAGCAGAAACTCGCGGCCCACAAAGCCTCCAACCCCAATTTCACCGTCGTCGTGCGCGGCGACACGGCCACGGCCTATCAGGGCATCATGGATGTCTTCGATGTCGTGGGCCGCCTTGGCATTACCGAGGTGGGACTCGCCACCAAACCGCGCTGAGCCTTCAACCGATAACACATACCATGAATACCACCGATCTCGACTTCAGCGAAGACGAAGCCCCGGAGGGCAGCTTTTTCAAACGCAACTGGCTCGCCCTGACAGTCGGTGTGGCCGTGCTCGCCGGCGGCACCAGCGCCGCCATCGCTCTTTCCAGCAAAGGCGGCTCCGGCGCGCGCAAGGCCGACAACGTGATGATGGTCACCATCACCCCGCCCCCGCCGGTCGTGCTCCCGCCGCCGCCTCCGCCGCCGCCCCAGGAGGAGGAAATGATCAAAGCCGAGGAGGAACAGGAGGAGGAAACTCCCGCGGAGGACAACTCCCCCTCCACCGGCATCGTCGGCAACGGACCCGCGGACGGATTCGGCATGAAGGCCAAAACCGGCCGCGGCCAGCGCACCCTCCTCCGGCCCGTGAGTCCCGTGGTCGTCTGGACCAAATACGCCAACGGCGCCGCCTCGCGCATCGCCGATGCCATGCGCCGCCACCACCGGCTCAAGCACGCCAATCTGAATGTCAGGGCCAGCGTGTGGATTGACAGCACCGGCCGCATCATCCGCGCGGAAACCCAGCCCACCGGCGACAGCGCGCTCGACGCCGCACTGCGTCGGGAGGTTCTCAGCGGCATGCAGCTCGCCAGTCCGCCGCCCGAAGGCATGAAAATGCCGGTGAATCTGCAACTCAACGCCCGCCGGCCCGGCTAGGCGCGCCCCTCACACTTTATGCGAAGACACCCTATCACGCGGGCCGGACGGCTCGCGCCAGTGCTCACTGCGGCCCTGTTGCTCCCTGGCACGGCGGCCCCGGCCCAGAATTCTCCCGCCGGTCCGCCGGCCGCACCGGCTCCCGCCGCCCCTGACGCTGCCGCCGTGGAAGCCCTCAAGGATGCCGCCGTGCGGCCCGCGACAGACCCGTCGCCGCCGCCCGCGCCCGCTCCCGAGGCCCCCGCCGCCGCGGCGCCGGAACCGGTCGCCGCACCGCCGCCGGATTTGACAGGCGAGCCGCTGCCCGAACCGCCGCCGCTGCCGGGCTCGCTGACCGGCGGTCCGCCGGACGAAGGTCCGCCTGCAGGGTTGTCTGAGATGGTGGTGATCAATCTCATCAGCAAGATGGTGGACAAAGGACTGCTGACACGCGCCGAGGCCGTGGAGATGATCCAGCAGGCCGAAGCCGAAGCGGAGCAGGCGCGCGCTCAGGCCAAAGCCTCCATGAAGCGCGATGCCGCCGCCGCGGACGACGCCATGCGCGTGAACTACGTGCCCGAAGTGGTGAAGAACCAGATGCGCGACGAAATCAAACAGCAGCTGCTCGCGGAAATGCGCCACACGCCCGCAGGCACCACTTATACCTCCTCCGGCAAGGATGCCCCGCATGTCGTCATTGAGGATGAGGATGACGAAGGACTGTTCGGAGACCTGCGCATCCGTTATGAGATGCTCAACTACGACGACATCAACGACAACACCGGCTCGTTCCCCAATTTCCACGCCATCAACACCGGCGCTCCGTTCGACACCGCCGGCAACATCTTCTCTCCGCAGTACAACGTGGATCAGGACCGCGACCGCTACCGCCTGCGCTTCCGCATCGGCGCCGACTACGAACTCGAAGAGGACTGGAAGGCCGGCTTCCGCATCGCGACCGGCGAAAACACTTCACCCGTCTCCACCAACCAGAGCACCGGCCTCGCCAATCAGGGCGCCGGCGGCAATTTCAGCAAATACGCCATCTGGCTCGAACGCGCCTTCATGCGCTGGGACTACGAAGGCGACAACGGTTCGCTCTTCACCTTTCACGGCGGCCGCTTCGACAATCCCTACTTCAGCACCGAAATCATTTTCGACGAGGATGTGGGCTTCGACGGCCTCGCCTTCAAGTGGAAGCCGGGCGTGAACGACCGCGTCAAACCCTTCTTCACCGCCGGCGCCTATCCCATTTTCAACACCGACCTCAATTTCTCCAGCAACCGGCCTGACAAATTCGACAGCTCGGACAAGTTCCTCTTCGCCGGCCAGCTCGGGGCGGATTTGAAACTCGCCAAGGATCTCACCGGACGCCTCGCCGTCGCGTATTACAGTTTCGACGGGGTCGAAGGCAAGCTCAGCACGCCCTACACGCCCGTCACCGCGTCCGATGCCGGCGACACCGACAACACGCGCCCGTCCTTCGCCCAGCGCGGCAACACCTACCGCCCGCTGCGCAACATCATCCCCGACGCCACCAACAACTTCGGCACCATCAACCAGTGGCAGTACTACGGCCTCGCCACCGATCACAAGCCCCTCGCCGTCACCGCCCGGCTGGACTGGGACCGTTTCGAGCCCGTGCGCCTCACCGCTTACGGGGAGTATATCAAAAACCTCGCCTATGACTCCGGCACGCTGAACACCTACGGCGTCAACAACCGCGGCCCTGCCGGCGCCAATGGTGCGCCCGGCGCCTACGAAGGCAGCGACCACGCATGGATCGCCGGACTCAAGGTCGGCAAACCCGCCCTCGACAAGCGCGGCGACTGGCAGGCGCTCTTCAATTACCGCTGGGTCGGCAGCGATGCCGTCATCGACGCCTTCACCGACTCCGAATTCGGCGGCGGCGGCACCAACGTCAAAGGCTGGACGCTCGGCGCCCAGTGGGCACTCTCACCCAACACCGCCTTCGCGGTCACGTGGCTGAGTTCCGATGCCATCGCCGGTCCGCCGCTCAAGAGCGATACCCTCCAGGTTGACTTCAAGATCAAATTCTAGCCATGAAACTTCCGCTTCCCGCCCTCGCCGCCCTGCTCCTGCCGCTTGCCTTTCCCGCCCGCGCCGATGAAGCCGCGGAGGAGAAACTCAAAGAGCAGCTCAAAAGCGCCCTCCTCCAGGTCCGGACCCTGCAAACAGAGAAAAACACCCTCATGGTGCAGCAGGCCGACCTCACCGCCAAAAACGCGGCGCTGGAGAAGAACGTCAAGGATCAGTCCAAAGCCCTCGACGACAAGAACCGGGAGATGGCCGATTACAAAGAGCGGGCGGAAACGAAACAGATGGAGCAAAGCGCGAAGATCAAAAGCCTCGAAGACGAGGTGAAGCGTTTCCAGGCTGCACTCGACAAATGGCAGGCCGCCAACATGACCGTCACGGAGATCGCCAAAAAGAAGGAGGCCGAACGGGCGAAGCTTTCCGCCAGGGCCGCCGATCTTCAGCGCACCGTCACCGATTTGAAGGGCAGAAACACCGAACTCTACAGGCTGGCCATGGAAATCCTGACACGCTACGAGCAGTACGGCCTCGGCAAAGCCCTCTCCGCCCGCGAACCCTTCACGGGCAATGCGAAAGTGAAGCTGCAGAACATCGTCCAGGATTATAACGACAAGATCCTCGACCAGACCGCGAAGCCATGAAGCCGCAGGACCATGCCGGACGATGGTCCCGGGCCCGTAGCAAGGCCGTCCCGGCCTTGGCGAATAACTCCAGTCAGTTCCGCGGCCAAAACACAACCACATCCGTTCTTCAGTCCGGCCGATATTCCGTTTTTCCTCTGCTGCTGGCCGCTTTCCTCGCTCCCGCCGCTTTTTGTAATCCCGCCCGCGCCGAGCCTGACAAAGCCCTGCTCCACGCCCTCTCCCTGCTGGATGCCAAAGAAAAGGCCGCTCTCGCCGCCGATCCCGCTCTGTTCAAACAGGTCGTCCAGCTGACGCACGCCCAGCAACTGCTGCTCAAAGCGGCCCGGGAGAACAAGTGGGACGAGCGTCCCGAAGTGCAGGCCAAACTCGAGCGCGCCCGCCATACCGCACTCGCCGAAAGCTGGCTCGAAGCGGTCGCCGCGCCGCCGCCGGATTACCCGGGCGAGGACGAGATCAAAGCTGCATGGGAATCGCGCAAAGCCACTTTCGCCCGGCCCCGCCAGTATCGGCTCGCGCAAATTTACATTGCCTGTCCGAAAGGCTCGCCCGCCGCCGTGGAGAAGAAGGCCAAAGCCAAACTCGCCGCCGTGCAGGCGCGGCTCAATTCCCCGACCGAAGACTTTGCCACCGTCGCCACCGCGGAGAGCGAGGATGCCGCCACCGCCGGCAGCGGCGGAGAAATCGGCTGGCTCAGTGAGGCGCAGATTCAGCCGGAACTCCGCGGCCCGATTGTCAGGCTGCGCCAACACGAAATCAGCGCCCCCGTGAGGCTCAACGACGGCTGGCACATTCTCAAGTGCCTCGACAAACGCGACGCCCACACGCCTTCCCTCGATGAATCACGCACCGTCCTCGTGGAGCAGCTTCGGGCCGAAAAAACCAAAGCCGGCACCGCGGCCTTCGTGGCCAAATTGCTGGAGTCCCACCCGCTCGATCTGTCAGACCCGGCACTCGCAGCAGCGCTGAAACCGTGATCCCCAACCCGGATTGCGTCAGGGTTTTCCGCATACCCCACTTAAACGACGCAAAGCCGTGGTCGCGGGCGATCAGTTTGGCGTGGGGCGCTGACCCGGAGCGCGGAGTTGCACTCCGCTCGTTATAAAAGCACGAGGCTTCCTCGAAAGCGCTGCCGGATGGGAAAAGCGGAGTGCAACTCCGCGCTCCGGCGCTTGCCTTTGGGGCGGGGCGGCGAAGACTCCGCGCGTCATGCACCGCTTCCTGTCCTTCGCGTCTTTCCTGTCCCTCGCGTCATTCGCCGCCGCCGATCCTTTGCTCTCGCCGCAGGAGGCGCTCAAAAAATTCACCGCGCCGGAGGGCTTCAGCGTGGACCTCATCGCGGCGGAGCCCGACATCGTGCAGCCCATCGCGTTTTGCTGGGATGCGCGCGGGCGCATTTGGGTGGTGGAGGCGAAGACTTATCCCACGCGCCGCGGTAAGCCGCCCGCGGGCGACTCATCGAAGGCAACGGACGCGCAGTTGCAGGACATCTTCGGCGGCGAGGACCGCATTCTCATTTTCGGCGATGAAGACGGCGACGGGAAATTCGAGACGCGCAAGGTCTTTGCCGAAAAGCTCAACCTCGTCTCCGGCATCGAGCTGGGATTCGGCGGTGTCTTTGTCGGCGCGGCGCCTTATTTGATGCACATCCCTGACAAGGACGGCGACGACAAGCCCGACGGGCCGCCGGAGATTCTGCTCGATGGCTGGGGCTGGCAGGACACGCACGAGACGTTGAACTCGTTCATCTGGGGCCCTGACGGCTGGCTCTACGGCTGCCACGGCGTCTTCACGCACAGCAATGTCAGGGTCGTTGGTGTCCAGCCTTCAGGCGACAGCAAAGAATCCGCCGCTTCGGCGCAAGGCTCCGCGCCGGCGGCCGCCCCGGCTAAAGCCTCTACACCAACACCTATCAACTGCGGTTACTGGCGCTACCATCCGGTGCGGCGCACGTTCGAGGTCTTCGCACATGGCACATCGAACTCCTGGGGCTTCGACTACAATGAATACGGCGACTGGTTCAGCGAGGCCTGCGTCATTCCGCACTTCTGGCACATCATTCAGGGCGGCTACTACCTGCGGCAGAGCAATCCGCTGGGGCACTTCAATCCCTACGTCTATACTAACATCGAGACCATCGCCGACCACCTGCACTACATCGGCAACACGCCGCACAGCGGCAACAACGTCAGCGATGCCGCGGGCGGCGGCCACGCCCACTGCGGGCTGTGCATCTACAACGGCGACAACTTCCCGCCCGAATACCGCGGCCGCGCCATGATGTTCAACATCCACGGCCAGCGCATCAATCAGGAGCAGTTAGTGCCCGAAGGCTCCGGCTACGTCGCGAAGCACTTGCCGGATTTCGTGAAGGCGAACGACAAAAACTTCACCGGTGTCGCCCTCAAAGTCGGGCCAGACGGCGCGGTGTATTTCATTGACTGGTATGACAAAGAAAAATGCCACCGCCCGCAGCCGGAAGTCTGGGACCGGAGCAACGGACGGATCTACCGCGTGAAATACGACAGGACGTGGAAGCCGTGGAAGGGAAATCTCGGGAGCAAAGGCGGAGGGTGGCTGTTGTCGACGGGGGTTACCTGGTTCAATCTTGGAGAGATGATTGGCTCATCCAACGGTTGGGAATCCAGGCATGCACTTCGTGAGGCTGCTGAGCGCCTGAGTAGGATAAAATGGGACGACAAGGACCAGCGCCGTGAATACTCGGAGGCTATGATGGACTGTAACGAAGGATTATTCGGTCACGGCAGATTCGGAACGCCAGTGAAGGAACGCACGCCGGAATTGCTATTCAAAGCCAATTGCTTGGGTGACATAACTCGAGACTTTATCCGTTATCCAATTCGCGTTTCCGGTCGAGATCTGGATCTGGAAGCAGCAGACGAACAGCGGCATTTTGCTGAAGGGGGCGCTTACAGAGACAATCTGATTTGGTCGCTTCGGAGATATGCTGATGATTATGGGAGCAGTCGCGTGGCCAAAACCTTTATTATTGAGTTCGTTCCAACGTCGCCTCGCGTCCGCCTCGCTATTGCATCCGCGCTCCAGCGCCTGCCGCTCGATGACCGCTGGCTCATTGCCGAAGCCCTCATCGCGCACGGCGAGGACGCGACGGACCACAACCTCCCGCAGATGTATTGGTATGCCATCGAGCCGCTGGTGCCGGCGAATCCGGAGCGCGCGCTGGCCCTCGCCGCCAAGTCGCAGATACCGCTCGTCGCGCAGCACATCGCCCGGCGACTTGCCGAGAGCGAAGGCGGCGTGCCGCACCTCATCACCGCGCTGGGCAAAGAAAAGACGGCGGCCGGCACCGTTTATCTTCTCAAAGCCGCGCTCCAGGGACTCAAAGGCCGCAGCGGCGAACCCGCGCCCAAAGGCTGGGACGGCGCATGGACGAACATCGACGACATCCTCGCCCGCCGCCCCGACGCCAAACCCCTCGCCACCGAAATCACCGACCTCCGCGAAGCCCTCGCCGTCAGCTTCGGCGACAAACGCGCCTTCCCCAAACTCCGCGCTCAGGTCCGCGACCAAAAGCTCCCCGTCGAGCGCCGCCAACTCGCCCTGCAAACATTGCTCGACGGCAAAGACCCCGAAATCCCCTCCCTCATCCTAGCCCTGCTCGACGACCCCGCGATGCGCCTCTCCGCATTGAACGCGCTGCCACGAGCGACCGCAAAGTGACGAAGGACAGAGTGTGTGAGGCTCCACAGCCGCCCGCCGCGCCGCGCATCGAGCATACCGCTAGCGCCCGAAGCGAATCGCGCAGCCGGCGCGAACGGGGGGCGCGGTTCCTCAGCAAAAACGGTGTCGGAGCTCCGCGAAGCCCCGGAGGGCACGAAGCTCGAAAGGAATCCCGGAGGGGTTTGCCTGTGCGCGTGAATCAGCGGGATGAGCCCGAGCCTGGCCCTCCGGGGCAGATGGGTTATCCTTAAAAGGGAAATAGAACCACGGATGGACCCGGATGAACACGGATACTCAGCAAGTTGTGTTCAAGGGGATCCTCCTCCGGGGAGTGAATCCGGATTCATGCATCAATCCGTGTCAATCAGTGTTCATTTGGCTCATCAGTTAAGATGAAATCTTCGCCTGTTTGCCTGCGGCTGTCTCCGCTGCGTTCCGGTTCCCTTCGGTCGGCTGCGGTCTTCTTCCTCTCCATTTTCCGTTTCAGGTTGAGGATGCCATGCTGGACCTGCTGCTTCTGTCCCGCTGCGAGCGGATCATCGGTTCAAGCTGCTCGTCATTTGCCGTGCTGGCGGCGGTGATGGGAAGCGGGGGGAGTATGAAACCGCGGGGCAAGGCGCGCACCCCGCCGGCGGATGACCACGCGATACGTCTTCGCACGCTGCTTCCGGAGTCCTCAGCCGGCCGGAGTCAGCACGCGGCGCACGGCCGCGAGGCGTTGAGTGTGCGCCGCTTCGTCCAGCACCGGCGCCAGTTTCAGTTCCTCCGGCGGCGCCGGCAGATCAAGCCATGAGCGGCAGCCGCCGAAGCGCGCCTCGTGAGGAAAGGTCCATGCCGGCTCCGCGCGCCACACGCGCAGAAAGGCCATGCTGATGCCCGCATGGTCCGTGTAGTCGAAGCGGTCGCGAATGGTTTCGTCCGTCCAGAAATGGAAATCGCGCAGCCGCTCCACGGTCTGCCATTCCGTCAGTTGCTCCTTCCAGACGACTTCGGCGAAAAGCGTCAGGGTGTGCGGGTCCTCATCGCTGCGGGGCTGGAGCGGTGCGGCGCCGGGCCAGGGGAACTGCACGTGCTGTTCGTGAAAATGCGTCGGGAACAGAAAGAACCGGTCGTGCTTCCACCAGAACCCGCCGCGGCCCTCGTGGATGCCGCCTTTGCGCAAAATGAGACTCTGCGCGCCCGCGCCGAGGGCGTCGCAGACGAGGCTCCATTCCTTGAATCCGGTGGCGGGCAGCGGTGCAGCACAGTTGTCAGTCATGGGCTCCAGCTTCTGTCATCCCCCGGAGCCGGGACAAGGCGGAATTGGCGCCCGGGAGCGCAGGCCATCCCTCACGCCCGCGGCTTCACATTCCACAGCAGCGCCAGGAGCAGAATCCCCGCCGCCGTGCAGCCGACGACGCACCAGAGGGCGAACTCCCAGCCGTGCGATTCCGAGAGCGAGCCGAGCCCCTTGCTCTGAATGACGCGCCCCACATAGCCGAAGAAGCCGACGAAGCCGGCGGCTGTGCCGACGGCCTTCTTGGTTGTCAGGTCCAGCGACATCACGCCGCTGAACATCACCGGGACATAGACGAAAAATCCAATGGCTGCGAACAGCACCATATCCAGCCAGAGCATCCCCGGCGGGACGAGAATGATGCCGATGAAGGCGCCCAGCAGCGGGATCATGGCCATCACGCTGACCCGCGCGCGCCGGCCGCCGAATTTGTCAGACAGCCAGCCCATGCTCAGCATGCCCAGCGCCCCGGCGAATTCGATCAGCAGCGTGCTGTAACCTCCGTGCATGATGTCCGCGTGCTTCACCTCTTTGAGATAAGTCGGCCCCCAGTCGAGCATGGCGTAACGCGCGATATAGACGAAGACATTCGCCACCGCCAGAATCCACAGCATGGGATTGGGCAGAATGTAGCACATGAAGATTTCGCGGAAGCCCAGCTCCCGCTCCGTCGCGCCAGGCGGATGATCGTTCTTGTAATCCTCCACCGCCGGCAGACCGAGCGACTGCGGCGTGTCCCGCATGCGGAACCAAAGATAAACCGCACCGAGCACCGCGATCAGCCCGGGAACGAAAAACGCCGAAGGCCAGCCAAAATGCTTCGCGCTCCACGCTGCCACCACGCCGGCGATGCCGCCGCCAATGTTGTGTGAGACATTCCAGAATCCGAACACCGTTCCGCGCTCCTTCGCGCTGTACCAGTGGCTCAACCCGCGGGTGCAGGGTCCGTAGCCCATGCCCTGCACGAATCCATTGAGCGTCCAGAGAGCGAGATGCCCGTAGTAATTCGTCGTCGCGCCGAACAGGAAATTCAGCCCCGCCGTCAGCAGCATGCCGGCGACGACATACTTCCGCGCATCGCACCGGTCGGCGAAGTAACCCATGACAAACTTCCCGATCCCGTAAGCGATGGCCGTGCCCGCGAGGATGTCGCCGATCATCGGCTTGGTGTAGCCCAGCGCCGCGCCCATCTCCTTCGACACCGGCGAGAGATTGTTCCGCACGATGTAGAACATCGCGTAGGCCATGAACGCCGCTTCAAAAATCCGCCAGCGCCATGCCGGATAAAGCCGCGCCACGTCCTCCGGCGGCAGCGGCGCAGTGTGCGGAGCGGGGCGGAACCAGTGTGTGAAGGCACGGAACATGGGCGCGGAGACTGACGGTTCAGCGCCCGGATGTCCATCCTTGAAGTTGCCGGCAGCGCTCCACTTCCGCGGCGCGCTGCTCTGCCGGCCAGCCCAGCAGTTCGCCCATCCAATCCACTGCCCGGGCGGCTTTCTGTTCCCAGTCAGGGCAATACTGCCGCCAGCTCGTGCGGCGCACCATCACGTCGTCGAGATGCACGGCCCACTCGTGGGACACGAAATGCTCCACGGCCTCGCGCGTGAACTCCGGCGGCAGGACGCCGCTGTATTTCGTTTCGTCAGCAGGCAGCAGCGGCTCGTGCGCGGTGCGGCATGCGCGCAGGCCGGAACGCGGCTGCGCGCGGAGAATCGCGTCCACCGATTGCTCCGCCATGAGACGATAGGTAGTCAGCTTGCCGCCGGCCACGTCCCACCAGTCAGGCTCCGGGCTTTTGATTTCATGCGCGCGGGAAATATCCGACGGGCGGCCCTTCGGATCGGCAATGAGCGGACGCACGCCGCTCCAGGCGCTGATGACATCGCGTGCCGTCAGTGCCGCGCCGGGAAAGTGCCGGTTGGCCGTATCGAGCAGATAGGACGTATCCGCCGCATCCACACCGGCGTCCTCCGGCGCGCCGTCGTAGTCGGTGTCCGTGGTGCCGAGGAGGGTGCGCTCACCCCACGGAATGGCGAAGAGGATGCGCTTCCCCTCCGTCAACACCACCGTGTCCGGCACCGGCAGCCGGGTGCGATCGAGAACGAGATGGATGCCTTTGGTCAGGCGCAGTTTCACGCCGCTGTGCGGCAGGCGGTCGGACCACGGGCCGGTGGCGTTCACGACGGTGCGGGCGGTGATGCGGTGCGTCTGCCCGGTGAGTTGATCCGTGACGCCGCAATCCCAAAACCCGCCGCGCGCCGCGTTGTCGAAGCGGCAGTAATTCACCGCACCTGCGCCGTGCCTTGCGGCGGAACGCAGCGTGTCCAGCACCAGCCGCGCGTCATTGGTGAAGCCGTCGTAATAACGCACCGCGCCTTTGAGTCCGGCGGGATCGAGGCCCGGCACTTTGGCCAGCAACTCCCGGGCACTGAGCCACGTGGATTGCCCCAAATTCCGCCCGCCGCACAGCTGGTCGTAAACTTTGACCCCGATCTTCAACTTCCAGAGCTTCCAGTCGCGGCTGCCGCGCCAGACGGGAAAGAGGAACGGCAGCGGCGCTGACAGATGCGGTGCAATGCGGTGGAGGATCATCTTTTCCCCACTGGCCTCATGCACGAGACGCAGCCGTCCCTGCGCCAGGTAACGCAGCCCGCCGTGCAGCAGCCGGCTGGACCGCCCGCTGGTGCCGAAAGCGAAGTCATGCTGCTCCACCAAACCCGTGCGCAGCCCGCGCATCGCTGCATCCCGCGCCACGCCGGCCCCCACAATGCCGCCTCCGATGATGAGCACGTCGAGCGGAGCTTCCGTCAGGAACTTGATGACCCTGGCGCGCTGGCTGGCGAAGCTCATAGCTCTTGTGCCTTGCTGAGCAGCCGGCCGAATTCTCCGACATCGGCCAAAACGAGGTCCGGCTTCGCTTTACTGTGCGTGGCCTCTGCGGCGGTGGCTTCACCGGTGAGAACGAGCACCGCGAGCGCTCGGACCCGGCGCGCCATGACGATGTCCGTATAAAGCCGGTCGCCGATCATGGCGAGTTCGTCCGCTTTCAATCCATGGCGTTGAAGAAGGCCGTGCAGCATCCGGGCATCCGGTTTGCCCGGTATCATGTCCGGCCAGCGGCCGGTGGCGGCGTGCAGCGCGGCGCAGACGGAACCGCAGTCCACCAGCACAGTCGGTTCATTCGTAGGACAAACGAAGTCGGGATGTGAAGCGATGTAGGGCTTGCCCTGTTTGATCCACCACGCCGCGCGGCAGAGGCGGGAGAATTGCAGCGCGGTATCGAAGCCGGCGATGACAGCATCCGGCTCATCCTCCGCACTGTCGGCCGTGAGGCGAAAACCCGCAGCGGCGAGTTCACGGCGCATGCTCTGCGTGCCGAGCACGAACAGCCGCCGCACTTTCGGCAGCGATTCGCGCAGGCAGTGAATCGTCGCCTGGGTGCTGGTGAAGAAATCGTCCGCCCGGGCGGCGATGCCCATGCCGCGCAGATGCTTCACGTAATCAGCGACGCTCTTCGACGAGTTGTTTGTCAGGAACGTCCAGCCGATGCCCAGCTTCCTCAGCGTGGCAAGAAACGGCTTCGTGCATCCAAAGAGCCGGCTGCCGCTGTAGATGGTGCCGTCCATGTCCAGCGCCACGTGCCGGATGCGGCGCAGTCGCGCCCTGAGGGACGCGGCGTTCATTTCCGGGCGGCGATGGACCTGCGAATCAAGGCCGGGTCATCGGTGATGATCCCGTCCACGCCCATGTCCAGCAGGCGCGCCGCCTCCTCAGGCTTGTTCACGGTATAAATCCAGACCTCCATGCCGGCGGCGTGCGCGGCGGAGATGGACTCTTTCGTCACTTTGTTGTTCCAGCCGATGACACGTGCGCCGGCGGCTTTGGCCTCTTTGATGAACTGCGCGTTCAGCACCTTCTCCTCATCCGTTAGCTTCTTTCCGTCGCGCGCGGAGGGCGGCCCGAGCGCGCCGAGCGCCTGCTTCGGCTCCAGCGCGTGAAAGTCGGCGAGGTACTTCCAGTCGAAGGCCTGCACGATGACTTTGTTCACTTCCCCGCGGGCCTGCAAAAGCTTTACACAGGTGGCGGCATCCCCTCCCTTGCGCTCGATGAGCGTCACGTTTCCGGCCTGGATGCAGTCGAGCGATTCCTCGAGAGTCGGCACCGGCGTGCCGGCGAACTTGGCGTCGAACCATTTCCCGGCATCGAGTGTTTTCAGCTCGGCCAGGGTTTTGCTTTCGAGAGCAATTTTTTCACCTCCCCATTTGGCGACGGCATCGCTCGTGCGGTCGAGCGTCTTGTCATGGAAGACCACCGGCTGGCTGTCTTTGGTATGATAGTAATCCAGTTCGATCAGGTCGGCGCCGGCCTCTTTGGCGAGTTTGAAGGCGGGCAGCGTATTCTCCGGCGCGTGGGCGCTGCAGCCGCGGTGGGCGATGACGAGGGGACCGTTGCGGGCCAGGAGTTTTTCCGCGGGACTGTCCTGAGCGGGGGCGGAAACGGCGGACATGACGAGCAATGCGAAAAGTGGGAGGCGCATGGCGGAGGGTTGCCTCCGGAAGGCAGTCGATTCAACCCCAATCCGGTCACGCCTTGCGGAAGCCGCGGATGTGAGCCATGCACGCGAGCATGATTCGCCTGCTGCTCCTCCTCGCTGCGCTGCTGCCTGCGGCGTGCTCCGCCCCCGGGTTCCCTGAACGCAAACCCGGCGATCCGCCGCGCGTGGAGATGACGATGGAGGCCAGCGTCCCGCTTTGAACCCGCGCACGGCAGAGACGGGTAATGTGTCAGGCAATGGCCCGAACCGAATGAAGCCGGCGGCACTGCGCGAATTGCTGCACCGGCATTTCGGCTATGCGGATTTCCGCGAAGGACAGCTGCCTGTCATCGAAGCGCTGTGCGCCGGACGTTCCGCGCTGGCGCTGTTTCCCACCGGCGCGGGCAAGTCGCTTTGTTATCAACTGCCCGCGCTCGTGCGGCCCGGCACGGCCCTCGTCGTCTCGCCGCTCATCGCGCTGATGAAGGACCAGGTGGAGTCCCTGCAGCGGCGCGGCATCGCCGCCGCCCGGCTCGACTCGACGCTCTCCGCATCCGAAACCGCCCGGCTTTACGCGGAGATGACGGCGGGAAAGCTCACGCTGCTCTACATCGCGCCGGAGCGGCTCTCCAATGAACCGTTTCTGACGCGGCTGAGGCGGATGAAGGTTTCGCTGCTCGCCATCGATGAGGCGCACTGCATTTCCGAGTGGGGACACAACTTCCGTCCCGAATACCTGCGGCTCGCAAAGGTGGCGCGGGAGTTCGACTTGCATCCGGTGCTCGCGCTCACCGCCACCGCCACGCCGGAGGTCGCGCGCAGCATTCGCGAAAGCTTCGGCATCGCGGAGGCGGACCACGTGCAGACCTCGTTTCACCGGCCGAATCTGCATCTCGAAATCGTCCCCGCTCCGGCGCCGCGGCGGCTTGAGCTCCTGACAAAGCGCCTCCAGAGCGCCAAAGTCCGGCCGGCCATCGTCTATGTCACGTTCCAGGAAACCGCGGAGCGCGTGGCCACCCATTTGCAGCGCGCCGGACTGAACGCCCGCGCCTATCACGCCGGACTTCCGGACGAACAGCGCGCGGAGACGCAGGATTTGTTCATGTCCGGCCGGTGCGATGTCATCGCCGCGACCATCGCCTTTGGCATGGGCATCGACAAGGCGGACATCCGCGGCGTCTTCCATTACAACCTGCCGAAGACGCTGGAGAATTACCTGCAGGAAACCGGCCGCGCCGGCCGCGACGGCAAAGCCTCGCTTTGCACGCTCTACGCGTGTGCCGACGATCGCATCGCTCTGGAAAATTTCATCCACGGCGACACTCCCTCCGCCTCCGCGGTGCGCAGCGTGCTCGACGCCGTGATGCGTCAGGGCGAAGAGTTCGACATCTCGCGCCATGAACTTTCGCAGGCCGCGGACCTGCGTCCGCTGGTGCTCGAAACGCTCCTGACCTATCTGGAAATGGACGGCCTGCTCGCGCCCGCCGGCGCATTTTACACCGGCTCACGCCTTCAGTTTCGCCATCCGGAGGAGCGGGTTTTGGCGGGTCACAAGGCGGAGCGTCAGCGTTTTCTGCGGGCGCTCTTCGCGAGCGGAAAACGCGGGCCGAAGTATCTCACGCTGAGTTTGGAGGAGTCCGCCGCGGCCACGGGCGAAACGCGCGAACGGATTCAGCAAGCCCTGACATGGCTGGAGGAGGCCGGCGATATCACCGTGCAGCCCACGGGACTGCGCCACCGTTACCGGCTTCTGCCCGGCGCGCGCGAATGCGATCCCGGAAAGATCGCCGCGTCCCTCGCCCGCCGGTTCATGGAGCGCGAGGCGCGGGACGTGGAACGGCTGGCGGAAGTGCTGCGCTTCGCTGCGCATCCGGGATGCCTGACGCAGTTCCTGCTGCACCGGTTCGGCGAAACGATGGCCGGCGCGTGCGGACACTGCGGCAACTGCCGCAAGCCGCGCCCGGCGCCGCTGGTGCTTCCGCAATCTCCTGTGCGCCGGATCTCCGCGGCCGATGCCGCCGCCATTCAGGAATTGCGCCGCGAGAATCACGCCGCCCTGCGCACCGCGCGGCAGCTGGCGCGTTTCCTCTGCGGCATCACCAGCCCCGCCGTTTCACGCAGCAGGCTTACCCGGCACGATTCGTTTGGATTGCTGGCCGGCATTCCCTTCTCCGAGGTCCTGGCGCAGACCGCGAGTTTGATGGAGCCGTAACCGGCAGCGGGCGGCCCGCGGGCGCAGCGCCGTTCACCCTGAGAAAATCGAGGCGAGAGAAACCACGGATGGACACGGATAAACTTAAAAGGGAAATGGAACCACGGATGGACACGGATGAACACGGATACTCAGCAAGTTGTGTTCCCGTGAATCCTCCTCCGGGGAGTGAATCCGAAATCATGCGTCAATCCGTGCGAATCAGTGTCCATCCGCGGTTCTGCGGCCCGTCTCAAGGTTCACTGGTGCCGCATGTCCGATGGCTTCGGCTGCGTGGCGGAGACGCGGCCATACATCCACCATGCGAGCCCGATCCCACCCATCAGGCCCCAAAAATGCGCCGACCACGAGACATTCGGGTCATTGCGCAGGAGGGTGAAGATGTGGCCGAGGTGCGTCATGCCCACGGCGAGCGCGATGAGCGTCCACAGGACGCGGCGCGCAAACCAGCCCCGCGCCAGCAGGAATCCGATCATGCCGTAGAGCACGCCGCTGGCGCCTTCATGACCGAGACCGCCTTCGCCAAAGGCCCACGTGCCGAGGCCGCTCACCAGTCCGGTGATCAGACAGACTTTGAGAAAGGTGCCGCGCCCGCTCATCACGAGGGTCCAGCCGAGGATCACGAGGCCCAGCGTGTTGCCCATGAGATGCCAGATGTTGATGTGCAGGAACGGGGCCGTGGCGATGCAAAAGAGCCCGCCGGCAGTCCGCGGGCGGATGGCGAGGCTGTTCAAATCGAGCCATGCATCCGGCAGGAGCGCATCGACGATGAAGATCACCCACAGGATTCCGACGAACACGAGCACCAGCATGAGATGCTGTTTGGCGACAGCCCACTGGGAGGCGATGCGTTCGCGAAAGTTGAACATGAGCGGGGGCCCGGAGATACGCGGTGCGGGCACCGGGCTTGCTCCATTGACGCGGCTTTTCCAAAGCGCACACGAAAATCATGAAGAACTACCGCCCGCTCCAGTTCAGCACTCCGGGAATCACCGTTCCCGGGCTCCGCGTGCGCGGATTGCGGCTCAATCATCACATGCCGGAGCCGGTCTGGACGACGCACTCGCACGAGCACGGTCAGGTGCTCATATTTCTCAGTGGACGCGGGCGCCAGCAGATGGGGGAGCGCACCTTTCAGTGCCGGCCGGGCAGCGTCGTGTATGTCGAGCCCGGGCAAACGCACGCCTACACACGGCAAATGCACGCGGCGCCGCTGATTCTCGTCGTCGATGTCGAACTGGAAATCACGCGCTACACGCCGCATCCGGTCTCGCTGATGCCGCGGGCGGATCTCACCCGCGTGCTGCGGGCGCTGCAGCGCCTGCTGGCGATCCGTCAGCCCGACCACCGCGAAAACCTGCTCGCCACTGCGGCGATCGTGCTGGAAGTGCTCGACCGCGCGCTGCTGGCCGCCGGATGGCTCAAGCCGGTGAACCGCTACGCAGAGCGCAGCGGCAAGGCCCTGACACAATTCACCGAACGCCTGCTGGAGCGCATGAATGCGCCCGGGGTGACCCTGGAGGAAATCGCCCGGCGCGCCGGCTACGAGGTCGAAGCCCTCAATCGCCGGCTGCGTGCGGAATGCGGCCTCACGCTGGGCCAGCTGCGCAGCCGCTACCGGCTGGGGCGCGCGCGGATTCTGATCCGTCAGGGTCTGCCAATGAAAGTGGTCGCGGAGCGCACGGGCATTCCGGACAACAATTACTTCGCCCGCTGGTTCCGGCAGCAGACCGGCATGACGCCGACGCAGTTCAAGAAAAGCCCCCACCAGCCGGCGGCGCTCTGAAGCGACTCACGCACCGCGCGGAATCGGCCTCCGCGCGACAACCGGGTCGCCTCAGCGAATTGTCTCTGCAGCGAGCAGGCTCAAGGCTATGCCCGCGCGGCGCCAGGAAAGGCGAACCGGTCAGGACTGGCTGTGCTCCTCCACGTAGGCGACAACATCACCCACGGTCTGCAGCTTCTCAGCCTCCTCGTCGGGCACTTCGATGGAAAACTCCTCCTCGAACGCCATCACCAGCTCCACCGTGTCCAGCGAGTCCGCCCCGAGGTCTTCGATGAAGCGCGCCTCCTTCACGACCTGCTCGGCGTTCACGCCAAGCTGATCTACGATGATGTCGCGGACTTTGTCTTCGATGGATTTTTCGGACATAATAGGGGGTGTCTGGGTCAAATTCGGCCGCTCCAGTATCAGGCACGTTTGGGAATGCAAACGAAATATCCCCGCGGAAATGGCAGGCGTTTTCGGGAGTGAATCTCCGGTGCCGGAGGAGGTGATTGTGAGGAAATGGTGGGCAGGATTGGATTCGAACCAATGAAGACATAAGTCAGCAGATTTACAGTCTGCCCCGGTTGGCCACTTCGGTACCTACCCTTGAGATGATACCGCGCATCACGCGGCGTGCGGAGCGGATAAATGGAGCCGCGGGGGATGCAAGTGGATTGTCGCCGGGGTTGCGCCGCGGCTCCGGCGACCTTGGAGCGGCGGGGCGGCGGTGGTGAGGCATGGCGCGGGACTCGTTCCGTTCCGGTTTCACGGGCAGGCGGCGGGGCACCGGACTGCACGTCAATCCTCGCGGGCTCGAATCACGGACTGCAATGACCTGCCAAAGCCCGCGCGGTAAAGCCGGTCCGGTGATTAATCTCACTTTCTCCCGCCGCCGGCTGCTTCCAGATTCCGGGCATGTTTCCACCACTCAAACCTTTCCGCACCGGCCTGCTTCGCGCGGCGGACGGGAATGAGATTTACTGGGAGACATCGGGGAATCCCGCGGGGACGCCGGCCCTGTATCTCCACGGCGGTCCCGGAGGCGGAGCCGGCGAGGGATACCGGCGGCATTACGATCCTGACAAGTTTCTGATTGTCTCCTTCGATCAGCGCGGATGCGGCCGGAGCCGTCCGCTGGTGACGGACGAAGGAGCGGACCTTGCTTCCAACACCACGCAGGCCATTCTCGCAGACATGGAGGCGCTGCGGGAACATCTCGGCGTGAAGGCATGGCTGATCACCGGCGTCTCATGGGGCAGCGCGCTGGGACTGGCTTACGCGCAGGCTCATCCTGACAAAGTCTCGGCGCTGGTCCTGGCCCTGATTCACGTGCCGTCGGCATTCACCGTGGACTGGATCACGGAGCAGATGCGCCGCGTCTTTCCGCGGGAATGGGATGAGTTCGCCGCCGCGTCCCAAAGGCAGCCGGGGCAAAGGATCATCGATGCTTTCTATCAGCGCATCACCCATCCGGAGCGTGAAGTGCGTGAAGCGGCGGCACGGGCGTGGTGCCGCTGGGAGGACGCGCACATGTCGCTCGATCCGCGCTCCGCCTCCGGTCTGAACGGGCGGGATTTGTCGTGGCAGATGGTGCTGGCGACGCTGGTGATTCATTACTGGAGGAACCACGGGTTTCTCGACGGGCGTCCGATTCCGGAAAACATGCATCGTATCGCGCACCTCCCGGCGGTGCTGATTCACGGAAGGCTCGACATCAGTTCGCCGCTGGAGGCGGCGTGGGATTTGCATCGCTGCTGGCCGGGCAGCGAGCTTATCGTCATTCCCGGCGAAGGCCACGGCGGGCCGCGCATGGTGGAGGAGATCGTTCGCGCCGTCGCGCGGTTCGGAGCCCGCGCATGATGGCGCCACCATGAGCTGAGGTCTCACCTGGTTCCGAGCACGGCGATCAAATGGCGGAGTTCCTCTTCGGCGTCTTCATTGCTGCGGACCGTGGCGCGGATTTCGTCTTTGAGACGTGAGGCAAACGCGGCGCGCAGGTCGAAGACGGCTTTCCTGACAGCTCCTTCACTGGTGTCGAGCGCGGCTGCGAGATCGGCATAGGGCGCCAGCACGCCGCCGCCCGGCAGCGCCGCCGCGAGGGCCTCGAACCATGCCGCGCGGCTGCGCCGTTCGTAATCGGCGCGCAGGCTCTGCACGGCGCGGGCCACCATTTCCGCGGCCCACTGACGGTCGTAGGCCGCCTCCGGCGAAACCGAGTCGTCCTCCAGACCCGCGGCCTCGTGCATTTCCTCCGCCCCGTCGAGGGACACGTGCGGCACCCGCCCGCCGCGCTTTTGGGCTCCCTCGCGCACACTGCGGCGGCTGCGCCAGCGCTCCAGAGAGCGGAGCAGATAGGACCGGAACTTGCCTCCCTCGCGCTCCACGTGTTCAAAAAACCCGCTGCTGAAGACGAACTCGAAAAACCCCTGCACGGAGTCCGAAGCGTCCTCGTGGTTCTCGCCGCGCTTGCGCAGGTAGAGATAGAGCGGGCGCCAGTAGTTCACCGCGAGCCGCCGCAGTCCCTCCACGGCGCGGGATTCGTCGCCGCCGCGCGCCTGGGAAATGGCGGACCATTGTGTCAGGGGAAACAAATCCCCGCGCGCAGCGGTGCCGCCGGAGCGGTGGAGTGAAACAGAGTCAGCGGTCGGTTCCATGAAGAGCCGGCGCACCATGCCGGAATCGCCGGCGTTTGCAAACCCTGCGGTGAAGCCGTTTCCTGCCGCGATTCAGGCGCGAAGGGACTCGATCAGTCCCTTCTTCTGGGCACCGAGCGATTTTTCGGTGTCGATCTTCCGCTGCAGGCGCATCAGCCCCTCCAGCAGCGCTTCCGGCCGCGGGGGACATCCGGAAATATAAATATCCACCGGCAGAATGCGGTCCACGCCCTGGAGCACGGCGTAACTGCGGTACATGCCGCCGGAGGAGGCGCACGCGCCCATGGCGATGCACCACTTGGGATCCGGCATCTGGTCCCAGATGCGCTTCACCGCGAGCGCCATTTTGTAAGTGACGGTGCCGGCGACGATCATGACATCCGCCTGGCGCGGCGAGAAGCGCATCACTTCCGCACCGAAACGCGAGATGTCGAACCGGCTCGACGCGGTGGCCATGAGCTCAATGGCGCAGCACGCCAGGCCCATGGGCATCGGCCACAGCGAGTTCTTGCGCATCCAGTTGATGGCGGCGTCGAGGCGGGTGAAAATAATGTTGCCCTCGATTTTGGAATCGTAGGCGGCGCTGGTCAAAGTGGACTCGGCCATGAGGGGAGAAGATTGTGGAAGTGACGGTGGGGGCCGGAGTCCCCGGACGCAAGGGGACGAAAAAACTATTTGCCAAACCGGCTCCGGGGCGGCAGGGTCGGACCAGTTTCCCACTGCGGACGGTACTACCGGTCCGGGTGCTTTCTGAGCGGTTTGCTGAAGGTCTGACTTACCGCGGAGGCGCCGGAAATGACGTTTCCCTCACAGGGTCGCATTACAGCCATGCTGTATTCCCTCACAGCCATCGAACCCCCATTTCGCCGCCGGGCGCGCGCCAGGGCGGAGCATTTTCCCGCACCGGGCACCGACCTCCGGCCAGGGGCTTCCCTCATTTCCTGTAACCCCACCTCCCATGGCCGGTCACAACAAGTGGTCCAAAGTTAAGCACATCAAAGCCGCCGTCGATGCGAAGAAGGGCAAGGTCTTTTCCAAGATTGCCCGCGAACTCACCATCGCCGCCAAGTCCGGCGGGCGCGATCCCGACATGAATCCGCGCCTCCGCACCGCCATCGGCGCGGCCAAGGCAGCCAACATGCCGAACGACAACGTCGAACGCGCCATCAAGAAGGGCGTGGGTGAACTGGAAGGCGCCGCGATGGAGGAAATCACCTACGAAGGCTACGCGCCCGGCGGCGTGGCCATGCTCATCGAATGCGTCACCGACAACAAAAACCGTGCGTTCGGCGACGTGCGCACGGCCTTCAACAAAGGCGGCGGCACGCTCGGCAGCGCCGGCAGCGTGGCGCACCAGTTCGCGCGGAAGGGAGAAATCAAAATCCCCGCCGGCGGGGCCACCGAGGATGCCGTCATGGAGGCCGCGCTCGAATCCGGCGCTGAAGACGTGCAAAGCGACGCCGACGAGCACACCATCCTCACCGCACCGGACCAGCTTTACGCCGTAGCCGGCGGGCTCAGGGAGCGCGGCCTCCACGCCGCGTCCATCAAGCTGGCCTACATTCCTCTCAATACCGTCACCCTGACGGATGCAAACACCGCGCGCGCGGTTCTCAAGCTCTACGACATGCTCGACGACCTCGACGACACGCAGCACCTCCACACCAATTTTGAAATCGCTGATGACATTGTGGATCAGCTCGAAGCCTAACCCCGGCACCAACCGCCATGACTGAAGAAGAATTGAAAGATTTGCCCGCCGCCAAACTGCGCGCGGCGAAGAAAGCCGCCCCCGCCAAAAAGGTGGCGGTGAAAAAAGCGCCCGCGAAAAAGGCCGCCGTCAAAAAGGAAAAAGCACCGGCCGTCAAAAAGACGGTGAAGCGGAAAACCGCGGCCAAACCGGCCGCGGAGGAGCAGGAGGCGCCCGCTCCCAAAAAGAAAGCGGCCCCGCGCAAAAAGACGGCGGCAAAAGCGGAGAAGACGGAAACCGCGGAGGACAAAACCACTCCCTCCACCCGGGAACCCGCTGCCAGCGCCTCCGGGGCCCATGAAGCCGCCTCCCCGCCGGAAACGCCTGCCGGAAAAAGTGCCCCGGCCGGCTCTCCGCCGGCGGGAGCGCCCGCCGCGCCGAACCAGCCCGGGCCGCCGCCCGCCGGCCCCGACGGCCAGCCGCGGAAGCTAACCAAGTGGGAACGCTGGAAACTGCGGAAAGAGAAGTTCAAAGAAATGCGCCGCCAGCGCTGGCTGGAAAAACAGGCCACGCGGCAGGGCGGCGGCGGCGAAAACGGCGGCCCCCCCGCCGCGGAGGGTGCGGAGCCCGGAGGCAACGGCGACCGTCCGCCGCGCCCGGAAATTCCGCTCGGTCCGCCGGAGGACTGCGCCGGCCTGCTGGAACTGACACCCGGCAAAGGCTTCGGATTTCTTCGCCCCAAAGAGCGCAACTTCGCGCCGCTGCCGACGGACCCGTTCGTGACTCCTGAAATGGTGCGCCAGCTCGGCCTGCGCGACGGATTGTGGATCGAAGCCGTGATGCGCCGCGGCGGCCGCGGGCCGCAGGTCATCGAAATCAAAAGCGTCAACGGCCGCACGCCCGACGCCTATCGTTTCCTGCCGCTGTTCGAGGAGCTGACCGCCATCAACCCCAACAAGCGCTACATTCTGGAAACGGATTCGCGCCGTTATACGACGCGCCTCATCGACTTCATCGCGCCGATCGGCCGCGGCCAGCGAGGGCTTATTGTGGCGCCGCCGCGCGCCGGAAAGACGACCATCCTGCAGCACATCGCCGAGGCCGTGAAGGAGAACTATCCGGAAGTGAAGCTGATGATCGTGCTCATCGACGAACGCCCGGAGGAAGTCACGGAAATCTCCCGCGCCGTCACCGGTGCCGAGATTATGGCCAGCAACAACGACCGCGATCCGCGCGACCATATTCGCATCGCCGCTCTCGCGATGGAGCGCGCCCGCCGTCTGGTGGAAGCCGGCGAGCATGTCTTCATGGTGCTCGACTCCATCACGCGACTCGCCCGCGCCTTCAACAACGCCATTCGCGGCCACGGCGGCGGCAAGGGCAGCCTTTCCGGCGGCGTGGACGCCCGGGCGCTCGAAGGCGCACGCCGCATGTTCGCCAGCGCCCGCAACACGCGGGAAGCCGGCAGCCTGACCATTATCGGCACCGCCCTCATCGAGACCAACAGCCGCGCCGACGAACTCATCTTCCAGGAGTTCAAAGGCACCGGCAACATGGAGCTGATGCTCGACCGCAAGATCGCGCAGCAGTACATTTATCCCGCCGTGGACATCTTCAAAAGCGGCACCCGCCGCGAGGAACTGCTCCTGCCGCCGCACCAGATGGAAAAAGTCCACGTCATCCGCCGCGGCCTCGCCGGCCACAAACCCGTCGAAGCCATGGAGCGCCTGCTGCACTTCATGGAGCGCTTCAACAACAACGCGCAGCTGCTCGTGGAAATAAAAAGCCGCGAATAGTGGAGGGAAGTATGAAGGAGTAAGGCTAAAGGATGAAAGCGGACTCGCTGCTCGTCGTGCTCTCCACTTTTCCTGATGCCGCGGCAGCGCGCGCGGCAGCGGAGTCGCTGGTGAATGAGCGGCTGGCGGCCTGTGTCAACATCCTGCCTAACGTGGAATCCATTTACCGCTGGCAGGGCAAAGTGGAAACCGGCGCAGAGGTACTGACCGTCATCAAGACGACGGCGGAACGATACCCTGCCCTGGAGCAGCGCCTGCGCGAACTGCATCCCTGCGAAGTGCCGGAAATCGTCGCGCTGCCGGCGGCGGCGGTGGCGGAAAGCTATCTTCGCTGGGCCGCCTCATCGTGTGCCCTCGAATGAACCGGGCCGCGCCGCACTATCTCTTTCGCGGCGCGAGGGGAGCCAGCGGCGCGAGGGGGGCGGTCGGCGCTTTAGAGGAACTTTTCTTCCGCGGGGCGCGTTTGATTTCCACGGGGCCGAGTTCGCGTTTCATGATCGCGAAGAGGCGCTGGAGTTCCAGTTTCTTGCTCGGCGGAATTTCATTCCAGTGAGTGTCGGTGAGCGCGCCTTCGATGGCGTAGGCGGCGACCACGCTGACCGGATGCCCGGCCTGGAGCATGCGGCGGCAGACTTCGATGGCCCCCAGTTTGGCCAGTTCGGACTTGGTCCGCACCCCGGCGTCGAGAAGCCACTGAGCGGTTTTTTCTCCGAGGTTCTTGAGAGCGGCAAGCGTGCGCAGGGCGGTTTCAGTGTCGGGCATGGGAGCAGGAATTCGTGTTCGAGGAGGTGTGCATTTCGGCTCAGCAAGCGGGGATGTCCATAAAAAATTTTCAGAGGACCTCTGAATCCTGGCACGGCCACTGCTTTTTGGCCGCTCGCACCCGCCCCGGCCAAAGCGGCGGCGCCATCAAAACACCATCAACAACCCTAACAGGAACACATGAAAAAAATAGAAAGCATCATCAAACCCTTCAAGCTGGAGGACGTGAAGGAAGCCCTTCATGAAATCGGGATCGAGGGCATGACCGTCACCGAGGTCAAGGGCTTCGGCCGCCAGAAGGGGCACACGGAAATCTACCGCGGCAGCGAGTACACCGTGGACTTCCTGCCCAAGATCAAAATCGAGGTCGTGACCTCCAGCGACCGGGTGCAGGCTGCGGTGGATGCCATCGTGAAGGCGGCGCGCACCGGCAAGATCGGCGACGGGAAGGTGTTCATTTCGCCCATCGAAAGCGCCATTCGCATCCGCACCGCGGAACACGACGAAGCCGCCGTCTGATCCCCGCCACGCAACTCCAACGATCACATTCATCCCATGAAGAAACTCTACGCTCTCCTGCTTCTGCTGTGCCTCGCGCACTTCACCGGTCTCACCGCGCTGGCCCAGGACCCCGCCACGCCTCCCGCCGGGGCGGAAACCGCGGCTCCCGCGCCAACGGAAGCTGCAACTCCGGATGCTCCCGCGGAGGAAGGTCCGCCGCCGCTCGACTCCGGCCACCAGGCATGGCAAATGACCGCCACCGCGCTGGTGCTGTTCATGACCCTGCCCGGCCTCGCTCTTTTCTATGGCGGTCTGGTTCGGAGAAAGAACGTGCTCTCGGTGCTGGCTCAGTGTCTCGGCATTGCGGGCATGGTCACGATTCTCTGGTGGCTTTGCGGCTACAGCCTCGCCTTCAGCGGTGCGGGCAAGTACATCGGCGACCTTGAAATGATGCGGTTCAAAGGCATCGATTCGGCAGCCACCGGTGAAGGCAGCGCCGACATCTCCAACGGCATCTGGGTGATCTTCCAGCTTACCTTCGCCATCATTACGCCGGCCCTCATCGTGGGTGCCATTGCTGAGCGCATGAAATTCTCCGCCGTCCTCGCCTTTGTGGCGCTCTGGATGTTCGCGGTGTATTTCCCGCTCGCTCACATGGTGTGGGATTCCGACGGACTGATGTGCGGCGGTCTCGCCGGTGCGAATGCCCCGATCGCGGCGCTCGACTTCGCGGGCGGCACGGTGGTTCACATGAGTTCCGGTTTCAGCGCGCTCGTGCTTTGCTTGATCCTCGGCAAGCGCCACAACTTCGGCAAAGAAAAAATGGCCCCGCACAGCATGGTGCTCTGTATGGTGGGCACCGGCATGCTCTGGGTCGGCTGGTACGGCTTCAACGCCGGCTCCGCCCTCGGCTCGAACGCTCTCGCGGTGAATGCTTTCGTCACCACCACGCTCGCCGCCGGCACCGCCGGATTCGTGTGGGCGGCGGTGGAATGGCTGCACCGCGGCAAGCCCAGCGTGCTCGGCTTCTGCTCCGGCATTGTCGCCGGCCTCGTGGTCGTCACTCCAGCCTGCGGCTTTATCACCTTCGACGGCGCCATGGTCATCGGCCTCCTGGCCGGCATCGTTCCTTACTTCGCCGTCGTGATGCTCAAAGCCAAGCTCGGCTACGATGACGCGCTCGACACCTTCGGCATTCACGGCGTGGGCGGCACGCTCGGGGCCATCCTCACCGGCATCCTCGCTGACGAAAACAACACCACGGTCGCCGCGGTGAAGGAAGGCCTGCTGGGCAATCAGATCAAAGCCGTCCTCGTGACCATCGTGCTGAGCGTCGTCGCCACCGCGGTCATCGCCTTCATCGTCAAAGCGGTCATCGGCCTGCGTCCCACCACGGAGGATGAAGTGCTCGGTCTCGACCTCTCCGACCACGGTGAGGAAGGCTACCACGGCGCCTGATTCTGACAGACAAACAATCCTGGCTGCGCCCGGGCATGGCTTCACCGCCGGCCCGGGCGCAGTTTTTTGCGCCCGGGGCATCAACCGGACAAGCGTCCGCAGTGAACGCTGGTGCGATAGTCGAAGCGCACTCTGCCATGCTCCGCGCAGGCAACGAACAGCACGCGCAGCTCCTGCATCATCGGCGCGTGCTGCGGATGACCTGGAGCCGGCGCGTAGGATGACGAAAGCAGCCGTCCGGCGAGTCCCGCGAAGTCGAACTCCTGGAAATTGGGGAAGTCATGCGTCGCGAACGGCCCGCCGAAGAACCGCGCGAGCGCTGCGGCATCGATGTTCTCGTGCCGCACCGCCGCATAATCGGTGCCGTGACGCAGCAGCAGTGCTTCATAGCCGCGCAGAAACGGCGTCGTGTCCGTGAGCCGTTCATTCCACATCAGCACGACAAAGCCGCCGGGCCGGAGAATGCGGCGAAACTCCGCGCGCGTCTCCGGCGTGTCGAACCAGTGAAATGCCTGCGCCGCCACGATCAGGTCCACGCTCCCCTCCGCCAGCGTCGTCTCCTGGGCGCGGCCGTCCACACTGCGAAATCCGGCGTGCCCTGCCAGCAGCCGCTCCGCCGCCGCGCGCATGTCGCGGTTGGGCTCCACTGCATGAACCGTGCAGCCTTCGTTGAGCAGCAGTTCCGCCGAAATGCCTGTGCCCGATCCGATATCTGCGACCACGCTCCGCGGCGTCAACCCGGCCTCTGCGCGCAGCAGTGCGATGATCTCCTGTGGATAGCCCGGACGATAGCGGATGTAATTCTCCACGCGGTCGGAAAAGCGGGATTCGGGTGCACGCATCGTGTTCATGCGAAGAACAACAACGCCTCCCACTCCTGTGCAAGCCCGCCGCGCTTGAACCCTGACGCAGCAGCGGAAACTCGGCAAAGGGTCAACTCCTTGCAGGCGGGCTCCGGCCATTGGGATGCGCCTGTGCGCCTTGCGGGGACGGGGCATGGCCCGCGAGAATGCGGAGTGCCCCCCGTTGCCTGACCGGCGGGATGCGGCAATGGGAGAGCGTCACGGTGCTTTCATCCGGCATCCGGCACTCCCTTCCCTTCCCTTACCGCCATGTTCCGCTTCTGCACCCTTCTCACCGCGCTCGTTCTTTGCCTTTCCACCGTGCTGAGCAGCGCGTTTATTATCCGCGGCGCGGGCACCGGCGCGCTCATTGGCGGGGATTTGACGGATCCGGAGAACAACGGCGTGGACGGAGCGATGACGAACTGGAACTGGGTGTCCATCAATGCGACGAGCGAGAATGCGTGGTCGGCCGAGGGCGCCTACAACATCTTCGACAACAAGGTCGGCGCGGGCGACGACAAGTGGTGCTGCGACGGGCCGCCGCAGAGCATCGCGGTGCAGTTCGACCGGCCGTATGTGCTGACGCATTTCACTCTCGCGGCGGGCAATGACGCCGCGGAGCGCGATCCGACGCGCTGGTATCTCGAAGGATCGAACGACGGGACGAACTGGACCATCATCTATGGCTGGACGTCGGGCGTGTCGCCGTTCGGGCAGCGGCTGGAGGTTCTGGAGTTCACCGGCAACGGCACGGACTTCGCCACGCCGGCGTCGTATTCGTGGTTTCGCTATCGGGTGCAGACGAATGGCAACGCGCTGCTGCAGATCAATGAACTGGAGCTCTTCGGCGTGCCGGTGGAGGTCATCAAAAAATTCGAGTCGAACAAGCCGCTGATCTTTCCGGGGGAATCGCACACGCTTTCCTGGGAACTCGATCCAGGGACCACGGCGGCGAGCATCGCGGGCATCGGGAACGTGATGCCGTTCACCACCAACGGCATCGGCAGCGTGCTGGTGAATCCCGGACCGAACGTGACGACGGTTTACTCCATGTCCGCGACGCATCCGCTGACGGATGCGAACGCGGCGACGACGGTGACGGTGACGAATCAGCCGATCATCCGGACTTTCACCGCGACACCGCCGATCATCGGCCCGGGCGAGAGTTCCACGCTGGCGTGGACTGTGGTGAACAGCACCTCGGTGCAGTTGGAAGGCGTGAGTGTGGCGGGAACCAGTCAGCTCGTGACGCCGCCCACCACGCGGACCTACACCCTGGCGGCGGCGAATGCGAACGGCACGGTTTCCAGTCAGGCGACGGTGAGCGTGGTCATTCCCGGCGTGCCGGTGATCAGTGAATTCATGGCGGACAATGACGGCGATCTCCTCGTGGATGCCGACGGCGACAACTCTGACTGGATCGAACTGCACAACCCCGGCGGCACCGTCGCGAATCTGAACGGCTATTTCCTGACCGACGATCCCGGGGATTTGCAGAAGTGGTCCTTCCCGGCGGTGAGCATGGCGTCGAACACCTGGCTGATCGTGTTCGCCTCAGGCAAAAATCTGCGCACGCCCGGCGCGCCGCTGCACACGAATTTCAGCCTCGACGCCAACGGTGAATACCTTGCCCTGGTGAAGCCGGACGGCGTGACCATCGTGTCGGAATTCGGCACGCCAGGGACGCCCTATCCGGAGCAGGAGGAGGGCGTTTCATTCGGGATGTACGGGAATCCGCTGGTGCCCGGCTACTTCAATACCGCCACGCCGGGTGCGGCCAACAGCAGCGGCTTCGCGGGCTTTGTCGCGGACACGAAGTTCAGCGTGAACCGCGGCTTCTTCTCCGCGCCGCAGTCGCTCGTGATCACCTGCGACACTCCGGGCGCGACGATTCGCTACACCACCAACGGCTCGTGGCCGAGCGAAACCGCGGGCACCCTCTACACTTCGCCGATCCCGATCAATCGCACGATGCCTGTGCGCGCCATTGCTTACAAAGCGGGGCACCGCTCGACCAATGTGGACACGCACACCTACATTTTCGTCAGTGATGTAATGACGCAGACGGCGGCGAATACACAATCCACATGGGGCCTGCCCGCCGTGTGGGGCACGCAGGCGCCGGATTACGGCATGGACACGCGCGTGACCTCGCTGCACGCGGCCACCTTTCAAAACGACCTCACAAACGTGCCCAGTCTCTCGGTCGTGTGCGACGTGAACGACATGTTCGGCAGCAGCGGCATTTACTCGAATCCGAATTCCAGCGGCCCGGCATGGGAGCGCGCGACCTCTTTGGAACTGATCGATCCGGCGATGCCCGACGGCAGCGGCGACTTTCAGCTCAACTGCGGCATTCGCATCCAGGGCGGGGCGTTTCGCAGCTTCGGCCTGACGCTGAAGAAAGCGTTTCGCGTGCTTTTCAAAACGAATTACGGCCCCAGCAAACTGCGTTTCCCGCTCTTCGGTCCTGACGCCGCGGACGAATTCGATACCCTGACCTTCCGCGCGGAGAACAACGACGGCTATCAGTGGGACAACCGCACCGACGTGCAGTACGCGCGCGACGAATTCGCCCGCCGCACCGGTCTCGACATCGGCATTCCCACGGGCCGCGGGCGGCATCTGCATCTTTACATCAACGGCGTGTACTGGGGCATTTACAATGTTTGCGAGCGCCCGGACTCCAGCTTCGGCGCGGCGTATTTCGGCGCGGACAAGGACGAGTGGGACGGCGTGAGCTTTGGCGCGCCGGTGAACGAGGGGAGCATGACGCCTTACAACACGATGGTGAGTTTGAGCCAGGCGGTCGCCTCCGCCGCGACCGAGAGCGCCAAAACCGCGGCGCTGATGCGGGTGCAGGGAAGGAACCCTGACGGCACGCGCAATCCCGCATGGGCGAGTTATCTGAACCTCGACAATTACATCGATTACCTCCTCGTGAACTGGCACGGCGGCAACGCCGACTGGCCGCACCGCAACTGGTACTGCGGCCGGGAGCGCGACATCCTCGATGCGGCACCCCTGACAGGTTCCCGCACCAGTGCCGGCACGCACTTCTTCATGTGGGACGCGGAGTGGTCGCTCGGCCTGAACTCCAGCAACGACAAGACCGGCGACACCAACGGCGTCTGCGCGGCCTACGGCGGACTGCGCAGCAGTCTGGAATTCCGCGTGCGCTTCGGCGACCGTGCGCACCGCGCCCTGTTCAACGGCGGCCCGCTGACGGTGCAGCCGTGTCTCGACCGCTACGCGGCGGTGACGGAGAAGCATGCCAGCATTCTCATTCCCGAACTGGCGCGCTGGGGCGATCAGCACGGCACGCTGCGCACCATCGCGCAGTGGCAGAACGCCAACACGAACGTGCGCAACTGGCTCACCTCGCGCCCGCCGGCCTTTCTCAGTGTGCTGAAAGGCGCAGGACTCTATCCGCAAACGGATGCGCCGGCGTTCAGCCGCCACGGCGGCTCCGTGCTGCCGGCCACGCCGGTGACGATGTCCACCAACGCGGACCGGATTTACTACACGCTCGACGGCAGCGATCCGCGGCTGCTGGGCGGGGCGCCCTCGCCTGCGGCGCAACAGGTCACGTTCGGCGGCGGCGGGCCGGTGCCGGTGACTTACATGACCACCGGACACGTCTGGAAATACCTCGACAACGGCAGCAATCAGGGCACCGCATGGTTTGCCTCCGGATTCGATGACAGCGGCTGGGCGAGCGGTCCGTCACAGCTGGGCTACGGCGGCGACGGGGAAGCCACTCTGGTCAATGGCGGGCCGACCACCGCACGCTATGCCACCACGTACTTCCGCACCACGGTCAACATCCCGGATCCGGCGCAGTTCCTCCACTTCCTGCTGCGGCTGAAGTATGACGACGGTGCGGCGGTCTATCTCAACGGCATCGAGGTCGTCCGCACGGCCAACCTTGCCGCCGGCGCGGCCTACAACACTTACACCGGCGCCGGAGCGGTGGATGAAAACGCATGGAACGACTACATCATCCCGGTGAGCCGCTTCGTCGCGGGCACGAATGTCGTGGCCGTCGAAATTCATCAGGTCAGCGCCAGCAGCAGCGATATCCGCATGGACATGATGCTGCGCGGCGAAGTCAGCGCCGGCGGCAGCAATGTCAGTGATCCGCTGTTTTTCAGCCAGCCGGCTCTGCTGACCGCGCGCTCGTTCAGCAGCGGCACCGGCGAATGGAGTGCGCTCAACCAGGCGTTTTTCAGCATCGACACCGTGCCTGCCAGTGCCGCGAATCTGGTCGTTTCCGAATTCAGCTACCGCCCGGCCGAGCCGGTGCTGCCCGCGGAGACGGCGGTCTCCACCGACCGCGACGACTACGAGTTCATCGAGCTGCAGAACACCGGGACACAGAGCATCGATCTCACCGGAGTCAGCTTCGCGGCCGGCATCTCCGCTTCGATTCCTGACAACACGCTGCTGGCTCCGGGAGGACGCGCCGTGCTGGTGAAACACGCCGCGGCCTTCGCCGCGCGCTACCCGGGCGTGAATGTCGCCGGCACCTACAGCGGCAACCTGAGCAACGACGGCGAACAGCTCGTCCTGACAAGCAGCCGCACCGGCGTGATCCGCGACTTCACCTACAACGACGCGCCGCCGTGGCCCGGTGGCGCCGACGGCGGCGGATTCTCCCTCGTGCTCATCGCCCCGGCGGCGAATCCCGACCACAGCCTGCCGCAAAACTGGCGCACCAGTGCGGCGCTCCACGGCACACCGGACGGCGGAGACAGCCTGACCTTCGAGGCATGGAAATCCGCCGGCGGCCTCAGCGATGACACCGGCGATCCTGACAAAGACGGCGTGAACAATTTCGGAGAATTCGCGCAGGGCACCTCCGCCGTGAATCCGGACGCCGCCCTGCCCGCGGCCCGGCTCGTCAACATCGCCGGCGTCGATTATGCCGTGCTCGAAATCCGCCGCAGCCTCGCCGCCGCGGACAGCGCCGGGCTGCTGGCGGAGTCATCGCCGGATCTCGGGGCATGGACCCCGGATCTGCTGCCAGTGTCCGAAGTGAATCACGGCGACGGCACGGCCACCGTTTCGTGGCGCAGTCCGCGGCCTTTCTCCGCGTCCGTGCGCGAGTATTTGCGCGTCCGATTCGTACTGCGCTGAGCCCGGTTATTTCGAGCGCGCCTTGCGCCATGCCGCGCGGTGATGCTGCGCCCAGTCGAGCAGCGCGGCCTCGAATCCGATGTCGCGTCCCGCCTTCTCGCTGAGGTTCCACTTGTGCGCGAGGATTTCGGAGCGCTCGGCAAGGTAGTCGGCATAGGGCGAGGCGCCGCCTTTGGACGGGGCTTCGTCATCGGGAGGGGATTCTCGGGCCATGCCGCGCAGCATGGCCGCGGCGGAGGGATACGCCAGGTTTTCTTTTAAGGTTCAGACTTGCCGGGAGGAGGTGGTCCGCCTTATGGAGAGCGGTGCTCGCGTCCGCCCGCCGGATTCTCCGGCCGGCACCCCCGGGTGACGCGTATTGTTATTCCGATGCCACATCAACCCTCCGTTCTTCACGCTGATCTGCTCACCTCCGGCGGCGCGCTGCTGATTCCGGCGCGGCTCGACGCCGCGGACCTGACAAAGCTGCTGCGCCTGTGTCAGAACCGCCGGGTGGCGCTGCTCACGGAGGCGGCATCGTGCTATGGCCCGCCGCTGCGTCAGGCGATTTCATCCAGCGGACTGCCGGCGTGGGAGCGCGGGTCGGAGAGCGATTGCGCCTCCGCGGTGACCGCGGTGCAAAACGGCACGCTGGTGATTTGTGTGCCCCCGCCGGCCGCGGCCCTGCGCGGCACCAGTGTGCATGTGCCGCTGTCGGTGCTGGAGGACCTCAGCGAATGGGGCCTGCCGGTGCAGCCCCTCGGCGTGGATCATCCGCGGGAATGCTGCCTGAGTGTGGAATCGCCCGGCCCGCTGGCCGAGTGCATCTTTTGTTTCGCTCCGGTGATCGAAGGCTCTCGCGTCAGTGTGGCGTCGGTGCGTCAGGCGCTCATCAATGCCACGGCGGAGGCTTATGCGACGAGACCGGTTTTCCACGAGCACCTCGGCCGGCTGCTCGTGGCGGGATTGAAGCGTCATGCGAACGTCACCATCACCGACGGCGTGGATGGCAGCGTGACGAAGTTCTCGCATGTCTTTGCGGCCGCCGCCGCGCTGGCGTCGCACATCCGGAGCGAAACCAAACAGCCGCGCGTGGGCATCGTGCTGCCCCCGGGCCGCGCCGGACTCGTGGCCAACATCGCCGTCGTGCTTGCCGGCAAGGTGCCGGTGAATCTGAACTACACCGCCGGCAAGGAGGCCGTGCAGAGCGCCATCAAGCAAAGCGGTCTGGACCGCTGCATCACGGCGGATGTCGTTATTCGCAAGATCCAGACGTTTCCCTGGCCGGCGCAGCGCCACACCATCTTCATCGAGCGCGTGCTGCCGCGGATGAAGTTCACCTGCGCCCGCTGGCTGCTGCTGCAGAAAATCCTGCCCGCCGGACTGCTGAGCACGCTGCTGGGTCTGCCGCGCAAAGGCGGCGATGCGGAGGCGGCGCTGCTGTTCACCAGCGGCAGCAGCGGCGAACCCAAGGGCGTCGTGCTTTCGCACCGCAATCTGATCTCGAACGTTTCGCAGTTCGCCACCCGGCTTTCCCTGCCGGGCGGGGAGAAAATCCTCGGCTGTCTGCCGCTGTTCCATTCCTTCGGCTGCACGGTCACGCTGTGGTTCCCGGCCATCGAAGGCGTGGGCCTCGTGACCTATCCAACTCCGCTCGATCCGCCGAAGCTCGCGGAACTGATCGAGCAGCACAGCGTGGAGGTGATGCTGGCGACGCCGACGTTTCTCCGCGGCTACATGCGCCGCGTCAAAGTGGAGCAGCTCGCGAGCCTCAAGCTCATCGTGACCGGTGCGGAAAAGCTGCCGCTCAATTTCGAGGAGGAATTCCGCAACAAATTCGGCAAGCCGGTGATGGAGGGTTATGGCCTGACAGAAACGAGCCCGGTCTCCAACGTGAACCTGCCGGATCCTCCCGCCAACGGGCAGCAGCCCGTCATCCCCGCGCGGCGGCCGGGCAGCGTGGGTCAGTTCGTGCCCGGCATCGCCGTGCGCATCACCGATCCTGTCAGCGGCGAAGAACTGTCCATCGATCAGAGCGGCATGATCTGGATGCGCGGGCCGAACATTTTCACCGGCTATCTCAATGCGGCGAAGAAGACGGCGGAGATGATCATCGACGGCTGGCTGCGCACCGGCGACGTGGGGCGCGTGGATGCGGAAGGATTCCTCTACATCGAGGGCCGGCTGAGCCGCTTCAGCAAGATCGGCGGAGAAATGGTCCCGCACGAGACGGTCGAATCCCACATCAACCGCGCGCTCGGCTTTGACGGCGACGCGGAGCGCCGCATCGCGGTGGTCGGCGTGCCCGATCCTGACAAAGGCGAGGCGCTGGTGCTGCTCTCCACCACGGCGAGCGAGGCGGTGAAGCAGGAGCTGATCCAGCTGCGCTATACTCTGCTGGAGCACGGCGTGCCCGCGCTGTGGATTCCCAAGCAGCTGGTGCGCGTGGAAAGCATCCCGGTGCTCGCCAGCGGCAAGCTCGATATCAAAGGCTGCGAGCGCCTCGCGCAGGAACGCGCGGAATAGCGCCGCGCCTCACAGAATCCGGCCCGGCTGCGCGTCAGCAGCGGCGGGGTATTTCTGCAGCCACCCGGCGGCGGCGGCGGCGATGGCGTCCACCTGGGCCGCCGCGGCTCCAGTCTTAGCGGCGCCGGCGCGGAAGAGTTCCTCCACGCGCCCGCGCGTCAGACCGAGCCGTGCATCCCCTGCGATGCGGTCGAGCAGATCGTTTTCCGTCAGGCTGCCGTCCTTCAAGCCTCTGGCGGCGGCGACCGCGTGCTCCTTGATCGCTTCATGCGCGGTCTCGCGGCCCACCCCGTGCTTCACGGCTTCCATCAGGAAGGTGGTGGTGAGGAGGAACGGCAAATACCGCTGTGTCTCGCGCTGCACCACGGCGGGATAGACCTCCATTTGTTGCAAAACGACGAGCGTGGTTTCCAGCAGTCCGTCGAGTGCGAAGAAGGCGTCAGGCAGCACCACCCGGCGGACGACGGAGCAGGAGACGTCGCCTTCGTTCCACTGATCGCCGGCCAGCGCGGAGGCCATGGTGACGTGGCCTTTGAGAATGGCGTGGAGGCCGTTGATGCGCTCGCAGGAACGGCTGTTCATCTTGTGAGGCATGGCGCTGGAACCGGTCTGGCCGGGGGCAAAGCCCTCGCTGGCGAGTTCGTGGCCCGCCATGAGCCGGAGCGTTTTGGCGAAACTGCCGGGCCCGCTCGCCGCATCACACAGCGCGCTGACGACGCGAAAATCCAGACTGCGCGGATACACCTGACCGACGGCGGTAAAAGCTGCGGGCAGTCCGAGGTGCTGCGCGATTTGCTGCTCCAGCGCCGCGACTTTTGCCGTGTCGCCGCCGAAGAGATTGATTTGATCGAGCTGCGTGCCGGTGGCGCCTTTGATGCCGCGCACCGGATAGGAGGCGGCGATCTGCTCCAGAGCCGTGAGCCCGCCGAGCAGCTCCTCCGCGAACATCGCGAGCCTTTTGCCGAAGGTCGTCGTCTGCGCGGCGACATTGTGGGTGCGCGCGGTGAGGATGAGATCGCGCGTCTCCACGGCGCGCCGCGACATTGCGGCCAGCACGGCGACGGATTTCACCAGCACGGACTGGAGCGAACGGTACACCTGGAGCTGCTCCACGTTTTCTGTCAGGTCACGGCTGGTCATGCCCTTGTGAATGTGTTCGTGGCCGGCGAGTTCGCAGAATTCGTCGATGCGCGCCTTCACGTCGTGCCGGGTGACGCGCTCGCGCTCCATGATGCGGGCGGCATCGATGTCGTCCTTGACGCGCTCATACGCCGCGATGGCGTCCGCCGGAATGTCGAGGCCGAGCGCCCGCTGGGCTTTCATCACCGCGATCCACAACTCGCGTTCGAGCCGGATCTTGCCCTCCGGCGACCAGATGGAGGTAATGGCAGGGGAGGCGTAGCGTTCGGCCAGGACGTTCGGGATCATGATGGAAACGGCAGTGCTGCGTGCACGGCACCGGGCCGGCAACCGCCAAGTGGCGGACGACGGTGCGGCCCGCAGCTTCGTTTTCGATTTCCTCTTTGCCGTTATTCGGATGAGATTTGCGCCACTGTATGTTCACCCGTTTCGCCCCGTCGCCCACCGGCCTGCTGCATTGCGGTCACGCCTTTGCCGCATGGAAGGCCTGGGAGGAGGCGCAGGCCGGAGGCGGCGTGATGCTGCTGAGGATCGAGGACCTGGACGTCACCCGCTGCCGGCCCTACTGGGAGGAGGCGATCTTCGAGGACCTGCGGTGGCTGGGAATGGTGTGGCCGGAGCCGGTGTGGCGGCAGAGCAGCCGGATGAATTACTATCGTGAAGCGCTCCAGCGGCTGGAACGGCTGGGGGTGCTCTATCCCTGTTTCTGCACGCGGCGGGAGTTGTCAGGCATCGATGCGCCGCAGGGCCCGGACGGGCCGGTTTACCCGGGGACCTGCCGCGGGCTTTCCGCACAGGAACGCGCGGACCGCATGGGAGCCGGTGATCCTTATGCACTGCGCCTCGATTCATCGAAGGCGGCGCGCCTCACCGGGCCGCTGACGTGGACGGATCTGAACCGGGGGCTGCAGGCCTGTGATGCGGGAATCCCCGGCGATGTGGTGCTCGCGCGGAAGGACATCGAGGCAAGCTATCACCTCGCCGTCACGGTGGACGACGCGGCGCAGGGTATCACGGTGGTGACGCGGGGCGGGGATTTGTTTTCCAGCACGCATGTGCACCGTCTGCTGCAGGCCCTGCTGGACCTTCCGGTGCCGGTGTGGCGGCATCACGCCCTCGTTTGCGACTCGCAGGGCCGGAGGCTGGCCAAGCGGGATGAAGCGCGGTCGCTCCGCAGCCTGCGCGACGCGGGAATGTCCTCCGGCGAGGTGCTGCGTCAGGCGGTTTCCGGCACGGGCCTGCCTCACGCCGGATCGCCGGCGGCGGAATGAGAGTCAGGAGTCGCCGCCGGCTCAGCGGCGGCGGCGCACGAAGAAGCCGAGAGCCGCCGCGCTCAGCAGAGTCCCGGAGGGCTCGGGCACGGAGGTGTAGGTGAGACTGACAGAACCTCCGGCGGGCACCACCACGTTGTTTTGAAACACGAAACCGACGTCAGCGACGGAATCGCTGATCCCGTTGCTGTCGGTATCGAAATTGGCTCCGAGACCGCCGCCGGTGAAATCCGCGAACTGATTGAGAACGCCGCCGGGGATGCCGAAGTTGTTGAAGACGAAGGTATCCAGCCCTCCGGTGACCCCGCCCCCGGGCACATGTCCGGCGAGGAAGCCCAGGTAGCCGGTCGTCGCCGGGCTGAAGCGCACGAAGCGGCTGCCCTCGGACACGGAAAGCGCGCCGCCGGACGAGGTGATCAGATTGTTGGTCCAGGTGCTGCCGTCGAGGTCCACGTCATGGAAGCTCAGGGCGCTGAGGCTCAGCGGAGTGCTGCCGGAGTTCGACAGAACATAGGTCTGAGTGATGCCCAGGTTGGCAGCCGTTTGCGAAAGTGTAACCGTTAGCCCGGCGAAGCCCGGGACGGAGTAGGACGAGGTCCGGGTATTGGCGACCACGGAGTCGGAGATCACATTCCCGGCATTGAGCGGGGCTCCCGTCCAGCCTGCATTGAGGTCGGAGGAAAGCGGCTGCCGCGTCGCTCCATCCGTCAGCATCAGGCTGGAAGCCCAGGAATAATCGATCGTCCCGCTGCCAAAGTCGTGGAAGGCGCCGCCGCCGGCGATCCCGGCACCGTAGGCGCCGAATTCATCGGATTGTAAACGCCAGGCGCCGTCAGGGCTGGTGAGAACGGCAACGGCTGCGGAGGCAACAGACGGTATGACGGCGAGAAAGGTGATTGCCAGAGCAGGGCCTGACAGCGGAGAAGGTTTCATAACGCTGGCGGAGTGGTGGTGGAGTGGATGGCTGCGGCAGAGCCGGCGCAGCGATGCGGGTTTATCGGAGGTGAGGGAGGAGGTCAATGTCATTTTAAGAAACAATTCCGTGAATTGCCGGACCGAAGCCGGCGGCCCCTCCAGCGGAATCAATAGGGTCAAACTCACCGGCGCGGCCGGCGGTAGGCGGCGGATTGGGCGGTCTGGAACGCACCCGAACAGCGGCAATCGTGCCGGGCTTCTCGAAATTGCGAAAAAAATAGTTGGCAGACGGCGGTAAAAAGCTTAATCAAGTATGATATTCGTGAAGCTGAATAATTCACTCGCGCGAAACTCAACTCTGCAACCTGCTGCTATGGGCAAAATCATTATCATCGACGACGAGCCTTCCATTCTGAAAATCATGGGAAGCGTAGCGCAAAAGCTCGGCCATCAGGTTTTCATGTTCCTAACGGGCCGTGAAGGCATGGCGGCCATGGAACGGGAGCAGGCGGAATTGCTCATCGTGGATCTGAAAATTCCTGACATGAGCGGGCTGGAGATCATCCAGGACTGCCGGGCGCGCTTTCCAAAAACGCAGGTGGTGATGGTGACCGGCTACGGCAGCGTGGAGACGGCGGTGGAGGCGATGAAGCTGGGCGCCTTCGATTACCTGACAAAACCGTTCGATCTCGAAGACCTGCAGCGGACGATCAACCGGGCGATGCAAAAGAACGCTCCGGCGGCGGGAGCGGGCGGCCGGGCGACTCAGGCCCGGGTCAATGAGCCCGCGGTGCAGTTCACGGCTTCCTCCCATCTGATAGGGCAGAGCCCGCAGATGAAGGAAATTCTCGCGCTGGTGAGCAAGGTGGCGGACAAGGACAGCCCGGTGCTGCTGGAGGGTGAGTTCGGCAGCGGCAAGCAGATGGTGGCGCGGGCCATTCACAACACGAGCCGGCGCCGGGCGTCGTCTTTCAAGGTGCTGCACTGCTCTTCGCTGCCGGAGCCGCTGCTCGAACAGGAACTGTTCGGCGGCCCGAACACCATTTTCCACCGCGCCGCCGGGGGCACCGTCGTGCTGGAGGAAATCAACGTCCTGCCCCTGCGGCTCCAATCCCAGCTGGATTCCTTTCTGGAGGACATGAACAACCGGCGGCTCTCCGGCACGCTGCCCCAGGAGTTGAATTTCCGCTTCGTCGCCACCAGCAGTGTGCCGCTGGATGGACTTGTCAGGGAAAGCAAATTCCGCGAGGACCTCTATTACCGCATTTCGGTGATTCCCATCACCATGCCGCCGCTGCGGAGCCGCCGTGACGATATCGGTCTGCTGGTGGATCACTTCCTTGAAAGCTACACGCGCCTCGCCGGCGGGAAAAAGAAGGAGGTGGACAAGTACGCCATGAAGCTCCTCACGGAATACTCCTGGCCGGGCAATGTGGGCGAACTGCAGAACGCCATCGAGCGTGCCTGTTCGTTTGCGGACGACACCCGCATCCGGCCGGTGGACCTGCCGCCGAAGATCACTCAGAAGGTGGAGATTTCCGACGATGAGAACGAGCGCATGAAGCACACGCTGCCCATCGGCGGCAAGCTCAGCGATTTCATCAAGAAGCAGGAGCGCATGTTCATCCGCGAGACACTCAAGTTCAACGAAGGCTCGCGCGAGAAGACCGCGTCCATGCTGGGCGTCAGCATCGCCACCCTCTACCGCAAGATGGGACTCAAGCTGGAGCGCGACAAGATGCTCAGCTAGCAGCCTGTCGGACTTACCCTCCGCCCGGTCATCCTGGAAAACCTGGAAAT
>CAZFZN010000055.1:0-44371 GCA_964523105.1 uncultured Akkermansia sp.
CCGCCTCCTCAAACCATAGCTTAGCTCCTGGCCCGAATTTCGGGGTCCACTTCACGCCCGATGAAAAATGGGCCGCGGTAATCAAAGACCACAATCTCTGGCTGCGGCACGCGGAGAGCGGCGAGGAGCGGCAGCTCAGCACCGACGGCAGCGCGGACGATGCCTATCGGCGTCCATTCGTGTGGTCGCCGGACGGTCAGTGGCTCGCCTGTCTGCGCGAAAAGCCGGCCCAGGCGCATCCCGTCCACATGGTGGAATCCGCGCCGCGCGATCAGGTGCAGCCGCGGCTCAAGACGCACGATTACCTCAAGCCTGGCGACAAAATTGCGCAGGCGCGTCCGGTCGTGTTTGCCGTCGAAGGCCGCCGCTCCCGTTCGTTCACCGCCACGGATGATCAGATTCCGAATCCCTGGAGCATCGAGCAGCTGCGCTGGTCGCCGGACAGTCAGCGCCTGACGTTTCACTACAATCAGCGCGGGCATCAGATTTACCGGCTCATGGAAATCAATGTGGCGGACGAAGGCAAGGTCCGCACCGTCGCGGAGGAGACGCCGGCGACGTTCGTCGATTACACCAACAAAATCTTCGCGCACCACATCGACGCCGCGCGCGAACTGATCTGGATGTCCGAGCGCGACGGCTGGAACCATCTGTATCTCTATGACGAAGCAGCGGGCTCGGTGAAGCACCAGATCACAAGAGGCGCGTGGATCGTGCGCCGGGTGCTGCATGTGGACGAGTCCGCGCGCCAGGTCTGGTTCATGGCCGGCGGGGTCGTTGCGGGCCATGATTTTTACTATCAACATCTCTGCCGTGTGAATTTCGACGGCGGCGGCCTTGCGGTCCTAACCAGCGGCGACGGCACACACGAAGTCGATTTCTCGCCGGACCGGCAGTTTTTCATCGACCGCTGGAGCCGGGTGGACTGCCCGCCGGTGACGGAACTGCGCCGCAGCGCCGACGGCTCGCTGGTCTGCGAACTGGAGCGCGCCAGCCTCGACGCGCTCTTCGCCAGCGGCTGGAAATATCCGCAGCGGTTCTCCGCCAAAGGCCGCGACGGCACGACCGACATCGACGGCGTGATTTACCGGCCGTCGAATTTTGACGCGGCGAAAAAATACCCCGTCATCGAGGAAATCTACGCCGGCCCGCACGGGCAGTTCGTTCCCAAGGCCTTCGGCCTGCAGCAGCGCCAGCACAGCATGGCGGAGCTGGGATTCATCGTGGTGCAAATCGACGGCATGGGCACCAACTGGCGCAGCAAGGCCTTTCACGACGTGTGCTGGAAAAATCTCGGCGACAGCGGATTCCCTGACAGAATCGCGTGGATGAAAGCCGCGGCCGAAAAGGAACCGGCGATGGACCTCACGCGCGTCGGCATCTACGGCGGCAGCGCCGGCGGCCAGAGCACGCTGCGCGGCCTGCTGATGCACGGCGACTTTTACAAAGCGGGCGTCGCCGACTGCGGCTGCCACGACAACCGCATGGACAAAATCTGGTGGAACGAACAGTGGATGGGCTGGCCCATTGGCGACCACTACCGCGAGCAGAGCAATGTCACCCAGGCGCACCGGCTGACGGGAAAGCTGCTCCTCACCGTCGGAGAAAACGACACCAACGTCGATCCGGCCAGCACCCTGCAGGTGGTCCATGCGCTCATCAAAGCGGACCGGGACTTCGAGCTGATCGTCTTTCCCGGCGCCAATCACGGCATCGGCGAAAGTCCGTATGGCCAGCGCCGGCGCATGGACTTCTTTGTCAGGCATCTCCACGGAGTCGAGCCGCGGCGTTAGGGCTGCGGCACCCGGCCGGACCGCGAGGGCGGGGGTTGCAATCACCGGGGCGCATGGCACTGCCGGGGATGATTCGTCTGCTGCCGTTCCTGCTGGCCTGTACCAGCCTGCTCCACTCCGCTGTTCCGGAAAACCTCACCGTGGAGGGTGTGCCGGAGATTTCCGCAGAACTGAGGGAGGACGTTTCCCGCTACCTTGAGTTTCGCGGCGCGGCCTTCGCGGGCTGGCATCCCAAACGCCGCGAAATGCTGATCACGACGCGGTTTGGAGAAACCCCGCAGCTCCACACCCTGCGTGCCCCTGGGGGGGCGCGGCGTCAGATGACTTTTCTTCGCGAACCGGTGCGCGGCGGCGGCTGGCGGCCGAAAACCGGAGAGATGCTCGTCTTCGGCCAGGACCGCGGCGGCAGCGAAGCCTATCAGTTCTACCGCATGGACCCGGTGACAGGACGCGTCACCCTGCTCACCGACGGCAAATCGCGCAACACCGGCGCCATGTGGTCGCACGACGGACGTTACATCGCGTTCACGTCCACGGCGCGCAACGGCACGGACAACGACCTCTGGCTGCTCGATCCTGACAAGCCAGCGGAGCGCCGGATGCTTTGTGAAGTGAAGGGCGGCGGCTGGGGCGTGAGCGACTGGTCGCACGACGGCTCCACCCTGCTCGTGACCGAGTTTCTCTCCGCCACGGAAAGCAAACTCTGGCTCTGCGACGTGAAGTCGGGAAAACTGGAGCGCCTCACGCCGGAACAGGAGGAACCGGTCTCACGCGAGGGCGCCGTGTTCAGCAAGGACGGCAGGGAGATCTTTCTCGCGAGCAACGAACGCGGCGAATTCCGGGAACTGGGGCGCCTGTCCCTGACAGAAAAGAAGTTTACCCCGATGACGTCCGGCATCCCGTGGGACGTGGAGTCGATGGAGCTTTCGCCTGACGGCAAACTCATCGCCTTCGTCACCAATGAAGACGGTGCGAGTAATCTTCGGATCGTCAGCACAGCCAACGACGGAACGGCACCTGCAACCCCGCGACTGCCGGCCGGAGTGATCTCCGGCATTGGCTGGACCGAGGACGGCAAAGAGCTGGGATTCAGCATGACCGGTGCGCGATCGCCGGCGGATGCGTGGTCGCTGGAGGTCGCCACCGGCGCACTGCACCGCTGGACGGAGAGCGAGAGCGGCGGGCTGGACGCGTCGCGCTTCGTCGAGCCGGAACTGGTGAAGCTGAAGAGCTTCGACGGGACGCCGGTGAGCGGCTTTCTCTACGTGCCGGAGGCGCAGCGCTTCCCCGGCAAACGGCCGGTGATCGTCATGATCCACGGCGGACCCGAGGGCCAGTCGCGGCCGGTGTTTCAGTCGCGCAACAACTACTATCTCGAAGAGCTGGGCGTGGCGCTGTTCTACCCGAATGTCCGCGGTTCCGACGGCTACGGCAAAACCTTCCTGACCATGGACAACGGCTTCAAGCGCGAGGACTCGGTGAAGGACATTGCCGCCTTTCTCGATCACATCGCCGCGCATGAACGCCTCGACGCCGGGCGCGTGGCCGTCATGGGCGGCAGTTACGGCGGCTACATGACGCTGGCGTGCATGATTCACTACAGCGACCGCCTCCGCTGCGGCTGCGACATTGTCGGGATCTCCAATTTCCTGACGTTTTTGAAGAACACCTCCGGTTATCGCCGCGACCTGCGCCGCGTCGAGTACGGCGACGAGCGCGATCCGAAAATGGCGGAGCATTTGCAGAGGATCAGCCCGACCGAACGCGCCGCGGAGATAAAGAAGCCGCTCTTCATCGTGCAGGGCAAAAACGATCCGCGGGTTCCGCTGTCGGAGGCGGAGCAGATGGTCAAAGCCGTGCGCGCCGGCGGCACGCCGGTGTGGTATCTCATGGCCGCCGACGAGGGCCACGGCTTCGCGAAAAAATCGAACGCCGACTTTCAGTTCTACAGCACCATTCTCTTCTTCCGCGAATTTCTGCTCAAATGACCCAATCCCGTTATGTTATGATCGGCGGCTTCCTCGGCGCGGGGAAGACCACCACGATGCTCCGCCTCGCAGCGCTGCTCACCGCGCGCGGCCTGAGGGCGGGGCTGATCACCAACGATCAGGCCGGCGGACTGGTGGACACCGCGCTGGCGCGGCACCGGGACGTCGCGGTGGAGGAAATCGCCGGCGGCTGCTTCTGCTGCCGCTTTTCCTCACTCATCGAAGCCGCAAGGCATCTCACGGACCGGACGCGCCCTGACGTATTTCTCGCGGAACCGGTGGGAAGCTGCACGGACCTCGTGGCCACGGTGGCGCTGCCGCTGCAGCAGATTTACGGCGCGCAGTTCACCGTGGCACCGTTCGCAGTGCTCGTGGACCCGGCGCGCGCGCGGCGCGTGTTCGGCATGGAGCCGGGACGCACGTTTCCGGAGCACGTGCTCTACATTTACCGCAAGCAGCTCGAGGAGGCCGAGCACATCGTGATCAACAAAGCCGATGCGGTGGAGCCCGCCGTGCTGGAGGCGCTGCGGCGGGAAATCGAAACGCGTTATCCCCGCGCCGGCGTGCACGCCATTTCCGCGAGGGAAGGCACCGGCGTGGAGGCGCTGCTCGAACTGCTGCTGTCCCGCGAGAGCGCGCCGGAGCGCGTCATGGACGTGGATTATGCGCTCTATGGCGAGGGTGAGGCGATGCTCGGCTGGCTCAACGGCGCCGCCGGGCTCCGCGGAGAGGACTTCGACGGCAATGATTTCCTGCTGCAGCTCGCGCGGTCCATTCAGAACCGGCTCACCGCCGCCGGTGCCGGCATCGCGCATTTGAAAATGGTGCTCAGCCCCTCCGCGGAGCCCTATGAACTTGCCGCCTGCAATCTCGTGCGCGATGAGGCGCAGCCGGAATTGAGCCATACCCTGGCCGATCCGCTCGACGACGCCACGCTGCTCATCAACTGCCGCGCCGCCGGCGAGCCGGAAACACTGCGCGCCGCCGTGACCGCCGCCCTCACCGAAACCGCCGCGGCGTTTTCCGTCGCGGTGGACGCCGGTCCGCTGGAGTACTTCAAGCCCGGTCAGCCGAAGCCTGAAATACGCGTGGCGGAGGTGGCGGCACGCTGATGGTCCTATCCTTTTCGCCGGGCCCACTTCCGGCCGGCGGCGAGCGCGGCCACCGTTTCCGCAAGCCGCCGTTGCTGCGTTTCCGGGCGCTTCGCCATGCCGGTCCAGATCAAGTACTCGCGCTGATAGGTTGGCTTGAGGGAATCGAAGAAGGCGCGCGCAGCCGGGTTCTCTCGCAGGGCTGCGGCGAGCTCCGCCGGCATGGCAGGCAGGGGCCGCGGCCCGCTGCGGACCGGACGCGGAGGGGGCACGCATTCATCCAGCCGCACCGCGGCGCGCAGCAGCCGGCGCACGGCGCCGCGATCCAGCGATTCGAGGCGGGTGAAGCGCAGGGTGCGGACCGCCGCCGTGGCGCTGACCTGGTCGCAGAGGGTCTCCGTTTCCGGAATTTCGGCACCGCGGAAAAACGTCAGGCCGGCGTACTTCCGGAACGCCCCGAGCGCGCACACCAGTTTGCGTCCCGAGAAACACAGCATGTTCCATTTGATGGATTCCGTCAGGTCCGGCTCCCATGAGTTGATCCACTCGCGCAGCGTTTCACAAAGCGGCCGTGAAACCTCCGGGCAGGTTTCGAGCCAGAGGCCGGGATCTTTCGTTCGCGAAGGGCGGCAGTCCATGCCGCGCGATGCCACAAGCGGTCCGCGGCGGCAAGGCCGCTCCGGCGCACTCATTCTCCAACTTGCACGCGGCGGGCAGCGCTCCATCATCCGCGCGGAATCCCTGAAGCCACCCCGCCAACCGACCACTGCATGTCCCGGTTTCCGCACCCGCCTGACACATCCCCCGCCGACCGCATCCGGTTTTGCTGCGGGAATTGCCGTTCGCCGCTGGAAGTGCCGGCGGCCCTTGCCGGAGTGGAGGGTCCCTGTCCGCTGTGCGGAGAATCGACCGCGGCGCCGCCTTTGGAAAACACGGTGGCCCGCGGCGAGGCCGCGCGACTGCTCGCCAAGCCGCCGTTGTGCCGGGAGATCCCGCCCCCGCTTGGCCTCGTGGAGGAGAACCGCCTGCCCCCGGAGACCGTTCGGCCCATTCCCCTCCGGACGGAGGTTCCGCCGGCGCCGGAGGCCATGCCGGTGAGGCCGATCCCGCCCGCGCCGCCGGAGCCGCAGCCGGAGTTCCCCCGTTTCACGGAGCACGCGCCGGCGAACGAAATCGCAGACCGCCCGGAGGAATTCGTTCGCGGAGACACTGACGCCGCCCCCGCACCAGCGGATCGCGGCATCTTCGCCGGTCCCTCCGATGTCAAAGCCAGCCTGCTGCACCGCGGCGCCGCCGCGTCCGGGCCGCGCCGTCACAGCTGGAAACGGTGGATGGACATCGGCATCGTTTCCGTTTTCACCGGCCTGCTGCTGGCCACGGTCGCCGCGCTGCGGTTCACGGTGCCCATGGAATCCCTGCCCCTCCCGGGCCTGCCGGAGAATTTGAATGAACTCGTGGAGCGCGAGACCCAATCCCAGCGGCTGCGCGAACAGGAGGCCGGGGCGCTCGCCTGTGCCGCGGTGAACCGCTATCTCGGCGCAGGGTCGGAGCAGGCGGCCGCCTCCCATTTGCTCCCGCCGCCGGAGGGCATGACTGAGCCGGCCTATCCGCCGTTTCCGCAACTGCAGACCTCGGATTGGGAACCCGGACCGGGCCGCCGCATTCCGTTCACGGACCGCTATCTCATTACCGTGCGGCCGAAGGAGGCGCCAGGACCGGTCTTCATTGTGGAGGAAACCGACAGCGGCCCGCGCCTCCACGCCGGCCCCATCACGCAGCAAAGCGCCGGTTTGTTTGAAAAATTCACGGCCACCCCCGGTGAGGGTGAAGCGGTGCTCTACGTGGAAGTCTGCCCGACGCCGCTGGAGGAGGAGCGCGGCTACCGCGCGAGGCGCCCCGACCTCGCACCCTGGCGTTTTGTGGACGTGCGCTGCGCTTTCCCCGCCGCCGAACGGAAGGAATGGATTTTCTGCCTCGAGCCTGACAGTGAGGCGGCGCAAACTTTCGCACGCCGCGCCGCGCACGATCCTGGCTGGCGCCGCGCCCTCGTGCAGGTGCGCTGGCATCAGCACCGCGAAGCCGGGCCATGGGCGGAACTGGTGAAGTTCATCCCCGGGGTGTGGAGCGGCGATCCGCCCGCCCCGCCGCCCGCCACCACGGCCTTCACTTCACCCTGACCTATGGAAGTCACCGTCCGTCCGCCCCGCCGCCGCGGACTGCCGTTCGCCCTGAGTGTGCCGGCGGTGGACCGAGTCATGGCGGAGCAGCGCGCCGCTTCGTTCACCAAACGCAGCATCAAAAACGAGGCCAAGCTCACCGGACTCAAGCTCGCCGTGAGCATGATGGACCTCACCACGCTCGAAGGCGCGGACACTCCCGGCAAAGTCCGCCACCTTTGCGCCAAGGCGCTCCAGCCCATGGATGCGCGCTACGGCTGCCCGCGCGTCGCCGCGGTCTGCGTCTATCCGAACCTGGTGAAGACCGCGGTGAAACTGCTCGCCGGCAGCGGCATTCACACGGCCAGTGTGGCCACCGCCTTTCCCAGCGGTCAGGCCCCGCTGAAAACGAAACTCGAGGAAGTCCGCCTCGCCGTGCGCGACGGCGCGGACGAGATCGACATGGTGATCGACCGCGGTGCGTTTCTGTCAGGCGATTACGGCAAAGTGTACGATGAAATCGCCGCCGTGCGCGAAGCCTGCGGTGAGGCGCATCTCAAAGTCATTCTCGAAACCGGCGAACTCAAGACTTACGACAACGTCCGCCTCGCCAGCGCCCTCGCCATTCGCGCCGGCGCGCATTCCATCAAGACCAGCACTGGTAAAGTCAGCCCCGCCGCCACCCTGCCCGTCACCCTGGTGATGCTCGAAGCCATTCGCGATCACTTTTACGACACCGGAGAAATGATCGGCATGAAACCCGCCGGCGGCATCCGCACCGCCAAGGAGGCGCTGCAGTATCTCGTCATGGTCAAGGAAACCCTCGGCGCCGCCTGGCTCTCGCCGCAATGGTTCCGCTTCGGCGCCAGCGGCCTGCTCACCGACGTGAACATGCAACTCGCCAAGCTCACCGACGGCACCTACCAGCGCGCCGCGGATTTCGCGCTGCCGTGATGGTCACTTCACCATCCGCATCAACAGATCCTTGCTCTCCACGCTCTCGCCGACTTTGACGCAGATTTCCTGGACCATGCCGGCGGCGGGGGCGCTGACGGCGGCGAACATTTTCATCGCCTCCAGGGTGAGCAGGGTTTCGCCCTCCTTCACTTTCTGACCGACGCTGACGGCGATGCTGGCGACCATGCCGGGCATGGGGGCGCCGATTTGTGAGGCGTCGCCGGGATCGGCCTTGGCACGGGTGACGGCCTCTTTGGCCAGCAGCGTGTTCGTCACGGTGGTATGGCGCGGATAGCCGTTGAGTTCGAAGATGGCGGTCTGCTGGCCGGCCTGGTCGGGCTCGGTGAGATTGACGAGCCGGATAAAGAGGGTCTTGCCCTCTTCGATGTGCACGGTGATTTCCTCTTTCTGCTGCAGACCGTAGTAATAGGCGGGCGTGGGCAGCGCACTGACGTCGCCGTAGAGGCGGCGGAATTCGGCGAACTTCAGAAAGACCTCCGGATACATCAGGTAGCTCCAGACATCATCCCCGGTGGCATCGCGTTTGAGCTTCGCCTTCAGTTCGGCGCGCACGTCGTCGAGCTTCACCTTGACGGCGTGGAGGCCGGGGCGGCCTTTGATGCGCTTGCCCGTTTTTCCGACGATGGCGGCGGCGAGGGCGTTCCATTTTTTCCATGAATCTTTGGCCTCGGCGGGTGTCAGGCCGTAAAACGGCTCGCCGAGCCAGCCTTCGAACATGCTGGTGACGTCCTTGCTCCACTTGGTGCCCTGGAGGTTGACGATGTCGGCGGGTTTCACGCCGCGGGCGACGCACTCGATGGCGAGGTCGCCGACGACTTTGCTGCTGGGAGTCACTTTGATGATGTCTCCGCAAAGGCGGTTCACTTCGGCGTAGGCGCGGGCGATTTCCGGCCAGCGGGCGGCCATGCCCATGCCGGCGGCCTGCTCCTTGAGATTGGTGTACTGGCCGCCGGGCATTTCGTGGAGATAGACTTCGGCGGTGCCGTAGGGCTCGGAGGTGTCGAACGGCTTGTAAAAGGCGCGCACGGCCGCCCAGTAGTCGCTGAACTCCTGGAGCGCGGCGGAGTCGAGCCCGGTGTCGCGCGGCGTGTGCTGGAGCGCGGCGACGATGCTGTTCAAATTCGGCTGCGAAGTGCCGCCGCTCATGCTGGCGATGGCGGCATCGGCCACGTCCACGCCGGCGTCCGCGGCGCGCAGGATGGTGCCGGCATTGAGACCGCTGGTATCGTGCGTGTGCAGATGCACGGGAATGCCGATCTCGTCCTTCAGGGTCTTCACAAGTTTGGTCGCGGCGTAGGGGCGGATGAGGCCGGCCATGTCTTTGATGCACAGCATGTGCGCTCCCATTTTCTCCAGCTCTTTGGCGAGCTTCACATAATACTTCAGGCCGTACTTGTCGCGTGAAGCGTCGAGAATGTCCCCGGTATAGCAAACGGCGGCCTCACAAATGGACTGCGTGTCCTCCCGCACCGCCTTCATGGCGGCGGTCAGGTTCGGCAGGTAGTTGAGGCTGTCGAAGATGCGGAAAATGTCCATGCCGCTGGCCGCAGCGTGCCGGATGAAGCCCTGCACGACATTGTCAGGGTAATTGGTGTACCCCACGGCGTTGCTGCCGCGGAAGAGCATCTGGAAGAGGATGTTCGGAATGCGGGCGCGCAGGTGGCGCAGCCGCTCCCAGGGATCCTCGCGGAGGAAGCGCATGGCGACGTCGAAGGTCGCGCCGCCCCACATTTCGAGGCTGAACAGGTTCGGCGTGCGGCGGGCCACGGCATCGGCCACGGCGAGCATGTCGTAACTGCGCATCCGCGTGGCGAGGAGCGACTGGTGGGCATCGCGGAAGGTGGTGTCGGTGAGCAGCAGGCGCTTCTGTTTCGCCACCCAGTCGCGGCAGAATTTCTCCGGCCCCATTTTTGTCAGGAGCTGTTTGGTGCCGGCGGGCGGGACGGCTTTGGAGGCGGAGTGCTCCACTTTGGGCAGCGGTGGAACGGGCAGCTTTCCGATGGTCTTGAGCGTGTAGCCTTTGGCGTAGGGATTCCCGTTCACGCTCACGTCCGCGAGATAGTTGAGCAGTCTGGTGGCGCGGTCGCGGCGGCGCTTGAACTGGAAGAGGTGCGGATGGGAATCGATGAACCGCGTCGTCGCCTGCCCGCTGCGGAAGACGGGATCGGCGATGACGTTTTCGAGGAACGGGATGTTCGTCTTCACCCCGCGGATGCGAAACTCCCGCAGCGCGCGGTCCATGCGGTCGAGCGCGACGGGCAGACTGCGCCCGAAGACGGTCAGCTTCACGAGCATGGAGTCGTAATAGGGCGTGATGACGGCATTGGTCGCGCCGAGGGCGCCGTCGAGACGCACGCCGAATCCGCCGGCGCTGCGGTAAGTGAGGATTTTTCCGAAATCGGGCGTGAAGTTGTTCGCCGGGTCCTCCGTGGTGATGCGGCACTGGATGGCGTAACCGCTTTTTTCCACCTGGTCCTGCGCCGGCAAGTCCATCACTGCGCCGTGCAGCGTGTGGCCCATGGCGATTTGAATCTGGCAGCGGACGATGTCGATGGTCGTGATCTCCTCCGTGACGGTGTGCTCCACCTGGATGCGCGGATTCATCTCGATGAAATACCACTCGCCGGTTTCGACATCGACGAGGAACTCGACGGTGCCGGCGTGCGTGTAGCCGACCTCTTTGGCGATGGCGAGCGAGGCGTTGCAGAGACCTTCGATGATCTTCGGATCCACGCCGTAGCTCGGCGCCTGCTCGATGACTTTCTGGTGCCGGCGCTGGACCGAGCAGTCGCGCTCGTGCAGATGGAGCACGCTGCCGTGTTTGTCGGCGAGGATTTGCACCTCGATGTGTTTGGCTTTGCCGACGAATTTTTCGAGAAACACCGCGCCGTTGCCGAAGGAGCGCTTCGCCTCGGTCTGCGCTTCATCGAGGAGCCGTTCCAGGTCCTCGGCTTTCTGCACCACGCGCATCCCGCGGCCGCCGCCGCCGAACGCTGCTTTGATGATGAGCGGGAAGCCGATCTTCTTCGCCACCGTCAGTGCCTCCTTGCGGCTGCTGACAGGGTCCTTGGTGCCCTGGAGTGTCGGGATCTTCAATTTGTCCGCCACATTCCGCGCCGCGGTTTTGTCGCCCATCATGTCGAGCACCCGGGAGTCGGGACCGATGAAGATGATCCCCGCATCCGCGCAGGCTTTGGCGAAGAGCGGGTTCTCGCTGAGAAACCCGTAGCCGGGGTGAATCGCGTCCACTTCTTTTTCCCTCGCCAGCGCCACGATGCCTTCGATATCCAGATAGGCGCCGAGCGGGCCCTTGTCCTTGTTCAGTTCGTAGGCTTCGTCCGCCTTGAAACGGTGCGGGCAAAAGCGGTCCTCCTGCGCGTAAATGGCGACGGTGCGAATACCGAGTTCCGTGGCGGCGCGCATGACCCGGATGGCGATTTCGGAACGGTTGGCCACCATCAGTTTGCGGATGGGGCGGAGGGCGGGCGAAGGTGCGGATTTCCTGGGCATGTCTGTGAGGTGCGAAGGCTAAGCAAATGGCGCGCCATCTTTCGAGCGCAATCCGCCGGGGGCAAGTTGCATGTGCAGGGAGCCGGCCTTGCGTGCGGGCCGGAGGCGGGCGCAGGCGGAGTAAAGCGGCACTCCGCGTTCCGTCAGTGCCCCAGCCCCTCGTGTTCCTTGATGTATTCCTGCTTCAGCCCGAGCGTCTCCGGCGCGTGCAGCACGAGCATCTTCCGCCGCACGTCGGCGGGCACGGTGGTGCGGGTGGCTTTGGAAATGACGATCATCAGCACCAGCGCCAGCGGCAGGCCCCAGATGGCGGGCTGTTCGGCGAGCGTGCGAATGAGCGGGTGCTGGGCGTACCACGCCTTGAGCGACTCGCTGCCGGCGTCGGCAAACATGGTGGAGACGATGGAAACCACGCTGAGAACCCCGCCGGTGAGCATGCCGATGGCCGCGCCTTTCATGGTAATGCCGCGCCACCAGGTGCTGAGGAAGAGGAGCGGGAAATAGCTGGTGGCGGCGATGGCGAAGGCCCAGCCGACGAGTTTGTTGATGTCGAACCGCTCCACGCAGAGTCCCAGCAGAACGGCTAGAGTGCCGCAGAGGACGGCGCAGAATTTGAACATTCGCATGCGCTGCGCCACGGTGCTCTGCGGTCGGAGAATGCGCCCGTAAATGTCGTGGGCCAGCGCACCGGTGATGCTCACCAGCAGTCCGCTGAAGGTGCTCATGAACGCGGCGAAGGCGCCGGCACAGGTGATGCCGCTGAGCACGCTGCCCCACACGCCGCCGATTTGCCGCGGCAGTTCCAGCACGACTTTGTCGGTGGGGGCGACGCCCGCGGCATTGGGCGTGTAAAGCGAGGGAATCCAGTTTCGCCCGAGCGCGCCGAAGAGCGGCGGGAAAAGATAGAACACGCCGATGAGCACCATGACCCACATGGTGGTGCGCTTCGCCGCCACGCCGCTGGGGTTGGTGTAGAACCTGACAAGAATGTGGGGCAGTCCGGCGGTGCCGCAGACCAGGGCGATGATGAGCGAGTAGGTGTAAAGCAGCGCAAAGGGCTTCGCGGCTTCGCCTTTGATGCCGGCGTCGGTCGCAGGCTTGGACGACATTTTTCCGAACGGCGCGATCCATTGCTCGTCGGAGACCGCTTTGGCAGGGCGTTCGTCGGGATCCGCGCCCGCCACCACTGCCGGCGGTGCCTGCTCCTGCAGCGTGCGGTTCAGTTCCAGCTGTTTCGAGTAACCGCCATAGACGGCCATGAGCACGAAGACCGGCACACTGATGGCGAACATCTTCAGCCAGTACTGAAACGCCTGCACCAGGGTGATGCCCTTCATGCCGCCGAGCGCGACATTCAGCGTGATCACCGCACCGACCACCGCCACGCCGACCCAGTAAGGCAGGCCTTTCGCGCCGAAGAATTCGATGTCCTTGAAAATATACGACATCGTGAGCCCGGCTCCGCGCATTTGCGGCATGGTATAAAAGAACCCGATGCACAGCACGAAGATCACGGCAATGCGCCGGAAGAGCGGGGAATCGAAGCGGCCTTCGGCAAAGTCAGGAATCGTGTAAGCCCCGAACCGGCGCAGCGGCCCTGCAATGAACAGCAGCAAAAAGAGATAGCCGCACGCATAGCAGACCGGATACCAGATGGCATCGTAGCCGACCGCCATGACCATGCCGGCGATGCCCATGAAGCTCGCAGCGCTGAGATACTCGCCGGAAATGGCAGCCGCATTCCAGCCGACGCTGACCGAGCGTCCGGCCACGAAGAAGTCGGACGCGGTTTTGGCTTTCTTCGCCGACCAGAAACCCATCCAAATGGTGACAGCGACGGTGACGAGGGAAAGCGCCGCCACCCACGGGTCCACGGCGGCGAAAATCGGAGCGATCGGGGGAAACATGCGGCTCGGCGGAAAATTCGGAATCGTTGGGAAATCAGGACTGCCCGTCTCCGGCGCGCCGGCGGTTTTCCTGCAGCGCTTCATCGGCCTCCTCGGTCTCCATGCGCAGCGACTGACGGATGAAGATCGCGCTGATGATCCAGACGAAGGGAATGAACAGCACGCCGAGAATGAGCCATGTCAGGGTAAATCCGCCCACCCGGGTGGCCATGAGGTCCGGCGCGAAGTAATTGAGCAGCGGCAGCCCCAGCAGCACCAGCATGAACGCCGCGGCGCAGGCGATGCTGAGGCGCAACTGCCGGCGCATGAGGCGCTGGAGGAATTCCTCGCTGTGAATAAAGTCCTGGTGTTCGGGCAGAGGGTCGGGCATGGGTTTTTGATTTAGCAGCCCGCGTCACGGCATGGCCAGCGAAAAAGCGCGGCGGTTTTTGCTCCCGTGCGGCACGGAATCGCATCCGGCTGTTTGCGGAGGCCCAGCGGCGCGACAGGCTGCTCACCCGGGGAGCTTTTTTGCGCCGCCGGGAAAAAAATGCTTCCCCCTGAAGGCAGGGGTTTTGTAATCTACAGCAGTCGTCCGGTTCTCGAGCCCTCCGAACGCACCTCCCTTATGCAAATGCACTCCTCCTTCATGAGCGCTGCGGCAGCCCTGCTGCTCAGCGCCGGCACTCTGACCGCCCAGGTCTATATTCAAAACTTCGACACCTTTGCCAACGGCACCACCAACCTCGGCGACGGCACCATCATCGCCAGCGCCGCGGCCGGCGGGGCCAGCGTGCAGAACGGCAAGCTGCAGCTGACCCGCGATGGGGTGAACAATGAAAACGGCACCTTCAAAATCCCCGGATTCGCCGGTGCCTCCAACGGCTGGACGGCGGAGTTCGACCTCACCATTTCGGACGCCACGGCCAACAATCCAGCGGACGGCGTCTCCTTCAACTGGGGCAATTTCCCGCTGGATGCCAGTCTTTCCGCCAATGCCGGCGGGGCGGAGCACGGCTGGACGCAGACGTTCAATCACATCGCCTTTCAGGTGGACACCTGGCAAAACGGCGGCGGCGACAACGGCCTGCGGATCGCGGGATACACCACCGGCGGAGAGTTTCTCTATGCCCAGCAGCCAGGGAACATTCTCAATGACAACACCTCCGTGACCGGCCACGTCACCGTCTCGTGGAATCCCGTGGACGGCGCCAGCATGACGACCACGGGGTTCGTGACGAACGTGAATTTCAGCGGGATCGACATCCCCGGGCTCAATGCTTCCGACAGCAATGTGTTCGCGTTCGCCGCCCGCACCGGCGGCGCCAATGAAACCGTGCTGGTGGACAACTTTGAGATTCGCTCGACTCCCGGGGTCGGCATCTCCACGCCGAATCTGGCCATTTCGGAGATGGTGATCGACAACACGAAGCACGAGGATGAGCACTGCCAGACTCCGGGGTGGATCGAACTCTACAACGGCACGCCGGCGGCCATCTCGCTGGACGGCTGGTCCCTGACAGACGATCCGCTGATGCCGGCCAAATGGACCTTTCCCAACGGCCTGACGGTGAACTCCTACGGGCGCATCATGGTATATTTCGGCCACGGCACGCCGGTCCCCACGGCACCGAACACCCGCCTGCATGCAAACTTCGAGCCGGCCAAAGCCGGCGGTTACCTCGGGCTCTATCAGGGGGCCACCGAAGTGGATGCCTTTAACACCTATCCGGCTCAGTATGAAGACGTGGCCTACGGACGGCTGGGTGCAGCGTGGACGCTGGGATTCCTCGAAACCCCGACGCCCGGAGCGAAAAACACGGGAACTCAGGCCCCCGGCGGCCCCTCCCAGGGGGAAGTCGCTTTCTCTCAGCCCGGCGGCCTGATCACCGCATCGTTCCCGCTCACGCTCTCCATCGCTCCGCCTCCGGCCGAACAGCCCGTTCCGGGAGCGGTCATCCGTTACACCACCAACAATACCGCGCCGACGCCCTCCTCGCCGCAATACACCGGGCCGTTCAATATCACCAACTCCACCATCGTGCGCGCCCGGATTTTTGAGCCCGGGCGGCTCCCCGGCGACAGCACCTCCCGCGGCTATGTCCTCCTCAACCCCAATCTCACCAACTATCGGGGCACGGGGCCGTTCAATTCCAACCTGCCGGTCATCGTCTTCGACAGTTTCGGCAACAACATCGACGGCGCCGGCGGCACGCCGGGCCTGCGGCAGTTCCAGTCCACTTTCAGCGTCGTGGTCGCGCCCGACGCCGCGCGAGGCAACCGAACGATCCTGGATGCCGCCGCGAACATCGACTTCCAGGGCCGCTGCGGCACGCACTTGCGCGGGGAGACCTCCGCCGGATTCCCGCAGAAACCCTACGCGTGGGAACTCTGGGACAATGAAGACGGCGACAAAGATGCCAGCATTCTCGGCATGCCCGCCGACTCCGACTGGGTGCTCATTTCCAACTTCAACGACAAGTCGCTGATGCGGAACATCCTGCCGTTTCAGACCTACCGTGATGCCGCCGGCCCTGCCGCCTCCGGACGCACCATGTATGTCGAAGTCTTCTTCAACCAGGCCGCCAACAGCAACCTCGGCTGGGAGGACTACCGCGGCGTTTATATTCTAACGGAAAAGATCAAGCGCGGCAACGACCGGGTGGACATCGCCAAACTCGACCCCTGTGAGGGCGTCTTCACCAACAATCCCGCCGTGGACGATGCTTCGGTGATCAGCGGCGGATATATCATCCGGCGCGACAAGGCGTCGCCGGAGCCGAGTTTCGCCACCACCAACTGGACCATGCAAATCGTCGAGCCCTCGGCTCCCAGCACCGCCCAGGTCAGTTACATTCAGAACTACATGAACCGGTTCGAGGCCTCGCTCAACACTCCGGCCGACCCGGTGAACAATTTCTACCGCTACGCCGATGTGGACAGCTTCATCTACAACGCGTGGTGGGTGGAAATCTTCAAGCAGATCGACGGCTATCGCCTGAGCACCTACTTCTACAAGGACCGCGGCGAAAAAGTGAGGGCCTTCCCGCTGTGGGACTACAACCTGAGCACCGGCAACGCCAATTATCCCGCCGCTGACACCGGTGCAAATCCCACCGGGTGGTACTTCGACGATGCCGGCGCCGTCGAATATTCCTACTGGCAGAGGATGTTTGCCCACGCCCCGACCAATGTGCGCCGCTGGGATCTCTACTGGCAGCACCGCCGCGGCATCTTCGAGAACAGCGCCATTCTCAGCCGCATGGACGCCATGGAGGCACAGCTGCGGGACAATCTCCCCGGCACCTCCGACATCTGGAACGGCGTCGGCAACGCATGGGCCAACGGCTCCGGTGAAGGCAACATCGTTTCCGGTCCGGTATTCCCGAACAGTGTGCCCAATGTCGAATGTCCTGCCGGACGCCAGAATGCCCGCTACCAGCGCATCGGATTCTACAACTGGCCGAATGCGGACGGCTATGCTGCACGGCAGCGCTGGGCCAGTCCCATGACCGCCGCCACCGCCCTCGCACTCACCGGCACCGCCGCCAATGAATACGGTCTGGAAACAGTCTCTTCCGACACCGCCCACGCCCGCGCGTGGCTCATCAAGCGCCTCGACTGGATCGACAACGCGAACTTCGCCGGCACGGGCAACACCATCCTGCGGCCGCCCGTCTTCAGCCACCCCGGCGGTCCGGTCTCCGCGCCGCTGAACCTGACTATCACTCCCTACAATGGCACCGCTCCGGCGGCCGCCCTCTACGGCAAGGCCGGGACTCTCACCTACGCCAACGGCACCATCTACTACACCACCGACGGAACCGATCCCATCCTGCCGCCCACTTCGCCGACCTACGGGACACCGCGGCCTTTTGTGACGCACACCAATGCCTGTCATGCCGCGGTGCCTAACTCCGCCGCCTACGACGCCGACAGCGCCAGCGTGGACTGGCGCAATCCCGACTTCAACTACCTCTCCCCGCCCGCTGGCGTCTCGTGGTTCGCCGGCACCAACGGCGTCGGTTATGACAACGCGCGCACCTCGGTGGACTACTCGCCGTTCATCAACCTGTTCTGGAGCAGCCCGGCCTTCCCGCAGGCGGGCATGCCGACCATGATGAACGTGAACCAAACCTGTTACATCCGGCTGCCCTTCACGCTCACCGCGGCCGACCTCACCGGTCTCACCGGCCTGCGCCTCTACGGTCAGGTGGACGACGGCTTCGTGGCCTATCTGAACGGCGTCCGCATTTCCGACAGCGTTGCACCCGGCACCCTCGCATGGAATTCCGGAGCCACCGGACTCCAGCCAGGCAGCGACAACGACGCGTTGACCTACAAGGAGTTCGCCACCTACAACGTCACCGCAGCCCTCGCCGCACTTCGCGCCGGCACCAATGTGCTGGCCATCCACGGTTTGAATTCCGGTGCCGGCAGCAGCGACATGCTGCAGCGCTTCAAGCTCGACGGCGACGTCGGCGGCACGCCCGGATCGCCCGGCGGAGTTTCTCCTGTGGCGCAGGTTTACTCGGGTCCGCTGGCCATCAACTCCAGTGTGAACATCCGCGCCCGGGTGGTGGATACCGCCACCGGCGCCGCGACACCACTGACCGAGGCCACCTTCGTCATCGATACGGAGCCCGCCGGCGCCACGAACCTCGTCGTCTCCGAAATCATGTACAATCCCACGCCGTCCACGGCGGCTGAAATCACGGCGGGCTTCACCAACGACAACATGTTCGAGTACATCGAAGTGCAGAACATCAGCACCACCAGCGCGGTGGACCTGTCCGGAGTCAGCTTCAGTCAGGGATTCGCCTTCGCATGGCCGGAGGCCGATCCGAACCTCCGCGTGCTCCCGCCCGGAGGCCGCGCTCTGGTGGTCGGCAACCTCGCCGCGTTCAACCTCCGCTATGCTCCGGGACCCGGCGTGAAAATCGCCGGAGTGATGGACGGCAATCTCAGCAATCAGGGCGAACGCATCGTCATCACCGGCCCCCTCGGCGTCATCAAGGACTTCACTTACGACACCGATCCGCCTTGGCCCAAGGAGCCCGACAACGGCGGCTACAGCCTCGTGCTCAACAATCCCGCGACCAATCCCGACCACAATCTCGCCATCAACTGGCGCTCCAGCTTTGAAATCAACGGCACCCCAGGCACCGCCGCGGGACCAGCCGGCCCGAATGCCGCCACCGCCCTGCTCGACGACGACGGCGACGGAATGAACAAGCTCATGGAACACGCCGCCGGCACCTCCGACGCCGACGGTTCCTCCCAGCATTGGCCGGAAACCGGGACGGTAAAGTACACACCGCCCCTCGGCACGGAGGACGACTACCTGACGTTTTCCTACCGCCGCGGCCGCGCCGCCGACGGATGCTTGCTGGAGCCGCGGGTGAGCACGCAGCTGACCGCATGGCAGCCGCTTTCCACCCTGTTCACGCTGGCCAGCCAGACCAACAATGCAGACGGCACCTCCACCATCCTCTGGCGCAGCACCGGCCCCGCATCGTCCCTCCCCGCAAGGATCTTCCTCCAGGTGCAGGCGACGCTGAATCCGTAACCGCAGCCGGACAGATGGATCGTTCAGGCAGGCCCGGTCGCTGGACCGGGCCTGCTTTTTTTTGACGGGACGGCAAATTTGCCCGCCGCCGCGGGAACTCAGTAGTTGACCGTATCCAATCGCCGAAATAAAAGGGGCCGCAAATTACCGCCCCCTCAGAAACAACCCTATTCCAGTCCCAGGATTCATGACTAAGCGCCAAGCTAAATTCGGAGCCGCTGTCTGCGCGGCACATCTTCTCGCCGCCAGCGGCGCCAGTGCCAACAACATCAGGGTTTCCAACGTCTCCCTGACGAAAAATGCCGGCAGCTCCACCGCCACGGTGCAGTTCGATCTCGCCTGGGACAATTCCTGGCTCGTCACCACCGGCCCCGCCAACTGGGATGCCGCATGGGTGTTCGTCAAATACCACACCGGCGACCTCATCTGGAAAACAGCGACGCTCGATCTTTCCGACGCCGCCCACACCGTCCCGGCCGCCGCGACTCTCGATGTCGGCAACAATGCCAATCCCGCCACCCCCGCCGTTCCCGCCACGCGCGGCCTCGGCGCTTTCATTTACCGCGCTGCCCCCGGTTCCGGAAATGTCAGCTACCCGGGCGTCAAACTGAAGTGGAATTACAGCGATGACCTCGTCGCCGACTCGGCGCTCGTGACCCTCGACGTTCACGCCATTGAAATGGTCTATGTGCCGCAGGGCGCCTTCCAGGTGGGTGACGGAGTTTCCCGCACCGGCACCGCGGATGTCGCTTCGCTCGTCACCGGCGCCACTCCCGCGGGCACGCTTCCTTACAACATGACCACCGCCGGCCCGGTGCAGACCGGAACCGCCGCCGGTCGCCTCGCGTTCACCGGTCAGACCGCCGGCACCTTCAAAGACATTCCGGTCACCTTCAGCACGGGCTTCAATGCCTACTACCTGATGAAATACGAAGGCAGCCAGGCCCAGTGGGCCGCCTTCGTCAACACCACCAGCAAGCTCCCCGCGATCGCTTACACTTACTTCGAGACGCTGCAGCCCATCACCCCCGCGGTGGTGCCGCCGCGCGACCAAATGAACGGACGCCAGGTGTTCTTCAGTGCCGACCTCTCGGCACCTTCCGTCATTCCGGGACCGGTTCCGCCCAATATCGCGCCCACCGTGCCGACACGCCCCCTCGTGCAGGCGAAGTTCCCCGACCGCGCGTTCATCTCCTCCGAAGCGGCCACGCTCGCCTATCTCGACTGGTCCGGCCTTCGCCCGATGACGGAATTTGAATACGAAAAAGCCGCCCGCGGTCCCGTCGCTCCGGTCGCCGGAGAATTCGCATGGGGCACGGCGGACGTGGCCCTGCTCAGCTACGGCAATCCCGGCGCCGGGCACGGCCACCTCGCGGAGGACGGACTGCCCAGTGAGGCTCCCGCCGCCAATTACAATTACTTCGGAGGCAATGCGTGGACCCGCGCCACCATTTGTCTGTTGCCCGCCGGCGGCCCCATCCTCGGTCCTTGCCGCGTCGGCATGTTCGCCCGTCAGGACTATGCGACCGTGATGCCGTGGGAAGCCAACAACCCGGTGCCCCCGACGCCTCCGTTCGCCCCCGCCCGCATCCAAAGCGGTGCCGGCTACTACGGCGTCATGGACCTTACCGGCAACGTCTCAGAAATGGTCGCCAAGTGGAACTTCCCGCTCAGCACCAGCAACCTCGCCACTTTCGTGGCGGACCACGGAGACGGCGTACTCGCCGCCACCGGATTGCACAATGTCGCCGGCTGGGCTCTGACGCCTGCGGGTGCTACATTCTACGGATTGCGCGGCGGCAGTTTCAATGACCAGGCCGTGCCCGTCTCCCAGCGCTCACTGATCACCGGCGGTGCCGCCGGATCGGCCACCACGCCGGGCATTCGCGGCGCGCGCACCGCGCCCGTCGTCGCCCAGTAAGGCAACTTCCCCCGCCTCCGCAATGTCGCCTCACGCCGCCATCCGCCAGTGGCTCCGCACCCTCGCGGCTGCGGCGGTGGCTGGTGTTCCCGCGGCGGCCATGGCGCAGTTCAAGGGCAGTGCGGGCGATGGCTACAGCACTGCCGGGCTCAGCAATCTCCGGCTCGACGGCTCCAGCACCGCCTCCCCTGCCTATCAAGCTTCGACCGCGGGTGGCGACGGCTACGACAGCAGGGGCCTCGGCAGCCGGAGTCTCGACGGCGCTACTCTGCCGGCCGCGGTTTACGCCGGCTCCACGTCGGGCGGTGACGGATATTCCCGCGCTGGAGGCGCCAACCTGCTCCTCGCACCCTCCGGTCTCCCCGCCGCCCTCTACACGGCCTCCGGCAGCGGAGGCGACGGCTATGACACGGCCGGTCTCATCAACCGCGCTTTGAACGGAGCCGCGGACTTCACCGCCACCTTCGCCGGCGGCGGCGGGGACGGCTACCACGCCGTCAGCCTCACCGAATCCGCGCTCGATCCCGGTCTCGCATGGCAATTCGTCTTCAGCGGCGGCGGCGGCGACGGCTACGACCGGCGCGGCCTCGTTCTGGGAACCCTCGACAGCACCCCGGCCGATCCCGCACCCTATCGTGCCTCATTCGCCGGCGCCGACGGCTACGACACGCGCGGCCTCGTATCATGGCGCCTCGATGGCGTCGCCCCGTTAGGGGAAATTTACACCGCCTCCCTTTCCGGCGGAGACGGCTATGACAAAGCCGGCGCAGTCCACCTCAGACTCAGCGGAGAAGCGCCCTTCGTCATGGCCTACCACGGAGCTGCCGGAGACGGGGTCGACGCAGCAGGCCGGCGCCATGCCGCACTGGATGCCTCTCTTCTGCCGCCGGCGTTCGTCTTCGCAGGCAACCAGGGGGACGGCTACGACCTCGCCCTCGCGCCCTATGTTTATTATCTGGGCGAAGACGCGGCCGCGGCACCCATGACGTGGCCGGTGTGGCGCAATCTCACTTTCACAGAACAGGAAGCCTCCGCCGGCCTCGCCGCGGACACGGCGGACCCGGACGGCGACGGTCTGCCCAATCTGCTGGAATACGTGCTCGGCAGCGATCCGCACCTCGCCGACGGCGGTGTCTTCGGCCCGTTCTATCGCCTGTCCGACCTCTCCGATTTCGGACTCGCTCCCCTTCCTGACAAACACCTCACCGCCGCCGTCCGACGCAATTCCCGCATCATCGATGCCACGCTCTCCGTCGAAGTCAGCGGCGACCTCTCGCTGTGGGACAGCGCCTCCCTCATCGAGGTCGGCACCTCCTTCCCCGGCATCCTCGTCATGCGCGATCCACAGGGAATCACCGATGCTCCCCGCCGCGCCATGCGTCTCCGGGCCACGCTCTCTCCTTGAGACGAGGCAGTTGACAGCCCGGAATGCACCGGTAAGAAACCCGCCCCGCAACCGGCACCCATAGCTCAACGGATTAGAGCATCTGACTACGGATCAGAAGGTTTTAGGTTCGAATCCTAATGGGTGCGCCACTCAGAATCAGGCATGCTTCCGCCCGCGGGTGAGCGGGGCTGTCACGGAGACCGTCGAGTCCACCGGCGAAGTCGAGGAGGAATGGCGCGTGCTGTTTCAGCCTTAAAAGGGAAATTGAACCACAGATGGACCCGGATGAACACGGATGCTCAGCAAATTGTGTTCCCGGGAATCCTGCTCCGGGGAGTGAATCCGATTTCATGCGTCAATCCGGGTTAATCAGTGTCCATTTGGATCATCAGTTAAGATGAAATGTTCGCCGGTTTACCTGCGGCTGTCTCTGCTGCGCTCCGGTTCCCTTCGGTCGGCTGCGGTTTTCGTCCTATCCATTTTCCTTTTCAGGTTCAGATTCCTCTACCCGCCGCCGCGCCGGCAAAGCCGTGTTGGGAAACGGTTCATGCGGGCGGCCCGCCGGGGCCGGCGGAATGCTGCGGAGGGACCGGTTGACGCGGGGCGGGAGACGGGCGCGGTTTTCGCCACAGTCCGCCGGCGGTGAACATGGCCCAGACTTTCGGCGTTAGCCGGAGCAGCAGCAGCGCCAGCCAGAGCGACCACACGAGCATCAGTCCGCGATAGATCCAGATGCTGACGCTGATGGCTTCCGGCTGCGGCAGGGTCATGCCGCCGCGGGCCTGATACCACTGCAGCGTGGTGCGGTACGATCCTTCGCCGAGCAAGAACATGGTAGGGCTCCCGAGCAATCCCGTGCGCAGCACGGCGGCGATGACCACCACCGCCGGAATGACGCCCGCCGCGAGCAGGACCTGACCGATATTGAATGCGGCATCCGGCAGACGCTGCGCGCGGTCCGTGCCGCGCCACGCGAGCCAGAAGAGCCAGATCACCAGTCCCGCTCCGGCCACGAGCGGCACCTGGGTCAGGCCCACCAGCAGGAGCATCCACTGGCGGCGCTTGAGCGGTGAGAGCTGCAATCCGCCGAGCACCCAGCCGAAGACGATCGCGCCGATGAGCACCGCCCAGAAGCGGACCGCCGGTCCCTGGAGCGGACCGCGCGCCCAGAGCACCCAGCGGTTGGTCGGAAGCGCGAGCCGCTGCGTGATGTTCGAGCTTTCCACCGGCAGCGTGACCGTGCCGGCGGCGGCGCGCGTTGTCAGGGGAGTATCCGCGTGCCACTTCAGCACGATCTCCTGCTCGCCGGGCTTCACCGGCAGGATGATGCTGCGGCCCTCACGCCGCACCGGCGCCGACTGGCCACTCAGCGTTAGGGAGGCAATGTCCGCGCCCTCTTCGATCCCGACGGGAAACTCCCGGCCCACGCTGGCCTCCAGATTCAATGTCAGGGTGGTGGTGCGCCGCTGCGCTCCGAACTGCGTTTCCTGCCTCACCGCGCGCACGGTGGTGGTTTCTCCGATGACCGGCTCCGGCCGCGTCACGCTGAGTGTCACGCTTTCGCCGGGCCACGGACTCCACGAGGGAATGAGATCGCTGCCGCCGCTTTCAAAGACCGGAGCGAGCCCGTTGAGCGCCACATTCCACACCGGCGAAGTCTCCAGATGCCAGCGCTCCACCCAGCGGTCGGTTTTCTCCGCGGCGAACGTCACTGTCTCCTGCGCCGGCAGTTCGCTGTGCCAGATGAACTCCGTTTCGCCCGCGCCGAGGCGCACTTCGATGCGGCCCGCGGCGGGTGTGATGTTTCCTGTCAGGATTCGTTCGCCGGGCAGCAGCGGCAGTGAGAGCGCGACGGCTCTGCCTTTGCTGGAAAGCCGCGTGATCTTCGTGCGCAGTTGCCAGACGAGGCCGAGTTCCAGATGCCGGTCCACGGCAACGATGGCGTTGAACTCGCGCCGGTCGTAAGCCGCACCCGCGCCCGCCGCAGCCTGCTGTCGCGTGAAGAACACCTGCGCCTCCGGCACGCCGCCGGGCTTCACGCCGGTGACGGTCCAGCCGGGCGCCTCGATTTCCACCGCGCGCGGCGGCAGCGCGAAGGTCCACTGCCATTCCGTGCCGGCGGGAATGAGGCCGCGCACTTTCACCAGATGCACGCCAGGAGTTACCACGAGCCAGAGAAACTCATCGCGCCGTGTGAGGGCGGAGGCCGGCTCGCCGTCGATCTCCACTGAGACCGGCGACCATGCGGGCAGCTTGCCTGGAAGCGGCACCGCCGTCTCCGCGCCCGCATGAATCCGCACCTCCAGCGAAAGCTGCCGGTCGGCGAGCTGGAGCTTCACATGCGGAATCTCCGCCGCGTTAGGGAATGCGTCGGGCACTTGGAGCAGGCGTTCCCGGAGCTGATTGAGCAGTACGGGCGGAGGAAATCCCGGTGCCGCCGGCGATGATGCAGCCGGGGACTCAGCCGGCGCATTCGCCGTGGTTGCAGCATCCGGAGTTTGCTGCGCCTGACCGGTGGTGGAACTCAGCAGCATGGCCAGCAGCACCAACGCCGCGGAGGCTGCCCCTGGTGCAGCGGGTACGGACGGCGCCTCCGGCTTTGCTCCGCGCCGCCGCAGCAGCAGCCACACCAGCACGCCGAGCAGCACCAGCCTGACAAATGTGATGATCCGCTGCGGCAGCACCGGCAGGAGCACGAGTTTCACCTGCTGCTTTGCCGATACCGGCCCTCTCCAGCCAAAGCGCACATCGCGCCAGTCCCACGTCGGAATCGCCGGGCCGGTCTGGATTTTCGCCTTCGAGTCGTAGGCGAGATTGAACTTTTTTTTCTCGCCGTCGGCACCTCCGCCGCCGGAGAGGTATTCGGATGTCTGCGCCCGGAGTGAAGAGGCGGATTTCTCCGACTCGAAACTTGTTATGATCACCGGCGAAAACAGCGGCTGACTCCGCACCTGCTCCACCTGCGGATACAACATTCCGGTAATTTGCCGGCTGAAGAAGATCACCAGCAGCAGCGCGAGAATGGCGGTGATGCCCAGTGCACCGAGTTTGAGCACCCGCGGCGTTTTCCCCTCCGGCAGCACTTTGAGCAAAGCGAGCGCCGCCACCAGCCACAGCCAAATCCACCGCGGCGCATCCGGTTCCTGCCATGAAAGCACCAGCGCCAGCGCGGCCACGACCGCTGCCGGCACACCGCGCAGTTTGAAAATCGCGAGTGTCAGGATGAGCACGATGAACACGTCCAGCAGCGTCCACGACGTGAGCCAGTCGCCGGTGGACCATTCCGGTCCTGACACCGCGAGCAGACGCCAGCCGGGCGGCAGGTGCAGCGTGGTTTCCAGGCTCTCCGCGCCCGTCTGCCAGCCGGTCGCGGGGATGGACCTCGCAAAGTCAGCGCGCCCGGTGGCGGTGAGATTCAGATTGCGGCGGCGCACTTCCACGCCCGGCGTCTGCGTGGCCGGATTCAGCGTAATGAGCTGGCCCTCGCCGTCGATTTTCACCGAGCCCAGTTCCTGTCCTTTCGCGGCGTCGAGGCGCCAGAGGTTCTGTCCGGTGCCGGAAATCTGATCGCGCCATGTGAACCCGCCGCCGTTTTCGTCGAGCCAGAGTTCGCGCTCGAACTTCAGCCCCGGCGGCCGCCGCTCGCCCATGCTGCGCATTTTCTCCTCCACCGTGAACGGCGTCTTCGTTTCCCACAGATAAAGCGGCAGCTTGCGCCACGCCTCCGGCATCGTCGTCTGCGTCACGTCGATGCTCGTGATGCCCCGCAGTTCGATGACGCGCAGAGCGGGATCGGCCTGGAGGGCGACGAGTTCCTGTTCTGCCAGCGGCTTGCGGCCTGCGGCATAACGAAACTCCTGAATCGCGCCGGTGCGAAAGGCGGAAAGCCGGATGGTCCACTTTCCGGCGCGCACCTGCGCCTTGAGCTGGCCGTCGTCATCGAGAGCGCAGGGAATGAGCGAGTCCACCGACGCCGGCAGCCAGCCCTCCGGCAGCGCAAACCCGAGTTCCTCCTCACGGCTCTTGCCGGCGACGCTCAGTTCCACTTCGGTGCGCAGCCACATCGGCATGCCGTCCTCAATGACGCGATAGACTTTCAGCGACAGAAAATCGCGGTCCGCCGTCTCGCTCCTGGTGCGCTTCATCCACAGCGTGCCGCCGGCTTCCCAGTCGGGCGCTTCCACCGGCTGGCCGTTCGCCGTGAGCCGCAGAATGCCGATGGACGGCGGCAGCGTGAGCTTTTCCGGCAGTTCCGCCCAGCGAAAGACGCCGCTCACGGTGTGTTCGCCCGGCGCGAGTTTGACGGCCGGATGCCCGTCGCGGGTCAGGACGGCAATGTCCGCGTTGTTCAGATTCACGTCCTGCGGCCAGTTTTCCGCGCTGCCCGGCAGCATGAGCCATGCCTCATCATACGCCCGCACCTGCAAGGAGAACTTCCCCTCCGTGGCGCCGGCATCCAGGTTCAGCGCCGACGGCCACAGCGGCAAGCGCTGCTTCGCATCCGAGTAAACCCGCGGGCTCTTCGCATCCGTTTCGTCGCGCAGCACCCACGGTTCCCACGGCTTCAGCACGTCCGGAGTTTGAGCGAACAGAGGAACGGCCAGCAAAAGGAACAGCGCGCGGACGAATGGAGAGCCTGGGGCATTCATGGGTGCAGGAATGCTCAGTATTACGCGAGACGCAGCAGGTTTCCTGGCATCTCGCAGGCCCGGGCTTTCGCCTCATCAGGGGAGCCGCCGGCGAATTCTGCCCGGGCCTCCGCGTCTGCGGAACTCACTTGGGCGAAAAAACGCCGGCCCGGGTCCGTAGCACACCGGCTATGATTCCGCCGACCAGCCATCGTTACCATTATGCCACTCGACGTCCTCCCGCGTTTACGCTCGTGGAGATCGTGCTCGTGATCGCCATCATTGCCGTGCTCGGAGCGGCGGCGATCTATAAAATCAAAGGCACCGTGGATGTCGCCAAGGAGACCCGCGTGGACTCCGACATCAAGAATGTGGTCACGCAGTTGAAGGTCTATGAAGCCCAGAATCTGACGCCGCCGACCAAAGAGCAGGGGCTTTCGGCCCTTGTGGAGATGCCGACGGTGGAGCCGCTGCCGGCCCGCTGGAAGCAGTTGATGGAGGAGGTGCCGAAGGACCCGTGGAACCGCGAACTGCGCTACGATTATCCGGCCAAACGCAGCAAGGCCGCCTACGATGTCTATTCCCTCGGGGAGGACGGCGTGGAGAGCGCCGATGACATCGGCAACTGGAAGGTCGCGAAGGCCAATTGAGCGGAATTCCTCCCGGCATGAAACCGATCCATCACAGCGGGCCGCCCGGCGGCACACGCGGGGGAGCCTTCACCCTCGTGGAAATCATCGTCGCCATCACCATCGTGGCCGTGATCGCCGCAGTCGCCATTCCGACGATGAAAGGCCTGCGGCGCGAGGAGCAGTTCCGGGAGCCGCTGCACTCGCTGGCGGCCCTCGTCCAGGAGGCGCGGCACCGCGCCATGCGCGAACGCCGTTCCTATCAGATCGTGTTCGAACCGGGCGGCATTCATGCGAGCCCGGTGATGTATCCCTACGAGAAGCTGGAGGACTTCCTCGCCGAACTGTCGCGGATGCGCACCCCGCCCCTGCAGCAGGGCATCGTGGTGCAGGGCGTGGAGCGGCAGCTGGCGGAGGAAACGGCGCAGCCCCGGCCGCCGGAGCTGCCGTGGACGGTTTCCCTTCCGGTCGAAAAGAACACCGAGTGCGGGGTGCTGATGTGGGGTGACGGCGAATGGGACGTGCTCGACGGCGGCAGGATGCGGCGCTGGGTGTTTCAGCCCGCGGGCATGTCCAGTCCGGCGCGCATCCGTCTGCGCAACGACGGCGGAGAGATGGAGGCCGGCTTCGATCCGCTGACCGGCGAGGTGACCGGCGAGCGCACCCGCATCGTTTCTCTCGAACCATGACCCGTCCGCTCCCACCCCGCCGGAACAAGGGTCTGCTCTCAGAACCCGGCGGCTGCGGCGGCTACGTGCTGCTGGAACTCATCATCGCCCTGACAGTTTTTGCCGTGAGTGTGGCCGGCCTGGCGTCGGTGCTGCATTCCAGCCTCGACTCCTCCAACCTGTTGCGGCGTCAGGCGGCGGTGCGGCGCGGACTGGAGGCGATTCTGGCGGAGGCGAAGGCAAAACCGAAGCGCGAGGAAATGCCGATGCAGTTCAAGGACGACGATCTCGGCGTGGAGTACCGCACCGAGCTGGAGGAAATGAAATGGGTGAACCGCCGCGGTCTGCCGGTGAAGGGACTCTACGTCCTGCGCGCGCTGGCCAAAGATTCCCGGGTCCCGAAACCACTCAATGACAGCGCGGAGGTCTATGTCTATCGACCATGACAGCCGGCTTGCCAAAGTCCGGCGCCGCCGCGGGCTGACGCTGCTCGAAGTGGTGGTCGGCCTGGCAATTCTCTCGCTCCTCGCCGGCGCGATCTACGGCATCGTGATGGGAGCGGTGGAATCCACCGCCACCCTGACGGGAATCGCCGCGGAGGACCGGCGCGTGGAGGCGTTCCTGGAGCGCACACGCACGGCATTCGCTCACCTGCCGGCGGGGGCCACGGTGGAACTGAAAGTGATCGAAGCCGAGCCGCTGCGCCAGGAACTGACCCTGCGCGGCGTGGGCGATGCCTTCATCTGGGGCGAGCGCGGCGGCTGGGAACGGCCCGCTGTGACCCTCGCGGCGCAGCGCTGGCCGGAGGACCGCCGCGCCGCAGCGGCCGGAGCGGCGGAAAAGGCCGGCGCGCCCGCACAGCGTTATTCCTTTGCCATGACCACGCCGGATTTTTACCGTTCCGGCGACGACGGCGAGCCACTGCGCGACAGCCCGCTGCGGTCGCGTCAGGGGCATCAGCTCCTCCAGCCCGATGTGCAGGGGCGCTTCTGGATGGAACTGCTGCCGGAGGTGGAGCGCGTGGAGTGGCGCTTCTACGATTCGCGAAAGAAAACCTGGGTGGAGCAGAGCCCCGCGGTGCGGCCGCCGCTCATCGAACTCAAGCTCCAGATCCCCGGCCGCAAGAACCCGCTGCGCGCCGTCTTTGAAACCGCCTGACATGAAGTGCGCCCCGCCAGTTTCCCGCCGCCGCGGTTCCAGTCTGCTCCTGGTGCTGTGGGCCATCATGCTGATGTCGTTTTCCGTCATCGGACTGGTGGAGCACCTCTCCCGCGGGCTGGATGAATCGATTCACGCGGAGAAGCAGTTTCGCGCGCGGCTGCTGCTGCAGTCGGCGCGCGTGCTCGCGGCGCATCCGGCCATCGAACGCGGCGATCCCCTGCTCAAACAGCAGGTCTCGCACGCCGCCAGCTACGACATCACCCTCAGCTCCGAGGGGGTGTGCCTCGCGGTCAATCAGCTGGGCACGAGCCGGCTCCAGCGCCGCTTCGCCGCGCGGCTTTTCGAATCGAAGGGCCTCGACGCCAGCCAGGCGCGCACCCTGGCCGATTCCATCGGCGACTGGATCGATGCCGATGACAAGCCGCGCACCCAGGGCGCGGAGCGCGACTTCTATCTCGCGCTGGGCCGGCCCGATTTTCCGCACAACCGGCCGTTCAGCAGCATCGACGACCTGCTGCTGGTGCGGGACTTCGCGAACCTCGAACGCCTCTGGCCGGACTGGCGGCATTCCTTCACGCTGCTGGGGGACGGCACCATCGACCTGCAGCTCGCGCCGCCGGAACTGCTGGCGGTGCTGTTCGATGTCACGCTGTCGGAAGTCGGACGCTTCGTGCAGGCGCGCCTCGGGCCTGACAACATTCCGGACACGGTGGATGACCCCGTTTTCACCACTCTGAAGGAAGTGCGCGCCCTGCTCGACGTGCCGCAGGCCAACTTCCGCCAGGCGGAACCGCTGCTCACGCTGCGCCATCCCATCAGGCGCACCGAGTGTCTTGCCACCGTCGGCGGCCTGGAACGGCGCCTCACCATCATCAACGGCCCCGGAGTGTTTCTGATCCGGGAGGAATAATCATGTTTCAAACCACCACCGTCCTCCTGCCCTCCGCCGGCGCCCACTGGGAAGTGTGGCGCTGCGGGCGCGCGGCCGTCTGGCAGGGGCAGGCGGAGGATCCCGCCGCGGCGGCCGATGGCGCGGAGGTGGTCATGGCGCTGCCGGCGCGCGCCTGCCGCACGTTCGCTTTTTCCGCGCCGACCGAGGACAGGCAACTTGTCAGGAAGCTGGCCTTCGCCCAGCTGGAAAAACGCGGCCTGACACAAACCGGCGGCGAGCCGGCGCCGTTCGACTGCCGCATTCTGGAACAGGCCGGCGGGCGTTCCGTGGTCAGCGTGGACGTGCTCATGCCAGGGGCCGCGGCGGCGCTTTCCTCCGCCAAAGCCTCCGCCGCGGCGCCCAGCGCGCGCCTGTTCCCGATCCCGCAGGACAAACTCGTGGTGATGGAGGAACAGGGCCGGCTCGTGCTCTGTGCGGGCTCCGGCGGACATTTGCTGCACAGCCAGATCGTTTCGGCCACGCGTGATCTCAACGGGCATGCCGCGCCGGAGATTCGCATCGCCGCGCTCGCCCTGCAGCAGCAGGGCGTGCTGCATGAAGTGAAAGGCGTGGAGTTGTGGGGTGATTTCACCGGCGAGGAGGCCAGAGAACTGAGCCGGCAGCTGGAATGGCCCGTGGAAGCCGCCGCGCGGCCCGCGCCGGACTGTTCGCTGGTGCGGAAAGAGGGCGGCACTCAGCTGCTGCCGGCAGCCACGCGTCAGCGACTGCGCCGCCGCCGCCTCGGATGGATCAAATGGGCTGCGGTCGCGCTGCTCCCGGCAGCCCCGGCGTGGTGGATGTATGAAAAGCACCGCGAGCTGACCAAAGTGGAGGCCGAAGCCGCACGCATGGAGAGCACGCTGGATGTGCCGACCGACACCACAGCCGATGCCGAAGTGCGCGCCGGTCATGAACTGGTGACCGCGGCGCAGGCACGCTGGACTTCGCTGCGCATGGCGCTGGAGCCGCGGCGCTATCCGGTCGCTCACCTCGAGGGCCTCACGCGCTGCCTCAGTGCCGCGGATGTCGTCCTGACACGTTTCGAGTCCAAAGTGTCGGAGCTGTCCGTTTCCGGAACCGCGCGCTCCGCCATGGACGCCTACAATTACTTCAACGCCGTCAGCGCCGACAAGCCGCTCGGCGTGTACGCATGGAGCATGGCCCAGCCCTCCATCGCCAACGACGGCACCGCCAACTTCGAACTGAAAGGAAAAATGCGATGAAGCGGCAGTTGAAAGGATCTGAAAAAATACTGCTCGCCCTCTGCGGCGGCGTGGTGCTGCTCACCGGCCTCTGGTTCTTCCACGACGACTACACCAAACGCATGGCCGCGGCGCGGGAGAAGATCGACAATCTCGGCCCGCGCTCCGCCGCCGCCGTGGCCGCGGCCTCCGATGCTCCGTTCTGGAAGGAACGCCAGGCATGGCTCGACGCCACGATGCCCGCGATGGGCGACGCCGGCACGGCGCACAGCAGTCTGCTGGAGCATCTGCAGTCCACCGCGAGCGAGCGCGGCCTGACCCTCACCGCGCCGGTTCTGCTCAAACCCGAGTCCGGACCGCACCACCGGGACCTGTCCGTGAACCTGCAAATCAGCGGGCCTGACAATGCCGTCTTCCGCTGGCTCGCGGAACTGCAGTCGCCGGAAAAATTTCAGCTCGTGAAATACCTCCTGCTCACGCCGGCCACCGCCGCGCCGCCGCGCATGAGCGCCACCGTCACCGTCGCCCGAATCTACAAACCATGAAATGCGCTGTCAGTCTGTTGTGCTGCCTTGGCGCCGTCCGCGCCAACGAGCCCGCCATCCCCGCGCCTGTCACTGCGGCGAATTATCCGTCGCTTATCGAGCGGCAGCCGTTTCGCCAGGTGCTCAGTCTTTCCCAAACGCTGGTGCTCTCGGGCGTGGCCTCGCTGCCGCAGGGCAAAGTGGTCACGGTCTGGGACCGCGCCACAGGGCGCTCGTTCGTGGTTTCCTCCGCGCCGAATCCGCAGGGCTGGAAACTCGAAACCCTCACAGAGAGCACCGACCTGCGCAGCGTCACCGCCACCATCTCCGCCGGCGGGGAGAAACTCACGGTGCGCTTCGATCCCGAACGACTGACGCCGCCGAAGCTGGACAACACCTCCAAACCCGCGCCGCGCAGCGAGGCCGCCATCGTCGTCGAAGCCATGCTGCGCTCACTCGATCCCGCTTCCGCGAGGAACTTCGAGGCTCTCCCCGCGGCCGGGCAGGAATCGTTCCGCAAGTCCTTCTCCGACTTTCTCTCATCCTATCCAACCGCCAGCGATGCCAAACGCCTCGCGTTCGTGCAGCGCGCGCTGGAGGAAGCCGCCCCCGACGCCCCGGAAGCGGAAGACCCGTCCGGCTCTCCGGACACTCCCGATACCGATCCAACCACCGACCCGCCATGACGACCAGACAAATCCCCCGCGCCGCGCTTCTTCTGCTCGCCGGTGCCCTGACAACCGGCTCCCTCCCCGCGCAAAACACGCCTCCCGCCGCCGCGGCGGACGGCTCCATACAGCTCCAGTTCCCCAACAACGGAATCGGCGACATTCTCGGCATCTACGAACTGCTCACCGGCGTTCCCGTCATCAAGGAGTCCGCCATTTTCGACGGCAAACCGATCAGCCTCGTCACTTCCAAACCGGTGACGGAGGCGGAGGCCATCGAACTGATCGAATCGTGCCTCCAGGTGAACGGTTATGTGCTGGCGCAGTCACCGGAGGGGAAAAGTGTGCGCGTCACCCTGGCCACGTCCACACAGGCTAATCTGACCCGTGGCCTGACCGTGCACCGCTCTCCGGACACACTGCCGGGCGGCTACAAGCTGGCGTCCTATTTTCTGCGACTCGAGCACCTGGATCCGAACGAGGCCTCCATGACCCTGTGGAGTCACCTCGGCCTGAACGCCTTTGGCCGCCTCACACCGGTGGCGAGTCCGCCGGGAATTCTGATCACAGAGAATGCCGACAACATCCGCCAGATCATCCGCGTCGCCGAGGTGCTCGACGCCCCTCAGGACCAGCGCCATCTCCGCACGGAGTTCTATCCGCTCAAGTTCGCCGATGCCGTGGTGGTCGGGCAAATCATAACCTCCACCTTCACCGCGCGGCAGCAGGAAAATCCTGTCACCTCCGACACCCTCGGAGACAATGAGTCGCGCCTGCCGCGCCGATCTCCGCTGAGCCAGCCGCCGCGCATCGTCTCCGACGACCGGCTCAACCGGATCATGGTCGTCGGCCAGGAAAGCGATCACGCCTACGTCGCGCGAATCATCCGGGAATTCGATCAGCCGATTCAGGAAACCGCGCCGCTGGAGCGACGGCTGAAGTATGTCTTCGTGGACCAGGTGCTGCCGGTGCTGGCGGACATTCTCCAGGACACGGGCACCGGCAGCAGCACGGCGGCGGCGGGGGAAGCCGTGCGCTCGCGCCGCCTGCCTGTCGCTTCCGCCGATCCGGCTACGCTCGCCGGCCGCCCGCGCCGCGCCACGCTGCAGCGCGAAGGCGCCAACAACGCGCCCGTCGGCTACGAAGACCAGCTCATCCCCCCGGAGGAGGCCGCGCCCCCGCTTTCCGTGCTCATCGGCAAAACGCGGCTCGTGGCCGACGTGCAGTCGAACAAACTCATCGCCTATGGTCCGCGCGAGGACCTCGCCAAGATCACCAGTCTGCTGGACCGGATCGATCACAAACCGCCCCAGGTCTATCTCGCCACCATCATCGGACAGCTCACGCTCGGCGACGACATTGAATTCGGCGTGGACTATCTGCGGCAGTTCAAAGCGGACGGCAGCGGCGACTACGCCGGCGGGTTCCTCACATGGGACAAGCTCGGCCGCGCCATTACCGACATCCGGAACCCCATTGTCACGCCGCCGCTGGGTCCCGTCGTTCCCGGACTGAATGTGTACGGCCAGATCAAGGACGGGCTGGATGTTTTTGTCAGGGCTCTGGAGGGCACGCAGCGCTTCAAAGTCCTGAGCCGGCCCGCGATTTACGCCGCCAACAACAAGAAAGCCGTCATCACCTCCGGCCAGCGCATTCCGGTGCCCACCAGCAGCGTCTCCGACCTGGCCAACAACAACAGCGTGCGCACCAGCATCGACTTTCAGGACGTGGTGCTGAAGCTGGAGGTCATTCCGCTCATCAACAGCGACAGGGAAGTCAGTCTGAATATCGCGCAGGTGAACGACACTGTGGTCGGCGAACAGATCGTGGCTGAGAACGTGGTGCCCGTGATTGCCACCGAGCGCCTGCTCACTGCGGTCACCGTGCCCAACCGCTCCACCATCGTGCTCGGCGGGCTCATTACCGAAAACGAGGAGAAGACCACGTCCGGCGTGCCGGTCATCAGCCGCATCCCGGTGGTGGGTCACGCCTTCAAGTCCACCAAAAAGACCAAGTCCCGCAAGGAACTCATTATCTTCATCCAGCCGGTGGTGGTGGAGGACGGCGAAGATGTAAGGCCGGCGAGTTATCGCGAAGATATTCGCACCGCGATCGGTGCGGACGCCGCGGAGGTGTTTCCGGAAGTGCCGCTGCCGAAATTCGAGATGCCCGCCGAATCCCCGCGCCGCGTGCAGCCGCTCTTCAAGCCCGCGCCCGACGGCAAGTCCGCCGCGAAGACGAAACGCCGATGACCAGCCCTGCCAAACCCGTGGAAGCCCTCGTGCAGCAGGCGGCCTTCAGTGCCGGCTGCACGGACGGTGACGCTCTCGACAAGGCGCTCCATGAAGCGGCGCAAAACGGCGGCCGCTACATCGATGCCGTGCTGGATGCGGGAGTGCTGCCGGACGAGCCGGCGTTCTTTTCCGCGCTGGGCGACCGGCTGCAGCTGGAGTTCGTGGCCACACCGCCGGGCGGGCGGCAAACTCCGCCGCGCGCGCTGCTGCCGGCGCGACTGGCCCTGCGGCACCGCGTGCTGCCCCGCGGCGAAGAAAACGGTCCGCTCACGCTCCTGACTTACGATCCGTTCGATCTCGAAGCACGGCAGATGGCGGGTCAAACCTTCGACCGCAGTTTCACATGGGCGCTGGCTACGCGGACCGCGGTCATGGAGTCGCTGCGCGACAGTTACGGCGTCGGCGCGGCGCGCTTCGAGGAACTCATCGGCGAAAAACAGGACGCGGAGCCCGATGCCCTGCGTCAGGAAGTCACCGTGCTCCAGGAGGACAGCGAAGAGGCGACGATCATGAGCTTTGTGAACCAGATCTTCAGCGAAGCCATCCGCGAACGGGCCACGGACATTCACATCGAGCCGCTGGAGAACGACCTGCGCATTCGCTATCGCGTGGACGGTGCGCTCAACGAGATCCCGGTGCCGCCGAATGTCAGGGTTTTGCAGAACGCCCTCGTGTCGCGGCTCAAAATCATGGCGCATCTCGACATCGCCGAGCGCCGGCTGCCGCAGGACGGACGCATCAATCTGGAACTCGGAGGCCAGCGCTATGACGTGCGCATTGCCACCATTCCGTCGGTGAACGGCGAAAGCGTCAGCCTGCGCCTGCTCGGACGCGAACGGCTCGATCTCACCGGCCTCGGCATGGATGCGTCCCTCGAAGCGCGCATCCGTTCGCTGCTCGCCCTGCCCAACGGCATCATCCTCGTCACCGGTCCGACAGGCTGCGGCAAGTCGAGCACGCTCTACACTTTCCTCCGCGAGCTGAACACCAAAGACCGCCGCATTGTGACCATCGAGGATCCCGTGGAAAACAAACTCGACGGCGTCGTGCAGATCGCGGTGAAGCCCGAGATCAACCTGACCTTCGCCGCCGGCCTGCGCAGCATCCTGCGCGGCGATCCGAACGTGATCATGGTCGGCGAAATGCGCGACCTTGAAACGACGGAGATCGCCATTCGCGGCGCGCTCACCGGGCACCTTGTTTTCAGCACGCTGCACACCAACGATGCCGTCGGCGGCATTTCGCGGCTGCTCGACATGGGCATCGAGCCGTTCCTCATCGCGTCCTCCGTCAGGGCTTTTCTCGCGCAGCGGCTGGTGCGGCGGCTTTGTCCGCACTGCCGGCGGCCCGCGCCGCCGGGGCAGTATCCGCCGCATTATCTGGAATCACTCGGCTTTCCCGCGTCGCGCCGCGACTCCATTCTGGTGCCGGCCGGATGCCGGGAATGCCGCGGCACCGGCTATCGCGGGCGCATGGCCATCATCGAAGTCTGCGCGATCACGCCGGAAATGCAGGAACTCATCACCGACCGCGCCCCCGCCTCCGCACTGCGCGCCAAAGCTGTCGAGCAGGGCATGGTGCCGATGCGCGAATACGGCTGGGTCAAAGTCGCCGCCGGCGAAACCACGCTCGACGAAGTCATCGCCGTCACCGCCGCCGGCGACACCATCACCTGAAAACCAAAGCCGCAGATGGACACAGATAGACGCAGATACTCGACAAGCGGAATGAAACCCGGAATCGCACAGTGCCGTAGCAAGGCCGTCCCGGCCTTGGGAGCGAACGTTGGCCGTCGCGGAGGCAATCAGCGTCAAGGCCGGGACGGCCTTGCTAGGGGTTTGGATTCCCGCCCTGTCCCGGTTTGCGGCTCCGCCGCGCTAAGTCCTTCCGTGGTTCTCTGACACTTCATCCATCATGGCCCAGTTCTCCTTCCAGGCCCTTTCCGCCACCGGCGAGCAGATCACGGGACTGCTCGAAGCCGCCTCGCGCAATGACGCCTATCGTCAGATCGAGGCGCGACGGCTGTCGCCGCTGGAGGTCACGGAAAAAGACAGCGCCGCCAGGACTGCGCGCATCGCCGGCGAGGCCCCGCTGCGGCTCAGCCGCCAAAGACTCATCTTCTTCACCAGTGAACTGGCCGATCTCATCGATGCCGGGCTTCCGGTGCAGCAGGCGCTGAATGTGATGGCGGAAAAGCAGCAGGACCCTGTGATCCGCCGCACCGGCGACCGCCTGCGCAACCTGCTGCGCGACGGCCAGCCGCTTTCCGCGTGCTTCCGTCAGGCCTCGCCGAATTTCGACGACCTCTACGTCTCCCTCATCGCCGCCGGTGAGGCATCCGGCACGCTCGCCGGCGTGCTCCACCGCATGGCGCACAGCCTGACGCAACTGCACGAGATGCAGCGGCGGTTCGTTTCGGCCATGATCTATCCCGCTTTCATGATCGGCGCCTGCGCCCTGCTCATGGCCGTGTTCACCCTCGTGCTGGTGCCGCAACTCACCAGCCTGCTGGCCAAGACCGGCCAGGACCTGCCCGCCATCACTAAAGGGCTGCTGGCCTTCAGCGATTTCTGCAGTGCCAATTTCTGGACCATGCTGCTCGGTGCCGCGGCTGCGGTTGTGATCTTCCGCATCGCCATCGCCACCGCGCCGGGGCGACTCTGGTGGGACCGCGTGAAGCTGGGCATCCCGCTCGTCGGGCCGATCATGGAAACGCGGTTCTACGCCGGCTTTACGCAGGCACTGGGAAATCTCGTCACCAACGGCGTGCCGCTTCTGTCCTCGCTCAATCTGCTCTCGCGCGGCACGCCCAACCGCTTCTTCCGCCAGCGGCTCGCTCAAGTGGTGGAGTCCGTCTCCGCCGGCGATCCGCTCAGCACCTCCCTGCGGCGCGCGGGGCATTTTCAGCCGCTCATGACCGACATCATCGCCATCGGGGAACAGACCTCGCAGCTGGCCAGGGCACTGCTTAAGGCCGCCGCCCGCTATGACAAGGAACTCGACGCCCGCATCAAGCGCCTCACCGCGCTCATCTCGCCAGTCATCATCGTCTTTCTCGCCGCCGTCGTCACCGTCATCGCCTACTGCATCGTCTCCTCCATCTTCTCCGCCGTCTCCGGCATCCGGGCGCAAACCGGTTAGAGATTCGCCGGCTCCGGCATGACGGCCTCCGCGGATGGATTGTTGTAAATGAGTTGCCCCTCGGCACTCCGAGCGCAAAGTCATTCGGCAACACAACCGCTCCCATGACGCTCAAGGAAACTCTCAAACATCTGGAGGCGCTCGGCGACGAAAAGGTGCGGGCGCAGAATGCCAAGAGCAGCGCCTATGGCACCGGTGCCGGCGGGAATCAGTATGGCGTCGCCCTCGGCGAAATCCGGAAGCTGGCCAAGCAGATCAAGACCGACCATGCGCTGGCCCTGTCGCTCTGGGACACGGGGACCGTGGACGCGCAGTTCCTCGCCGCGCTCCTCATGCAGCCGAAGAAACTGCCGGCCAAAGAAATGGACCGGCTGGTGCGCTCCATCGCTTATGTGCGCGTGGCCGACTGGCTCATCGGTTATGTGGTGAAGCACCACCCTGACAAAGAGACGCTGCGGCAGCAGTGGATGACCGCGAATGACCGCTGGGCCGCCCGCGCCGGATGGGAACTCACCGCCGAGCGCGTCGCGAAGAGTCCCGGCGGACTCGACCTCCCGGCTCTGCTGGACCGCATCGAGAAGGAAATGCCCCGCGCCGTGCCCGAAGTGCAGTGGACCATGAACCTGACGCTGGTCAACATCGGCATCCACGCCCCCCAGTTCCGCCCGCGCGCCCTCGCCATCGGCGAGAAGATCGGCCTCTACCGCGACTGGCCCGTCTCCAAAGGCTGCACGCCCCCCTTCGCCCCCATCTGGATCAACTTCATGGTGAAGCGGCAGGGGTGAGCGGTCATCTGCAAAAAGGTGGCCTCATCGAATCGGTCACCCGTAGAAATGAGTAACAACAGTTGTTTCCTATCACCCTGTTCGCCGGCTCAGCCTTAAAAGGGAAATTGAACCACGGGTGGCCCCGGATGAACACGCGTACTCGGCAAGTTGTGTGCACGGGAATCCTCCTCCGGGGAGTGAATCCGGATTCATGCGTCAATCCGTGTCCATCAGTGTTCATTTGGCTCATCAGTTAAGATGAAATCTTCGCCTGTTTGCCTGCGGCTGTCTCCGCTGCGGTCCGGTTCCCTTCGGTCGGCTGCGGTTTTTCTTCCTCTCCATTTTCCTTTTCAGGCTTAGGAGGCCATGCCTGATGATTATCCAGCGAGGCGGGGCCTGAGACCAGGCGAGATGCAGGGGGCGGTTTGGGAGCGGCGGTGAGTCCGGGAAAGCGGTGTCCGGGCAAGGATGCAGAGCGGCACCGGTGAAGATGCCGGATGGAGCCGTCGCGCGGCTGGTATTCGCTGTTTCCAGAGGGCAATAAGAGCCCGGCCGAACACCGCCTCCCGGTCATGTCACACTCCGTCGCCGAACTCCAGGCCCAAAGTGTCGCCTTCGAACTCGAACCGATCGACCACATGTATCTGAATTGCAATATGCCGCAGTTGATCAGTGCGGCGGGCGTGGCGGGTTATTTCCGCTATCACAAAGGGCGGCGCTTTGTTTCGACCAAAGACGCCGTAAAGACCAGCGAGGCCTTCCGGCGCAAGGTTTTCGAGTTTGCCAAGAACCAGGATGTTCCGGTCCACCGCTTCGCCAAAGGTGAGCGAAAGGATGACGTCATGCTGGCCCAACTCAAAGAGTTTCCGGCGACGCAGGGAGTGGCTTCATCGGCATCGCGCAGGAAATGCCGCGCTCCATCCGCAAACGCTTCGGCGAAGGCAAAGGCAGCATCCCGTGGATCGACTGCACCACGGCCATGGTGAACTTCCATTACTTCTACTGTGTGGACGAGGACTTCGGCCCGTTCTTTGTGAAGTTCTGCTCCTGTTTCCCTGCGGCGGCAAAATCTGTCTCAACCTGAAAACCGGTATGAGTTTGAACAGGAGGTAACAGAGGTAACAGAGGCTCAGGAAGTTGGGCTCGAAACGGGCCGCGCGCCGAATTCACCCGGCGGGTGAATGGATGTTTCCCTGCAACTCATTGCTTCTCTGTTTCCTCTGTTCCCTCCTGTAAAACCATGGCTCTTTTTAGGCTCAACGGCCATGAGGATCTGAAGCGGCAGCTGGTCCGGAAGGCGCTGGTGTTCACGGCCCTCGACGACGGTCTGCTCAGTTGTGAGGATCCCGCCGCCGCACAGGGGCTGGCCGCCGGCCTCGACGTAGAGAGGACTGAGCGCTTCTTCCGCAAGTGGCTGAAAATCCTGCCCCATCCGTATCCGGCCGCGGACCGCAAAGCGGGTTGCCGCTATCAACTTTCCATGCTTCAGGCCGAGTTCTCATTGACGCAGGTCCGGCAGCGCCCGCTTCCAAATCCGCATCGTGGACGACCACCGCCACACTTGTGCCCTTACTGGCTACCGGTGCTTCACTGCGGGAGGCACATCCATCGTGGACGCCGCGCACATTGAGCGGTGGGCGGATTCACAGAATGACGACCTGAGCAATGGACTCGCGCTGTCGAAAAGCGCCCACTGGATGTTCGACCAGGGACTTTGGTCAGTGGAGGATCGTTTGCGCAGCCTCGTTGCCGGAGGCGGCAAATTCACTGAGCACGGCCCGGACTTCATGATGCTGCGCTCACTCGCTGGCCGGCACTTGCTGTTTGATCCCGCAGCAGCGCTGCGACCCCGAAAGGAACTGCTGCGGGTTCACCGCGCAGCGTATGGCTTTAAACCGCAGCCTCATGGTCCCGGAAGTTTTCCACGCCCCGCGCGGGCGCGAAGCTGCCCGTGGATCCAGAATCTAATTGCACCTCACGCTGAGAGAATGATTTTATGCAAATTAACGCCGCCTCTTGAGCCTCGCTGCCTTATCCAGTTATGAACGAATTGAGCAGATGCGCCATCTGATGCAGTCCGAACTGGCTGCGCAGAGGGAGGAGTTCCAAAGGAGGATGTCGAAGCCGGTGGAGAAGCGGGTGGAAAGCGGATGGTGCCTCGCCGGGCTGGGGTGGCGAAGATTCGATGCGGTGGATGCCTCGATTGCCGAGTTTTTGCTCCGGGATGGCAATGACTCACGCCTGCGGGAGGGAGATTTCGTTCGATTGAGCAGTGCCGCGAGTGGCGATGCCTCAGTGCGGGCCACTGTTTACCGGGAAGAAGAACGAGCGATCTGGCTCAAAGCTGAGAGTGGCGGCCAGTGGGATGAACTATGGCTGAATGCCCAGGGAAGTGAGTGCGTGCTGGATAAGGACTTCGTTGATCTCGGAGGATTCTATCAACGCGCCCTGGATGCGGTACTGCAGTCGAACATCGGACGCGAATGTATCCTGCCATTTCTTGACGGTTCCGAAGTCACGGAGCCTGCTGACTTTTTGACTGAACATGAAGCGCTGGAGGATTCGCAGATGAACGAGCGGCAGAGGGATGCCGTGGCGGAGTGTATCGCTGCTTCGCGCTGCCATTTGGTGCAGGGACCGCCAGGAACCGGAAAAACGCGGGCTTTGGCGGAGTTGGTCAGCCGTGGTATGGCCAGGGGAGAACGTGTCCTGATTACCTCCTTCACACACCGCGCCATCCATCATGCATTGGATGCCGTGGTGGCGCTCACTGGCCAGCCGGATCGAGTGGTGAAGGTCGGCATACCTGTTTATGCACGCGGTTCTGCATGGAGAAACTACGAGCGTTTTAACTCCTGTCCGCTCGCCAATGACGATGAAGGCTGGGTGGTGGGCGCAACTCCGTTTGCCATCGGCTCGCGGCTGAAAAATGTGGAGTTCGACCGCGTCATCGTGGACGAGGCGGGACAAATGACGATGCCGCTGGCGCTGATGGCAATGCTGGCCGGACGGAAGTGGTTCTTCTTTGGAGACGGTGAGCAGTTGGGGCCGGTGCTAACGAGTCTGAATTCGCGGGAGGCACGCGAGTGGTCGTGTTTCCGAATGCTGGAACGCCTCGCGGAAAAGACACTGCTGAACACCGGTTATCGGATGAATGCCGAACTGACCCGCTGGCCATCGGAAACATTTTACCGCGGTGAACTGGAACCCGCCTCCGGCGTGGCGCAGCGCAGACTGACGTTGCCGCACAGGGCCTATGACGCGTCGCTCGCGGAGGTGCTGGCACCTGAGCATCCGCTGGTTTGGGTGGCCTTCGATCATGCCGACGGCCACGTGATGCAGGATGATGAGGCCCTGGCTGCCGCCAAAATCGTGCAGCATCTGGTGCGCAGCGGAGTGAAACCGGAGGAAGTCGCCATTGTGGTGCCGTGGCGGAAGCAGGCGCGGCGGATTCGCCATCACTTGCAGGGAAGGCTCGAGCCTGAACAGGCCAGACTCTGCGTGGTGGACACGGTGGAGCGCATGCAGGGCCAGGAGCGGGAAGTGGTGATCGTTTCGATGGCTTCCTCTGACGCCATGTTTCTCGCAAGGCACGCGGAGTTCATTTATCAACCCAACCGGCTCAACGTCGCCGTCACACGCGCCCGCACCAAGGCCATTGTCCTGGCGTCCCGCGTGCTGGCGGAGTTCTCACCGGACGGAGTGGAGACTTGCGAAGACGCCGGAGTCTTCCGTTCACTCCTGAATTCAGCCGCCTGTATCTCCCATGCCTTTTGATGCGGACAAAGACCGGCAGCGTTTGCGTCTCGCCGCCGTGAAGGAAATCGGCAAGGCGCTGGTGAAACTTAAGACCCGCGGGCTTGCGATGACGGCCCTGAGAGAGTCGCGCGTGTCCGCGTCAGGATGGCCGGATTTCTTCATCAGCGGGGCCAGCGGCCGCGCGGCATGTCTGGCGGTTTGTATTGAAGACGGGACCGGGAACAACGGCATGGAACTGCTCAGCGGCCCTGGGCTGCCCGGCAGTCTGGAAAGTCTCGCGGAACGCCTGCGCGAAGTGCGGCAGTCATGGAGGCAATCGCATCCCGACGTCAGTGTAACACCCGCGCTGATGATCCTTTGCCCGCGCTGGCCGGAGGCAACTTTGAGCCTGGAATCCCAGAGTGATGTGCTGCTTGCGGGCAAAGAATCCTGCCAGCCCACCCGGCTTTCAAAAACCCTGGATCGCCTGCCGTTCTCCAATGCCAGTGAAGCGGACATCACACGCCTCCGGGCCTTCCTGGCACCGGAAACCATTCTACAGCCTGCCCCGACACCCGCCGCGCAAAGAAAGCAGGCGCGGGCACAGCAGTTGTCGCTGCTGCCGCAATTGCTCGATTACGACCAGGATCTCTGCGCTAAACTGGACCTTTGGCTGCCTGATGAAGGCCGGGAGGCGGCTGAGAATCTTTCCCTGCGCCTCATCACCGGAGCTGCCGGCACTGGCAAATCCGTGGTGCTCGTTCACCGTGCCGCCCTGGTGAAGCAGTTCCATCCCGGAGCGCACGTCGCCGTTCTGACACATAACCGCGCTCTGTGTGCGGACCTGGAAAGCCGCTATCAGCGGATGAGCGGCAGCGGCGGCGTGGAGTTTCGGACCTTCTACTCATGGCTTGGAAAACGGTGGCCCTCTTCCCGGCTCATGCTGGATGACAGAGAACGAAATGCCTTCCTGCCTTCCGGTGAATTCCAGCCTCAGTTCCTCAAAGATGAGTTCGACTGGATTCACGATCAGGGTCTGCAAAGCGAAGAGGAATACCTGAACGCCCGGCGAGTCGGACGCACCAAAGCTCTGCGCGAGTCGCAGCGCCGCGTCCTCTATTCGCTGCTCAGCGAATACCGTCGCAATCTGGATGCGGACGGCAAGACCGACCACTCGCGTCGTGCTTTCGATGCCCTGGAGACCGATCTGCGCGGACCGCTTTATGACTTCATCCTTGTGGACGAAGCACAGTTCTTTGCCCGGACCTGGCTGCAACTCATTCGCCGCGCGCTTAAACCCGGAGGCTGCCTCTTTCTGTGCGCAGACCCCGCGCAGGGATTCCTCGGGCGGGGTCAGTCGTGGCGCGAAGCCGGATTGCAGGTGCAGGGCCGGTCGCATGTGCTCAAGCGGCCTTACCGGAACACGCGGCAGATTCTCAGCTTCGCCGCAGCACGCTATGAAGCCTGCGTCGCCGCTGACGAGGATGCACCCCGTCTCTGTGAAACTCAGCAAACGTATCTGCGCAGTGGTCCCGAACCCGCCGAAATCCGCGTCGCTTCACCGCAGGATGAAATCAGCGCCGTGGTGCGTCAGGTCAGCGATATGACTGCAGCGGGAACTCCGGCGCAGGACATTCTCGTTCTATGCGCCCGCCGCCGCCAGGTCAGCGATCTCAAGCAGCGCCTCCTAGCAGCCTGTCGGACTTAATTGCACCCGTCTGCTTCCTGCCTGCTACCCACG
>CAZFZN010000056.1:0-43757 GCA_964523105.1 uncultured Akkermansia sp.
ACCCGCTTCGGAGCCTAACTCAAACCGGGCGCGTAACTGCGGAACTTGGGCTAACTCAAACCGGGCGCGTAACTGCGGAACTTGGGTTAGTACATCGCGAGGCCGGACTTGGGAGCTGTCCCGTTGCCGGGGCTAACCAGCGACAGGCACCAGCCCACCATCCACCAGCCGCGCGGGCTCCGGGTGCTGCACGAGCACCTGACCGTTGAGCACGGCGCCGGGTTCCACGCAGAGGAATTTCGCGGTGACGCTGCCGTCGAGCACGGCGTGGCGGCGGAGGATGAGGCTGCGGCTGGCGAAGAATCTGCCGGCGGCCCGGCCGTGGATTTCCACCTCTTCGGCGTGGACCGGCTGGAGGCAGTGGACTTCGCATTTCTTTTCCAGCACGAAGCGGCGGCAGCGGATTTCACCGATGATTTTCTGATCGGACTTGAGAAGGAGGTCGCCGCTGGCGTGGATGCTGCCGCTGACGGAACCGTACACGGTCAGATTTCCGCAGTGAATGCTGGTGCCGAGCAGGGCGCCTTTCTTTTCGACGACCACGTCGCCGCGCGTGCGGATGCGCTGGTTGGTGCGGTCTTTGATAGCAAGATTGCGAAGATCGATGTAGGTGCTGCACCCCGGGCAAATGGTAGAGGTGGAGGCGGCGGCGACTTTGTGCGTGGCGCTGCACTCGAGGCAGAGCACGGTGCGCGGCGGATCTTTTGTCAGGGCACCGGAAGTGGAGCGCGCGGCGCTGAGCGTCGAGGCGCTGGCGACCAGCTGCGCGCCCTCCTCGCCGTGGCCGGTGATCTGCAGCGGCACGGAGGGAGCGCGCGGGGGAACGGCCGGGCGTGCGGGGGCGGAGGATCCGGATTTGCCCCGCGCCCGGTCCATGAGTCCGGCGAGGCGTCCCTTCGCCGGCGGGGCCTGCCCGAGTTTGATATAGCCGCCGCAGTTCCGGCAGTACGTGGAAAACCCGCTCGCAGGCTCCAGTTGTGAGGAACTGCAATGCGGGCAAATGACCTCGACTTTTCCGTGCAGGGCCATGGTTCCACCGGAGCCTCCGGCCTGCAGCCCGCCGCAAGAAATGCGACTGCAGACCGGCGGGGAAGAAGGGAAAGGGAGGGGACGGGAGCGGGGACCGGCGGCGACGGCTCCGCGGGGGGAGAAAAATTACGAGGCTTGCGGCGCTTTGGCCTTTTGCGCCGCAGCGACGGCGCTTTTGCCCACGGAGGACTTGCCCATGAAGGTGGCGCCTTCCTCGATGGCGAGCGTGCCGGCGACGACGTCGCCTTCGAGCACCGCGCTGCTCTTGAGTTCGCAGCGCTCGGAAACGGTGATGTTCCCCTGCACGCGGCCGAAGAGCACCACGGACTTGGTGCGGATTTCGCCCTGCACGTAGGCATTTTCTCCCACGGTCAGGCTGCCGTCGGAAGTCACTTCGCCTTCGATTTTGCCGTCGATGATGAGGTCGTTGGAGAACTTGAGCGAGCCTTTGATTTCGACGTCGCTGGAAAGAATGTTTTTGTTGGTGCTCATGGGGGAGGCGGTGCGGACGGGGGCGGTGACGGATTTGCGGGGTTGATCGTAGGAGGCGGAAGGAGTGGCGTAGGCGGGCTCGGCGGGAGCCGGCGGATGGACGGGCTCGGGCGGAGGTTGTGGCTTTTGACCGATGATTTGTTTCAGCACGGCGGTGGGGATGGGTTTTGTTGGACTGGAAAGGCCCGCCGCGAAGGCGGCCCCGGCCATCCGCGGGTCGGTCCACGGACAGCGCTCCGCCTGTAGGACCTGTTCAAATGCGGTGCAAGCCATTCCTTTATGCGGCCCGGCGCGGGTGAAAACCACGGCCGTTTGCAGGGTCTTTCGGAACCGGAGATCAGCGCAACCGGCCCGCCGCATTCAAGGCTTCGAGACGCGATAACAGCGGAGCGGCGCCGGCCGCTTCGCGGGATCGATCCACGTGGTGGACAGCCCCGTCGCGGTGAGGCTGCAGGGGACCCAGTTGATGAGGTCCGCGGAGGCTTCGATGAGGTAGGAATTCCCCGGCACCGAGGGAAAAGTAATCTCAGCAGTCCCGCCGGGCCGCGTCAGGACGGGCAGCGGCAGCGAAGCGCCGTCACTGTCGCTGGTGCCGAAATGGCTTTCGATGCGCGCGGTGAAACCGTCGCCGTCGGCGTCCGGATCGGTGCCGTAAATCGTGAGGGTGGCGGAATCGAGCGTTCCGGAGCGCAGGCTGACCGTGTCGCTGACGCGCAGGGTCCAGTCGCCGGCGGCCGGCTCGCCCCAGAACTGCGGCGTGGTGAACGTCCAGCTGAGATTCGCGTTGTTGTCAGGCCGCGGCCGCGCCAGCCGGACTACGGTGCCGGAAGGCGAGGTGAGGCGGTAGTCGAGCTGCCCGCGCCGCGGATGAGTGACACTGACCGTGAGCGCGATTTGCTCCACGCGAAGCTGCAGCGCGGCGGGAATCGTCAGGACGCCGGTGACGCCTGCGGGATTGTTGTCAGGAATGGCGAGCGCCCCCGGCAGACCGGAGGCGGCGCTGAGTTGGGGGCCGAGATTGGACCATGAGGCCGCGAGGGTGACGGCGGCTTCCACGTTGAGCAGTCCTGCGCCGAATTTGTCATTGAAGTGAAACCCCGCCGCATTGTCGAACCATCCGGCGTCGGCGGGACTGGTTTTCACTGCGCTGCGCAGGAGAATTTCCTGCACGTCGCGCCAGCCCAGTCCGGGTCGCGACTGCAGCAGCACGGCCAGCGCGCCGGAGGCAATGGCCGCAGCGGCGGAGGTGCCGCCGAAACCGTTGTGATAGTCCGGACTGGCGAAATTGCCTCCGCTCCCGGTGTTGAAACCATTCGTGCCGGTCCGGTCCGTGGTGCTGATGTCCTGGGACCCGCCGTCGGACGGAGCGGCGATCAGAATGTTGGCGCCGGGCTCCGCATAGCCGGGCTGCCCGCCGGCGTCGCTCACGCCGGTGACGGCGATGGTGTAGATCGAGTTGGCGTAGCCGTCGTAGTTGGCGTCGTCGCCGAACGCGAGCCCGTTGCCGGCGGCCCAGACGAAGAGGGTGCCGAGCCCGCCGCGGCCGGTTTCCGCGGCCTGCTGGAGCGCGGCGGCGGCCAGTGTGCCCGGTCCCTCGACGACGGAGCCGGTATCGTCAGGGCCCCAGCTGTTGCTCTTGATTTGAATGATGTCATGCCGGTGGAGAAAGGCTGCGGCTTCCGTCACATCCGTGCTGTCAGGGCTGATGAGCCGCATGCCCACCAGCAGAGCCTCCGGAGCGGCTCCGCAAACGCCGGTGGCGTTGTTGCCGGTGCCGGCGGCCACACCTGCACAGCAGGTGCCGTGATTGTCAAATGTGCCCGGCGACGGATCGTCGTCGCTTCCGTTCCAGTCGTAGTCGTTCTCCGTGTCCACGCTGGTCAGGAGATCCGGATGCGTGGTTTGGAGTCCGTCGTCGAGAATGCCGATCCGAATGCCCGCGCCGCGCCACGCGTCCCATGCGGGCGTGACATTGATGTCCACTCCCGCCACGCCGCCGCGGTCGCCCGTGTTCTCGAGATGCCACTGGTATCCGGCATGGGCTGCATTGTGGGCGAAGAAAGGATCGTCCGGCACCCAGCGCTGCACCGGACGCCGCGCGAGCACCGGCTCCGCGAGTATCACTCCGGGCAGCGCCCGCATCGATTCAGCTGCGGCGAGCACCCTTGCCGGAGCGCCCCTGAAATTGAAGAGGAACGCATCCTCCAGCACCGGCGCATGACGCCACGCGGTCGCGCCCGCGAGCGCCGCGAACGCCGGTGCCTCCGCAGGATTTGTCAGCCGGACAAGCACCTCACCCGAAACACGGCGGCGCGCATACGGCGTGCGCGCGTGTCCCGATTCATACAGCACCACGCTTCCCGCCTCCGCCACCGCTTCAAAGCTGCGCTGCTGCCCCCTGTCGCGCAGAGAATACTTCGCCGGCATCTGCGCCGGCGCGATGGCCGCGAAAACGATGAGCAGCGCGGCAAACCGCAGCAGGGGGAAGATCATGACGAAAGCTTACGCCGGTCTCCCAGCGATGGTAATTCACATGCGGCCCTACTCCCGCTGCTGGAGAAAGGCTATCAAGTCGCGCATTTCCTGCGGGGAATAGAGAGCCTCCATGCCGGCGGGCATCAGGCTGCGGCCGGTGGATTGCAGCGACTTCACCTTCTCCTTCGGCAGTTCCACTTTCACGCCCATCGCCTGGAGCAGTAAGATGTTCGCGCCGCTGCTGCTGACCAGAATGCCGGCATGCTTCTGACCGTCGGAAGTTTCCGCAGTGAACGCGGCATAGTTGGGATTGATGGCCGCATCCGGATCGAGAATGTGCGTCAGCAAGTCCTCCACGCTGCGGTGACTCTGCGCGGCAAGGTCAGGACCGACTTCATGCCCGATGCCCCCGGCACGGTGGCACTGGAAGCACTGTTTTTGGAAAGCGACCTTGCCGCGCGCCGCATCGCCGGCGGCAGGAAGTTTGGTCAGCCATTCGTCCACCAGCGCGGCGCGGTTGCTGTATTCGTCGTCGGTGAGGAATTGGGAAATTTTGTTTTTGATCTCGTCGCCGCTGTGCCGCAGCAGCGTGCGCCGCTGCTCGAGGTCGAGATTGATCTCGCCCGCCTTGATGGCGCCGGAGACGAGCGCATCGGCGAGAGCGGGGCGAAATTCGCGGCGGTCCACCATGAGCGCGGCAAGCGCCGGACGGAGCGAGGGGGAGATGAGGGGCCAGTCTTTGACGATGCGCGCGGCGACGGCGGGGTCTTTGTGAGGACGAAGCGCCTCAAGCGCGGCTTGCTGAATCTCCGACGACTCGCCGGCCCGGAGCGCGGGGAAGAGAGTGTCGCCTGTTTTGCTAAAAGAGAAGTGCCGGAGCAACCGGAGCCAGGTCACGCGATCGGAATCCTTGCGTGCGGCGGAAGCGATCACGGCATCGCACCAACGGTCATGCATAGCATCACCGGGGCGCAATGGATGCCTTTTCGGGATCTCCGACACAATGACCGCGCCGGCCGCTTCCAAAGCGAGCATGCCGTCGAGAATGGCGGGACGCTCAACGCGCGCCATGTGTTCCCAAAGCACGACTGGCGCGACGGTGCGGCGCTTCCCTGCAAGCACGCCTGACACGGCTGCCATGAACGGAGCCTCGCCGGCACGAAGGGCTACCCTTAGAACATCCTCGGCAGTCCGGCAGATGAATTGTGCCCGGGCGATGTCGGCCACGGCAGCGGGTTCCAGTCGCACTCCATGTTTGATCAATGTAATGGCTTGTTCCGCGCGCTCACGTCTCAAGAGCCTCAAAGCGGCTGCGCGCATCCATGGGTTGTTTCCGTCGCGTTCCAGTCCGCGCAAGGCGGTGCTCTCCAGCCAGCCCACCGATTTCAGCCCGAGCGTTCGACTTTGTAATAGAACCTGCCAGCGCACCCAGGAGTCTGGATCGTGCTGCAGTCCGGCAAGTGTGTTAATCGCGGGATCAAGTAAGCGGATCAAAGGTGCTGCCTGCAAAGCGGCGACACGCGTGACGACCTCCTTCGCTGAAGCAGCCGCGCCGAGGTCGGCGGATGTCAGCTTCCTGAGTGCCCGAAGGGTCCACAAGGCGTGAACGGCGGCCAGCGGCCTGCCGTCTGGTGGAGTGATCACTTTCCGCAGCAGCGGCAGCGCCTTCTCATCCGGTTGCTCGATGAGCAGGCGCTGTGCCGTGAGCCGCGTCCACTGGTTCGGCGAGCCGAGAAGGTCCACTCGTTCCGCCACGCTCGCCTGCGCTGGAAGTTTGTCAGGTTTCGGCAGGCCGGCTTTGGGCGTGATGCGCCAGATTCTGCCGCGGTCGCTGCCGGCGCGGATGTCCACCTGCTTTTTCATGCGCGGCGGGATGTAGTCGGGGTGCTCGATGACGTCGCGCTGCATGTCCAGGATATAAAGCGCGCCGTCCGGCCCTAACTCGACGCCGACGGGACGGAAGGCGGGATCGCGTCCGGCAAGGAATTCGCGGGTCAACTCGTCGGGTGGGCGCTGGCATTTCAGAATCGGGCCATCGGGCGAGAGGACCTCGCGATGCACGATGCCGGACGCCGCGTCGCAGACGAAGAGCGAGTTGGCCATGCTGGCGGGCCAGCCGCTGTGATTGAGATAACCCATGCCGCCGGCGCTGGAGAAATAGCCGGCCTGCTCGGGGTGATTGGGCCGCGTCTGTGCGTCGTGGACGGGATAGATGCGGCAGTTTTCGCCGTGCACGGAAATGTTCTGCGTGCCGCGCAGGGGCGAGCCGCCGGGCACTTCATCGAGCACGCTTTGCGGCAGGATGCGCATCTGCATGTGATTGATGTTGTGCGTCACGAAGGAGCTCCCGGCATCGTCGAAGGCCAGCCCGAAGCCGCCGCCGGTGGGATAGGTGGTGGTGAATTCCAGCGTCTGCGGATCGAAGGCGAAGTCCAGCTCCGCCAGCCGCATCACTTTGTCAGGCTGCTTCGGATTGACGATCAGCCCGCCGTTGCCGCCGTTCACGCCGTGGATGCGGCCGTCCATGTGCCAGCGCAGGCCGTTGAAATTGCTGTCCGTCACGCCGGCTCCGAATCCGGTGAACCACACCTCGCGCACCTCCGCTTTGCCATCGCCGTCGCGGTCGGCAAGGAACACAATCTCCGGCGGCGCACTGACCACGACGCCGTCCTTCACCGCGCAGATGGAAGTGGGGAACCGCAATCCGTCCGCAAAGAGAGTGCTCTTGTCAGGCTTCCCGTCCCCGTTCGTATCTTCGAGCAGCCGCACCGTGCCGCCGGGCTGGCCCTTGCCGTCCATGCCATAAGGATAGTCGCGCATTTCCAGAACACAGGCGCGGCCCGCGGCATCGAAGGTGAGGCCCACGGGATCCACAATGTCAGGCTCGGCCGCCCAGAGTTCGATGCGGCAATCGGAACGAATCACAAAATCATCCGCGGACGGCGGACGCGCCGCGGCCGTGGCGGCAATGAAGAGCGGAAGGAGCCGGGGAATCATGCGATGCAGAGGTTGGGCCGGGGAATATCAGGATTTCAGAGGCCATCCACCCCGCATCGCCGGGCGGGCAGTTCACCGGTGATGCATGGAAACGAACACCCTGACAGGCATTTGGGTTTTCCTGTCAACTGTCGCAGCGTTTTTCCCCCGGCTTGCGCTGCTGCAGCGCAGCGGCGATGCCCCGGCGATTTCCTGCTTTCCGATGCGACTCCGCCTCACCCTGCTGCTTTACAATCTCCTGCTGCCCTTCGCGATGCTCATCATGCTGCCCGTGAATGTGCTGAAGATGCGCCGGCGCGGCGGTTATGGCGGGAAGTTCCGGGAACGTCTGGGATATTTTGGTGAGGACGCACAGGCAGGACTGCTCGCAGGACGCGGGCGGGCGTGGTGGATTCATGCCGTGAGTGTCGGCGAAGTGAACGTGGCGAAAAAGCTGATCGCGGAAATCCGCCGGCGGGAGCCGGAGCGTCCGGTGGTGCTCAGTGTGACGACCGTGACGGGCCGGGCGGTGGCGGAGGAGAATGCTGCGCCCGGGGTGACGGTGATTTACAGTCCGCTGGACTTCGGCTGGGTGGTGCGTGCGGTGCTGCACCGCATCCAGCCGGAGTGTTATGTGCTCATGGAGTCGGAGCTGTGGCCGAACCTGGCGCGGCGCGCCACGCGACGCGGCATCCCGGTGGTGCTGGCGAATGCGCGGCTGTCCCCGCGCAGCGAACGGCGCTATTTGAAATGGAGGTGGCTCGCGCAGCCCGTTTTTTCCATGCTGAGCCGCGTGCTGGTGCAGGACGGCAGCGATGTCTCGCGCTGGGCGGCGATCGGCGTGCCGCGGGAGCGACTCAAAGTGACCGGCAGCATCAAGTACGATCAGACGGGCGAAGTGAATGCGGGGCGCGCGGAGGAGTTTCGCGCGCTGCTGGAGAGTCTGTGGGACCACCCGCTGCCGCCGCTGCTGCTCGCGGCCAGCACGCACGCCGGAGAGGAAAAAGCCCTCGCGGAGGTCTTCCGCGGGCTTCGCCAGGAAGTGTCAGGCCTGAGGCTGCTGGTGGCTCCGCGCCATGCCGAACGCCGTGCGGAAGTGCTGGCCGAACTGCAGGCGGCGGGACTGCGGGCCGCGCTGCGCTCCGCATGGAGCGAGGCGCCGCTGCATCCGGATGCGCTTGTGATCGACAGCACCGGCGAACTGCGCGACTGGCAGTCGCTGGCGTCGGTCGTGGTGATGGGCAAGAGTTTCCTTGGCGGGGGCGGCCAGAATCCGGCGGAAGCCATCGCCGCGGGCGTGCCGGTGATCACGGGACCGCACATGGAGAACTTCGCGGCGCTGATGCAGCTGCTGCTCAGCGCCGGAGGAATTACGCAGGTGAAGTCGCTGGAGGCGCTGCCGGCGGCTCTGCGCGAGGTGTTTGCCGATCCTGACAAGGCGCGTGCCGCGACCGCCCGCGGCCGCGCGGCGCTGGAGTTCCACCGCGGTGCCGCGGTGCGGACGGTGGAGGAGATTTCCGGCCTCCTCAGGAGGCCGCCCGTGGCGGCCTGAAGGCGGCCCGCCGGGTGAAACGTCAGGGCGAGGCGTCGCGCACGGTGACGCGCAGGAAGCGCGCCTCTCCGCCGAGCCGGATGCGCGCGCGCCATGCTGTGCTGCCGGAGACCGGGGGCGCGGTGAGATCGGGTTCCTCGACGAGGCCCGTGAGTCCCCATGTGCCGAGGTCGGCGGACGCCGCAGGTTCATAAACCACGCCGGACTGTTCGCGGTCCTCCCAGCGGCGGAATGGCAGCGTGAGCCACTGTTCGCCGTCGATTTCCTCCAGGTCGCGCGCCCATGCGGGGTCACCGGCGAGGGCGGGATTTCCCCGGAAGGCGAACTCGGTGAAATTGTCAGCGCCGTCTTTGTCAGGGTCCGCGGTGCGCAGCGCATCGTCCCCGCTGAATCCGGCGGCGGCAATCCACTGGCTAAAGTCCTCCGCAGGCGGCTGTGGGGTGACGCGGGCGAGCGTGGGCTGGTAGTCAGCGGTGAAGCCTCCAGTGACACTGGCGAACGTCCCGCTGCGGCCCGTGCCGGTGAGGATGTTGTAATTCGTGCCCTGGGGCGGAGTAAAGCCGGGCGCGCGCCGCACGTGCAGCACGCCGGCGGCGGTGACAGGAGCGTTATACACGTAGATCTGATCGTGACCCGTGTCGGTGAGGTCGCTGTAGATCGCGCCGGTGCCGGTCTGGGTGAAATTCCAGCCGTTCAGATAGAAGACACCTGCGCCGATTTCGACGCTGCCGGCGTTCTCAAAGAGGCCGCGGTTATTGGACGACTGCCATTGAATCGCAGCCGTGGTGTCCTGACGCCAGAGGGCGCCGGGGCGGTTGCGGATGGTGACGGTGCCGGTCTGCGTCCTGCCGATGATGACGCCGGTGCCGCTCATGGTGACCGTGCCTTCGTTGATGAGTTCGGCGCCGGGCGCGAACTCCTTCGATTCCGTACCGCTGAGGGTGGCGTTGACGCCGGCTTCGAGTTTCAGCGAGCCGTAGAGCGTGCCTTCCGTCCACGTGAATGGCCCCGGCCCGGCCCAGGTGCGCGTGCCGCCCTCGGCGGAGAGGAAGACGCCGATGAAGCGCGTGTCCGTCGTGGCGTGCAGGCGGTTCGCATAGAGATAGGCATCCGTGCGCAGATAAATGACACCCGCGCCGGTGAAGGCGCTGCCTTCATGGAGGTTCGTGCGGTTCACATAAAAATAGAGGCCGCCGTCCTGCACGGCGATATCCGTCTCGTTGTTCAGCGTCCAGTAGTACCAGTAGAGCGTGCCGTCGCCGCCGGTTTTCTCGAAGCGCGCGCCGGGCAGGTTATTGAAGACGCTGGTCGTCGAGCTGCCCTGACGCGACCAGATGGTTCCGTCGGCTGCGGCGCGCACGATGCTGTGATTGTTGAACGTGAGCGGCGTGCCGCTGGTGTTGTTGGAAATAATGGAACTGCCGCCCTGCCAAATGAAGGTGCCGTGGTTGTCGAAGGTGGTGTTGAAGTAGAATTCCTTGCTGCGCGCATCGCCGGGGCGGTCATAGATTTCCATGTTGCAGCCTGCGCCGAGCGAGGCCGTGCCGCTGATGCCGCCGCCGGTCCACTTCCACAGGCCGCTGCCGCGCAGTTGCGGGTTCACGCTGATCCAGCCGGCGCGGTGCTCCACGCCGCCGCCAAGGTTGTTGAGCAGGACGCCCGCGGCATTGACCGTCGCGCCGTTGATGAGCACGTTGCCCGAGCCGTTGAAGGGAGTGCCGTCCGCCATGCTGTGCGTGCCGGCGAAGACATGCAGCCAGCAATTGGCCACAATGTTGAACGTGCCGGTGTGCGTGCCGTTGCGGTGCCATTCGAGCCAGCCCTCATTAATGTTGATAGTGCCGGCGTTGTGAAACTGCCACGTCGAGTAGGTCGTGCCGGGATCCGTCTTGGTAAACGTCGCGCCGGCTTCGTTATAAAAGTTGGAGAGCGCGGTGGTGCCCGTCGGAACGATGTCGGCGGGCGTGTCCGCGAGGAAGGTGCCGCGGTTTCGGATCACGGCTCCGGGGCTGGCCGTGCTGTCGCCGACGATGAGGCCAGTGCCCGTCCAGGTGATAGTGCCTTCGTTGATGAGCTCTGCACCGACGGCCAGCACTTTGGTATCGGCGCCGCTCAATGAGGCAAGGACTCCGGCCTCCAGTTTCAGTGAGCCGTAGAGCGTTCCTTCCGTCCATGAGAACGGCCCCGGCCCCGCCCACGTGCGCGTGCCGCCCACCGCGGAGAGGAAGACGCCGATGAAGCGCGTGTCCGTCGTGGCGTGGAGGCGATTCGCGTAGAGATAGGCATCCGTGCGCAGATAGACGATGCCGGTGCCGTTGAAGGCGCTGCCTTCGCGGAGATTCGTGCGGTTCACATAAAAATAGAGGCCGCCATTCTCCACGGCGATGTCCGTCTCGTTGTTCAGCGTCCAGTAGTACCAGTAAAGCGTGCCGGTGCCGCCGGTTTTCTCGAAGCGCGCGCCGGGCAGGTTATTGAAGACGCTGGTCGTCGAGCTGCCCTGACGCGACCAGATGGTGCCGTCAGCTGTGGCGCGCACGATGCTGTGATTGTTGAAGACGAGGGCTGTGCCGCTGGAGTTGTTGGAGACGATGGAACTGCCGCCCTGCCAGATGAAGGTGCCATAGTTGTCGAAGGTGGTGTTGTAGTAGAATTCCTTGTTCGCTTCGGCTCCCGGCCGGTCATAGACCTCCATCGTGCAGCCTGCGCCGAGCGAAGCCGTGCCGCTAATGCCGCCGCCGGTCCATTTCCAAAGGCCGGAGCCGCGGAACTGCGGATTCACACTGAGCCAGCCGGCACGATGCTCAAAGCCGCCGCCGAGGTTGTTCATCAGCACGCCCGCGGCATTCACCGTCGCGCCATTCACCAGCACGTTGCCCGCGCCGCTGAAGGGCGTGCCATCGGCCATGCTGTGGGTACCGGCGAAGATGTGCAGCCAGCAGTTTGCGGCGATCTCGAACGTGCCGGTGTGCGTGCCATTGCGGTGCCATTCCAGCCAGCCTTCGTTGATGTTCACGGTGCCGGCATTGTGGAACTGCCAGGTCGAGTAGGTGGTGCCGGGATTGGTCTTGGTGAAGGTCGCGCCGGCCTCATTGTAAAAGTTGGAGACCACAGCGGTTCCCGTCGGAACAATGTCGGAGCCGGTATCGGCGAGGAAGGTGCCGCGATTCCGAATGACGGCTCCGGGGCTGGCAGTGCTGTTGCCGGTGATATTGCCCGTGCCGGTCCACGTGAGGGTGCCTTCATTGATCAACTCCGCACCCACCGCCAGCTCTTTGATCTCCGTGCCGCTGAGACTGGCAGTGACCCCGGCAGCCAGTTTCAGTGAGCCGTAGAGCGTGCCGCCGGTCCACAGGAACGGCCCCTGTCCCGCCCATGTGCGCGTGGACCCGCTCACCGAACTGAGCGAACCGCCGCGCCAGTCGAGGGTGACAGTGGACTGGATGTCCGCGGCGTAGAGATAGGCATCCGTATTCAGATACAGAAACCCGGTGCCGGTAAAGGCGGTGCCGTCATGGAAGTTGACGCGATTCAGGTTGAAGTAGAGACCGCCGGACGGAAGGGCGATCTCCGATTCGCTGTTCAGCGTCCAGTAGTACCAGTAGAGCGTGCCGGTGCCGCCGGTTTTCTCGAAGCGCGCGCCGGGCAGGTTATTGAAGACGCTGGTCGTCGAGCTGCCCTGACGCGACCAGATGGTGCCGTCAGCGGCGGCGCGCACGATGCTGTGATTGTTGAAAGTGAGCGGCGTGCCGCTGGTGTTGTTGGAAATAATGGAACTGCCACCCTGCCAAATGAAGGTGCCGTGGTTGTCGAAGGTGGTGTTGTAGTAGAACTCCTTGCTGCGTGCATCGTTGGGACGGTCATAGATTTCCATGTTGCAGCCTGCGCCGAGCGAGGCCGTGCCGCTGATGCCGCCGCCGGTCCACTTCCACAGGCCGGGGCCGCGGAGCTGGGGATTCTGACTGATCCAGCCCGCGCGGTGCTCGAAGCCGCCGCCAAGGTTATTATAGAGGACGCCCGCTGCATTCACCGTCGCGCCATTCACCAGCACATTGCCGGAGCCGTTGAAGGGCGTGTTGTCCGCCATGCTGTGCGTGCCGGCAAAGAGGTGCAGCCAGCAGTCGCTGGCGATGCTGAAGGTGCCGCTGTGCGTGCCGTTCTGATGCCACTCCAGCCAGCCCTGGTTGATGTTCACCGCCCCGGCATTGTGCCAGCGCCAGGTGCTGTGCGTTGTCGCGGTGTTGAGCTTGGTGAAGGTGCCGCCGGCCTCGTTGTGGAAGTTGGCGTGAACGGCAGAGCCCTGACGCACTAAGTCCGCGCCGCCGCTGACGGTCCAGCCGCCGGAGTTGCGGACCACCGGGCCGGTGCTGCCGCTGCAGACGGCGGTGAAATTCCCCGTGCCGGTCCAGGAGACAGTGCCTTCGTTCACCAGCTCCGCCGCGTCGGCGAGAGTCTTCGTGTCGCTGCCGTCGAGAATCGTATAGGTGCCCGCGGCGCGCGTGAGGCGGCCGTAGAGCGTTCCTTCAGTCCAGTTGAGCACACCCGGCCCGGTCCAGGTGCGCATGGTGTCCGTGCAGGAGATATAGCCGCCGGTGAAATTCACCGCCGCCGTCGCGAAAAGGTCCGCGCGCAGATTCACGCTCGTGTTGAGCCAGAGCGTGCCGCCGCCCATCAGTGCGCTGCCGGGATCGAGATTTACCGTATTGTAATAGTGCGCCATACCGCCGGAGTTGAGGAAAAGGTCGGACGCATTGTTCAGCGTCCAGTAGTACCAGTAAATGATGCCGCTGCCCGCGGTCTTCTCGATGCGGCCGCCGGTGAGGTTGTTGAAGACCGGAGTTACCGTGGTGTACTGGCGGCTGAAAACGGTGTCATCGGCCGAGATGCGGAAGACGCCGTGATTATTCCATGTGATGGGTGTGCCGGTATTGTTCCATGCCACCATGCGTTCGCCGCCGCGCCACTCGACAAGCCCGTGATTATTGATGGTGGTGGACGGATTGAAATACTTTACCGGTGAGCCGCTCACCACGGTGACCGCACCTGCGGCGCTGTTCCACACGCCGCCGATGGTCCCGCCGGTCCATGTGGAATCGTGCGTGAAGGTCAGCGAGTTCCCCTCGCTGGAAGTCATGGTGCCATTGCTGAGGCGAAAGCCGTACACCGTGCGTACGGCATTGTTGGTCACGGTGCCGCCGTTGCTGATGACTACATAGTCCTCCGCGCCAGGCACGCCGTTCGGCGTCCAGCTTCCCGCGTTCTCCCAAGCGCCGCCGGCGCTGCCGTTCCAGACGTAGATTTGGTGGTAGTCCACCGTCACCACGCTGTCCACCTGGTGCGTGTTGCCCGCGTGATCGAAGCCGATCGCGATGAAGTTGTAGCCGCCGTTTTCCAGCGCGCCGCCGGGCAGCGGCAGCGTGGCGGTGCAGGTCCATGTGCCCGCGCCGGCATTGTAGGAGGCGCTCAGATTAGCCGCGCCGGGATCGGCAATCCAGGCACCGCCGTCCCAGTAAAGACTGTCGGCATGCCGCCGGATGAAACACACCACGCGCCAGACGCCGGCATTGTCGGTGATGGTGCCATGGAATGGAACGGCGCCGCTGTTGATGACACCGTTGTGCGCCGGTGCGGTAATCGCCGTCGCCGGCGGCGTGCCGTCCACATTGACCACGGCATCGACCTGACGCGACAGGCCCACGCCATCCACGGCGATGGCGATGAAATTGTACGAGTCTCCGGCTGTCAGGGTGCTGCGGAGCGCCGGCAGCGTCGCCGTGCATGTCCAGTCGTAAATCGTCGTCTCCGGACGCTGCACCGTGTTGCAGGCAAGATGCGCGCCTGAGGTGCCGGACTGCCACGCGCTGCCATTCCAGTATTGGCCGTCGGAATTGCGCCGGATGTAGCCGACGACGTATTGCAGCACACCGTTCTCTGTTGCCGTGCCGGTGAAGCTGAACCCCGGCGCGCCCAGCAAACTGCCGCTGAGCGGCGCCGTGATGGTCACGCCCGGGCCGGCGGCATCGACCGACACGAGATGCTCGGTGAAGTTGTAGTTGCCCTCACTGTCGTAGGCGAAGGCCTGGAACATATAGTTCCCGGGCGTCAGGACATTCGGCCCGGTGCCGCCGGCGGCGGGGAGCGTGGCCGTGCACGTCCATGTGCCGGCGGTCGCATTGTAGGCATTCGCCAGCCACGCGCCACCGGTGCGGCCGGTTTGCCAGTAACTGCCGTTCCAGTAGGTGCCGTCCGACTCGCGGCGCAGCGCCAGTTCCACGCGATCGAAGCCTTCGTTGTCACTTGCGGTTCCCTGAAACTGAATCGCCGTGCTGCTGAGCACGGAGTTGTTTGCCGGGCTGGTGATGGCCAGCAGCGGGGCTTCACTGTCCTCCGGCTGGATCACTGTGATGACGTAGCGCCCGGCGCTGCCATAGTTCGTGTAGCCGTCCGAAGCCTGACGGTTCCCTGTTCCGTAGGCCACGACATAATAAGTGCCCGGCGTGAAATAGACCTGCTCCCGCACCTCCAGATCGTCCTGCCTGCTGAACGGCCCGGCGAAGTTCGCTCCCGTGTGGTCCAAAATGCGGAAGCCGCAGTCCAGATTCGGCAGCGAGAGACCCGGCTCCGCCGGCGCCATTTCCACCGTGCCAAAGCCGGTGTAGGGCACCGTGAATCGCCACCAGTCCTGATCATTCGCCCCATGGATGACTCCGGTGCCGCCCACATCGCCGGGCGCGACCGGCGTCAGCGTCACCGCATTCGCCACGCCCGTGGACTCGTCCGCCACATAGCCCACGCCATTCTCCGCGCCCGCCAGCACGGCCATGTCGTCCTGGGAATTGTTCGCGCCCGGATAGGAATTCATGGACCACTGCACCACGCCCCGGCATTCCGATCCGGTCGCATTGCGGAACGACGTGCCCATGATCGGCGACCAGTCGAACGGCGGCGTACCGTGACCGTTGTAATAATTGCCGAATGCCGTGTCCGTCGGCTGCATGCCGTCGTTGCCGTCGTGCCAGAGACCCATGGTGTGGCCAAACTCATGCGAGACCGCCACCGCCATGCTGGAAATGTCGCCGGTGAGTTCCGTGCCGTTCGTGTAGGCATCCACGCGCACCCAGCACGGCACGTCGCTGGAAAAAGACACTCCCGCGCGGAAGGAGCGCATCTGCGCCACGCCGCCGCCTGGCAGACCCGACGGCAGCGTTGCCCCGATGAGCACCCGCATGCGCCGACCCACCGGTGCCGCCGCGTAGAGCGAGGCATCGGTGGTCACGTTGACGTTAAATGGAATGAAATCCTCCGCCACGCGGCGCCAAACCGTGTCCATCGCGCCCGTGGACAGGCCGGAATGCGGCACGGCATACGGCAGGATCCCGACCTGGAGAAACCAGTCAGGATAAAACGCCGGCGGCTGTCCGTCGAAGTCGAGGTAAAGAATCCCCGCCGCCCCGGGACGGCTGTTATAGATCGGCGGAGTGGCCGGCACCGCCGGCGGAGGAGGATTGGGATCGCCCGGCAGCGGATCCTGACGCAGCGACGCCACCGGTGCCGGCAGTTCGCACAGCAAGTCTTCGCGCAAATGCTCCACCAGCCACGCCGGCTCCGCCTCCGCCGCGCGGAAGGTCCACGCGAGCCGGTCGCCCTGCACCAGAAGACGTCCGCTGCGCTGCCCCGTCACCGCATCGTGCGCCACGTTGAGGCTGCCTTTTCCGCCATCGAAATAAATCCCCGCGATGTGCGTGTCCGCATAGCCGGTGTCCCGACGGCTCCACACGACAGTGCCGGAAAAAGCACGCCCGTCCGGCAGCGGGACCGTGATCCTCGCGCCCTCCACCAGCCCCCGCCAGTCCGGAGGCTCCGTCAGCTTCCACCGCCGCCCCTCCGGCAGTTCATTCCGCCCGCGCGCTTCCGCCGCCAGTGCCGGACGCAGCCCGGCTTCATCGCCGGCGGTTTCACGCGACACCTGCCACAGCGCCGGTGCCGCCGTTTGCGGTGCCAGGAGACGCGATGGCGGCAGGGGCGCGGCTGCATCGGGCTCCCGGGCTGCCGGCACGTCATTTTCGCCCGACGCGGATTCCCCGGTGCGCGTCGTTTCACGCCGCGACGGCGGGACCAGGAGCAGAAGAAGGATGGAGAGAAGGAAGAGAGGGACAGGGAGGACTCTGCGAAGCATATGGACCAGCAATAATGCCTAGACAGGCTGTAATTCCAGCAAAAGCACAGACGAATCCTCATCTCCCCCGGCTCTCGCATGAAGCGTGGAGCGCAGCGGTCCCGGCTGTGCCGGCCTGCCGTCGGCAGCAACTCATCCCGTTCAGGAGGACCGCAGACCCGGCAACGGCGGGCTGCGCCGTGCCCCCCGCTGCGGTCGCGCGACGGAAATCAGCCGCTTCTTACTCGACCCGGAATCACTCCTCTTTGACCTCCGGCAGCTTCCCGGCACGATAATCCTCCAGCGTCTTTTCCAGCTGCTTTTTGAGTTCCGCTTCGGCGAGGTGGACGGCCTCCTCCTGGAGTTTCAGCGCTTCGTCCTTCTTCTGCTGGAGGAAACAAACGCGTGCGAGGGTATCGAGCGACGCGGGGTCGCGGTGCGCCTGGAGTTCCACGCTGCGGCGGGCGATTTTTTCGGCTGCGGTCAAAGTGTCAGGCTGCGGCGCGGGGAAGCGGGTCACGAGCTTCCATGCCACTTCATTGAGCGCGGGACCGTTGTCCTTGAGCGAATCGTCCGCCAAACGCACCGCATGCGTGGCCGCCCCGGCTTCCTCTTTGAGTCCGGCGGCGATGAGAAAGCGTGCGAAAGCGAGGCGGGCCTGGTCCGCTTCCGGTGCGCCCGCCTTTTCCACGGCGTCCGCCAGTGTGGCGGCGCGGGCGTGATCCCCCGCCTCCAGGGCTTCCTGCACTTCTGTCAGGGTGGCGGCCTCCGCCTCCGCTGGCTTTGCCGCAGCGGCGGCAGCCTGTTTGACGAGCCACTGGACGCTGCGCGCGGGAATGGCCTCGTGCAGTGTGAGGTGCGCCACGCCCTTGCCGCCGGAATTTTTCGCATCGCCGAGATGCGAAATGGTGGCTACGTGACTGATGGCATTGCCGCAGGTGTCCAGCAGCGGCGAACCGCTCGAGCCCGGCGCCCAGTCAGTGCTCACATGCATGCGCAGGTGTTTCAATTCATCACTGCCGGGCCGCGGTGTCTTCCAGTAAAAACGGTTCACCATGCCATCGGTGAAATAGCCGCTGACATTCAGCGGACTGCTCAGCAAATAGGCAGGATCGCCGGGACGGATTTGATCGTTCAGCGGCAACGGTTCCAGCTTCAGTCCTTCGACACGGAGCAGACAGGCATCCATGGTGCGGCTGCGCGCGATGACACCCGTGACGGGATAAACATTTCCTTCCGCGTCCACGGCCACCAGGCGGCCCTCTTTGATGTCGGCGCCCGGCTCCGCGACGTGAGAGCAGGTCGCCACGACACCATCGCCGGAAATCGGATAGCCGCCCGCGAGGTTCACGTGCCAGTGCTCGCATTTGTGGCAGAGAAAGTTCCAGCCGACCCACAACCGGCTGCGCTGCGCCGCCTGCCAAACCTCCGCAGGACGCAGCGGCGTGGTGCGGCACGGCGGCAGTTCGACGACCGCCGGCGACGGCTTCGACAGCGCGGCTTTGGCCGCCGCGGCATCCAGCGCCTTGCCCGTCTCGCGCAGCGCCGCCAGTTTATCCAGCAGCGCCTTGTTCTGAGCCAGCGGTGCCGGGCTTTCAATGGGCACGCCGGGAGCCTGGGCGGACGAATCAATAACAAACGCCGCCATGACGGCCAGCGCAGCGGAAAGCGGGTAAATTCTCATGCTCCAGCATAGCACCGCCGCGGCGGCTGCAATCTGCTTTCCTTCACCCGCGGATGGGGGAATGCGGGAGCCGACTCACCCTTTCAAAACTCACATCCGGTTCCGCCGCCGCTGTGCGAGGGCGCGGGCGAGTTCGTCGGTGTTGAAGGCGGCGCGGATCCAGTTCACGCGCGGCTTTTCGCCGGGAATGAGCAGGACTTCGATCACGTCGTAGCGCCATTTGATGTGTTCAGGGCAGCCGAGGAGTTTGAGCCATGCGGTCGCGCCGCGGAGGATGAGCGCCTGCTTGTCGAGGGTCACGGCCTGCGCGGGCCGGCCGAAGGCGGTGCTGGTGCGGGTCTTGACTTCGACGAACGCGAGCACGTCGCGGTCGCGGCAGACGATGTCGAGTTCGCCGCCGTCGGGGCCTCGGAAATTGCGGTAGAGCACCTTGCATCCCTGCGCACGCAGCCAGCGCGCGGCGACGCGCTCGCCGTGACGGCCGACCTCGTCCTTGTCCCGCTTCTCAGAGGTCCAGGGTGAGTTGAGCAACGGGCTCAAACGAGCGGCGATGGAGCGGACAAGGCCCATGTTCTTTGAGTCGGGCGAGGTGAAACGGCGTGCCATAGCCTTTGTGTGAGGCAAACCCGTATTGCGGCCACTGCGCATCCGCCGCGAGCATGAAGCGGTCGCGCTCCACTTTGGCAATGACGCTGGCCGCCGCGATGCTCAGACTGAGCGCGTCGCCCTTCACCACTCCCTCGTGTTGGTGAGGAAACCGCGGCACCGGCAGCCCGTCGATGAGGCAAATGTCAGGCGGCCGCGGCAGCCCGCGTGCCGCACGCTCCATCGCGAGATGCGAGGCGCGCAGGATGTTGAGCCTGTCAATTTCCTCCACGCTGGCCATGGCCCAGCTGATGGCCAGGCGGCCGTCGGCGCGCAGCTCCGCATAAATGGCTTCGCGGCGGCGTTCCGTGAGCTGCTTGGAGTCATTCAATTCCCCGTGCTCGAATTCGTCCGGCAGAATCACCGCCGCCGCCATCACCGGCCCTGCGAGCGGTCCGCGCCCCGCTTCATCGATCCCCGCCACGCTCCGGTGACCGGCGGCGCGGAGGCGGGATTCGTGTTCGAGGTTCGGCATCGCGCGCTTTTATGGAATGAACGGCGGGACACAATGAAATTTCCGCACCTGCGGCGCGAAACCGGCGCGCCCCGTGCGTAGTATCGCACCCCGCATGTCGCACGCCTGCTCCAGCTTTCATCATTCTTCCCACCTCACCCGCCGTCATATGATCCGCGCGGGGCTGACCGGCATGATGGGCCTGACGCTGCCGAATCTGCTGCGCGCCAACAGCCTCTACGACGGGCCGAAACCCAAAGTGCGCGCCAAGAGTGTGATCTTCCTCTTCCAGTGGGGCGGGCCGAGCCACCTCGAGACGTTCGACATGAAACCGGACGCCGACGACAAGCACCGCGGGCCTCACAAGCCCATGCGCTCCGCCTGTCCGGACATCGAAGTCAACGACCGCCTGCCGGAAGTGGCGAAGATCATGGACAAGGTGACCGTCATTCGCTCAGTCCATCACGACATGACCAATCACAACTCCGCGGGCTACTACGCGCTCACCGGCAAGCGCCCGGCCACGGACGATCAGCGGCTGCGCGAGAATATCGACCTCTTCCCCGGCTACGGCAGCGTGGCGGACAAGCTGATGCCGCGCAAAGACCCGGCCATGCCGGCCTACGTGAGTTACCCTCACATCATCGCCGACGGCACGCCGGTGCCGGGGCAGTTTGCCAGCTTCCTCGGCAAGCAGCACGATCCGCTCTACGTCCCCGCCGATCCCAACGACGCGAACTTCAACCTCCCGCAGTTCAGCCTGCCCGACGGCCTGACCATTGACCGCCTGCAGCACCGTCGCGGCCTGCAGCAGTTCATTGATTCGCAGAGCAAACTCATGGACTACAGCGCCGAAGCCCGCGGGCTGGATGAATACTATCAGAAGGCGCTGGCCATGCTGAACAGCACCCGCGTGCGCGATGCCTTCAATATCGCCGCGGAACCCGCCGCCCTGCGCGACAAATACGGCCGCACCACCTACGGTCAGGGCTGCCTGCTCGCGCGCCGGCTGGTGGAAAGCGGCGTGCGTTTTGTCACCTGCTACTTCAGCCAAAGCATCGGCGGCCAAAGCACCAAAGAAGGCGGCTGGGACACGCACGGATTCAACAACACGCGCATGTTTCCCATCATCGAGCAGTATCACCTGCCGATCACCGAGCAGACCCTGCCCACGCTGCTCTACGATCTCGAACAGCGCGGCCTTCTGGATGAAACGCTCGTCGTCTGGATGGGCGAATTCGGCCGCACCCCCAAGATCAACGGCAACATCAGCCGCGACCACTGGCCGCACTGCTACAGCGTCCTCCTCGCCGGCGGCGGCGTGAAACGCGGCTTCGTCTATGGCAAGAGCGACGCCACCGGCAGCAAGCCCGCCGAGAATCCCGTGACGCCCGACGACGTCGCCGCGACCATCCATTACCTCATGGGCACCGACCCCCGCAGCGAAGTCGTGGACGCCCAGGGCCGGCCTATCATGATCTCCAGCGGACAGCCGATTTTGGAAGTGGTTGCATGAGGATTATGGTGATGAAGGGAGCAAAGAAAGCCAAGTTCTGTCCTCTTGCACCCATAGGGTCTCAAAGCAAAATGTCGTAGTGTCCGGGGCAAATCCTCTGCAGATATTTCGCGTGATCTAACATCGCATCACCTCGATTCGAGAAATCAGCCCGAGCGCCCGCCGCTATCAGGCGCGCATCATGCATAAGCAACGAAACACCGTGTTCTTCGTCCCACCCACAGTTAAAATCGAGGGTAATCACACCTCTGCCAAGAAAACCGTGATCAAAAACAGTCAAACCCTCCCAGGAAATCAAATTCCGAATGCCTTCGGCCTTGTCGAGATCATATTTCTCGATGAACTTAGGGAGCCCTTCAGAGAAACGATCCATTCCGTGCGATGCGTGTGAAATCAACGCTTCCTGCACGACTGATTTGGCAATCTGATGCAAATAAGCTAGGGCACGAGCTTCGTAACTCGCGAGGTTCTGGACAAAGTAATCAAAAGCACCTGCATGCTCGTCAACCAGTTCACCTTGGATTTCATAGAGAGCTTTTACCGTGACGGTGTCCGAAACATAATCGTTCTCATAGTGGGAGCCGATCTCAGATATACCGGCGCGGGCCGCACAGTCCCTAAAAGCGATTCGCTCGATTGAGGCTTCAGCCCAGGGGAAACGGGGTGCCATGTGGGTGAATTTGATGTCAGCAAAGATCACTGGCGTGTGAAGCTGGGCGAACCGTGGCATGGTAAATTTGCCCGGCCACTGTGTGGGGGAGCCGGGTGGAACGGGCGAACGGGACGAGAACTTGATGGAGCAGGGAGAATTTTACGGCACACAGTGCCCGGGACCGTGAGTGCGGTCAATGCCAATGGAGTCCAGGCGAGGGCACAGTAATGGAAGATACCGGCCATCCGCGGCTGATGTGCGGTCGGGCAGAATTTTGTTTGGCGGAAAGCCGCGGGCTGCATAGCCTCGCGCTCCCCTTTCCCACCCACCGCAACCCTCATGTCCCAAAACATCGAATCCCACCTCACCGAGAAGCGCGTCTTCAAGCCGTCCGCCGCATTTGTCAAACAGGCACGCGTCAAGTCGCTGGAGAAATACCGCAAACTGCACGCGAAGAGCATCAAATCGCCGGAGAAGTTCTGGGCGGACGAGGCGAAGGAGCTGGTGTGGCAGAAGAAGTGGACCAAAGTGCTGGAGTGGAAGGTGCCGTTCGCGAAATGGTTCATTGGCGGGAAGCTCAACATGACGGAAAACTGCGTGGACCGTCATGCGGCCAATCCGGCGCGGAAGAACAAGGCGGCCATCATTTGGGAGGGCGAACCGGGCGACACGCGCACGCTGACTTACCTGCAGCTCCAGCGCGAGGTCTGCCGCGCGGCGAACATGCTCAAGGCGAACGGCGTGAAGGCGAAGGACCGCGTGATCGTTTACATGCCGATGACGCCGGAGGCGCTGATCGCCGTGCTGGCCTGCGCGCGCATTGGCGCCGTCCACAGTGTGATCTTCGGCGGCTTCAGCGCCCACGCCATTTACGACCGCATTCTCGACAGCGGGGCGACGCATGTGCTCACGGCGGACGGCGGCTGGCGGCGCGGGAAAGTGGTGCCGCTCAAGGACAATGTGGACGCCGCACTGGCCATGGGCAAGACGCCGGTGAAGCGCGTCATCGTGCTCAAGCGCACGGCTCAGGAAGTGCGCATGACGGTGGGCCGCGACGTGTGGTGGCACGATGAAATCGCTGACAAATCAGCGCACTGCCCCGCGCCGGGATTCGACAGTGAACATCCGCTCTACATTCTCTACACCAGCGGCAGCACCGGCAAGCCGAAGGGCATTCTGCACACCACGGGCGGCTATGCCGTCGGCGTCTATTCCACCAGCAAATACATCTTCGACCTGCGCGACGACGACATCTACTGGTGCACGGCGGACGTCGGCTGGGTCACGGGGCACAGTTACATCGCTTACGGCCCGCTGCTCAACGGCGCCACGGTGCTGATGTACGAAGGCGCGCCGGACACGCCGCACTTTGGACGCTTCTGGGAGATCGTGGAGAAATACGGCGTCACTGTGCTCTACACCGCGCCCACCGCCATTCGCGCGTTCATCAAGTGGGGCGATGAACATGTCACGAAGCACGACCTCTCCAGCTTGCGGCTGCTCGGCAGTGTCGGCGAGCCTATCAATCCGGAAGCGTGGATGTGGTACCACAAAACCATCGGCGGCGGCCGCTGCCCGATTGTGGACACATGGTGGCAGACGGAAACCGGCGCGATCATGATTTCTCCGCTGCCCGGGGCCACGCCGACCAAGCCCGGCACGGCGACGCTGCCGTTCTTCGGCATAGATGCCGCCATTGTGGACGAGAAGGGCAAAGAAGTCGGCCCCAACCAGGGCGGACGCCTCGTCATTCGCAAACCCTGGCCTTCCATGCTGCGCACGCTCTGGGGCGACAAGAAGCGCTTCGCGGATGTTTACTGGAAGGAATACAAGAAGCTCGGCTACTACCTCACCGGAGACGGCGCGCGCCGCGACAGGGACGGCTACTTCTGGATCGTGGGTCGTCTCGACGATGTGCTCAATGTGTCAGGCCACCGGCTCGGCACGGCCGAAGTGGAGAGCGCGCTCGTTTCCCATCCTGCCGTCGCCGAAGCCGCCGCCGTGGGTCGCCCTGACGAGATCAAAGGCCAGGCCGTCGTCGTCTTCGTGACCCTCAAAGCCGGCCAGCACGCCAGCGATGAATTGAGCAAGGCGCTCAAAGCCCACGTTGCCAAAGAAATCGGCGCCATCGCCCGCCCTGACGACATCCGCTTCACTGCCGCCCTGCCCAAAACGCGCAGCGGCAAAATCATGCGCCGCCTGCTCAAGGAAATCTGCGCCGGCGGTCAGGTGAAAGGCGACACCACCACGCTCGAAGACTTCAGCGTCGTCGCCAGCCTCGCCGCGCAGAGCGGGAAGGATGAGGAGTGAACCGGCCCTGGCTATGAACCCGCCGCCTGTTCCGATCCTGAAAATCCGCGGCCTGCCCGTGCTGCTTGGTTTTGATCTTGCGCGTCTTTACGGCGTGCCGGTCAAAGTCCTGAACCAATCGGTGAAGCGCAATCCTGAGCGGTTTCCGGAGGATTTCGTATTCCACCTTTCTCGCGATGAGTGGACCAGCTTGAGGTCACAAATTGTGACCTCAAGTTTGCAAGGCGTTGAAAATGAGGACGCGAACTGGTCACAAACTGTGACCGGTTCCCCGTCGGATTCTTTAAGGTCGCAAATTGTGACCTTAAAGAAGGACAAAAGAGGGCACGGTGGCCAGCGCCACCTCCCCTGGGCATTCACCGAGCACGGAGCCCTCATGGCCGCGAATATCCTGCGTAGTCCCGAGGCCATCCGCATGAGCGTCTTCATCATTCGCGCATTCGTGAAGCAGCGGGAGGCCCTCAGCACCAACGCCGAAATCCTGCGCCGCCTCCACGACATAGACCACACCCTGCTGGAACACGACGACGCCCTGCGCGACCTCTACGAAAAGCTCCTCCCGCTCCTCACCCACCCCGAGCCGCCGCGCCGGAAGATCGGCTTCCAGCAGGTGATGGAGGATCAACGAAACCAGGAAGCCGCCCATGAATCCTGAAGCAGTCGTGGGCGGAATGCGCGTACGCGTTATTGGAAACGCCGCAGGACAGGGCACAATCTCAGCCCCGGCGATTCAGATTGGGGCAACCTGGTATGTCCAAGTTCACTACGATGATGGGAGCACGAACAATACTCCGCTCCAAAACCTTGAACCGCTACTCTCCCACCGCGACGCGGTAGGCGAAGCCACGAGCGGGCACTTTCAAGGCCCGGAGGGCCTGCGCCGCAACTTGCTCCACGAGAAACTCAGCGGGCGGCTTTCCGGGGTCATCTACTCGATGGACGCCTCCAAAACGAAGTTCTTGGCTTGCCAGTTCAAGCCGGTGCTCAGACTTCTCGAGTCTCCGACGAATAGCCTGCTCATTGCTGACGAAGTGGGCCTGGAGAGAGCCAGATGTTACCTGGGAACTTGTGCGGAGTCCGCCGTCTGCTTGTTATCCCGCAAATTCACAGCTATTGACACCCATGCCGCGCACTATACCGCACCCACTCTCCGCCCTCGCCGGAATTATTCCGCAATTTGCGCCATATAAAGGCGCTCAGCTAATCCGCAGTTTGCGGATCATCACGCAGTTCGCCCAACTTCGCAGCGTCACTTCCAAATCCAATGAGCTACATAATGGTCGATATTGAGTCGGACGGTCCGATTCCCGGAGATTACTCGATGGTCTGTTTCGGGGCTGTCGTCGTCGAGCCCGGCCTTCAACGAACTTTTTACGGTAGGCTCAGACCCGTTTCTGAGCGATTCATTCCGGACGCACTCGCAGTTAGCGGTTTCACCAGAGAGCAGGTGATGGAGTTCGACCCTCCAGAGTTGGTCATGTCGCAGTTTGCGGAGTGGTTGCGAACCATCTCCAAGGACAGGCTCATGTTCATTTCCGACAACAATGGCTTCGACTGGCAGTTCATTAACTGGTATTTCCATCATTTCACCGGCAAGAACCCATTTGGTTTCTCATCCACGAATCTTGGCAGCCTGTATAAGGGACTGGTGAAGGATACCTTCCAGACGTTCAAGCATCTTAGAAGGACACTCCACACCCACAATCCAGTAGATGACGCCATAGGTAACGCTGAGGCATTGCTCAGTATGAAAGACGACATGGGCCTCAAGATTAAGCTATGACGCCTCTCGAAACTAACCCAAGGGCGAACTTCTGGAGCCGGCGGAGTTTGGTGATGTCCATTAGTATCCCGGGTTGATGTCATTCGATTATCTCTGACACACGTTCTCCACCTCGTGGAGCCCTCACTGCTTCACAAACTTGAGGTAATCGATGTCGCCGATGGAGCCGGACTTTCCGGCGGTGGCCATGACCGCCTTCATCACCTGCCGGCCGGCATTCAGTTTTACGCCCTCGTGCGAGAACGGCTTGAGGTGCTCCCAGCCGCCGGTGTCGGGAACAGTGATAGGACCGGTGCGGTCCACGCCGTTGAACTCAAGATGAAACGTGCCGCCGGCGTCTTTGCAGGCGACGTGCATGTCGATGCGATAGGTGCCCGCTTCCTTGACATCGACCGTGTAGAGGAGCCACTCGCCGGGGCGGGTCCATCCGAGGTTGAACTTGCCGCTGGCGGCCTCGCGCCATTCGAGGTCCACGCCGGTCTTTCGGTAGGGCGGCTCCTTCTTCTCCTGGTTTTCCGGATCCAGATCGTGCCAGGCCACACCTTCGCCGCCCTCGTCGAAATCCTCGAGTTCGATCGTGCCGGGGATGGCGTGAACTTTCCCCAGGTAGGGACGCGTGGTCCCCGGCCCGGGATATCCTTCTGACAAAACTCCGGTGACAAATTCGAACAACGCCTGCGTCGTCGGATCGTCCGGCAGGCCAAGGTTTTCATTGACCTTGCTGTGCGTGGTTTCCTTCGCGGCGAAGCGTTTTGCCGGAATGCCGGCGTCTTTCAGTGCGATCTCGGGGCGCTGCGCCTGCGCGTTCGTGTCCGGATGCCCGGCCACGTGAATGATGAGGAACGGCGGGATGCCCTTGTCTCTGGCAACGTGTGTGACGGCGGAATAGTCGCGGTGCTTCGCCGGATCGTTGCCGAATTTCAGGCGGTGCCCTAACTTGGGCATCGGCAGCCCGTGCACGCGAAGCCGGTGCTCGGCGGTTTCGATGATGGCCGGCACGTCGTAGGTGTCGCCGTCCACCGGAACGCAGCCTTTGATGATGGAAAGGGAAAGCCCCTCGGACTTCAGGTAACGGTCGTCGGTGCACATGAGGGCGGCGAGTTGCGCGCCCGCGGAATGGCCCATGACGAGAATCCGCTGCGGGTCACCGCCGAATCCTGCGATGTGCTCATGGACCCAGCGGATGGATTTGGCGACGTCGCGAAAGATGGTGACCATCTCCACGTCCGGCAGCAGGCGATAACCGGTGGAGACGAAGACGAAGCCCTTGTCCACGAATGCCCGGGGTTTGAGTTGCACATCCGCCCGGTCGCCCGCCTGCCAGCCGCCGCCGTGAATCCAAAAGACGACCGGTAAATTTTTTGCGCCCCCCGGCGCATGGATGTCCACTTTTTGCCGCGGGTCGGCGGGTTCGGTGTAGGGGATGTCCCGCTGCACCTTGAGCGTGACCGGGGATGACGCGGGGGTTTGGGACTGCGCCGGCGTCGCCATGAGCAGCGCGAGCACGGAGATCAAGTGGGCGGCAAATTTTTTCATGCGGGTTCCCATTAGCCCCCGCTGCCGCACCGTGTCCATTGCTCGAACGCGGTCCAGGGGGGAGCGCGACCCTTGGTTGCCTTCGGCCCGAACACGAGGCAGGCGGGTTTCAAGCCGCTGCTGGCTTGAGCCATGTCCACCCTGTTCCGAATCTTCCGCTACACCGCGCGCTACAAATGGCGGGCGCTGACGACGTTTCTGCTGGCGGTGGCCTGCACGGCGCTGGTGCTGGTGCTGCCTGGGGTGACGAAGATTTTTGCCGATGAGGTCATTCCTCTGAAGCAGAGCGAACGCATCCTGACACTCGCGGGTCTGGCGGTGGGGGCGATTGCGCTGCGGCAGGTGCTGTTCACGGCGCGGACGCTGTGGAACAACGCCTTCGAGCAGCGCGTGGTGCACGACTTGCGGCGGCAGCTCTACGACAAAATCCAGCGACTGCCGATGCGGTGGTTCGACAATCAGCCGACGGGCGACGTGATGACGCGGCTGGCGAGCGATGTCCCTGCCATGGAGCGCGTCATCATTGAGGGCATCGACCAGGGACTGAGCGGGATTCTGCAGTTCACCGTGGTCTTCACCTATCTTTGCACTCTGCACTGGGGGCTGGCGCTGCTGACGGTGGCCCCGCTGCCGCTGGTGGCGATCGCGACGATGATTTACCAGCGCTATGCGGAGCCGCGCTACAAAGCCAGCAGCGAGGCGAGCAGCGAACTGAATTCCCTGCTCCACGACAACATTGCGGGCATCCGGCAGATCAAAGCCTACACGGTGGAACCGGAGGAACTGGAGCGGTTCGACGACAAGAGCCGCAAGGTGCGGCACATGCACATGCGCGTAGTCAAAGCGAATGCGGCGATCTGGCCGTTTGTGTCGCTGGTGGCGGAGAGCGGGATTGTGCTGACGATCGCGTTCGGTGCGCACTGGATCATCACCGGGGCGACGACCACGGGCACGCTCTTTGCCGTGCTCATGGCGTGGGCCTATCTTTATGATCCCATCAGCCGCGTGGACCCGATGACCCGCATGTTCACCGCCGGCATCGTGTCCGGAAAACGCGTCTTCGGCATTCTCGACCTGACCGATGAACCGAACCTGACGGAAGGCGTGCGCCCGGCGGAACTGCGCGGGCATGTCCGGTTCGAGGACGTGTCGTTTTCCTATGCCGACAAGGCGCCCACCGTGACCGGCATCAGTCTTGAGGCGCAGCCGGGACAGACCATCGCGCTCGTCGGCCCCACGGGCGCGGGGAAAAGCACGCTGCTGAATTTGCTGACGCGTTTCTACGAGCCGGATGCGGGGCGCATTTTGCTCGACGGCAACGACGTGCAAACGCTGAGCAAGGAATGGCTGCGCGACCACATCGGCTACGTCACTCAGGAGAGCTTTCTCTTCAACGCCAGCATCCGGGAGAACCTGCTGCTGGCGAAACCTGACGCGACCGAAGACGAACTCTGGACCGTGCTCCGCGCGGCCAATGCCGAGGCTTTCGTGCAACGAATGGAGGGCGGCCTGGATCACGTCACCGGCGAACGCGGCACCAAACTGAGCGGCGGGGAGCGTCAGCGGCTCAGCATCGCCCGGGCGCTTCTGAAGAACCCGCCCGTACTCCTGCTCGATGAAGCCACCAGCGCCGTGGACAACGAAACCGAACGGCTCATTCAGGAGGCCCTCGAGCGCCTGCGCGCCAATCGCACGTGTTTTGTCATCGCGCACCGGCTGAGCACGGTGAAGAATGCCGACCGCATCTACGCGCTGGAGCGCGGGCGGATCGTCGAAAGCGGCACGCACGACGAACTCCTGGCCCGCGGCGGACTGTATGCGAGGTTGTGCAGCGCGGGATTTGGTGAGAACCAGCCGCCCGCCGCATGAGACGCTTTGCCTTCCTCCGCTGGGCCGCCTGGGCCGCATGGGGTTTCTGCGCCCCGGTCTCCCCAGCGCAGGAGAAAAAGGCCCCGCTCGCCGCCTGCATCGAACCGGCGGCGCTGCGCACCGATGCCGCGCAGCCGATGCCGGGATCCAAACTCACGGTCATTGGCCCGGCCCGTGAGGACGAACTGGGGCTCTCGCGGCTGAGCGCGGAGGAATTCAAGGCCACCGGTCTGAAATGGGAGGAATTCCTCAAACAGGCGGCCGCCACCGCAGCGGCACACCTTGGAACACTCAAACCCGAAATCCACCGTGACGCCAAAGGGCGCGCGGACTACGCCGTGTTGAAAAGCGACAGCCATCTCACGGCCAGTGTCATCCTGTGTCCGGAATTCCACGCCCGGTTCAAGACCATCCTCGGCGAAAAACTCGTCGTCCTCGTACCGGACCGCTTCACGGTTTATATATTTAGCCGGGGCTTCGGCGGATTTCAGCAAATGGGGCCGGAAATCCTGGAAAAGCACACCGCGTCCACCTGGCCATGCAGCCGGGAGGCCTTCGAGATTTCCGCCGACGGGATCCAATGCCTCGGCAAGTTTGAAACCGGGGAGGAGGAATGAGCCTGCGAGGGAACCGGAGCCGCCTGGCAGCCCGGATCGACACGCAGAGACCCGGAATGACAGCAGGAATTGCATTCGCCGAAGGGAGGAGTTTCCGCCCGCTCACTCCGTGTGGAGGATCGAATTTCCCCTGCCTCCCTCCGCAGTCGTCCTCTCCTGTTCCGGCGGGGTGCCTGCGGCAGCTCATGACCGTTGCGGAAATGCTCCGTTTTTATCAAGATCAGGGCCGGTTCCCGGTTCCGGTTCCGGGAAAAATCTTCCCGGAAATGATTTTTCTGCTGGACGCTGGCGATCCAAGGCGATAAAAGTCGCTCACATTCTGCGGAACTCTGTAGAAGCTGTTCACTTTCACCACCAAACCCTACCCCATGAAACACTCCAGTCTGACCCTCAGCCTCAGCGCCCTGCTTGCCCTGGCCATCAGCCCGGTCGCCAGCGCCGCTGACAAAGATTGCGCCGCAGAATACAAGAAAGTGAATGCTGCTGTATCGGCTGAGCCGGATAAAGTGCTTTCCATCGTGGAAAAGGCAGTCAGCCAGTCCCCCGGCTGTGTCTGTGAAATCGTCAAGGCCGCCATCAAAGGAGCCAGCGCCGACAAGGATCTGATCGTGCAAATCGTGACCACGGCTTCGGAGATTCTGCCGGACGAAACCCCGACCATCATTTCCTGCGCGATCAGTTCCGCTCCGGATGCCATTCAAGGTGAAGTGGCCCGCGCCATTGCCGACAAATTCGGCTCCGGCAAAGGCGTCGTCGAGAGCGGCAAAGAGCCGGCTCCAACCGGCAAAGAGCCGACTGGCAAAGGCGGTGCCCAACCCGAGCCCGAGCCCGAGTGGGATGACTTCAATCTCTTCCACACCGGCATCGGCGGCATCTACCTGACTACTCCGAGCGGTGGCCTCTCCCCCGGCGGACTGCCTCCGGTTGCCGTGCCTCTGGATGACTGATCCAGGCACCGTATGATTTCGCCGGCCTTCCCGCAGGGGAAGGCCGGTTTTATTTTGCCCGGAATGGGCAGGCTTCTGCAGGTCGGCCGAGACTTGGCCGAATCCTCGACGGAAACCCGGAGGCCAATTCTTCACCCTTAAAAACGGAAAATGAACCACGGATGGACCCGGATGAACACGGATGCTCAGCCAGTTGTGTTCACGGGAATCCTCCTCCGGGGAGTGAATCCGAATTCATGCGTCAATCCGTGTGAATCAGTGTCCATTCGGCTCATCAGTTAGGATGAAATGTTCGCCGGTTTGCCTGCGACTCTCTCTGCTGCACTCCGGTTCCCTTCGGTCGGCTGCGGTTTTCTTCCTCTCCATTTTCCTTTTCAGGTTTACAGCACCGCAATGCACCCTGCGCCATTCAGCAGGCGGAGTAGCGGGTCGCCGATGAGGAGAGGATCAATCCGGATTCCGTCAAGACGGCATCCATTTTCACGTCGTGCGGCTCCGTCGTCAGGCGGGGCAAAACCTGGCAATCGAAACACACCCCGCACAGCACGGGCCGGGATGGAAGCGCCGCGAGAAACCGGTCGTAATGCCCTCTGCCGCGGCCCAGCCGGGCGCCGCCGGGGCTGAATCCGAGCCCGGGCACGAGCACGGCGTCGATGCGTGCGGCGACCGGGCATTTCACCGCATCGGGCTCGCGGAAGCCCAACGCTGTCAGCGTGAGGTCTTCCACACTGGAAATGAGGCGCGGCACGATGCGATCGTTTTCGAGTGAGGGAAACACGAACTGCCTCCGCGAGTCCAGCAACAACGGCAGGAGGTCGGGCTCAAAGCGCATGGCTGCGAACAGCATCACCGTGTGCGCCCCGTGCCACCAGTTCGCGGCCTCCAGATGGGCGCGCAACTGTTCCGACCACAGGGCACGCTGTTCCGGCCGGGTGGCGCGGAGCCTCTCCCGCAGCAAGGTGCGGGCGGCAGCCTTGTCAGAATCCATGCCCGCCGGTAATTCCCCGGGCTCGCTGCGCCACCGCGGACTTGCGGGTCGCGCCATGGTCATCGCCCTCTGGACACGCCCGCCCCTGCTCGGTTACAATAATTGTCATATGCACCCGCCCCCCCTTCTCGCGCGGCTCACCGCCGTGATGCTCGCTGCTGTCTTCAGTGTTCAGGCTGACCCGGTCATCACCGAATTCCTCGCGGACAATTCCACCGGCCTGACAGATGAAGACGGAGCGAACTCCGACTGGATCGAAATCCACAATCCTGGCGCCGCACCGCTCGATCTCGATGGCTGGTATCTGACCGACAGCCCTGCGGCGCTCCCGCGCTGGCGGTTCCCTGCCGTCACGGTGGCCCCGGGAGGATTTCTGCTGGTCTGGGCGAGCGGAAAGGACCGGCGCGTGCCCGGTTCCCCGCTCCATGCCAATTTCTCCCTGCGGGCCGCCGGGGAATATCTGGCGCTGGTGCGTCCGGATGGCGTCACGGTGGAGCAGGAGTTCGCGCCGGAGTTTCCCTCCCAGGATCCGGACCGTTCCTTCGGGGTGAACTTTTCCGGCACTCCGCTGCTCAGCGAAGGCGCCGGCATGAAGTATCGCGTGCCCTCCAGCGGCGCGGAGGGCACCGCGTGGACGGCCGCGGGTTTCTCCGATGCTGCATGGAGTTCAGGTCAAACCGGCGCAGGCTATGGCATTCTGGTGAATGGCATCAGTGTGCGCGAAGTGCGCAAGGGCGTGGCACCGTTGAGCAATCTCGCGGAGACCGACGCCCTGCTCGCGCTCCCGCCGGGCAGCGCGGGCATTCAAAGCGAGGCCACCGTGATCGCCCCGGTGGTGAATTTTTATCACGACGGCGGCGAAGGGCGCTACAACGGAAACCTCGTCTTCCCCAATGGCGGCGGCGACTACTTCGCAGTCAAAGCCACCGGCTTCATCCAGGTTTCCGCGGCCGAGGCGGGCATGTGGACTTTTGGCCTCAATTCCGACGACGGCGGACGCATTCGCATCGACGGCACCGACTGCATGGTGGACAACACCAACCACGGTCCGGCCGACCATTTCGGAAGCCGTTCCCTCACGGCGGGACTGCATTCATTCGAGGTCGTCTTTTGGGAACAGGGAGGCGGGGCGCACCTTGAGTTTTTCGCCGCGCCCGGCAGCCTGACAACATGGAGCTCCGCCTTCAAGCTGGTGGGTGACACGGCGGGCGGCGGCCTGCGCGCCTATACCTGGCCGGCCGGCATCGGGGGCGGCGGCGGTTTCGTGCGCACCGACCTGCAGCCCGTGATGCACGGCATCAATCCCGGCGCCTGGTTTCGCGTGCCGTTTCAAGTGGCCGATCCTGCGGCCTTCAGTTCGCTGCAGTTGTCCATGCGCTACAACGACGGCTTCGTCGCATGGTTGAACGGAGCGGAAATCGCGCGGCGCAACGCCCCCGCTGCTCCCGTGTGGAACAGCACGGCCACGGCCTCGCGCACCACGGAACAATCGGTCGCCGCGGAGGACATCAACGTCACGGCGCAGCTGCCATCGCTCATTGCCGGAACGAATGTGCTGGCGGTGCATGGACTCAATTCCGGGGCCTCGGACGGAAGTTTTCTGATGCTGCCGGAAATCACCGCGGGGGCGGCACTCGGCGCGGGTCCGCCGGTCTATTTCAACGCTCCCACGCCAGGTGCCATCAATGGCGCGCCCTCCAGTCTCGGCAAGGTGGCCGACACGAAGTTCAGTGTGGATCGCGGCTTCTACACGGCACCCGTCAGCGTCGCCATTACCACCGCGACCCAGGACGCGCAGATCCGCTACACCACCGACGGATCGCCGCCCACCGCCACGACCGGCGCGGTTTATTCCGCGCCCCTCACCATCAGCAGCAGCACCATCCTGCGCGCCGCCGCCTTCAAGCCCGGCTGGGATCCGGCCAATGTGGACACGCACACCTATCTTTTCCTCGACGATGTCATCCGTCAGTCGCCCACGGGGGTGCCGCCGCCTGGCTGGCCCGCCGGCCCGGTGAATGGCCAGGTCTATGACTACGGCATGGATCCGAACATCGTGGACAGCACCAATCCCGCGATCGGCGGACCGCAGCAGGTGAAGGATGCGCTCATGGCCATTCCGTCTTTCAGCATCGTGCTGGAGCAGTCGGCGCTGACCGGTCCGTCGGGCATTTATTCCAATCCGAACGGGCGGGGCTTTGCATGGGAGCGGCCGTGCTCGCTGGAACTGCTCAACGACGGTGCGAACGGCCCCGGTTTTCAGATCAACGCCGGCCTTCGCATCCGCGGCGGCTACAGCCGGCAGACCGGCAATCCGAAACATTCCTTCCACTTCCGGTTCCGCGGCGACTATGGCGCATCGAAACTGAACTATCCGCTGCACGGGGAGAAGGGCACGGCCGAATTCGACGAACTCGGCCTGCGCACCTCGCAGAATTACTCATGGTCGCTCCACGGCGACGGCGGCAACAACACCTTCCTGCGCGAGGAATGGACGCGCATGACCCAGGGCGCAATGGGCCAGCCGTACTCCCGCGGGCGCTACTTTCATCTCTTTCTCAATGGGCAGTACTGGGGGCTCTTCGACACCGAGGAACGCGCCGAAGCCGGACATGCGGAGGCCTATTTCGGCGGTCAGCAGGAGGACTATGATGTCGTGAAGAGCACCGGCTCTCCTGGAGGCTACACCACGGAACTGGTGAACGGCACGCTGCCCGCATGGCAGAGTCTCTGGGATCAGGCCATGGCCATGCGTTCCGATCCCTCGAATGCGCGTTACTTTCAAATGCAGGGGCTCGCACCCGACGGGGTCACGCCGCTGAACAATCCCGCGTGGCCGCGCCTGCTCGATCCGGATAACCAGATCGACTACATGCTGCTCGTCTTCTGGGCCGGGAGCAGTGACGCGCCGCTCACCGGCGGCGGCGACCGCGTGAACAACTGGTTCGCCTATCGGCGGCGCGGCACGGACATGGGATTTCTCCATTTCGCCCACGACATGGAGCACTCCTGCTTCGGCGGCGACCGCACAGGTCCTTACGACAACGCCAGCGCCATCAGCTTCAACTACGCCAACCCGCAGTATCTGCATCAGCACATGCTCGGGAATGCGGAATACCGCCTCCGCTGGGCCGACCGCGTGCATAAACACATGTTCAACGACGGCGCCCTGACACCTGCAAAAAATCTCGCGCGTGCTCAGGCGCTGGCCGCCACCGTCAGTACCGCCATCGTCGCCGAAAGCGCCCGCTGGGGTGATGCCAAAGTCGAGCCGCCGCGCGACAAAACCCACTGGGAGGGAGCGCGGAACACCTTTCTCAACTTCATCCCGGGGCGGCACGCCACTGTGCTCAGCCAGCTCCAGTCGGACGGACTCTATCCGGCGCTCGCCGCGCCTTCGCTCAGTCAGTGGGGCGGCTACATTCCCTCCGCGCAGCAGCTTTACCTCAACGCCCCGTCGGGCACGATCTACTACACGGTGAATGGCGCGGACCCGCGCCTCACCGGCGGCGCCATTCACGGCAGCGCGCAAATTTTCACCTCAGCCACGACCACGGACACCCTGATTCCCATGGGCAGCACCACGACGCTGACGCCCTGGAAATATCTCGTCACCAATGTGGATCAGGGAACCGGCTGGCGGGCATCCGGTTTCGACGACACCGCATGGAGCACCGGCAACACGGAGATGGGGTATAACGACGGCGATGAAGTCACCGTCATCGAGGACAACTTCACGCCCGGCGTGCCCGCCAGCGCCTCCGACCGCTTCATTACCACCTACTTCAGAAAGACGTTCACCGTCACCGACCCGGCGCAGTATTCCGGCTTCACCGTCACGGTGAAGCGCGACGACGGTGCCGTGGTTTTTCTCAACGGAGAGGAAATCGCGCGCCCGAACATGCCGCCGCTGCCCGCCGCGATCAACTGGGGCACCCTCGCGCTCGCGAGCAATGAGAACACCGTGGACACCATTCCCGTGCCGGTTTCGAAAATTGTCACCGGCACCAACGTGATCGCCGTGGAAGTCCACCAGAACGGGCCCGGCAGCAGCGACATCAGCTTCAACTGCTCAGTCACCGGGACGAAGACGAATGTCACCACGCCGCTCTTTCTTCCGCCCGGCGCCGCCACCCTCCGCGCCCGCGCCTACAACAGCGCGACCTCCACATGGAGCGCTCTGGCGGAGATCACCTTCCTCGTGGACGCCGCCGCGGCGGCTGCGGGAAACCTCGTCATCAGCGAAATCATGTATCATCCCGCCGATCCCTCCCTGGCGGAAATCGCCGCCGGATTCAACGACACGGGCGACTTCGAATACATCGAACTCACCAACCCCAGCCCCACGCATTACGCCGACCTCGCCAATGTCCGGTTTCTGCGCGGCATTGGCTTCGATTTCGACGACGCCCTCACCGGCCGCCTGCTTGCGCCCGGCGCGCGGGTGCTGCTGGTTAGGAATGCTGCGGCTTTCGCGTTCCGCTATGGTCCGGGTTTGCCCGTTGCCGGCGAGTTCAGCGGCAGTCTCGACAACATCGGAGAACAACTGCAGCTCGTGGATGCCGCGGGCGCGGTGATCTCTGATTTCACCTACGCCGATGCCGAGCCGTGGCCGGTCCAGGCGGACGGCCCAGGCCACAGTCTCGTGCTTCGCCGCATGAACGCTGATCCGTCGCAGCCGCAAAACTGGCGCGCTTCCGTAAGCGGTGCGGGCAATCCCGGTACCGGTGACGCGGTGAACTATGCCGCGTGGAAGTCGGCGCACGGCGTCACCGATGACGGCAGCGATGCCGATCAGGACGGACTGACCGTTTTTGCGGAGTATGCCGTTGCCGGCGACCTGACTGATTCTTCACAGGACCGGTGGCCGGTCGCCGGGCTTGATGCGGCGCAGTTCCAAACACTGACAGTCACGCGCCGCGCCGGCGCGGATGATGTGGACCTCGTTCCGGAAACCTCTACGGGATTGAATGACTGGACGGCGGACATGGAGTTCGTACGCAGCGTCATCAACACGGACGGCACCGAAAGCCTGACGTGGCGCACCGCACAGCCATTTGGCAGTGTGCCTCGACTGCAAATGCGCTGCCGGCTCGTGCTGGTTCCGTGATCAGGCCCTGACGAAGCAGCGAAGCGTCCCGCCCTTTCCGCTTAAAAGGGAAATAGGACCACGGATGGACCCGGATGAACACGGATACTCAGCAAGTTGTGTTCCCGGGAATCCTCCTCCGGGGAGTGAATCCGAATTCATGCGTAAATCCGTGTCAATCAGTGTCCATTTGGCTCATCAGTTGAGATGAAATGTTCGCCGGTTTGCCTGCGGCTCTCTTCGCTGCGCTCCGGTTCCCTTCGGTCGGCTGCGGCTTTCTTCCTCTCCATTTTCCTTTTCAGGTTCAGGGCTGAAACAGAAGGTGACCTGGTTACCCGGGGCTGCGCTCCTGAGTCGCTGGCGCCGGGCTTCGGGGTCTGGCCCGTTGGGGCGGCCGGGTTGCGCTGGATTCCATCCGCCCAAAAGAAAGCGCGGGCGGGGCTTACGCCCGGCCCGCGCTGGTGAAGTGTGAATTGTTCGATCAGTTATTCCCGCGTTTGGGCGCCGGCTTCTTGTCGGGCTTTTTGGGGGACTCCTCTTTCTTTTCACCGGCGGGAGTCTCCTCTTTGGTTTCTCCCTCCTTCGGCGGGATTTTCACTTCGATGGGGGGAGTGGTGGCTTCGATCTTGCCGCCGGGGGCCGGGGTGGCGGGAGTGACGGAAACAGGCGGCGTGGCGGCGCCGGGAGTGGTGGAGGAGGTTCCCTCGGCAGGGGCCGCGGGCTTGTCCTTCATGAACTCACTTCGCTTCTTGAGGATCACATCGAGCACATACTTCTGCACGATGAAGGTGCGGGACTGCAGCGCCTGTTCGGCGGCGAGCTTTTCCTTTTTGGTCTGCAGCTCCTTCTTGAAGGCCTCTTCGGCGTTCTTTTTGCCTTCTTCCCAGGTCTTGAGCGCGGTCTCGTGACTCTTCTTTGCCTCTTCGTATTTCTTCTTCTCCTCCTCGTACTTTTTCTTCGCCTCGTCATCGGCATCGGCGGCGGGAGCCGGCGGCTCGGTGGGGGCGACGGGCGCCGGAGTGGCGTAGGGTGGCGGGGTTTCGTTCAGTGTGCCTGACACATTGAAGGAGATGTAATACGCCTCGGGCGGAGTCGGAGGAGGTTCGCCATCCTTGGGCGGGTCCTGCTTCGGCGGCTCGACTTTGGCGCCGACCTTGATGGTGTAGGTGAGGCCTTCGAAGGTTTCGATCGTCACTGTGTGCGTCGGCTTGTCGAGCGCCGCTTTGGCTTTGTCGGCTTCAGGCAGGATGTCATCGAAGGCGGGATAGGCGAAAGCGCTGCCCTGGCTGCTGGCTTTGGCGGAATCGAATTCCTCACCTGCCGCGGGCGCATCCAGTTTCAACTCGGTGTCACCGTCCTTCTCGCGGAAAATCTTCCACGATTCCTCCGGCGTGGGGCCGGCGACGGTGATGGACTTGAGCTTCTCCACTTTGAAGAACGGCTCCTTGTCGAGCCAGTTCTTCGGGTCGGCTTCGAGGCGGGAGAATCCGGTGGCGACGAGATAGATCGGGTCGGCCCCGTTGACCTTGATCCACTGCGGACGCGGCTGCGGCTGGCTGAAGTCGAAGTTCGAGGGATCGGACTTCACTTCCTGAACCTTGCCGACGACGAGGCCGCCGAGTTCCTTGCCGGAAGCATCCTTGATGCTGATGGAGCGCCCGACTTCCTCGCCTTTGGCGTCACCGCCTTTGGCCGCGAGGCCGAGGCGGCCGTACTGGCTGGCGCCGACGCCTTTTTCCACGCGCTGCACTTTCAGATTGAAGGCATTGTCCGTGAGGTCGTTCACGGTGGTGACGTTGGCGGGGAAGTTGTCGCGGCTGGCGACGACCCACTTGCCGTCCTTTTTCGCGATCTCCACGGCGTGCTTTTCATCCGTGACGGTGAACGCGGCGGCGGTTTCGTAAGGGATGTCGCTGAGGAGGACCTGACCGATTTCGGCGGCTTTGCCGCTGAAGGTCTCTTCCCGGTCCTTTTTCACGAGATACCAGATCACAGCGGAGGCGACGAGCACGCCGCCGAGAATGAGGAGGGTTTTCTGCTTCATGACGATGGGTTAGTGAGCGGCGGTGCTGATGCGGCGGGCGATGTAAACCCCGATGCCGAGAAGGGCGACCATGAGCGGCGGCAGGAAGACGTTCTTCCACTTCCAGCCGAAGATGACGCCGTCGATTTCCTTCTTGGCCTCTTTCTGAAGCTGATAGCGGGCTTTGGCCACTTCTCGGCTCTTGGCTTCGAGTTCGCGCATGCCCTGGAAGAGGGCAATGTTGCGGTCCTTGGCGGTCTGCTTTTCGTTCAGTTCCTTGTTAATGCGCTCCACTTCGGCGTCCATGGACTGAAGTTTCTCGCGGATGCGTTCGTTGGCGTCCTCAGCGATTTTTTTGAGTGCAGAAAACGGACGCGTGGAGGCGCCGCGGCTGCGCACCTCGAGCAGGTCGCGGTCGCCGGCGGCTTCGTCAATCATGCCGAGGGCGAGGGCGAAGTTGTGGGACTGCCAGTTCGGCTGGATGTCGGCGAGCATGTCGGAGTCGGCGACGAGATAGACGAGGCCCTCCTTGGAGGACTCTTTGAGGAAAGAGGCGGGATCGGCTTCCGGGGTCACACCGGCGGCAGGCGGCAGCAGCGGCGCCTCCTCCTTCTTCTCACCCGCGGCCGGCGTCACCGGGAGCGGTGCCGGTGCGGTGGCCGGCGTTTCGGGTGTAACGGTCACCGGAGGGGTTGTGGCCGTGACCGGCGCGGGCGGTGTCGGATTGGGCGTGGTCGGGGCTGGCGGCACCGGAGTTACGGGCGCGGGAGCAGGCGGAACGGTGATCGGCGGAGTGGCGGCTTCGGCCGGTGTAGCGGGGGCCGGTGTCGCCGGAGCGGGCGTGGCCGGAGTTGCGGGTACTTCTGCCGGCTTGGCGGGATCGGCGGCCGCAGGAGCGGGTTCGCCTTCAGGTCCCTGGGCACCCTGATTGCCAATGCCGGGAGGCAGGCCACCGGGGAAACCACCCGGGAATCCGCCCGGAGCACCGCCTTCGGGTTTCGGCGGCGGCGGGGCCGGTTTACCCTCGGGGAATCCAGTCTGGAACTTGCCCTGGAGGCGCATGGCGAGGATGCGAACCTGGCCTTCGGGCTTCAGCTTCACGGCAAGTTCCTGGGCTTTCTTCATCGCGTCCGGACCCGAGGGATTGGCGAGCGCGTAGGTGGCGGCGTCCACCATGCCGTGCTTCTCGGAAGTTTGGAGATAAATCGTCTGCTCCAGGCCGGCGGCGGGCTTGCCGCTGAAGGCTCCGCTATAAACGGAGAAGAAGGCCGTGAGGTCCTTGGTGAGCGGGTTCTCCTTATCGACGATCGCCTCGGGGCCCATGCTGAGGATGACCGGGTTTACCAGCGTCCCGCGGTTATCGAGCGGCATGCCGTAGCGCGGGTCTGCGACGATTTTGGTGGTGTCAAAGGAGAAGCCCCATGCGGTGAGAAGTTTCGGAATGTTGGAACTGACTTCCGGCCCGCTCTGCGGCGTGGGCTGGAAAGGATTCTGCTGCGGGCGCTGCGAAGCGGCGATGATGCTGTTGGAGTCGAGGAATGCGACGACGTGACCGCCTTTGAGCAGGTACTGATCGACGGCGAACTGGCATTCATCCGTGATGCCGCCGGGATGGAGCAGCACCAGCACGTCGAGATCGTCGTCAATCCTCGAAGCCGTGACCTCGATCTTTTTCACGTCGTACTGCGACTTGAGGTCTTTGATGACGCTCCATTCCTGGCCACCCATGCCGCCTTCGACCGGCAGCGCGGAAATGAGGCCGACCTTCTTTTTCTTGGTGAGAGTGACTTCGCTGATGGCCTTGGCGAGGTTGTACTCGATGCGGTCGTCCTCTTTGCCATCGTTGCTGAGCACGTCGGGTACCCAGTCGATGTTGGCTGTTTTATCGAGGCAGGAGACGGAAAGACCGAAATAGAGCACGCCCTGACGCGGCTGAATCTTTACCGCGGCGGCCTCTTCCTGCTCATCGGTATTCGGCTCGGTTTCAATGCGCTCGACGATGATCTTGTCCGGTTTTACTTCGCGGAAGCGAGCCAGCCAGGCATCGGTCTGGTCGATGGCGGGGTGGAGTTGCGGGGGCATCACGTCCTTCGGCGAGACGAAGAACTTGATGACGGTGTTGGTATCGACGCGGCCGAGGATGTTTTTGGTGCCCTGAGTGAGAGTGTGCACCTTGTTTTCGGTCATGTCGAAGCGGGCATTGCTCATGCCGGCGATGACGTTGACGATGACGATGATGGCGAAGACGAGGAGCGCGCCGATGCCGGTGAGCAGCCAGTTCGGGCCTTTGCGGACTTTGGTTTCAGCAGTTTGGCTCATGGGGAGAATGGGGGTGAAGTCTTACGAGCGGCGCGAACGGATGAACACGCTGGTGAGGAAGAGGCAGAATGCGATGAAGCTGATGAGATAGACCAGCGACTGGATGCGCATATTGCCGCGGGCCAGTTCGGTCTGATGCCACATGAAGCTCACGGAATTGCAGACATCGGCGAGGAAGTTGAGCCGCGCGCCGCGCATGAAGTCGATGATCGGACCGTAGCCGACCAGGGTGAAGAGCACGCAGCAGATCACGGAGATGAGCAGGCAGGTGATGGGATTGCGCGTCATGGCGGAGAAGGCGCAGGTCAGGGCGATGGAGGCGAGGCCGACGAGGAAACTGCCGATGTAGCCGCTGAAAATGGTGCGTCCGTCCGGCTCGCCGAGGCTGTAAACGGTGATGACGATACCGATGGTGAAGACGAGCGTGGCCGCGAGGGTGGCGGCGGCGGCGAGGAACTTGCCGAGAATGGCCTGCCACGGCGAGATGGGCATGGTGAGCAGGAGTTCCGTGGTGCCGGTGCGGTTTTCCTCGGCCCACAGCCTCATGCCGACGGCCGGACCGAAGATCATGTAGATCCACGGATGGAACGAGAAGAAGCGCGTGAGTGAAGCGTCGCCGGCCTCAATGAAGAAGCCGAAATAAAAGGTGAGGCCGAGGCTGAGCAGGGTGAACGTGAAGATGAGCACGTAAGCCAGCGGCGTGGTGAAATAGGCGAGGATCTCGCGTTTAAAAACAATCCAGACGTTGCGCATGAGGTTGGGAAAAGGTGAGGGTTAAGTGTCAGGCCTGGGTGGGTGAGGTCAGTTCACGGAACATGTCGTCGAGGCGTCCCTGGTCTTCGTGGAGTTCGAGCAGCTGGTAGCCTTTGCTTTGGCAGTGAGCGGAGATTTCCGCGGCGAGACTGCCGGAGGGGGCCTTGGCTTTCGGTTTTACAATGCCTTCGAAGCCGGTTTCGGAGGCTTCGCCCTCCAGGCTGCCGGCGTGACGCAGGCCGCTGAGTTCCGACTGGATGGCGGAGCCGCTCTGGCCGTTGATTTTCACATGCACCTGGCCGGCGCGGCTGGCGCGGCGGCAGAGTTCATCAGGCGTGCCGTCGGCGACGATTTTGCCCTGGTCGATGATGATGGCGCGGGAGCAGCAGGCTTCGACCTCTTCGAGAATGTGCGTGGAGAAGACGATGGCCTTGGTTTTGCCCATTTCGCGAATGAGCTGGCGCACGACGTCCTTTTGATTCGGGTCGAGGCCGTCGGTCGGCTCGTCGAGAATGAGCACTTCGGGGTCGTGGATAATCGCCTGGGCGAGGCAGGTGCGGTGCTTGTAGCCCTTGGAAAGTGTATCCAGCGACTGATGGCGGACCTTTTGGAGAAAGCAGGTATTGATGGCTTTTTCCACCGCGGCCTTCTTCTCGTCGCCCTTCATGCCGCGGAGTTCGGCGGCGAAATTGAGGAAGCTGGTGACGGTCATGTCGGCGTAGAGCGGGGCGCTTTCCGGGAGGTAGCCGATCTTTTTCTTGGCTTCGTTGGGGGAATCCACGATGTCCGCGCCGCCGACGGATACGGTGCCCTCCGTGGGGGGCAGGTAACCGGTGATCATGCGCATGGCGGTGGATTTGCCGGCGCCGTTGGGGCCGAGGAATCCGAGGACTTCGCCCTTTTGGACACTCAGGGAGAGATTATCCACGGCGACCTTGGGGCCGAAGTGTTTCGAGAGGTTCTTGATTTCAATCATGGATACGGAGGGTGAAAAGCAGCGCGGCCGTCGGTACAAGGGCGCAAAGGAGCCTTGTTGGGAAGCCGCCGGGCAGGAGAGCGCCGCCGGTATCACCGCTTGTCTGAGTGTTCAAAGTTTTTTTCCAGGGGGGCGGTTTGGGGTCGGGCAGGGCAGGGGACATGGCGGGGGCGGGCGCGCTGCGGCATGGAAGAGCCCGACGCGAAAAGGCAGCGGGCAGCGCCGGGGTCATGCGGCGTTTGGGACCGGCGAAGGAAACCGGGCACCGGCAGCGGCTCCGGATTGGTGAAGGGCCGGTCCGGCTTTCGCATGAAACAGCGCCGCGGCAAAAAGAGCAGCCGCGGAACCCGCCGCGCCCGGTGAGACCGGCGGCCGGCGGCGGATGACCCCGGGCTTGTGAAGCCTGCCACTTCATCCGCCGCAGCTCCCGCACCGGATTACAAACCTGATTTTATCTTAAGAGAGAAATAGAACCACGGATGGACCCGGATGAACACGGATACCCGGCGAGCTGTGTTCACGGGAATCCTCCTCCGGGGAGTGAATCCGAATTCATGCGTCAATCCGTGTGAATCAGGGTCCATTTGGCTCATCAGTTAAGATGAAGTGTTCGCCTGTTTGCCTGCGGCTGTCTCCGCTGATACCGGTTCCCTTCGGCCGGCTGCGGTTTTCTTCCTCTCCATTTTCCTTTTCAGGTTTATTCAGCGCTGCAGAGCGCACCGGCCCGGATGACCGGGACAATCAATGCTCCGCCCGCAATTCCCGCCGCACTTCCGTGATCGCATCGCGCAGGGCAAAGAGGCCGGGCCGGAGGGCGGCGAGAGCTTGGGGCGTGGCGCGGGCGGGCGGGGCGGTTTCCATTTCACTCATTCTAATTCGCTTTCAAGATGAGACGAACCATGCTTAGGTGCGAGCATGTC
>CAZFZN010000057.1:0-42458 GCA_964523105.1 uncultured Akkermansia sp.
CGACAGGTCCATAGCAGTCAACCTCATCGCATATCAACGACTTGCATAGCCAGACTCGGAAACCCTGCGCCGCTCTCCCAGGCCCCGCATGTCTGCTGCCGGGTGGCTGGAGAAGAATCTGCCGCCGGGACCGGGGATGCCGGACTTTGATGCCGGCGAATACGTTCGCAGAGCCAGAGAGGCGGAAGGATGAAAGTCTTTTGGGATACCAGCGCCGTCCTCGCGCTCGTCTTGAAAGACAAACACGGGCGCGGCGCCGCCGCCGGTTCCGGCACTTGAGGCCCGTGTCCCGATTTTCCATTGCTGCCGGTGCTCTGACCAGGCATGGATGTCTCAATTGATGATTGCAGTTTCCGTGATTCCAACCCAACGCCAAACGCCGGCACGCGCCGGGTGGGTGGTGCGGCGTTGTGGCTCCCATGAGGAAATGGAGGCGATCCATTTGCAGGAGTGGCAGGCTGTGAGCGCTGCGGAGCGAATGACGGCGGCCTGGGAAATGGTGCAGGAGGCTTGGAAAATGAAACGACGGAATCCCGATGAACTCCGATTTCAGAGATGCGTTACGCGCCTTGCTTGAGGCGGAGGCGCGCTTCCTCGTGGTCGGCGGCTACGCCGTGATTCACTACACCCAGCCGCGCTACACGAAGGATTTGGACATCTGGATAGAGCCGTCGCCGCAGAACGCGCGGGCTCTGGCGCGGGGGCTGGAGGCCTTTGGCATACCGGACCTGGGCATCACGCTGGATGATCTGTCGCAGCCGGGGACGCAGTTCATGCTGGGCATTCCTCCCAATGCGATAGACTTCATCACGACCTGCTCCGACAGCGAGTTTGGACCATGCTGGGAGAGGCGGGAGATGGTTGATCTCGGCGATGGCCTGGTGGTGCCCTTCATGGGGAGAGAAGATCTGCTGGCGGGCAAAGAATCCCTCGCCCGGGATCAGGACCGGGCGGACGCAAAGGCATTGCGGCGCACGCAGTGACCGACCCTGATCTACCGTCGGTCCATGAAAATGAAAACCGCCCCGCGCGCTAAACGCATCCCCCGCGCCGTCCAACTCGCCGCCCTGCGCGAGGACTCGGAACTCCAGATGCGCGACCTCATCCGCCGCCGCCTCGACCTCCCGCTGGAGAAGCGCATGAACTTCCTCCGCCGCCGGCTACCGGGCGGGGGTTCGTGTTTGTGAGGCCCAGGGCCATACTGAAACAGACAAGCAAATGGAACAGCCAGGTATCTTTCAAATTCCGTGGCGCGAACCGTGGCAGGCCATTTCTGCGGAGTGCGGTTCCGCGTTTGAAAAGGAACTTCATCGAGAAATGTGTTCCGGCCATGTTTTGTTTGGACGAGCAGCGAAGGCTATCGGCTGCCGAATGGATTGCGACGATGTTCTGTTTTGGCTTGGGGACAAGCCGCCGCGGCTTGCAGTTGTGCATTTGACCTACCAGAAAGAAACGCGACCGGAATGGCCGTGGACGACTTTGTTTTCATCTGTCGACGAGTGGATTGACCAATGTATGAACTTGGAAGCCGATGATTGGGCTGCTTAATTGGCTCGCAACCGAAGTTGCAACATTGAGCCATGAAGAAGTCCGCCATCATTGTATGCCTCCTCGCCACTGGCCTTGTGGTCTGGTACGCGAAGTGGGTACGAGACAACCACTGCCCTTACGACGAACTTCAATTCGAATGGAGCTACGGTGCGACCAATTCAGTGCCTTCGGTGAAAGTCTGGACGGAGTTTGAAGGAAAGAAAGTCGAGTGCCCGGTTTGGTTTGGGGGCCTCAACCATCCGGACTTTCGGTTCATTGATTACGATGGCGACGGGAAGCGGGACATTGTTTTTGAGAACGACCGTTATATGCAGGTCGTGGCGTTCAAACCAGCGTCAGGCAAATCTCCGCCTGTGTTCACGGTGCTGCGGAACGATGTGACTTGGCCATAGGCATCGCCCCTTGCATTCCCGTCCGTCGGGGCGCTATGGAATGGGAACTTTCCCCACTCAGACATGACCAACACCGTTCGCTCATTTACCACCGGTTCCGGCTCCCAAGGCTCCTACTATTCCCTGCCTGCGCTCAAGGAGGCGGGTGTGGCGCCAAATCTCGAGCGGCTGCCGACTTCCATCCGCATCGTGCTGGAGAGTGTGCTGCGGAATTGCGACGGGAAGAAGGTGACGGAGAAGGATGTGACGAATCTCGCGAACTGGAACGCGAAGGCGCCGGGGGATTATGAGATTCCGTTCGTGGTCGCGCGGATCGTGCTCCAGGACTTCACGGGCGTGCCGCTGCTGGTGGACCTCGCGGCGATGCGCAGCGCGGTGCATCGCATGGGGAAGAATCCGAAAATGATCGAGCCGCTGGTGCCGGTGGACCTGGTGGTGGACCATTCGGTGCAGGTGGACTTCGCGGGCACGGGCGATTCGCTGGCGCGGAATCTGGACTTGGAATTCCACCGCAACCGTGAGCGTTATCAGTTTCTGAAATGGGGCGAGCAGGCGTTCGATACCTTCAAGGTCGTGCCGCCGGGCATCGGCATCGTCCACCAGGTGAATCTGGAGTATCTCGCCAAAGGCGTGCTGGAGAAGGGCGGCGTCTATTATCCTGACAGCCTCGTCGGCACGGACTCACACACCACAATGATCAACGGCCTCGGCGTCGTCGGCTGGGGAGTGGGCGGCATCGAAGCGGAAGCGGGCATGCTCGGCCAGCCGGTGACCTTCCTCGTGCCGGAAGTCGTGGGCGTGAACCTCACCGGTGCGCTCGCCGCGGGCGTCACGGCCACAGACCTCGTGCTGCGTGTTACGGAGATGCTTCGGAAGACAAAAGTCGTCGGAAAGTTCGTGGAATTCTTCGGCCCCGGCGCGAAGGCGCTCAGCGTGCCGGACCGCGCGACCATTGCCAACATGGCGCCCGAATACGGCGCGACGATGGGCTTCTTCGGCATCGATGAGGCTACCATCGCCTATCTGAAGGGCACGGGCCGCAGCGCCGAGCTTTGCGGCACGGTGGAGAACTACTACAAGGCGCAGGGCTTGTGGGGCATTCCGCAGGCGGGCGAGATTGACTACACCCAGGTCGTTGATCTCGACCTCAGCACCGTGAAGCCCGGCGTGGCCGGACCGAAGCGCCCGCAGGACCGCATTGATCTCGATGCGCTCAAGCCGAAGTGGAATGAACTCATGACAAAGCCCGCGCCGGATGGTTATGGAAAAACGATGATTGGCGGCGCGCCGGAGTCGCTGGATGAAAAGCCGGACGTGCCTGACGCATTCTCAAGTCTCGCCGGCGCTGGCGCCGTGGTGGAGAATCCCCCGCACGAAGGCGGCTGGCCCGCGTGGGATGTGAAAGTGGACAGCAAGGGCGGCATCCCCGACACCATCACGCACGGCAGCGTGCTCATCGCCGCCATCACGAGCTGCACGAACACTTCCAACCCCAGCGTCATGCTCGCCGCCGGCCTGCTGGCGAAGAAAGCGAACGCAAAGGGCCTCAAAGTGAACCCCAGCGTGAAGACCAGCCTCGGTCCCGGCTCGCGCGTGGTGACGGATTACCTCAACAAAACCGGCCTCCAGGCGGAACTCGACAAGCTCGGTTTCCAGACGGTCGGCTACGGCTGCACGACGTGCATCGGCAACAGCGGCCCGCTGGATCCCGGCATCGAAGACGTGGTGAAGAAGGAGGACATCGTCGCGGCCAGCGTGCTGTCAGGGAACCGCAACTTCGAGGCCCGGGTGCATCAGAGCATCAAGGCCAACTTCCTCATGTCCCCGCCGCTCGTCGTGGCCTTCGCCATCGCCGGCACCGTGGACATTGACCTGACCAAAGAGCCGCTCGGCTTCGACGCCAACGACCAGCCCGTGATGCTCGCCGACATCTGGCCCAGCAGCGAGGAAATCGGCGCGGCCATGAGCAGCGCGCTGGCTCCCGAAGTTTTCCAAAAGCTCTACACGGATTTCGCCGGTCAGAATCCCAAGTGGAACGAAATCCCCGGCAGCCTGGGACACGTCTATGAATGGGACAAAGCCAGCACTTACATCCAGGAGCCGCCGTTCTTCGACAAGTTCAGCCTCACCCCCGGCGACATCAGCGAAGTCAAAGGCGCGCGCCCGCTCGGCATCTTCGGCGACAGCGTCACCACCGATCACATCAGCCCCGCAGGTGCGATCAAGAAAGACAGCCCGGCCGGCAGGTTTCTCACGGATAACGGCGTGACCTTCGCCGACTTCAACAGCTACGGCAGCCGCCGCGGCAACGACCGCATCATGACCCGCGGCACCTTCGCCAACGTGCGCATCAAAAATCTGATGGTCCCGGGCAGCGAAGGGGGAGTCACCCGTTATTTTGCACCGGCGCAGCCCGTCGGCACTTCCGAAGGCTCCGGAGGTTCCCTGTGCTCCCCGGCTCCGGTTTCCGCATCCAATCCGGATGTGGTTTCCATTTTCGACGCGGCCGCCTGCTATCAAGTCACCGGCACCCCCACCATCGTCATCGGCGGCGAAGACTACGGCATGGGCAGCAGCCGCGACTGGGCCGCCAAGGGCACCAACCTGCTCGGCGTCAAAGCCGTCATCACCAAAAGCTTCGAGCGCATCCACCGCAGCAATTTAGTGGGCATGGGCGTCCTGCCGTGCAACTTCAAGGACAAGGCCGACTACGACAAAGTCAAAGACCTCGCCGACGCCACCTTCGACCTCCTCGGCGTCTCCAGCGACATGAAGCCCATGAGCGAAGCCACCCTGCGCGTTCACAAAAAGGACGGCAGCACCTTCGACGTGCCCGTCATCGTGCGCATCGACACGCCCATCGAAATAGACTACTACCGCGCCGGCGGCATCCTGCCCTACGTCCTCGCACAGATCCTGCGGGCGAACGGGGCGGCGTAATCAATCCTCGACCATGAAGTTCCTCGAACGTTCATCCAGTATTCGGGGGGAACTCCAAAAGCTGTTTCGCAGAAGCAGGAATCGCAAAGTAATCTTGGTCGCATTCGTCGGCGAGGATGCCCCACGTCTCCTGCCATGCTGGGAGGGGGTGGAACTTTACTGCTGGCCTAAGGCAGGCGGTACCAATCCCAAGGCTTTGGAGCATCTCAAGAAATTGGGAGCGATCATACATTTCGTGGACCGCATGCATATGAAACTCTACTGGGTGGGGGGGCGGGGGGCAGTAATTGGATCTGCCAATCTCACCGACAATGCTCTCGGAGATGGCAAGCTCCATGAAGCCGCGGTGCTTCTGCGCAGGCCGGACTTGGTGGATGTAGACAAAATCATCGCCCAGTCAAAACCAGAACCAATGACCATCGCCGCACTGAGGCGGCTAACCGAGGAGCATCACCGTTTCTACCGCAGGGTTGAATTCAGCCCGGCCAAGAAGAGACGATCAACCAAGCCAAGTAGTTTTCTCGATTGGTACCGGAACCGGATCGAAGATTGGTGGCTCGTATGGTGGGAGTGCGGAGGTGAAGCGGCAGATTCCGTTCTTGATCAACTTGAAGCCGAGGAAGGAACCCGTGGGTACTACGATTACATGGATTTCGGCGAGAGCGATTGCCCAGGCAAGGACAAGTGGCTGCTCACTTACAAAATTGGCCGCGACGGGCTCATTGGGAAGCCGGCCTGGATGTATATTGACCACGCTTATCGAGTGTCTGGCGCAGAAGCCGATGAGACAGATTACCCGGTGCAGGCGATCCAACAAAAGCCACTCACCACTACCCCGCCCTTCGATCTGAACGAAGCAGGGTTCATGTCGGTCTTCTGTCAGGTTGTGGGCGATCACCCTGTTTGGGGCAAAAAACGAAAAACAAGCGTGAGGAAGTGGCTGCCAAGTGAAGACCTGCTCAAGAAACTGGCCGAAGTATTGAGCAATCAGACCTGAACAAAAGGTCTTGGAAGTACGGGAATGGAAGAACCCTCATCGGCTATGACTGGAGGTTGAAGGGATTCTCCATCTCCACGAGCGGAAAATCGGCGGTGTTGCGCGTGGCGACCTTCAGCCCCCACGCGCGTGCGATGGCGGCGACTTGGCTGTCGAGCAGCGGTGGAGTGCAGCCGGCTTCGCGGAGTTCCCGGCTGTATCGCGCCCACTCCCGGGCAACGGATTCGTCGAAGGGCAGAATGCGCTCGCGGTAGTCTTCCTGAATGAAACGAATCTCACGGAGCAGCGTGGCCTTCCGTTTGCCTTCAGGCAGGGATTCGATGCCTGCGGCAATTTCCGAAAGCACGACGGCACACAGCATTGCTTCGTCATCGTTGGCATTTAGCCAATCCACCATTCTGGAGTCCGGCGTCTCCTTCATCAGTTCGGACACCACGTTACTGTCGAGCAGATACTTCACAGTGAGGGCGGCGCAGGAATCGGATCGCGGCGGTGTTCGATCACCAGCCCGCGAAGTGTGGCAAAGCTCTCCACGAGGCCCCGGCGGGGTTTCCGCTCCGGGCGCAGCAGAATCACACCGGAGGTGGACACCATGACGTCATAGCGCCTGCCGGGACTCTGCCCGGCGGTCGGCTTGAGTTCGGGTGGAAGGATGAGATGTCCCTCATGGTTGAGAATGGCGGTCATGCCGGACGATTAGCTTTTTGCAGCGAAAAGACAACCAATCATCGGCGGATTGGGGCGAAGCCGGGCACGGATTGCAAATTCGGCTGCTTCCGCTATGGAGCAGTCAGCGCCTGACCATTGGCCCGCGTCCCGAGGGCGGCGAGGAAGGGACGGCGGTGCAGGCCCAATTCTCAGTAGAGGGATAGGTCCCGGCGCCGCCGCCGAAGCAGGAGCGGAGCATTTCAGTGTCGATGACGCCGGGGGTGAGGGCGGCGGCGAGGCCGCGGGGGATTCCGGGTGGTCCTGCGGAAGGGTTGACGCGGCGCGCGGGCGGGGCAGAATCGGGGTTTCATGGCGCAGGTTCACTTCCGCATCGTCGCAGCGCTTTTTGCCCTCTCGGTGCTAGCCGTCACCGTGCTGGGCGCGATTTACATGTACCGCGAGAAGATCGTGCCGGAACAGGCGCGGCAGGCGGAGGTGGCGGAGATTCTGAAGGCGCCGGCTCCCACGGTCGATCCAGGAAAGCGGATTCATGAGCAGGCGATGGATCTGATCCGGCGCCGGGAGATGGATGCCGCGAAGGAGAAGCTCACGGAGATCATCGAGGTCTATCGCGATTCCGAGCGCTACAGCGCTGCGCGGGCGGTGCTGGGCGAAATGAATCTGGACCGGCTCTTCGACCGCCGGCCCATGCCCGGCAAACTGGAATACACGGTGGCGCCGCGCGACAGTCTCAACGCCCTCGCGGGCAAATTCCGCACCACCATTGCCTATATCAAACGGGTCAACAATCTCATGGGCACCATGATTCACCCGGGGGACCGCCTCGTGCTCTATCCGCTGGAATTCGAGGTGGAGGTCGATTTGGAGAAGAAGCGCCTCACGATTTTGAAGGATGCGCGGTATTTCAAAGACTATGCCATCGTGAGCCACCACCTGCCGGTGTCGAAACTGGGGAGCGAGACCACGCTCGGTGAGTCCTTTGGAAAGTCCGGCGAAAAGAAAATCCCGCCGCATCATGCCGACTACCCGGTCACTCCCAAATGGCTGCAAACGGCGGGACGCGGCACGCGGCAGGGCATTATTTTCTGTCCGGAGCCGCCCCCTTCCGCCGACGGAAGCCCGCCGTCGCCGCCCGGCATCTATCTTTCCCGCGCGGACATGGAGGAACTGAGCAGCCTGCTGCGCCCCGGCATCGCGGTTCGCTTCCTCAAGTCCGGAAAATCCTGACACACCCTATGAAACTCGTTCCTCTCGAATTTGAAAAACCCATCGTGGAACTCCAGGAGCGGCTGGAGGAGCTTCAGAAGAAAGGCGGGGATCTGGATTTGGCGAAAGAGGTCGCCGCCATCCAGGCCAAGCTCGAAAAGCAGCGCATCTCCACCTATCGCAATCTCACGGCGTGGCAGCGGGTGCAGATCGCGCGGCATCCGCAGCGTCCCTACATGCTCGATTACGTGGAGAAATGCTGTGCGGAATTTATCGAATTGCACGGCGACCGGCACATCGGCGACGACGACGCCATGCCCGGCGGCCTCGCCTCCCTCGGCGGACACCGGGTCATGCTCATCGGTCACCAGAAGGGCCGGGACACCAAGGAGAATCTGAAGCGGAATTTCGGGTGTGCGCATCCGGAGGGTTATCGCAAGGCGATGCGGCTGATGCGGCTGGCGGAGAAATTCAAACTGCCCGTGGTGAGCTTCATCGACACGCCCGGAGCCTACCCGGGGGTGCAGGCGGAGGAGCGCAATATCGCCGAGAGCATTGCTTTCAATTTGCGGGAGATGATGACCCTGCGCGTGCCGGTCATCGCGGTGATCATCGGTGAGGGCGGCAGCGGCGGCGCGCTCGGCATTGGCGTGGCTGACCGCGTGCTCATGATGGAGAACGCCTATTATTCAGTCATCAGCCCTGAAGGCTGCGCGGCCATTCTCTGGAAGGACCGCAAGTTTGCCGCGGATGCCGCGGAGGCGCTGCGCCTGACAGCTTCCGACCTGTTCAGGTTCGGCATCGTGGACAGCATCATTCCCGAACCGCTCGGCGGAGCCCACACCGCGCCGGCGGACGCCGCGGAAGCGCTCAAGACGGCGGTGGTGGCGCAGCTGGAGTCACTGGCCGGCCTGACACCGCAGCAGCTCCGCGAGGCGCGCTACGCCAAGTTCCGCAGGTTCGGCGAATTCACAGAGGAAACGGAGCAGGCCGCGTAAGGCAGCGGCGCCGAAAGTGCCGGAAACGAGGCTGCTTTCCCTGCTTGCCAGCGGAGGCGGGAATTGGTCATGCTCCCGCGCCATGAAATCGCTGCTTCTCTCCGTCCTTCTGTTCTGTCCCGTCTTCCCCGCCTGCGCCGGAGTCGGCGTGGGTGCCAAACCCGTCGCCGGCGCCGAGGTCATCCTCGACGGCTCCCGCGCGATGCTGGATGAAAAATGGAAATACTGGGAGGGTCCGGGATTCAAATCCTCCATGCCCATCAAGTGGAAGGTGGTGGAGGATCCCGTGGACAAAGGAACCGCCGTGCAAACCGATGACCGCGCCGCCGACGGAGGCAAATACGGCGCGGCCGATATCGTGACCAAAAAGGAATACCGCGACTTCCGCCTGCACATCGAATTTCTCATCATGAAGCCCGGCGGGAACAGCGGGGTCTATCTGCAAAACCGTTATGAAATTCAGGTGCTCGACGGAGACAAAACCAAGCACGGCATGGGTGCCGTGATCAACGAAACGGAATCGCCCTATCACGCCTACAACGGCACCGGAAAATGGAACGCCTACGACATTGTCTTTCGCGCGGCGCGCTTCAAGGACGGCAAGCTGACGGAAAAGCCGCGCGTGACCGTCTATTTCAACGGAAAGAAGGTCCACCAGAACGTGCAGATCAATCAGGTCTGGGGCGGTCCCAATTCCGGACTCGACGGCGGCAATGACGGCGGCAAGGGCATCACCGACACGCCCGGCGGACTCAAGCTGCAGTGCGAAGGCCACGACGTGCGCTACCGCAACACGTGGATCAAGGAACTGGACCTCAAAGAGGCGGACACGGATTTCACGGAGTGATTCCCCGGGACGTTCTGCCGAAGGTGCACAGTGCACAGTGCACAGTTGACAGTCCGAGCACTGAGCACTGAGCACTGAGCACTGAGCACTGAGCACTGAGCACCCCATCCGACTCCCACGCCATGAGCCGCACCTGGAAAATCGCCGGTATCAACTTCGACCACTTTCACATGGGCGACCTGTTGCGCCTCGTGCAGGAGCATCCGCAGGCGGAAATCTGCGCCATCTGTGATGAGCAGCCGGAACGGATGGCGGAAGCGCAGCGGAATTTCGGGCTCAGTGATGCGCAGGTGTTCACCGATTACCGCGCCTGTCTGGAACAGACGCGGCCCGACATGATCATCCTGTGTCCCGCCGCTGCGCGTCACGCGGAGTGGGTGGAGAAAGTGGTGGCCGTCCATGCCGCCCCGATCCTTGTGGAAAAGCCGTTCGCTGCCTCGCTCGCGGAAGCGGACCGCATGATCGCCGCCATGGCGGCGGCCGGGCAGCAGCTCGCGATCAACTGGCCGCTGCGCTGGGTGCCGTCGCACGCCACCGCATGGCGTTTGGTCCAGGAAGGCGTGATCGGCCAGCTCACGGAGGTGCATTTTTATGACGGCAACCGCGGCCCGCTCTGGCACGGCGCGGACAAGGTCGAACTGGAGCCGACAAAAGAGCGCAAGGCGGCCAGCTGGTTCTATAAACAAAGTGAGGGCGGCGGCTCACTGCTCGACTATCTCGGCTACGGGACCACCCTCGCGACATGGTATTTGAATAAGGCCGTGCCTCTGGAGATCACCAGCGTCACCGGCGGCACACCCGGCCTCGAAGTGGACGAGCACAGCATTACCGTGGCGCGCTACGCCTTCGGCCTGTCGAAATTTGAAACCCGCTGGGGCACCTTCACCGATCCGTGGACGCACCAGCCGCAGCCGAAGTGCGGCTTCGTGCTCAAAGGCACTGACGGCACGATCAGCAGTTATGATTACGAACCCTCCATTCGCGTGCAGACGCGCGATTGTCCGGAGGGAAAAGTGATCCCCGCCGACGTACTGGCCCCGCCGTTCCAGAATCCCGTGCAGTACTTTCTCCACTGCCTCGAAAACAACGAGCCGGTCGAAGGTCCCCTCAGCGTGGAGATCTCCCGCATCGGCCAGCAAATGGTGGACGCAGCCGGCGAGAGTGCCCGTGCCAAGCGGACGCTGGCGCTGTGAGGCGCGGGCCTCACCCCACAATAATCCCCTTCGCCTTCCGCTCGGCTTCTTTTTGCAGGAGAGGGACAGTTTCACCGGTTTGGATGAAGGGGATGCCGGTGTCGCCGATGGTGGCTAGTGACAGGCCGCTGAATTCGCTGATTTCGGCGGCCATGCTGCGGAAGACGTCGTCTATGGAGTAGAGGCCGTTTTGGCCGGTGAGGGCGAGGATGAGGTCGCGGAGGATTTCCCAGTCGTCGCGGGCCTGGTCGGGCGGGGTGACGGCGGCATTGAGGCGCTGGAGGCGGCCGGTGGCGTTGATCATGGAGCCGCGCTTTTCGGCGTAGGCGGCGCAGGGGAGGACGGCGTGGGCGTGGTCGGCGCAGGTGTTGAGCATGACGTGCGTTTGCACGAGGTGCTGCAGTTTTGTCAGGTCACCGGCGGTGAAGCCGGCGTTTTGCAAATTCTCACGCAGGGCGATGACGGCGCGGATTTGGCCGCTGCGGACGCGCTGGCGGATGCCGTCAAGCTGCTGGCCGGGCGTGGGGGTGAGGAGAATCTTCGCGCCGTTGGTGTTGGGGTTCCGGTCGGCGTGGACGAGGTAATTGTCGGCCTCGCCGGAGCGCGGGACGATGTCGATATTCTCCGCGCCGAGGTCGAGGGCGGCGGCGAGTTTGCGGGCGAGGAAGAGTTCCTCATTCGTCATGCGGCCGCTGGCGACGAGGGCGATTTGTGAGGGCGCGAGGCCGCGCAGTCCGGCGGCGGCGGCGGCGATGGCTTCCTGCCAGCCGGCGGGGCGGTGTTTGCCGTTCTCTTTGACCATCGGCTCGGTCAGGCGGCGCTCGCTGTTGACCCAGTGGAAGTCGAGCCGGCCGTGGTCGCACATCCAGGCGGAGTTGACGTCGTTGTTCTCGCGCGGGGTCTGGCGGTGGATGATGTCGTTGCGGCTGGAGATCTCCGTGTTGCAGCCGCGGGCGCAGCCGGTGCAGATGCTGGTGGTTTCCTTGAGGAACCAGACGCGCATGGAGAAGCGGAAGTCGGTGCTCGTCAGGGCGCCGACGGGGCAGATGTCCACGGTGTTGAGCGAGTAGTTGTTCGCCAGCTCCTTGTCAGGGTGAACGGTGAGGACGGTGTGGCTGCCGCGTTCGGTGAAGCCGAGCACGGGGTCGTCGGCGATTTCATCGGTGAAGCGGATGCAGCGGCTGCACATGATGCAGCGCTCGTCGTCGAGCGTGATGCGCGGGCCGATTTGGTTGTTCTTCGGCTTCTTGACTTTGTCCTCCAGGAAACGGCTCTCGCCGCGGCCGTGCTCGACGCTGAATTCCTGGAGGCGGCACTCGCCCGCCTGGTCGCAGATCGGGCAGTCGAGCGGGTGATTGATGAGCAGAAACTCCATCACGCCTTTGCGCACTTCCTCGACGAGCTTGCCTTCGGTGCGGATGCCGAGGCCTTCGCTGACGGTGTTGGCGCAGGCGATGACGGGTCGCGGGCTCCACATGATCCTGGCAAACCCGTGCTCGTCCTTTTCCACTTCGGTCTGGCCGGGCGCGGGGCGTGCGGGCATCCCGGTTTCAACGAGGCACATGCGGCAGTTGCCGGGACTGCTGAGTTTCGGGTGGTAGCAGTAGTGCGGCACTTCCACACCGACACGGCGCAGGGCTTCGATCATCCGCAGGCCTTTGGGAAATTTCATCCACGTGCCGTTGACCTGGACGTTGACGGTGTCCTGGGCGGCGGAGACGGGGGCGGTGGCGGTGCTCATGCGGTGGCGAAATTGGCAAAGAGGAAGGCCGACGATGGGCGAGCCACCGGGCGCGACAAGGGAATTTCTGGCAGTCCGGACAATTCGGCCTGCGGCAACACCGTGCCGTGCCGGTTGCTTCAGGCGATGCGAAGGGACCAGCGCGGTGCGGGATCGGTGCGCAGTTCCAGAGTGGTCAGGCTGCGGGCATCCGCCCAGGGAAAGGACGGACCGGCGAGGACCCAGGTCTTGGCGTCGCTCCAGCCGCCGTTGCGGGCATCACACAGCAGCAGCCGCAGATTCATGCCGAGGTCGGTCTGCCCGAATCCGTCGAGCGACCACTCGTGATCCATGAGATTGCCGCGCTTCATATTGAACTCGAGCCGGCGCGATCCGTCGGGCCTGGTGGCCGCGGAGCCGACGATGCTGTCAGGGTGACACAGGGCGCTGCCGGGCACGCCGAAAACCGCGGCGCGGACCGGCTGCAGGATGCGCGCCCGGCCGTCAGCACGCGGAATTTCCATGACCACGCGACCGACGCTGCCGAGCGTGCCGTTCTCGCCGGTTTTGCGTCCATCGAACTGCACTTCAAGGCGGCCCCACGGCTTGCCGTTCACTTCGTCGGAAGTCAAAGCGGCCGGGATCTCCACGGCCATGTAGAGTCCGTTGGCGTCCGCGCGGAAAATGAACTCCGGCGCCGCGGCGGCGGGGGCGGCACCCTGACGCAGCGCGGCCAGTTCTGCCAGGGGAGTGCGTTGATTCAAACCGATGTGACGCACCGCTTCGACGAGACGCGAGAACGGCCACGCGTGGCCGTCGGCCTTGATGCGGAGGGTAATCGTCTGCCGCAGGCGGACTTCCTTTTCCACGGGCGGGAGCGGAAGCTCGATGGCAACGGGCACCGATTTTCCCGGCGGAACTTTTTGCGGCGGCAGCGGGCTGCGGGTGCCCATCCAGTCGAGTTCCAGTTCCGCATCCAGTTCGCGCTCCGCGTCGGTATTCACGAGGGTGCATTTGAGCAGGTGGGCGGCGCCGGCGTCCGATTTTTCCTCCGGCCAGAGCAGCGCGAGCGGACGGACTTCGATCTTCACATCCACGAGGTGCTGTGCCGTGTCGTCGATGAGGAGGACGGAGCCGCGGACGAAGGGCTCGTGGCCCGGCTGGGGTTCGGTGCTGCGCACCACGGGGAATTTGAAGCGCCGCGCGCCGCGACCGGGCTCGAACGTGTGCACTTTGTCAGGCCAGCCGGGCCGCACGCTCCAGCCGGTGAAGCGCAGCGGACACACCGCCACGGTGAGCGGTTCCGGCGACCGGGACGACACGCGGATGACCATGACATCCTCACCGTTTACGCCGCCGGACAAAGCGAGCCATCCGGAAATTTCCCACTCCCGGGCGGGTTCGCCGCGCAGCAGCCATGCGGCGGTGCGTTCGCCCATGCGGATGTGCGAGGCGGCATTGGGATGGAAGCCGTTCTGGACTGTCGGGCCGTGATCGAACATGGCGCGTACCGGCGGCAGCGCACTGCGAAAAGCGCTTTCCACGGTGCGGTTGAGCAGATCGGAGGGATGATAGACGGCGGCCGCGCCGAGATCGGCGAAGAACACGCCGGCAGCCTCCGCGACCTCACGCATCACCGCCGCCCACGGGCGCGCCCGGCCGATGGCGGCGCGCTCGCCCGCTTCATCGAGTGCCGGCGGCGGGCCGGCGAGGATGACGTCGGAGCCTTTGGCGCGGCATTCGGTGATCGCGGTTTCGAGCACGGTGCGCAGGGTGGCGAGCGAGGCGCCTTCGAGGGCATCGCGCGCGCCGCAGCCGATGATGACGAGGTCCGGCGCCGCCGCTTCCGCTGTGTGATAGACCTGGCTGCGCACGGGATCGAGCATCTGCACGGCCACGGCACCCTCACTGGTGTAGTTGGCGGCATAGAAGGCGTTGTTCACCGGGACCCGCGCATCGCCCGGCAAACTCATGCGCAACAGATCACTGACACCAAATTCGGGCTGGGGACCGTGGGCGGTCTCCGGCGGAATTCCAGGAATGGGAGGCGGCTCACCGGTGCGGGCCTTTTCCCATTCCGCCCGGAGCCGCCGGTATTCGGCCCACTCCTTTTCCAGAGCTTCGGAGGCCGCCGGCGCGGGCGGCCTGATATCCTGCACCCCGCCATGATAGTAAAACGCGGCGCCCAGCCGGTCGAGAAAGCGGCCATACCATGCCATGACATGCGAGGTCGCCGTGGGAGGAATTCCCGGTGTCGCATAACTGCTGATTTCGTCCCCGCAGACGGCGACGAACACCGGCTCGCGCCGCTGCAGTTTGGCCAGAGTCCGCGGCAGATAACGCTTTAGGCGCAACTCCTCCTCTTTTGTCAGGACCGACGGGGCACCGGCGTCCTGCGCCGGGGACGCCAGCGGGGCGGCCAGCAGCACGGCCAGGAGTTGGCGTCGGGTCAGGTCCATGAGGTCGGGAAACGGATTCGTTTCTCCTGAACGGCCCGCGCCGGGTGACAATGGAATTCTCCGGCGCGGGAGAATGGCGGATCGTTCCGTCAGGGCTGCGGGAATCGCACCCGGCCGAAGAGTCGGGCTCCGGCATCCACCGGCACCGCGCTGCGCCAGATTTCCGTGCGGGTGCCGTCGGCGTTATCAATGGTGCGCTCGTGGACTGCGCCGATGGGCCAGGTGACGAGGTCGGTGCCGAACTCCACATGCTGCTGAAAGTCCTCGTGTGCATTGTGGCGGCGGAAAGTCAGGGTGGCGAAGTGGTCCTGAGCACCGCCGGTGTCCCACACCTGAATGGTGCCGACCGGGAGATCGGCGGACGAGTCCATGAAGGGATCAGCGCCGAGGGCGTACTCGACGGCGTTGTCGAGGCCATCGCGGTCGTGATCCGGTGTCGTGATGGCGCCCTGCCAATCGACGAAGGAAACGCGGTCATCCCCGCCGGGACTGGGGGTGATGCTGGCGCGCCAGTTGAGACCCAGCGACGGATTGCGCGCCAGGTTTTCCGGCTCGATTTTCACCAGGCTCGCGCCGTCGCCGTCGGCGGAAGCGGGCCAGTTCTGGTTCGGGTTGTCTGAATAGCTGAATGAGAAAACCGGCGGGACAGTGCCCGCGCCGAACTGCATGGTGAGCGTTTCTCCGGCGTTGCTGAGGCGGTCGTTGGCGTCCCATGCGCCGGCGACGGGCCTGCCGGAGCCGTAGCGCGCGGTGAAGGCGTCGGTGTTTTGCACAATCAGAAGGCGCGCTCCGGCAGCGACGATGGTCGGCGAGGGGAAGACGAAGTCGAAGCCGGCGGTGAACTGACAGCCGCCGAGGTCCACGGCGTCATTGCTGATGTTGTAGAGTTCCACATAATCGAAACTGTCATCGTTCCATGACTGCGGAGGGTTGAGCGCCGCGGCGACGGCACGCTCGGCGGAGGTCGGGTTCGGCGCGTGATACATGATTTCACTGACGACGATTTGCGAAGCGAGCGCGGACGGATCGAAGCTGCCGGCCGTGAATTCCACGGGGTTGCTCCAGAAACTCCAGCGTCCGGTGCTGTCCTTCATGCGGACGCGCGCGCGGTAGCGTTTGCCGGGTTCGCAGGCGGCGACGGGGAATTTATACTCGGCCGCAAACACCGCCAGTTCCCCGCTGTCGTGGCTGGCATTGATCTCCAGCAGGCGCGGCACGCCGGCGGTCCAGGTGGCGGAGTCATTCACCTGCGCCACGCGCCACTGGATGCCGGCGAAGGGATCGTTTTGCGGATCGCTGAAGGCGCTGGTGGCGAAGCGCAGGTCGTTGGCGGGAAATCCGGCGGGGCCGCTGTAGTTGATCACCGGCGTGTTCGGATAGCGCGAGGCTTCCGATCCGCCGAGCAGCGGATTGGTCAGGTTGGCAATGGTGTCGAGGCGGGCTGCGCTGCCGCCGGCGCCCATGTTGCCGCCCGGCCAGGGACTGCCTCCGCCGTTGGCATCGAAGGCAAAGTCCTTCATGCCCGCCACGCAGTGGTCCACGGCCGCAGTGCCTGATGGAGTGCCTCCGCTGAGGCTGATGGTGCCGGTGCCGGAGGGACCGTAAACACTGAGACCGCCGAAATTTCCCGCGGCGGCGGGTGCACCGACCCAGCGGGCGAACTCGGCATTGGCCAGCGGGCGCACGACGGCGGCGAACTCATCGATGAGCGGATTGATCTGGTCCGGCTGCCAGAGCAGGCGGCGGATTTCGCGGATTTGGTTGAAGTAATTCGGCCAGAGAGCGGGGTTGGTGCTGGCATCTCCGCCGGCGCTGGCGCTGTCGTTGAAGAGCGAATTGTGAACGATGTCGTGGCCGTTGTTCCAGGTCGGCCCCCAGGTGGCATCGAGGTCGTTCGGCAGATACCACATCTGGCCCTTGTTGTTATTGGCGGCGTTGTAGAGCGGATAGAAGTACCATGCCGCATTGTTGTCGCCGCTGGGCCAGTAGTCGTAGTGGCGGATGGCCTCGCAGAAGCTGTGATAGCGGCACCAGGCATCCAGATTCACCCGCGCCTGGATGAAGGCCGGCGTGCTGGTGCCGCGGAGCTGGTTGTGGATTTCATCGTGGTCGCTGCCGTCGGAGGGTCCGAAGGCGCTTTGATAGCGGAACTGCAGCAGGCCGGCCACTCCGTCGCGGGTGAGCTTGTAGAGGTTGCCCTTCTTCAGATCGTGGGCGCGCAGGAAGCGGCGGTCGTAGTCCTCGTGGACCCACATCAGCCCCCAGAAGTCGCCGTTCCACTTGTCCGGCTGCTCCGCGGTCTGCATGATGGTGCGGAAGTGCGACCAGTGGCCGCGCGGCGAAGGGATGCCGAGTTGATTGAGCAGGTGGAAGCTCAGCGATTCGTTGAGCGAGAAATTGTAGGTGGCGCGGTTTTCCCAGAGGTTCTCGGTGATCATGGTGGACCACTTCTCCGGATAGGAGTTTCCGGCCTGATCTATCGCGTCGAATTCATAGCCCTTGTGGAAGTAGAACTTGAAGGCGCGCTTGCCGTTGCCGACGCCGCCCGTGCCGCTGGCGGTATAGCGTCCGTTGGCTCCTTTGAGCCGCCACGGGATGTGATCATAGACCACGCCGTTGCACACGAAGCAGGCTTCCCAGTTTTCGTAATTCCAGCTTGGCCCTGCGCTGAGGCGCTGCGAGGCATTGGGGTCGTAGGCAACGGCCTGGTCCCAGTCCGCCCTGCGGGCGAGGAAGTGATACACCGGCACCCTCGTCAGTGTTTCGGCGCTGGTGCCTTCATACGCCGGGACGCCATTATAAACGAACGCGCCGAAGTTGAGCGAGGGGTCGCCGGCATACGGCACGCGGGCGGAATGGCCGTGATTGTCCGCGCAGGTGATGCGGTAGCGCACGAGCGTGCGATTCGACTGCGGCGGGATGGTGCCCGTCCAGATGCCGTCGCCGCCAAGCACGTCGTCACCGGTGCCGCTGTCGTTCATGGCCACGGTGGTCCAGTTGGCCGGATCCTCAAAAGCCGGATTCGGTGCCAGCGGCGCGGCGACATTCACGAAGTTGCCGCCGCTCACCGCCTTGGGCAGGGTGGACGGGATGTAGCTGCCGGCGGTGCAGATCTGATAAGCCAACGAGGCGGAAGCCACGCCGTTCGGGTCGGTGATTCTCGCCGTGATGACGATGGAGTCGGCGCTCGAAGGCGATTGCGGCGAGTGCTCCACCTGACGGATGGCCGGCGCGGCGGTGGCGGTAGCGGAGTAGTTCGTGTTCAGCGTGCCGGGAGTGGCGGTGTCGGCGGGCACGGCGTATTCCTTCACTTCGGCATCGATGAAGAAGTCGCTGCTGCCGAGGCTCGTGTTCAAGGCATGGACTGCGATGATGTTTTGCCCCTCCACCAGGTTGACGCTCGCAGCCGTGACGGGAGGCAGCGCATCCGTGATCACCGGATCGGGCGCATTCGCGCCAAACGTATTGTAATAATGGTGCCCGGTGTTGATGGCCGCATTGGGCCGCACCGCGCCGACGCGCACGCCGTTGATCCAGACGATGCAGCCGTCGTCGCTGCGCACGTTCACCTGGAGGGAAGCGGGCAACTGCCCGGCGGGAATGGTGAACGTCTTCCGCAGGTAGATGGACGTGTAGAGTGCGCCGCCGGACATGTCGGTCAGGGTGGTCACATTCTCTGAATTGTTGGCGGTGTTGCCGTCGTTGTCACCGAATCCGAACGGCGCGGCGTTGTCCTGCCACTGTGCATTCGTCGCGGCGGGAGCGGGTTCGGCGAAATTCAGCGCGCGCCATTCGGTGAACTGCCCGGCGGGTTCGCCGGTGTCGCCCTGGACACCTTTGCGCCAGCGCCAGGTGCTGCCGAAGGGCACATACGTCGCCGCGACCGGGCCGTTGCCCTGCGCGGCGCGCCAGTTGCTCCCGTGGGAATTGTCGAGACCGGGATGGATGAGTTCGATGCTCCGGCCTTCACCGTTGCCCTCCGCCGGCCAGGGTGAGCGGTTTCCGTAGTCCACTTCGTCCACAATGTCGTTGGCGGCATTGCGCAGGCGCACGGTGTCGCCGTCGTTGGAGAGGCCGGTCGTTTCCCTGGAGCCGTCAGGATAGGTAATCACGGCATCGTTCCACGGGCCGAGCGCCGTGCGGCCATACACCGCGGCCATTGTCGGCGGGTCTTCGGACACGAGCAGATAGGCGCCGGGCGCGAGCTGGGTGCCGGCGGGAAAGAGATAATCCGCGCCGCCGCTGAGCCGCCAGCCGGTGAGGTCCACCGTCGCGGCGCCGTCGTTGTAGAGTTCGATGAACGAATTTCGCACCGTGTTCACGGCGCCGTTGTAATGGATTTCATTGATGACCATGCCGCGCGGCTTCGGCTGCACGGTGAGCACGAAATTGGCCTCCACCCACAGTCCGGACTGATCGGTGCTGCGAATGCGGATGCGTTGCGGCACACCGGTCAGTGCGGCGAACGAAGTGTTCGCGCGCAACTGATTCTCTGCGATGGTGAAGTTTGCGTTTTCATTGCCACCGGTGCCGCTCACGAGCGTGAACGTGTGCGCCTCACCCTGATTCGGGTCCGGGCTGGAGAGCATGGACAGAAAATCGCCCGCGACATTCTCCGGACGGATGGTGTCGTCCTGCAAAATGATTCCGGTAGGCGCGAGCGGCGGCGTGAGGATGGTGAAGCGCACGGTGGCAGGAGCGGACTCGTATTTTCCGTCGCTGACTTTGAACGTGAATTGATCGGTGCCGTATGTCGCGGCAAATGGAGTGAACGTCCGCGCCGCTCCGCTGCCGCCGCTGAGTGTGCCCTTCGCCGGCGGGGTCACGATGCTGTAGGTGAGCGTGCCGCCGTTGGGATCGCTGCCGGTGAGCGTGATGTTCAGCGGCGTTTCCGCCGGAGTGGTGAGGCCGGCCTGACTGTTCGCCGCGGGTATGCCCGGGTCGCCGGCAACGCCCGCGTTGGCCGTGACAGTCACGTTATTTCCGCCGGTCTCGATGGCGCGCAGCGTCCACGTCACCGTCTGCGCCGTGCCGGCGAGGTCCGGCACCGCGGTATTGAACGTGCCGCTCGCGGCGGCGCCGCTGGTCACCGTCGCCGCGCCCAGTTTGATTTCATAACTGAAGGCGCCGGTCACGTTCGCGGTATTCACAGTCCACGACAGGGCCACCGCGCCGCCTTCATACGCGTTCGCCGGCGTGGCGGTGAAACTCGTGATCGCCGGTCCTGACAGCGGCGAGCCGCCCGCCGCCAGCGACTGCACTTCCGCCGCGGTGAGCGCGTGATTGTAGATCGCCACGTCGTCCAGCGTGCCGGCGAAGAACTCGCCGTTGTTCGTCGAGCCGATGCGGAAGTTGGCCGCCGTGGCGCCGTTTGCGCCGGGTGAGTCCTGCGCCACCTGCACGCCATTCAGATATATCCGCCGCGTGGCGCCGTCGTAAGTCGTCGCCACGTGGTGCCAGTTGCCGTCGAGGAAATTTGTCGCCAGCCCCGTGGCATCGAGGTCCGCCGCCCACCAGTAATGCCGGAAGCCGTTGCCGGAATCGAAGATGCGCAGCGCATTGACCTGCCGGGCCGCGCCGTAGTTGCCCCAGCCCACGATGCCGCGGGCGCCGAGCGCCGTCGGTTTGAACCAAGCCGCCTGGGAGTAGGTGCTGTTGCCGACAGGCAGGTTGTTGACGGTGCCCCCGAGATATTGATTCGAGCCGCTCAGCGCGAGTCCGCCGCCGGATTTTCCCGCAGCGGTGAAGGTCGCGCCGACAGTTGTCAGGGCACTGCCCCCGGCGGGGTCATTGCCCAGCGTGCCGGCGGAGTCGAAAGGCCAGTAAGCGACGAGGCCGGCGTGAGCGGAGGAAACGGCGAGGGATGCAGCCGCGAGGCCGCAGAGGAGGGTGCGGAGTTTCATGGGGAGGAGAATTCTTTTAAGCAGAATACCGCGGGCGGCCTCCGCACGGCAATTTCAATGATTCCGCCCGCCCCACATTAGCATGGCAGAAATCCACGCCGTCCTGCGGCGGCGGGCGGCCAGCCCGGCAAGGGCGATCCGGTTTCATCTACCTGAGATTGGAACCGGCTTTCCGCAGATTTCGCAGCTCATGAAGCCACGTCGCGGATGCAACCGTGCACCATTCGACGGAACCGACGCTTCATTCCAACTCCCGGGAGTCTGTGCGAAGATGCGGACCTGATTTCCATTGGAGGATCAAACATGCAGCCGGCACTCCGACGGGTGTTTGCCGACGCAGCGGAAGAAGGCGCGCGAGAAAGCGTGGCCGGTCGCGTAGCCGACTTCGTGCGCGATGCTGTTGAGTTTGTCGCGGGTCGTTTCCAGCAATTCCTGGGCGCGCTGCACGCGGATGTAGGTCAAATGCTCCATGGGCGAGCGGCCCAGCGATTTGAGACAAAGCCGGCGCAGGTGCTCGGTGCTGAGACCGCAGGACTTTGCCAGCAGCGGCAGTGTCCAGTCGCGGGCGAGATCGGACTTCACCGAGTCCCAAAGGCCGGCCAGCCGGTCATCGCCGCGCCAGGGCAGGGCGAGCCGGCGTGCGAGGACATCGATCAGGGCGAGCCAGTGGCGAACGATGGCGGTGTCGCGCGCGTGCTCCCATTCCTGACGCAGACCTTCGACGGCCAGGGCGAGGGAGAATTGCCCCGCAAGCCGCAGCGGCGAACCGCTGTCCACCAGCGGGTGCACGCCCGGCGGTTCCTCATAGCGCACGAAGGCCAGCTTCCACCGGCGCCCCGGCGGTGTGTAGAAGGCATTGAGCACGCGCGGCGGCGCGAGTGCCACGTCGCCGCGCGTGAGCTTCTGCCACTTTCCCTCCAGCAGGATGCGGCCTTCGCCCGACTCCGTTTCCATGATGAAGCTGCCGCCGGGCCGGGTGCGTACGCGCTCGAATCCCCCGGCGGAATCGTCCACGCCCACCCGCGCCATGTGATGCACCGTGAGCAGCGGGCAAACCTCCGGCGTGAGGTTCCAGCACACGGTGCCGGGACTGTCGCTGTTGAGGTCGGATGTGGGAATCGGGCGCTTTTCCATGCGGTGTTTCAATCGTCCGGAGTTGCAGCCAGGCATAGTCACTGCGCTGGTATATTTCGGTTCATCAGTGAGGCTCCCGGAGCAGGATCAAAGGCTCCACAGGCGGCGCATGCGCGGTCTTCTTTCCTGAGGGCCACTGTACTTCCAGACCGCGCAGCGATTCGCCGGGCGCGAGCGTGATGCGAATGGTCGCGGCATTTTGCGACGCGAGGCCTTCGCCGAGGCTGCGGCGGAAAACGCGGCGGCCGTTGTCGGTGAGGACGAAAACGAGGGCGCCGGCAGCATCGCGGGTGCTCAGTTCGCCGGCCTGCGCGGTGTGATTCCCGCCCTCCAGCCGAATGCGCAGCACGCGCCCGCCTTTTGCGAGGCCGGCCATGCGATTTCGGAAGAGGCGGAAGCGCGGCGCGTTCGTGCTCATCAGCGCGATGTCGAGCCAGCCGTCGCCGTCGTAGTCGAGCATGGCGAATGAGCGCGCGTCCTCGCGGCAGTCGGCGCCGCTGAGCAGCGTGAAGTCCTTGAATCCGTCCGCGCCTCCGAGCAGAAAACGGTTCCGTTCGTGGCCGCTGAACGAATTGCTGCGCCACTGCGGGCCGCTGTCGCCGCTGAGGGAAAGCGTGTCCTGCTTCACGCGGAGTTTGAAGTCGAGCAGCGGCGAGCGCCAGTGCACGGACTGACGGAAGGCGTCGGATTTTGACTCATCACTGAGCACGACCGTGCTCCAGAAGCAGCTTCACAAGTCCAGCTCCGTGGCCACTTCCTGCGGCGCGGTATAGAGGCCGCTCGGTACGTAGAGGTCCTGGAGCGAGTCATTGTCAAAGTCGCCGAACTGCCCGCCAAACGCCCAGCCGACCCGCGCCTCCGGGCTCTCCGGCGCAGCGATCTGGGTGAATTTTCCGCTGTCGTTGCGGTAATGAAAGTTCCCCTGCGCGCCGACCACGATCCGCGGGTCCACCTCGCCCGCGAGGGCGATGATGCGATTGCCGGCCTTGCTGTACATATTGGAAACGAAGAGGTCGAGGTCGCCGTCATTGTCGGAATCCGCGAATGACGCGCCCATGCCGAAGGCCATTTTCCCGCCGGGAATGAAGTCGCGGAAGGCCTCGACGAACACCGGTTCCGCGGCGCCGCGCGGCGTGTCGTTCCGCAGAAAGGAATCGGGCGCGAAGTCATTGCAGACGTAGAGATCGTCGTCGCCGTCGCCGTCTGCGTCGGCCCACGCGGGCTGGTAGCTGCGCCGCCACAGTTCCACCGGTTCACCGCCCGCGCGCTCCAGCCGTCCTCCGCCGCGGTTCATCAGCAGCACGTTGGGCGTGCCGCGGTCGTCGAGATAGGGATGCGCGCCTTCGAGCAGCGCGTCGAGCTTCTCCGCCTGACCCGGGCGCAGGTAGCGCTCGCGCCAGACGGGCAGGACATCCGGCCCGGGATTGTAGGTGGAAAGATACACGTCGAGCATCCCGTCGCGGTTCACGTCGGTGGCGGCGATGCAGGTGACGAGGAATTGCTTTCCCAGATCGGTGAGGCGCGAGGTGGATTCGACGAAGCGGCCGCCGTCGTTGATGAAATAGAGCGTGGGTTCGATGCTGCGCCCGAGGATGGCATCGGGATCGCCGTCGTTGTCGAAGTCGGCGAAGAGAGCGCAATTCACCGCGTGCTCCACGTCCAGTCCCGCGCGGAAGGTGGTGTCGGTGAACGTGCCGTCGCCACCGTTGCGCAGCATCTGGCAGCGGCCCCAGCGCGTGGTTAGGAAAAGGTCGTCGTGACCGTCGCTGTCGTAGTCCACCACACTGACGGCGGGGAACTGCCAGTTGTTTTCCATGTCGGCCACGTCGGCGTATTCAGGCTTCGGCACGCGCAGAATTCCCTCCTTGAGCGCCGCGGCGGTGATCTCCTCCTGCGGTGAACGGCGCGCCAGTTCGCGCGCATCAGCGTCGGGCAGCGCGGTATCCAGGACTTCCTCAAAGAGCGCATGCGGCGCGCGCAGAATGCGGAGCGATTGATGCTTCCAGCCTGCAATGGCCCAGCGGCCTGCGGCGTCTTTGCGCCATGTGATGAATTGCGACGCCTTGATGCCGCAGCGCCGGCCTGCGCTGTCGGTGCCGCCAGCTTCGAATTTGGTTTCGAGAGTGAGGTCGCCTTTGATGCGCCCGGTGAATTCGCCGCGCAGCACGCCGAACTTCGGAGCCTCCCATGACGAAATCATCGCCCGCGCGCCGGGCCAGGGAGGCAGCGGCAATTCCCTGGTTAACTCTGCCGTCGGCCAGTCCAGGGTTTCGACGAAGCCCGCCGCGGTGAAAACAGGCGCCGCATCCTCCGGCGGATGCTCCACCATGACCGGCCCGCGCAGCGCGGCAGGAACGGGATCGTCCGGCTTCGTCATCAGCGATTTCGCGAGCGCGGAGAGCAGCGGCGTGACTTCCTGAATCGCCGTCTCCACGGCGATGATCGTCTCCGCGCGCTGCTCGTCTGTGAGACCCGCGGGCGCAGATGACGGGGCGGATTCATGGCGCGAGCAGGCGGAGAGGAGCACGCCGGAGAGCGCCAGCCAGCGGACGATTTTCATGGTGCGCCTGGCAGCTTCCGCAGGAGGCGGCGGATGGTGGAGAGATCGGCGGTGCCCTTCTTTATCATGAGTACGCCGCCGGCGGAGTCGGTGATGATGGTGGAGGGCAGCGGGGTTTCGTCGAAACGGTCGCGGGTCAGGCTGCGGAATTTTTCGCGTTCCGGCTCGGGCATCGCGGCGAGCAGCTGGTACGCCGGCTGGTGCTTCGCGGTGTAGTCGCGGAGCGTTGCCTCCGTGTCGTTGCCGTCCACAGGCACGCCGTAGAGAGCGACCTCCGATGCCGGAATCTGCTCCCGGATGCGCGCGAGATGCGGCAGTTCGCTCTGACAAACGGAGCACCATGAAGCCATCAGCGTGAAGACGCGCAGTCTTGCGCCGTCAGCGGGAATGGCGGTGTCCAGCCTGGCGAGGGGCGCTTCGACGGCTGCGGCACCGGCGCGGCGCACCGCCGGCGCGAGTTCGGAAATGGAAAACGCAGGCGCGCCGTCTGCGGGAGCTTCGCGCAGCGTGACCAGAGCACCGGCGGGCACTTGGCCGGCGGTGGTGATTTTGCCCGACGGCCAGCGCACGCTCACTTCCCCGGCCTCAGCGGCGGTGCCGATACCGATGAGCAGGGTGGCGCTGTTCTGCACGGCGAAGCCATCGCCGCAGCGGTGCTCGCGCATGTGAGACACCGAGCCCGCTTTCACCCGCACCAGCGCGCCATAGCCGTCGCGAGGCGCGAGGCCCTGCGCCGGTTGTGCGGAACGGCTGCCGCCTTCCAGCCGCACGCGGATGCTGCGTCCCGGCACGCGATCGCCGAGGCGGTTCCGGAACAGTTCCAGTTGCGGCTCGTTGCTGTTCACCAGCACCACGTCCTGCCAGCCGTCGCGGTCGTAGTCGAAATACGCGAAGCCGCGCCCGTCGGCGATGCTGTCCATGCCGCTGACGCCGGAGAGGTCGGCGAACTCCTTGCCCTCGATATTGTAGAAGACGCTGTCCGTCTCGTGACCGCTGAAGGAGTGACTGCGCAGCACCCTGCCGCGGCCCTCAATTTCGGTGCCCGTGTCCAGCACGCCGGGCATGGAGCCATACTGGCGCGTGTCCACGCCCTCGGCGGCAAATTTTTTGTTCAGGTTGGTGTCTGAGCGCACGACCGCACGCCAGAGATCGCTTCACAAGTCCACCTCCGTCGCGCCGTTGTCCGGCGGCGTGTAGTAGCCGTTGCTGACGAAAAGATCGAGCCAGCCGTCGTTGTCGAAATCGGCGAACTGCCCGCCCCACGACCAGCCGGTCTTCGCCACGGTGAGCGCCGGCGGTTTGTGACCGGACACCAGCTCGAATTTCTCCCCGCGGTTCCGCAGCAGCTTGTTGCCGCTGACACCTTCATACATGCGCTTCTCCAGGCCGGGGAACATCTCCGTGATGCGGCTGCCGGCCTTGCTGAACATGTAGGTGTAGAAGGGATCCTGGTGCCCGTCGTTGTCGTAATCGCCGAGCGACACGCCCATGCCGAAGCCGTTGAGTTCATCGCCGGCCAGCGCGCGCGTCACGTCGGTGAATTGGCGCGCGCCGTTCGCGCCGGCGTCGTTGCGCAGCACGAAGTCAGGCGCGTAGTCATTGGCGACGAAGAGGTCGGGGTCGCCGTCGTTGTCGTAGTCGGCCCATGTGCTCTGGAAGGAATTCAGCCAAAGCTGCGCGTCCTTCCCCTCCGGCGCGCGCCCGAGTTTCCCGCCGCCGCGATTCATCAGCAGCACATTGGGCGGGCCCGTGAGGCGGAAGACCGGATGATCCTGCACGCGGCGGCGCTTCCATTCCGCCTGCTCCTCTGCGGTGAGGAATTTCGAGGCCAGCAGCTCCCGCGGCGGCGTGATCGGCAGCCGGTAGGTGGAGATGTAGAGATCGAGCAGCCCGTCGCCATTGTAGTCCGCGGCGGCCATGCTGGACACCCAGTAAGGCAGCGGTGTGTCGAGCTGGTCCGACGCGTCGGTGAATTTCCCGGCGTCGTTCCGCAGATAAAGACTGCGCTCCAGCGTGCGTCCCAGAAAGACATCGGGATCGCCGTCGTTGTCGAAGTCGGCGAAGAGCGCGCAGTTGCAGAGACCATCCAAGTCGAGGCCGTAGTCCGCGGCTTTCTCTTCAAACGTGCCGTCGCCTTTGTTGCGCCACAGTTGATTCCGGCCCCAGCGCGCCGTGACGTAAAAGTCGTCCCAGCCATCGGCGTCAATGTCCACCACGGCGACGGACGGATGCTGATCCAGCGAATCGAGGCCAATGAGAAACTGGTAGTATTCGCGCGGATAGCGGAACTTCGTTTCGCCGGTCATGAGAATATCGCGCACGAAACCGTGATGCACCGACCTCCGTGCCTCTTGAAGCGCGGCCGCATCGGGCACGGCCGCGGCCAGCGATTCTTCAAAGAGCGGCTGCTCCGCCTCCGCGGCGCTCATGCTTTTTGTCGTCCACTGCTTCACCAGCCAGTCGTCGCCGGTCTTCTCCCACGCGATGTCCACCGAGCCGCTGAACGAAACAATGCCGCCAGCAGCGGTGCGCGCGCGGGCGGAGAATGCCGTCTCCAGCTTGAACCGGGTGTCACCGTCCGGCGTGCCGCGGAGAATGCCGAGCTTGGATTTCTCCACATGGTCCACGCCCGGCCAGAGAGCCGTCCACAGACCCTGCGGCAAATCCGCCAGCGGTACCGGCCGCGCCGCGGGTTCCCATTTCCAATACTGCAACGGCAGACGTCCCGCGGCGGCGCCCGCGCCCGGCTGACGTTCTCCCGACACATCCACAACGAGCGCATCCGGCGCAAAAAGCCGGTGCGCGTGGCAGTCGGGAAGTGTTAGATTTTTCACCGACGCCGCCAGCCGGAGCACTTTAGGCGTCAGTTCCGCGATGCGCTCCTCGTTCGCGATCATGCGGCGGAACTGAGCATCGCCGGTCTCCTCTTTTGCCGCGCCGGTCCCGGTGCCCGGGTCTTTCGAGCACGCTGAAAGCAGCGCCGCCGCCAGCGGGAGGTGAATGAGGGCAGGGAAACGCATGGGCCAAAAGTGTGGCGGAGCAGCGCCGCGGCAAGAGTGGAGCCAAAGGAAAACCCGCGGCAGGATCACTGCGCGCGGGTCTTCCAAAGCAATTCGGCAGGACGGCATCAGGCACGGCGGCGGCGCAGCAGTGCCGCGGCACCGAGGCCGAGCATGGCCAGAGAAGTCGGCTCCGGAACGAGCGAGTTCGGGCCGAGCGCGAAGTTTGCCGCAACCTCGCCGCTGGTCAGTTCCCCCGACCAGATGCGGAACTCATTGACGGTGCCGTTGTGTCCCGGGTCGCCCCATGCGGTGGCTCCGATGGATTCGGTTTCCGTGCCGATATTGGAAATCGGATTGGTGTTGATGTCAGTGAGCACCTGGGCTCCGTCCAGGTAGGCATTCATGGTGCCGGCGGCGTCGAGACTGATGACGAGGTGGTGCTCGCTGCCGAGGCTGGGGCGGAAACCGAACGTGTGAGCGCCGTTGCGGTCAGGTGCCGAATTCCCGGAGTCGGCACGGGCATGGGTGTAGGCAAATTCAAAACCCTCCTGAGCCCGGCCAAAAGTGAAGAGCTTCGCCCACGTTCCCGAACCGGCATCGGTGTACCATGTCTCCACTGTGACCCCGCTGGCTCCGTAGTTGGCCCCGATTCCGACAGCGGAGGAGAACCGCATGTTTTGCACGGTGGCTCCCCCACCCGGGCCGCCGGAGAGAGAAAGCTCCGTGGCAGTCACCGTGGCACCGTTGGTCAGGATGCCGTTGTTCCCGCCAACGGAGTCAACGGTATCCCCGTTGAATGACCAGCGATGAGTCAGCGTGGCCGCGAAGGCCGGAGCGGACACAAGAATACCGGCGAGAAGTGCAAGCGATGCTGTATTCATGGAGCGTCAGAATTTTCCTGCCGCTTTTACAGGTAATGAACCGGAAACTCCAAGGGTTTACGACGGGCCGAAATCCACATTCAGGAGACTTTTACCCACCGGCACGGGAGGCGCGCCGGAGATTTCATCGGTGAGTCCATGTTGGGGCCGTCCGCACACGGGCCAGGAGGCTGCGACAGGCCCGGCCCTGCGCGGCTGCTGATGCCCCGAAGCCGAAAACTGAAAAATCTTTCCAACACCGGGAGAGTAAATCCGGAAGAAGCGGGCGGAACCTGCCAAACCACTCCAATCATGACAACCTACCGCAACCTTACTTCGTCCGCCGCAGCCGCCCTCGCGCTGCTCGTCAGCGCCGGCACGGTCAGTGCCCAGCTTCAGTTGATCCGTCAGGGCCGCGAAAGCGCCGACACGCCTGGCCAGGGCGATGAATTCGGCGCCGCCATGGCCGCCGGGGATTTCAACGGCGACGGCTTCGGGGACCTCGCCACAGCGGCGCCGGGTGAAGGCGCCTTTGGAAATCACGCCGACCTCGACAGCGGCATCGTGATTGTCAGTCGCGGCACCGCGGCCGGACTGACATGGAATGGCGCGAAGCGTCTGCGGCCGGACGACGCGCCTTCCGTTTCCTCCAACGACGCCAACTTCCGTTTCGGTGAAGCGCTGGCGGCGGGCGACTTCAACGGCGACGGTCGCGCCGACCTCGCCGTGGGAGCGCCGGGACAGGAGAAGGTTTTCGTTTATTACGGCAGCGCTCAGGGACTGACCGGTCCGTCCGTGGTCTTCTCCAGTGACAGCCTGGGCGTGGCGACCAATTTCCTCGCTGATTTCGGTGACACGCTCGCCGCGGGGCGGCTGGGAGGGGACGCCTACGATGATCTGGTAATCGGCGCGCCGCGGGCGGGCCTTGGCCGCGTCTTCGTTCTCAAAGGCAGCGCTGCGGGCCTCACGGCGAACGGCGGCGGCGTCATCGATCCAGGAGACCTGCCGACACCGATTCCCAACGGCTCGCTCTTCGGTGCCGCGATCGCGATTGGCAATGTGGCCGGATTTTCGTCGAACGACATTCTGATTGGAGCGCCCCACGCCGACGTGGATGGAAAGCTTCAGGCCGGCATGATCGCGATCATTCCCGGCTCCGATACGGCGGTTGGCTATACGGTCGCTTCTGCGGTGACATGGACGCAGGCCAACACCGGCACCGGCACGCCGGGAGCACAGAACCGGTTCGGCGCGAGCCTCGTGATCGGAAATTTCTTCAACGATGGCGATCAGCGCGATTTCGCCATCGGCTGCCCCGGTACTAACAATCAAGCCGGCCGGGTTTACATCGCCAAGGGCCAGCTCCTCTCACCCCTCGTGGTGCAGAGCCTGACACAGGCACCGTCGGAGCAGGAGCAGGGCGACTATTTCGGCGAAACTCTCGCCGCGGGGGATCAGGATGCTGATGGTTATGATGATCTTGCGGTGGGCTCGCCCGGCGAGGATATGAATTCCAGCGAAGGCCCGCTCGCCGACGGAGCGCCCGACCTCGTCAGTACGGGCCGCGTGCAGATTTTCCGCGGCGGTGCCGCCAGTCTGTCCGCGGCGGCACAGCAGGATTTCTGGTATCATTACCTGACGCGCGAGCCGGTGGCCATGGTGCGCGCCGGCGCGGCGCTGGCCAGCGGCCGCATCACGCCGGGCTCGCGGCGCAGCTTTTTCATCGGTGTCCCCGGGCGCGACAACGACCGCGGGGAAGTGATCGACTTCGCTCCGTGGCGTCAACCCGCCGCTCCGCAGGTCAGCAGCGGCATGTGCGTCTCCTGCGATGCGGAAATCGTCTGGGCACTGCGGCCGTTCGACCGGCTGAAAATTGCTAGCACTACCAAGATCATGACCGTGCTGCTCGGCTGTGAGGCCGCGCAAAAGCCGTTCAACGATCCCAACCGGCGTGCTCTGAATCTGCAGTATCCCATCGAACCATGGCTGCCGCAGGCCTATCCGCCGACCACGACCTGCTCGGCGTTCATCTTTCAGAATAACGACATCGTGTCCTTTGAGGGACTGCTGCGCACCTGCATGATGGTTTCCGGCAACGACTCCGCCATGGCCATCGCGGACGTCGTCACCGGTGAAATCAATTCCTGGCAGGGCACCACCGGATCCGCGCCGCAGTTTGTGCAGATGATGAATGACCGCGCGGTTCAGCTCGGCATGTTCGACACGCTTTTCACCAATCCTCCCGGCATCGACTCCGGCGATCCCTATTCCACCGCGTGGGACATGTATCTGCTCTCCCGCGAGGCGATGAAGAATGTTCTGTTCCGCAGCATCTGCGGCACGGTGAACTGGGTGTTCAATCACCTGCGGCCCAGCGGCCTGCTGCCCGGGCAGATGGTGCCCTTTGCGGAAGTGGTGAACTACGGCTGGCTCCAGAGCCTGCAGGGCGTGGTGCCCTCCGCCGTCGGCATCAAACCTGGCGGAACGCCCGGAGCAGGCACCACCGGCGTGTGCGCCGCGCCTGACAAGAATGATCCCTCCAAGTTCGCCATCACGAATTTCTTCGGCAACTCCGCCGGCGACCGCGTGCTCGGGGGCAGCATCCGGCAGCGGCTGCTGGAGCGGGCCATCGCCGGCTGCTTCGATCCCGTGCCTCTCGGCGGCCAGGGCCTGACGCTTCCTCCGATGCACACTCACGGCGTGCGTCCGTTGCCCGGATCGGATCAGTCCGTGGTGCTCCAGCTTCCGTCCGGCAACAACCGCCTCGCGGACGGCTCCCGCGGCACGGCATGGACTCTCGATGTGCAAAGTGCCAGCCGCGACGCCGCCGCCAATGTCGCCGTCAGCGTGAATTACATCGGCCTCTTCAATCTCGCCCCATCCGGCAGCCGTCAGGACGGCGAAGACCTCGACACTCTGACACTCGACTTCACCGGCATTGAAAGCTTTGAGGAAATCGCGTTCTCGAACACCGGCTTCGAGCCGCTGGAGCTGGAGATCACGGGACTCTCGCCCGAACCGCACGCGCTGCTGCTCCCCGCGGTGCAAAAAGTCAGGGAAGCCGCCGCGCGCATGACGAATTCCATTCAGCTGCAGATCCGCAATGCGTCGCGCACGCTGCCCGGATTGATCAATGTGGAGCTGACCGGCGTGAAGTTCCGTCCCGCATTCGCTCCGGTGGCGCCGTGGCGCAGCGGTCACCGCTTCTTCCGCTCGCTGGAGCCGGTGCAGGAATCCATGCGCGCCATCTTCTCGGCGGATGGCCCGGTTTCGCAGGAGCCGCTTACCCTCGTCTTCCAGCCAGACGGCACGAACTTCATCTACCCGCACCCGGTGGAAGTCACCGGCTTCCGGCTCATCGACGGCGCGGCCGGACCCTCCGTGCAGCTCGACTGGACCGCGCCCGAAGACTTCTATACGCACTTCCACATCCACCAGTCGGGCGATCTGGGCGAGTGGACGAAATCGGCCAGCGTGCCCGCCGGTGCATCGCTGCCTCGTTCCTGGAACGGACCGCTGCCCGCAGGCACCAGGGGATTCTTCCGCGTGGAAGGTGCTTTCGCCCCCTGAACTCCAAACCAGCAGCACGGAAGTACGCGAAGACGCAGAGGAGGCCCCTCTGCGTCTTCGGCGGTTGGGGGTTGTTTGATTCGCCTGGCTCCGATTGAGCGAGTGTCGGATAAGCTGACACTTCGATTACATCTCTAAATCCGGAGGGCGGCATGTTTATTTTTAAGCTGTTGGCGTTAAACGGACTGCGACCGAAGCGCAGTGCCTTGGCATTCGGCCTGCTAATTGCGGTTTTCGTCGGCGCATCACGCCGCCGGTCTGCAACCCATCTCTTTTACAACCCCCATGAAAAGCATCTGCGCCTTCCTGCTCACCGCCGCCTCCGCCGCTTCCGCGGCAACCGTTCTTAACTTCCCGGACTTTTCCAATACTGCCGGACTCCAATTCAATGGCAGTGCCGCAGCCGTCAGCAATGTTCTGCGGGTTACTCCTGCTTTGGGTAATCAGAGCGGCAGCGTTTTTTCCACTTCCGCTGTAACGCTGACCTCACAGGTCTCATTCAGCACGGCCTTTTCGTTCCGCATTTCCTCCAACCCCGGCGGGGGAAGTGATCCCTCTGGCGATGGTGTCGGCGCCGATGGCCTTGCCTTTGTAGTTCAGACCGTCGCGAGCACTGCCGGCGGTGCCGGCGGCGGGATCGGCTATTCGGGACTTGGCAACAGTCTCGGCATCGAATTCGATACCTGGGATAACGGGAGCGGTCTGGGCGATCCGAACGGCAACCACGTCGCCATCGATATCAACGGCGACCTTAGCAGCCCTCTCGACGTTGCGGGAGTGAGCCCGCGCATGAACGATGGTGATGTTTGGTATGCCTGGGTGGACTACAACGGCGTGACGGACGATCTCGAGGTTCGCCTGTCGATGGCGAACGTGCGCCCGGCCTCCCCGATCGTTTCCGCCAATATCGACCTTACTGGAGTCCTCGGCACAACCAATGCCTACGTTGGCTTCACCTCCGGCACCGGATCCGCCTGGGGCGACCACGACGTCCTCTCCTGGCAGTTCCGCGACGACTTTCAGCCCATCACCACTCCGGAAGGCGGCAGCACGCTGGTGATTCTTGGGCTCGGCATCTCCTCGCTCGCGCTGGTGCGCCGCAGGATTTCCCGCCGCAAGGCCTGAGCCGGGCACCAAAGCGCAGCTTTCAGAACCGCGGACGGTTTTCCGTCCGCGGTTTTTGTTTGGCTGCATCATAGCCGGAATGGAAATGCACTCGCTTTCGGAATACCCGGGGCGACTGCCGCAGTGTCCGTTATCCTCGAAGCGCCGGACGGCCTTCTGCTTGCAATCTGCATCGCTGCCTGCATAGCCACGCCATGCCGCCATTCCTTCAGTCTATCGTCAGGTTCTACCGATCCTCCATCGGCAGGAAGGTCATCGTCGCGGTGACCGGAGCAGTCATGGTTCTGTTCCTCATTGGCCACATGATCGGCAACCTGCTGGTGTTCGCCGGTCCGGATGCGCTCAACGGCTACGCGAAGAAACTGCACGACCTCGGGCCGCTGCTGTGGCTGGTGCGCGGCGGACTGCTCGCCGCCGTGGTGCTGCATATTGTGGCCACCGTCCAGCTCACCGCCGCCAATCGCGCGGCACGTTCGCAGGCTTACGGCGTGGACAGCACCCGTAAAGCCTCCAAAGCCAGCCGCACCATGATCTGGAGCGGCGTCACCATTCTGGTGTTCCTGATTTATCACCTCATGCACTACACCTGGGGCGTGTCCAACGGCTACTACGACCCGGAGATGACCCGCTACTGGCTCCCCGACGGCAGTCACAACGTGTACAACATGGTGGTGGACGGCTTCAACTGGGTGCCGGCCTCACTGTTCTACATCGTCGGACTGGCGCTGCTTTTCAGCCACCTCGGTCACGGCGTGGCCAGCATCTTTCAGACTCTCGGCCTAACGACCCCCAAATCCCGCCCGCTCATCGAATGCGCCGGCAAGGGTCTCGCCCTGGTGCTGTTCGCCGGCAACGTCCTGATGCCCGTCGCCATCATGGCCGGCTGGGTGAAGTAGTGCCGAAGCTTCAGGCGGATGCCGCGAGCTGTGCGGCGGATTGTTCGAACGACGCGCCACCGATGTCTGCCATGGCGTGATGCGCGACCGGTTCGGCGAACTTGCGGTTCCGTAAATAGCCTGGATCGTAGTGGCGCTCCAGCAGGGAGCGCACGAATTCCGGCCACTGGCCGGTGCGGATCATGGCTTGCCACGCTTCCATCTGTGAACCGCTGCAGGGTTCGCGCAGGGTTTCCAGTTTCCCGATGAGAAATTCCGGAGCCGTGGTGAAGTGGGCGTATTCCCGCAGCAGAAAATCCGTGCGCACTTCGACAGGGACATGGAGTTCGTGAACCGGCGCGTGCAGCATGGCCTGCCAGAGCGGCTCCGGCAGCCAGAGCCGGCCGAGGCGCTTGCTCTCGCTTTCCACCCACACGGGTTTGGACAGGTCGAAGTCCTCGATCTGCGCCAGCAGCAGGGACTCGAAGAATTTCTGTGAGGGCTGCGTTGCATCGGGCTCATCGCCGAGCAGGCTGCCGCGGTGGCGGCCGAGGTTTTCCAGGTCCAGCACCTGAGCGCCGAGTTCCGCCATGCGGCGGAGCAGGCGGCTTTTGCCGCTGCCGGTGAGTCCGGTGAGGATGCGGCACTGCAGTTGCGGGCAGAGCCGGCCCAGTGCTTCCCTGACATGCGCGCGATAACCTTTGTAGCCGGCGGCGATCAGCGTCACATTCCACCCCACGGCGTGCAGGATGGTGGCCATCGCTTTCGACCGCTGGCCGCCGCGCCAGCAGTAGAGCAGGAGTCGCGCGTGCTCCGGCAGGGGAGCGAGAGAGTTCTCCAGATGCGCCGCCACGTTGCGCGCCACCATGGCCCCGCCGAGGCGCCGGGCATCGAATCGCGAAACCTGCACGTAAAGTCGCCCCACTTCCGCTCGTTCGTCATCGTAAAGCACCGGCAGATTCACCGCGCCCGGGATGCGGTCCCGCGCGAACTCCGCCGGCGAGCGCACATCGATGATGTGTGTGAACGGCTTTTCAGCGAGGCACTCCGTCCATGAGAGGTAACGCATGGACGCAATGACATGGCGGGACCGGGCGTGACAAGTCGAACTTCCCCGTAACCTGTCAGCACTTGACGCGCCGTGCATTTCCGGAACCATCCCGCCATGATCCGCCCGCTCCTCCTTTCGCTCGCCCTCACATTTCCGGCCGCGGCCGACTGGCCGCAGTTTCGCGGTGCCGACACCAGCGGCAATGCCGCGAAAAGCAAGCCGCCCGCGACATTCGACGCGTCATCCATCGCATGGAAAGCGGCGCTTCCGGGGCGCGGACTGTCCTCGCCGATTATTGTTGGAAACAAGGTGTTCGTCACCGCCGCCGGCGGGCCGAAGCAGGAGTCGCTGCACGTCCTGTGCTTCGATGACAATGACGGCAAGCTGCTCTGGGACCGGCAGTTTCGCGCCACGGGCCGCACCATGTGCCATCCCAAAACCTGCAACGCCGCACCCACGCCCTGCAGCGACGGTCAGCGCATTTTCGCGCTCTATTCCAGCAATGATCTGCTCTGCCTCGACCTCGACGGCAACCTGCTCTGGCTGCGCGGCCTGATGCTCGACTATCCCAACGCCTCCAACAGCCTTGGTCTCGCCAGTTCACCTGTCGTGGCCGATGGCGTGCTCGTCGTGCCGATGGAAAACGACAGCGACAGCTTCATCGCGGGACTGGATGCGGCCACCGGCGTCAATTTGTGGCGCATCAATCGCGAGAAGGACGCCAACTGGTCGTCTCCTGCCGTGCTGCGCGAAGCCGGTCAGCCCGACACGGTGCTGGTTTCCAACGGCGACGGGGGGATCGCGCTCGATCCCAAAACCGGCAAGCAGCGCTGGACATTGTCAGGCCCCGGGAGCAGCGTGCCTTCGTGTTCGGCCGTGGGTTCGCATCTCGCGCAGCCGAGCGGGCGCGGCGTCGCCATCTGGGAACTCAAAGGCGGCACCACGCCGCCGGAGCGGTTGTGGGAATCGAATCAGGTCGGAGCGGACACCGCGAGTCCCGTCATCGTCGGCGAACATGTTTTTGCCGTGAACGGCGCCGGGGTGCTGACGTGCGCGGAGTTGAAAACCGGCGAGCGCCCCTGGAAACTGCGCCTGGCGGACAACGACAAGGACGGCAAATTCAGCGGCAGTCCCGTGGCCGCGGGCGCGACGATTTACATCGCCAGCGAGACCGGTGTGCTCTACGCCGTGGATACGACGGCGAAAGACGGCGCCGTGACCGGCCGCCTCCCGCTGGGCGAGACGGTGCTGTGCACGCCTTCGATTGCCGGCAACTCTGTTTATGTGCGCAGCGACGGGACGCTTTGGAAGATCGGTAAGTGAGGAAACTCCTCCGGCATGCAATCCAGTCACCGCGAAAACCGCCGCCGTCTCGCCGCGCTGCTGCCCGCCGGAGGTCTCGCGGTCATCGCTACCGGACGCTGGGCTGTGGCGTGCGGCGCGGATTCGGCGGCGCCCTGGCCTGACTTTTTTTATCTCACCGGTCAGCGCGAGCCGCACTCCGCCCTGCTCATCGAGGGCGGGACCGCCGGGCGCACCATTTTGTTTCTTCCTCCGCGGGATGCCCGCAGTGATCTCTGGGATGGGCCGGCGGAGTTGAGTGACGGGATCGCCGACGTGCGCCCCATGTCGGAATTTGAAAACGTGCTCCGCGCTCTCGCTCACCATGCAGGCACGGTGTTCGTCCATGCGGCGGAGAATCCGTTCGCGCCCCGGGAGGATCGCGCCCTGGCGGATCTCGTGCGCCGCGTGCTGCCGCTGCATCCGCTGGACCGTCTGGCTCCGCTGCTGGGACGCCTGCGTGCCGGCAAGCACCCGGCGGAAATTGCCGCCATCCGCGCCGGGAACGAACTGGCGGCGCGCGCCTTTCGCCGCGCCATCGGATTTGTCAGGCCGGGAGTGCGCGGCTTTGAGGTGAAGGCGGAGTTCCTGCACGAAATCCTGCGCCAGGGCTCCGCGGGATTCTGCTGCCCGGCCATCACCGCCGCGGGGCCGGAAACCCTTACGCTGCACTGGCGCGGCGACCGCCGGCCGTGGTCCGCCGGCGAAACCGCGCTGCTCGACTTCACCGTGGAATGGAACGGCTGCTGTGCCGACGTGGCGCGCTGTCTGCCGGTGGGCGGGAAATTTCCGCCGCGTCACCGCGCCGTGCATGATGCGGTCGCGCGTGTGCTGCAGCAGTCCCTGACGCTGTTGCGTCCCGGCAGACTGCTCGCCGAATGTCAGCGCGACATCGAACTCGCCATTCAGCACGAGCTGCTGCGCCTCGGACTGCTCAGCGCGGCTGACGTAAAAGACCCCGCGGTGCCCGCGCCGGCCGTGCGCCGGTTTTTCATGCACCAGGCCTGTCACCACATCGGGCTCGAAGTGCACGATCCGGTCCCCGCCGACGTGCCGCTCGCGCCGGGGCACGTGCTCGCCGTTGAGCCGGCCATTTATATAAAGGAGGAGGGCTTTGCCGTCCGGCTGGAGAACAATTTGCTCATCACCGCGGGCGGTGCGGAAAACCTCACGGCCGGTTTGCCGGTGGACGCCGCGGAAATCGAAGACCTGCTGCAGCTTTGACCCCGGCTACACCACGACCTTTTCCCGCTGCCACGGGCTGGAGGGATCGGCGCTTTCCAAATGCGTAATGGCGACGGCCAGCGCGTCGGCGGCGTCGTGCGGCGGCGTTTCGGTCAGTTTGAGCAGCGCGCGCACCATGAAGGCGACCTGCGCTTTGTCCGCCGCACCGCGGCCCACCACCGCCTGCTTCACCCGCCGCGGCGGATACTCACAGATCTCCAGTCCCGCCTCCGCCGGAGCCATGATCGCCGCCGCCCGCGCCGCCCCCAGCGTGATGGCCGTGCGGAAGTTCTGCACGTAGATCGTGCTCTCGATGGCGCAGCTGTCCGGTTTATGCTCGCGAATGATGTCCCGCATCGCCTCCATGATCGCCACGAGGCAGGCCGACTGCCGCAGGCCCGGCTGACAGCGAATGACGCCCCATGCCACGCTGCGGTTCGTTTTTCCCTGACGCTCGACCACGGCCCATCCCGTGTTGCGAAGGGCAGGATCGATGGCTAGGACACGCATGGCCGCTGGCGGGGGAATGGATCTGGCGTCATGACGGCGGGGCGCGACGAAGGAAACGGAAAACTTGCGGAGGCCGCGTCAGCGCAGCCGCTCCGCGATGAGCGCCTCGACTTCACGGGCCTGTTCGGGGGTATCGATGCCGGGGCTGTCGTGTTCCGTGACGACGACGTGGATGGCGGCGCCGTTTTCGAGGGCGCGCAGCTGTTCGAGGGCTTCCGTGACTTCCAGCGGGCTGGGCTCCCACGAGACGAACTGTTCCAGGAACGGGCGGCTGAATCCGTAGATGCCCATGTGCCGCCAGTGTGTCAGGGCGGGATGTGCCGCGCGCGGATAAGGAATGCGGCTGCGGCTGAAGTAGAGCGCGCGCCCGTCGCGGGACAGAACGCACTTCACGATGTTCGGATTGTCGAGCAGCGCGGGGTCGTGCAGGGCGTGGACGGCGGTGATCATGCCGATGCTGCGGTCAGCGCTCATGCGCGCCGCCAGATCATCGACGAGGGCAGGGGAGATGAGCGGTTCGTCTCCCTGGACATTGATGATGTGCGTGGCCTCCGGCAGGGAGCGCGCCGCTTCGGCGATACGGTCGGTGCCGCTTTGGTGATCCGGCGAGGTCATGCAGACCCGGGCTCCGAAGTCCCGCGCGGCGGCGGCGATGCGCTCGTCATCGGTGGCGACGACGATGGCCCCGACATGGCGGCAGCGCCGGCAGCGTTCCCAGACGTGCTGAATGAGCGGCTTGCCGGCGATGAGATGGAGCGGCTTGCCGGGAAAGCGGGTGGAGGCGTAGCGGGCGGGAATGATGACGGCGGTCATGGCAAAGGATGAAGACTGAATCTGGAAAGAAAAACTGGAGAGGAAGAAAACCACAGATGGACACCGATTAACACGGATTTACACATGAATTCGGATTCACTCAGCGGAAGCTGATTCAGGTGAGCACAACCTGCTGAGCATCGGTGTTCATCCGGGTCCATCCGTGGTGCTGTTTTCCTTTTGAGACTGATCGATGAAGGATGAAACCGGCCTGCCGGCGTCACTCACCAATCCGCTTCACCGGCTTCACATTCAAATCCAGGGTTTCCAGTCCGCGCAGCACGGTGATTTTCACCGGTTCGTCCACGCGGAGGAAAAAGCAGGCGGTGGCGGCACCGGCGGTGTCCTTGATGTCGGTCTGCCCGATGCGCAGCAGAATGTCGCCGGGATGAATGCCGGCGCGCTCGGCGGGCAGGGCGGCATAACACTGCTGGATGCGCGGCACGCTGTCGGCGCGATTCAGGCGAATGCCGATTTCGGCGCGGGCGAGGGTTTCCCGGCTGGTCCAGAGTTCGGTGAAGTGACGCACCGCCGCCGCGGGCAGGACGCGGGCCGCCTCCGGCACTCCGGGAATGTTCCCGGCGAGCAGCCCTGCGAGTTTTCCATCGGCCGTGGTCACCGGCGTGCCCCGTTCCCACGCGCCCGCCGGGACGTGAATGCGAAGCCAGGGAGTGCGCAGCAGCCGGGCGTCGCGCAGAGTGTCGTGACCGGCCGCCCGCGCGGTCGCGGGGACGGCGGATTGAATGGTTAGGGCCGTGCCCGGTGCGGGCAGCGCTGCGAAATGCTCCGGCGGCAGGACCGTCCAATCGGCGGCAGTGGTTCCCGGCGCAGGGCTCAGCAGCGCGAAGCCGCTGTCCGCATCGCGCGCGACCAGTCTGGCACTCAGTCCGCCGCCGCGGCTCACGGCGCGCCAGGAGTCGGTGGCGTCCACTTTTTCCACGAAGGTCGCCAGCAGGCCGGGCGCGACGCAGAGGGCGGCGGAAATTTGCGGCGCCGCATCTCCGGCGGGCTGGCGCTCCACGCGAATCACCGTTTCCGGCCACGCCGGCGGTGCAGCGGCGGCGATGGCCGGGAGGAGCAGGAAAAGCAGGAGCCGCATGGCAGTGATTCGGTGGCAACGGCCAGGAGACCCGAATGAGTGCGGATGCGGCCGGCAGATGGTGCAACCTGACCAACTCGCCATGTGCCGGAGCATCCGCCCCATTCGTGTCATCCAAAGTCGCAGTTCGCGCCTAAAGGTCGTGCAGTTTGTCGTCGTCCTGACTTTCCCGCTCCTCCGGGCCGATGATCGGCTCTTTGTCCTGCTCCTGGGAACCGGTGCGGCGTTTGCCGCCGGGGATGGCATCAGCGGGGCCGGGCACGGGAGGGGAGGTGACCGGCATGGCGCCGTGGGTCACGGGACGGCTGTCCACATTCACCGCCGCGGCATCGGTGACGCCGGTGACGAAGACGGTGGTGCCGCCGGGCGGAGAGGGCCGGGGCATTAGCCAGAGGGTGAGGAGGACGGCGGCATAGGCGCCGCCCGCGGTCCAAAGCACGGCGGGGCGGCGCAGCAGCTGCATGAAATTGGCGAGGCGTTCGCCGAGAATGCTCCAGGTGCTGCGGCGGAGAATTTCGCTGCGCTGGCGACGCTGGAATTTTTCGAGAAATTCCTCCGCAAAGCCTTCGGGCGGCTGCTCATAACGCTTAAGGCGCAGGAGCCGCTGGAGCTTTTCTTCCGGGTTGGGTTGCGAGTTCATTTGAGGTAGTCGGAGAGGAGGGCCTGCAGTTGCCGGTGGGCGTAGAAGAGGCGGGAACGGACGGTGCCGGTGCTGATGCCGAGAATGCGGCCGATGTCGGCGTGCGGCATTCCCTGGATGTCGAACATCACCACCACGGCGCGCTGCGATTCCGGCAGTTTCTGCAGCGCGGTGTTGAGCTGCTCCTGGAGTTCGTTGAGCCCCGCCTCACGGACCGGAGTGCTGTGCACCGCCAGTTCGCGGTAGTCGGCATCCTGTTCGATGGCGCTGCTCATTTCCTCCAGCGAAGTGGTGCGGCGCCGTTTTCTGCGCCGGAGGAAATTGATGGTGGTGCGCACGGCGATGGTATGCAGCCAGGTGTGGAATCCGCTTTCGCCGCGGAATTGCGGCAGCTTGCGATAGGCGCAGGCGAAGATGTCCTGCAGCAGGTCGCAGGTGTCCTCGCGGTTTGAGGTCAGGTTATAAACGGTGGTGAACAGCCGCGGCGTGAACTTGAGCACCAGCGAATCGAAGGCGGCGGTGTCACCGGTGCGGGCGCGCTCCACGAGGAGAAGGTCCTGTTCTTTTTCGGAGAGTGCGCCGTCGGTCATGCGTGGAGCTGTGGTCGCCGGGACCAGCGCCACTGCCGATACTGATGTTGCGAGGGCGGTCACGGGATTTTTCAGGTGAGAGCGGCGGCGGCATCCCGCCCGCGGGTGAGAGTGACGGAGACAGCCCGGCTCCCGGGCACGATGAATTTGTGGAGGGTGACGCGCACCTGACGCAGCGGGAGTTTGGCGAGCAGCGCCGTGCAGACATCCTCCGCCAGAGTTTCGAGCAGCTGGTAATCGCGCGCGCCTGCCGTCTCGCGGCACAGGGCGGCGGCTTGGGAATAATCCACCGTGCGCGCGAGGTCGTCATTCAGCCCGGCCAGCGACTGCGCCGTCCACAGCGTCACGTCCGCCTCCACCCGCTGCGGCACGGCACGCTCCTCCTCGGGCACTCCAAGGTGCGCCGTGAGGCCGAGGCCGTGAAGAGTAATGTAATCGTCCGGAGGCATGTTTCCGGCGGGATTAGACCATGCCGCGGGGGAAATGTTCGATCTTTTTCCACGGTCTCACGGGCTGTTTTTCCCGGAATGGCCGCTGGCATCGCTGCGGGCACCGGCGGTCATGGGGGGCGGTGAGAGGGAGGGCGGTCAATTTTGTCACCAGGGTGTCGCGGTGGTGGTCCGCGCAGGTGGTGAAGCTGGTGCGGCCCAGGGGAATCATTCCAGCACAAGGCCCGGCGGTCGCTTCGCAGTGGCCGCGGAGGGCGGTTTCGATGTATTCGATCTGCCCGGGCAGGCTGATGCGGTACTGGTTTTTGAATCTTAAAAGGGAAGTAGGTCCACGGATGGACCCCGGATGAACACGGATGCTCAGCAAGTTGTCTCCATGTGAATCAGTGTCCATTTGGCTCATCGCTGGAGACGAAGTGTTCGCCTGTATGCCGGCCGCTGTCTGCGCTGCGCTCCGGTTCTCCTCCTCTCCGATTTTCTTTTTGCCACTCAGCGGCAAAAAGGGAACAGGTCTGCGACGATTATTCCGCCTCAACGGGGCCCACACACCAAAGCCCGGGGCGAATGAGGAACGAGTGCCGCCCCCGGTAAAGCGTCCGCAATGTCAGGCAGCCAAGCCCTGGAGGGGCGGAAAAAATTCTCCCGCCCCCGCGGTCTCCCGCCCTTTCAGGGCAGAAACAAAAGCTAACCCAAGTTCCGCAGTTGGCCTCCCCGCGAAAATATTTTCTCTCGGGCCTCGT
>CAZFZN010000058.1:0-42167 GCA_964523105.1 uncultured Akkermansia sp.
AATCCTAAATCCTAAATCCTAAATCCTAAATCCTAAATCCTAAATCCTAAATCCTAAATCCTGAATCCTAAATCCTGAATTCTGAATCCTGAATTCTGAATCCTGAATCCTGAATCCTAAATCCTAAATCCTGAATCCTAAATCCTAAATCCCTTCCATGGACTTCGCCCCCCTCATCGAAAAAAAGCGCCATCGGCTCGACGAACTCGAAGCCGCCATCGCCGCGCCGGATTTCTTCGCCGATCCCAAACGGGCCGGAGCGATGACGCGCGAGCACGCGCAGGTGAAAAAGCTGCTCGCTTCATGGGACACATGGCAGGCAACCGGCCGGGAACTGGAGGACAGCATCGCTCTTTCCAAAGGTGAGGATGCCGAGCTGGCCGCGATGGCTGCAGAGGAAATTCCGCTGCTGGAAAAACGTCTCGCGCAGCTTGGCGAGGAAATCCAATACGCCCTGCTCCCGCGCGACGCCACGGAGGACCGCGACGCCATTATCGAAATCCGCGCCGGCACCGGCGGCGACGAGGCGGGACTCTTCGCCGCCGACCTCATGCGCATGTATCAGCGCTACGCAGAAACGCGCGGCTGGAAAATCGAGCCGCTGGAAGCCAGCACTTCCGAGGCCGGCGGCTTCCGTGAGGTCAGTTTCAAAGTGATTGGCGAAGAGGTCTTTCGAAACATGAAATACGAGAGCGGCGTGCACCGCGTGCAGCGCGTGCCCGCCACCGAAGCCCAGGGCCGCATCCACACCAGCACCGCCACTGTGGCCGTGCTGCCCGAGGCCGAGGACGTCGATGTGGAACTGAACCCCGGCGATCTCCGCATCGAAGTCTGCCGCGCCAGCGGCTGCGGCGGTCAGGGCGTCAATACCACCGACAGCGCCGTGCAGATTCTCCACATCCCCACCGGCGTCATCGTGCGCTGTCAGGACGGGCGCAGTCAGATCAAGAACAAGGAACGCGCCCTCACCGTGCTGCGCGCCCGGTTGCTCGAGCGCAAACAGCAGGAGGAGGCCGCCAAATACTCCGCCCACCGCCGCAGCCTCATCGGCAGCGGCGGCCGCGAAGAGAAAATCCGCACCTACAACTACCCCCAAAACCGCGTCACCGACCACCGCATCAACCTGACGGTCTATAACCTTCCCGCTTTCGTGGACGGCGACATCAGCGACATGGTCGGCGCGCTGCAAAAGAGCGAGATGGAAGCCCGCATGGAGGAAGCGGGGCTGGCGTGAATCCCCGGGGGAACCCGCCAGGCGTCCCGGATTCAGAGCAACCGGTGAGAGCCGGATGAGGGAACGGACCGCCGCCTGGTCAGGCCGGATAGCTCACTGCGCCCTTGTCAGTGACCTCCAGCACGCGGGCGGACTTGAGCTTCTCCAGCACTGCTTCGAGTTCTGCATCCGTGAGACCATCGCCCAAAAGGTTTTGTGTCAGGCTCCGCAGCGCGTTGAGACGTTTGGGGCGGTTGCCGGAACCGGTTGCGAGACGTTTGGTCATCTTCTCGACTCGCTGCTCCAGCCCGTCCGCCGGCGCGGCCGGTTTCTTGCGGGCGGCCGTTTTCTTCGGTGAAGGCACGGCGGCCTTTTTGACGGCTGCCGGAGCCGCCGCAGCTTTTGGCGCGCGCGATTTCGGAGTCGCGGCTTTCTTCGCGGCCGGAGCGGTGCCGTTTCCGTCGCGGCGCTCCACTTCGGCACCGAGGGCCTGCAGGTGCTTCACCAGAGCATCGAATCCGGTGTCGGCGGAGACGATAATGAAGCGGGCGCGGGGATCGGCCGCGAACTGCCGCCCGACTTCACAGGCGAGCACGAAATCGAGCGCGTCCTTGCGCGTCACTTCCGTGAAAAACGCGGTGAGCGGAATGCGCTGCTTGGCGATGCCCTGCACGACGGAGGCCGCGCGCACCGTTTGTTTCGGGCCCGCCACGACGATGACGTGGACTTTGGGACCGGCGAAGTTCTCCGGCTTGACCCCGGGCACATTTTCGAGGTCGATAAAATAATAGGTAATGGGCGGCATGGTGCGGGGCTTCTATCAAAGGCTCACCGGCTTGTCCATCTCTGGAATTGCCGCCGCGCGAACGACCCCGCCAGCGACTCCCGCCTACAACTGTTTGGCCAGCATTTGCAGCAGGGCATCGGTAATACGGCGGCCGGGATGCGCCGGGCTGACTTCCTTCACTTCCCGGCCCCGCGCCATGTCGCGGAGAAAGAGATCGCGGCGCAGCGTCTCCACGGCAGCGGGATCGGAGTAGCCGATGTTGAACTCCTCGTTCACGCGAAAGCTGAGCCGGTCGTAGTTCGCGGAGCCCACGGTCGCCCAGCCGTCATAGATGGCGGCTTTGACGTGCGACATTTCCGGCAGGAGCCAGACGCGGATGCCCTGATTGACGAGCTGCGGCACGAGGGCGCGGTTCGCCGCCTTGAGAATGGGGCTGTCGTTTTTCTCCGGCATGATGACGCGCACATCGACGCCGCGGTGCCGCGCTTTGACCAGTTCCTGGATGTAGCGGCTGTCGGTGATGTAGCTGTTTTCCAGCCAGATGCGCTGCTGGGCGGCGCGCAGGGCGGCGAATTGTGAGGATTTGATGTCGGAATGAATCGCCGAACCGTGCAGCGGACGCACGAGGATAGCGCCGGGCGGGACGGGGATGCGCGCGGCGGCGCGGGCGCTGCGTGTCTGGAAAGTGAAGATTTCCGCGAAATCCCCGGCCCAGCTGTGGCGCTTCCATGACTTCTCGAAACTGCGCTGCATCCAGCCGAGGACGGGGCCTTTCACCTCGATCATCATATCGTGCCAGTCGCTGCGGTATTCGCGGCCGATATTCATGCCGCCGAGCCAGCCGAGCCGGCCGTCGATCATGATCATTTTGGAATGCGTGGACGTCAGCGCCGGCATGGCCATGGGCCGCACGCGCACGCTGGAGTCACGGCGGAGGTAATCGACAATGCTGGAGGGAGCCTCGTGCCCCGGAGCATTGGGAAACTCCGCCGGCAGCAGACTGCTTTGCAGCGAAGCGGCATCATCCATCAAAATGCGGACCCGCACACCTTCGTTCGATTTTTCCCGGATCAGGTTGGCGATTTCGAGCGCGTAGTCGTCAGTGTCCCAAATGTAGATCAGGATGTCGATGCTCTCCCTGGCTTCCTGCACGGCATGGATCAGGTCGGGGAAGAACTGATCGCCGTCGATGCGCAGACGGACAGCGGCGGGAACGCGCTGTTCGCCGGTGATCCGGTCGAGCCGCTGCTCCCACTCCGCGGTGTTCATGGGCGGGCGCGCCGCGACGGGCGGCGGCGGAGTCGCCGGCATCGAGGCAAAAAGGCCGTGCACCGCGGCGTCACCCATGCTGAAGAGATTGGCACCGCCGTGCAGCGCGGTGGTGACGGGATTTTTCAGCGTGGCGAGCACGCCGGAGCGAAGCCCCACGGAGAGCACGCCGCGGACGGTGACGTCGGGAGAATCCCCGAGCACCGGCACCCGCAGCGTTTCCTCCGGCGGCGCGAAAATGAAGGTGAGGCGCGACGCCGCGGGATCGAAGTGCAGCATCGGCGGGGACTGACCGGTCAGCATGAGCGCCTCCCCGGGACCGTGGGCCGCGGCGAAGGCGGCGATCAGCCGCGGTGTCAGGTGACCTTTGGGGACCCGTCGCGTGACTTTCATGCCGGCGGGGCGTTCTGTGAGGCTCTTGAAGACCGGGACGCCCAATTCATCGCGGCAGGCGAGCAGTTCCTGACCGCCGGTCGTCACGAGGGTGCACTGCTGGCGCGAAGCGGGAGCGAGTTCCGCCGCCACCTGACGCGAAACCCGGTGCCAGGCATCCGCGCCATAAACGCGCAGCGACCGGCCCGAGTGCCGCGCCGCGGCGAAACGCTGCTTCGCCTCATCGCTGAATTCCATCGTCGCCGGCGCTCCGGCGCTGCCGGAGAGTTTTGCGAGGGCGTAGGCGTCGCGCCCCTTGATGGGAAACCTCAGGCTGAGTTCCGGGCCCAACCGCAGCGCCACCACGCGGGACTCCGGCATGGTCCTCAGTTCGCGCGTCTGCTCCACCGCGCGCGGCAGCGGGCTCCGGCAGGAGGCGCACGCCACAAGGCAAAGAATGGCGGCGGGGCGCAGCATCACGAAAATGTCAGGTCAGTCCAGCCAGTCGTACACCGCATAGGCCATCTCCGCCTGACGCAGCATGCGGTCCGTGTTTTTGCGAATGCGGCGGCACAGCAGGGAAGCGAGGGCGCGCATCAGCTTCATGCCGGTGTCGGGATGCACTTCCATGAACTGCTCCAGCGCCGGCTTGGCGATACTCCAAATCCGGCTGGGCCGCAGCGCTTTGACATCGGCACTGGCCTTGCGCGGATCGATGACGTTCATCTCGCCGACGCTTTCTCCGGGCATGATCATGCCCAGTTCCACGATGCTGTTGTCCGAGTGGCAGGAAGCGGAAAGTTTGCCGTCGAGCAGAAAAAAGAGCCGCTCCTGCTGGTCGCCCTGCTTGAGCAGATATCCTCCCTCCGGCAAACTGGAGAACTCTCCCGCCTCCGAAAGTGCGGCACGGGCTTCCTCGCTGAGGGACTCGAGTATTCCAATGGCTGGCAGTGCCGGAGCGGTCCTGGACATACCGGGACAGCAGCGCAGCGCCGACGAGGCGGCAAGGGGCAATTCCGGTTTGCGGATTGTCATTTGCGGACTGCCGTGAACGCTCACCAAACTCCCGCTCATGACCGCCCCCCGCATCACCGTGCTCGACGGATACACGCTCAATCCCGGCGACCTCGACTGGATTTCGCTCGCCGCCCTCGGCACTCTCACCGTGCACGACCGCACGCCGCCGGAACTCGTTGTGGAGCGGGCGCGCGGTGCGGAAATTCTGCTAACCAACAAGGCGCCGCTGCCGCGCGGGGTCATCGAGTCGCTGCCGGACTTGAAATACATCGGCGTGCTGGCCACCGGCTACAATGTGGTGGACACGGCGGCGGCGCGGGAGCGCGGCATTCCGGTGTGCAACGTCCCCGGCTACGGCACCGCCGCCGTCGCGCAGCATGTCTTCGCCCTGCTGCTGGAACTCACCTCACACACCGGGCTGCACAGTGACTCCGTGCGCGCCGGCGACTGGGCGCGCAGTCCCGACTGGTGCTACTGGCGCGCGCCGCTCACCGAACTCTGCGGCCTCACCATGGGGATCGTTGGCTGGGGGGCGATCGGTCAGGCCGTGGCCGGCATCGCGCGGGCGTTTGGCATGAATGTCCTCGCCGCGACGCGCACACCGCGCACTGCCGAGGGCGTGGAATTTACCGGCACGGATGAACTCTTCCGCCGCGCCGACGTCGTCAGCCTGCACTGTCCGCTGACTCCGGAAACGCAGGGCATGGTCAATGCCGCGCGCCTCGCCGGCATGAAGCCCTCCGCCTTCCTGATCAACACCGCCCGCGGCCCGCTCATTGTGGAAGCCGACCTCGCCGGCGCCCTCCGCGACGGACGCCTCGCCGGCGCCGCGCTCGATGTCCTCTCCACCGAGCCGCCCGCCCCTGACAATCCCCTGCTCACCGCCCCGCGCTGCCTCATCACTCCGCACCTCGCCTGGGCCGCCCGCGCGTCACGGCAGCGGCTCATGGATGCCGTGGTGGAGAACGTCAGGGCTTTCCTCGCCGGAACCCCGGTGAATGCCGTCAATTGACAGCCTTCCCGCGCCCGGGTCCGCGCTCCGGCTTGCAGCACCGCCACGGCGCGATAAGGGCGCGACCCATGCACCGCTCCCCGCTCCTCCTCCTCACCGCCGCCGTCTTTACCCTGGCAGGATGCAAAAGTCCTGACGGAAACAGTGACGACGCCGCCGGCGCGGCGGAAACGGACAAGGAGCGCGACCGGCGCACCGCGGCGGAGGCGGCCTTCTACGCGGAATGCGGGGAGCTGGCCGAGGAAGGCGGGGTCATCCCCGGACGCGATGGCTGGCTCTTCGATGCCTCGGAACTGCTCCGCGTCAGCCGCATCAGCGACGCCACCACCGCCGCAACCGGGGCCATCGCGGACTACGCGCAGCAGCTTCGCTCAAGGAATATCGATCTCATTCTCGTGCCGGTGCCGCCCAAGGCGCTCGTTTATCCTGACAAAATCTCGCGCAAAGCGAAGGTGCCCGTGAAATCGAAGCGACCGGCCCGGCTCGATTCCCTGCTCAAGGCCGCCATGGACGACCTGGCCTCGAAGCGCGTCCGGGTGGTGGATCTGCTCCCGGCGCTCATTGCCGGCCGTGAGGATAAAACGGGAACGGCCTACACCCGCACCGGAAATTCATGGTCGCCGCGCGGTGTGCAGATCGCCGTGAAGGAAATCGCCGAAGCGGTGCGCGGCAGCCGCGCGGGAGGCGGCAGCGTCACCGGCATCTCCAGCGAAGCGGTGACTTTCGACTTCACCGGAAATCTCGCGACCGGCATCGCCAAGGCCAAGCCGGAGACGCTGCCGGCCTTCCGAATCGGGCGCATCAGCGACGGCAAGGTGCGCTCGCTGGCCTTCAATACCAGCGGCGGCAGCCTGCTGCTGATGGGCGGGCCCGACATTCTCGCGTGGCGCGAAGCCAACAATCCTCCCGGCAGCAGCGACGCCTTCTGCAGCCTCGCGGACCAGCTCGCAGCGGAACTGCAGCTCATTCCCGACGTCCTGGCCAATTCCGGCGACGCCCGCAATGCCGCCCGGCTCCGCATTCTGCGCGAACGCACCAACGGCCACTCCATGCTCGGCAGCACGCGCACTGTCGTGTGGGTCGTGCCCCTGCTCGACCTCTGCGTGGCGAACTGGCAGCGCGTCCCGCTCCAGCTCCAGTACACCGAGGGCGCGCCGGAGATTCAATTGAGGTAAGGTATCCCCGTGATTCCGCACTCGCCCGGACTGCGCTGGCGCGGCGCCCTTCGCCGGACGGATGCAATCCGCGAAGGAAAATGGAGGCAGGAGAAAATCCACGCTTCACGAAAGACCCGGCACTCATGATCCACCGGCAGGTTGACTCACCTTCTGTGCGATGGCTGCCCCGGATTTTTTACCGGCCGCATTCAATGCGGAAAGTTGCGCATTCACACTGAGCACCTCCTCCACCAGCACCTCGCCACCGCAAGGCCCGCCGCCGGCGGCTCCCCCCGCGAGCCTTGCAGATCTTCATACTCAGCCATGATGTCCGGCTCGTGCGGGCGGCAGTTGTAGTCTGCAAAATTGAGAAAGATGAGCCCTGGTCCGGAATCGAACGCCCGCCGGACTTTTGATCGGAGTTGGCGCGCAGATGGTCCGCCGCATCCCGGAGATCGGCTTCGAGTTCCTTGAACCCCAACCCGGCGAAGCCGGAGCCAAACAGTCCGCAGGACCGTGGAGTGCGGCGACTTGTCGCCGCCTTCCGCAAGGGCACTTGTGCCCGCCGGATGTCGTAGGACGTCCGTTCTCTCTCCGCCGCACCGGTTCGCCGCAGACAAGTCTGCGGCGGGGAAGGCGGCGACAAGTCGCCGCAGTCCAAAGCGGCTGCGCCGCAAAATCGTCGCAAACGTGTTCACTTTTTACCAGTGAGGTACCAACCCGGCGAAGCCTGAACCAGGAGGCCCCAACGGGGCCAGGCACCAGAGCCCGGGGTCAGCGACGCAGGAGCGCAGCCCTGGGTTACCAGCCACCTTTTGTTTCAGCCCTGAAAGGGCGGGACATCACCGGCGGCGGGGGAAATTGTCCCGCCCTTTCAGGGCTCGCCTGCCTGACCTTGGGGACACGTTAGCCGGGGCTGCACTCGTTCCTCGTTTGCCCCGGGCTTTGGTGGGTCGGCCCCTTTGGGGCGGTAAAAACGTCGCCAACATGATCGATTCCCGTCACGAAGGTTTTTGAAAGGGAAATAGAACCACGGATGGACCCGAATGATTCACGGATACTCAGCAAGTTGTGTTCACCGGAATCCTCCTCAGGTTAGTGAATCCGAATTCATGCGTCAATCCGTGTGAATCAGTGTCCATTTGGCTCATCAGTTAAGATGAAATGTTCGCCGGTCTTCCTTCGGTCGGCTGCGGCTTTCTTCCTCTCCATTTTCCTTTTCATGTTGAACTGCTCTTTGCCCTTCAGCGGCAACAAGTGAGCAGGTTTGCGACGACTCGCGAGATCCAACTGCAGCAGCGATGGCGGAAGCAGCGCGACACTCCGGTCTCGGGTGTGGCGGAGCGCTCCCCGCTGCACTCGACTTTGGAAAGTCGAGCTGCGTCTGGTTCCGGCTCCGCCGGGTTGAGGGTGAAAATGCCGGCAAGGCCTTCGGAGCGGGGCGGCGTCAGGCAGGCGGCGGCGCAGGAAGCCATCGCCGATTGCTTCGACCCGCGCTGATCACGCAATTCCCGGCCATCCACCCGCGGGACTGATCCCGCCGTTGACGGCTTATAACAGTGGTCCCGGCAGATCGCGGGCGGCCCCTTCAGCGCCGGAGGAGCACGCGGTGGTAGCGGCGGGCGGCGGCGGTGAAGCTGAAGGGCGCGGAGCTGCGAAAGGTGACGGCGGCGGTGCCGTTGGGGTGGTCGGTGCGGCTGTGGAGGACCATGTCGGATGGCGTCCACGTTTGCAGGTCGTCGCTGGATTCCAGGGCGGGCACGGCGTCCGTGGCGAGGGCGTTGTACGAGAAGCTGATGGTTTGATAGGTGGCGGGAATGCCGGCAACGGTGAGTTCCTGGAGCGCGGGCTCCGGGAATGCATTGAAGACGTATTCCTGGAAGCTGGTCCAGCCGTTTTGGTCAGGGTCAGCGTCGGGCGTGCCGGTGAACGTGGTCTCGCCGGCCTCGCCGGTGCCGGGGGTGCCGCCGCTGACGGTGCTGGGGCGCCATGCGAGCGGATTGTCCAGCGCTGGATTCAGCAGGGGAGCGGAAAGTGTGAGGCTGGGGCCGGTTCCGTCTGCGCCGGCAGGCCACGGCAGGTTGTTGTCGTACGTGACGCCGGCCAGCGGGGCGAGCGCGGCGTTTTCCAGCATGAGCGATTCGCCGGCGTTGTCGAGATTGCTCTTCGGTCCCAGTGCGTGGACAGGGCGGCCGGGGCCGTAGGCATTGTTCATGGCGAGCAGGCTGCGGGCGAGCACGGTGCGCTGGCCGGGCGCGAGAATGGTGTCGCGCTTCGCGGGAAAGCGCGCGGGAAATCCCTGACTGAAGCCGCAGCCGCGCAGGTTGATGGCGTGGCTGGCGATGTTCATCAGCTCCACGAACTCCGTGTCGAGTCCTGGCGCGGGGTTGTAGTGGATTTCGGAAATGGTCACGTCGCCCGGCGCGACCGGTGGGGCGCCGCCGACGGTGAAGAACGCTTCCGTGAGCGGCGACCAGTCGGCACCGTGGCGCGCGCGGGCTTTGATGACCGAATTCGAGTGCAGCACGATGCGGTCGGTGCTGGCAACGCTGCGGGTGGCGGTGAGTTCGAGATCGAATGTCAGGTCACTGCTCGTGGCCGCGTTTTGGTGCACCTCCACGGCGATGACGTTCGTGCCCTCCTGCAGCAGGGAAAGCGGCACGCCGGTGACGGTGAAGAAAGCCTCCTCGTCCGCCCCGCTCACACCCGCCGGTGCGGCGGTGTTGTATTGATACACCGCGCCGGCCGTCATGTTGCTCCGTCCCGCTTCCTGGCCGTTGAGGTAAATGATCGCGCCGTCGTCGCGCTTCACGCGCAGAGTGAGGGCGCTGATCTGCGCGAGGCCGGCGACGCTGAACGTGCGGCGGAAATAAGTGGTGATGAACTTCGCCGTATCCACTCCGCCATAGCTGACGGTGCTCACAGGGCTGTCGCCGTAGCCGAGTTCCGCGGCGCCGGTGCCCCAGAGCGGCGCCTCTGTGTTGAACGCGGGATGTTTCCAGTTGGTCGCGTCGTAGCCGGCGTGACCGGCGACGATGTCGCTGCCGCCGTAGTCCGCGCCCCAGTCGCTGAACCGCCACACGCTGCCGGCGGCGATGAGCGTCTCCGTTTGCTGCGAGGCCACGTAGGGCAGCGCGGCGGGCGAGAGCGCGCCGCCGGGCAGCCGCGGGTCGGTGTTGTCGGTCGTGTAATAAATACTGCCCGCGCCGCTCATGGTGAGTTCGTAGCCGGCCGGGACATCGCCGCCATGCTGACTCATGGCCGGCGCATCCGTCGCCGGGAGCAGTCCGTTGGCCTTGAAACGGCTGATCATTGTCGATGTCAGGGAATTCAGAATGGAATTCCGGTAGCTGTTTTTGGCCGACACCCACGAATCCACCGAGCGGTAGCCCCAGCGCGCGGCTTCGAGGACGAAAGGGATCTCCATTTCCGCTGCACGCGCATCGTGCCGCGCGAAAAGCGCTCCCTGCGTCATGGCGCCGCTGTTGAAGAAATGGCGCTGGACGCGGTCGGCGACGGTCATCCGGTAATCAGGATGCGCCTGCGCGCGCAGCATTTGCATGATGTTGTCCGGGCCTTCGTTGAGCGTGCGGTCCGGCGGGCTGCGCGTCCAGCCGTCGGCGTCGTTGAGGTAGAATTTGTAACCGCTGCCCGGCACGGCGGGACTGACGGCGCGGTGCTCCGCCTCCGCATTGCCTGACATGAACAGCAGCATGAAATCGATGAACTGCGGAGCATCGAGATACGGCTGGATGCCCTCCCAGTCGCTGCGTTTGGTGAGCAGTGTATTCCAGTGCGCGCCGGTGCCGTCGTAGGGCACCGCGACCGACCACGGGCCGCCGCCGCGGTTGGAAACCATCGCTTCGTAGTCCTCCGTGCGGCCGCCGAGATACTGCGAGTGCATCGACGCGCCCCAGCGCTCGCGCAGGTGGTAGATGCCCCAGTACTGTCCATTGACCATGACATGAATGAAGCGCCCGTGCGGATTGAGATGACCCATGTCGAGCAGCGTGTCGTCGCAGAGCGGATTGGAGAGGTAATACCCGCGGTCCACCATATCGTGGCTGCCCTGGCGGAGATCGAGCGCATCGAATTCATCCGTCGCCGGCAGGTCGCGGTCGAATCCTGCGAACAAGGGGTATTTCAACTTGGCCGCGCCGTACTCGCTGCGGAAGTAGAGCCGCATGCTGCGCTTGGCGAAGTTGGTGACGTAACTGCCGAACTGCGCCATGCCGCAGTCCTCCTGCACATCGCCGTTGCCGAATCCGATCAGTTCCATGCTCGACTCCTTTTCCGTGCGGGTGATGTCGCCGCTGAAAACGAGTGACATCACAGGCAGCCCGGTGAGCGCCGGCAGAAGCCGGTCGGCGTAGGCGGGATTGGTCATGACGCTTTGATTCATCACCGCGCTGCCGAACAACTGCGCCGGGAAGATATAAGTCTGTGTGTCCACATTCGTGGGCTGCCACTCCGGCTTGAACGCGGCGGCGCGCAGGATTGTCGTCGTGGTAATGGGAATCGGCGCGGTGTAAATGGTGCCGCTGGCCGCCGTGGGTTTGGTTCCATCCAGCGTGTAACGAATCTGCGCGTCCACCGTGGCCGTGGTGATGGCGACGTCGAAGGCAGCGGTGTAAATGCCGCGCTTGACGCTGAAGGACGTGTCCGCGACGCGCCCGAGGAAGTAGCCGGTGTCGTTCACCGCGCCGGGCGTAGGCGTCTCCAGATAGGCGTTCGTGATTTCCGGAACGGTCGTGGTGAGGAGGCGCGCGTTGAAAAGGAAGTCCTCGTCGTCCGCCGTGTGGTTGAGCATCTGCACGGCGAGCACGTTGGCTCCGTCCTGTAGCAGGCCGAGGGAGGCCGTGAAGTCCACGACATCCTCGCGATAGGCGAGCGCATCGTCGCGGTTGATCGTCGCCGCGCTGTTCCATGAGGGTGTCGCGGGTGCGTTGCGCTCCGCGACTTTCACCCCGTTGAGCCAGACGATGAAGCCGTCGTCGTAGCGCGCCGCGAGTTGCAGCGAGTCGTAAGCCGCGGTGCCGGCGACGTTGAAATTCCAGCGCGCGAAGGCTGAAGCATTCACGCTGTATGCCTGAGCCTCGATGTCCGTGGCGATGAAAGCATCGTAGTTCACCACCGGCTCGCCGAGCACGGTCACTTCGCTCATGGAGAGCACGCGCGCATCGTCGGCGCTGCCGCTGCCGCCCTGACCGGAGAAATCATCATCCGGCGTGCGGCGCACGCGGATGTAATTGCCGATGACCGGCCCGCCATTGAGTCCGGCGACATCGAGGTCGAGCAACTGCGGGCTGCCGTCGGTGTTCTCCGGATTCAGCAGCGGCGAAGTCCACACGACAGTGGTGCCGTCGGCGTCGAGTATCTGCACCGTGATGTCACGCAGCCGGTTTTGACAGCAACCGGTGCGGTTGTGGAGAGTGATTTCGGAAATGAGCGCGCGGCGGCGCAGGTTGAGCGTCCAGGCGGGCGCGGTGTCGGTGTTCACCGTGTGGGTGAAATTCCCTGTGTTTCCATCGATGCCGAGCGACGCAGTGAAGCTGCCCAGCGTGCTCGTCTGCGCAGCCGTGCCCGCGGGCGCGAGGTTCTGCAGGCCGGGCGGTGGATTCACGTTATTCGGGTCGGGCACCATGACCGTCACTTCGCCAAGGCTGAGCGTGTTGGCGTCGTGCGCATTGCCGCTCACCGCACCGAGTCCAGACCAGTCGGAGTCGTTGGTGCGCCGCACGCGCACCGCGCGCCCCGTCACCGGTGCGCCGCCATTCGCGGCGAGCACGTCCACCGTGATGGCGGCGGGACCGTTGAGCACGTTCTCCGGATTCAGCAGCGGCGAAGCCCAGACGACGGTGGTCAAGTCCGCCGCGAGAATCTCCACGGAAATGTCGCGCAGCCGGCCCTGACAACAGCCGTCGCCGCGGTTGTGCAGCGTGAGGGCGTGGATGGTTTTGTCCGCAGTCCATGCCACCTGCCACCACGGCGGCGCCGCGGATCCGTCGGTGTGCGTGAAGTTCCCGTTCTGTCCGTCGATGCCCAGATTCGGTGTGAATCCCGAGAGCGTGGAACTCTGCGTCGCCGTGCCGGTGGTGGCGGTGTTGATCAAATTCGGCGGCGCGACCGCGCGGTCGTAGCCGATGCCGCCGGGCGCGGTGGCGGTGATCCAGCCGGTCGCGGGGAAGGCGGGTGCCGGCCAGTCCTGCGGAAGTTCGCCGGAAGCAGCGGGCACCTTCACCGTCGGCGCTGCGCTGCTGAGATGATCCCGCGTCTGAATGCGCCTGCCGAGACCGTAGCTCAGATCCTCCTGCTGCGGCGGAAACGCCGGCGCGAACTCCTGCAGCACCGCGCCTCCAGGAGCTGTCAGGGCGAGGTACTCGCCATTCGCCGCGAGCGAAAAATTCGTGTGGAGATTCGCGGCGGGGCTGGTGCGGTTCTTGCCGGAGGCAAAAACGATCCGGTAGCCGCCCGCGGGAATGGTCACGGACGGGAACACCCACTTGAACGGCTGACCGGCATTATCCGTCAGGCCATGGCCCGACATGTCCACCGGCGCCGCGTCCGGATTGTGAATTTCGATCCAGTCGGAAAACGCGCCGTCTTCATCGGCGAGGATCGAGTTGTTCGACGCCATGAATTCATTGATGACCGGCGCGGCGGGGAGCGGGGAGCAGAAGAGGAGGAGGAAGAGGAGCAGCAGTCTCAGCATTGGGAGGGGAGGGACGGAAACGAAACGCCCCCGGACCTTGTTTCGGTCAGGGGGCGTGAATTCGGAGTGAATGCGGTTCGCGTGCTAACGGCGGCGGCGCAGCAGGCCAAACGCTGCGAGCGGCAGCAGGGTGAGCACGGAAGGCTCCGGGATGGACGAGCCGAAGATATTGACCTCCGCCATGGAGAGCACGTTCTGATCATCGGCGGTGCCCGGCAGTCCTCCCTGACCGGAACCGTCCGGATCCGGGGTGCGGCTGATGGTTACATAACGCCCCGCCGTGCCGGTGGGAAACGAATCCGTGAGCGACAGCGGACTGCCGAGAATGTTTTCCGGATTGAGCAGCGGCGAGACATAAACGGGCGAGCCGAGGCCGTCCAGCACCGTCACGGTGATGTCGCGCAGGCGCTGACCGCAGCAACTGGTGCGGTTGTCGATGGAAAAGGATTCGAGGTTCATCACTTCGCCGAAATCCACCGTCCACGAGGCACTGGTGTCGGTGCCGGCGGTGTGTGTGAAATCACCCGTGGAGCCGTTGATCGCGCTGGCGGCGGAGAATCCGCCGAGCGTGCTCGACTGCGAAACCGCCATCGCAAAAATGTTGGAGTGCGTCAGGTTCGATCCTGCGGGGAGCAGCACATTCGACTGATTGGTCACGATCAGTTCGCCGATGGAAAGTGTCGCGCCGTCGTGGGTGCTTTCCTGACCGGGAATGGGCGTGCGCGTGACCCGGACATAGCGCGCCGAACTCAGCGCGCCCAGCGCGAGATCGATGAACGAGGGATTGTTGAGCGCGTTGCCCGGATTAATGCCGGTCTGCGAAAAGAGAATGTTGTTCGAAGCGTCGCGCACTTCGACGCTGAGATCGCGCAGGCGCCCCGGGCAGCAGCCGTCGCCGCGGTTGTAGATGCGCATATTGGAAAACGACCGGTCCGTCGCGAGGTCCACTTCCCACCAGCCCGGCGTCAGTCCCGGCTCCGGCGGATTGGTGTGGGTGAAGTTGCCGAGGTTGCCATCGATGCCATTGTTCGCCGGTCCCGCGGGATGGGAGGTGGACTGCGTGGCCGAGGAGCCAGTCGCGGTCGTGATATTGACCGGGACGGCAACAATGGTGGCCTGTACCGCCGCAGCGGTGGCGAGGAGGGAAATCGTCTGGAGAATCGATCTGCCGGAGTAATGCATAACGCCCTCTTTTGGGGCAATCGCCGGTGACTTGTGAATCCTGGCTTTTTCCGCATGCGCGTAAGGAGTCGGCGCGAAACCGTCAGGGCATTCCGGGGGCAAGACCCGCTCGACAGCCGGCCGCCCGCGGCTTTAACGGCGGCACCGCTTTCCTCCATGTTCCGTCTCGATCAAAAAAACGCCCTCATCACCGGCGCCGGTTCCGGGATCGGCCGGGCGATTGCCGAACTGTTCGCCCGTCAGGGAGCCGCGGTGTGGGTGGTGGACCTGGACGCCTCCGCCGGCGCGGAAGTGGTGCGCGTCATTCGCGAATCCGGCGGCACCGCAGAGTTCGCGAACGCGGATGTGAGTGATGCCGCGGCGGTGACCGCGCTGGCGGAGCGCCTTCCGCCGCTGCACGTGCTGGTGAACAACGCCGGCATCGGCCACGTGGGGACTCTGCTGGAAACGACCGCGGAGGATCTCGACCGCATCCACGCGGTGAATGTCCGGGGGCCGTTCAACTGCTGCAAAGCCTTCGTGCCGGCCATGCTGGCGCGCGGCTCCGGCAGCGTCATCATGATGGCGAGCATCGGAGGACTGCTCGGCGTGCGCGACCGGCTGGCCTACACTGCCAGCAAGCACGCGGTGGTGGGCCTGACGCGCGCGCTGGCGCTGGACCATTCGGCCACCGGCGTGCGCTTCAATGCCATCTGCCCGGGCCGCGTGGAAACGCCGTTCGTGCAGGCCCGGCTGGCGCAATATCCGGATCCGGCGGCGGCGTATCGCGACATGGCGTCCACCCAGCTCAACGGCCGCATGGTGCGCCCCGGGGAGGTGGCCGCGGCGGCGCTTTACCTCGCCGCCGACGAAAGCGCCATGGTGACGGGCTGCTGTCAGTTGATCGACGGCGGCTGGAGCGCGGGCAAGTGAATCGCCATTTCCCGGCAGCGGCAGCGGTCCTGGCGGCCACAATTGCCCTGAAACATCGGGCGGCTCCGGACCGTTACGGCCCGCCGTCCATGATCCGCACTCTCTGTCCCTTCGTTCTGTCCGCCTTCGCCGCCATGGCGGACGACATTCAAACCCTCACCATCACCACTCCCCCGGGACAGATGAAATACGACCGCCCGGTGCTGAAGGCCGCGCCGGGCTCGCAGGTGAAACTCGTTTTTCAAAACAACGACGCCATGCCACATAACATCGTCTTTTGCCATCCCAAAGACGGCGTGAACGACAAAGGCATGGAAGTCGCGATGGAGGCGTGGAAGCTCGCCGAAAAGGGCGAGACGAAGGCATGGATTCCGGATCACCCGCGCATCTGGGCGCACAGCGGGATGGTGCCGGCACACGGCAAGGAGGAACTTGTTATCAAAGTGCCGGAACAGCCGGGCATCTACCCTTACGTCTGCACGTTTCCGGGCCATGCCATGGCCATGAACGGCGAACTCCGCGTGCTGGCCGAGGGGCCGGGATTTACGGAATTGAACTACAAACTCTTCATGGGCGACTGGAACCGGCTGCCCGACTTCTCGCAGTTGAAACCGCACCGCGAAGGTCCCGTGCCTGACAAAAAGCTCGACATCAAACTCGAAGGCATGAGTGAGCACTTCGGAGTGCAGTGGGAGGGCAAAGTCGAAGTCAAAGACCAGGGGAATTACCTCTTTGTCATGGCCAGCGACGACGGCGCCCGGCTCTATGTGGACGGCAAAGCGGTCATCGATCACGACGGCGTGCATCCTTCGAGTGACCTGCGCACCGGGCGCGTCCGCCTCTCACCAGGCTCCCACACGGTACGCGTGGATTACTTCGAACAGGCGGGACAGGAGGAAATCTATCTCGCGTGGGCCGGGCAGAAATTCAGCGAGACTCCGCTGTCGAAATGGATTCATCCCGCGCGCGAAAACGGCGGCGTGCAGGCGGAGGAGCAGCGCAACAAAGGCATCCCGCTCGCGCCGGAGAACGGCGAGGCCGTGATCTACCGCAACTTCATCAACGGCGTCAGTCCGCGCGGCATCGCCGTCGGTTATCCGAATGGGGTGAACATTTGCTTCGATGCCGACCAGATGAGCCACGCGCTCGTCTGGCGCGGGGCGTTCATCGATGCCAAACAGCACTGGAGCGACCGCGGCGCCGGCCAGACGCAGCCGCTGGGTTACGACGCCGTGCGCGTCGGCGGCGATGGTCAGGGCCTTGCCGTCCTGACTGATGCCAGTGCCCCGTGGCCGCCGCGTCAGGAACGCGCCGCGGGCGTGAAATTCCTCGGCTACCGGCTGGATGCGAAGCGCTTTCCCGCTTTCCGCTATCAACTCGACGGCCTGAACGTGGAGGAGCGCTACGAACCCGCGGGCGATTACAAAACGGCCGACGAGAGCGTGACCCGGGTGCTGCGATTCACCGGCACCGCGCCCGCGGGGCTTTACGTCCGCGCCGCCCAGGGCGGCCTGAGACAGGAGGGCGAGGCATGGATTCTTGGCGGCCGGCTTTCACTCAAGGTCTCCGGCGGCGAGCCGCTGCTGCGGAACAATACCGAACTGCTCGTCGCTCCCGCCTTCTCGAACGGCGCCGCCGAAGTCCGCATCGGCATGGCGTGGATCAATCAATAATCACTCACTGCACATGAAGCGATTCCTTCCCTTCCTTCTTCCCGCCGCCGCTCTCGCCGCCGATGCTCCGAAAGAATCGGATTTCTATCCGATCCAGAATGTGCCCAATCCCGACAACTTCGTGCTCGAAGTCGGCGCCCTGGAATACGCGCCGGACGGCACCATCTACGCGGCCACGCGGCGCGGCGAAGTCTTTCGCGTGACAGACGCGCTGGGTGAGGATCTTTCCAAAGCGAAAATCCATGTCTTCGCCAAAGGCCTGCACGAAACCCTCGGCGCCGCGTGGGTGGACGGCTCACTCATCGTGCAGCAGCGGCCGGAACTCACGCGACTGAAGGACGAGGACGGCGACGGCCGGGCGGATCTCTTCGAGACGTTCAGCGATCAGTTCGGACTCAGCGGCGACTATCACGAGTATGCCTTCAGTTCCCGACCTGACAAAAACGGCGACATCTGGTCGGTCTTCTGTCTCACGGGGTCATTCAACAGCAACGTCATCTGGCGCGGCTGGGCGCTGAAGACGGACCGGAACGGCAAAAGCACGCCGGTATGCAGCGGCATCCGCAGTCCCGGCGGCATCGGGTTCAACGCGGAGGGCGATGTCTTTTACACGGACAACCAGGGACCGTGGAACGGCAGCAGCAGCCTGAAATGGCTCAAGCCCGGCTCCTTCCAGGGGCACGGCGAGACGCTGCGATGGTATGACAAAGCCCCTCACATGGAGAAGCCGCTGCCGCCGCAGGATCAGTCGCGCACGGCCAGGGAACAGGAGCGCAACCCGCTCTACGTGCCGCCCGCCATCGTGCTGCCGCACGGCCGCGTGGGGCAGAGTCCGACTGCCATCGTTTGCGACACCACCGGCGGAAAATTCGGCCCTTTCAAAAACCAGGTTTTCGTCGGCGACCAGTGCTACAGCAACATCACGCGGTGCTTTCTCGAAAAAGTGAACGGGCTCTACCAGGGCGCGGCCATTCCGTTTGTCGAAGGCTTCGGCAGCGGCGTCATCGGCATGGTCCTGACACCGGACGGCAAAATGTTCGCGGGCGGCAGCGACCGCGGCTGGGGCGCGCGCGGCGGCAAGCCGTTCAACTTCGACCGCCTCGTCTGGACCGGCAGGACTCCGTTCGAGATTCTGGAGATGAAGGCACAGCCTGACGGATTCCTCCTCACTTTCACCCAGCCGGTAGATAAAGAAGCCGCCGGCAAACCTGACAGCTATAAAATGGAAGCCTGGACGTGGGCCTTCCGCGCCGAATACGGCGGCCCGGAAGTGGACCGCACCAGCCCCGTCATCCAGGCGGCCGAAGTCGCGCCCGACGGCTTGAGCGTCCGGCTTCGCATTGCGGGACTGGTGAAGGGGAACGTCCACTGGCTGAAGAGCAGCGGAGTGAAATCCGCCGCCGGCCTGCCGCTGCTGCACACGGATGCCTATTACACGCTGAACAGCATCCCCGGCAGGTGAGTGCCGCCGGACGCCGGGCGGGACACCGTCACGGGCTGCGCGGATTCTCCATGAAATAAAACCGCCCGTCCTCCGCGCCGCCGAGGAAGTCGGGAACGCCGTTGCCGTCGAAGTCCACCACGGCGGGACTGACGTCGTGGCCTTCGATATTTCGCGTGGCGAGGGTGCCGGCGTTTTTGAAGATCCACACGCCGTCCTTTTCCGCGACCTGCTGGAGGAAGTCGGCGTTGGCGGAGTTGAGCAGGAAGTCGAAGCGTCCGTCGCCGTCCCAGTCGGTGACGCAGAGTTTGCGGCGGCCGCTTTTTCCGGCGGTGCCGGTGTTGAGGCGGAGCGGCCGGCCGTTTTCATCGAGGAAGGCGCGGCGCGGCGCTTTCAGAATGCGTTTTCCGTCAGCCACGGCGCGCTCGAAAAAGGCGAGGAAGCCTTCGTGGTCGAGCATCGCGAGGTCGGGCAGGCCGTCCCTGTTGAAGTCATGCACCACCGGCGTGGTGCGCCACTGTGTGAGGAGCGCCCTGCTGTCAGGCTTGCGCCAGCCCCATGCGAGCGACGGCTGCGGGCCGTTCCACTCCACTTCCACGGGCTGCGGAGCGGCGAGTTGCGGCGCCGTGCGCGTGCCGGTGTTTTCCAGCCACACGACATCGCCGAGGATGCTGTTGAGCACCATGTCAGGCAACCCGTCGCCGTTCCAGTCGGCGACGTTGAGCGTGGTGTAACCCCACTTGGCCTCCGCCGGTCCCTGGATGCTGCCGTTAGGCCCGGCCATGATGCGGAACGGTTTCCCCTCCGTCTCCAGCCGGCGCGTTGCAGCCCATTTCGGCTGCGACGTTTTCGGGCCGCTGAGGTTCTCGAAGAACTCGATGAATCCCGCGGTGTTGCCGCTCACGATGTCCATGTCGCCGTCGCCGTCCCAGTCCACACCCACCGGCGTGGCCAGCGCGCCGCATTTCAGCGTGTCGGCCTCCTGTTTAAAATAGACCGGCTGCGCGAAGACGGGCACTTCTCCTGACTTCACCCTGCCCTGATTTTCGACAAAGGCCACACGCCCGTCCTCGTCGCCGACGATGAGGTCGTGATCGCCGTCCTTGTCCCAGTCGAAGGCCACCGGCACGATCATCTGCAGTTCCATCTTCACTTCCCTGCCCTGCGCATCCTGCACGCGGCGCCCCGCGGCGTAGCGCGGTTCGGAACTGGTGCCGGTGTTCTCAAAGTAAGTGAAGCCGTCGAGAAACTCGCCGCAGAGCAGATCGAGATCATCGTCGTCATCGAAGTTCACGAAGTTGGGCGACGGGCAGCCGAACGTGTCCACCGGCCTGCTGTCCGCCTGCACCTGGAACGGCTCGCCGTAGTGCGGCGCTTCGTTCGTGCCGGAATTGCGAAACACATGCACGAAACCGTGCAGCGGGCCGGCGGTCCATGCGCCGCGTTCGTCGTAGGCATTGTCCCAGCCGTACCAGCTCCAGTCCTCGATGCCGGCGATCAGGTCCACGCGGTGATCGCCGTCGTAGTCGGCATAGCGCCACTGATTGTGACGCACGCGCGGGCCGCCTTTCGCGGTGCCCTGCGGTTTGTAAAACCCGGCCGCGACGGGCAGCTTCACTTTTTCTGTCAGGCCGGTGCGGGTGAAACCGGTATATTCCCAGCCCGGCGAGAGCACGCGCAGCTTTCCGTCCACCCACGAAGGCATCACGTAGTGCACGGTTTTGCTGAGATGCCGGCCCGGCTTGAAAACGGGAAGCTTGTGCTGCGCGGTGTCGCCGGTGATGTTCTCAAAGAGCCACACGCCGTTCGACGGCTTGTCAGGGCAGGAAACGATCAGATCATAATCGCCGTCGCCGTCCGCGTCGCAGGGCACGGGCCACGCCCAAAGGCCCACGCCGAGGTCCACGGTGAGCCCGGGGTGATTGTACGATAGACGTTCCAGCGCGGCGGCGGGAATGGTCAGGAGCAAACTGAGGAGCAGCGGCTTCATGCCGGCTCCTTTCACGCCGGGCCGCATTCGTCAGCCGGAAGTTTCGATGACTTCACACGCAAGCATGGTGTCGCCGTCGAACTCGAAATTCCCGACAAATTTCCGCCGCGCGATGAGGTGGTGAAACCACATGCGGTCGTCCTCCCACATTTCATCGTAGGGAATCGCATCCAACCTGGTCCACAGCGGAATGGCCTCGACCGTTTCCACCGGCGTGCCGGAAAAGGCCTCGGCGCGGAAGACGTGACAGAGCAGCGCGAGGCCGTCCACGAACTGAAAGCGCAGCAGGCCGATTTCACTCACCTGCTCCGCGTGCACGCCGAGTTCCTCCTCCACTTCGCGCACGGCGCACTGCTCCGGCGTTTCGCCGGGATCGATCTTGCCCCCAGGGCCGTTGATCTTGCCCGCGCCGAGTCCGCGCTTCTTGCGGATGAGCAGCACTTCATCGCCGCGAAAAACGAACAGCAGCGTGGCGTGCATCCCGGGCACCCACGCGGTCCAGTCGATCTGCGGGCGCGGCAGCTGCTTCACTGGTCAGGACAGAAAGGTGCAGATGTATTCGCAAACGCCCGCGGTCACCGAGATGGTGAAGCCGCTGTTCGCCTGGATGGTGAATTCATCGCCGGTTTCGTAATCGACCTGCTCCGGTGCACTGTCGAGCACCACGCTGCACTCACCCGCCACGATCTCCATCAGCTCCGCGGCGGCGGTCGTGAAATGATAGGTGCCGGGACGGATCAGGCCCAGCGTCTTCTTCTGGCCGTCCGGCATGATGACGGTGTGGGAGACAACGGCGCCGTCGAAATAGACGTTCGCCTTGGTGTGAACCGTGACGCTGGAGAGGGATGCGGCGGGCATGGGAATCGGGGGTTGAGTCTGCGGCATTCCCCGGGAGCAGCGGCGTGACAAGCGGAAGCGTCGCGCCCGGGGCCGCTGGCAGGGAGTCACCACAGGTCCGCAGCAGGGGTGTCCCGCCCTTGTAAGTCCGCATTCCCAACTGCAGCGACAAGGCCGGGACGGCCTTGCTACGGCCTCCGGGAGCGTTCGTGCGTTAGTACCGGGCGCGGGACTCAGGAAGGCCAGTTCCTGACCAGCGCGGTCACCAGCGCGCCGGCGATGAGCAGTCCGGTGAGGGCCGCCATGCGCCACACCGTGCGCAGCCGGCGCATGGCGCGGTGCAGATCGGACACGAGCCGGCTCTTCGCAAAGGCCCGCAGCGCCGCGCCGCAGCGCAGCAGGCACAGGGCATTGAGCCCCGCCACCGCTGCAGCGCCGCCGGCGGCGATCAAAATGTTATGCTCCGTCCACATCGACTCCGTGCCGGTGGCCTTCCCGACCAGCCGGTAATAGCGGAACAGTCCCGTTAGGAACCACGGCACAGTGACCGCCAGCGTGAGGCAAACGGCGGCGAGGCTGAAATGCCAGCGCACCAGCATCTGGCTGGCGTTGACGATGGCGGACGGCGCCTCGCGGTCGCCGCTGTCACCGCCCCCCGTGTGAATGGAAAAGTCCCGCGCCTTCATGGTGTCGTGCGGGTTTCTCCGGCGTCCTGCGGACGATTCTGTTTGAGCCACTCGTTCACAAAGTTGATCTGATCCTGCAGCCGCAGGGCCAGCACGACGAGGTAAATGGAGCCAAATCCCGCGGCGACGGTCAGGATCATCCAGAACGGCCGCTGGGCGCGCACGGCCGCCGCCATGTGGTCGAAACTCCGCCGGCTGCGGCAGTGGCCGGTCAGGACCACGGCCCGCCACAGATACCAGAGGAGTGAACCGCAGGCCGCCAGCCACGCGAGCGCCGGCCAGAGGTCGCTCAGCCCGAAGGCCGGCTGCCGCCAGTAGCCGTGCGCTTTGTCGGCCGCCACGATCACGAGGGAAATCAGCGCGAGCAGCATCCACTTCCGCGAGCGGGACACCGGCTCGTCGCGCTTGAAGGGAGATTCGCTTTCAGTGGACGCGGCCATAACATCAGGGCTTTTCCGGCGCAGTCTGCGCCGAACGGGCTTTCTTAGTCTCCTTCTCCAGTTCCATTTCCATCTGTTCGGCGGCCTTCTTCGGCGCGATCACGATGAGCACCGCGATTCCCGCGATCAGCAGGCCGATGATGATGGAATTCACTTTCGCGGCGGTATCGAAACGCCGGTGCCGGGAGAAGCCCGGCGGGAAAATCAGCAGCAGGATGAAGAGGAGGCCCGCCAGCACCTGACAGACGAGGCCGAGCATCACGAACAGGATTCCCCCGCCGCCTGACAGAAACAGCAGCACCACCGGCAGCAAATTCAGAAAAGCCAGCGGCCCCGGCCAGCCCACATTGCGCAGCCGGTGCCATGTGAGGAGAACTGAGGCGGCGGCGGCGAGTCCATTCACCACCATGCTCAGGACCATGGCCTGCTCCAGCATCTGATTCACGAAGTCCCCGGTCATGGCCCACGGATTGCGGGCTTGGGGCGCCGTTTTGGTCATGATGAAGAGGAAGATCACGAGCCAGGAAAGGAAGGCGATGAGCAGGTGCAGCAGAAAGAAGGGAGCCCGACCGATGCCGGGATTGTGATGCCGGCGCACCACGACGCGCTGACCGGAATGCGCGCGCGGCGGCGCGTAGGGATCGGCCGCGTGAGCGTGGGTTTGGCTGCCGTGGGGAATGTAGGCGCCGGTGGCGGTGCGCGGCATGGCGGGCGCAGCGACGGGCGGAGCCGGCGCCGCGGGCACGACGGCCGCCACGCCTCCCGCAGCCAGCACCTCGGAGAGCGCTTTCCATTCGGTGCCGCCCGCTTCGAGCACCCATGTTTCCGCGGCGAGGGCGGCGATTTGATTGAGCCGGTGCAGTTCGCTGAAGGCCACGGGGCCGGCGGAGGCGCCGCTTTCATCGGGATAATAATACCGCAGCACGCGCGCCAGCGGCGTCCAGTCCTCGCCGCCGGCGGGCACCACCAGTGTGGCCAGCGTGATGGCGCCGGTGGCGGCGAGCGCCGTGAGCACTTCCAGGGTTTCCGGCCCGGCGGTGCTGCCATCCGCAGCGAGGTAATAATAAGTCATGCGTCAGGATGTGACGAAATTCGCGCGGCGAGTCAATTCCCGTGAACGGAAATTTCCTGCAGTCACGAATTGCCGGTCCCGCGCCACGCGCTCCAGTTTCCGCCGTGTATTACGACGCCCACAATCACCTCCACGACGAGCGCCTCGCGCCCTGGCGCGCGGAGCTGCTCGAATCCCTGCCGCATCGCGGCATCCGCGGCGCGGTGGTGAACGGCACCCGCGAGAGCGACTGGCAGGCCGTGGCGGAACTTTGTGAGGAAAACAGCTGGCTGCGTCCCGCCTTCGGCCTGCATCCGTGGTTTGTCGCGCAGCGGACACCAAACTGGGAACGGGCGCTGACCGCCGCGCTCGACCGCTTTCCGCAGGCCACGCTCGGCGAAACGGGACTCGACTGCTGGATCGAAGGCCACGACATCGCCGATCAGCAGCGCGTCTTCCTCCGGCAGCTGGAAATCGCGCGGGAGCGGAACGCCGCCATCACGGTCCACTGCCTGCGGGCGCACGAGCCGCTGCGTCAGGTGCTGCAAAAACACGCCGCGCCGGCGCGCGGGTTTCTGCTCCACGCGTGGTCCGGGCCGCCGGCCCTGACGGAATTCCTGCTCGAACGCGGCGCGCATTTTTCGTTTCCCCTCTACTTCATGCACGCGCGGAAGGCGGACCGGCGGGAGCTGTTCCGGTCCCTGCCCGCGGACCGCGTGCTGGTGGAAACCGATGCCCCCGACCTCACCCCGCCGGTGGAGTGGAACGCACACCCGCTGGGCGAGGGACTGAACCATCCCGCCAACCTGGTTGCCGCATACGAAGCACTCGCCGGCCTGCGGGGCTTGACGGTCGCGGAACTGGCGGAGACAGCGGCGGCGAACTGGCACCGGCTCTTCTCAAAAGGGCCTTGAGGCCTGTCCGGACGGGAATTGCCGGCCGGCACCGCCCCGGGCGGAGCGGACAGAAATTTTTGCGCCGCCCGCAGATTTAAATTGCCTCGGCTCTGTCAGGTCCCTAGTCTCGCGGCCCCTGAGCCCGAAAAATCTTAGGGGGCATAGTGTTTTTTTCTAGCCCCCGCACGGATAATCCTCCATGCTCCCGCGAAAATTCCTCAACCCCTCCCAACTCATGAAGAACCGCCTTCTGCCCCTGCTGCTCTGCGGCCTCACCGCATTTGTCTGGTCCGCCTCCCGCGCCGCCGCCCAGGCCACTCCCGCCGCCCCCGCCGGTGCCAAAAAGGAGGAACTCGTGGACATCAGCAAAGTGAATGTCGAACTGCAGAAGACTCCGGACTTTCCGGTGCCCAACGTGAAGCAGAAGCGCTTCGTCCCCAAGGACTGGATCGAAGTGGAAGTGGACTGCAAAGCCGAGCTTTCCAAAACGGCGCCGGACAAGACGAAAAAGACCTATCAGGAAGTCACCTTCAAATACTACCTCTACTTCCAGGGCACTCCGGACTCCAAGAAAAACCGCGTCGTCACCGGGGAAGTCGTCCATGTGAACGTGCCCATCAAAGAGAACATCCACTCGGTGATGTATCTCTCGCCGACCGCGCTGGCCAAGCTCACGGACGGCAGTCCCACCGTGAACAAGACCATGGTGCAGCAGTGGGGCGTGGCCGTGTTCATCGACGGTCAGGAGGTCGGGCGCAAGACCAGCCAGAACAACCAGGAATGGTGGACCAAGCCGGGTCTGGCCGCGACGGAATCCCTGCTGCTGGACAAATCGCAGACGCCGTTCGCGCCGCTGTGGCACGACTACCATCTGGAAGTCCGCGCCAAGTGAACCAAACGGCCGCCGCCGCGGGGCATTTTCCGTTGACGGCAAAATTAATCGCCTCTCTAGGGCACGACTCACGATGGCAGAAAAGAAATCGGTATTGACACTCAACCTCGGCTCGCAGCGCGTCGGCATGGCGCGATTTGGCATCGGCGGCAAAGGCTCCCTGCTGCTCAAGGAATACGCGTTCGCCGAGATGTCCGGAGACCCCACCACCGACGGCACCCGGCGCTTTGCCCTGACAGATGCGGTCAAGAGCCTGAGCGGCGCGCTCAAAGCCGGCGAAGGCCCCGTGACCTACGCCGTTCCCGGGCAGTTCCTCATCTGCAAGTTCGTCAAACTGCCGAACCTCGCCGAAGACCAGGTGGACAAAATCGTCGGGTTCGAGGCGCAGCAGGCCGTCCCCTTCCCGCTCAATGAGACCGTCTGGGACTACCAGCTCATGGGCAAGACCGCGGGAGAGATGGAAGTGGGTATCGTGGCCATCCGCTCCGAGCACCTCGTCGATCTCAATGCCGCCGTCGAAGGCAACGGCCTCGCCGTGCAGACGGTGGATGCCGCACCCGTGGCCTTATATAATGCCTTCCGCTACAATTATCCGGAAAACGACGGCTGCGCCCTGCTGATCGATCTCGGAGCGCGGACCACCAACCTCATCTTCATCGAAGGCCGGCGCGCCTTCATCTCCAGCTTCCAGACCGGCGGCGCCTCCATTTCCCAGAGCATCGCCAAGGAAATGGCGATGGAATACGAGGCCGCCGAGCAGCGGAAAGTGACGGACGGATTCGTGAATCTCGGCGGCAATTACGAAGACCACGAGGATCCGGAGATCGACTCCATGTCCAAGGTCATCCGCAACGCCCTGGCGCGGATTCACGGCGAAATCGTGCGCCGCACCAATGCCTACCGCCAGCAGCAGGGCGGCAGCGCGCCGTCCATCGCCTACCTCGCGGGCGCCGGCGCTTCCCTGCCTTACGTCAAAGAAGTCATTGAGGAGAAACTCCGCGTGCCCGTGGAGTATTTCAATCCGCTGCGAAATGTCAGTGTGGGTCCCAAAGTGGACGTGGAGCGCGTCGCCGGTGAAGCCCATACCCTTGGCGAACTGGTCGGCCTCGCGCTGCGCCAGATGGCCTGCCCGATGGAACTCGACCTCGCTCCGAAGTCCGTGCAGTCCGCCCGCGACGTCGGCAACCGCAAGCCGTTCCTCTACGCCGCCGCCGCCGCGCTCATCGCCTCCCTCTTCGCCGTGTGGGCCTACAACAGCCGCGCCGCCGCGGGTTACGAGAAAGAGTCGGCCAAGCTGGATCAAAAACTCGCCGCCCCCCTCAGCGCCGATGCCGCCATCCGCAAAGAGGAAAACCGCGAGAAGGAATTCGCCGACCGCGCGCAGATTCTTTCCAATGCCATCGGGGATCAGAAATACTGGGTGAACATGTTCGACACCCTCAACAATCTGCTCACCGACAACCAAATCTGGATCGTGCAGATCACGCCCCATACGGCTGAGGGGCGCCCCGTGGGCACCGGAAAACTCTTCGACAACGACGTCTCATGGCCGTTCGAACAGAAAAGCGGCAACAATCCCGCTGCTTCGAAGGACAAGGCCATCGTCACCGACCTGCTCGTCGTGGCCATCAACCGCAATCCCGACGGCAACCACGCCATCGATTTCTTCAAGAGCATCACCAAGGACAGCAACGCGCTGAAGTTCTTCGACTTCGGCAAAGGCAGCGAGGACGAACTGCTGCGCAATCACCTCAAGAACGACGTCGGCGACCTCCAGGTCTATGACGGTTATGCTTTCACCATGCGCCTGCCGCTCAAGCGTCAGGTGGAGGTCCCCGTCATCAAGTCCGGCAGACCGTAACGCTTCGATACCATGAGTCAGGGTACTAAAGACAAATTCCTTCCCATCTTCTTCGGCGCGCTCGGCGTGGTCGCCGCCGGATTCGGCTATCTCGGCTGCTCCGCCAGTTCCGCGGCGGACGATGCCAAAGCCTCCTATCAGAAAAAACTCGGCGAACTGGAGCGCCTCGAAAAGGAGGACCTTTCCCGCACCGAGGAGAATGCCAAAAAGAAAAAGGAACTGGTGGACGGCTATGTGCAGCAGGTCCACGAGCTTTCCAAAACGCTGCTGGGCTACCAAGTGGAGGAAAAACCCGTCGCCAACTCCGCCTTTCAGGGGGAACTGAAAAAAATCACGGACGAAGTGCTCGCCGCCGCCAAGGCCCGCGGCGTCAAGCTTCCCGAGCAGTTCGACCTCGGCATGGGCCGCTACCTCAGCGACTTCCCCGTCGAAGGCGCCGCGCCGCGCCTGCTCGCGCAGCTCCAGGCCATCGTCTATGTGGTCAATGCCGCCTACGAGTCCGGCGTCACCGAAATCAACACCCTCGTCCGCCCGGAACTCGAGTTCGAGAAGCCGAAGAAAGAGGAGCCGGAATCCACCGACAAAAAGAAGCCCAAACCAACTCCCAAGAGCACGGCCAAGGGCAAAGAAACCAAAGCGGCTCCCGCCCTCGACGAATCCAAAGTGCTCGAGCGCCAGCCGCTGCAGATCACCGTCACCGGCAAGAACAAGGCCATGCTCACCCTGCTGGAGAAGCTCGCCAACACCGGTCCGGACAAGCAGGCCCCGCACTTCTTCATCATCCGCACGCTCCGCGTCGAAAACGCCGTCAAGAGCGGCATCGACAAGAACCTCCGCGTGGAAATCAAAGAGGAGGCCAATCCGGAAAACAAGGACAAGCCGATCACGCTGGACGCCGCCTACATGCTCGGCTTCGAGGACATCAAAATGGAACTGAACCTCGACATCATCCGCTTCCTGCCCGAGGCGGAGGAGGAAACCAAAGGCAAGCCCGCCAAGTCGTCCACCGCCGCCAACTAACCCGATTTTTCTATGGAGTGGATCAAAGCCAAATACGATCGTCTGCTGCTGGGAATTTGCGGAGTCATCGCCGTCGCCACCGGCGGCCTGCTGCTCATGAAAGTTCTCGGCTTCAAAGGGGAGTTCCCCAACCGCCCGGTAGCCGAACTCAAAGAGGACTTCGGCACCACCAAAGCCGGAGACCAGATCAAGGACGCCCTGAAAGCGCTCAAGGAAGAGGCGACCGTGAAGCCTCCCGTTAAAGACGGAGTGCCCATTTCCCTTCTCTCTTCGGTCCCCATCATCCGCAAGGCCGGTGAGACCGAGAACCTGGAAATTCTGCCGGAAAATTCCCCGCCGGTCCGCCCGCCCGTCTCCAACCGCTGGCTCTACGACAACGGCCTCGATATCCGCCGTGTCGATATTCTCGATGTGGACACCGACGGCGACAAGTTCACCAACCTTGAGGAATACAACGCGGATCCGAAGACCAATCCCCGCGACGCGACGGATCACCCGCCGATTTACGCGAAGATTTACTACCAGGAGTGCCTCAAGGATCCGCTCACGATCCGTTTCAATACTTACGTGAGCGACACCGAACTGACATTCCGCCGCACCGAGCCCGCGGACAAGGCTTTCAATACCCAATTCCTCAAAGTCGGCGATTCCTTTCCTGAGGAGCGGGGCGGTATGGAAATGCGATTCCGGATCGACAAGACTGAGGGTCCGGACAACGCCAAAATTGCCACCGTGACGGACCTCAAGACCAAAGAGGTCATTCAGGTGAAGATCAAAGAGACCTTCGAGCGCCCCAATCTCAGCGCCAAAGTCACCTGCAATCACGGCACTCCGGAAGAGAAAGTGGTGAAAAAAGGCGAGTCCTTCAGTTTCGAGGCCGAGCCCGACGTGAGCTACACCGTCACCGAACTCACCACCGAGGAACTCACTCTGGAATTCACCCCGAAGGGGGCCACTGAGAAGAAAACGCTCACCCTCAAAATCGTGCCTCCTCCCTGATTTTTAGTTGGTGCGAAATTCTCTGATTATGGCATAAAGCCCGCGAAATTCATCTCCCTCCTCCCCAACCCCACCTTTCACATCTGCATCATCTCATGACAAAGCCCGAGTTGAAACTCCACCAGAAGGCCCTGCTCTCCGTTTTGGCCTGCTCTGCCCTTCCGACGCTGCCCGCCATTGCCGGCCCCACGTCCTACAGCGGCGGCTCCACCGGAGGCAGCAGCATCGTCGAAATCGAATACGTCAAACGTCAGGAGCGTATTCGTCAGGCCTACGAACTGGAGCGTGACGGCGACCGCCTCTACGCGAAGCAGGACTACGCCGGCGCCGTGGATGCCTACCGTTCCGCCATCAATACGCTGCCCAACGGCACCAGCACCCAGGCGGACCGCAACCGCATGGTCGGCAAGTTCTCCAAAGCCGCTGTGATCCACGCCCGCGAACTCGGTCACCGCGGCCGCCGCGATGAAGCCAAGGCTCTGCTCAACGAAGTGCTCAGCGACAACATGGCCGGCCCCGGCTACAAGGATGCGGAGCGTCTGCTCGAACAGCTCGACGACCCGGACCGCTTCAACGTCGCCATGACGCCGCAGCACTACACGAACACCGAGGAAGTGAAGCGTTTGCTCAACAAGGGCCTCGGTTACTACGACCTCGGTCAGTTCAATGAAGCGGAGGTCGAGTTCAACCGCGTGCTCGCCATCGACCCCTACAATACCGCCGCCCGCCGCCAGTTGGAGCGCACGCAGCGTCAGGTTTCCAACTACCTCAAGTCCGCCCGCGACGAAACCCGTCTGCGCATGCTCAACATGGTGGACAATACATGGGTCACCGCCGTTCCCAATACGCTCAAGGCTCCCATCAGCACCGGTGGCCCCGGCCTCGACGACCCCGGCTCCGCCCCGCTCACCTACAAGCTGAACAACATCAGCATCGACCGCATCAGCTTCAACGAAGCCGATCTCCAGGACGTCATCGATCACCTGCGCCGGAAGAGCGCGGAGAATGACATTGCCGAAGCCGATCCCAACAAGCGCGGCGTCAACTTCCTCAACCGTGTCCCGGCCGGCCAGCCCCGCCCCGTCACCGTGGACATGCGCAACGTGAAACTCATGGATGCCGTCAAGACCGTAGCCGACCAGGCCGGCGTGCGCTTCGACGTGCAGCCCACCAGTGTGGTCTTCATCCCCGCCGGCACCGCCGGTTCCATGACCACCCGCACCTATCGCGTGCCGCCCGACTTCCTCACCCGCGGCAGCGCTACCGGCGGCGCCGCAGATTCCGGCGCTCCCGCGGATCCCTTCGCCACGCCCGATGCCGCTCCTTCCGCCACCATCACTGCCAAGCCGACCGCCCGTCAGGTGCTGGAATCCCTCGGTGTGGTGTTCACGGAAGGCTCCTCCGCTTCCTTCGACAGAACCTCCAGCCGCCTCATCGTTCGCAACACCTTCGATCAGCTCGACCTCGTCGAGACCGTGGTGGATCAAATCAATGCCTCCGGCACAGTGAAGCAGGTTTATGTGACGACCAAGTTCGTCGAGGTGACCCAGCGCAACAACGAGGAACTCGGCTTCGACTGGCTCATCGGCGCCTTCAACATCGGCGGCGAGCGCGTCTTCGGCGGCGGCGGCACCTCCGGCAATGCCGGCCCGATTGACCCGGCCGACTACTCCGTCATCGCCCCCAACGGCGTGCCGGTGGGCAGCAATCCTGTCACCCGCGGCCTGCGCTTCGGCTCCGACGCCATCTCCCGCAACGCCATCGACGCTCTCATCGCCGGCGGCACCGCCGCGGGAGTCAGCAGTGTCACCCCCGGTGTCTTCGCCCTCGCCGGCGTCTTCACCGATCCGCAGTTCCAGGTCATGATGCGCGCCCTTTCCCAGAAGAAAGGCGTGGACCTCATGACCGCTCCGAGCGTCATCGTGCGCGGCGGCCAGCGCTCCAAGATCGAAGTGATCCGCGAGTTCCCCTACCCGACCGAATTCGATCCTCCGCAAATCCCGCAGACCTTCGGCGGCGGCGGCAACGGCCTCTTCGGCGGCGGCGGTATCTCCTCCCAGGGCAGCAGCTTCCCGGTCACTCCCACCACCCCGAGCGCCTTCTCCACCAAGAACACCGGCGTCACCATGGAAGTGGAAGCCACCGTCGGGGAAGACGGCTGGACGATCGACCTGAACCTCGCACCCGAAGTAGTCGAGTTCGACGGCTTCATCAACTACGGCAGCCCCATTCAAACCACCGGCATCAACGCCCTTGGTCAGAGTGAGCCGGTCGTGCTGACGGAAAACAAAATCCTCCAGCCCGTCTTCGCCACCCGCAAGCTCACCACCCAAGTGCTGATCTACGACCGCCAGACGGTCGGCATCGGCGGACTCATGCGCGAAGACGTGCAGCACGTCGAAGACAAGGTGCCCATCATCTCCAGCGTTCCCCTCGTCGGCCGCCTCTTCAAAACCAAGAACGAAGAGCACTATAAGCGGAACCTCATGATCTACGTCACGGCCCAGCTCATCGATCCGTCCGGTCAGCCGGTTCACCAGCCGGAGCAGCCCACTCAGCCCGAAGAGCCCGGACCCGAAAGCCCGATCCTCCCGCCGCTCGAGGGGATCCCGGTGGACTCCGGCAAGTAAGCCCTGGTCCTGACATCACCGAAATTCACCGCGGGGCGGAGGCGCAAGTCTCCGCCCCGCTTCTTTTGGCCCGCCGATTGGCACTCACCCGGTGAATGCATCCGGATCCATTTGGAAATCCGTGCGCACGCTCAGTCTGAGCCTGAAAAGGGAAATAGAACCACGGATGGACCCGGATGAACACGGATACTCAGCAAGTTGTGTTCACGGGAATCACTCCTCCGGGGAGTGAATCCGAATTCACGCGTACATCCGTGTGAATTTCTAACCCGGCGAAGCCGGTGCCAAACGGCCCCAACGGGGCCAGGCACCAAAGCCCGGGGCCAGCGACGCAGGAGCGCAGCCCCGGGTAACCAGTCACCTTTTGTCTCAGCCCTGACAGGGCGGGGCACCACCCGGGGCGGGGGAATTTGTCCCGCCCATTCAGGGCTGGGCTGCCTGACATTGTGGGCACGTCACCCGGGGCTGCACTCGTTCCTCGTTTGCCCCGGGCTTTGGTGTGTCGGCCCCGTTGGGGCGGCAAGATCGTCGCAAACATGGCCACTGTTCACTACTGAGGCACTGAAAAGGAAAATGGAGAGGAAGAGAACCCCCGATGGACCCTGATGAACACGGATACTCAGCAAGTTGTGTTCGCGGGAATCACTCCTCCGGGAAGTGAATCCGAATTCATGCGTCAATCCGTGTCAATCAGGGTCCATTTAGCTCATCAGTTCAGATGAAATGTTCGCCGGCCTTCCTTCGGTCGGCTGCGGTTTTCTTCCTCTCCATTTTCCTTTTCAGGCTGAGTCCATCTGAGTCCATCTGAGTCCATCTGTGGCATTCTCGTCTCCATTTTGCCGACCAAGCTGAACGAAGCCGCCGCAGAGTTCTCCCGCACCGGCGGGACGATCACCATTCCGGTGCGGTACGACAAGGCCGGGATGGCCTTGCTACGGCAGGTCGCGGGGAGGAGCCGCTTTGCCACCAGGCCGGCACGTCACCGTGGCCGCCGGGATCACTTCCAGCCGTAAACCAGCGCCCAGGGGATGACTTCCCCCTCCTTGCCGGTGATCTTGAACACGATCACCACGGTGCCGGTCTTGGCGGGTTTGAGGTGCACCGCGGTCCAGCCTTTCCCGGACTTCTTCTCGTGCGTGATCTTGACTCCTTTCGAGTCGTAGGCCTCGATCTCGAACTTCACGCCGCTTTCCGTATCCGTGCCCAGCCAGAACCACACGTCGTTTCCTTTGAATACCTGATGCTTCACCGCCTTCTGACCGCTGCCGGTGACCGTTCCCTTCCAGTATTCCTGACGCAGTTTGTAGCCCTGCTTCACGGACTCGATGGCGGCCTCAAGGGCGGTGGAGTAAGCGTCATCCACCACCGCGCGGGCGGGGCCGGCGGCAAGGACGAGGGCGAGAATGAGTGCAGACAATCGCATGGGGATCAGCCTTTGGTGGTAATGGATTTGACGAGTTCGACACTGATGCGGTGCATCTCCTTCACGGACTGTGCGGAAAGGTTTTCGTCGCCGCTTTGCATGATCTCGCGCAACTGTGCCAGTCCGTCGGCGATGCTCTTGAGCTTGGCGGGGTTCTTCGCCTTCACCAGCATTTCCTCGAGGGCGTCGTTGAAATAATCCGCGATGTCAGGCTGATAGAGCAGTTCCGCGCGCTCGGCGCTGAAGGCTTTGTCCACCACTCCCGTGATCACCTCCGTGCCGCGCAGCCAGCCGCCCACGGAAATGCATTCGGCGATCGCTTCATCGCGCAGCGCGTGCATTTTCGACTTCACCGTCGCCTGCGTGGCGTCGAGTTCCACGCGCACCTCGTCCCACTTGGCCGTCTTGGCCGCTTCATCGATGGCCTGACAGTGCTTGAGCACGTCTTCGCGCACTCCCAGCGCCGAGGCCAGCGCCAGGACATCCCGGCCCACATCCTCGACAGTTTTCCGGTCCTCCGCCTGCACCGCCACAAACCCGTCCGCCACCGTGGCCCCGAGCAGCAGCGCCACATCCGTCCGGTCGGTGAATGCCGGGCGGTTGGCGTGCTTCACCTCGGCCTTCCAGTCCTGATTCCCCAGACGGTCCAGCGCCGTAAAAACCTCGCTGGGCACCGGCACGATCACTTCCTCCACCACCTGGCCGGGGAATTGCGACAGATCGAGCTCGCCGGCCCCTTTGTCGGGGACGACTTTTTGATTGTCGTCTGCGGCAAATGCGGGCGCGGCTGCCAGCAGGGCGACGAGGAACGTGACTGGGATTTTCATGGGGTCTGTTGAAATCGGCGCGACTATATGTGCCTCCCGGCTGATTGCCAGTGCGCGCAAAAGAATTATCTCAAAGGGGAAATTGAACCACGGATGGACCCTGATGAACACGGATTCTCAGCAAGTTGTGTTCACGGGAATCCTCCTCCGGGGAGTGAATCCGAATTCATGCGTCAATCCGTGTGAATCAGTGTCCATTTGGCTCATCAGTTAAGATGAAATGTTCGCCGGTCTTCCTTCGGTCGGCTGCGGTTTTCTTCCTCTCCATTTTCCTTTTCAGGATTATGAGGCGCCTGCGCGCGGCACCGCCAGGAGCGCCTCCAGCCGCTTCGCCGAAACCGGCGCCGCCGTGCCCAGTTCCTGCGCGAAAATGCTGACCCGGAATTCCTCCAGCAGCCAGCGGAAGGCTTCGCGGTTCTCCGGCGGCGCGTCCGCTTTGAGAAACGGAGCCAGCTGCCTGGCCTTTTCCGCATCCTTCGCCGGATGCAGCGCGGCACGCTCAGCCCGGACGAGCACCGCTTTCAAATACCGCACCAAATGCGGCAGCCGCTCGTGCGGCGTGCGGGCCAGAAAATCCGGAGGCACCAGCCGCGCCGCGTCCTGCTCCATGCCGGCATAGCGTTTCGGGGAAGCGAGGATCCTGTCGCGCATTTCGAGCACGGTCTTGAGATGCTCCCGAATGGTGGCGATGAGCGTCGGCCAGTTGCGGCGCGCGGCGGCGGTCATTTCGTTGAAGCGCGCCGCCGTCAGCGGCGGCTCCAGTCGCAGCGTGTGCGCCAGCAGATGCTCCAGCGCGGAGGCCTGCAGCGTTTCGCTTGTCAGGGTGGCGGGCGAAGTCTTCGCTGTCACTGCCGACAAGGCATCATGGAAACTCGCCGGCTTTTTCGCCGCGGACGGAATCGTCAGGCTGCGCAGCTCGCGGTGCAGCCACGCGAGGTCCTTGCTCAGCACGATCTCCGCGAGCCGGCGCACGCCCGCCGGCGTCGCCGCCGCAGCCTGCTCCGGTTTGCGAAACAGCCGCACGTCCACTTCCCCGTCGCGCACCGCGAGACCGGGATAAGCCAGCACCACGTGCCCGCCGACTTCCTCCACGCGAATGCTCTCCGGCAAATCACCAAAACTCCACGACGTCACCGCCGGCTGCTCCCATTTCGCCGCCGCGAAATCCCACGCGCGGCTGCGCACGTCGCGCTTCTCCGCTTCGGCGCGAATCGCGGTCAGATCGCGCGTCGTGGCGATCGCCTGCTTTTGATGATCCAGCACTTCCACGCGCGGCTGTAAATGTGAGGGCAGGCTCCCCGGCGGCCAGTCGCCCGCGGCGATGCGCAGATGGAATCGTTTGCTGAGAAAGGCGGCGAGTTCGTCGAGAAACTCTCCGCGGCCCGGCACAAAATGCTGCACCACGTCTGCGATCTTCGGCTCCAGCGGCTGCAGGTCGCGGCGCAGATTCTTCGGCAGCGCCCGCAGCAGCACGCCGGCGATTTCCGCACGATGCCCCGGCACCATCCACTGCAGCTGGCCACTGGTCAGGTGTGAGGCGACAGACAGCGGCACCTGCACCGTCACGCCGTCGTCTTCGCTGCCGGGACTGTAGTTGTAACTCACCGGCAGCACCGTGTTCCCCAGCGACACCTGTGCCGGAAAGTGCGCCAGTTCCTCCGTCGCCGCCGATCCCGCCAGATCACTTTCCTTCGCCAGTAACTCAGACGTCCCGCCAGTGCCGGCACGATGACGTTTGTTCAGGTCGTGCCAACTGCTGATGTTCTCCAGCCGCGCCTTGTAGAAATCGAACAGCTTTTCCTCCACGTCCCACAGCCGTCCGCTGCGCGCGCGGGAGAGCGCGGCTTTGAGACGTGAAACGAGACGCAGGTTCTCAGTAGCAAACCCGGGCTGGAAGCCCGGACTACCGGCTTCTTCCATCAGCGCGCTGCGGATGAAAATCTCCGTCGCCGCCGGCGCGTTCACTTTGCCGTAGTCCACATTCCCGCGGCGGATTTCCAGTCCGTGCACCAGGACGCGCTCCGTCACCAGGACGCGCCCTGACTTTTCGTCCCAGCGCGGCTCGCTGAAGCGATGCTCGCACAAATGTGGCGCGACTTTCTCGATCCACAGCGGATCGATCCGCGCCACCGTCCGCGCGAACAGTTGCGACGTCTGCACGATTTCACCCGCCACCACCCACGGCGGCTGCTTCGACTTCTCGCCGGGCTTCTTGCCGCGCTCGTAGAGATTCGAGCCTGGAAAGACCGTCACCATGCGATTGCCCGCCGCTTTGTAAGTGTTGCGCTCGTCGCGCACCGCGATGTGTCCCACCAACCCGGCCAAAATGCTGCGGTGGATGCCGTCGTCGTTCACCTCACGGCTCAGGGCCGGCACGCGCGCGTCGTCCTCGTCGCTCATCGCATCGCACAACTGCCGGTGCAAATCGCGCCACTCCGTCATGCGCAGGAACGACAGGAAATTCTGCCGGCAGAACTTGCGCAGCGCATTGCGGCTGCCGCGGCCGTCGCTGTCCGGCATCGCCTTCCAGATTTTCAGCAGCGTCAGGAAATCCGAATGCGGCACCGCAAACGCCCGGTGCGCCGTCGCCGCCTTCTCCTTCGCCTCCTCCGGACGCTCGCGCGGGTCGGGAATGCTCAGGCCCGCGGCGATCACCAGCACCTCCGGCAGCACGCGGGCATCGCGCGCCTCCAGCAGCATCCGGCCAATGCTCGGATCCACTGGCAGATGCGCGAGTTCCCTGCCCAGCGGCGTCAGTTTCTCCGTGTCGTCCAGCGCGCCGAGTTCATGCAGCAGCGCGTAGCCGCCGCGAATCGCCGCCGGCAGCGGCGGATTGAGAAACGGGAACGACTCGATCTCGCCCAAACGAAACGCCTTCATGCGCAGGATCACCTCCGCCAGATTCGCGCGCTGGATTTCCGGCTGCGTGAACTCCGGGCGCTTCAGAAAATCCTCCTCGCTGTAAAGCCGCACGCAAATCCCCGCGCGCACGCGCCCCGCCCGGCCCGCCCGCTGATTCGCGCTGCTCTGCGACACTGCTTCGATCGGCAGCCGCTTCGTCCGCGTGCGCGCGTTGTAGCGGCTCATGCGCGCGAGACCGGTATCGATGACCACGCTGATGCGCGGAATGGTCAGCGACGTCTCCGCAATATTCGTCGCCAGAATGACGCGGCGCTTCGGACCCGGCGAGAACACCCGCTGCTGATCCGCGCCCGCCATGCGGCCGTAGAGCGTCAGCACTTCAAACGACGGTCCGAGGTTCCCCTCCAGCACATCGCGCGCATCGCGGATGTCGCGCTCCGTCGGCAGGAACACCAGCACGTCGCCGTCGTTCGTTTCGATGAGCGCATCCTCCACCGACCGCGCCGACGCTTCGATGAATCCGATGTCGTCCTCGTGCTCCCCGGTGAATTGCTCCAGCGGCGCATAACGCACCTCCACCGGAAACATCCGCCCGCTCACCTCGATGATCGGCGCCATGCCAAACGCCTCGCTGAACGCCTGCGTGTCGATCGTCGCCGACGTGATGATCAGCTTCAACTCCGGCCGGCGCGGCAGCAGGTTCTTCAGACAGCCGAGCAAAAAGTCGATGTTCAGCGACCGCTCGTGCGCTTCGTCCAGAATGATCGCCGAGTAGCGCCGCAGCAGCGGATCGCCCTGCAACTCCGCCAGCAAAATGCCGTCGGTCATGAACTTCAGCACCGTCTCGCGCGACGTGTCGTCGTTGAACCGCATCTTGCAGCCCACTTCCCGGCCCCACGTCGCCCCCAGTTCCTCCGCCACCCGCCGCGAAATACTCATCGCCGCCACCCGCCGCGGCTGCGTGCACCCGATCATTCCCCGCTCGCCGCAACCCGCCTCCAGACACATCTTCGGCAACTGCGTCGTCTTCCCCGACCCCGTCTCGCCCGCCACGATCACGACCTGATGCCCCCGCACCGCCGCGAGAATCTCCTCGCGCCGCTGCGACACCGGTAGCTCCGCGGGATATCGTATGGCCTGCATCAAAAAAGCCGCCACCCTTGCCAATCCCCGCACCGGCTCAATGCCCAAACTGATCCCGCGAACAATTTCTCCCGCTCTGTCAGACCACCAGCCCGCCCGGCTTGTTGCGGAGCCGAGCACGCCGGTGCGTGCGGAACAGACAATGCGCAGCATTGGGCGAAGCCCGACCACACCGGTTCACGCGGGCAATCGCCTGCATGAGGCCGTGACCCTGCATTGGCTTGATGGCATACATCGTGTGCAGGCAGGGCGCGTCGCAACCGGTCAGCCACATGTCGCGCACGATCACGATGCGAGAGGAAAAGGAGTGAATAGTGAACCGAATGCGTTGAATGGGATCGCAACGCTCTCCCAGGTTCCTGAGCCGAGGTCTGTCGGGATGTGAGCCTGCATTTCCTGCGGCTCAACCACAGCCAAGCGCGGCACCACATTCGCGCGGGCGTCCCAAAGATGGAAAACGTGTTTGATGCTCTCCAATGCGCGCTCCCACTCGTTGCGAGTGAGGTGGAATACCCCCGAGAGTCCCAGCGTTGAGGTCTTAACTTCAATCGACAGCTGCCGTAGATTGTCTGATTCGACGATGGAGAGAAGGTCGTAGCCGTCCGCATTGTTTTCTATTGCGACCCACTCCGGCTTCTGGCCCGTGCGATTCTCCTCGTAGGTTAGGCTGAGCCGCTCGCCGTGGCGCCCGATTGCAGTCAAACGACCAGTCTTCTGCCCTCGCGCTCTCGCTGCGAGTTCGTCCCAAAACGCAACAACGTTCTCTTCTGTGCCCTGGGCTAAGCCCGCCTCGACGAACACTTGTGCGATTTCGCTACCGGCGAACGAGAGGACTCGCGAACGTCCGAATGACGCGTTCTGCACCCATGGTGGAAGCACGACATCAATGTAGTCGAGCAGCGCTTGCCGCAGCATCGCTTCGTAGCCAACGATGCCCAGCAATTGCGAGCCAGAGGGAGTAACACCAACGGTGCCGTCATCATTGGCACGTATCCACCTGAGCCCTTGCGTCGTCTCGACGACCTTGGTTGCCGCGATGCTGCCGAAGTAGGCGAACGAAGAGTGAATCTCATGGAACGTGAGCGTGTTTCGGGACGCGATGCTCAATAAGTCGAAGCAACCTTGGGCGAGACCTGGAGAGAATGCGATCACGGCTGCTCGTCCGAAAGTGATTTCAACAAGGCTTGGATGTCGTCGGTCGAAAGCCCTGTGCTGTATTCGTCGAAGTCCTCGATGTCTGTCGGATCAAGGGGAATTGGATCTGGGCGCAGGGACGAGTCTTCGAGCGCCTCAGCCATCTGCCCTATCTTGTAGCCGAGGCGTTCCCGCACCGTTTCATCCACACTGCCGATGCACTCGACAATCTCAATGGTCGTTTTCTGGTCCTTCGGCAACCCGAAGCGATGGATGCGGTCCTCCGATTGCAGGTAGTGAGCTGCGTTGAACGTGCGATCGAGATAGAGCGCATGATGACACACGCGGTGCAGGCTCACGCCCTCGCTTGCAGCGGCAGGGTTTGCGACCATCACAAGCACGGTGGGATCGTCGTGGAAAAGTTTGATCTTTCCTTCGCGCGTTTCGTCGTCGTCCTCGTTGCCCGCATCGACGCCGCCGTGAATATACACCGCGCCCAAATCGAGCAGGCGCTCCGCGATGTATTCGACGTTGCGGACGAACGACGACCAGATGAGCACCTTCTCGCCGCTCCGCGCAAGCTGCCTCGCTTTCTTCAGAACATACTTCAGCTTCGGACCTTCACCTTCGGCCAAGACCGCCGCAAGCAGGTCGGGATGAGCGAAGCCAATTTCGGCGGAGAGCAGTGCCGGATTGGAAACAAATTGCAGCAGACGGGCTACGGATCTGCCGAGAGAACGGAAGACTTGCTTGTTGCGAATGCTTAGAGCTGTCGCCGCCTCCCGAGCTACCTCAAACTTCATCAGGCGATAGAGTTCCTGCTGCATTGGCGCGAGCGGCAGCTGAGCCACCACGCGGGTCACGGGCGGAAGTCCAAGCTCCTTCTTGTTCGTTCGCACATAGACGGGGCGAATGAGTTCCACCACGTTTTCAGCCGTCGCCGGGATTTCGGGATAAAGGAAAGCAAACTGCGGGATTAGGTCGTCGATTGCCTGCGGCATCGGCGTTCCCGACATGATGAGTTTGCCCACCGGCAGATGCGATAGGCCGAGCGCCGCGCGTGCTGTCTGCTTTCCGACACCGCTCTTGATGCGATGACTCTCGTCGAGAAAAACATGGGCACTGTGACGTGCGCAATGAGCAGCAATCAGGTCAGGGACTCGGGCGAGTTGCTGATAGGTGATTAGCATGAAGCGCGGGTCTTCATCGAGTAGCTTTGCGATCTTCTCCTTGCCTCCGCGAAGCCGGACAAACGCGGCGTTCAGCTGCGGCATGCAATCCTGCATCTGCTCGTCCCACGCCGCGAAGGCGTTCTTCGGCGCGATCACCAAAAGGCGCTCGTCGGTCTTCGCCTTGTAGAAGAAGCAGGCTAGCGCTTCAGTGGTTTTACCCGCGCCCGGAACCGAGAAGGTCGCCGCGGACGGTAGCGCCGCAATTTTGCAGACGTTCCGCGCCTGCTCAGGCGAGAGGTTCCTGCGGAATCCGATTTGGTTGAGCTTGCTGCGCAGGTCCGCTTCCACAACGGCAGCCGCACTCGTCGCGAGGTTGTATCCGTCTGTCGCGCGCTTCGATTGGCGCAACAAGTCGACGGCGGATTGCGTGATCTCCAGAGTGCTCCCCGGTGCCAAGCCATACCCCTTGAAGACTTCCAAAAGCTGATTGCGTAGCGAGGCGAAGCTCCACCACGGGAGCGAGATGTGGTAGCCGTCCTCCTGCGCCGCGTCGTCGGTGTGATCGATGATGAGGCGCCGGATAATGTCCAGCCACGGGGCGGTTGCCTCATCCTCACCCCACGAAAGCAGCGCGCGCCGGTCGGCCTCGCGATAGTCAATCCTGAGCATGGTCATCAAGGTATTTCCGTATCTTGTCCGACTGGGCTTGTATCTGGTCTAGCTGCTTCGCAACTCCTGGGAGCTTTGATTCAGGGCGCAGTCCGTCTTTGACCGCAGCGGCCAGCAAAGCCTGAGCTTTGGCGCAGCAGTCGAGCAGGTAGTTGGCGCTCTTCGCGTCCTTCTTGAGCTGTTTCTGGCTCTCGATGACCTCGACAATGATTTTGCGCGCCTTTTCGGCGTTCTCGGGTTTCTGAATCTCTGCGGCGAGCGGCATGTCGATGGAATTCTCGCCTGCCGCGGCCGTGACGCCGCCAAAGAGCCCATCAAGCTGTGCGTCGGGTGCTGCCGGCTTCACATCGAATTCGTCCTGAAGTTTCTCTCTCACCTGATCAAGGCTCTCCATGATTGCCGGGATCGCCTCATATAGCCGACCGCCCGCATCTTCGGGCTTCTCGATCAAGGTATAGGCTGCTTGCTTGAAAACTTCCTTACTGCCGATCCCGGATATCTTCGGTCGGGACGTGACGATCTTCCGAAATGCAAATTCATGCTCTGACACCTGCGACCAAAGGTTGGCCTTGTTGCGCGAGCGTAGGTATTCGTCCGCGTAGGAGCGCATGTCGAGAAGCTCCTGCACGTCGCTCTCCTTCATCTTGTATAGCTCCGCGAGTTCCTTGTTGGAAAACCCGTCGCGCTTCTGCTTCGCGAGCATCATGTTGGCCTGAGCGTCCCAGCTATAGTCCGCCTTGATGTCCTTTTCGATCTGCAAGCTGGCCTCCAGCCGGTCGATTTCCCGTTCCTCGCTATGCGGCAGCACCGCAACATCGACGTGGCGAAAATGACCGTAAGCGTAACGCGGGCCGCCTCTTGACGGGGCGGAGTCAGGCGACGGCTTTT
>CAZFZN010000059.1:0-39892 GCA_964523105.1 uncultured Akkermansia sp.
ATTTCCAGGTTTTCCAGGATGACCGGGCGGAGGGTAAGTCCGACAGGCTGCTAGCGTTCGCTCAAACGCGCCAGCCAGGGTGCCTTCGTGCAATTCGCCAGCCTTCTCAACGCGCATGAAGCGGAAGCAGGCCTTCACCCTGTTCACGGAAGCCGGCCTCTCCAGTTCAAGAAGCTCAACGGGGCCGCGTGAACGCTGGTCCGTCCGCATCGCCGGAGAATACCGCGCCGTCTGCCGCCGGGACGGCGCCATCGCGTCTCCTGTCTCCTTGTTCCGGACCGGCATCCGCCAGTCCTTCGGCAAGGAATTCTGACCGATGCTCCGTCACGCTCATCTCTGTGGCTCCCGTGCTGAGAAGTATGCCGCCCCGAATGACGGCGTGCACGCCTTCTGCCGCGGGTTTGGGTTCCGGCGGACCAGTGACCCGCCCGACGAAAGGACCCGCAGCCTCCTCAATGAGTTGCTTCGCGGCGGCCTGCTGGAAAAAAACGGCCGCGACCGGATCCGGCGCGTGTGATCCGCCGGGGACCGGGTGATTCCGGTGCAGCGAGCGCAACGGCCATTGGACAAGCTGGCAATCCGCGCCAGGGGACGAGCCATCCATGAACCTTCCCAACAAGCTCACCATCGCCCGGCTCGTGCTGACCGTGGTTTTCGTGGCGACGGTTTATTCCGGGCTGCCGTGGGCGTTGACGGCGGGGGTGGTGCTGTTCGGCATCGCGTCGTGGACGGATTACCTGGACGGCAGCATCGCCCGGAAGCGGGGGCTGGTGACTTCGTTCGGCCAACTGATGGATCCGCTGGCAGACAAGATCCTGATGGCGGCGACGTTCGTGGTGCTGCTGGACAAGGATCCGAAGTCGATGCCGGCGTGGCTGGTGATCGTGATTTTGTTCCGGGAGTATCTCGTCACGGGGCTGCGGCTGGTGGCGTCGTCCCGGGGTGCGGTGCTGGCGGCGGACTGGCTGGGGAAACAGAAGACGACGTGGCAGATCGTGACCGCCTCGTACTTGCTGCTCATGCATGCCACCCGCGAGCCGCCCATGGGCTGGGCACGGGCGATCTTCGATCTGCCGGGAATCGGGGAGAAGGTGATGATTCCGGTGCTGCTGGGCGTCACGCTGGTCACGACGGTCTGGTCCGGGGCGGCCTACCTGTGGAAAAACCGCGCGCTGGTGCTGCGGGAATTGTGATTAAGGAAATATTTGACAGTCCCGCCACTCCTCCGCCATAATCCCCCCGATTTCCCCCCTCCGGAATGAACGCCATAGGATTCTTCATGCGCCGGCTGCTCTGGCAGTTCGGCATCAAACAGGAACGCCACCGCTGGAGTGCGGTGACGCGAGAAACGCAATTCCTCGCCGAAGCTCAGGACCTCCTGGGCAAGCTGGCCTGGCCGATGTGCGAAGGCATCGAGGACCTCTCCGGGGAGTACTGGCAGATTCTGGACCTCGACAAGCGTCAGCAGGAAATGCGTGACCAGTCGGAGCGGCTCACGAGCGAGAACGAAGCCGCCCAGGAGAAACTTTATGAAATCGAGGACCGCTACGAGCATCAGGTGCAGGCGATTCTGAGCCGGAAGCGCGAGCTGATGGAGAAGGCCGTCGTCATCATGAACGACGTCGAGCAAATCAAGGACAGCGACAGCGACACGCGACGCCGCTTTGGCAGTCTCAAGGCCAAGCTGGAAGTGCTGAAGCGTCAGGACGGGGATTACGCGGAGGAGATCGAGCGGACGCGGGCGATGCTCGTGAAGCTGAAGGAGAGCCACGCCCGGGACCTGTCGGAAATCGCGGCGCGGGAAAGCGAAGTGGAAAAGCTGGAGCAGGCGGTGCAGCGCATCGATGATGAAGTGACCTCCCGGCGCGAACAGTTGCGAAATGAAACCGCGGAACTGGTCCTTGAGATCGGCAAACGCAGCAAGCAAATCGCGGAACTCTCGGCCAAGATCGGCTCCATCGACACGCAAAAGGGCGAATTGAGTTTTCTCATCGGCCAGTACCTCAGCAACGCCATCGACAACCGCGACCCCGCCGCGCAGCAGGCGCTGGATGCCTTCCGGCCGATCGTGAACAAGATCAAAAGCCTTCGGACGTCGATTCAGTACAATCAGCGACTCGCGCGCCGCGTGTCCCGCTGAGGCGAACCCGGCATGCAAAAGGCCTTCGTCCTCGGAGCCGGTCTGGGCACCCGGCTGCGCCCGCTGACATGGCACCTGCCGAAGCCGCTGATCCCCGTGCATCACCGCCCGCTGGCGGAGTGGGCGTTCGCGCATCTGCACGGGGCGGGCGTCAGGGAATTTGTGGTGAACACCCATCACCTGCCGGACGCGTGGTCCGGGGCCTTCCCGGGCGAAACCTGGCAGGATTGTCCTGTCAGCTTTCGACACGAACCGGTGTTGCTGGAGACGGGAGGCGGCCTGGCGAACGTGCTCGACCTGCTCGGCGATCAGCCCTTCTGGATGTACAATGGCGATGTCTGGACGGACCTGCCGCTCGGGCCGGCCATGGAACAGCACCGTGCGGAGGGGAATCTGGTCACGCTCATCCTGCGCCGGGAGGGAGCGGTGCGAAACGTGGCGCTGGAAAACGAATCCCGCCGGGTACTCGATCTGCGCAACGCGCGGGGCACGAATCACCCTGACTTGTTTCAGTTCACCGGCATCTGCGTCATCGAGCCCGCGTTCGCCAATTACCTGCCGGAGCGCGGCGCCATCGAAAGCGTGGTCGCCGCATGGCTGCGGGCCATTGCCGCGGGGGAACGCATCGGCGGCTGCGTGGTGGACGAAGGCCTGTGGCTGGACCTGGGAGACAGGGCCAGCTATCTGGAGGCCCACCGGCTGATCCCCTGCGCGCAGCGCATCCACCCGTCCGCAATCATGGGGCCGGATGTGGTGGTCGATGCGTTCAGCAGCGCCGGTCCGCGCTGCGAAATCGGTGAGGGCACCTCACTGCAGCAGAGCATCCTGTGGCCGGGAGCGAAAACGGCCCCCGGAGCGAAACTGGAGCGCTGCATCGTCCTGCCTGGTGCCGTTGCCGCCGGAGAACTGAAAGATGCGGACGTCGAGCCGACTCCATCCGGCACGGGGCATTCCTGAAAACGCCGCTGCGTTCGATCGGCGCGCTGCGGGGCGGCGGCTTCAATTCCGGCGAATATTCAGCCGCAGGAAGAAGCGGCTGAAGTCCGTGGAGTCGTGACTGAACGCGCGAATCCGGGTGAACCCGGGGAGCGCATCGGGACCGGAGAAAGTTTGCTCGAAGTGACCCAGCCCGCTGAACCAGCCGACGAGGTCGCCGCTGCCTTCCGGCGTGTAGTCGATGCCGGGATCGTCATTGCGTTTGCGATAGCTGACTTCGACTCCCCGCTGTCCCTGATAAACGACCTCGGCGAATGTGAACGCATTCCCCATGGGCCCGGCTACGGCCATGTTGGTGCCGAGGGCATACTCCTGCTCGTTATTCAGACAATCGCCGTCGGGATTCGCATACCATCCCCAGACGGTGTCCTCCAGGGCCGGATTGCCGAAGGCCCCGGGAAAGGCTGCGGCCCGGGGGTCGGAGCGAACATGCAGGGTAAAAGTGCAGGTGATCCGGTTGCCGTTGCAATCTGTCAGGAGGATCAACACCTGATAGTCTCCCGCCTGAAGGCGGGTGCCGGGGGATGGCGATTGCTCGGCGGTAATGGTCGATACCGGGCAGCAGTTGTCCGTGACACCAAACAGCTGTGCGAAATCCGGAACGAGGGCCAGTTCTCCGGCACCGGGAATGTTCTCGGTGAAGATGGTGACATCCGGCGGGCACTGCGCGAGGGTGGGCGGCTGGGTGTCGTTGAACCTCATGCCGCCGCTGTGACCATAGGAATCGTACTCGCCCCAGCCGTAAATCTCGAGGCCGTGCGTCCGGCCGCTGCTGGTGTAGGTGGTGCCGGCGGCCAGAGTGAACTGCCGGTAGGAGTAGCCCGTGGCGCCGATGGCCACAGCCGCTCCGGCGGCAACGGGCGCAGGCACCAGATTGACACCCGCGATTTCACCGCTCTTTGCCAGGACATTGACATGGAAGCTGCTGAATTCGGAGGCCGGCGGAGTGCAGAAGCGATAGCCGCTGAGCCAGCTGGCCGTCGGCTGACAGTTGAGCTGGAAGGGGTCGGCATTGATGACGTTGTCGGCATCGGAACTGCGGGAGAGATGCGTGGCAAGAAACGGCTTGGATGAAGTGAAAACGGCACCACCGGCGACGCTGAAGTTGCGGCGCTCCCCTTTATTCAGCTGTGGTACGGAGATGATCCCATTCACGAGGATAGTCGTGGCGTCCTCCGCGGCCACCACGCGGATCAGTTCATTGCCAGAACGGGTGGCAAGTGCCCCGCTGACGTATTCGCGGTTCCACAGGGCGACAGGCAGCGTTTGCTCGATGACGGTATCGCAGAAGAAGAGGCTGCCGGTGACATTGGCGCAGCGGTGCCCGCCAAAGACGGCCACGGGGCTGTCGCTCATGATCATCGTGCCGGTGAGGTCTGCGGGGGAATCGCTGAGATTGCGCAGCATGTAGGTTTGCCCGGCGTCGAGCATGAACATGTAGGGAACGCCGGCGGCGTGGGTGCCGGTGGTCACGGAGGGCGTGATGGTGACCCGTGTGTTGTCCGCGGTGGCCACGATACCGAACTGGGTGCCATTGAGGTCAGGCAGTCCGGTCCATGAATTCCCCCAGCACACCGCAAGATAGTTCGACCCGAGGCACTTGATGGGATGCGCGAGGAAAGTGTCGGTGGAGTAATCGATGCGGGTTTTTCCGGTCACCGCGACGTTCGACGTGGCGATGATGCGCACGCCTTTGTTCTCGATGGTATCGCTCTTTTCGAGGCTCGCCGCTTTGGGAAGCAGAACCTCCGCCTTGCCGTCGGCAGCGAGGGTGAAGTTCTGGCTGAATCCCAGCCCCGGGATGGCCACATTTCCCTGAACTCCCGCTGCGCCGGTGATGCAGACGCTGAGCCGGAGCGGCGTAGTCACGTCTTCAGGTGCATTGCCGGGAAAGGTGATCCAGAACAGCCGCCCGTTGGTGGTCACCACGCAATCCTCCGGATCGTTCTCGTCATAACAAAGCTCCGGACAGATGAGGAACCGCTGGTCGTTCGCCGTGGCATTGAGGGCGTGGATGGCGAGGACATTGACATCCTCCTGCAGCGCATTCATGCCGGCCTGCGGCACGGGAATGTCCTCTGCGGTGAGGGCATCCGGATCCGGGCGGTCCACGGGTGCGGCGGAATTCCACTGCGGCAGACTGGACGGAGCGTTGCGGCGGGCGATTTCGACACCGTTGAGGTAGGCGATGAAGCCATCGTCGTATTTGACACGGAGGCGCATTTCCCGAATCTGGGAACGCGGCACCGGCAGGCTGAAGTTGATCCTCTCATACAGACTGGTGTTCACCCCCTTCATGGCGGCCTGCACGTTGGTCTGAATGCACGGGCCGTAGATGGCCGGCTGAGCCCCTGGCGCGCCGGGGTCATCGATGCGTTTGCCGCCATTGCCGGTTTGGAAGACGCGAGAGATTTCAGCGGCGGAAAGCGTGCGGTTCCAGGTGGCGAAATCGTCCATGCGGCCCTGATACATCTGGGCTCCGCCGCTCACCATGCGGGCCAAATACAGCGGCAGGCCCGACGGGCCCGTGTTGATGTTCATTCCCGCGGGAATGGCCGCCTGGCCCCGGAGCGTTCCGTTGTGATAGATGGAAAGCGAGTTGGTGCTGCCGCGGGATACCGTGGCGAGAATGTGATGCCATGCATTGGCGACCACCGCATTGGCCCCGCCGGGGATGGACGCCGTCACAGTGGCGAATCCGGGCGTGAAGAGTCCGAAGTTCACTCCATTGGATGGTGTCCGCGCCATCAGGTAGCCGGCATTGCTGGTGGAGGAATCCATGCCTTTGCGCAGGATGACTTCGTTCGTTTGGAGGTCAGCACTTTGGGGGCGAATCCACACGGACCACGTGTAGCCGCCGGTGCCGGGGTCCAGTTCGGCGTGGTGGGCATATTGGACGTAGGAATTGGTATTCGTGGGGCCTGTGAAGCCGGCGTTATCGACGATCTTCGGCAGGGTGTTCAAAGGAATGCCGATGTTGCTGCCCCCGGTGGTGCCCGTCCACAACGGCCACGTGCCGGTATGCAAAAACGGTCCACTGACATCGGTGATGGTGCGGTTCACCGTATCCACCGTGCCGGTATCGAACACCGAATAGAGCACCATGTTCTGAAACAGCGGGTCCTGGTCATAGCCCAGGCAGGTGTCCCCCCGGCTCCACGAAGCGTCGTTGAATCCCGGAAGCCGCCAGTCCCCGCCGGTGGACGGCGGGTTGTTGGCGGAGGGCACGAGCCAGCGGGCGGTCGCGTTAGGGGAAAACAGCGGGATGCATTCCGGGCAGTCCGTTCCGGCGACCATTTTCTGGGAAACGAGTGATGACTGGGGGGAATAGAGATAACAGGTCGATCCGCAGGGGAGCAGAAAATTCGTGGCGAGGGGGTGCGTGAGCCGGTTCTTGGCGGAGGCGAAAACCTGCAGCGTCTCCCCCGGACCGATGGTGATGACCGTGCCGCCGACGGTCGGGATGATCCATTTGCGCGGCGTGGCGGTGGTGTCCGTGAGCGACCAGTTGGAAATGGTGCCGGGCACGTCGCCGTTGTTCTTGATGAAGATGACGGCGGGCAGATCCCCGTCATGATCGAAGTAGGTGGAGTTGTCCTCCGCGGGAATGACCTGAGAAATGACAGGAATGAAACTTTGAGCCCCCGCGGGGACCGCAGTCATGGCGCCGAACAGCGCGCATACCAGCAGAGTCCACGCGACTCGCGGCAACTGACCGGGGCCGGCCGCAGGGCTGCGGGGCCTTCCTGCTGTGATGGCTGAGTGCGTTTTCATAGCGTGTGCTCGATGGTGGAGCCGGTGGTGAACTGAAGGGAGAAGTTCGGGTAGGCCGGGTCGGGTATTTGGACGGAGTTGAGCAGGAGGTCCACGAGTGCGCCGCCGGCTCCGATGATGGTGTCGTGGAGATCGTCGTTCACACCGCTGCCTTCGGTGATGGTGTTGGTGGAGCGCAGCGCGCGGTCGAAGATGTAAGTGTCGTTTCCGGCGCCGCCGTTGAAATTCATGATGCTCGTGGAAGCGGGCCCGCCCCCGCCGATGAGGGTATCATCGCCGTCCATGCCGTTGAGGAACGCGGTGGCCGCCGCCAGTTCGCCGAACTCGCTGGCATCGAGGACATTGTTTCCTTCTCCGCCGGTGAGGGTGGCGTAGTGGATGTGGTTCAGGGTATCGATTTCCGTGCCATCGATGGTGAGCCGGGCCTGAATGGCGGTGAGGTCGCGAATCACGAAATTGGCGTCGCGGGTTTCGGCGATGCGATCGTTGCCGGTGGCGGAACCGTTGATGGTGTCGTTGCCGGCATTGCCGGTGAAGGTGTTGACGGCGGAGTTGCCGGTAAGCACGTCGTTGCCGCTGCCGCCGATGACATTCTCGAAGGAATTGGTGACGCTGAGCGTGATGGTCAGGCTGGCGGAAACCGCCTGGGGCGTAATCAGGGAGAGGTCCACGGTGACGCCGGTTCCGGAAGTGGCCGAGAAGTCGAGCGTGTCCGCCCCTCCCAGCAGAAAGACTTCGTTCAGCGTGTCGCTGCCCTGCGCGACGCCGGCATTGAACCGGTAGGTGTCATTGTTGATTCCTCCGGCAAGGCTGTCATTCCCGGCACCGCCGTCGAGAACATCCGCTCCGGCATTACCGGTGAGGGTGTCATTGCCGGCATTTCCGATCAGGACGTTGGCGGCGCCGTTTCCTGTCAGGGTGTCATTGCCCGCCCCGCCGGTGACATTCTCCATGCCGGACGCGCCGGTAAGGGACAGGAACAGGGTGGCCGGGTCCGTCTGCTGAGCCCCGGGGAGATTCAGATCGACCGTGAGGTTTTTGGAAGTGGTGGCGGAGAAGTCCAGGGTATCCACGCCTCCGGCGTCGATGAGGGTGTCGCTGCCCTGGTTGCTGTCCACGTCGAAGACATAGGTGTCGTCCCCGAGTCCGCCGTTGAGGGTATCGTTCCCGCCATTGCCGGTGAGCACATTGGCATTGGCATCACCGGTGAGCGTGTCCACACCCGCGCCGCCGATGAGATTCTCCATGAGCACTCCGGCGGCCCAGTTGAGCGCGAGATTGGCATTCACCGCATTGGCCGTGAGATTCAGATCCACAGCCACCCCGGCAACACTGGCGGAGAAGTCGAGCGTATCGATGCCGTCGTTGTCGGAGACCGTATCCACGCCGAGGGCGGAATCGGTGTCGAAGAAGTAGGTGTCATCGCCGTCCCCGCCGTCGAGATCATCATCGCCCGCCAGACCGGTGAGCCGGTCGTTTCCATTGCCGCCGAGCAGGAAGTCATTGCCGGTGGTGCCGATCAGGACGTCGTCTCCGTCGCCGCCGGAGAGATAGGCCCAGCCGGTGAAGGCGGAGGCATCTGCGAGATCATTGCCGGCACCGCCGAAGAAGGCCACGATTTCCATGCCGGCGATATTGATGGGCGGCGCGCCGGTCAGGGAGACGAGGCTGTTGGTGGCGGTCATGCTGCCGCTGCCGTTGACCCAAACGATGTCGTCACCCGCAAGACCGGCAAAGTTGATGGCACCGAGCGCCGCAGGAGCACCGTTGAACTGGAAATACTGCGTTCCGGCACCGCCGCTCACGGTGATCGTTTCGATGGAGGAGTGATCGTCCGTTTCCACACCGGTGGTCAGTCGATTGATCGTCAGGCCGGTATTGGTGACAATGGCCAGGAAGTCGGTGGTTTCGATCACCGTGTCGTTGCCCGCGCCGCCCACGATGTCGTCGTTCCCGGGGCCGCCGCTGAGAATGTCATTGCCGCTGCCGCCGTTGATGACATCGGCATTCTGGCTGCCGGTGATGGTATCGTTGCCGGCGTTGCCATTGAGAGTGAGGGAACCTCCCGCGCGGGAGTAGAGGCTGGCGTCGATGACATTGTTGCCGACTCCTCCGGAGATGGTCCAGCGCTCCACGCCGGCGCTCGAGATGGAATAGGGCGTCCCGGCATTGACCGTGAGCACATCCGTGATGCCGGAACTGACAAGGTCCATGTCTTCGTCTGCAGTGAAGATAATGGTGTCGTTGCCGCCGACTCCGAAGATGGACGCATCACCGGTCCATCCCGTGAGGGTGAAGACATTGTTGCCGGCGCCGCCAATGAGCAGCGCCTGATTGATGCTGAAGAGGTGGTCCACGTCGCTGCCGTTCCGCAGCAGCAGGGTGTCGTTGAGGGTGAAGTTGGAATTCGCGAAGGCCGTGATGCCGTCGATGCCTTCACCGCCGTCGAGGATGTCTTCGCCGGTGCCGCCGTCGAGGAAATCATCCCCGAGCACGCCGGCCAGCGTGTCATCGCCGGGACCGCCTCTCAGGACATTGTTCTGACTGTTCCCGACGATGTTGTCGTTCAACGAACCGCCGATGACTTCCTCGATGCCGTCCCCGGTGATTTTCAGCATCAGGTTGGGATTCACTGCCTGGAACCCGGGGAGTTGCAGATTCAGCGTGATGGTCTGTCCGGTGGTTAGTGCGAAGTCGATGATGTCATGTCCGGAGTCGGCGCTGGATTCGACGATTTCATCGTCACCCCAGTCCACATTGTCGGTGTCGTAGCGGTAGGTTTCATTTCCGGCTCTGCCGGTGAGCACGTCATTGCCGAGACCGCCGATGAGAATGTTGTTCAGGCTGTTGCCGAGCAGGTTGTCGTTGCCGTCGCCGCCGGTGGCACCCTCGATATCCTCCGCAGTGAGGTGCAGGACGAGGAATCCGCCGCGCACCGTTTGGTTGGCGCCGGTGATGGCGAGGTCGAGTTGCGTGACTCCGGCGGTGCTGCCCTCGAAGCTGATGGTGTCGATGCCGCCGTTGCCGGTGATGGTGTCGGTGCCGAGGACGAGGTCGATGTCGTAAAGGAAGGTATCCCCGGCGCTGCCGCCGAGCAGGGTGTCGTTGCCGCCCGCACCGTCGAAGATGATCGGATAGCTGGAGAGCGTTGCGTCGATGGTATTGGCACCCGCTCCCCCGACGAGTTTCACCGTTTCCATCTGACCGAAGTGGTAGGCGGCTCCGGTGGAGAGCGTCACGTTCCCCTGCACATTGAATCCGTAGAGCAATTTGTAGATCAGCTTCTGGAGGATGCTGGCGTCGGAAGCGGTGATGGTATCCACGTCCGCCGTCACCGTAAAGATATCGCTGCCGTCGTCGCCAAAAATGAAGAGCTCACCGCTCCAGTTGCTGACCACGATGAAGTCGTTGCCGGGAGTGCCGAAGATCTCCGCTTTCTCGATGCTGAAGAGATCGAAGGCACTGTCAGCGTCGTCCGGCGTCACCGAATTGTAGGCGAACTTGCCAAAGCGGAGCTGCTGCGGGTCGGTGGGACCGCCGAGGAGCGTAATGTGGACGCGGTTGGAAACCCCGGCGACGGTATCGCTCCCGTGTTCGCCGTAGATCAGGTCGTCGTCGAGTTCGACCACGATGCGGTCATCGCCGAATCCGGCGTAAACGATGTCCTCGCCCTTGCCGCTGTAGATCAGGTCGTTGCCGAGCTGACCGTTGATGTAGTCATTGCTGTCATTGCCGTAAATGATGTCGTGGCCGAGACCCATGCGGTCGAGCACGGTGCTGCCAACGATGGCATCGGGAGCCTGCACGACATTGGCGTCGATGTGGCCGCTGTCGCCCAGAATGATATCCCAGTCGTCTCCGCCCTGAATGAAGTCGTCGTCCGTTTCGTTGCCGGCTCCGTCGCCGTGAATGAAGACATCCGCTTCACCTCCGCGAATCGGCTGCCCGGTCGGCCGGCGGATGCTCAGGTGGAAGTCGAGCACATCACAGGAGTCGAGTCCCGGCAGCGGGGTGGCGAGAATGGGAATCTCGAACTGCGCGATGGTTTCGCCGATGCCGAAGACGACCACGCCCTGGACGCCGGTGTAGTTCGTACCTTCGAGTGCGGTGCCATCCGAGGCGAACCAGACGACCGCCTCAGCCGTGGAGGCATTGCCGCGCACGAGGGTGATGGTCACGCTGCCGGCGGTTTCCGTGGTGTGATACTCCGTCTGGGCGAACTTCACCGTGGAGGAGCTGGTCACAGGCACCGTGCCGAGTTCCTCAATACCGGCATTGACGCCGGTGAGATTCGTTCCGGTGTAGGTCACGTGGGCGGTGGCGCCGGCGTAGAGCGCATCACTGTCGGTGGCGTCAGATCCCACATTCGGGGCCACAAACTGGTAATTTTCCGGCAAGCTGAAGACCACATAGTAATCCTGACCGGCGTAAAGCCCTTCAAAGTAATACTGTCCAGCGCTGGTGAGCTTAATGCCAAGCACATTGGATTCGCAGTCCAGCAGCGTTACCAGCACATCACTGACAAAAGAATCAGTGCCCAGGTTGAACTGATCGTTGTTGTTCTTGTCCCAGAAGACGAAGCCCGAAATCGTTCCGGTGCCGGCACCCACATCGGGATCCACTGTCCAGATTGGGGCCGTTTGAGGATCCATGATGTCCGTGCCGATATTGGCAATGACACGGGCGTCATAGTTGCCGGTGTTTACCGGAGCAGCACTGTCGGTGGCGGTCTGCCAGTGACCGCCCACCACGTGGTCGTCACCCCATCCGGCGTCGATGAAGTCATTCCCTGGACCGCCAAAAATCGTGTCATCCGTGCCGCCGCGTCCCACCGTGCTGGCGCCCTTCGGGAACTCGAAGGACAGGTCGAAGCTGTAGCCCACCGGCCGCAGCGGCGTGAGACCCACGCTGCCGTCCCATTCCGCGGACTGGGAATCATTTTCGGTGGTGACGTACCAGCCTTCGATGTTCGTGACTTCGCTGACGCGGAAGGTCAGGTCCCCGAGCAGTGCCGGAATGCTGTAGAGCCCGGTGCCGTCGGTGTCGTCCGTCAGGGTGGCGCCGGAGCTGTCCACGATGGTGACTTCCACGCCCTCGAACGGATCCTCACCGGAGTCCCAATAGCCGTTCTTGTTGAGGTCCTGGAAAATGTAGCCGGTGATGTTGGCGGTATCGTCGTCCACAATCACAGCGTCATCGTAGGGCTGATAAGTGGAGGCCCCGGAAACATTACTGACCATCAGGCGGAACACTTCGGCGAACTCAGGCGAGTTGTCCGAATTGGCGGTGACGTTGATGATCTTGGTCAGACCGTCCGCAGAGGTGAAGGTCCCGGCAGTCAGCGGAACGTTGACGAAATCCAGAATGGCGGTCGCGGTGATGCCGATGGTGCGGTAGTCGAAAGTAATGGTCTTCTCCGTAGTGCGGTACTGCGTCACGTCGTCCACATCCACGAGGTGAATGTGGAATTCATGGGTCTGAGTTCCGGCATCACCCTCGATCTTGTAGGTATCGCCGTCGAGAATATGCACATACACCGCCACGTCATCGTCATCGATGATCGTCATCGTGGCCTGGTAGGGATTGTCGGACGGAGCCCCGGTGGGACGGCGCAGCGAGAAGGTGATGGTCTCGTTGTATTCGTTGATGAGATCGCCGTTGATGGCGATGGGCACCAACTTCACGTACTCCCCGGCGGCAAATACGATCAACTGACTCGCGGGTGCCGTGTAGTCGTGCGGCACGCCGGGGAAATTGGTGGCGGTGCCGCCGGTGACGCTCAAAACGGCGTAGGCCTGACCCGGCCCGGGAGTGCGCACCAGAGTCAGGTAGCCGGTCTTCGGGCCGTCCGTCTCGTACTCCTCGAATTGCGTGCGGGCAAAGCGCACATCATACGGGCCGCCGGTCACACTTCCTGCATCGTCGTCGTTGATACGGATGGTGACGTGATTCTTCACGATCGTCGCTCCGTCCGCCGTCAGCACGTTCACATAGAACTGCTCCTGCGGGTCCTCCACGAGGTAATCCCCGTGCACGGAAACGCTGATGACTTTCGTTTGGCTGACCAGGCCATTCGGCGCAAACACGAGCGTAGTGTCGCTGTCGGCCGGACTATCCGCTTCGTCCGAGGTGGACGGGTTGAGGTAGTCTCCTGGATCCCCTGCAAAACCGGGAGTCGCCGTGCCGCGGGAGGCATCCCAGGTGACGGTGATGGTCTTTTGCGTCTGACCGGTGACTGTGACTTCGAAGTAAACCTCCTGCGTCAGGTCGTTGCCCTCCGGCACCGTCGTACTCTGGCCACCGAGATCCCCGTCAGGAATCTGAGGCACAATGCTCACCGTCGGCGCTGCGTCAGTATCGAGAATAATGCCATACCCGCGGTCATCCGAGATCGTGGCGTAAGAGGGATTGAAGAGGTTCACATAGAACGCCTCGTCGTACTCATCGATGCTGTCGCCGCGTACGGTCACCGTGATGATCTTCTCAAATTCACCGGCCCCGAATGTCAAAGTCGCCGGTCCGAGCGGTGCGTAGTCGAAACCCGCTCCGCCGGCGGTGGCGGAACGGCTCGAGGTGGAGCCGTCGATGAGCGTGGCATCGGTGGTCTGGTACCTCACTGTGACCAGCCCGGCGTAGTGCAGATTGGACAGGCGGACGGTGAAGCGCGCCTGGGTGGTGGCACCTGGCAACTCCGGCTCCACCACGGTGACGTCGGTGATGGAAATGGTCGGCGCTTCGTCATCATTGATGATGGTTTGCGTGACCGAGAAGGAGGCGGGCGAACCGGAGAGCTGTCCTGGATTCACCGGCGTGACGATAAGTCGGAAACCTTCGTCGAGTTCGTAGGTATCGTCGCCGGTGATCTGCACCGTGATCGTCTTGACGGTCTCGCCGGGCTGGAACGTCACCGCACCCAGCACGATGCGCACGAAATCATTGTCCAGCGAGCTGGCATTTTCGTAAGCCGGAGTAGGCGGAAAGCCGGTGCCGTTCTCCGTCCGGTAAAGCAGGGTAATTGCCTGACCCGAAGGACCGCTGAGGCTCAGGGTAAATGTCGCCTGATTGGTCTGGCCGGCGGCGCGCTCATAGACGGCCTGGTTGGAAATTGTCAGCGCAGGATCACCGGCGTATCCGGCAGTGATGCTGGTCTCCGCTTCGTCGTAGTCCATCTGGAACGCCTCGGTCTGGTCAAACCATGCATTCGCCACCGGATCGAAGGTATATTCCGCATCATTGTCGATGGATGACTCGTTGGCATCGTCGAGGTCGAGTGCGGCATTGGGCGTCGCGGGCGAATCCTTGTCAATCAGCGTGTAGCCGGCGGGAGCGTAGAAGCGCAGATAGTAGTCGTTCGGATCGAGGCCGAGGAGCTTCCACCGTCCGGCGCTGTCAGTGACGGTTTCAGAAAAGACATCGTCATCGCTGCCCCGGATGAGCTGCACCCGGACGCCGGCGAGGCCGCGATCGCCATCGTCGTAGTAATCGTTCAGATTGAGATCGTGGAAGACGATGCCTTCGATACTGATGCCGGTGATGCGCAGGCCGGTCTTGCCGAAGCTGTCGTCGCCGTAGATTTCGTCATTTCCGTCGCCGCCGTCGATGAAGTCGTTGTCATCCTCCTCGATCACCTGGCTGGCTCCGCCGTCGAAGAAATTGCCGCCGAAGAGGAAATCATCACCGTCCCCTCCGAACAGGACGTCGTAGGCGCCGCCGCCGATGATGAAGTCGTTTCCGCTGCCGGAAATGCCCGTGATGTTGAAGGTGCCGGCGCCGGTGGCGGCATTGGCGAGGTTGTTCATCATGACGGAGGTGAAGGCCGCCATGTTGAAGTCATCGCCCACCAGCAGGTCCACGCCGCCGTGGCCGTAAATCTTGTCATCGCCCGTGCCGCCCGCGATGAGATCATTGCCGTCGCTGCCATAAATGATGTCACTGCCGCTGCCGCCGGTCACGCGGTCATTGCCGAGGCCGGCCTCGACGATGTCATTGCCGCCGCCGGCATCGATTTCATCGTCACCACTGTCGCCATAGATCTTGTCATTGCCGTCCCCGCCGAAAAGGTCATCCTCGCCGCCGTAGGCGTAAATTTCGTCGGCTCCCGCGTCGCCGTGAAGTTCGTCATCCTGCCCGGTGCCGTAGATCAGGTCGTTGCCGCCCCCCCCGTGGATTTCGATGGCCGTCTTCACGCCGGTGAGGACGTCGTTGCCTTCCCCGCCGTTGATGACCACGTTCTCGGCGATTTCGCTGTCGTGTGATCCGGCCGTGATGATGTCATTGCCGTCGCCGCCGTCGGCGGTGGAGCCGTCCCCGATGCTGAGGATGATCGTGTCATTGCCCGCCCCGCCGGTGACATGGACCGGCGAGAGGACGCCGGTGAAATCAACGAAGTCGTTGCCGTCGCCCAGATCGGCTTTGATGCTGTTGAAGGTGAAGCCGTTCGCCGGGCCGAAGGTCTGCGTGTAGTGGCCCCACTGCACTTCCACGGTTTCACCGCCGGCCGTGCCTTCAAGGTGTTTGATGACGAAGGTCTCGCTGCCGTCGGCGGTATCGATTTCTTTGCGGTCGTCCGCCGCGTCACCCACGTGAATGGTCAGCACGCCCCCCGCCTCGCTGGCCAGCACCGGTTCCGGACAGGTGATGTCGAAACTGAACAGCAGGAATTCGCCGAAGCGCCAGGTTTTGTCGATGGAGAAGAAGAACAGGTCCACCCGCAGGAAGGCTTCGAGGAAGAGATACACCTCACCGTGAATGTCGAAGATGCAGCGCGGGTCCTGCTGGGCGTTGGCGACAATCTCTGAGATCCGCACCCGGCCATCCTCCTCCACGTCATTGAGGTCGAATTCCACGGTCACTCCCAGACCGCCCTGAACGCCCACTTCCACCAAACCGAGATTGATGCTGACGCCCGCGAAGATTTCGCCGAGCAGGGTGAGTTCCGGACGCTCGTTGCCTTCCGCGTCATAGTCAGCGATGTAGAATCCATCAAAGATATCGATGACATTCTTGGCGCCGCCTTCGATAAATTTCTGAATGCCGTAGGTGTCGAAGCCGAAGCCGATGTCGATGTAAGCGCCAATGGTGCCGCCAAACTGGGCGTAGAGCGGCGGGTAGATGGGAATCTTCTGGGTATAAGTGAATTCGAAGGCGAAGGTCGGCAGCTGCCACTCAAAGATGCGCACCGGCTTGCCTACGAAGAGTCCGAACAGTTCGCTGGGATTCTTCAGCCAGGGCAGGGTGAAGCCGTCCATGGCATTCGCGCCGTCCACAAAACCGGCAGTCTGTGTCACCTGAGTGCTGCCGGCGGTGGAATCCGCGCCCAGTGAACCAAGGGCGCTGCCGAGGTCGATATCGGAGAGATTGCCCAGCGGGTTGGTTTCCATCTCGCCGTCATCACCGGCAATCATGGAGAACGCGCCCAGCGGAATGTAAATGCTGCCCCCGCCGGTCGGGATGCCGTTAATCAACTCCACCACGGCCACGATGTCCTCGATAAACTCCCGGGTCTCGGGATCGAGATAACCAAAGGCTTCCGCAAGGTCGAGAAGGGTGATCGGCTTGCCGGCCAGTTCACTCAGAATCGGCAGCTCGAACGTCACGATTTCGATGATCGGCTGGAGCGGCTGCGTGATCTTCTGCACCTCCTCCAGGATCGGACCGAGCACGTCGGAAATCAGCGTGCCGAGGTCGAGACGGAGATTGGTGAATTCGATAACCGGATCACTGGAACCTTCGCTCAGGGACCACGACCAGCCGAGGTGGAAGTCTGCCAGAATCCGCGGGAAGCGGGCATCGCCGGAGAAGCTGGCGGCGAGGTCGAGATTGAGCTGGGCATCGGCGGCAAGTTCGCCGTGCACGATGTCCTCGAAGTCAGCGGAGGTCAGTTCCGAGAAAGTGAGCTTTCCATCGCCGTTCGGATCCATCAGATCCACGTAGAATCCTCCCGTGAAATGGCTCGGGGAGTCGGGATCGTCCATCACATCCAGCTGGAGGAAGAACAACTCACCCGCCGCGTGCAGTCCGGGAATGGTAGCGCTGAATTCGAGCACCAGTTCCGGATTCTCCATGCCGCCCTGAGTGCCGAGGTAGAAGCCGTCGGTCTTGTTGAAGCCGAAGACGAGCCGCAGGTCGAAACCGATGCCTAGCACCACGTTGCCATCCACTTCGAGTCCGAAGCCCGGCACGCCGATGTCGAAGTCGATCGGATTTTGCGTGGTGTCGAGCAGGGCAAGGAATTTCTTGAGCCGCAGATTCACCACGAGGCCGTCGTCACAGGAGAGGGTGACGTCGAGGTCGTCAAAGGTGGCGTCGTTGGCGAAGTCCAGCCCGGTGGCGAAATTCACGAGCAGGTCGAGGCCGTCAGGCCCGAGGGAATTCCAGATGCCTTCCTTGATCGCATCCTCCAGTGCCTGGACGGCACTGCCGTTCGCCGCGTTGATGCGCTGACGAAGTTCGGCGAGCAGCCCGTTGCGGAATTCCTCGATGAAACTGGCGGCGCCCTGGAGCCCGTCACCGAGCAGCGGCAGGTCGGTATTGAGCACCACTTCCTCCAGCCCCTCCTGAATGTCCTCCAGGGTGGCGTCCAGGCCATCGAGCAGCGGACCGACTGCGTTGTCGATCAGGTCGCAGAGGTCCATGTCGCCAAAGAGGTCGCTCAGGTCCGGCGCGGCGACCTGGACCTTCTTGAGCAGACCCGATCCGTTGTTCACCAGGTTGGGATCGTTGTTATTCAGACTCAGGGTGATGCTGGCCCCGACCGGCAGTCCGGTGAAGGGATTGCCGATGACGTAATTGACAAGGTCGGCGGCGGTGGTGGTGCCGCTGTCGATGCCGAAGGTCACGACTCCGTTGCTGTAGCTGCGCGAGAGCGAGCCGGTGTCGCTGAACTTGATCTCGACGCCGGAGAGGCCGGTCACGTTGAGCCGCAGATCGTTATTCGCCCCGGCGAAAATCATGATGGCACGCTCATTCGACGTGGCATTGAACCGGGCGGTCTCGTCGCCCAGGAGGAGGCGCACAAGATCGGGAATGTCCACACCGAGCGCGTTATCCGGGAAGCCGTCGTTGTTATTGTCCTCCGTGGTGCCGCCAATGGGCAAGGACTCGACCGGGGCATAAAGCGGCAGCGAAGCATAAATGCCCGCGTGGGCCGTGATGCCGATGCTGTCGAGACTAAGCAGCGAGGAGTCGAAGTAGTGCCGGCCGTCGCCGTCGAGATTTTTGAATCCGAGCGCGATGGCCGCCGGCGCCGTGCTGGGGCCATTGCCGTCGTAATCGAAGATCACTTCACCGTCGCGCACAAAGACACCGAGGGCGCCGATGGCGGCTTCGAATTCCAGATCGCTGACCGTGACCTTCGCTTTCAATTCGACGCCGGTGGTGTCGTAAAGGAAGGGCGTGACCGTCGTCGGGTTCGTCAGGTCGAGACCGAAGTCGAGCGAAACACCGGCACTGGCGCTGACATTGAGCAGACCGTTGCCCTCAATGTGGAGAATGCTGGTGGCGAAGGAGAGGAATGCCTGGACCGTTGGATTGTCCCCGCCAAGGCCGGCCAGCAGTTCCACGATGTCGAGGTGCAGCGGCAGTTCCTCGGCGTAGGCGGTGGTCCAGTCCCAGGAGAACTTGATGGCGTTGGTCCGCGGAGTACCGCTGCCGTTGCTGCCGGGGCTGTTGGTCGCGGTCCACGCTGCACCGATCGTATTGTTGATCGCCTGGATGATCGTCGTCGCCGTCGTGGTTCCCGGATTGATCAGGATGGTGATGATCTTCCGCTCCTGATCCCAGGCGACGGTGGCGGCATTGCCGGTGATGCTGCTGGAGCCTTTGACGCGCAGGGTGGTGCCGTTGTCGGCGGCTCCATTGATATCACGGGTGATCGTAAAGCCGTTGTTGTCACCGGTGGGGTCGAAAGTCACCCGCGTCGGGGCGGCCCCGGTGCCGCTGTGCGTGATCACGCTGCTCGCGGCGGTGTTCGTGTAGTTCAGCCCGTTGGTGTCGAAGCTGATGTCGAACGTATTGGGATTGATGTGGAAGAGGCTTTCCACCGCCTCTTCGATGGCCTCCAGCATGGCCTGAATGCTCTCCGGATTGCCGCCGCTGATTTCCTCCACGAGGTCGGCGAACTGACCGGCATAATCGACCAGGTCGTGGAGACTCAGGTCAATGAGCGGAATCTTTTCATCGAGGAAACTGAAGGCGCTGAACTCGCTCAGTTTGTCCACCACGCCCTCCAGCCCCTGAATGATGTCCCAGAAACTGATTTCCTCGAAGCTGAAGCCGCCGCTCAGACCGACATTCGGATAAGTGAGGAAGATGCCGGTGTCGTTGTCGGTGCTGAGATCGGTGATGTTGTAGGCGTTTTCGTTGAGGGTGAGATCGTTGATGTCCGGGATCCAGATGCTGATCTCGCCGCTGCTGAGCACGGAATTGCCGCCGATTTCCGCGCTGATGCCGGTGATGCCGGCGTAGATGCCGTTGCTGAGGGTGAACTCTACGAAGGTGCCAATGTCCCCGATCACGTCCATCAGCGCGGGCATATAGAAGCGCGTATTGCCGTTCGTGGGATCACGGATGCCCACCGTGGCCATCATGGCGTCAGGGGCATTGAACGGATTGCGCGTCTCCACCACGCCGCCGGTGACGTTCGCTTCCAGGAAGCCGAACACGATTTCGCCATCAAGATCGTCCGTCGTCGTGATCTCAAGCCTGGCCGACAGGTCCACGTCGTCGAGGAAGAAGCCCTTCATCGGCGCGTTGGCGAGGCTTTCGTACCAGCCGAAGGGATACTGCACCGTCGGGGTATCGAAGATGACTTCTCCGAATCCAAGTTCGGTGGCAAAGGTGCTGTATTGATCGACTTCGATTCTGATCTGGGTCACCACACCGGTGCGGTTGTCCAGAATGCCGTCGCTGTCCCAGTCCGGCTCGTTGACATCGCGGTTGCCGTCCCCGTCCACGTCTTCGGAGGCGTCGAGCACTCCGTTGTTGTTGGCGTCCGGCTCGGCATTGTCCCGCTGGCCGTCGAAATCGAAGTCCTCATTCACTCCGGAGAGCACGAGCACCGTATTCGCCGCGTCGAAGCGGATGAAATGGCGGAGATCTGTGGCCACGCCGCCCGGCGGTGTGAAATCGGCAGCCGCGGTCAACGCGTTGTTCAGGTCATTGGCGAGATCCGCCAGCGTATTGTTATCGTTGGTGGCGGACTTGGCCAAATTGACCGTGATGGGCAGATTGGAGCCGTTGAGATAAACCTTGAACGAGAGGCTGCTGGTAATGCGGCCGTTGCTGGGCGCGGGAATCAGCTGGCTGCTGTAAATGCGCGGGATGTCCGCGGGATTGAGATCGAGACCGAGATCGAATTGGAAGCGAAGTTCCGGAGCGAACTCCATTTTGCCGGCGAGGGAAGCGGTGCCGATGGGGCCGATTTCAGTGCCGAAGTCGAAATCCACCGTGTAGGTGTCCCCCACGAAAGGCACATCGACCGGGAAGATATACAGCTTGGTGGCCGGGTTGTAAGTGATCGGGGATCCCAGTCCGAGAATGGTGCTCAGGGCCGACGGGAAGTTCTGCAGCGTGTAGAGACTCACCAGCTGACTGTTGCTGGAGGCGGCGAAGCCGGCGTTGAGAAAGTCGCCCGTGGCGGAGACGAGGGTGAAGCTGGTGGCGCCGTCCTTCATTTCGTCCTCGGTAAAGGCGAGTGAAAGCATGCCATCACGGTTGAGCCGGGAGAGCAGGCGCCCGTTGAGGGCCGCGACTCCATTGATGGCCGCCAGTATTTTGTCCGCCACTCCCTGGGCACCGCCCGCATAGGCTCCGCTCACATTCACGACATGGTCGGTGCTCTCCCCCGCAAACCGGATGGTGATGGAGCCGTTGAAGAAGCCGTTGGCGGGAATGAACGCTCCGGGCGGTGGAACGGCGATCTCGTTGCTCGCCAGTTTCACGAAGAACTTGTCCACGAAACCGCCGACCCAGTCCACGCCTTCACCCAGCGTGACTCCGTCGGTGAAGGGAATCACGACATCGAAAAGATCACTGCCGCTGAGCAGGTTGAACCAGTTGCCGAGGCGCTGCAGGAAAGTCACGATTTCCTCCGGCGAGGGATTGGCAAAATCCAGCGGAGGAATGGCGAGCGAATTCCAGTAGCTGCCAAACGTGATCGTTCCGTCCGGCGCGATGGTCATGAGGTCGCCCGGGCTGCCGGTCTTACGGCTGATCTGCACCGTGCCGGCGGATTCGCGGATGGTGAACTGGACCGGGATATTGACTCCGCCGACGCCCACGGTGCCGTCCACGCAGACGAGCAGATAATTGGTGGAGGTGAGGTTGATGGTGACCGGATTGCTGGAGGGACCGGTCCATGAATAATTCGCGGCCGCGTTGGTGGTATTCAGTTCCAGCGTGATGGTGCCGCTGACATTGACGAATCCGGTCTGGAACTGCAGTGTGGCGACACCGGCAATACCGCGGTCGGCAGCGGCGGCCCCCGGCTTGAGCACGAAGGCGCCCGAGCCGTTGAAGAACGTGAGCAGCGGCGTGCCGGAGATATTGAAAGCAAGGATCACATCCTCGGCGGCGATGCGGATCGTGTCCGTGCCGGCATTGTCGAACATCTCGAAGCTCATGTTGCCGCTGAAGTCCGCGAAGTTCAGCAGATTGACCTGCACGGCGCCGCTCACCGCGACATACTGATGGTAATAGCTGCCAGTGAAGTCGAGGATCACTTCATCGGTCGAGGAAACGCTCACCGTTTCATTCACATCGGCGCCGGTCGTGTTGATGCGGAACTTCGCATCCGTGGCCGAGATGCTCATGAAGCCACCCGTGCCCAGCAGATTCACACTGCCCAAAGCGGCTTCCCCTGCGAGGCCGGACGTTTTCAGCACGAAGGCCCCTTCCCCGTCCAGCGCCTGCAGCGTGATGCCGGTGATCGACAGATTCACGTCCACATCGGTCGCGCCGATCTTGATATAGTCCAGCACCCCGCCGGTGGACTTTTGCTCGAATCCGAAGTCGCCGGTGAGGGTGAGGTTGGCAAGGCTCCCGCCCGGATTGATCACCAGCGTGACGTTGTCGCCCGCGATTTTAAGATACGGTCCGGCATCGACATCGATGTTCACCGTGGAACCGCCCAGGGTGTAGCTTTCGGAAACGGCCGCGTCCGTGGTGTTGATCGAAAGGGAGAACGTTCCCGTCAGGCTCACGACATCGGCCGCCGCAGGCGCCACGGTCACCGTCCCCGATGCGGTCCCGGCCATTCCGTCATCGCTGAAAATGAAATACCCCAACCCGTTCGACAGGGTCATCAGAGTCGTCGCCCCCTGCTTGAGCTGCACGGAGGCATTGGTTGCGGCCACGCTGACCACTTCGTCACCATCACCGGTGGTCTTCTGTTCGTAGGAGAAGTTTCCGCTGACGACGCTGTCAAGAATGGTGAGGGTCGATCCCGTGGTGTCGAGCCGCAGATAAGGGCCGGCAGGGACGTTGATGTTGATATTCGTTCCGAGAATGTCCACGTTCTCGTTCACCGCCGAGTTGCTCTGATTGATCGTCAGCGTCCCGGTGCCCATCGCAGAGGCGAGACCAAATACATCCACTTCGTAGTCGATCGAAGCCGTTCCGGCGATGTGGGCATTGGTGATGATGAACGAGCCGGAACCATTGCTGAGCGAGACCAGGTCCGTGCCCAGGCCGCCCATGGCAAAGTTCACGTCGCTGGCGCTGACGGTGATCACGCGCTCCGGCGGACCGACCGTGGTTTCCCGGTTCTCAAACCAGAAATCGCCGGTCATTCCGACCCCCAGCACTTCAACGAGCACGTCCTCGCCCTGCAGCTGCAGGTAACTGCCGGCGGCCACATCAATCATGATGGTTTCGCCGTCCACATTGATGCTGGTATTCACCGGCAGGCCGCTCGTATTCACCTCCACCCCAAACGTCCCGCTGATATCGACCACCGGGATGTTCTCGCTGAACGTGCCCTGGAAGTAGCCGGCGATGCCGAAGCCGTTGATCAGGAAACCACCCTCGCCGTCCGCGATGCTCATCAGCGTGTTGGTTCCGTCAGTGAAGTCGAAGCCGACTTCCGTGCCGGCCACCACCACATTGCTGCCGGCTTTCTCGAAAACGAAATTCCCGTTCAGCGTAAAGGCCGGGTTGATGGTGAATCCCACGCCCGTGCCATCCCCTTCGACGCGCAGGTAGGGACCGTCCGGGATTGCCGCGGTTCCCCCATTATAAGGAACCACCGCCGGTGCGTTGCCGGTATTGACTTCAAAATGCCACGTGCCGCCTGTGAGGGTCAGATTCGGCAGCGCCGGACCGGCACCGAGGGTCAAATCCGCCTTGCCGGCAATGGTGCTGTCCCCATAAACCAGCGAGGCGTTCCCCGTCATGTCCAGAATGCGGAATCCGCCCGCCTCCAGGCGAAGTTGGGTGATCCCTATATTAATATAGGTAAGCGCCCCGTCGGTGTTGATGGCGAAGTTCCCCCGGATGCTCGGCAGTCCGAAAGGCAGCGTCAGCGTCACGGCCGGTCCGCTGAAATCGATGTCCACATCCGGTGCCGTGTTGAAAAGATCGCCGCCCGTGATCTTCAGGTGGGCATTCACCCCGCTCAGAACCATTCCCGGTGCCAGAGTCAGGGAGGAAACCCCCAGCGTGAGGTCCACATTGATGGTCCCGGTGGGCGTCCAGGTGAAATTGGTGATCACCGAACTGGTGCCGTTGCCGAGAGAAGTCAGCGTGCTCAGATAAATCTTTCCGCCGCTCAAAATCCCCGGATTGGGAGTAATCGCGATGCAGGCGGACAGAGCGGCGGTTCCGCTGGCCGTCGTGCTCGGCATCGGAGCCGCGAAATTCACCGAGAAATTCGGCGTGGCCGCCAGGGTGACGCAGGCCCCGAACTCCTCCAGCGCCACGTAAGCGCCGGTGCCATCCTTGCCGAAGGTGAAGTCCAAATCGAACCGGCTGGTCACGCTGCCGCTCGCCGCTCCGCTGACCACCCCGCCGAACGCCACCTCCCCAAGATCGTAGTTCACCGTGTCCGTCCGGGTGAAGAAAATATCGTAATCCCAGCTCACCGGATCCGTCACCAAAGTACCGAAATGGGCGATGATTCCCTCCACCTGAAGGGTGTAACCCAGGAGCACTGTATTATTGAGTCCCTCCAGGTAATTGGTCACATCCGCCACGCTGAGCCCCGCCCCCAGGTCGTTCAACTTGTCCAGGAGCACCCCCTGGATGGCCGATACCATATCGACGAGGTCACCCGCCTTTTCACCGATGAACGGCAGCGTCTCGGCAAATTCACCGGCCTGCTGCAGTTTCTCGCCCACTTCGCCCAGCTGGTTCACCACGTTCTCCACGTCTGTCTTGATGAGGTCGTAGGCGTTCGGAGTGCTCACGACCTGGAGGGAAATTCCGGTCGGTGAGTAGTTGACCACGAAAGCCCGATCCAGTCCGATCGAGGCCGTGCCGAGGTAATTCTCAAATTCTCCGCTGATGGATCCCGCAGTGACAATCGGGTAAACCTGTCCCACTGGCGGTTGATACCCGCTGAGCAGCGTAATCCGCAATCGTCCCGTGCCTCCCAGCGTCAAAGTGCCAGTCACGTTCAACTGGTCATAGGTCACACCCGCGCCGCCACTGGCCAAACCGTTGATCTCCATTTCCAGCTCTCCGCTGCTGAGATCGTAGTTACCCACCACGTTTTGGATGCCTGGAGAGTTACCTGGAGAGACTCTCCCCCCGTTCACCACGACATCAAACACCCCTGTCCAGCTGCCTTTCAAAGTCTCCCCTTCGGAAACGATCAGCTGGTTATCGATTAGTTCTGCTGTTCCCAGTGCAGGATTCAGAATCCGCTCACCGCCGGGAATGCCGGTGGCGGCCTGCGCCGCAGGCGGACCATTGGCGGCACGCAGCGTCGTGACCAGCATCTCCGCCAAAGGATCATTCTCAGTATCCAGCCCGTTCGCATCCGCTTCATCCAAGCTCCCATCCGGTATCTCTTCAGATCCGGAATTGGAAGGAATGGACTCGTTCGCAACTCCTCCGTGAAGACGATCAGCAACGGTTTCCCCGGTCGCAGACACGCCAGCGGATTCTGCGCCATCCTGTCGCTCGCTCTGATCTCCGGAATCTCCGGTCAAACTAACATCCGGGCTGTCGTCACCCAGCGAAACCTCGACCGCGAAGTCACCAAAAATGGAGTCTGCGACCTCCGCCTGCCCCTGACACTTCAGCGCGTGACAGTCCTCCTCGACGACGATCTGCGAGGGAGCATTGACCTCCTCCACCCGGTCCTCCAGGATGCCCACGCCCAAACCGTCCGCCGAAAGCAATAAACGTGCTTCCAGCGATTCGAGTTCGAATCTGCGTTGGTCAGTGGCGGTCACAGCGGGATTAATCCGGGCAGTCTGCAAAAAAAACGGAGTGAATGTCAAAACATCTTTCGTTTTTTTCGGACCGGCGTTGCGAAAAAAATGAGTGCCGCCCCTTTCGCAAATTCATAATCTGGTTGCTCCGACTGCGCCGCCGGCCTCCCGGCCAGGCCGCCTCCGGATGGCGAAATCCCTGCTACCGCTTCCCCCAACGCTGGCTTTGAGTGTCCGATGCCTGCAGTCCGCCGCCCCCGACTTACCCACCTGACACCAGAAGGCGCCGCCCTCATGGTGGATGTCTCCGCCAAGCCTCCGCTGGTGCGCACCGCGGAGGCGGAGGGACGCATCCGTCTGCAGCCCTCCACATTGGCGTTGATTCGGGAGAACGGGCTGCCCAAAGGGGACGTGCTCGCCGTGGCGCGGATCGCAGGAATTCAGGCGGCCAAGGAGACCTCCCGGCTCATCCCCCTTTGCCATCCCCTGCCCCTCGACGCCGTCAGCGTCGATTTCACGTTCCGGCCTGATGGAATTTCCATAAAAGCGGTGGTCCGCACCACGGCCGCCACCGGAGTGGAAATGGAAGCGCTCACAGCGGTCAGCATCGCGGCGCTGACGCTCTACGACATGTGCAAGGCCGTGGACAAAACAATGTCCATTACGGAAGTGCTGCTGCGGCAGAAGACCAAATCGCGTCCCCGCACAGCAGGACACCGGCGCACGCAGCCTTGAGCGAAGGCCCGCATTCGCTGTAGAACGCCACCACTCAAAACAGCCCCGGCAGAGCGCCGGTTCTCATGACGTCAGGGGAGCTGGCGGCGCCGGTTTTTGCAGTGTCCACCGTCAACTTGACGCAGCAGGGAACCCCTCCTACTCTCCACCTCATGAAAACCGACCGGAGTCGTCTCTCATTGCTCACCACGACCTTCATTATTGCGCTCGCCGCCGGTGATGCATGTGCCCTGCCTAAATTATTCAAGAAGAAGAACAAGGCGCCCGAGGCCGTGCCGGCCGGGGCGGCGATGCGGGAGGCTGACATGGCGGCCAACGATCTCATGGCCCGCGCCAGAGCCGATGAAGCCGCCGGCCGCGAGAAAGCCGCCATCAAGGGTTACGAGACCATCATTGCGAAGTATCCCTACGCCAGCATCGCTTCCGAAGCGCAGTTCCGCATCGCCGCGGCCCTCGAGCAGGACCGCAAATTCGAGGACGCGTTTGAGGCCTATCAGCATCTCATCACCCGCTACCGGCAGTCGCCGCAGTTCTCGGAAGCGATCGATCGTCAGTACAACATCGCCACCCTCAGCCGCACCAAGCGCACCGGCAGAACCCTCGGATTCAAAGTCAGGCTCTCGTCCGAGGAGATCATCACAATGCTCAAACAGATCATCGCCAATGCGCCGCACGGTGTGCATGCGGCCGAGGCTCAGTTTGAAATTGCCGCCATTCACGAGGAGGAGGGCCAGCACGATCAGGCGATCGCCGCCTATCGCAAAGTCGCAGACAACTATCCGACCAGTCCCATGGCCGCGGACGCGAAGTCCCGCATCGGTCAAACTTACATGGCCAAAGTGGGCCAGGGCAACCGGGACAGTTCCAACATTTCCCGCGCCCGCGATGCGGTGGATGAGGCCTCGCTCTTTGGCAATGCCCCCCCGGATCTGCTCTCCATGCAGGGCTCCATCAATGAAGCCGCCGCGGAAAGTTCCTTCTCTACCGGCAAGTTCTATCAAAAGCGCGGCAACTACAAGGCCGCCATGATTTACTATGCCGACATCCTGCGGAATCCCGGATCGGCACATTACGAAGAAGTGCGCGAGCGGGTCAACGAAATGAATGCCAAAGAGCCGGGACTCATGGAATCCATGAAGCATCTCGCTCTCGATTCCCGCAGTCTCGCCGTTCCGGCCACAGCCAATCTCAAGAACAAAGGCGACTACTTCGGCCCTCCGGGACCGGCGCCCCGTGCTCTCGCCAATGCCGCCCGCACCCCGGAAATGCGCTCGGACTATGTGCCGGAGGTGCCGCTGGAGCCGGGAGACCTTCCCGTCACTCCGGGAACTCCTGACAATTCGCTGCTCGACCCCACGGCGCTGCCTCCGCTGGACTCCCCGACTCCGCCCGCCGTGCCGGAAGTCCCGGCCGCTCCCGAGCCCCCGCGCCTCGAAGTGCCGCCGCTGCCGGCGCCGCCACCCGACGGTCCGGTGGAGGAAAAGCCCGCCATTCCCGTGGAGGAGCAGCCCAACAACTGACGTGCGCCCGCTGCTTCGCCTGCTGACGGTTCTGGCCGCGGTGCTGACTCTCGGTTCCTGCTCCGGCTATCATCTCGGCAGCAGCCGGCCCGCAGTGATGGAGGGCGTGCGCACCATCGCCGTGCCCGTCTTTCGCAATGAGACGCTCATCCCGCGCTCGTCCGTGCTCATTACCAACCGCGTCGTGCGGCAGTTTCAGACGGACGGCACCTATCAAATAGCGGACGCCGCCCGGGCCGACGCCGTGCTGCGCGGCACGCTGCGCCCCGTGCAGCGGCGGCAGTTGCGCGGTGACAAGTACAACACGCTGCGCACCGTCGAACAGGAACTTCGCCTCGTGCTCGACTACTCAGTGGAGACCCGCAGCGGTGCGGTCATCACCACGGGCACCGCCACGGGAGTCAGCAGTCACTTTCTCGACGCCAACTTCCAGCGCAGCATGAGCCAGGCTCTGGACGACGCCGCAGCGCGGCTGGCGGAGGAACTTGTCAGCCGTCTCGCCGAGGGCTGGGGCAGCGCGGATCTCCCGCCGGCCCCTCCACCGAGGGAGCTTCCGGAGTCCGCCGCCGCGCTGGATTCGATTCTGAGCCGCTGAACAAGAGGGGCGCCGTTGCCCTACGGCATGCCGTGAAACGCCGCCGTTACCGCCATCTCCGCGAGCAGCGTCCGCATGTTGAAGTTCCCTTTCGCGAACGACTCATGCAGCCGGTCGAGCGTCTCCGGACCATAGGCGGCCGGCGCCTGCTTGATGGTGAAATGAAACATCTGGCGCACGAATCCGCGCTGCGCCGCCTCGTTCTCCGCCGCATGCTTCGCGACATCACGGGCGCCGTTCAGCGTGATCACTTCACCGTCCGATGTGGTGTATTCGCTGGAGGAGTTTACCGGCTTGTTCTGATCGGTGGTGCGCCAGCGGCCCACCGCGTCGTAGTTCTCGAGGCTGAATCCCAGCGGATTGATGGTGGCGTGGCAGGCCATGCAGTTCGCGTTCCGCGTCAGCTCGGTGACTTTCTCCCGCATGGTCAGGGAAGGATCGAACTTGTCATCCATGAACGCGATGGCCATGGGCGGCGGTTTGAGAAAACGCCCCAGCACGTTGCGCGTCAGGAAGACCCCGCGGTGAATCGGTGAGGACGACTTGTGATAGGCAAAAGCCGAGAGCAGATAGGGATGGGTGAAAATCCCGGCGCGCTGCGCGGGATCGAACTTCACCGGCTCGAACCGGTCGTCCGCCGGCGCTTCACCGCCGTAAATCTTCGCGAGCCGCGGGTTCACCATCAGCCGGTCGTCGAGCAGCAGCTGCCGGAAGTCGGACGCTTCACTCCACACCACCTCGTCCACGAACTTCTCCAGCGACGTCCGCAGGTCCGCCAGCACCGCTTCATTGAAATCGGGATACTCCTTCTGGTCCTTGGTGATCTCCTCCGCCTCCTCGAAAGCCAGCCAGTAGTGGAAGAATTCGCGCAGCTTGGCGCGGGTGCGCGGGTCCTGCATCATGCGCTGCGCCTGCGCCCGCACCTGGTCCGCCGTGCGCAGTTCGCCCTTCTGCGCGGCGTCCGTGAGCGCTGCATCCGGCAGCGAATCCCACAGCACCAGCGCCAGCCGCGCCGCCACGGTGAAATCGTCAGGCTTTCCGCCCGGGTCGGGATAAAGAAACCGCGGTGACTTGAGAATATGCAGCACGGCGCGCTTCACGGAAACCTCCGGCGCCACGCCCTCCTGGAAGTGCCGGTCCGCGTAGAAGACGCGGTCATCATCCGTGAGCGGCCGTCGAAAGGCCCGCTGCGCCAGGGTGCGGCAAAACTCCTTCAGCTTCTCAGAGTAGTCCGGAGCATCGTCCTTCGTGCGGGTCAGCATGCGGAGCCGGTCCACCACCTCCGAAGCCGTCTCCACGGCCGCCTTCGTGGTCGCTTCGTGCCAGCTTCTGCTCACCGCCGAACCGCGTTCGTAGCCGAGACTCCCGTCATCCGGCGGAAAGGAAGCGCTGACCAGACTGACATGAGCCGCCCGCGCCGGTGAAATGTGAGGCGCGCGCAGCACCTGCCACACACCGTGCGGCGGTTTCCACTCCAGCCGGATGAAGCCGCGCTTTTCCTTGAACTTGAAATAGTCGAGCCGCAGCGGGTAGCGGCGCCCGCCGATCAAAAACACCCGCGCCGTCGCCTCGCGCACTTTGTCGCCGCTGCTGACCCATTCCTCGATCAGCGCCGGCTGGCGCCGCGCATCGCTGTCGTCCCGCGTATTGCGGTCGCCCTCACGGAAGTCGCGATTGAAGTAAAGCCGCGCGCCATTCGGCGTGCTGACGCGAAATTCATAATGTCCCGTGTCCTCCGCGATCAGACTGCCCTGCCACGCGATGCTGAACTGCTCCGCCGAGCACCCCTCCACCGGCGGCCCCTCGGCGAAATCGAAATCCACCGCCGCGTCCTCTCGCTCCAGCTTCTGCTTTGCCTTCTTGTTCATGCCCTCGCTCTCCCAATAGGTTCCCTTCAGTCCGGTCGGCGCACCGGCCTCCGGCTGTTCGATGAAGCTCCCCAGCAAATCCGCCACGCTCTCGCGATACTGACGGTTGGTCAGGTGCACCAAATCGATCCGCGGCGGGTTGTTCCGCGCCCGCGCCGCCGGCGAGTAGAACGCATTATAAATATACTCCGCCACCTTGGCCGACCCCGCGGCATCCAGCTTCTCCTCCTCGTCCTCCGGCATCGTTCTATCAATGTACTTCGCCAGCGCTGCGAGGGAACGCTCGCCGTAGAGCGGCTCATCGTGCTTGTCCGCCACGCCCTCACCTTTCGGACCGTGACAATTGGCGCACATGTCGCGATAAATCGCCTCGCCATTCGGCCCCTCCTCCGCACGGGCAGAGAGAGCGGCTGCGCTTAAGATAAGTATAATGAATCGGGATGGAATCATGGGGTCGGGAAAAGTTCGTCCGGTTCCGGGACGGCAGGCCATCACTGAACGCAGGCCGTGTGCCGTTTTTCTCACCTTCCCTGCGGAACCTGCTCAGCGCCGGCGCGCCAGCCAGCGGGACATCATTTCGTCCAGAATAACCCCGCCCAGCACGAACAATCCCAGCACCACCTCCTTCCACAAATCCTCCACCACGAACAACACCCCCTGCTTGATTTCCGCCACCATCAGGCTCCCCAGCAGCACCGCTGCGATCCGGCATTCCCCGCCCCGCAGACTGCACCCGCCCAGCACCGCCCCCGCAATCGCCCACAGTTCGTAGAAGCTCCCGAACGAAGAGCCCAGCACCGACGGAGCGTCGGCGAGAAAAAAGAGCGCCGCCAGACCCGCCATGAGCGAGCACAGCACGAACGCCAGCACCCGCACCGCATTCGTATTCACTCCACTGAAGCGCGCCGCCTGTTCGTTGCGGCCCGTCGCCAGCAGGTGCCGGCCCCAGACAGTCTTGTTCAAAAACACCGCCGCCAGCACGCACAAACCCACCAGCACCAGAAACACCCCCGGCACCGGCAATCCCGCCAGCGGTTGACCCTGCAACAGGTCCCCCTTCACCCACAACAATTCCTCCGGCAGCGCTTGCTCGCGACCATCCCCCGCCACGCGTGCCAGCCCGCGATAGATGAACAGTCCGCACAGCGTCACCAAGAATGGCTGCAGCCCCAGCCGCGTCACCAGCAAGCCATGCGCCGTCCCCGCCAGCACGGACAAGCCCGCCACCGCCCCCAGCGCCCCCGCCACCGGCCAGCCCTGCACCTTCACCAGCACCGGCAGCAGCACTCCGCAAAACCCGATCCACGACCCGATGCTCAGATCGATCCCGCCCGTGATGATCACAAAACTCACTCCCAGCGCGATGATCCCAAACAACCCCGCATACTTCAACACCAGGTAAATGCTCGCCGGCTGCAAAAATGCCGGCTCCTGCCACCAGCAAAACAGCGACAGCAGCACGAGAAACCCCGCGATCACCAATGTCTTCTGATGGGAGGAGAAACTGAACATAACACAGCGGCCCGCAGGACCGCCCGACCCAAAGAAAGCACCCGCTCGCCTGCAACTCCTTATCGCCGGTAGCCGATAATCTTCATCTCGCCGGTAAAAATCAGATCGTAGGAGTAATAATTGAACTGAGAAAACCCAGGTAGCCAGTCTTTGAGTTCCATGCAGGGCACATCGTACTCCCAGGCTGCGTCCGATTCAGTGAATCCCGGGAACCAATCCACCTCTCCATCCTTTTTCTTAAACGGTTGCCGCTGCTCCATCACAGTTTTCAGCCGCTCCTCAGCGGTACCCCGCGAATAAGGCGGAGCGCCCTCTGCTTTGATCAGGCGATGCCAATCCGCGATGGTCGCGGGACGTGCCGCGATGCTCCGCTCAAACTTCTCGCGCGTGAATACCGAGTACTTGGAGTGATGCCAATCGAACCACAGCCATCCAATCCCGCCCACAATGCCGGTGAGAATAGCCCAGCCCAGGAACCGCAGAAGGAATCGTCGGGACTTCAGTGACATCATGCCAGCCTATGGATGCACGCCTCACCTTGCAAGCCAGGCCCGTCCCCTTCTCACGCCCCTCCCGGGGCGGAAACATTACCCGGCTGGTCCCGGGGGTTACGCTCGTTCCTCGCTCTACCCCCGGCTAATCTCTATCACGCCTCCGGCGTGGCCGGGTTCTCCTCTTCGCCTCCATCGCCGTCATCTGCAAACCTCACTGATTCGCCGCGCGCCATCCCGCACCCGCCGAACCGCGGAGTGTTTTCCCCGTGAAGAGCCGGGGGCGATCGATGCACGAGGGAACCCCCGGACATCAGCGTGAGGTTCCGCTTACTCACACTCCCGCCGCATCTTTCGCAGCAGGCTGTCAATGTCCTCGATGGCGCGGCGGGCGGTCATGATGAGGTTGGGGAGCCGCTCAAGATAGCGCTGCTCGAACTCTTTCGCGCGCGTGTCGCGCCAGTCATCGCTGACGTGCTGCCATGCGGCGGCGAGGTCGCGCCATGCGGCTTCGAGTTGTGAGGAACTGCCCTGGGTACTCATGACGCGGCGGGTTCGGCGGGTGAGGGATTCTCCGGCGGCGGCGCCGTGGCGGCGGGGCGCTCGCGTTCCAGATAGGCGGCCAGAGTTTTCAGCGCCTGATCCAGGGACGCGATGCCTTTGACGAGGTCGTGCTCCAGGAAGTCGCGCAGCTGGGTGAGCCCCTTGCAGGCAGGGTCGAACGTGCGGTCGAATTCCCGCGCCCACTTTTTGGTCATTTTGAATTTCTCCTCCGCCTCCTCCAGTTCCAGCTTGCAGCGCCGCACGATTTTTTCCTGCAGCATGACGCTGTCCTGCCACTTGGAGAGCTTGGCTGTGAGCAGTTCCTGCTGCGCCTGGGCGAGCTTGCGGCCGCGCTTTTTCCCCTCCTGAATCCAGTGGTTGTGCTGCTCCTGCTCCACCCAGTAGCGGCCGCGCTTCACGCCGTCGTCGGCGTGATTGAGCGCCTGACGGGCTTTGCTGAGGAAGTTGATCAGCGAGGAGCGGAAGTACTCCAGGCTCTCGACCGAGCGGACTTTGGCTTCGTCGGGCATGGCAACTGGGGGCCTAGCGCTGATCCAGATAGTCCTCGATGCGCTGCGCCTTGCGCAGCAGGAAGGGCGTGTGCTGCTCGGAAATCTCCATGAACTTCTTGAGCACCTTCATGGTGGAGACGAACTCCTCGGCGAATTTGGCGTGCTCCTGGTCCTGCCAGGTGCTGCTCAGCGCGGAGAACCTGGCGTTGAGCGCCTGGGCGCGGGTCTGCACGTCGTCATTGAAGCGTTTCAGTTCCTTTGCGAAGCGGCGGACCTCTTCGGGGTCCATCATAGCCTGGGCCATAAGTCGAGAGTACGGAGTTGGGGGTTGTGTTGTTCCCGGGCTCTTACCCGCCCGGCGGCGCGGCGGCAAGAATTATCACACCCCGTGAAGCACCTGTCACAAACGAGCCGTTGGAGAGTGGCGCGTTCCCGCCATGATCACGGGCATGAATTCCGCCGCTTCTGACACCCCTACCTCCCCGCTGCGGGGCGAGGTGGTTTACTTTTACGCGTTCGACTTCGCCTACGATATGCGCCGCGCGCCGCTGGCCACGCTGTTGGGCTGCCCGCTGGAGCCGTTCCGGGTGGACGCGCGCAAACGGGCGCCGCGCGGTCAGGTATTCTACCGCCCGCTCATGGCCCGGCTGCCGGCACTGCACCTGCACGCGGGCGGCAAACCGGTTCGCCTCGAACCGTCCGTGAAAGTCCTGGGCATCGGAGCGCTCAGCGTCACCGTGCGCGCGCCGCTGGCCGCCCGTACGGTGGAGGAGTGCGCCTCATGGCACAGTCTGCAGTTCGACGACGGCACGACTCTGGAACAGTGGGTGCTCGAAATGGTGGAAAAAGCGCGCGCCGAACTGGCACCCCTCGCGATTCGCCCGCACGAACGGCTTCCCGAGGCCGAAGCCTACACTGTTTTCTGCCTCGATGCCGCCTCGCAGGCACTCGGCCCGGATGCCCCGGCGTGGCTGGAAAACAACCGTGCCGCCGTGGCCGGGCTGCTGATGAGCGAACCGGATGCCGGAATGCTGTCGAGTCAGGAAGTCGCGGAATCCACGAGCCGCTGGCTGAGTTACTACCGCCACGACCTGGTGCTGGTGGACTGGGATGCAGCGCTGGTGATCGACCGCGCGGCGGATTTCAGTGAGACGCTGTATGTCATGGAACTCGCCAATCTCCAGCTCCAGGAGCTTGAGGCCTACGATGCCTTTCTGGATGAATCGCTGGAGCGTGCCTATCGTGATTTGGGCCCGAAGGGCAGCGGCCGGCGCCGCCGCGTGCTCCACGAAATCATGGAACTGCGCATCGACCTCGCGCGCTTCAGCGATGAGCTCTCGAACATCACCAAGTTCTTCGGCGAGTGGCATCTCGCCCGGGTTTATGAAACCACCGCAGACCTGTTTCACCTCGCGGACTGGCACCGCGCCATCGATGAGAAACTGCGCACCCTCGACAGTCTCTACGATATGCTCAAGCAGGACCAGAACCACCGCATCATGGTCTGGCTGGAGGCCGCCATCGTGCTCATGTTCGTCATCGACATCGTGCTCATCTTCATGGGAATGGCGAAGTGAATTCCTGCTCAGGGCGGGGTTGACGGGCGCGGGATTCCTGCAATCTGTTTGCATCATGAAATCCGCCCGACGTTTCCTCATCCCTCTCCTCGCCCCGCTGTCCGGAGTCTTTTCCGCCCTGACCGCGGCCGCTGCGCCTTTGCAGGTGGCGACAATGCATCCGGTGCTCACCGAAGTGGCCCGGGAAGTGGGTGGCCCGCACGTGCAGGTCACCGCCATCGTGCCTCCCGGCGCCGATGTGCATCACTTTTCTCCAACGCCCGCCGATATCAGAAAACTCTCCGGTGCCGCCCTCGTGCTCGTGGCCGGCAAGAATCTGGAAAACTATCTCGACAAACTCCGCAACAATCTCGGACCGGAGCAGGCGATTGTCGAAGTGGGCCGCACCATTCCGTCGGAAACCATCCAGCCCGGGGACGACATCTTTCTGTGCTGCCCCGAGCACGCCAAAGGCGGGATCGACCCTCACTGGTGGAACAGCATCGAGAACATGCAGCGCGCGGGCCGCATCCTCGCGGAGGAATTTGCCAAAAAAGATCCCGCCAACAAAGCCGCCTATCAGGCCGGTGCCGCGGCGTGGAGTGCGCGGCTCGATGCGCTCAAGAAGTGGGCCAAAAGGGAAATCAGCGCCATCCCCTCCTCCCGGCGCAAACTGGCCACGGCGCACCTTTCCCTGCGCTACTTCGCCAAAGAGTTCGGCTTCAAGCTGTTGCCCGTGCAGGGCCTCAATCACAACATCAGTCCCACCGCGCAGGAACTGGAGCAGGCGATCAAAGTCATTCGCGAGAAGAAAATCTCCGCCGTTTTTCCCGAACAGGGAGTGAATGCCAAGTATCTCAAACAACTGGCCTCCGAAACCGGCGTCAAGGTCGGCGGTGAACTGGTGGCCGACGGCAACGGAACGGGCGCGCTGGCGGGATTCGAGGCCTCTCTGCGTCACAACGTGCAGACGATCGTGGCCGCCCTGAAATGATCCGGCTTCGGCTTGCTTTCCCATGCGCGGCTTTCCGTTTCTGAATCTGCTGATCGCCCTCGCGATGAGCGGCGGCGTGTTCTTTCCGCTGGTGTGGCGGCAGACGCACATCACCGCGGCGCCGGTGGCCGCGGCCGGCCCGGAAACCGCCGACGCGGAGGAGACGCTCTCCGCGCACGTCAGCCTGCGCTTCGTCCACACTCCCGGGAGGGTGCGCCTCGCGAACGGGGACCGCGCGTTGCAGGAATGGAAGGCTCCGGAAAGTCTGCTGCTGGAGGAAACCGTCGCGCTGCCCCGCAGCGGCGACCGGATCTCGTTCGAACTGCAAATCGAATGGCCCGCCGGCACGCCGGAGGCGAACAATGTCGTCGTGCAGATTGAACCCCGCGGCTTCCAGAAGTGGAAAGACGTCTTCTTCAGCAGCAGCGGCGCAGTGGATGAAATCATCGAATTCGACCTCCGCCCATGAGCGAACACTGCGAACACTGCGCCCATCATCACGAGCTGGAGATTTTCGGTCTCACCGTGCGCTATCGTCTCCACACGGCGCTGGAGAACGTGTCCCTGGCCACGTCGTGCGGCAACTGCGTCGCGCTCATCGGCCCCAACGGCGCCGGCAAGAGCACGCTGCTCAAGGCCATCGCCGGCCTCATCCCGCGGGCCGCCGGCCGCATTCTCTGGCGCGGAGCCACCGTGCACCGCTGGCACCGGGAATTCGCCTACCTGCCGCAGCGCGAGGAGGTGGACTGGAGCTTTCCCGTCACCGTGCGCGGACTGGTGGAGATGGGCCGCTACAGTCAGCTGGGCTGGTGGCGCCGCTGGCGCGCTCTCGACGACGCCCGGGTCACGGAAGCGCTCGCCCTGCTCCAGCTCGACGGCCTCGAAAAACGTCAGATCTCTGAATTGTCAGGCGGTCAGCAGCAGCGCGCCTTCATCGCCCGCTCCGTAGCCAGCGAGGCCCACGTCCTGCTGCTCGACGAACCGTTCACCGGCCTCGACCGGCCGGCGCGGGAGAATCTCAGCAGCCTGCTGCGGCGCCTCGCCGCCGAGGGACGCCTCGTCATTGCTTCGCACCATGATCTCCACACCGTGCGCGATGTCTTCGACCAGGTGCTCATCCTCAACCGCAAGCCGGTCGCCTTCGGCAACGTCGCGGACTCGTTCCACGACGCGAATCTCGCCGCCGCTTACGGGCGTGCCGCCGCCTGATCCCCTGCACCACCCGCCGCCCTGGACTTGCCCTTACGCAAGGATTTCGCGAATCGCCCGGCCAAAGACATCGGTGAGACGGAAGTCGCGTCCCGCATGACGATACGTCAGCCGCTCGTGGTCGAACCCAAGGCAGTGCAGGATCGTGGCGTGTAAATCGTGGACGCTGGTCCGGTTTTCCACCGCGCGGAACCCAAACTCGTCCGTCGCGCCATAGACGGTGCCGCCGCGGATGCCGCCGCCCGCCATCCAGACGGAGAAGCCGTAGTGATTGTGATCGCGTCCCATCTTCGACTTGCCGCCGCCATCGAGTTCCACCGCGGGCGTGCGGCCGAATTCACCGCCCCAGAGAATGAGCGTGTCGTCGAACATCCCGCGCTGCTTCAAATCCGACATCAAAGCGGCGATGGGCTGGTCGATTTCCGCGGCCAGCTTCCGGTGATTGCCTTCGATGTTGTCGTGATTGTCCCACGGCTGGCCGGCGCCGTGCCAGAGCTGCACGAAACGCACGCCGCGTTCCAGCAGGCGGCGCGCGATCAGCGTTTGCCGGCCCTGCACATGATCCCCGTAGGCCTGACGAACGGGTTCCGGCTCGCCGGAAATGTCGAACGCGTCCGTGGCCTCCGTTTGCATGTGGAAGGCGAGTTCGAAAGACTGCAGCCGCGCCTCCAGCCGCGGATCGTCAGCGCCCCGGTCGCGGTCGATTTCCCGCAGCAAATCGAGCTGCCGCCGCTGCACCGCGGCACTGGCATGAGAACTGCGGATGTTCTCCAGCAGCTTCGCCACCTCGCGGTGCTGCGAGTCCACAAACGTGCCCTGGAAATTGCCTGGCAGAAATCCGGACTGCCAGTTGGAGACATCCTTGATGGGATAGCCGCCCGGACACATGGCGATGAATCCTGGCAGATTGGCGTTTTCCGATCCCAGACCGTAGAGCACCCAGCTGCCGACGCTGGGCCGGGCCTGTGCAGAGTCGCCGCAGTTCATCAGCATGAGCGACGGCTCGTGATTCGGCGCGTGGGCGTACATGCCGCGGATGACCGCGATGTCGTCGGCATGCGCCGCCGTCTTCGCAAACAGCTCGCTGATTTCCAAACCGCTCTGACCATGCCGGGAGAACTTGAACGGCGTCGGAAACGCCGCGCCCGTCTTGCGCTCCGTGCGCAGGTATTCACCCGGCAGCGGCTGCCCGGCATACTTCGCGAGGGCAGGCTTGGGATCGAATGTGTCCACATGCGACGGCCCGCCGTTGAGGAAAAAATGCACCACCCGCTTCGCCCGCGGCCGGAAGTGAGGACCCGCGGCTCCCTCCGCCCGGCCGCCCAGAAGGCTCGCCAGTCCCAGCGTTCCCAGTCCGGTGCCGATCCGGCCCAGCAGCTGGCGGCGCGTCAATTCAAACGGAGCAGTGAACATAAGGCAAAGTGTCGCTGTGACGTTGCGGATTCAAGCCATGGGCCCGCCGGATACACGGTGCAGCGCGCCCTCCCGGCACCCGCCACTCATGCCAGCATTCCTTTCATCACATGCCCGTGCACGTCGGTGAGCCGGAACTGCCGGCCCTGATAGCGATAGGTCAGCGCCTCGTGGTTGATGCCGCAGAGTTGCATGATCGTGGCCTGCATGTCGTGGACGTGGACGGGATCCTTCACGATGTTCCATGCGAAATCATCCGTCTGGCCATACACGCTGCCCGGCTTCACGCCGCCGCCGGCGAGCCACCAGGAATACGCGCGCCCAAAGTGATCGCGCCCGTTCGGTTTCTCCGCCGGGCCCTGACCGAACGGCGTGCGGCCGAATTCGCAGGCCCAGATGACCAGCGTGTCCTGCAGCAGCCCGCGCTGCTTGAGGTCCTTCACAATCGCTGCACTCGGCATGTCCGTGTCGCGGCACTGCTCCTCAAGCTGAGTGTAAAGATTGCCGTGCTGGTCCCAGCCGGCGTGCATGAGCTGCACAAACCGCGTGCCGCGCTCGATGAGCCGGCGCGCGATGAGGCAGTTGTTGGCGTAGGTGCCTTTGGTCAGGACATCCGGCCCGTACATGTCGAGCACATGCTTTGGCTCGTTGGAGAAGTCGAGCAAATCGGGCACGCTCGCCTGCATGCGAAACGCCATCTCGTACTGCGCGATGCGCGTATCGATCTCAGGATCACCGTAGTCGGCTAGGTGCGCCGCATTCATCGACTGGATGTCATCGAGCAGCATCCGGCGCGCCTCACGGCTCACGCCCGGCGGATTTCGCAGGTACGGCACCGGGTCCCCGGTATTGCTGAACCGCACGCCCTGATAGCGGCTCGGCAGAAAACCGCTGCCCCAGTAGTAGTCGAAGAATAACTGCCCGCAGGTCTTGCCTTTGTCCGACGACGTCATCACCACAAACGCCGGCAGGTCCGATGATTCACAGCCCAGCCCATAGCTGAGCCACGCGCCCATGCTGGGGCGCCCCGGCACCTGCGAACCTGTAAGCATGAACGTCACCCCCGGCGCATGATTCACCGCCTCCGTGTTCATCGAGCGCACCAGGCAAAGCTCATCGGCGATGCTGCCGATGCCTGGAAGCATGCTGCTCAACTCCATGCCGCACTGTCCGTACTTTTTGAAAGGCTTGATCGCCGGCACGATGGGCCATTTCTTGTAGCCCGACGACATCGTGCTGAGCCGCGTGGTGCCGCGCACGCTGTCCGGGATGTCCTGCATGGCCATCTTCGCCATCACCGGCTTGGGATCGAACAAATCCACGTGCGACGGCGCCCCGCCCTGCCAAAGCACAATGACGCGCTTCGCCTTGGGCGCAAAATGCGGCAGTCCCGGCAACCCCAGCTGACTCCCCCGCGCGTCCTGCTGCAGCAGCGAAGCCAGCGCCACACTGCCCAGCCCGGCCGCAGTACGTCCAAAAAACTGGCGCCGCGTAACACGCTGGAGATTTTGCTCGAAGGGATTCATGTCGAAAGGGAACGCGGAGGGCAGCCCGGTTTTTCAAGATCGTCTTTGGCATCACAGTACGCCCGTAGCAAGGCCGTCTGATACCAGTTCCGGCGTTATTCATAAGCGGAGAGGAAGGACTCCCCGAAAGTCCT
>CAZFZN010000060.1:0-37582 GCA_964523105.1 uncultured Akkermansia sp.
GGATACTGGCGCATGAGTCAAAACAGCCTCGTGCGCTTCGCCCTCAACAACCGCTACCTGACGGAACAGGGAGTGCCCGAACTGAGAGACATCTGGATCCGACTGCACTACGGAGACCGGCCCAAACCAAAAGGAACGGGCAAGCCGGCCACCTAACGAGTCTTACTGGAACCGCCCGGTGCGGAGCCGCATGCCGGGTGGTGTGGGAGGGGCGGCAGGCGCAATCCTGCCGCCCCGACCCGATTACTTGTAGCTTGCCTGCGCGCCCTTGATGTCGCGCTTCTTGATCCACGGCATCATGCTGCGGAGCTTGGCGCCGGTTTTTTCGATCGGGTGCTTTTCGCCGTCCGCGAGGAGCTTCTTGTACTTCTTATAGCCGCCCTTGTATTCGGCCACCCAGTCTTTGGCGAACTTGCCGTTCTGGATGTCTTTGAGCGCGGCCTTCATGCGCTTCTTCACCGAAGCATCGATGATTTTCGGACCGACGGTCACGTCGCCCCACTTGGCCGTCTCGCTGATGGAGAAGCGCATGCCGGCGATGCCGGCTTCGTTCATGAGGTCCACGATGAGCTTCAGCTCATGCAGGCACTCGAAGTAAGCCATCTCCGGCGAATAGCCGGCTTCAGTGAGGACTTCAAAACCGGCCTGCACCAGCGCGCTGGCGCCGCCGCAGAGGACGGTCTGCTCTCCGAAGAGGTCAGTCTCGGTTTCCTCCTTGAAGCTGGTTTCCAGCACTCCCGCACGCGTGCCGCCGATACCCTTGGCCCATGCCAGTGCGGTCTTCCTGGCCTTCTTGCTGGGGTTTTGATAGATCGCGATCAGGCTGGGCACGCCTTTGCCTTCGGTGTACTGGCGGCGCACGATGTGGCCGGGGCCTTTCGGCGCGACGAGGATCACATCCACATCCTTCGGCGGGACGATGGTCTTGTAGTGAACGGCGAAGCCGTGGCTGAAGAGGAGCGTCTTGCCTTTGGTCAGGTTCGGCTTGATGTCAGCTTCATAGACCGCCGGAATCTTCGTATCCGGCACGGCGACGAAAATCACGTCCGCCTGCTTCACGGCCTCCGCGGTGTCCACCACGGGGAAACCGAGATCTTTAGCCACGGGGATGGACTTGCTGCCTTTGTAGAGGCCGATGATGACTTTGACGCCGCTTTCCTTGAGGTTGAGCGCGTGGGCGTGGCCCTGGCTTCCGAAGCCGATGACGGCGCAGGTTTTTCCTTTAAGGGCGGAGAGGTCGGCGTCTTTGTCCGTGTAGATTTTGGCGGGCATTTTTTGTTGTTGGTGTTGGTGGTGAGTGATTGGGGAAGTCCGGGGACGAATCGGGTGAGGTTCTCAGTTCTCAGTTCTCAGTTCTCAGTGGCCGGTGATCGAGTGCCAAACTGACAACTGAGCACTGAGCACTGCGAACCGAGCATTCGACTTAGTAATCCGTGGACTTCGGCCCCTGCCATTCGGCCTCGTCCTCCTGCGTATGCTTCACGCGCGGCAGGGCGATGCGGCCGGTGCGCGTCAGTTCGTTGATGCCGAAGGTGTCCATCAGTTGAATGAACTTATCGATCTTGCCGGTGTCGCCGGTGATTTCGATGGTCACGCCGCGGCGCGCCACGTCGATGATTTTGGCGCGGAAGATCTGACAAAGCTCGATGACCTCAGCGCGGCTCACGCGGTCCACCTTCACCTGCAGGAGCACCAGTTCGCGGTCCACATAGTCGCCCTCGCGAAAGTCGATCACCTGAATGACGTCCACCAGCTTGTCGAGCTGCTTGATGATTTGGTTGAGCACGAGTTCCTTCTCGCGGACCACGATGGTCATGCGGCTCAGCTTCGGGTCATGCCCGGGGCCGACATTCAGTGTGTGAATGTTATAGCCGCGGCCGCTGAACATGCCGGCCACGCGGGCCAGCACGCCAAACTTGTTTTCGACGAGAACGGAGATGGTATGCAGAGTCATGAGCGACAGTCCTTGTCCCCGGAGCCTCCGGGAAAGGGGCGGCGAGACTGCCCGCTCTCCCTGGAGCGGTCAAAGGGAATTATGGCGCGGATCGCATTGCTTTGCAGGGGTCTTTATTTATTGAGTCATCGCATGGCCCCGCGGCCCTTTCCGGCAAGCCGGGCGGGGCGGACGCCATCCTGTGTCAGGATGAGGCCCCCGGGACCGACCGGTCATGAGAATCACAGACGAAAAATCCTGATTTCGCCACTTGCCAAGAAAAGTGACCATGCTACGGAACCCGCCCCTTCCCCGCCGCCTTCGGTGGCAGCGGGGATGTTTTCGTCTTCTCACGAGGCTGGTCCGCAACCCCTTTCGCGGCAGGTGTGAGCAGTGCAGTTTTACCCCCTTCCTTTTCCATGAAAGTCCGTCCTTCCGTCAAAAAACTCTGTGAATCCTGCCGGGTCATCCGCCGGGAGGGAGTCGTGCGCGTCATTTGCAAGAATCCCCGCCACAAGCAGCGCCAGGGCAACTGATTTACCAAACACCTCCACATTATGGCACGACTCCTCGGCGTTGATATTCCCAACGAGAAGCGCATCGAAGCTTCCCTCCCCTACATCTACGGCATCGGCCCGGCGCTGGCCCGCAAAGTCCTCGGCCAGGCGAACATCAACCCCGACACCCGCACGGGTGAGCTCACCAACGAGCAAATCGGCGCCATCGTGAGTGTCATTCAGGCCAACGGCATCGCCATCGAGGGCGACCTGCGCCGGGAACTGCAGATCAATCTCAAGCGCATGCAGCAGATCAACTGCTACCGCGGCATCCGTCACCGCAAGGGCCTGCCGGTCCGCGGTCAGCGCACCAAGACCAACGCCCGCACCCGCAAGGGTCCGCGCCGCACCGTGGGTGTGCAGAAGAGCAAGGGCTAACATTTTATCCAAAAAGCAGACTGACTTTCCATGGCCGAAGAAACCAAGCCCACCCCCGCTGCCGAGCCGGCTCCCGCCGCGCCGGTGCCCGCCGCCCAGCTCTCCGCTGAAGCCGCCAAAGAAGCCGCCGCCAAAGCCGCCAAGGAGGCCGTCGCCGCGCTCCTCGATCCGGAGGAAAACAAACTGAAGGTGGTCAAGGCCAAGGGGAGCAAGAACATCACCGCCGGCGTGGTCCACGTGCTCGCCACTTTCAACAACACCATCGTCAGCGTCACCGACCACCGCGGCAATGTCTTCGGATGGAGCAGCGCCGGAAAGATGGGCTTCAAAGGCAGCCGCAAAAGCACCGCCTACGCCGCCCAGATGGTCGCCCAGGATGCCTGCCGTCAGGCCATGGGCCACGGACTGCGCGAAGTCGAAGTCCACGTCAAAGGCCCGGGCGCCGGCCGGGAAAGCGCCGTTCGCGCCGTCGCCGGCATGGGTATCGAAGTCAGCCTCGTGAAGGACGTGACCCCCGTCCCCCACAACGGCTGCCGTCCCCCGAAAGCCCGCCGCGTGTAACCCCTTTTCCAATTTCCCATCATGGCACGCTATACTGGCCCCAAAGACAAAATCAGCCGCCGCTTCGGAGTCGCCATCTTCGGCCCCTCCAAAGCACTGGAGCGCCGCAGCTTCGGTCCCGGACAACACGGCGCCCGCAGCGGACGCAAGAAGCTGAGCGACTACGCCGTCGCTCTCGCCGAAAAGCAAAAGCTCCGCTATCAGTACGGCCTGCTCGAGAAGCAGTTCCGCCGGTATTTCGAGGAAGCCGCCCGCCGCCGCGGCGTCACCGGTGAGATCCTCCTGCAAATGCTGGAGCTCCGGCTCGACAACGTGGTCTATCGCCTCGGCCTCGCCAACAGCCGCAACGCCGCGCGTCAGTACGTGAGTCACGGCCACGTGACTGTGAACGGCAAGAAGTGCAACATTCCCTCCGCCCAGTGCAAGCCCGGCGACGTCATCGCCATGAAGAAGACCGCCCGCGCCCAGCAAATGGGACTGCGCGCGCTCGACCTCACCCAGGCCGCCGTCGTGCCCGACTGGCTTACCCAGGACCGTGACGGCCTCGGCGGCACCGTGCAGCGCGTGCCCAGCCGCGAGGAAATCGACCCCATCGTCAACGAGCAGCTCGTCGTCGAGCTCTACTCGCGATAACCCTCCCCCCGCATTCCCCTCCAATGCGGAAACGGCGCCCGGCAACGGGCGCCGTTTTTCGTTGGGCGAATCGCCGCGGCGGCGCATCTGCGGTTTCTTTCACCATGCACCTGCCCGTTCCTCTCACTGCGATGATCGTCTTCACCGGCCTGGGCTTTTCTTGTCCTCGTCATTACTTTTGCCTGCTCTCTCACCGCCAGTTTCATCACCAATGAACTCACCGGCGGCAAAGACTACTGGCGCGAGCAAAAATGGCCGCTCGCCATCGCCCCGCTTGTCGCCGCCCTCATCTGCTGGCTGCTCGGCAGCCACCTGCGAAAGAAACCGCTGCGGCGCATGATGGATCTGGACACCGGTGAAGAACTGGTCCTTCGCCCGTCTCACACGTTCTTTTGGATTCCCGTGATGTATTGGGGGCCGATTCTGACGGCAATCGGACTCGGCATACTCTTGGCTGAAACCGTCCGATAACCCGGCATGTGCGGGAAAAGTGAACGTGCGGGGCTCGGGCGTTGTCAGTGAGCGACCATGAAAGCCCTGCTTCTATGCTCTACGGTGTTCACACTCTTGCCCATGCTTCCGGTGATTGCTCAAACTGCACGTGACCATTCGAGGGCAAAGTCGAAGCCCGCAACGGCGCTGCGGGCGGGAGATCCTCTGATGATTGAATTGATCGAACCCGCCGCCGAATCACCTGACATCAACGCCAAATACAACGTCAACGCGGCGGGCGAGATCAAAGTCCCGCGAATCGAAATGCCGATTCAGGCCGCCGGCCTCACGCATGAACAACTCGCCGGTATTCTGGAGAACACCTATCGCGGGGCAGGAATTTTCACGGATCCTGTTTTCCGGGTCACCCCGCCACGAGGCTGCGGCAGCGGCGATATTCCGCCCAGTGTGGCCGTCGGCGGGGAAATCAAGAGCGGCGGGCGAATGGTTCCCTTACGTGAGGGCATGAGACTCTACCAGGCTATCATGACCGCAGGTGGCCCGACCGAATTCGCCGACATGGAGAAAGTAAAGGTCTTCCGCCTTAACAAACAGACCGTATATAATCTGAGCCGGATCGCCCCCGACAACAGCAACAACCCGATCCTCAAGGACGCCGATAGCGTGTACATTCCGGAAAATCGAGACGGACAACCGGCGGCACCAGCGGAGAAGACGACACAGCCGGCAATCAAGGAACAAATCGCAAATCCTCATGGGTCTGCCGCGCTGCTCAAAGCTGGCGATGTGGTGATCTTGGAACTGCAGCGCCCCGCTTCGGATTCGCCTAATGTCTCAGCAAGATACACGATCGCCGCCGATGGCACGCTGCACCTGCCATATTTGAAAGAGCGCCTGCAAGTGGCGGGACTTCCACTAATGAATTTGGAACAAAGCCTGGCGAAAGAATATCGTGATGCCGGCATCTACGCAGAACCTGAGTTCAAAGCGAGCCTTGCACCCGGTAATGCCGGCCCGGGACGCGGAGTGAGCATAGACGGTGAAGTGAAGCAGCCCGGTATTGTGATTCACGTTGGCGGAGGACTGCTGCTTTATGAGGCCCTCATGGCCGCGGGCGGATTTACTGAGTTCGCCGACATCAGACGGATCAAGTTGATTCGTGCTGGCAAGGAGACGCTTTGTGATCTGCGTTCCGGAGGCAGGATTGACAACCCGGAGCTGCAAGACGGCGATAAGATCTCCGTTCTGCGCGACTGAGAACCAGTAATTTAGCACTGCCGCGGCAGTGGCACCAGGCGGCACCTTGCGGAAGCGACCGAGCCGTCGCGGCTGAAGCACTGAACGCCAAACATTCTTAAAAACCGGGCGAGCTTCACAAAGGTTTCAACGGTTGCCTCCGGTGATTTGTCTTCTTCAGCCACGTCGAGTGAGTTCGTCGTACTTGCTTTCGGCCTCTTCCCATGTGCGGCCTTTGATGATCACCCCTCTCGGGCGGGTGATGCCTTGAGCGGCGCAGGCTTTCTTCCAAATGCGCCTGAGTGACGCGGCGTGACGCAGCGACTCCGCGGGTGATAGCGGAGCCTTGCGTTCCCCGACAACTTTGACGGCATCGGTCTTCATGGCACCATGCTTACCGGAAACGACGCGCTTTGGCAAACCGCCTTTTCCGGCCCTTGTCACCCGGGAATCCCGGCGCACGGGACGCCGCATTATGGATAACGAAACCCTGCTGCGGCGCGTGCACGAACTGGAACTGGAGGTTCAGAAGCTCAAGGCTTCTGTGGCCAAAGCACCGCAGCGTCAGGTGCAGGTGGTGGTGAAGAAATCCGTGGGCTTCGTCCTGACATACTGGACGCTGCTCTCATTTCTCGTCGCCATCCTCATCGCCATCTACATCAAGTACGCGTTCAATGTAGATTACTTTGAGAACTACCGGACACTCGCCGGGAGCCGGGCGACCTCGGAGTTCCACACCAAACTGGGCCATGATCTGCTGCGGCGTCAGGATTGGGCCGCGGCGGAGGAGGCCTTCACCCGCGCGCTCGCAGCCAATGCCAACAACGGCGACGCCGGTTACGGCCTGCTCAAGTCGCGCATCTTCAAACCGCCCCCCGGTGAAAAATTCAGTTCTCCGCGCACGCAGGACACCATGATCGCCTTCCTGCGCGAACAGCGGCCTGACGATCCCGATCTCGATCTGCTCCAGGCATTCCGGCACTGGGAGCAGAACCAGGCGGAGGAAACGAGGAAATTTCTCGAAGCCGCGCTGGCCAAAAAACCTGACTTCTCCGCCGCCCAGACTGTCATGGGTCACATCTCTCTGGCGCAGGGCGATATCGCCGGGGCCAAGGCGTGGACAGAGAAGGCCGTGGCCTCCGATGCCAGGAATGCCAACGCCCTCAGCAACCTCGGCTACCTCTGCCTGCTCACCGGTGACTGCGACGGAGCGGTCGAGAAACTGACGCGCGCCAATTTCGCCGAGCCCAATCTGGTCACACCGCTCTGCCTGGCCGACGCTCACCGGCTCAAGGGAGATTATGCCGAGGCACTGCGATTGAGCCGATTGGTGGTGCGCTCTCTGGAGAATCAGGACCTGCGCAACTCCCGCTTCGCCGGCGGCGAATGGTTTTACAATTACCTCCCTCTGAAAAAGGGCGACACGGAAAGCAGCAAGACCGGCATCTATGCCGCCAGTCTCGACCGCAAGGAAGCCCTCTGCCAGTTCTCCCTCGCGCTGGACCTCGCCCTTTCAGGAGACACCGGCGCGGCGGAAAAACCGCTCGCGCGGGCTCTCGAACTCATGCCGGAGCCGTCCGATCACCTCTTTCTCGCCAACAAAATCCGCGCCGTCATCGGCTGGGCACCCCAAAGCCCGCCGGACACCACCCTTCTCTGGCTCGGGGAAAAGCTGGCGGCGCTGGAGTAGCACACGGTATTGTTACTACACTTGCTTTTGCCAGCCCGCGTACTTCGGGAATAATCCGGCCCGCGCCCGCCGCTATCTCCGCACCATGAGACTTTCCGCTCTCCTTTTCCTCACCGCCGCCCTCGCCACGGCCCAGGACGATCCCTTTGCCGAGGCCACCGCCGCTCCCGGAAGAGGGAAGAACGTCACGGTCTCCCTCGTGAGCGAGCAGGACGGCATCGTCGCCGGGCAGCCGTTCACTGTCGCCCTGAAACTCAAGCACCATGCGGCCTGGCATACTTACTGGATCAATACCAGTACAGGCCAGGCGACATCGGTAAAATGGACGCTGCCCGAAGGATTCTCCGCCGGGCCAATCCAATGGCCCCTACCGCATGTTTCAGAGGGGATCCTGGGAATGCAGCACACCTACGGAGGAACGGTGTATCTGCTGACGGAGATCAAGCCTCCCGCGACTCTTTCCGGCACAAAAGTGAAGCTCTGGGGCACAGTCACATGGCTGGAGTGTGATGATACGGCCGGCTGTGACCCGGGGGGACCAAAGGAAGTGTCGCTGAAACTGCCCGTGAAGGACCCGGCGGTTAATCCGGAGTTGAAGAAAGAGTTCGACGCGGTGCGCGCGCAGCAGCCCATGTCCACGAATGCATGGAAGGTGGAGTTGGCTGAAGTTCCGGCTGCCGGCGAAGACGAGCCGGCTGCAGTAACCTTTACGCTCACGCCGGGAGAAGGCGCCAATCCCGATCCTGGCACGATCTACTTTTTCGGCGCCTCCAAGGCGCTCGAAACCGACCCGCAAAAGCCGGAAACGAGGGATGGGAAAATCATCCTGACGATCGCCCGCAAGGAAGTGGAGGAGGGCGAAACTCCACAACCGCCCGCCGGCTTCTTCCATGCGCCCAAGGGCTGGCTCAAGGATGGTTCGATGCCCGCGCTGGCCTACGGTTCAATGGCAGCGGCCGGAGCACCGAGCCCCCCGGTGGAGAGCGGATCCGAAAAGCCCGTCACCGGCGCAACGGCGGCAAATCTGGACGCCGACATCGCCACCATTCGCAGTTGGGGAGTGCGCACTGTGGACGGTGAAACCAGCGCTCCCCTAACATGGACGCTGGCGCTGCTCTTTGCCTTTCTCGGCGGCATCATCCTGAATCTCATGCCCTGCGTATTTCCCGTGCTCGGCATCAAGGTGCTCGGCTTCGTGCGGCAGAGCGGTGAAGACCATGCGGCGGTGAAGAGGCATGGTCTGGCTTATGCGGCGGGCATCCTCGCATCCATGATGGTGCTGGCCGGCGTGCTCATCGCCCTGCGGGCGGTGGGAGAATCACGGGGCTGGGGCTTCCAGTTGCAGAACCCGGTCTTTCTCATGTGCCTCATCGTGCTGGTTTTCGCCGTCTCACTGGAACTGGCGGGCCTCTTTGAAATGGGCACCAGTCTAACTTCAGTGGGCGCAGAGCTGCAGGACAAGTCCGGCTATTCCGGCTCGTTTTTCAGCGGCCTGCTCACGGTGCTGCTGGCCACGCCGTGCACCGGGCCGTTCATGGGGCCGGCACTGGGTTTCGCGCTCAACAAGTCCACGCCGATCGCACTCGTGGGCGCCATCTTCATAATGCTCTCCCTGGGCCTTGCCCTGCCGTATGTGTTGCTCTCCTGGTTTCCGGCCCTGGTGAAAAAACTGCCGCGCCCCGGCGCGTGGATGGAGACCTTCAAGCAGGTGATGGCTTTTCCCATGTTCGCCACTTGCGCCTGGCTCATTTCAGTCTTCACCGCCAGCACCGGACGGAGCGGACTCTTCTACATCCTTTTCGCCCTCGTGCTCCTGGCGATGACGCTCTGGCTCTACGGTCGGTTTTTCACTCCCGCAGCGCGCCCGCGCTCCAAACGCATCGCCATGCCGTTCGCCGCGATCTTCCTGGTGTGTGGCGGCTGGCTCGCATGGACCGCAACGACTGAGAAGGCGCCCGCTCTCGCGCTGGAAAAGAGCGATATCGTCTATTCTCCGCGCACCATCATCGAACGCCGCGAAAAAGGACTGACTACCGTAGTGGACTTCTGGGCGGAGTGGTGTGTGCTTTGCGAGTCCAACAAAAAACTGGCCTTCACACGTGATGAATTCCGCAACAGCCTCAAAGAGCACAACGCCGCCTTTATGCTGGCTGACTGGACGAAGAATGATCCTGACATCAAGAAATTCCTTGATGCCTACGAGCAGGGCGGCATCCCCTTCGCCTTGGTGATTCCTCCCAAAGGTCCCGCAATCCGGCTGCCCGACGCTCTGACCTCGCCATCCGAGGCCATTCGCGGACTGGAGGAGGCGAAGAAGCAGGCGGGAAGCTGACAACACCGCAGCACAGGCACGGAACGCTACGGCACCGCCACGCTCTGCAGCACATTGTTCACCAGGGCGGCGGGCTCGCCGGTCTGGCCGTGGCGGTTGTCGCGGAGGATGAGGCGGTGGGCGAGCACGGCGGCGGCGACGGATTTGACGTGGTCGGGATAAACGGCGGGGGCGCTGTCCATCCATGCGGCGGCCTGGGCGGCGCGCATCACGGCGATGCTGGCGCGGGCGGAGAGGGCGCCGCGGCCGGCGTCGGTCTTGCGCAGGCTTTCGCAGATGACAGTGATGTAGCGGCAGACGCGGTCGTTCACCGGCACGGCGGCGGCTTCACGCTGCGCGGCCACGATGTCTGCGGCGTGGAGGAGCGCTCCCTCGGCGGCCGCCTCCGGTCCGCGCTGCGCGTGCATTTTCAAAAGCTGCGCCTGAGTTTCCATGTCAGGGAGCGACATGGGGATGCTCAGCAAAAAGCGGTCGAGCTGCGGCTCCGGCAGCGGGAAGGTGCCGGTGGCGTAGAGGTTGTTTTGCGTGGCGATGACCATGAACGGCGAGTTCAGTTTGCGCGTCACGCCGTCCACCGTCACCTGCTGCTCGCTCATGCACTCGAAGAGCGCGCTCTGGATGCGCGGGCTGGTGCGGTTGATCTCATCGGCCAGGACGATGTTGGAAAACACCGGCCCGGGGATGAACTGAAACTGTCCCGTCGCCTGGTTGAACATGGAGTAGCCGGTGATGTCGCTGGGCAGCAAATCCGGCGTGAACTGAATGCGGCTGAACGCGGCCTCGATGCTGCGTGCGAGCGTGGCGGCGAGCGTGGTTTTGCCGATGCCCGGCGGGCCCTGAATGAGCACATGTCCGCCCGCGAGCAGCGCAGTGATGAGGAGCATGGACGGCTGTTGCGCACCGAGGACGGTGCCGGTGAGCCGCTCGTGGAGCGCGTGCAGTTTTTCTCTCATGGGGGATATTGTCAGGGCGGATTCGGGCGCGAGCATGGAACGGCCCCCGCGGCGGGGAAAGCAGAAATCCCGGCCGGGGAATCCTGGCGCGCGCGCCATTCCGTGCGTAGAGCGCGGGCATGACCGTGGAAGCCGCCATCGCCGCCTTTACGCTCCGGTTTCCGGTGCGGCAGCGGAAGCTCGTGGCCGTGAGCGGCGGGCGCGACTCCACGGCGCTGCTCCACGCCCTGCATGCCGCGGGGCACCGCAATCTGGTGGTCTGTCATCTCAATCACCGCCTGCGCGGCCGGGCTTCGGCAGGCGATGCCACTTTCGTGCGCCGGCTGGCCAAAGAACTCGGGCTGCCCTGCGAAGTCGCCGCGGTAAATGTGAAACAGGAGGCGCAGCGCGCCGGCGAGTCGCTGGAAACGGCCGGCCGCCGGGCGCGTCACCGGTTCCTTGCGGAATGCGCGCGCCGGCACCGTTGCCGGCTGGTGCTCATGGCGCATCACGCGGATGACCAGGCCGAGACGGTGCTCTTCAATCTCCTGCGCGGCTCCGCCGGGCTTCGCGGCATGGATGCAGAAACGGAACTGAGTGTGCCCGGACACCGCAGACCGCTGCACGCAGCGCGCCCGCTGCTGTCAGTGACGCGCGCGGCAATCGACGACTGGATCACGGCGCGCGGCCTCGCGTACCGCGAGGATGGAACGAACGCGGAAATCACCGCCTCGCGCAACCAGCTCCGCCACCGGGTGCTGCCGCTGCTTCAGGAATCGCTGGGCCGGGATGTCAGGCCCGCGCTGTGCCGCGCCGCGGAGATCAGCCGCGCGGAGCAGGAATGGCTCGATGATTTGGCGCAGCCCGCAGCGTCGCAGGACACACTGGATGCCCGGGTGCTGGCCGCCGGGCCGCTCGCGATGCAGCGCCGCATCCTGCTGCTCTGGCTGCGCCGGCACGCCCTGCGCGGCATCGGATTCGATCAGGTCGAGGCCGTTCGCGCCATGCTGGATCTGCCGCACGGCCCCGCGTGCGTGAACTTGCCTGACAACATTTTCGTGCGCCGTTCGCGGGGCCTGCTGCAGGTGATGCCGGCGCCGCGGAAGCGCGCTTCCAGGGAATTCCCCTAAAGCCGGGTGATGTCAGGATCGCGCCGTCAATTCCCCGCGCACAATAGTTTCCAGAACGGCATCGAAATTTGACACCCTGCACTCGCGGCCTAGTGTCAGGGGGAAATCGGCCAGAAAACCTCCTCCAAAACTTCCATCCGATGACATCCTTTCCGGCAACCGCCGCCGCGTCGCGTCAGACGCTGCCGCAGTTCGAACTGCAGCAACTCAGCCCGCACGGGGCGGTGTTTCGCAGCAACCGCGCCTGTGAGCCCGGCACCTCTTTTGCCTTCGGCATTCATCTCCCCTCCTCACGCCGTCACCGCCTGCTCGATCTCGAAGCCGTGGTGGTGGACTGCCACGCCACCGGAGCCGGCAATGTCCTCGGGTGGGAAGTGACGCTGCTCTTCGATTCCCTGACCCCGGACCAGGAGTCCGCGCTGCGCGCCGCCGCCCGTCTGCCGCTCCACGAGGCCGAGCCTTTTCCCCAGTGCGGCTCGTTTCCCGACTACGCCGGATTCCGCCGGCCGGGGCTCAATTGAATCCGGCTAGAGCAGCCCGCGGCGCTTGAAGTCGAAAAGGTTGATCCGGTGGGATTTCTGGATCATCTCGACCATGAATTTGAGCAGGCAGATTTCCCACGTGTCGTCCACGCCCTGAATGATCGCCGTCATCGGATTTCCCTCACGTTTTGCGTCGTCGAGGAGGCGCTGGCGCACGTTGTCCATGCTGTCGCTCACCAGCCGTTCGGTGACGTCGCTCTTTTTGAAATTGAAGCCGTACTGAAAGGCCGCGAGGTCCTTCATGCGGCCGCGCAGCCACTCGGCGAAGGCCTCCGCCTGCTCGCCAAAGCCCTCGAATTCCAAATCCGACGGCGGCCCGGGTTTGACGATCATCGGTTTCTCCGCCGTGATCCGTCCGCTGCGGATGCGCACCTTCGTCACGTCGTCCATCAGTTCCGTCACCAGCGTGAACTCGAAACTCGTCGCGCCGAACGTATCGATGCGCCGGTCCGGCTCGTGGATCACCTCGGTGGTCTCGAGCGCATACTGAATGTCGTCTTCGGAATACATGGAGCGGAGAGTGCCGCCCCGGATCGCCGGATGCAGCTGCTGATTCCACGCTCTGTTTCTCCCGGGACGCAACCGTCGAACGGACGCCCGTTGCGGAGCCTCAGGAGAGCTTCACCTTGTAGGCGGCGAGCGCCCGGGCGATGTCGTTCCACAGAACTTCCCATGACCGGCCGCGCAGCAGGTGGGCGTCGCGGTCGGCGGAGTCGTCATCGGGAGTGCGGCTGGCGACCCGGGCCCGGAAATACTGCATGAGGTGCCGCCCGGTGCCGTCACCGTCGAGGTGGGCGTAGTAATAGAACAGCAGCATCGCGCTGTAATAATTCTTGATGCCCTGACCGCCGGCGAGGTCGCGCTGCCACTTGTCGAAATCCATTACCATGAGCCGCTCCGGATGGCGCATGTCGATAGTGCGCCGGGGCACGCCCATTTGCTCGCGGAGAAAGGTGAAAAGGTTGTCAGGACCGCCGTGGAGGGTCAGCTTGCGGTGGGAGCAGCGGGCGGCGGCGACGTATTCGGCGGCGCCTTCGATGATCCACATGGGCAGCACGGTCAGCCACGGACCCATGACCTGGTGGGTGACTTCGTGGAGCAGCGGCTGATTGCCTTCGCGGTGCTTCATGGTCCAGCGGTTGTTGGTGAACTCCACGCCGAGCGCGGGGAGCGGCACCATGACCTCGCCGGTGCTGCCGCGGTAGAGTCCGCCGCTCTTTTTCGGTCCGCCGGCGGCAACGTATTCCGCCCGGGTGGTGTAGAGCACGACCTGGTAATAGCCGCGCGGCGGCTCGGGGTCGAGTCTCAGGGGCAGCGCGGCGACGGTCTCGAAGGTCAGCTCGAACAGCCAGCTGAACTCGCGCACAATGCGGAGGTTGAGCCGCTGGCGCGAGGTGAACTCGAAATGATCGCTGCGGTAGATGTAGCGCTGAGCTTCGCGGTTCTCCTCCACGACGGTGAAGGCGGGGTCCTCTTTGAGTTCGACGATGAGCGGCCAGCCTGACGGATTGCGGGTGATGACGGCATTCGCGCCCGGGGCGCGCCGTCCTGGCGGAACCCATGCATCCACCGCGGCGCGGTCGGTGCCGGCCAGCTGCTGAGTCAAAACGGCCACCGGAGTGGTGCCGTTGGAAGGCAGAAGCAGGACTTTGCCGTCCTCGATGCCGGAAATCCTCGCATTCAGTGTGCGTCCGTCCGGCAGCGTCCATGTGCGCAATTCCGCGCGCCCCGTTCCTGTGAGGGCGGCGAGGAGCAACAGCAGGCGGACGAACATGCGGCACTTGTAACGGAAACACCGCAGGGCGGCAAGTCCGCGCTCTTGCGGGGCGCCGGGAAGTGAACAGACTGCCGCCGCCATGAACTCACCCGACCCCACTCCCGCCGGCGGCGGCATTTCCGGCTCGCTCAAAGTGATCGCCGCCCTCGCCGTGCTCGCGCTGGCCACGCTGGCCGCGCTGCTGGTGCTCAATGTCATCGAGCAGGAACTGTTTCAAAACCTCGCGACCAAAATCGGCCTGCTCCTGCTCATCGCGGCCGCGGCTGCCGTGGCGCTTGGCGTGCTGAGCAAGAGCCGTCGCTAACCCGGAGACCGGCGCGGCACGAACTTCAGAGCGCCGGAACCCGGCACAATTCAGTTCTGCCCCGCAGCGGAAGCCGCCGCTTCCAGCTCCGCCACCGCCTGCTCCCACTCGGCGGTCAGGCGCTCCAGGCTGTCGGTCACACCCATGAGTTCGCGGTTCAGATTCATGGCGCGGCTGGAGTCCGCGTAGGTTTCGGGGCGCTCGAGGTCGCCGGTTAGGGTGCGCTGGCGGTCCTCAAGGGCGGCGACTTCTTTTTCCAACTGCTCGACCCGCCTCTTCAGTTCGCGGCGCGAGGCAGCGGCGGCTTCACGTTCTCTCGCGGCGGCTTTGCGCTCTTCTTTGCTAAGGAAGACTTTCTCCCGGGGGGCCTCGGCGGCCGGGGTGGCGGGAATGCCGGCGCGGCTGTCGGTGAGTTTTTGGCCGGCGGTGAGGGCTTCGCGCGCGGAGGTGGCGCGGCTTTTGTCGAGGTAATACTGATAGTCTCCGGCGTAAGGCGTGATCTGGCCGGCGCTGATGTGCAGCACGGTGGTGGCGACGCTGCGGATGAAGTGAACGTCGTGGCTGATGAACACGATGGTGCCGGTAAAGTCGCGCAGTGCGCCGATGAGGGCTTCGATGCTGGCCATGTCGAGGTGCGTGGTCGGCTCGTCGAGCAGGAGGAAGTTCGGCGGATCGAGCAGCAGCTTGCAGAGGGAGAGACGCGACTTTTCTCCGCCGCTGAGCACGGCGACGGGCTTGAAGACATCTTCGCCGCTGAAGAGAAAGCTGCCGAGCAGCGTGCGCACGAACTGCTCGGGCTGGCGGTTCTGCACGTCCATGGCCTCGGCGAGCACCGTGCGGTTGAGCTGCAGGGTCTCGACGCGGTTCTGGGCGAAGTAGCCGCACTTCACGTTGTGGCCCAACGTGCGCGTGCCCTGCTGCACCGGCAGGACGCCGGCGAGAAGCTTGAGCAGGGTGCTTTTGCCGGCGCCGTTAGGTCCGACGAGGACGGTGCGCTGGCCGCGTTCCACTTCGAGGTCGATGCCGCGATAAACCACGAGGTCGCCGTAGGCGTGATGCACGTCCTTCAACGTCATGACGCGCTGACCGCTGCGCTGCGGCTGGGGAAAGCGAAAGCCGACCGTCTTCGCCTGCTCCAGCGGGGCTTCGATCTTTTCCATGCGCTCGATTTGCTTCAGCTTGCTCTGGGCCTGCGCGGCCTTGCTGGCCTTGGCGCGGAAGCGGTCGGCGAATTCCTGAAGCCGGGCGATTTCCCGCTGCTGGTTCTCGTAAGCCTGGGCATGCTGCGCGCTGCGGGCGGCTTTTTCCCGCACGTAGTCGTCGTAGTTGCCGTTGTAGGAATGCAGCTTCTGCCATGCGAGTTCGACGACGCGCCGCAGCAGGCTGTTGAGGAATTCGCGGTCGTGCGAAATGATGAGGATGGCGCCGGGATAGGACTGCAGGTATTCCTGGAACCAGAGCAGCGATTCGAGATCGAGGTGGTTGGTCGGTTCGTCGAGCAGCAGGAGATCGGGCTCCTGCACGAGCAGTCGCGCGAGGTGGGCGCGCATGATCCAGCCGCCGCTCAGGGCTTTGGCAGGGCGGTTGAAGTCGGATTCGCGGAAGGCGAGGCCGCGGAGGATTTTTTTGGCCTTGGGCTCGATCTCCCAGCCGGCGTGTTCGGGCGCATGTTTGGTGGCGAGTTCCATGACGGTTTCATCGCCGGCGGGGGCGCTTTCCTGCGGCAGATAGCCGAAGGTGAGGCCGCGGTGCATCGTCACCTGGCCGCTGTCGGGTGACTGCTCGCCGAGGATGATGGAGAACAGAGTGGTCTTGCCCGCGCCGTTGGGGCCGACGAGGCCGACGCGGTCGCCGGGATTCAACTGAAGCGTGACGTCTTCAAAGAGGACGCGGCCGGCGAAGGACTTGGAGATGTTGGAGAGTTGGAGCATTCGGGGGAGAGCGCCACAGATGGACGCAGATGGAAGCGGATGGCTCGAGAGTTGGATCGGATTTGATCAGGAGGACGCGGAGGGAACAGAGAGGCGCAGACAGCGCCGCCACTGACGGGATGAGCCGGGCTTCGTGCGCGGGTTCCTGCACGAAGGCAAACGCAGGCATGACCAAACGCCGCGATCCTCCCGTCAGCTCCGGCTCACGCTTTTTCCAGCGGATGCCCGCGCTCCTTGAGCGGGAAGGCGGCGCGCTGGCCTGACAAGGCGCTCGCATACACGGCGCAGACCATTTCCACAGCCCACGCCGCGTTTTTCAGGCTGCATTCCGGCTCGCGGTTGGTCGCGATGGCGTCGAGCCAGTCGCCCACGGGATCGAGCGAATGCCGCTCTGCGACTTTCACGGTGGCGGGATCGAACGGCTCCCACGTGTGGGTGCGCACGTTGCCTTTCATCTCCGTGCGGCGCAGGAAAACATTGGGCGCGAGGTCGGAATTGATGCGCGCGGCGCCTTTGCTGCCGTAGAGTTCCAGCCCCCAGCCGCCGGTGGTCTCGCGAAGCTTCTGCGTGCTGGTGAAGGTGGCGTTGACGCCATTGGCGAAAGCATAACCGGCAAAGACCTCGTCGCCGGCCACCAGTCCGACATTGTCCTTCACGAGCCGCGCATCGTCGCGCGTGATGTCGCGCCCGCCCTGGAGCACGCGCGCACTGCACCACTGCGGATCGCCGGCAAACATGCGCAGCAGATCCATGAGATGCGAGCCCAGCACCATGAGATCTTCACCGCCGGCCCGCTGGTCCATTTTTCCAAAGGCGCGCAGTTCCTTGAGATCGCCCAGGAGCCCTTCCTGCTGCACCGCGTCGCGCAGCCGGCGGATGAACTTCATCTGCCGCTGGGTGTGGGCCACGGCGACCCTGCGGTCTTTCGCGGCCGCGGCGGCGAGCAGTTCATCGGCCTCCGCCGGGGTGCGCGTGACGGGCTTTTCGGCATAAACATGTGCTCCGGCTTCGATCGCCGCGAGGATGACCTCGCGATGCTGATCGCTGTGCCGCATGCCGACACTCACAAGGTCCGGCTTCTCCGTCGCCAGCATTTCGCGATAGTCGGCATAGGCTTTCACGCCGCCCAGCGCGGCGGCGGTTTTGGTCCGGCCCGCTTCATCGGCGTCGGCCAGCGCCACCAGCTGGACGCCCGGCCGGTCGTTGAAGATTTTCTCCATCCCGTGCCCGTAGTCGCCGCGGCCGGTGTGGCCGATCACGACCGCCCGAAGCGGCGTTTTGGCATCGGCGGCGGAAACGAGCGGGGCGGCACTGAGAGCGAGGAAATGGCGGCGATTCATGGCGGGGATCATGACGTTTTCCCCCGGGAGGTAAAGTCCCGCGCCTGCGCAGAAATTTGATTACCTCAAGGAAATCAGCATGACAATTGTTGTTAATTATGGAAAATGCAGCTCATGACTGTTTCCCGACCCAACCGTCATGGACGTACCGCCCATCCTGCGCTCATCGGACTGATCGTGGGCTTATTCATCTGGCTCATCCTCGCGGTGGCCGGGCAGGACCTTGTGACCGATTACCGGCAGGTGAGTGCGCGGACTTCGGTGGCGTTCCTCGCGGTGCTCAAGGAGATGCAAGTGTGGGTGGCACTGGGTATTGGCGGTCTGACGGCCCTGTGGGCGTCGCAGGTGCGCCGCCGTGAATCGCCGGAGGTGGGCAGCTTCATCGAATGGTCGGCGTCGCTGCCGCAGTGGAAACCGGAACTCGCTTCAAGTGAAACGGCGGCATTCGTAGTGCCGGTGGAGCGCGTGGACGCGGGGCACTTCGAGCGCCGCCCTCAACTCGCCCTTGCGGCACCCTCCGGCGCGCCGGCGGCCCATGCGGTTTCTGAAAACCCGGAACCGGCGCCGCCGGTGCCCACGCGCAGCCTGCCCGGGATCCGGCTCGCTCCGCTGCAGCAAATGGCTGACAAATTCTCCGCCCGGAACAGCCATGCCTTGCAACGAATGCCTGCGCCGGAACTGGCACTCGCGGCACCGGTGCGGCACGGGCTGGTTTCCGCAAGGCGGGTGGCCATTCCGCCGGCCCTGCCGCTGGAGCGGCTGCACGGCATGGCTCATGCCGAAATCGAAGCGCTCGCCGGTGAATTCTACCGCCGTCAGGGTTACGACGTGGCGGCGCTGGGACATGGCCGATACGACGCGGGCGTGGATTTGCTCTGCCAGCGGCCGGGCGAAGTCGTCGTCGTGAAATGCGCCGCGTCGGAGGAGGACGTGACCATGGAACCGGTGCGGGAGTTGCTGAGCATGGTGATGGGCGAGGGCGCGACGCGCGGTGTTTTTCTCACCACCGGGAAATTCAGCCGCAAGGCGCTGAAGTTCGCCCACCGGAAAGGCCGCGGCCGGCTCGAACTGGTGGACGGCCGCAAATTCGCGGCGCTGCTGCGGGCTTGCGCTGCGGGTGCCGGCTCGAGCCCGGCCTGCCCGTGCTGCGGCGGCCCGATGAGCATGGAGGAGGAGCGCCGGTTCCTGCGGGCGCCGGTGCTGGCGTGGGTCTGCAACGCGGAGGCATGTGTCGGAGTGATCCGTCAGGGCGACCCGCCGCCGCAGCGCCGGCTGGTGGTTGCCTGACAAAGAGGAATCCCTTGCCCGGTGCGGCTCTCCGCGTCCCGTCGCGGCATGAACACTTCATGCATCGGCATCATCGGCGGCAGCGGACTTTACGACATCGAAGGCTTCACGGACCGGGAGGAAATCCGCGCCGAAACCCCGTGGGGCGCGCCGTCCGATGTCATCACCGCCGGCACTCTGGCCGGACGGCGCGTCTGTTTTCTGCCGCGGCACGGACGCGGGCACCGGATTCTGCCGCATGAACTCAATCACCGCGCGAACATCTTCGCGCTGCGCGCCCTCGGCGTGCGCTGGATCATCTGCGTCACCGCCGTCGGCAGCTTGCGTGAGGAGTATCACCCGCGCGACATCCTGCTGCCGGATCAGTTTTTCGACCGCACCAGCCGGCGGGAGCACCACACCTTTTTCGGCGGCGGCATTGCCGCGCACATCGGGTTCAGCGATCCCGTCAGCACCGGGCTGCGATCCATTCTGCACGACGTGTGCCGCGAACAGGGCCGGCGCGTCCACGACGGCGGCACTTATGTGAACATGGACGGCCCCGCGTTTTCCACACGCGCGGAGAGCAACGCCAACCGCCAGCTCGGCTTCGATGTCATCGGCATGACCAATCTGCCGGAGGCCAAACTCGCGCGCGAAGCCGAAATCGCCCTCGCCACCATGGCCATGATCACCGACTACGACTGCTGGAAAGTGGAGGAGGAACCGGTGAGCGCCGCGGCCGTCATGGAGCACGTCAGCGCCAACGCCGCCGCCGCCAAAGCCGTCCTCGCCGCGGCGATCCCGCGCATTCCGCCCGAACCCTGCTGGCCAGAGCACCGCGCCCTCGACCATGCCGTCATCACCCCGCGGGAACTCTGGCCGACGGAGACTGTGGAGCGGCTGCGCCCCCTGCTTGAGAGGTTCATCTAACGCCGAATTTCAGCATTGCTCTGCCGGCCCGCGTTGGCCAGGATGACCGCAATCCCTATGATCACCCTGCTCGTCCGCTTCCTCACCGTCGTGCTGCTCGTGTTGTTTTCATGGCTGGCATGGAATGAGAACCGCAAGCCGGAGGACCCCGGCAAGCCCCCGGTTTCCCTTGAGGAGAGCGCCGCCGAAGATGAGGAGGTCGCAGAGGTCAAACCGCCGCCGGGAGGCTACCGCAACGGCATGGCGGTGTTCACTTACATCGTGTTTGCGGCGCTCATCGGTGGAGTCGTGGTGCTCAAGTGGATCATCCCCGCGATCGGCGACAAAGTGGCGGATTCCTTCTACTCCGCGCCGGAGAAAGTGGAGCAGACCCTGACGCACAAAGCGATGGCGCTGGTGGCGCAGGGGGAATACCGCAAGGCGATCGATCTGTTTGAGAAAGCGCTCGCCGAGGGACCGAAGGACCGGTTTGCCATGATGGAAATGGTGAAGCTGCACCAGGAAAAGCTGGGCGATGTGGACACCGCGGTGAACCTGCTGGAGACGGCCGCGGCCGACAGCACCTGGGGCTCGGACGACCGGTGCTTCTTCATGGTCAAACTCGCGGACACCCACGCCACCCAGCGGTGCGATTTTGCGAGAGCCCGTCAGGTGCTGGAGGAACTGATCCGCGACTACCCGGAGAGCAACCACGCGGCCAACGCCCACCACAAGCTGCACGAGATCGAGGAGCAGGAACTGATGGCGCGGATCAATTCCTGACACTCCGTGAAGGCTCCGGCCGCCGCCTTCCTCGACTGGTGCCGTCATCCCGGGCGCAAGCGCGCGCATCTGCTGTTCTTCATGGCGGCCGCGGCCTGCGCCGGCATCCTGACAGCAAATGCCCTTCCGGAGTGGACGGCGTGGCGATGGCTGGCGGTGCTGGCGGGCGCGGCGGCCCTGTTTGGAAAATGGCGCACGGCGCCCTGGGCGCTGATCGTATGCGCAACGGCCTTCGCGCTGCTGCACCGGGTCAACGACGCCGACCCGCTGCGGGAACGCATGGAGGAAATTCTCGCGCCCGGAGATTCCGTGCCCGCCGCCTTGGGCGGGATCATCATCGACGCTCCGGAACCCGACGCCTCCGGCACCCGGCTGACCTTTCCGCTGCGCGTGGAATCACTGACATCGGTGCAGATTCCTGACGAATTCCGCGGCGCCAGACTCTATGTCCATCTGACGGAAGCATCCGCGGACCTGCGCTATGGCGACCGCATCGAGCTTCACGGGCTGCTGCGCCGCCCGCAGCCGCCGCGCAATCCCGGCGAGTTCGACCTGCCGTCGTTTCTGCACCGCGAAGGACTCAGCGCGGAATTTGAATCCGCGGAACCTCGCAGCGGCCTGATGGTGGTGGACCGGGATGCCGGCAATCCCGTGGTCGCCTCCGCGCTCCGCTCGCGCGAATGGATCGGCGCGGCGGTGACGCTGGGCATCAGCCACGATCCAGACCTCGCGGCCACGGTGCGGACCATGGTGCTCGGCACCCGGGAGAAGACCCCGTCGGAAATCGAGGACGCGTTCCGCGCCAGCGGCACCATGCATATCTTTGCCGTCAGCGGGCTGCATGTGGCGATGTTCTGCGGGATCATCTTCTGGATGCTGCGCCGCACGCCCCTGCCCTACGGCTGGATTCTGCTCATCGCGCTGCCACTGCTGTTTTACTACGTCTTCGTGACCGGACTGCGCCCGAGCGCGTGGCGCGCGGCGCTGATGAGCGCGGTGTATCTCATGGCGCCGCTGTGGGACCGCGAGTCGCGGCTTTTCAACAGTCTCGGCGCTTCGGCGCTGCTCCTCCTGACATGGAATACGCAGCAGCTGTTCCAGCCGGGGTTCAGTCTTTCGTTCGGCGTGCTCCTCGCCATCGCCGTGCTCTTTCCGGTCTTCCGCCGGCTCTTTCAGCGCTTTGCAGAACCCGATCCCTTCCTCCCGCGGCAGCTGCACACGCGCACGCAAACCGCGGCCTTCATGCTCCGCGGGTTCACCGCCGACTCCGTCGCGCTGTCCTGCGCCTCCACGGTCGGCTCGGCTCCGCTGATGATTCATTATTTCAGCCTGATCACGCCCGTGGGCATCGTGGCCAACATCTTCCTCGTGCTGCTGTCCTACGCCATTCTCATCGTGGCCTGTGCTTCGCTCCTGACCTCCGGCGGCGGGCTGGCGCTGCTGACGCTCGCCTGCAACAAACTCAACTGGCTGCTCGCTCTGGTCAGCGTGAAGCTGGCGCAATTCTTCGCCGCCATTCCCGGCGGGCACCTGAATGTCGATCCCTCACAGTGGCTGCGCGGCGAAACCTGCGAAATCAGCGTGCTCGACCTCGACTCCGGCGGCGCGGCGATGCTGATCCACACGCCGGGCGGCCGGCAATGGCTCGTGGACACCGGCGGACTGCGTCATTACCACCGCTCCCTGCGACCGTTCCTGACCCGCACGCCGGTGAACCGGCTCGATGGAATGATCCTGACGCATGGCGACACCTATCACACCGGCGCGGCCGGCGAGGTGCGCCGCGATTTCCTGCCGCGCGCGGAGCCGCAGCCGGTGGCCGGCGACGAACTGACCCTGGAGCCGGGAGTGACGCTGCGCTGCCTCTTTCCTCCTCCGGGCTGGAGAGCCAACGCCACCGACGACCGCTGTGCCGTCTTCATGCTCCGTTGTCAGGAAAGGCGCGTGCTCCTGATGAACGATGCGGGCTTCATCACCGAAAAAGCCCTGCTCGAGAGCGGTGAAGACCTGCGCGCGGACATTCTCGTCAAAGGCCGGCACGGCAGCGACTTCTCCGGACTGCCCGAATTCCTCAACGCCGTGCGCCCGCAGACGGTCGTGTTCAGCAACAGCACTTTTCCCGCGAGCGAATTCGTTGCCGATGAGTGGAAGGCCATGCTCGCCGCCAAAAGCATCCATGCCTTCGACCAGGCCCGCAGCGGCGCGGTGATCATTCGCATGGAGGACAGCCGCACGCGCCTGCGCGGCTTTGTGGACGGCGCGGAACTGGAACTCAGGTGAATGCGGCTGGTCTTCGATGAACCCGCGCCCGCCGCATGGCCTCACGAGGTCCCGGGAAATTTTCCGCTTCCCCGCCACCGGCGTCCGCCTTGAGGTGCAGGCTAATTCACCAGCACCCAGACGTTATGATTCAATTCGCAGGCATCGGAGACGAAGCGGGCAATCTGCTCGCGGCGCAGATCAAGGCCACCAAAGCTCTCGGCTGGCGGCATATCGAAATGCGCAACGTGGAGGTGCCCGGCTTCAGCAGCGGAAACGTGCACGACATTCCGGATGCCGCCTTCGAGGCGCTGGTGGAAACTCTGGCCTCGGAAGGTGTCAGCATTTGCGGCTTTGGCTCCACCATCGGCAACTGGGCCAGCCAGATTACCGATGACTTCGCGCTCACGCTGGAACGCGTGGACCGTGCGATTCCGCGCATGCAGCGGCTGGGCACGAAACTGGTGCGCGTCATGAGTTATGCCATCCGCAAAGACGCCGGCGGCAACGACCTTCCCGACCAGATGGCCCCCGAGCGGTTTCGCCGGCTGCGGGAGATCAAAGCGCGCTTTGACGACGCCGGCATCACCACGGTGCACGAGAACTGCATGAACTACGGCGGCATGAGCATCAGCCGCGCCCTGGAAACACTGGAGCAGGTGCCGGGGCTGCGCTGGGTCTTCGACACCTGCAATCCCGTCTTCAACATGGACCGCGACAACCCGCCGCACATGCAGGACGCGTGGGCGTTCTACCAGGCCGTGAAGCCGGCCATCTCGCACATCCACATCAAAGACGGGAATTACAACCCCGCCAAAAAGGACGCCGACTACACGCTCCCCGGCGAGGGCGAGGGTCAGGTGGCGCGTATTTTGAAGGATCTTCTCAGGAGTGGCTACGACGGCTTCATCAGCATCGAACCGCACACCGCGGTGGTCTTTCACAGCGCCGGCCAGGACGACGGCATGGACCCGGCGGCAAAAGCGCAGCAGCAGTTCGACAGCTATGTCGCCTACGGCCGCCGACTGGAGGAACTGGTGCGCGGGCTCTGAGTCCGTCCGGCTGGCAAAATCCCCTTGCCTCCGCCCGGCGTGAAATCCATAACCGCGATCCTATGAGCAGTGAAACGCAACTCCTTGACTCCGGTGCCGCCCCTTCCGGCTTCACCAGCGACGCTCCTTTCAAAAAGAAGACCCGCAAGAAAGACTCCGCCGCCTCCGCACTCCGCGGCCTGGCCGGGCTCGGCATCGTGCTTTGTGTGCTCGCCGTGGCCATGGCCTTTATGACCATGTGATCCGCCTTCACGGCGCCATTTTTTCCGAAGCCGGGCAACTTCCGTTGCCCGCTTCTGTTTTAGCTCCGGCCGTTTTCAGAAACTCATGCCAAACGTCATCATCACGGGCGCCCAGTGGGGCGACGAAGGGAAGGGCAAAATCGTGGACTTCCTCACCGAAACCGCCGACATGGTCGTCCGCGGCGCCGGCGGCAACAACGCCGGCCACACCGTCATCAAAGGCGGGGAAAAATACGTCCTCCACCTCATCCCCAGCGGCATCCTCTGGCCCGGCAAAAGCTGCGTCATCGGCAATGGCGTCGTCATGGACCCCGCCGGCCTCAACGCAGAGATCGACAAACTCACCGGCCAGGGTGTGAAAATCTCGCCGGAGAATCTCGCCATCAGCGACCGCGCGCACCTCGTCATGCCCTATCACCGCGGGCTCGACCAGCGCCGCGAAATTCTCCTGGCGGCGAAGAAGATCGGCACCACCGGCCGCGGCATCGGCCCGGCCTATGCAGACAAAGTGGAGCGCCGCGGCTTCCGCTTCATCGATGTCGCCGACACCGCCACTTTCACCGAACGCCTCAACGAGCGCGTCGCCGAGTGCAACGAACTCTTCGCCGCCGTCGGCCTGCCGGCGCTGGATGCGAATCAGGTCGCCGACGAAATGCTCGCCGCCACCCAGCGGCTCGCTCCGTTCCGCACCAACACCACCATGCTCGTGTACAATGCCGTCGAAGCAGGCAAGAGCCTGCTCTTCGAGGGCGCGCAGGGCACCTATCTGGACATCGACCACGGCACCTATCCGTTCGTCACCAGCAGCAACACCACCGCCGGCGGCGCCATCACCGGCACCGGCGCGGCGCTGCGGAAAATCGACCGCGTCGTCGGCGTCTGCAAAGCCTATACCACCCGCGTCGGCAGCGGGCCCTTCGTCACCGAGAACGACGACCTCGGCGACCGCCTCCACAACATGGGCCGCGAATTCGGCGCCACCACCGGCCGCCCCCGCCGCTGCGGCTGGCTCGATGCCGTGCTCGTTAGGTATGCCGGCATCATCAACGGGCTCGATGACCTCGCCGTCACCAACCTCGACGGCCTCGACGGCGTCTCCGACATCAAAGTCTGCACCGCCTACGAACTCGACGGCGAGCGCCTCACCGAGCCGCCCGCCACCGTTGAGGCCATGGCCCGCTGCATACCCGTTTACGAAACCATGCCCGGCTGGAACTGCGACATCACCGCCGTCCGCAAAGTCTCCGACCTCCCCGCCAACGCCATGCGCTACCTCGAACGCATGAGCGATCTCACCGAACTCCCCATCTCCCTCGTCGGCGTCGGCCCGGACAGAGAGCAGACCCTCGTCGCCTAGCGGTGCCCGGGATCGGAGCGCGAAGTTGCACTCCGCTCCGACTGCCCGGGCCAGAGCCCCCGGCGGAGTGCAACTCCGCGCTCCGGCCTGCCGTTTCTATCCCTCAATCACCGGCGGATCCAGCTGCCGGCGCGAATGTCACCACGCATCGCCGCATTCCATTCCTGCCGCGGCCCCTCCAGCCCCCTCAGCATGGCAGCCTCCATTTCCGGCGATTCAAAGCCATCCTCCGAGAGCAATTGCAAGTGCCGGTCCTCCATCCACTCCATCAACACGAGGAACTCATCGTGAGACAGTGCCTCAATGCGGTTTTCGATCTGGGCCGGATTGCTCATGTGCTAAACCTCAAAAGGGAAATAGAACCACGGATGGACCCGGATGATCACGGATACTCAGCAAGTTGTGTTCACGGGAATCCTCCTCGGGGGAGTGAATCCGAATTCATGCGTCAATCCGTGTTAATCAGTGCGGTTTTCTTCCTCTCCATTTTCCTTTTCAGGTTAAACATAGACACCCGCTTGGCCGCATGCTGGTAGCGGTTCACCACAGCCACCGGACTTGTTGACGGGATTGGCATGGCATCAAGCAACCGGGTGGCCTGGCAGGGCGGTGAGCCCTTCTCCGTTGCACCATTGCTCGCGGCGGCGCACACACCGGCATGAAGAATTTCCCCGCCGGCATTCAGCCCGATAAAATCCCGCGACACATCGCCGTGATCATGGACGGCAACGGTCGCTGGGCCAGAAAGCACGGCTGGCAGCGCACCCGCGGGCACCGCGCGGGGGCGGATGCGGTGAGCCGGTGCGTGGAGGCGTGCGATGATCTGGGGGTGGAGTTCCTGACGCTGTATGCCTTCAGCACGGAGAACTGGCGCCGGCCAAAAACGGAAGTGGCCGCCCTGATGGTGCTGCTGGATAAATTCCTCAAGGAGCGCACGCCCGAGATGATGGATAAAAATGTGCGGCTGCAGGCGATCGGGCGGCTGACGGATTTGCCGGAGAACGTGCAGCAGCGGCTGCACCAAAGCATTGAGACCACGAGCAAAAACTCCGGCGTGACGATGATCCTCGCGCTGAGCTACGGGGCGCGCGAGGAAATCGTGGACGGCATCCGGAGCCTGCTGCGCAATGTTAAGGAGGGGCATCTCGACGAGGCGATGATCACGCCCGACGTGCTGAGCAAACATCTTTACACGCGCTACTATCCGGATCCGGACCTGCTCATCCGCACCAGCGGTGAGATGCGGCTTTCCAATTTCCTGCTCTGGCAGGCGAGTTACGCGGAGATCGTCATCCTGGAAAAACTGTGGCCGGATTTCGCGAAGGCGGATCTCTTTGAAGCGGTGCGCGAATATCAGAAGCGCAGCCGCCGTTTCGGCGGGCTGTGATGCGAGGCGGCGTCGCTTTCAGCCAAAGAAAAACCCCGGACGACAGGGTCATCCGGGGTCTCAGGGGAGGGAGCGCGCCTACTCGATGTCCTTGATGCTCCAGCGCAGTTTGCTGTGCGCCTGGCCGGACTCCTCGCCGGCCTGCACGTCGAGGCTGCCCACAGCGCGCGCGAGGGTGAGCGCGAATTCGATCATTTCACCTTCCTCCGGGCCGGTGGGAAGGAGCTTCGCCCAGTCGCCGGCGAAGTTCCACAGCGCGGGGAAGTTCACCTGCGCCCTGAAACCCAGCGCGGGGCTCACGGCGGACGGAGTTTTGGCGGCGAGTTCTTTGGTGAAGGAAGGCGAACTGCTCAGGTAATACTGCGAAGCCGTCGCCGCAGCATGCGGCCAGACATCGCCGAGGTCCATGGGCAGCTCGAATCCGTAGAGTTCCAGATCGCCCTCCTTTTTGGTGACCGGCTCGGTCTTGATGCCGGTTCCCGTCTGCGCCGCGATGATGGCGGCGGCGTTTGTCAGGAGGGATTTCACTCCGCCCCAGGCCTCGGTGAGTTTGGCGCGGTCTTTGAGTTCACTGACCCAGGCGACCCGCGGGATGCGGCCTTTGGCCACGACATCCGGCGGAACGGGAGAGCCGGGAATCGAGGGCATGGCGCCGTCGAGATTCACCAGCAGCGCGGCCTCCGCGCCCATGGCGGCGCGGAAATTCATGGCAGCACGCCAGAGTTCCTTGATCATGGGCAGTCCGAAGGCTTCACCCATCGCGGCGCCCTGACGCACGTCATCGGGCATGAGTCCCTTCACATCCTTCTCCCAGATGCTGAACACGGAGGCCCCGGTATCCTCGATGAACTTCCACACCTTGTCGCTGAACTCCGTGTTGCTGCGTCCGGCCAGGAGGAAAAAGGTCTTGTCCCCGGCAAGGGACGGAAGTGTCAGGGGCTTGCTCGAATCGAGCGCCCGGGGCTTGGGACCGCCCCATGCTTCGGCATGGAGTCCGCCCTCCCACCAGATCGCGCCCACGGCGGCATCGGCATCGTTCGGCCAGAGCGCATCGGCTTTGGCGTCGAGGGCCTGCAGTTCTTTGGTCACGTTGTCGAGGCTCACGGGGGCGCCGGCCTTCTTCGCCACATCGGCGAGACTCAGCAGCGTGTCGAAAAATCCGCCCGCTCCGGCGAGTGTGCGCTGGGCCTGCTGGCTTGTGTAGGTGAAGCCGACGGGGTTCTTTCCAGCCATCTGCGCCGCGCGCGCCGCCACGTCAGGGTGTGTGAGCACGCTGTCCGCCGCGGAAACGAATTTCACGTGGCTGTGGTCCGGGCCGATGCTGACAATAAGATGCGTGCCGAGCCAGCCCCATGCGATTTCCACACTCTTCGACTGCAGCTTTTTGGCGAGGGCCTTGCCTTTTTCGTCGTCGCCATAGGCTTTGCCGAGGTCCCGCTCCATCTCCGACTTGTCGTCGTCGTCGAGCAGATTGCCGACGCGCAGCGTGAAGCTGTCGAATGACGTGCCCGCGGCTTCGAATTTTCCGGACTCCAGTCTGTCGGTGGCTTCGCCCGGCAGTTCATTGAGTCCCTGACCGATCAGTGCCTGGAGCATTTCCTTCTGCTTGCCGGCATTGAGCGCGAGCAGGACGGGCGGCACCTCAAGGCCGGCGATGGATTCAATAACCGGCAGCAGTTCCCTGGGCGGTCCGGAGTTCGCCACTTCGCCGTTGGGACCGATCGCGGAAGAACGCGCCATGAAGAACGCCGCCTGGAACATCGGCAGCGCCTTGATCAGCGCGGCGAATTTCTCCGAGAAGCCGGCCGGCGCGACGATGGTCAGTTCGTTGCCGAGGGCTTCGGCCGCCAGTTCCACGTACTGGCGAAACTGCGGGTCCTCGAGGGCGCGCTCGATGTCATCGAGATCCATTTCACGTGCGATCTGTTCGTGATTTTTGATCTTCCTGACGACGTTGCTCTGGAGGAAGCTCTCGGCGAGCGGGCGCAGCCGGTAGAGCGAGGCGAATCCCTCGGTGTCCTTCGGCAGGCGGGCGGCGAGGCCGTACACGCTCTCCAGCGCGACGGCGGGAGCGGCGGTTTCCTGGGCGTGAAGCAGAGGGCAGAGCGGACCGGCGGCGAGAGGCGCGAAGGCCATCGCAAGCGAGGCGGCGAAGAGGCGGGGTTTATTCATGGGCAGTGGTGGGGTTGGGGTTCCGGCCGGTTGGGGAATTGACTGGCGCGCAGACGGCCGGTTGCACGCGAAAGGTTACGCCTTTCCGCAGATACCTGACGGAAAAGCGGCCAGTCGTTACACAGTTTCGAAGGGACCTGCGAAACTGCGGAGCGCACGGTGGCGAAGCCGGTGCGTCCGGCAGCTACAATTTCCGCAGCAGATTTTCGGACCTTACAGGTTTTTTACGTTCATTACCCTGCCGTCGAGCAGGAACCGCCACGGCTTCGCCGCCCAGACCGGTCCGGCATAATCGACACCGATGCGCGGGGTGGCACGCACCGCGCGTCGGGGCACCGTGATCCCGCGGTCGGCAATCCAGAGACCGCTCTCCGGCAGCGCGGCGGCGCCGTTGAGTGTCCGGGTGATCTGCAGCGCTTTCGTCAGCCGCCCGGGGCCGCTGACTTTTTCCAGCCCGCGGATGAGCACGGCGGCAGGGTAATCGCGCGGACCGGTGACGAGATTGAGCATCTCGTGCATGCCATAGCACAGATACACGTACCAGACGCCCGCCGGGGCAAACATCACTTCGGTGCGCGCCGTGCGCCCTTTGCTCGCATGGCACGCCAAATCCTCCGGACCGTCGTAAGCTTCGACCTCGGTGATCATCTGCATCTCCTCGAATCCGTCGCCCTGCCGGCGCACGAGGAATTTTCCCAGGAGCGACCGGGCGTGCGAAACAGTGGAGCGTGAGAGCAGGGAATCGGGATCGAGGACTTCCATCGCCATGCGGCTCTCCCTACTTCAATACCACCTTCGCCACCAGCAGGAGGACGACGGCACCGATGAATGCCGTCAGGATCATTCCCACATAGCCACCGGACAGCGTCAGTCCTATCCACGGCAGCAGATGTCCGCCGACGAAGCCGCCGAGGATTCCGATCACAATATTGCGCAGCAGCCCGGAGCCGCCGCCTTTGACGACGAGACTGGCCAGCCAGCCGGCGACCGCCCCGATGAGGCAGGCGATGAGAACGGATTCGAGTGTGAGGGTCATGGAGTACAGGGTTGGATTTGCCTGTGTGTATCATGGATTGATCCTCGAGGTCATCTGATATCTTCAAGGCATCCCGCCATCATCATGAACGACTCCTGTCACGCCACCGTCACCGCCCTTTTGAGGGAACTCGCCGACGATCGACTCGACCGGCTCTCCGGCGCGCGCTCGAACCGTGAAAGCAAGGACCTGACGGGGGCCGCTCTCTGCGCGGATTTGCCCGAATCCGTCGCGCACGACATCGCGTTTCATCTGCTCGACTGGAATGCCGAAGCCGCCTTTCTGCTGGCGCTGCACCTGTTCCCGGAGCGCTTCACGCCGGAGCAAATCCGCGAAGGGGTGGAGGCGTTCTTGAATCACGCGCCCAATCATGTCGCCGCCGCCGCCAAACTCAGCGGACGGGCGATTGCGGATATTTTTGAACTAGGCGCCCTGGACGGACCGGAGGAGGATGGGCCGGATTTACTCCATCCCGAACCCGCGCCATGACCCGACTCCTTGCTCCCGCCCTGCTCTTTGGTTTCTGCTTCGTCCTCGCCGCTCCGAAGGAGGAGAAGCCTGCGTTTCGTGCCGGTTCGGCGGTGGTGGACATCACGCCGCCCAAACTCCCCGTGCGCGTGAACGGCATGTTCACCGAGCGCACGGCTGACAAAGTCGCAGACCCGCTCACCGCCCGCGCGCTCGTGCTCGACGACGGCACCGTGCGGCTCGCGCTCTGCGTCGTCGATACCTGCATGGTGCCGCGCGATTTGATCGATGCCGCAAAGCAGCAGGCGTCGCAGGCCACGGGAATTCCGGCTGACAGAATGCTCGTGAGCGCCACGCACACGCACAGTGCGCCCGCGGCCATGGGATGCCTTGGCAGCCGCGTAGATCCAGAGTATGCCGCATTCCTGCCAGGAAAAATCGCGCAGGCCATCATCGCGGCGGCGGAGAATCTCCAGCCGGCGCGCGCGGGCTGGACGGCATTCGATGACTGGCAGCACACGCACAACCGCCGCTGGATTCGCCGGCCCGACCGGCTGCTGCCCGACCCTTTCGGCCAGCCCACCGTCCGTGCCAACATGCACCCGGGCCACCAGTCGCCGGACGTGACCGGCCCCAGCGGCCCCGTGGATCCCCAGATCACCGTGCTCGCCGTGGAGACGCCGGACGGCAAACCGCTCGCCCTGCTGGCCAACTATTCCATGCACTACCAGGGCTCTCCGATGCTGTCGTCGGATTACTTCGGAAGGTTCACCGTGCACATGAAACAAATGCTCGGGGCGGACGACAAATTCACCGCGATCATGAGTCAGGGCACCAGCGGTGACCTCTGGAGCGGCGACTACGGCTCGCCGGCGCAACCAGCCCTGCCCTACGATGAGTATGCCAAAGAAATCGCCACACGCGTGACGGAGGCCTATCAGAAAATCGAGTGGAGGACCTCCGTGCCCCTGGCGGCGGCGGAGAGCGTGCTGACACTGCACTATCGCGTTCCGGACGAAGCGCGGCTCCAGTGGGCGCGGGACCTGCAGGCCAAAATCGGCGACCGCCTGCCGCAGAATCACCCGGAGGTCTATGCGCTGGAGGCCATTATGCTCCACGAACGGCAACAGACGGAGCTGAAACTCCAGGCCCTGCGCATTGGCGAACTGGGCCTCACCGCCCTGCCCAACGAAGTCTTCTGCCTAACCGGCCTCAAACTCAAAGCCCGCAGTCCGTTTCCGCTCACCATGAACATTTCGCTGGCCAACGGCGCGGAGGGATACATTCCGCCGCCGGAGCAGCACGCGCTCGGCGGCTACACCACATGGCCGGCGCGCACCGCCGGGCTCGAAGTGCAGGCGGAGCCGAAGATCACCGCCGCCCTGGTCACGCTGCTCGAAAAAGTGTCAGGCAAACCGGCGCGCCGGGAACAGGCGCCGGATTCAGACTACGCCAAAGCCGTCATGGCGGCCCGGCCGGCTGTTTATTTCCGCATGGAGGAAATGGACGCAGGCACCGCGCAGGACTCCGCCGGCGGGCGCGCCGCCGTCATCGAGCCGGGCGTGGCCGTGTATCTGCCTGGAGCGGGGCCGGAGAAGTGAACGCAGTCCCGCGCCCGACCCCCTGAGACCTCCCGCTCTTGCGGATAAATGAGCACCGGCGGGCGGACCGAAACGCTGCCTGGAACGACAATTCGCCTCAACTTCCGGCGTTCCGTTCCTTCATGCATCCCGTCACCCTCACACTGCTCTCCCTCGCCGCCCTCACCACCGCGCAGGCCCGGCCCGCCCGCTACGTCCGCATCGAACTGCCGGGCGCGAACCGTATTCTCACGCTCGCCGAAGTCGAAGTCATGAGCGGCGGAAAAAACCTCGCCCGCGGCGGCAAGGCCAGCCAGTCCAGCACCCATGACGCTGGCACTGCCGCAAAGGCCATCGACGGCAACAAATCGCCCGACTGGAATCGCGGCGGTCAGACGCACACGGTGAACGCCGGCGAGGCCAACCCGTGGTGGGAACTCGATCTCGGCACGCCCGTGGAAGTGGATTCGGTCGGCATCTGGAACCGCGCCGGCTTCGAATCGCGCCTCGACGGATTCACGCTGAAACTGCTCGACGCGGACCGGAAAGAGGTCTTCGCCGCGTCCGGCATCACCGCGCCGGAGTCCATGTCGATCGATGTGAAGCAGGCGGGCAAACAGAGTTACCTGACGTATGCAGGCCAGCCGGGAAAACCCGCGGCCAAAGACGCAACGCGGCCGCGCCGCGAGGGACGGCAGGAGCCTGGCATGGCGGAAGTGCCGGCGGATTACCGGGACCCGGCGCCGTTCGCATTCCAGAAAGGCGACACTGTGGCCATTCTCGGCAACGGCCTGCCGGAACGCATGCAGCACGACGGCTGGATGGAAACGCTGCTCTCCAGCGCCCTCGCCGGGAACAGTGTCCGGTTCCGCAACATGAGCACCAGCGGCGACCGCCCCAACCATTATCCCCGCAGCAGCGGCCAGATGAGCATGACCGCTTATCTCCGGCATGTGAAGGCGGACGTGGTGCTGGCCTTTTTCGGATATAACGAATCATGGGAGAACAAGCCCGACGACTACCGCAGGCAGCTGGTGGAGTTCGTAAAGCAGACGCGCGCCGCGAAACCGAACGGCACATCGTTCCCGCGCATCGTGCTCTTCAGCCCGCTGGCGCGCGAGGACACGGGCAACCCGAACGTTCCCGACGGAAAGGCGCACAACGTGCAGCTGGAAGCCTACACCGCCGCCACCGCCGCGGCCGCGAAGGAGGCGGGCGTGGAGTTTGTGGACCTGTTCCATCCCTCGCAGGAACTCTACCGGGCCGCGAAGTCGCCCCTGACCATCAATGGCGTGCATCTTACCGCGGAGGGGAACCGGCAGCTCGCGGAAGTCATCGCCAAAGCTCTTACCGGCAAAGAGATCACAGCCTCGCCTTCCCTCGAAGCGCTGCGCGAGGCCGTGGTGGACAAAAGTGAGCACTGGTACCACCGCTATCACGCCTCCGACGGCAACGACGTCTGGGGCGGGCGCTCCACCCTGGCATTTGTGGACGGTCAGACCAATGCCGACGTCCTGCAGCACGAGCTGGCTATGCTCGATGTCATGACCGCCAACCGCGACGAGCGCGTCTGGGCGCGGAGCCTCGGCGGCGACAAGCCGCTGGACGACCGCAACGTGCCGGCGCCGGTGCCGGTCATTTCGAATGTCGGCGGCGGCAGCAAGAGCAGCAGTGCTCAGAAAGAGGGACTGCTCGAATACATCAGCGGCGCCAAGGCCATCGGCCACATGGCTGTGCGCAAAGGATTCGACGTACAGCTCTTCGCCGCGGAGGACCGGTTCCCGCAGCTCGCCAATCCGGTGCAACTGCAGTTCGACACCAAAGGCCGTCTCTGGGCCGCCGTCTGGCCGACGTATCCCAAATGGGAACCGCTCAAGGGAATGGACGATGCGCTGATCATTCTGCACGACGACAACCAGGACGGCACCGCGGACCGCATCACCGAGTTCGCCAAAGTTCACAACCCTCTGGGCTTCGAGTTCTGGAACGGCGGCGTGCTCGTGACCCGGCAGTCTGAACTGCTGTTTCTCCGCGACACCAACGGCGACGACAAAGCCGACGAGCGGATCATCATGCTCCAGGGGCTCGACACTTCAGATACGCATCACGGCGCCAACAATCTCATCCTCGGCCCGGATGGTGCGCTCTACTGGCAAAGCGGCGTCTTCATGCAGCACAACCACGAACACCCGTGGGGGCCGTCGCTGCAGGCCGGCGCGTCCGCCATGTACCGCTTCGACCCGCGCCGTTTCGCCATTTCGCACCACGCGGACAATTCCCCCAATCCGCACGGCATCGCGTTCGACACGTGGGGCTTTCACTACGCCACCGACGGCACCGGCGGCAACGCCTTCCAGGTCCGTCCGGAGGGCCGCGGTTTCAAAATGCACCAGCTGCTCAACAAGGAAGTGCGCCCTGTCACCGCCTGCGAAATTGTCAGCAGCACGCACTTTCCGGAGGAAATGCAGGGCGATTTTCTGATCTGCAACGTCATCGGCTTCCTCGGCATCAAACAGTACCGGCTCGACCGGAATCCTGAAACCGGCGCCGTGTGGGGCGAGCCCTCCGGCGATGAACTGACGGTGCGCGTCAAGCAGGCGAATGGCACCGTGCAGGAGGAGAAGTCGCGCGGCTTTCTCATGAGCGGCGACAAGAACTTCCGGCCCAGCGACGCCATCTTCGCGCCCGACGGGTCGCTCTATGTCAGTGACTGGCACAATGTGATCATCGGTCACATGCAGCACAACGTGCGCGATCCCAACCGCGACCACATCCACGGCCGCATCTACCGCGTCACCGCCGCCGGACGCCCGCTCCAGGCGCCCGTGGCCATTGCCGGTCAGCCGATTCCCGCACTGCTCGACAATTTGAAACACCCCGCCGACGGTGTCAGGCACCGCACGCGGATCGAACTCAGCGCGCGCCCCACGCAGGAGGTGATCGCGGCACTCAAGACGTGGATGAAGCAGTTCGATCCCGGCAAAAAGGAGGACGCGCATCACCTGCTCGAAGCCCTCTGGCTGCATCAGCAGCACAATGTCAAAAACGTGGAGCTGCTCGGCCAGCTGCTCAAGTCGCCGGAGCCGTACGCGCGCATCGCCGCCGGCACGGTGCAGCACCTCTGGTTCAATGTCGAGTCCGGCCGGCAGGGCGGCGTCATCGCCAGCGGCATCGCGGAAAGCACGGAAAAGTCCGGCATCCTGAGCGACACGCCGGAGCTGACCACCATTCGCATCGCCACCGTGCCGGAGCGCATGAGTTATGATGTGAAGGAACTCACGGTGAAGGCCGGCCGCAAAGTGAAGCTCACGTTCGTGAATGCCGACTTCATGCCGCACAACATCCTGCTGGTGAATCCCGGCAAGGCGGACGAAGTCGCCGCCAAAGCGGTCACGCTCGGCGCTCAGGGATTCGAAAAAGCCTGGGTGCCGGAGAGCCCTGACATTCTCTGGGCCAGCCGTCTGCTGGATGCCGGCGCGGAACAGGTCATCGAGTTCACCGCTCCCGCCAAGCCCGGGGACTATCCCTACGTCTGCTCGTTCCCCGGGCATCACATCGTAATGCGCGGCATGATGCAGGTTCGATAGCCGCACCGCGCGAACGGGCTGTGGTTTGAGCTTGTCGAGGGCGGACACCGGCTTCCCGTTGCCGGCATGCACCGCATGGCGATTCCCCTCTGCGCCCTCACCGGCGTTTTCCTGACCGCGACACCCGCCGTCCGCGCCCAGGGCTATCCCAAAGTGCCGGAGGCGCTCGCCGCCGCGGGGCGGGCGGAGCGCGCGGCCGCGCGCCGGCTGTCGGACGAGGCGTTTGCGAGGGCCTTGCCGGAAATCGCAGCGTGGGAGGCGAAGGGCAAACCGTGGATTCGGCGCGCCGCAAAGCCTGACGACCTGCCGCAGGCAAAGATTCCCGCATTCCCCGGAGCGTGGGGCGGCGGCATGTACGCATTTGGCGGACGCGGCGGCAGAGTGCTGCCCGTCACCACACTGGACGACTCCGGTCCCGGAAGCTTTCGCCATGCCTGCGAACAGGGCGGGCCGCGCATCATCATCTTCAACGTCGCCGGTCTGATCCGCCTCAATTCGGCGGTCAGCATCCGCGCGCCTTATGTCACCATCGCCGGCAACACCGCCCCGGGGGACGGCGTCTGCATCGCGGGCCACACGGTCGAAATCAACACTCACGACGTCGTCGTGCGCCATTTGCGTTTCCGCCGCGGCAAAACCGATCCGGTGGACCGCGACGATTCGCTCGGCGGCAATCCCGTCGGCAACATCATGATCGACCATGTCTCCGCCTCGTGGAGTCTTGACGAGAACATCTCCATTTACCGCCACATGTACGAGCCTGCCGGCGGACCGGCCCAAAAGCTGCCGGCGGTGAATGTCACGATTCAAAACTCCATTTCCTCTGAATCGCTCAATCTCTATCACCACGCTTTCGGCTCCACCATCGGGGGATTGAACAGCACCTTTCACCGCAATCTCTGGGCCTGTAACACCGGACGCAATCCCAGCGTCGGCATGTACGGCGATTTCACTTTCGTGAACAACGTTATCTTCAACTGGCGTCACCGCACAGTGGACGGCGGCGATCACCGCAGCCGGTTCAATATCATCAACAACTACTACAAGCCAGGCCCGGGAACACCGGACGGCGACATCCGCTTTCGGCTGCTCAAACCCGAGTCCGAGCGGAGCAAGACCGTCTTCGACAACTTCGGCAAAGCTTATGTCGCCGGCAATGTCGTTGAGGGCCATGCCGTCGTGACCGCAGACAACTGGAACGGCGGCGTGCAGCCGGACGTGAAGGCGAAGGAGCGTGCGGACGAGATTCGCGCCTCCATTCGTGTCGGGGAGCCGTTCGACCATGCGCCGCTGCCTGTGGTGGATGCGGGGACCGCGTACGAACTCGTCCTCGCCGGCGCCGGGGCCACCCTGCCCCACCGCGACGCCGTGGATGTGCGCATCATCGAACAGGTGCGCACCGGCATCATTCCGGCGCGCACCATCGCGCCCGGTTCTGTGGAGAAGGCAAAATTCTACGGCTACGCTGACAAGTGGACCGCGGAACTCAGTGAAAGCGTGGCCAGGGGCTTCATCACCGATCCCTCGGAAGTCGGCGGCTGGCCGGATTACAGGGGAATCCCGCACGCCGACGCCGATGCCGATGGCATGCCGGATGAGTGGGAACGCTCGCACGGCCTCAATCCGCACGATCCCGCGAATGCTGTCACCGATTTGAACGGAGATGGCTATTCCAACATCGAAAAGTTTATTCATGGACTAGCAGCCTGTCGGACTTAATTGCACCCGTCTGCTTCCTGCCTGCTACCCACG
>CAZFZN010000061.1:0-31121 GCA_964523105.1 uncultured Akkermansia sp.
GCATCTGCGCTTGGCCGTGGATTATTAGTCTCAACTTGAACGCGACTTAGAATGATAGAAGTGGGCGATGTCCAATAAATGGCGGTCGCGTGTCACCAGATGGGTGGCGAGGCCGTTCACAGCGGCGAGGAGAAACGCGATGTCGTCAGGATCCACCGGATAGTGACGGAAGTGGAAGGACCGGATGACGACCGGTTCGGCGAGGCAGAGAAGTTGTTCGGTAAATCGTTGTACCCTGGCTTCCGGCACGCCGAGATCCCGGAGTTTCTCAATGTACTCGAGGAGGACGTCGTCGGAGACGAGCCAGTGAAAGCGGCGCAGCAGGCCGAGGCGGAGAAGCTGACGGTGAGGGCTGTGCAGACCCGGGCGCAGAATGCCGGAGACGACGCTGTTGGTATCAAGGACCGCACGGAGCATCTCAGCGGCGCTTTGGAATCATCGCATCGCAGTGCCGGAGGAATTCTTCCACCCTGGCGGGGCGGTCCTCTTCGCGGAGCATTGACCCGGCAGCAGCCCGCTTTGCTTTCGCAAGGATTTTGAGCGACTCCGGCCGGTATCGTGCTTTTCGGAGGCGGTGCAGAGCCACCTCGGTACGGGCGAACTGCTCCAGCTTGGCCTGAAAGTCGGGTACTTTCAGGGCGGCTGCGAGGAGATCATCGGGCAGGACAATGGAATGGGCCTTGGTCATGGCTGCGTCAGATTAGCCGGACTCTCCGGCGGATTCAATCTCCATGATGACCCCACCTGCTCCGGCAGCGGCTCGCCGTTGGTTTCGAGAAATCGTCGCGCCCGCGGGAGCAGTGATTCCGCCGGGGTTTCCACCATTTGGCCGTTCAAATACTGAATGACGGGCAGGCCGGGGTGGTGATTTTCGATGACGACACCGGCGAAGGCGCGGTTCATGGCCCCCGGGGCCGGTTTGGCACAGGAGGAAGCAGAGGAAGCAGAGGAAGCAGAGGCAGCAGAGTTCCGGGAAAACCTTCAGGATTTCGCGTGAACAGCGATAACCGGCAGCCCCAGACGCTTGTTCTCAGCGGCGACCTGGCGGGCGGCTTTGCGCATGGCGGCTCCGGCGGTAACGCTGTCTCAGCCCCACAGGGGCGGAACATACCAGCCCGGGGCAACGCCCCGGGAAGGGTATCCGAAAAACCCAAAAGCCCTGCAGGGGCGAGACCATGGCGCAGCGCGTGACCGGATGGAGTGTGCCGCCCTTACAGGGCTTGTGAACTGGATTGGCAGTTTACCCGGGGCGTTGCCCCGGGCTGGCATGTGCTGCCCCGTTGGGGCTTTCGGCCAGCGACGGCGGGAGAGAGCTTCTATACACATCCCACCTGACCTGGCGTCGGCTCGCCGTTGGTTTCGAGGAATCGTTTGGCCAGCGGAAGCAGGGATTCCGCCGGGGCTTACACCATTTCGCCGTTCAGATACTGGATGACGGGCAGGCCGAGGCGGTGATTTTCGATAATGACACGAGCGTAGGCCCGGTTCATGGCACGAAGCGCTCCCAGCGTTTCCGGGGGAAAGGTGCCGGTGACTTGATGTTCCCGTGGAATCATGGCTTATGTTTGAGCCGGCCATCCCGGCTGGCGGCGATAGTGAGTGCGCGGTCCCTGAGTTTTTCCAGCAGCGGGATTTTTTCCGCAAAGGGCAGTGCTGCCAGCCGGGTGCGGAGGGCGCGTTTGCTTTCGAGAATGCGGCGGAAGTGTTCGCTCATGGCGGGTCGGGAGTGAGGTAGCGGCGGCCAAACTGTTCCCATTTGGGCAGCAGGCCGTGCCGCGCAAAGATATCATCGAGGACGGCCGTGTCGAGCGCGCCGGCTTCGATGAATTGCAGGATGCGGCTGAAGTCTTTGGCGCGTCCAGTGGAGAGAGCGAGAGCCACAAGATGCTCGGCAGTCATCACGCGGACCGGAATTTCCTCCACGGCGACAGTGCGGGCACCGGCTATGGCTTCGTCCTCCAGCGGGCCGGCGGGCGGGAGGAACTGCACCGGCCAAGCGCCGATGCGGATGTATTCACCCTCGGCCGAAAATCCCCGCGGCAGCAGATATTCATAGACCGGTGTCAGCGCAAGCAGCGCACTGCCGGCGGACGACGGGGAGAGGTGGACGAAGATGTCCACGTCCAGAGTGGCGACGGGTTCCAGGTAGAACGTGGCTCCGACAGCCCCGCCAACGGCGTAACTGCCAATGACGCCATCGGTCAGCATTTGATTGACGACAACGAATACAGTTTTCACGGGACGAGAGAGCGAAGCGACGGAACGATACCGGCGAGCGCAGGGACCGCGCGGGAGATGTCGTCGTTGGAAGTGGCAGCCCCAAGAGAAAATCTAATGGACTGGCGCGCGGCGTCACCGGGTTTCATGGCGGCGATGACGTGGGAGGGATCGGGACTGTCGGCGAGGCAGGCGGAGCCGCTGCTGGCGCAGATGCCGGCCTGATCGAGGAGGAGCAGGAGGGCTTCGGATTCGATGCCGGGGAAGTGGATGTTCGTGGTGTTGGCGAGACGCCGGGTGGCGTGGCCGTTGATTTCGCTGCCGGGGATGGCGGCGAGGATGCCGGATTCGAGAGCATCGCGCAGGGGGCGGACGGTTTCGTCATACGACGGGAGCTTTTTCAGCGCGAGCGCAGCGGCGGTGCCGAGTCCGGCGATGGCGGCGACGTTTTCGGTGCCGCCGCGGCGGGAGCGTTCCTGATGGCCGCCGTGGAGGAGCGGGACGAAGGGGGCTTTGCGGTGTACATAGAGCGCGCCGATGCCTTTGGTCGCGCCGATTTTGTGGCCGGTGAGCGAAAGATAATCGCAGGGCAGAGTGCGCAGGTTGACGGGCAGTTTGCCTGCGGCCTGGACGGCGTCGCAGTGGAAGGGCACGCCGCGGCTGCGGCAGAGCGCGGCGATTTCCTCCACGGGAAAGAGCACGCCGGTTTCGTTGTTGGCCCACATGAGGGAGACGACGGCGGTGTCCGGCGTGAGGGCGTTTTCGAAATCGGTGAGGGACAGAAGGCCATCGCGGTCCACTGGCAGATACGTGACGCGGCAGCCGTGATGCTTTTCCAAATAATGGCAGCAGGTGAGGACGGAGGAATGCTCAACCTGCGAAGTGATGACGTGCCGCTTCCCCGACTGCGCGAGCACGGCGGCGTGAAGCGCGGTGTTGTTCGATTCCGTGCCGCTGGCGGTGAAGAGAATCTCGCGCGGGCTGGCGGCGCCGAGGAGTTCCGCGACGCTCTCGCGGGCGGATTCGATGACGGACTTCAGCCGCGAGCCGAAGCGATAGCTGGACGAAGGGTTGCCCCACTCGTCGCCGAGATACGGGAGCATGGCCTCGCGGACTTCCGGCAGGACAGGGGTGGTGGCGTTGTGGTCGAGGTAGATCATCCCGCGGCGTCTTTGCGCCGGGTGCCGCCGCGGCTCAAGCTGCAAGAAAGCCTCCGCTCCCTGAGCCGGGGAGCGCCACATCGTGCGCCGCGGTGGCGGGCAGGCCCTGGCAATGCATGGCCCGCGCCCCGCCGGCCGGTGCGGGCTGCCGGCCCGGCATCCGACTTTTGCCGGATGGCGCGGTTGAAATTTATCGCCAGACTGCGCGGTCATGAAAAAGAAAATCCTCATCATCGAAGACCAGGCGCCCATGCGGCGGAATATCGCGCTCATGCTCCAGATGGAGGGCTATGAGGTGTGTTCCGCGGAGAACGGGCGCGTCGGGCTGGAGACGGCGCGCAGAGAGCGGCCGGACCTGATTCTCTGCGACGTGATGATGCCGGAACTCGACGGCTACGCGGTGGTGCAGGCGCTGCGGGAGGATGAATCATTCGCAGCCGTGCCCTTCGTTTTTCTCACGGCCAAGAGCGACCGCGGCGATGTGCGGATCGGGATGAATTTCGGCGCGGACGACTACCTGACCAAGCCGGTGGTGCGCGACGATTTGCTGGCGGCGGTGCAGGTGCGGCTGTCGCGCGCGGAGGCGGTGCAGGAGAAAATCGAGGCCGCGGCTTCGGCCGGCGGATTCAATCCTGACTTTTCCAGTCACGAGCCGCTCGTCAAAGCACTGAGCATCACACCGCGCGAGGCGGAGGTGCTGCTGTGGGTGGCGCAGGGCAAGAGCAACGCCGACGTGGCCTCCATTCTCGGCATGAGCGAGAAAACGGTGAAGCAGCACCTCGGCAGCGTGTTTGAAAAACTCGGCGTCGAGAACCGCAACGCCGCGGCGATGCAGGCGGTGGAAGTCCTGGCCAAAACCGCCCGCGTGTGAATCCGTCCCTTCCCGGCCTTCCCCGGAGCAAGTGATTTTCACCGCCGGGGTGAAGTAATTTCAGAGCGCTCCATGCTTGACCCGGCGAGGAACTTCCGGCCATGATGCCGCATTGCCTGCGGGCGCGTTCTTTCTCACTTTCACCAATTTCCTGCGGTGTTCGCGACACCTGGTCACATGAGTCCGATCCGATATACTTTCCAGGGGGTTGGCCGGCTGAACCTAAGTCATGCCTCTTTACAGGAAGGCTGCAGTTTGGTTTTTAAGGCGGCTGCCGATTTTAAAACTCTGGGAACGAGACCTCTAAGCCATAGACGGCACCGCGGGTTTTTTCTTTTTTCGCCGGGGCGGGAATGCAGGGCGTCGAGGCCGAAGGTCTGCCCCGGGTGCGGACAGGATTTTACTTCCCCCCCAAGCGCTTTACATCGTTGGCTTAAACAATGACCGAAGTCACTCTGCTCCTCTCTGCGGCGAAAGCCGGCCATGCCGGCGCCGAGCAGGAGCTTTGGGAGGCGGTGTATCAGGAACTGCGCCGCATGGCGGGAGAGTTGATGTCCCGGGAGTCCCGCGAAGTCACTCTCTCCGGCACGGCCCTGCTCCATGAAGCCTGGCTGCGGCTCACGGGAGGCAACGGGTCGGCCCGGGAATGGGACAACCGCGGCCATTTTTTCGCCGCCGCCGCGGAGGCCATGCGGCGCATCCTCGTGGATCAGGCCCGGGCGCGGCTGCGGCAGAAACGCGGAGGGGGGCACGAGCACGTGCCGCTCGAGGAAGTGACCCGTCTGGCCGCGCCGGAGGACGAGAAGCTGCTCCAGGTCCATGAAGTGCTCGACGAACTGGCGCGCGTGGACGCCCAGAAGGCCAACATTGTCAAACTCCGCTACTTTGTCGGGTTCACCAATCATGAGATCGCTGCGCTGCTCGGCGTCAGTGCCGTCACGGTGCGGCGGCAGTGGAAGCTCGCGCGGATCTGGCTCTATCAGGCACTGAAGGATTCCACGGGCTCCGGTACGTTGTTTGAAGAGAGCCTGACCGGGAATGCAGAGGAATGATTCGCCGGGAATAATTCGAGCCGGTTGATCCCTTTCGGCGCGGAATGTCGCATGAATGGCATCCGATGCCGCTGTCCTGCCACTCACCATCCCTGCAGACCCTGTTCTCCGGCGTCCGCCGCACCGGCAGGAATATCATTCGCCTTTTCTGCAAACCCCTGTTCCTTCGCCGTGCTCGAGGACCAGCCGGCAATCCGTCATTCGCTCTCATGCGAGAGCCAGGCATATGAAAAAGCGCAACCTGACTTGTCTTCGTTACGGAATTGTCACCGCCCTCGCGGCGACGGGTGCCAATCTGGCCATTTCCATGCTGCCGGCGCGCGCCAATCTCTTCGAAAACCTGCAGGCATTTCCGCAGAGGATTCCCGTGGGAAATCCCGCGGTCATCGCTGCCGATGGTGAAGAAGGCCCGAAGTGCCTCGCCTCCGCCGACTTCAACGGGGATGGAACGCCGGATCTCGCGGTGGGCAGTCTGGATGGCACCGTTACCGTGCTGCTGGCGCAGGAAGGGGGCAGTTTCTCGCCACCGAGGCACTTGAATCCTTCGGCGCGGGAACTGCGCAGCGTCCTGGCGGCAGACCTGAATCACGACGGCAGACCGGATATCGCCACGGCTTCACCACAGGACGGACAGATCGCGGTGTTCTACAATGAAGGGGAAGGCGTGTTTGGGGCGCGGGTGTCCCTGCCGGGCTGGATCGGCGTGCGCTGCCTTGCGGCGGGGGATTTCGACGGCGATGGCCGCATGGACCTCGCCGCCGCGGGGCCGGGAGCCGGCGTACGGCACTTCCGCGGGCACACCAATGGCACTTTCGAAATCATGGGGGACCTGACACGGCTGAGCCCGAAGAGTCTCGACCTCGCCCGCCCGCGACCGGTGTATGCCATGCGCACGATCCGCTCCCGCGACAATCTGCGGGATGAACTGCTGGTGACGCACGCGGAAAGCTCGTCTCTGTGGGTTCTGAGCACGGAGGTGCCTGATCGCACCGAGGAACCGCCGCCGCTGCAGCGCACGCCGGCATGGACCCCGCAGAGCGCACCGGTGGTGATCAACGAAGTCCAGGTCCACAACACCAAAACTCTGCTCGATGAGGACGGCACCGCTCAGCCGTGGGCGGAATTGCTCAACCGTTCCTCGTATCCGGTGACTCTCACCGGCTGGAAACTCCGTCTGAATAATACCGACGAATGGGCATTTCCACCGGTCACCATCCAGCCCGGACGCTTTCTCATCGTGTTTCTTTCCGGAAAGAACCGCTCGGCCGGACCGGCGCTGCACAGCTCTTTTCTGCTCAAGGAAAACACGGATGCCATCAATCTTGTGGCGCCGGGGGGAGGCGTGGCCAATACCGTCGAACTGCCCGCTCACTCGGTAACGGATGTCAGCCGCGGGCTGGCCCCGGACAATGGAACTGTGAAGTGGTTCGACATTCCGTCTCCCCGGGCGGAAAACAACGCCGGCCTCAGTGGTTTGAGCGATCTGACCCGCGAAGTGGTGACCACCCTGACACTCACGCCGCCGAATCCGGCGCCGCACCATGCCGTGCAGGTGCGGGTGACGACGCCACCCAGGCCCACCGGCAGTTCTTCGGTGCACACCGTTTGGCTCGCCGGGACTTCCGGGATTGGGGAAAAGCACCACCTCCTGCGCAAGGTGGGACCCGGAGTGTTTGAAGAAGTGCTGCCGGCGGGAACGTGGAACAGCGCCATGCCGCACCGCGTTCTCGCAAGGATTCGCGAGGATCTTCCCAGCACCAATCAATACACCGTCGAAATCTACCGCGGCGGCAGCAGTGTCTCCGGGACAGGTTATGTGTCACCCCGATCAGGATGTCTCGTCCCTGTCGCCAGTGTGCCCTGCATCAAGTCCAAGTCGTTTGAGACCGGCACCCTTCTGAATTCGCTCACTCCGCCGGGTGCGCCGCCGGATCTGGTTTATGTCAACGATGAGGCGGGGCTGCTGCGGGTGCTCCGGGCCGCGCCGGATGCTCGGCGCTTTGCACCCGTGCTGGCGCTGGAGCTTCAGGTCGCGGGGGTGCCGCGGGACGTCAAACTGGGGGACATGGACGCCGACGGCTGGCTGGATGCTCTGGTGGTGCTGCGGGAAAAGGATGTCGCCGTGATTTGTCGCAATGTGGCAGGGAGGCTAAGCCCTCCCGCCGGCGAACTGCAGACAGGCACGAGTCCGCGCGAAGCCGTCCTCGCCGACTTCAACAACGACGGGCTGCCCGACGCGGCGATTATCAACAGAGAATCCGGCGACGTCAGTATTCTGCCCAGTCGCGTGGCCGTCTCCGGTCTGGTGAGTCCGGATCAGATCTATTCCGTGGACGGAGACGTCGCAGGAATGGAGGTCCGCGACTTTAGCGGGGATGAAAGACCGGACGTTCTCCAGCTGCTGCGTGCCTCCAGTGAGTTGTGCCTGCGAATCACCCAGAAAGACGGACGGCTGGCGCCACCGGTCTATTTTCCCGTCGGTTCCGCGGGGGCCAGTGCCATGGCGGTGGCGGACATGAACCATGATGACATTGACGACGTGGTGACGGCAAATCTGGGAGTGGAACACGATGGGTCCATCTCGGTGATTCCCGGAATGCCGGGGGGAGGATTTGGACCGCCGCGCGTTTTCAGCGCCGGGGCCAGCCTGTTCGCCTTCTCCCTGGCGGATTTCAACAACGACACCCACCTCGACGTGGTGGCGGGTCTGTGGGATTGCCGCGCGAAATTCTTTTACGGCGCGGGTAACGGGGACTTCGCGGCCGCCGGGGAACCGCCCGTTCCGTTTGTGAACGAGTCGCGCACCATGGTCACCCTGGATTTCGATCAGGACGGAGACGTGGATATCGCCGGAGCCGGCATCGAAGGAGACATGGTCACCCTGGAGAACAACCTCGACGGCAGAGTTCTCCTTCAGCCAAAATGGATCAAGCGCTGGTATCCCGCTCCCGGGCATCAGGTCTATGGCGCCTATCGGATTGGAGTTGCCGATCTCAATGACGACAGCGATCCGGACCTGCTGGTGGGCGCGGGCAATGGCATGCTGCTGTTCGAGGGCCTGCCAGGCATGGGATTCCATGCGGTTCCCGGCGAGCAGGCCGGCGACCCGTCTCTCCGCATTCCCTATCCGGTGAGCGATGTCTTCATCGCGGATATCGATGGGAATGGTTCTCTCGACATGGTGGCCGCCTGTCGCGCGGCCGCCTGCCTTGATATTCTTCACCAGGACGGGGATGGTCGTTTCACCCGCACCCTCCAGGTGAACGTGCCGTCATCCGATTTCCTCGCCAGCGGCGATCTCGATGGCGACGGAAAGCCGGATCTGATCGGCAGCGGGGACGTGCTGTGGACGGTGCTCAGCAGCCGACCGCCGGAGTTGGACCTTCCCCATTTCGCTCCCGCCAACCGTCCTCAGAGCACCGGCGTGGTGATCAACGAGATCCTGCCGCGCAACACCGCCATCTCCGTCCCTGCCGACAATCGCCGAAACTCGGACTATGTGGAATTCTTCAATGGCGGCACCGCAGCCGTCAACCTCGCGAACTGGAAGCTGCGCCTGCAAACCAGCCAGGAAGGCACTCCGGTGGATCAGACGTGGACAGTGCCGTCCCTCTCCATAGCCGCCAAAGGCCACGCGATCATTGTCTTCGCCGAGGTGGATCCGCTCCTCCTGCCGGGGACAGCGCCGCGCACCGGCTTCACCCTGCCCGCGGAGGGCGGCATCCTCACTCTGCTCCGACCTGACGATTCTGCAGCAGATGAGGTGATTTTTCCGCGCGCACAGGAGAATGTCTCGTGGAGCCGGTTTCTCGACGGCCACCCGTCCTTTCATGCCGATCCCGTGCCGACTCCCGGCCTGAGCAATGCGGACAACGGCCGTGCGCCGCCGGAAGTGACACTCATACCGCCCTCGGCGGCTGCGGTGCTCTCGGGAGACGACATCAAGTGGACCGCTAAAGCGCGGGATGACACCGGCGTCGTGACCCTGAGCATCATTTGGAACCGGCTCGATATTCCCAACTCCCCGCCACAAAGGGTCAACTTCTACGACAACGGCGAAAGACCCGACGTCACGGCGCTGGACGGGATTTTCACCGGCATCATGCCGGCTTTGGCTCGCGGATCGGTGGTGCAGTTCTATCTGGAAGCGGCGGACCTCAGTGGAGCCACGCTGCGGATGCCGGAAGTGGCCGCACTCAGCGCATACGGTGAAGCGCCCGTGGCATGGAGCCTCGTCAGCGATGTGCCTGTATCTCTGGAGATTTCCGAGGTTTGTTCCAGCAACCGCACTCTGGTACGCGATGAACGCGGCGGCCATCCTGACTATATTCGAGTGCGCAATACGGGGAACGCCGCGCTGGACCTGACTTCCATCGTGCTCGCCAAATCTCCCCTCTCGGAGGTCAACGCCGCGTTTAACTTTCCGCCAGGGCTCACACTCGCCGCCGGTGCAGAGGTCACTGTCTTCGCCGACGGCTCTCCGACCGAAGGCCCCATGCACGCGCCGTTCACACTGTCGGCGGAGGGCGACGAACTCTCGCTCTATGCCGTCCTGCCCTCAGGGGTGCGACACTGGATTCACTCGCTCTCGGTGCCTCCCGCCGCTGCCGATGACCGCTTTCAACACGTGCCCGGCACGGCAGATTTTGGCCTGTTGCCGGCCGGGGGCGACTGGAATGCATGGGCCGGCACGGTGTGGGATGAGCGCGGCGATGCCTTCGCCAAAGTACGCTTCCTGACAGAGGCCGGGAGACCCTATCGCATCGAGGCCGATGCCCCCGGGGGCGCGGTTTCGTGGTTCACCATCGCACAATTCGCCGGCAATGGCGCGGTGAGGACCTTCATCGATTCGCTCTCCACCTTCGCCGAACTGCGCTGTCTGCGTCCGGATCTGTTTTCGGTGCGCGTGGATGCCGTGATGCCAGGGTTCGACAGTGCGTCGAATTCCATGATGGCAGCCTTCCACGGGACCGTCACCGGATTGGTCGCCGGATCGTTCGAGGCCAGAATCCATTTCAGTCTGAACCCTGACGTCTCCAATCCAACGATTCTCACTGTCCCGCTCACGGGCGGCTCCTTCGAGGCCATGGCACTGCAGCTTGAGCCGGGGATGCGTTACCATTACAGAGTCCACGTGCCCGGCTCCGGCGGCGGCATTTGGTCGGCTCCGGGCATGTCGTTCCTCATGCCCCCGCCGAGTGCCAGTCTTGTCTCGGCTTTTAGTTCAGTCACCTACTACGATTTCCAAAGCATGAGTCACCGTGTGGATCTGGCGGCGGCCTCCTCGAGGCCATTATTGCCCGGTTCCGCGGGTTTCCTGCTGGGCACCCGTGACGAGTTTGCCGATGAAGCCGCCTGGCAACTCATGGCGCCTCCCGTCGCACTTAACTTGAACCAGTTTTATGGGAGCTTCGCGGATCTGAGTCCTGACACCGAGTATTTCGCCCGCGCCAGAGTCACTACCGCCGATGGCACATGGGTGAGTGCCCAGCGGCTGCAGTTTCGGACAGCCCCCGAAAACAACGGGGTCTCCGGCCAGCTGCGCTTTTCGGAAATTATGTACAATCCGGCACCTCCCACCGCCGGCGAAGCCGCGGCCGGTTTTACTGCCGATGACTTCGAGTTCATCGAGTTGAACAATGATTCTCCCGTGGCGATCGATCTCAGCGGGATGTGGTTTGACGGCATCGACTTCGATTTTCCTCCGGTCGGCGCGCCGGTGATACCGCCCGGCGGCTATGCAGTCGTCGCCGCACATCCCCATGCGTTCGTCATGCGTTATGGCCCCGGCATTCCTCTTGTCGGCTGGACCCTGCATCCTTTTCGCTCCGGCAGACTCGACAATGGCGGGGAGCCGTTGAGTCTGCTCAGAGCCGATGGGTCGCTGGTAGTCGTCGCCAGCTACAATGACGATCCATCGCAGACAGACGGCGGCGGGTTCTCTCTGGAATGGTCGTATCCGACGGAAGAATTTGTCTCCAGTATGGTGCAGGGGGGCACCCCGGGTCTGTCGCGCGGTTCGCCCTTGGTTTCCTTCAACCACTGGTGCCAGCCGCGGTTCAGCGCACTCGAACTCGGCGACATCGCTGTCACCGGCGCCAATTCCGATCCCGATGGGGACGGCCTGATTAACTACGTGGAGTATCTGCTGGGAACCGTCCCCCTGCAATCCGGCACCCGGAACGTGCTGCGTCTGGAAATTGATTCGGCAGCGCCCGGCCAACGGATGCTGATGTTCACTCTGCCCCTGAATCCTCTGGCATCGCATCAGGGCATCGCACTGCAGTTCTCCGACTCAACCGCTCCGGACTCATGGGCCGATGTGGGGAAAATCGAGGCCGGCGGAACCTACCAGCCGATCCAGTCCAGTTCCGGTGAACTGATACCGGGAGCCGTGCCGCATGAGTATCGGATTTCCGTTCCGGAGCATTTGCTCCCCGGGGGAATGCAGCCCCGGCGATTCTTCCGTCTGCAGTTCCTGCCCTGACTGCTCAACCCGCACCCATGAACACGATCCCGGTCCACGCCAGCCCTGCGGCGGATGCCATATTCATCGAAGCCCTCGAACGGCCGGCCGGTCCGGTCCGCACCGCATATCTCGACGAGGCCTGCGGGGCGGATGCCGCGCTGCGCCGGCAGGTGGAGGCGATGCTGAACGACGACGCGGCGGCGGATGAATTCTTCGAAGGCGAAGATACCCTGACGGTTAATCCGGAGGGCGGATCGTCGGCCTCGCCCCGCGGATTCACGGCAGCGGGCTTCAAACCGATTGCCGGCGAGGAATCCGGTGACGTCATCGGCCACTATCACTTGTTGGAGGTGCTCGGCGAAGGGGGATTCGGCAAGGTGTGGAAGGCGCGGCAGGAGGAGCCGGTGCGCCGGGAGGTGGCGCTGAAGATCATCAAGCCTGGCATGGACTCGCGTGAGGTGCTGACGCGGTTCGAGCATGAGAGGCAGGCGCTGGCCATGATGGAACACCCCGGCATCGCGCGGGTCTTCGAGGCTGGAGCCACCGCCGCGGGGCGGCCGTACTTCGTCATGGAACTGATCGCCGGCGAACCGGTGACCAGGCATTGCGACCGGCAGCGGCTGGACACCCCGGCACGCCTCCGCCTCATGGCGGACATCTGCGCCGCGGTGCAGCATGCGCATCAGAAGGGAATCATCCACAGGGACCTCAAACCGTCGAACGTGCTCATCACCGAACAGGATGGCCGGGCAGTGGTGAAGATCATCGATTTTGGCATCGCCAAGGCCGTGAACTCCGGCGCGGACAGTGCCCACTACCATACCCGGGCCAATCAATTCATCGGCACGCCGGCTTACATGAACCCAGAGCAGGCGAGTCTGGACGGGCGCGACGTGGACACGCGCTCGGACATCTATTCGCTGGGCGTGCTGCTCTATCAGTTGCTCACGGGATCCACGCCATTCGAGGGCAAGACCTCGCGCGGAGCGAGCCTTGAGGAAATCCGCCGCATCATCCGCGATGAAGAGCCGGTGCCGCCGTCCACCGCGGTAAGCCGGCTCAAGGCGAAGGTGCTCACCGCTGTGCTGCAAAAACGGAAGACCGTGCTGCGGGAACTCAGCCAGCTGCTGCGGCGCGACCTCGACTGGATCGTGATGAAGGCGCTGGAGAAGGACCGGACGCGGCGATACGACTCCGCCAGTGCGCTGGCGGCGGACATCACGCGCTATCTGACCGGAGAGCCGGTGATGGCGCGGCCGCCGACTTTCGGTTATCGCGCCGGAAAGTTCATCCGGCGGCGCAAAGGCCAGGTGGCAGCCGCGGCTCTGGTGCTCGTGTCGCTCCTGACAGGTCTGGCGGCTTCGACGACCCTGTTCCTGCGGGAGAAGGCGGCGCTGGGCCGGGAATCCGGCGAACGCGCCAGAGCGCAGCGGGAATCGGCGAACAACGCGCAGACCGCGAAGTTCCTGTCCGATCTTCTGGCCGGAGCCAGCCCGGAACAGGCTCAGGGCAAGGTGCCGACACTGCTGGACGTCGTGGAGCTGGCGGCGCAGTGGATTGGAAGGGGAATGCAGGATCAGCCGGCGGTTGAGGCTTCCCTGCGCAACACGATTGGCAGCACCTTCTTTTCGCTGGGCCGTTATCCGGAAGCGAGGAAGCAATTTGCGGCGGGTCTCCAGCTCGCACTCGCAACACTGGGTGAAAAGGACCGCCTCACGCTGCGGCTGCGCGACAACATGGCCCTCATCCTGCGAAAGGAACGCGACTACGCGAAAGCCGAAGCGGAGAACCGAGCCATTCTCGTCATCCGCCTCAGCGAATTTCCTCCTGACGACATTGAAACGCTGAACTCGCGCGAGCACCTCGCCGGCGTGATCGCCAAGCAGGAGCGCTGGGACGAGGCCATCGCGGAATATCGCGCCCTGCTTCCCTTGCAGCAAAAAGCGATGGGCGCGGATCACGCCGACACGCTGCGCACCCGCATCGCTCTGGCCAACATCCTCAGCTACACCGCGAAGGGCGACGCTGCGAAACTCGCGGAGGCGGAAACGGAATACCGCGGAGCCATTGAGGTTATGGAAGAGTCGCCGGAACTGGGACCAAAACACCCGCAGACTCTGGCAACCCGTTACGGCCTGGCTGATGTCCTGTATTTTCAGAAGCGATACGCCAATGCCGAGAAAGAGCATCGCGCGGTGGAAAAAGTTCGGGCATCAGTCCTTGGTGCGAAGCACGAGAAAACGCTCCATAGCCGCGCCGGCGCCGCGCGGGCCATCGCGAAGCAGGGGGGGCGGCTCGAAGAGGCCATCGCGGAGTACAAAGCCATCATCGCCATCCAGCAGACCGATCCGAAACCCTACGGAATGCATTATCAGAGCAACCTAGAGGCTGTGCAGATACTTGAGAACCTGCGCCGGCCGTGACTTCCCCGCCGGCTCATCGCCGCTGCACAGAGCACCTGAGAGCGTGCGCACGGTCCCGAAAATAATTCGCGGCGGGTGATCCGATTCGAGGGGGGTTGGCGCATGTCTGCAAAAGCGGTTTTTCGTCCCGCCACCTTCAACCACCCCGCCTCATGTCCGCCGATCACCAAAACCCCATCCGCCGGGCCGGCATGGCCCTGCTCCCGGCCTTCGCCCTGACACTGCTCTCCACGCTGCCGCTGCGTGCGCAGTTATTGAACAACCTCCAATCATTCCCCGATCGCATCGCGGTGGGTGATCCGCAGACCGTTTTGAGTGATTACAAGGAGGGGCCGAAAGGAGTGGCCACGGCGGACTTCGACGGGGACGCCAAGCACGACCTCGCGGTGGGAAATCTGGACGGCACGGTGACGGTCCTCATGGGTCTGGGCGGAGGTAAATTTGCGCCGCCGCGCCACCTGCGCACCGGGGCGCAGGAACTGCGCAGCGTGCTGGCCGCGGACCTCAACGGCGACGGCAAACCCGACCTCGCCGTCGCTTCGCCGATGGATGGAAAGCTCCTGCTCTACTTCAATGACGGCAGCGGCGGCTTTCCTTCGGCCACGCCTCTGCAGGGCTGGACCGGCGTGCGGGCACTGATGAACGGAGACTTCGACGGCGATGGAATCATGGACCTTGCGGCGGCGGGTCCCGGAATGGGAGTGCGGCACTTTCGCGGCACAGGCGGCGGAGCGTTTCAAGTCATGGGTGATCTGCCCCGGCTGAGTCCATTGAACGCGGAACTTCCCCGGCCGGTGTATGCCATGCGCACTATCCGCTCGCGCGACGGTCTGCGGGATGACCTGCTGGTGACGCACGCGGAAAGTCCCGCACTCTATGTGCTGAGCACGGTGCCGGTGGACCGGAGCCAGGAACCCCCGATGAATCTCAACCGCCTGCCGCAGTGGGGAACGCTGGCCGCACCGGTGCTGATGAACGAAGTGCAGGTCCACAACGCCACCACGCTGCGCGATGCGGACGGCACGGCGCAACCGTGGGTGGAACTGATGAACAAATCCGCGTCGCCGGTGAATCTCGCCGGCTGGGCACTGGTTGTGGACGACTCCAGCCCGTGGGCGCTGCCGGCGGTGACCATCGAGCCTGGAAGAATGCTGGTCATATTTCTGTCAGGAAAGAACCGTGCCGCCGGACCGGAATGGCACAGTTCATTCCTGCTGAAGCAGAATTCGGCAGCATTGAAACTCCTGCAGCCCGGCGGCGCTCCCGCCAATGAGTTCCTTCTCAAGCAGCATTCCATCCCGGATGTTTCCTTCGGCCTCGCACCGGACCTGAATGCGACGAGGTATTTCGACATCCCCTCACCCGGTGCGGAGAACAACGCCGGACTGTCGAATCCGGACGACCTGCGGCAGGACGCCCGGGCGACGCTGACGATTACGCCGCGCCATCCGGCAGCCGGGCAAAGTGTGCAGGTGCGGGTGACGATGCCCGGCCAGATTACCGGATCGTCCCGGCTTCAGCACGTGTGGTTCTCGGCCATGCCCGGCCTGTATGAGGAACACCATCTGCTGCGCCCGCTGTCCGCCGGAGTTTTTGAAGGGGCCATTCCGCCAGGCGCGTTCTCCGGCGATACGCCCCACCGGGTGCTGGCCCGTCTGCGGGACGGCACCGGCAATGACTACACGGCCGAAATCCACCGCGGGCTGGATGAAGCCGAAACAAACTTTACCGCGCCATCGCTGCCGGGCCGCCTGCTGCCCGTGGCCAGCGTGCCCAGTCCGAAAGTAAAAGCGTTTGAAACCGGGAGCATCCGCCCGCCGGCGGGCGGAGCCCGCGCCGGGACGGACCTGATTTATGCCGATGATGTTTGCGGCCTGCTCCGGGTGCACCGCGCGGGACCGGGGGCCAGACGGTTCGAACCCATGCCGGTTCAGGATTTGCCGGTCCGCGGCGCCCCGCGCGACGTGAAGCTTGCGGATATCGACGGCGACGGCTGGCTGGACGCCACGGTGGTGCTCCGCGGGCTGGACCTCGCGCTCACGTTCAAAAACCGCGGCGGGCTGCTGAGCTCCAGCGGTGAATTTCCCACAGGACGCAGTCCGCGGGAGGTGGTGATCGCGGATTTCACCGGCGACGGGCGCCCGGATGCTGCTGTCATCAACCGCTACTCCGCAGATGTCAGCATCCTGCCCAGTTCAGCCACGCATCACGGGCTGGTTAGCCTCGACCAGATCTATCCGGTGAGCGGGGACGTGGCGGGACTGACCGTGATGGACGTGAACAACGACGGTCGCGACGACGTGCTCCAGCTCCACCGCGCCTCGAATGAAATCAGCGTCCGCAAGGCGGGACCGGATGGGACGCTGGGAGCGCCGGAGTTTCGCAGCATCGGCGGCCAGGCGCCGAGCGGGCTGGCGACCGCGGACGTGAACAACGACGGCCTGCCGGATATGCTGTCCGCCAATCTGGGCGGAGGCGGTTCAGGCTCCATCTCCGTGCTCCTTGCCAATCCTGACGGAACTTTCGCTCCGCCCCGCATCTTCAGCGGAGGCGGCGGCATGTTCGCCATCGCCGTGGCGGACTTCGACAACGACGGTAATGAGGATGTCGCCGCCGGCCTCTTCGATTGCCGCGTCATGTTCTTCCGCGGTGACGGCACGGGAGGGTTCACTCAGGCTTATTCGGTCACTTTCGTCTATGAATCGCGGGTCATGGTCACGGGGGATTTTGATCAGGACGGAGACATCGATATCGCGGGCGCCGGCAATGCGGGCGACGTCGTGACTCTGGAAAACCGCGGAGCGGCCGCCCCTGCCGGCTGGTTTAAACGCACCTATGCGCCTCCCGGGAACCGGTCCTACGGCACCTACCGGATCGCCCTGAGTCACATCGATGCTGACACCGATCCCGACCTCGTCATCGGCACGGGCAGAGGCACCGCCGTGTATCTGGGGCTTGCGGGAATGCCGTTCGAATACTCCGCCACTCTGAGCGGCAGCGTGGATTTTTCCGTGAGTGACATGCTGGTGAAGGACCTGGACGGCGACGGAATTCTCGAGATGGTGGCCGCCTGCCGGGAAGCCTCTTGCATCAACATCCTGACCCGGGAAGCAGGCGGGGAGTTCATACTGCGGGCGCAGGCGGATGTCCCGTCCGGCAAGCTCCTGGCGTGCGGCGACCTCGACGGTGACGGAAAGCCTGACCTCGTAGGCACCGGAGATGTCCTGTGGACACTGCTCAGCAGCCGCGCCCCGCAAACCAGCGTCCCCGCCACCGGCGACCCCGTGCGCTCCCAGTCAACCGGCGTTGTCATCAATGAAATCCTCCCTCAAAACACCTCCATCCCGCTCACGGCGGATAACGGGAAGAAGCCGGACTTTGTCGAAATCTACAACGGTTCGGATTCGTCCGTGGATTTCACCGGCTGGAAAGTGCGCCTGCAGTCGGTGCAGGATGGCGCGCCCGTGGATAACACCTGGACACTGCCCCCGCTCACCGCGCCGGCCGGGGGGCACGCCGTGATTGTCTTCTCGGACGAGCCGGGGCCCGGGCATGCCGGATTCACCCTGCCCGCGGAGGGCGGCACGCTGACGCTCCAGCAGCCTGACAACACCATTTCGGACATCGTGGAGTATCCGAGATCCCTTGAGAATGTTTCGTGGAGCCGCTATCTGGACGGTCATCCCGCCTTTCACGCCGACCGGATCCCGAGCCCGGGGATGAGCAATCTGGACAACGGCACGGTGCCGCCGGAGGTGAAACTGAACGCCCCTTCATCCGCCTCGTTGGTGCCGGGGCAGCCAATGGTCTTCACTGCAAGGGGCCGTGATGACGCCGGTATCATTTCCCTGAGTATTTTGTGGAATCGTCTGGATGCCCCCATGGCGGAGCCTGGCCGCATCATTCTTTACGACGACGGCATGCACAATGACGCCGGTGCCGTGGACGGGTTCTTTTCCGGCGAACTGGCCCCCGGCCTGCCGCCCGGCGCGGAGATCCAGTTCTACCTCGAAGCAGTGGACATCAGCGGAGATGTCCTGCTGCTGCCGGAGACAGCTGAACTCTCAGCACCTGGACTGCCGCCCGCAGCATGGTCTTTGAGCCTGACAACTCCTCCCGCGCTGGAAATTGCGGAGGTCTGCACCGGCAACGACAACCTGAAACGCGACGATCTCGGCGGCCATGCGGACTTCGTGGTCGTGCGCAATGCAGGCCCGGCAGCGGTGGACCTGACCGGCATTCTTCTCGCCAAGTCCCCGCTGGCTGCGAACAGCGCTGTGTTCCGTTTTCCATCCCTGCTCTCTCTCGAGCCCGGCGGCGAAGTCACGGTCTTCGCCGACAACAAACCGGAACAGGGACCTCTGCATGCCCCGTTCACGCTCGATGCCGGCGGCGATGACCTCGCGCTGCTCGCGCTCACGCCGACCGGGGCGAGACAATGGATTCACTCCATTGCGGTTCCGGCCATGCCCCTGGATTCCATTTACCGCATGGTGCCCGGCATCAGACTCTACGGCATCATGAACGGTCAGGACACCGGTCCTGACTGGTCGGGCACGGCCGTGGACCGCGACGGAGTGGCGTTCTCCGTGATCCGGTTCACCGCCACCGCCGGATGGACCTGGCGTGTGGATGGAGACCCTCCCGGCGCACCGGAGGAATGGATGACGCTGCAAACCATTCCCGGCGACGGCGCAGTCCACATGGTGACCCGGCCGGCCTCGGAGTTCCAGACGCTTGCCGCGGTGCCGGTTCCCGCCCCGCCCGGCCTGCGCATAGATGGCGTAATGGCTTCCGCCACCGGTGCGGCTGTGGTGGGGGCCGCCGCCCGCGCGGCGGAGGTCACCGTATTCCACGGCCTCACGGACCAGGGCGTCAATCCTCAGTTGTGGCAGGCCTCGAAAACCATTGCAGGCAGCGGGCCGTTCGAGGTCACTCTGCCCTCCCTGACTCCTGGACTGCGGTATTACTATCGCGTTCGCTCGAAGAATGCATTCGGTGAAATCTGGTCCGCGGGCGGCACCAATTTCATCACACTGCCCTCCTTTCGACCGTCTCCCGATCAAATAACCCTGAGTCATTTACAGGCCACAGAGGCGCGCGTGAGCATCCGGATCAGTCCGCCACCCCCCTCCAACTCCTCTGTACAGCTTCTGGTTGGAACGGTGGACGCCTTTGGCATCCCTGAAGCGTGGCAGCGCACTATAACGGCAAGCCTGACAAACGAGGCGGACATGTGGACCGCGCACGTGCCCGCACTGAACCGCGAGACAGAATATTTCGCCCGGGCCATTATTCACATCGGCGGCATCGGCGGCATCCGCATCGTCAGTGCCGCGCGACTGGTCTTCCGCACACCCGGCACCGGAGAGAACACACTGCTGAATCTCCGGCTCTCGGAAATCATGTACCATCCAATCCCCAATCTCTCTCCCGAAGAGATGGCGGCCGGATTTGAAGAGGATGATTTCGAATTTATTGAACTGCACAACGATTCGGGTGAGAGCATGGACCTGAGCGGGCTTTGGTTCGAGAACGGGCTCGAGTTTGCGTTTTCGCCGACGGATGGTCCGGTCCTCGCGCCGGGCGGCTATGCGGTCATTGCCGCGCATCCACATGCCTTCGCGATGCGCTATGGCGCGCACATTCCACTGGCCGGCTGGACGCTCCATCCCTTCCTCCGCAGCCGGCTGGCCAATGGAGGAGAGAACCTCACCCTCCGCACCGCCGACGGGACGCTGGTCTTCGACATCCCCTATCGCGACTGGCCATACATGACGGACGGCGGGGGACATTCTCTGGAACTCCGTCCCTCTCTGGCGGCTGTCGCTCCGGAGACCTCCGCGGACTACGTGAGCAGTGCATTTGCCGGAGGCACCCCAGGTCAGGCCGCCACCCCGCCGCCGGATCTGCGGTACGACGACTGGAGGCAGATCCACTTCACTGCCGCACAGGCCGTGGAAGACGCCATCTCCGGGACGAACCGCGACCCGGACGGGGACGGACTATCCAATCTTGAGGAATTTCTTTTCGCCACTGGGCCGCTGTCGCCTGACGCTCCTGACGTTCTCGCCGTGGAGCTGCCCGGGGGCAGCGGGATTCAACTGACCTTTCCGGTGAACGTCCGGGCCATCAATGCGCGTTTCGAGGTGGAGAGTTCACTCAACCCCGGCTCCGGCTGGTCTGTCATCGATAATCTGAGCTTCAATGTCCCGGCCGGAGCCTGGACATCCGAAATGCAGCCCCCGTGGGCTGCGACGGCGGTCATGCCCGCCTCTGTCAGTGGTCAGCAACTGGTGCGCATCATTTTCCAGCCCCTCTCCGTGAACGAGCGTCGCAGGTTCTTCCGGCTTCGGGTTTCAGCGAATTGATCGCCGCTTGCCCCCATCAGCTGACTTCGGCGAAGAACCAGCTGCCATCCGCATCCCGCCCCCCGGCGGACCTTCAGATTCGGCAGTCACTTGGCAATTTGTCCGGAGCGTGTCATGGTGAAGGAATGAGACTCCCGGCCCTCCTCTTTTCCCTCTGTTTCGCAGGACTGCTTCCCGCGCAGGAGGTTTCTGTGCCGGAGCGCCCGGCGGATCATGTGCTGGACCAGACGGGGACCGTCACGACGGAGCAGCGCAAGGAGGCGGCCGCCGCGCTGCAGCCGGCGGGAGAAAGCGACAACCTGGGCGTGTTTCTCGTCCTGCTGAACAGTGCCGCGGAGGAACCGCCGGCCGACGTGGCGAAGCGACTGGCGCAAAACTGGCGCGGCACGGCCGACCGCGCCGTCGTGCTCGCCGCGCCGGAAATCGATCCGCCGGTGCTGATCGAGGTGGCGGGGCAGTCGCTCGGCGGACTTCCGGAGAGTGAGATCGAAGCCATGAAGGCCGCGGCCCTCGCCGAGGGGGCCAAAGCGGCGCCGGGATTCCCGGCGATGCTGGCCGCAGCGCGCAGTGTGGTCGCGCAGGTCCAGAACCTCCGCCGCGGCGGCCCGCTCGCCGCGTCCGCCGCGGCCGCCGCGTCGCCCGCGGAGGACGCCCCGCGACAATGGATGGCATGGATCGCCGGCGGTGCGCTCGTTTGCTGCCTCGCGGCCCTTGCGCTCATGCGGCGCGGCCGCGGCCGGAGCCGTGTCTTTCCCGCGACCGAGTTCCGGCACCGATTCTCCGCGCCGCATTCCGGGGGCAATGATGCGATGATTTCCTTCGGGCGAAAGGATTGAGCCGGCGGACTTGCGCGGCCGGATTGACCGGGATTTGCGCGCGCCGGCGCGAAGCATTTCCGGCTCCCCGGCGGCGCTCCGCCCTCCCGCGCGCCAACATCCCTGTCCGCTTGTAGAGGACCCGGCAGCATTGCAGTGAGTTCCGGACACTCCCCCATCCCCGAAATGGAAACCACGCCCAACGATGACGCCCAATTGCTGCGCGCTTTCGCCGCACAGCAGTCCCAAAGTGCCTTCCGCACTCTGGTGGAGCGTTATCAGGACATGGTCTGGAGCACGGCCAGACGCCGGCTCGGCAATGACGAGGCCGCCAGTGACGTCGCCCAAAACGTCTTTGCCGCCCTCGCCCGCAAAGCCCCGTGGCTGAGCACCCGCTCCAGCATCGGAGGATGGCTCTACAAGTCCACTCTCATGGAGGCCGCCCGCCGCCAGCGCGACGACCTCCGCCGTTATAAGCGCGAACGACTCTACTCCGAAGAAATGAACATCCGCGGCACCAATGATCACGATGAGGACGCGCCTCAGCTCCGCGAGCTGATGCCCGTGCTGGATGACGCCCTGTCCGGCCTCTCCTCCACCGACCGCGAGGCCCTTGTCCTGCGCTTTTTCCGCGGCCTCTCGCTGCGGGACACCGGGCACGCCCTCGGCACCACGGAGGAAGCCGCGCGCAAACGCGTCAGCCGCGCCGTGGACAAACTCAGCGCCCTCTTCAAGCGCCGCGGCGTCACCATTCCCGCGGCCATGCTCGCCGTCAGTGTGCTGCCGAAGATCAACACCGCCGCCGCCGCGCCTGCGGCACTGGCCGCCAAGGCGACCGCCGCCGCCGCCACTCTGCCCGCTCCCGGCCTCGCCGCCTCACTGTTTATGAAGGCTGCGGCCGCCTCACGGACCACAGTGGCCGCCGCGTGTCTCACCGCCGCCGCCATTCCCATCACCTGGCAGGCGGCGAAGATCGCCGAACTCTCCAGACAAACCGAATCTCTCAGCGCTGTCGCCGCCCGCCCCGACGCCGCGCGTCCCGCTGCCGCGTCCCCTGTGGCAGCGGGGCCCGCGCCGGAGCCGGCGGGGGACTCTTTGGCGGATGCCGGTGCCGGCCAGAGCCGGTCCAACGCCGCCTCCGGACGCCGGGAACGGCGCGGTCCCGACTGGGAAAAGCTTCATGAGCTGGAACGCCGCTACGACCGCGAGAGCCGCCTCATCGCCATGGCCGACGCGCTCGGCCTGGATGAGAACCAGGTCGCCCTCATTGCCGACGCCATGGAGGAATCCGACGCCGACCGCAAAGCCGCCCGCGATTCCGCCCGCTCCAGCGGCCAGCTTCCAGACAAGAACGCGGATGCCGCCATGAAGTCCGCGCTCGATGCCGCCATCGCCGGCATTCTCAGCCCGGAGCAGCAGACGGCATGGAACGAATTCCGCGCGGCCGAAGCCCGCGACCGTCAGGAAATCTACGCCAATCAACTGCTCGGCGAAATGCAGCGCTGGCTCCACCTTTCCGCGGCGCAAAAGGATCAGCTCTTCGCCGTCTTCGCCGACCAGGCGTCCGGTTCCGATGGCTATCCGAGTCCGTGGATCTGGAGCCAGACCTTCGAGCAGCCCGGCCAGGCGGACAAATTCCGCGGGATTCTCACGCCGGAGCAGTTCCGGCTCTTCGAGGAACGCATCGTCACGATGAGCAGCTTTTTCCGCCCGCCGCCGGCTCCGGCTTCACGGCCCGCGGAGAAACAGTAGCAGCTAGGGTGCTTTGCCCGCCGGTCCGATATAACGGCGCGCGATCACCGTGTTGTCGAAGAAAACGGTGTTCACCCTCTGCTTCGTCCAGCGGTCCGTGATGTAGCTCTCCAGCGTCAGCGCATTCGCTTTCAGTGTGGCCGACTTCCGCCAGTTGATGCCCTTCCAGTGGCCCAGCAGCGCGCCGTCGATCCAGAACGCCTGCTCGCCATCCGGCTGTGAGGGCGTGTTGTGTTTGAGCATGAACTCCACGCAGATCCACTGGCCGCGCGGAATGACCGGCGCGCCCGGATTGAACGAATTGCCCCAGTACTTTTTGTCAGGCGACGGCTTCATTTCATGCCAGTAGCTGTAGAAGTTCCAGCGCCCCGGAGGCGGGTTCTTGCCCCAGTCGCCCCACGGTTCGATGGCGGTGGAAAAACGCTCCGTGCCCTCCGGCTTCAATCCCGCGCCGCCGAACCCGCTCCACTTGTCGCCGCCGCGCAGTCCCTTGTTGGCCCGCAGCGTCACGAAGTGATGCACGTAGTCGCAGTCCGCCGCGAATTTGGTGCAGAACCTCACGAACACCGTGTCCGCCGGCTCGAACCACTTCGTCGGCCCGCCGCCGGTATCCTTTCCCAAATGCGCCTCCACGCGCAGACACCGCTTCCCCAGTTCCGCCGCCGCCGGATCGGGAAAACTGAACACGTCCTTCTTTTTATCATCCTTTTCATCCCACCCGCCGCTCATGTCGCCGGATTCAAATCCATCCGCAAAGATCACATCCGCGTGTTTGGCGATCCCGGCATCGGCCACAAAACCCGCCGCCAGCCCGTTGCCGGAGGGCAGTTCCTTTTTGTCCGCGACATTCACCGGGGCACCCTCCGGCGCAGCGTGTGTCAGGGTGGCGAAAATCAGCGGCAGCAGTGAGTATTTTTCGGGCTTCATGCGTCCACCAATACCTCCGGAAGGCGGACGAGTGTCACCGTGAGCGCGGAACACTCGATTCGTTCATTCTGCCAAAAAATCCGCACATTGCCGCTAGCCCTGCGGGTGGTCTGCGTATAAAACACAAAGCTCAAATCCCCAGCCATGAAAACCACCCATCCGGGCCGCGCGATGCTCGCGGCAATGGTGTGCCTTGCGGCACAAATCACCCTGGAAAACTCCATCGCGCAGAGCGCAAAGCCCGCGCCAAAGGCCAAGCCGGTCGCGGAGAAGCCGGCCCCCGCTCCGCAGGGGACGCCGGGCGTGCAAATCAGGACGCCGCAGGCGGTGCTGGGCGGCGGGGAGGAGGTGGAGATCACTTTCTCCACGCCGATGGTGCCTGACAATATGACGGGAAAGGCGGTGCCGGCGGCGACGCTGCTGGACATTCAGCCGGTGCTGGAGGCGGACCTCGTGTGGCGCAGCAGCCGCAGTGCGACGGTAAAGATCAAATCGACGGTCGCGCTCGGTGTGAATTACCGGTTCGCGCTGCGCCGCGACGTCAAGGACGCGGCGGGCAAGCCGGTCGTGCCAGGGCCGGCGGTCACCGCCAGCGGCCCGGCCTTCACCATCACGGGGCACACGCCGCGCTGGTTCAATACCACCGGCGCCGATGCCCGCACGCCGGTGATTCTGCTTTATGCCAACGACGCGTTAAAGCCGGAAGCAGTCGCCAAAGGTGCCGTTTTCCGCGACAAACTGGGCCGCACCGTGACGGCGACGGCGCAGGCCGCACTGGTGAGTGAACTGGGCCGCTACCCCCAGCCCTTTGGCGCATGGGGCCGGCGGTTTTCCTCCGGCTCGCCCGACATGCCTCCGCCGGAGTCGCCGGCGCTCAGCGTGGTGAAGATCACGCCCGCTTCCCCGCTGCCGCCGGGGGAAAACTGGACGCTTCTTGTGCCGGGCGGCATTCCGAATGCGTCGGGCCAGACGCGCACTGCGGCGGATTACACGGTGCGTTACGGCACCGTGCCGGTAATGGATGTCGCGGGAGTGAATCCTGAGCCGGTGCTCGATGGACCGCGCCAGCTGCATGTCCTTTTCACCAAATCGGCGGCGGAACTGAAGCCGGAGGACTGGCCGCGGTTTATCACTGTGGAGCCGAAGCCCGCGAAGTTGAAGTACGAAGCCTCGGGGCGCGCCGTGACCCTCACTGGAGCCTTCGCCCACCGCGCCTCCTACACCGTCAAAGTGCAGGCCGGCACTCCGGCGCTGGATGGCACGGTGCTGGGCGGACTGGTGGAGAAGAAGGTGCAGTTCTCCGCACACGAGCCCCATCTCTCGCTGCCCTCATTCGATGCCGCTCAGTGGCTCGGCGGCCGCGGGGAGTTCACCTTTGCGACCGCGAACCTCAGCGAGGCGAAGGTACAGATCAAGAAAGTGCCGTTCGAGCGGGCCGTGGATGCGCTCAATGCGTATGCCGTCTATGAGCGCGATCCCTCCAAAGAATACGGCGGCGGCTACACCCGCATTCCGTTCCCCGCCATGGCGGGACGAAAGTTCTGGGAAAAGAAGTGGCCCACCGCCGTGGAACTGGATCACAGCGAGCGGTTCGGTTTTACATGGGACGAAGCATGCGGCGGGAAGCGCGCGCCGGGGATGTATTTTGTCAGTGTCGAAGGCGATCCGAAAGAGCAGGTGCCCAATCGCGCGAAACTGGGAGGCCAGACGCTGGTGCAGCTTACGGACATCGGCCTCGCATGGAAATGGGCCGGTGCGGAAGGCGTGGTCTTTGCCTTCAGTCACAGCACAGGCCAGGCGCTGCCCGGCGTGGCGCTGCAAACCTGCACGGAGGACGGCGACGTGGTGGAACAGCAGACGACCGGCGCCGACGGCACGGCCAAGCTGAAGCTGGAGAAAACAAAATGGCTCATCGCGCAAAAAGACGGCGACCTGCACGGCGTGGCATGGCATTCGCGCATGGCGAAGCTCGACATGTGGTCGTTCGATCTGCCCTACGCGGGCCGCGCGCCGGACCGGGCGTGGCGGGAGCTGCTCATGTTCACCGAGCGTCCGGTCTATCAGCCCGGCGAGACCGTGTTCTTCAAGGCCCTCTCGCGCATGCAAAATACCGCCGGCCTCGAAATGCCTCCCGCCGGCGAAGGTGCGAAACTGCGCCTTTACGATCCGCAGCGCCGGCTCGTGGTGGAACGCGATATCAAGTTCTCGGACTCCGGCACGTTCGCCGATGCCCTGCGGCTGCCGGCGCAGGGACTGGGATGGTACACCCTGAGTATCGCTTTTCCCGCGCCGAAGGGCGCGCAGCCTGACGAAGAGGAAATGGATGAGGAGGGGGAAAACAGCCCGCGCGAGCAGAACTTCGAGCAGCCGGTGCTGGTGCAGGAGTACCAGCCGAACAGCTTCCGCATCGATTTCGATAACAAAGCCGTGGCCCGCGAAGGCGACACGGTGAAGGTGCCGCTGCGCGCCGCCTATCTCATGGGCAAGCCGCTCAGCGAAGCGGACGTGACGTGGACGTCACGCCTCGCGATGTCGGCGTTCGCGCCGGCGAAGTGGGACGGTTTCCGCTTCTGTCACGCCCGCTCTTATTATGTCTGGGACGGCCAGGAGTATCACAGCATGGACGAGGAGGAATGGATGTCGCCGCTGCTCACGGGCCAGGGCACCGTGAAGTTGAGTGACAAGGGCGAGGCGCTCATCGAGGCGAAGTCGCCGGTGAATTTCGGCGTGCCGGGGCCCCGTACGCTGTCGGTGGAGACGGAGGTGACGGACATCAATCAGCAGACGATTTCGTCAGGCTGGTCGAAAACGGAGCACACCTCGGAATTTTACCTCGGCGCAAAACGCCCGGCCAATACGGTGCGCGCCGGCGAGGAGATGAGCATGGACCTGGCCGCCGTAAGAACCGACGGCACGCGCTATGATCAGCCCGTGGAAGTCACCGCCCGGGTGGAGCACCTGACGTGGAATGCGGTGCGCGTGGAGACCGCCGGCGGCGGCAGCAGCGTGCGGAACGATCTCGTGTTCGCCAAAGCGGGCGAGCAGACCCTGACACTCAATCCTGCGGGCGGCGCGTTCGTTTTCAAACCCGGCGCGGCGGGCACACACAATATCACTTTCACCGCCAAAGATGCGAATGGTGCGGACGTGCGCACTGTCGTCAGCGTCGATGTCTTCGGTGCGGACGCCATGACGTGGCAGCAGCAGGATGGCGTGAGACTGGAGCTCGTGCTCGACAAGGATTCTTACAAACCCGGCGAGACGGCGAAAGTGGTGGTGAAATCACCGCTCAACGGCACCGCGCTCGTCACCGTGGAACAAGGCCGCGTGCTCTGGCAAAAGTTGCAGCCGCTCACGGCCGGCGGCGTGGTGGAGATTCCCGTGCAGGAGGAATGGTCGCCGAATGTGTTTGTGAGCGTGACGCACATCCGCGGCGGCAGGGACGATCAGCGCGAACACAAGTCGCCGGAGTATCGCGTCGGTTTTGCGCAGTTGCGCGTGGAGAGCCACCGCCACGAACTGGCGCTCGACATCGCGCCGGCCAAACCGGAGTTCCGGCCTGGCGAAATGGTGGATGTGGTGATTCACGCCAAAGACAGCGGCGGCAAAGCCGTGCCCAACACCGAGATGGCTTTCTGGGCGGTGGATGAAGGGATTCTCTCGCTCATGCCGTGGGAAGCACCGGACGCGCTGGCGCATTTCCACCAGGATCGCACGCTGTTCGTGAGCACCGGCCTCTCGCTGGAGACGCTGATGAAGGAGAATCCCAAGGAACTGGAATTCACCAACAAGGGATTCGTCATCGGCGGCGGCGGCGAAGGCGGTGATGTGAATGTCGGCATGCGGAAGAACTTCAAGCCGACCGCCTACTGGCACGGCACGCTGAAGACCGGTGACGACGGTTCTGTGAAGGTGAGCTTCCCCGCGCCGGACAACCTGACGGAATTCCGTCTCGTGGCCGTGGCCAACGAAGGCGTGAGCCGCTTTGGCACCGCCGAAAGCAAACTCAAGATCAACAAGCCGCTCATGCTGGAGCCGGCGCTGCCGCGCTTTGCCAACCGCGGCGACGAAATCACTCTGAAGGCCGTGGTGCATAACACGACGAACCAGGCCGCCGAAGTGAAGGTGACGCTGGCGCACGATGAGCGCATCACGCTCGCGCCAGGTCAGGAAACGAAGACGCTCTCGCTCGCTCCGCAGGGCACGAAGGCGGCGCTGTTTGCCGTGAAGTTCGTCGCGGATGGCCAGACGGTTATGAAATGGACCGCGGACGGCGGCAGCAAAGAGCTGTCCGACGCCGTGGAGAGCAAACTGAGCGTGGGCATTCCGGAACCGCTCCTGCGCGAAGTGAAGTTCCTTTCGCTGACCGCGGACGCTGATGGCAAAAGCCTGCTCGACGGCGTGCGGCCCGAAGTCTTCGAAGGCGACGGCGAAGTGACGATCACGCTGAGCAACAGCCGCGTGCTCGAAGGCGCGGAGGCCGTGGAGCAGCTGCTGCACTATCCTTACGGCTGCGTAGAGCAGACGATGAGCTCGATGATGCCGTGGCTGGCGCTGCGCGATTTGAAGAAAGCGCTGCCGTCCATCAACCGCCCCGATGCCGACATCGCTCTCGCCATTCAGAAAGGCGCGGACCGCCTGCTCTCGATGCAGACGAATGCCGGCGGCCTGGCTTACTGGCCCGGCGGCGAGGAGCCGCTCGCATGGGCCAGCGCTCACGGCGCGCTCGGGCTGATCCTTTCCTCGCGCACCGGCGCGGAAGTGCCGGAGGCGCGGCTGAAATCACTGCTCGACTGGTTGTCAGGGTCGCTGCGTGAAACCGCCGATGCGGAAGACGAATGGGATCTCGGCGAACGCGCCTACGCTGTGTGGGTGCTGGCATTCGCCGGAAAAGCCGAGCCGGCCTATCACGAAGCGCTCTATAAGAAAGCCGACCAACTCGGCGAATGGGGCCGCGCCATGCTCGCGCTGGCCATTGCCGAAGCCAGTGGCCCCGCCGACATGGCCAAAGCCGTGCTCGCTATGCCGGATAGGCAGAATCTCTGGTGGAATCGCGAAAGCGCCACCGCCGTCCGCGCCATGGCCCTGATGAAACTCAAGGACCCCGCCGCCGATGCCGAAATGGCGCGCCTCATGGCCTCGCGCAGCCCCCGCGGCGACTGGCGCAACACCTTCAACAACTCATGGACGCTCCTCGCCCTCTCCCGCGAAGCCGCCAGCGCCCCGCCCATCCAGGCCGGTCAGCCCTGCGTGCTGACTTTGGCAGGAAAGTCGCAGAGCATCGCCCTGCCCGGCGAACCCGCCGCGCAAAGCATCACCTTCCCGCGCGCCGGCAAGACCCCGCCGGAACTCACCGCCAAAACCGCCGCCGGTGCGAAATACTTTGCAAAGATCGAAGTGACCGGCCGCGGTCCCTCCGGCCCGCAGCCCGCGCGCAATGCCGGCTTCGGCATCACCCGCACATGGCAGCGCATGAACCCGGACGGCACGCTCGCTCCTGCCGATCAGCTTCGCACCGGCGACCTCGTGCTGGTGGGACTCGACATCGAAGTCCCCGCCGAAGCCGAATACCTCGCCATCGACGACCCGCTCCCCGCCACGCTCGAAGGCGTGAACACCAACTTCACCAGCATGGCCGCCGCCAGCAATCAGGCCGCCGCCGAAAGCTGGACCTGCGACTTCACCGAAATGCGCCGCGACCGCGTCCTCTTCTTCCGCGACTATGTCGGCGCCACCGGCAAGTTCCACCTGCAATACCTCGCCCGCGTCGTCGCCAGCGGCAATGTCATGGCTCCGCCCGCCCGCATCGAAATGATGTACGATCCGGCAAGATTCGGCCACAGCGCCAGCGGCAGGCTCGTGACAAAATCCTCGCCGGATGAAGAGGTGGCGCTGAAATGAATCCATGAACGCCCGCAGCCGCCGACGTTACATGTCGAGAGAGGAACGCGAGCAGCGGGCCCTACTCGGAGGTGCCGCTCCGCGGGAAAAACACCGCGTGCAGTTTGAAGACACGAAAACAGGTCGAATACTTCATGTGGTTTTTCCTCTGATCTTTCTGCCTCTTCTGGTCAAGGAAACGATCCTCTGGACCGGAGAAGGTATGCGGGATGCGCTGAATCAGTCTCTCTCTGCAGGCGAGAGGATCTTCGGTGCTGTGATGGCTTCTTTCGTTTCGGTCTGGTACTGCATCCTGGCAGTGCTCTTGATGTGCTCCACCCGGCACATCTTTGGCCGGCGGAATGAGCCCTCGCCGGATGAGGAAACGGCAGTGAAGTGAACGGGGTTACTTCAGCGGCAGTTGCTCCACCTGCCCGATCCAGTCCGCCGGGTCGGTGGCTTTGGCGATGAGTTCCAGGTCGCGCACATACTGGCCCGGCGAGCCGTGGAGTTGGTGGCCGAAAACGAGACCGGCGAAAGGGCGACCGGAGCGCTGCCATGATTCCGCGAGGGCTTTGAAACGGATGTCCTGTGTGAAAAGCAGCCTCCCGAGTGAGCCTGCGCGCATCAGCAGCGCCCCGTCTTCCAGTTCCGCGGCCTCATCCTCCTGCGCCGTCAGCAAATCAATTCCCCGGCGGCGCAACTGCACCGCGATGGCCGCCGGCACATGGACATCGAAGTAGAGCGGTGTCATGATCCCGACACCTGTCGGGATGCGAGCAGGCGCAGCCGCAAATGGGAGGGGACATGTGCAGCGGACACATCCAGAGCCTGCACTTCCCGTTCCAGTTCGGCGTCCAATTCCTCCCGGTGATCATAGTAGAATCCGAGAGCCGCGTGAACCTCGGCCAGAGTGAGATGAGGATACTGCCGCACGATTTCCTCCGCCGACCAGCCATAGCCAATATGATCCGCCGCCACCTGGGCGATGCGAATGCGCGGATGCCGCGCGAGGCACGCGGTGCCGTCGGCAGCGCGGGTGACATGCGGATAATCCAGACTGATCATGAAATACTTTTAAACGGTCAACGCCTTCCTGGCGAGAGCGGATTTCCCAATGTATCCTATCTTAACCCAAGTTCCGCAGTTGGCCTCCCCGCGAAAATATTTTCTCTCGGGCCTCG
>CAZFZN010000062.1:0-24501 GCA_964523105.1 uncultured Akkermansia sp.
CTTGGACCTTACTGATTTATAGCGCCGGGGTCAATTTCCCATTCCCGCTTTTAGGATAAGGCTTTGAGCGGTCCTGGTTTGATCCAGGCTCGGTTTCTTCGATGACTTGAGGACGTTTGAAGACAGTGGTCAGGGATTGCATGGCGGGATCCCTGGCGGAGAAGATATTGAAGTCGCCAAGGAGGATGGCGTTTTTGGCCCAGCGGTCGGGGGACTCGATGCGTTTTTTCATCAGCCGCACGATGTCGGCCATCTCCTTTTTGCGCTGCTCGTCCTTCTCGCCTTTGCCGTAGCAGGAGTGCATGGTGCAAATGCTGAATTTGAACCAACCGGCGCGGAAGCCAACGAGGTATGGGGTGCGCGCGAAGGCGTCTTTGGTGGAGAGCAGGCCATCCTCTCCCTTTGTCTGTTCCGGCACCATTTCACCGGCCAGTCCGCCAAAATGGAAGGCGGCATGGCAGGGCGGAGACGGTGCGGGGTGCCGGCGGGCCGGAAGTGCCGGCATGGCCGCAGCGGCGCCACGGCCTTTTTTCCCGGGCGGGCTGCGGCCTGTCAAAACTCTTTGCAGGGTGCCCCGGGCGTGGCCGGTGACGCACCGCGGCCGGAGCGGATTGGCGGGGCGGTCAACTGGCCGCCTTGACGCTGGTGGAATTGGCCATTGAGAAATCGCCGCGCGCCGCCTCTGCTGTGCTCCGATGCTGACACATTCCGAAATCCTGCAGCTGAAACGATGGAATACACCGTCCGTTTACAATGGATGGGAGCAGGTGACGCAGCGCGATCCGGCGGCGGATGCCTTCAATCTGGAGGAGACGCGGGATTTTATGCCGCAAATGGGGCCCATGGCGGGCTACGCGGTCACTGTGGTGATCGAGCCGGGAAATGCGGCCCACCGCACGGTGCAGCCGGAGGCGTGGAACGAGTATCGCCGCTACATGGCGGAGGCGCCGGGCCCGAAGATCGTGTGTGTGCAGGACCTCGACAAGCCGCGGGTGCTGGGGTCGTTCTGGGGCGAGGTAAACAGCAACATGCACCGCGCGCTGGGCTGTGTGGGCACGATCGTGGACGGGGCGATCCGCGATGTGGATGAAATGACCAACGCGGGATTCAAAGCGCTCGCGCGCCGCCTCTGTGTGGGGCATGCGCATGTGCATCCGGTGCGCTGGAACTGCGAGGTGGAGGTTTTTGGCCGCCGCATTGCGCCCGGCGATTTCATTCACGCGGACCGGCACGGGTTTCTCGTCATCGCCCCCGGCGAGGAAACGGAACTGCTGGAGGCGGTGCGCTTCATGGACGCCAACGAATGCAGCACCGTGATCGCCGCCGCGCGCAGCGCCGCAGGCCGCAGCAACAGCGACATCCTCGCCGCGCTGGAATCCGCGGGCGAGCTGTTCGCCAAAAATGTGAGGGCCAGATTCCAGCGCGGCGGGGAATGGTGATTCCGGTCTGCCGCGCAGCACTTTCCGTCCGGCTCCCCGGCCGCGAGGGAGAGTGCCGCCCGTGATTCGCGCCCGGCTCCACCGCTTTCGCCGGAAACGAAAAGCGCCCGCTCCTCCTGCGAGAAGCGGGCGCGCTGCCGTGGGGGATCGAATCAGGGAACAGTGCGGCGGCCGGAGATGTGGTCGGTGTGCATGTTGTTCTTGAAATAGACCTTGGTGAGGGTGCTGGTGCGGCGGTTGATCTGCTCGAGATTGTAGAGCCGCAGGGACATGGACTCATTGACGCCGCCCTGACTGACGGCGACGGCATTGGCATAGGCCTGGAGGCCGCAGATGACGGACTGGAGGGTGGCGATCTGGTCGCGCACGGCGCGGGTGCCGCGGCCTTCCTGACAAACATTGCGGAGGCGGCGCTCCTCGCGGTCCGCCCAAAGGATGGACACGGGAAGCTTGGCGGCGCCGCCGACGAGTTCGCCGTTCGGATGGAAGGCGGGGGCATCATGCGGCTGGTCGTCGTAGTAGCGCGGCACTTCTGAAATCGGCTGCTCGGCGATGCCGCGGCCGTTGGGCTGAATGATCGTCGGCGTGATGAAGATCATCAGGTTCTTGCGGGAGCGGTCCTTGTAGCGGTTCTTGAAGGCCCAGCCGAGAACCGGGACGCGGCTGAGAACCGGGACGCCGGTCCCGGAGCGGGAATCGGTGGCTTCATCGAGGCCGGCGATGGCCACGGTGTAGCCGCTGCGGACCTTGAGCGGGGAGTGATAGACGCGGCTGCTGGGCACCGGATAGGTATTGCCGTCGATGACTTCACTGCCGATGACGCTGGCGACCACGATTTTGGTCTGCATGAGCACATCGCAGGGACCGAGCTGTTTGGGCAGGATGTTCACCGTGGTGCCGATGGGCATGAAGGCCACGCTGCTGGTGCTGGTGCCGGTGCCGGCGCTGACACTGCTGCTGCTGGCCAGCACGGGGAAATTGACCACGCTGCGCATGGTGACGGAGCGGTTGTTGAGCGTGAGCACGCGCGGGTAGCTGACGGTGCTGGTGTCGCGGTCCTTGAGCAGGAAATTGAGCTTCACGTTCATGTCCCCCGGTGTCAGGATGCCCGAGGAGGGCCACTGGGTGGCTGCCAGATTGTTCAGGTCCACCGAAGTCTCCAGTCCGGTGAGATTGATCGGATAGCCGCCGTCGAGGGTGCCGCTCCAGTCGATGCCCATCTGGGTCTTCGGATCCTTGGTGGTTTCCACAAACTTGAACTCCACCGCGATGAGCGGCTGCGGGGCATCGAGCGTCGCAAGATAGGCGCCCACCATCTGGTGCTGCTGACGGGTGGCGACCACGAAGAGCGTGTTGCCGTCCGAGTTCCACACTACTTTCGGCTCGGTGTTCTTATCACCGCTTTCCGAGGCCGTGGTGCGCGGGCGGGCCTGGATGCGGAGGGGGGAATTGGAGAATTCATCCACACTGGTGATGCCGGCGAGGTTGGCATCGAGGCCGCTGGTGCTGATGCCGAGCAGTTTCTCCACGTTTTCCACAAGGGCCTTGGCTTCCACTTTGAAATTGGGAGCCACGGCTCCGAGGTCCATGCCAAATCCACCGCCGCCGCCGCCGAATCCGCCACCCCCGCCGAATCCGCCGCCGCCCCCGAACCCACCACCGCCAAACCCGCCGCCGCCCATGCCCCCGCCCATGCCGCCGCCCATGCCTCCTGACATTCCGCCGCCGTCGGTGCTGTTGGCGTCGCCTTCTGCTTTTTCGGCCGTGTTGTATTTGATAACGTAAGTGCGGGCGATGAGTTCCGCGTCGTTGTAAGGCCGCATGTGCCACACCCCCCGGTCGTACACCAAAGCGATGCCGTACTCGTCAGCGATCGTCTCCAGGGCGGCGAAGGGGCTCGCCGTCATATTCATGGTCACCAGCTGTTTGTCCCAGTCCTCGTTTTGCTGCGCAGAGAGCCACCGGATGCCCGACTTCGTGGCCAGCATTCTCAGCACGGTGCTGAGCGATGCGCGGTCGAAATTCACCTCCGCCGGCGGCTGATCGATCAACCGTTGCCGCACCCCCTCGTAGTTCGGATCCGAGTTCACCAGTGACTGCGGAGAAACCGGAGCCACATGGGCCGTCTGCGCGAAGGCATCCGGCAAAAGCGCCAGGCTGGTAAGCAGAGACGCGGCGGTGAACAGGCATGCCGGGCGGAGGGTCGGGCGGGTTTTCATTGGCGCTGAGTTTTGTTGGTCGGTTGTTAAAAAAGTGGCGGTCAAATGGGCGGATTACAGGGAGGAGTGTATGAAAGGTAGAAATTTCATAGAAGTTACAATTCTTGGTTTGTGAGGTCAACATGTATTTCAATAAAATTTGTATTTTCCATAATACTGCGCCCAAATTTTTTGAACATCCTTTGCGATTGGCTGCCACTGCCTTCCAGCCCCGGGGCCGGCTTCCCCCTTTCCACGACGCCACTTCGGGTTACTGCGGCGGAAAATGAATGACGCCCTGGTTCCCGCCGCCCCGGATTCCGGACCGGTGCTGCGGGATTTTCCCGACCGGCTCCCCCCGGTTTTGGTCAAGGAGCTGCGTCAGGGTCTGCGCACCCGGATGTTCATCATTCCCTTCCTCGTGCTGCACGGCCTGCTGGTGATCAGCACGACGGAAAGCCGCAGTGCCTCGTGGTTCTTCTGGGCCTGCCTCGTCATTATGCTGGTGGCGCTGCTGCCGATGCGGAACACCGCGGCCCTGAGCGAAGAGCGCCAGGCCAACACTCTGGATACCCTCATGCTCGCCCGCCTGACACCATGGCGCATCGTGTGGGGAAAATGGAGCGCCACCTTCGCGCTCACGGCGCTCACCGCGGTCTCGGTCCTGCCGTACCTGCTGGTGCGATATTTGAATGGTGGCAGCAGTTTCCTGCAGGAAGGCGCAGTGCTGGCGGCCCTGGTGCTGATTTCCGGTGCTCTCACGGCGTTCCTCACCGCCCTTTCCTCTCTGAATTCCGCGCTGTCTCGAAATCTCTTCGCAGTGCTCGCCATCGTCATGGCATGGCAGCACGGTTGCTGGCCGCTGCTGCAGAGTTTGGAAACGGAGTCCTGGATGGCGGGCGTCACACCGCCCCTGCTGCTTCTGATTGGCTGGGCGGTACCGTTCTTCCTGTGTCATGCCGCCGCCTCCATCGCCCCGGCGGCGCTGAATCTGACATCTCCCCGCCGCCTCGTCACTGCATGGGGTGCGGGCGTGGCGGCGGCGTTTTGCTTCTTCGAGATCGGCAAGCCAGACCATGCGGAGTCCGTCCTGATGGCCATTCTGGTGACGGCAAGCATGGTGGAAATGGGCGACCGGCCGTCGGCGCATCCGGGCGTGGGGGCTGCGTTCGCGCGGCGCGGGCTGCCCGGCAGGCTGGCAGCGCTTTTTCTGCATCCCGGCTGGGCGACAGGGGTGGTCTTTTGCGCCGTGCTCTGGTGGGCGGCCAATTTCCTCGTCTGGGGACAACGCGAAGCGGCCCGGCTCACCGCACTCTGCTTTCTGCCGGTCGTCATGGGTGCGCCGCTGTTCGCCCGCAGATATCATGGCACGGCCGTGATGCTCCTCGGGGCAGCTCTGGTGCTGATCCTGTCGTCGCTCTTCCACAGCAGTTTGCTCAATGACTTCCCTCTGCCTGACATGCTGCTGCCGTCGCTCTCAAGGTATCGCGACTTCCCCCCGGTCATGGCCGCCGTCTATGCGCTGGCGGCGCTCGCCCTCGCCGCGCCGTCGCTGGCCGCTCAGCTGCGTCGAATTTCGCGGGAATCGAACTTGTAAAAAGCCGGATTGACCGCATTCTCAGATCGTTCCTCGCTAGCCATTACCGACCCATGCTGAGAATACTGACCGGAATCACCGTTTGCGTCGCCCTCGCCGTCGCCTTCATGCTCTCCACCACCAAAGCCGATCCCCTCAAGCCCGGCACCGCCGTTCCCGCCCTCAAATCTGTGGACGAGGACGGCAAAGAGGTGAACCTGGACGAGATTTTCAAAAAGGGCCTGACGCTCGTTTACTTCTATCCCAAGGCCGACACCCCTGGCTGCACCACAGAGGCCTGCGCCATTCGCGACCAGTGGGAGGACGTCAAGAAAGCCGGGGTCACCGTCCTCGGCGTCAGCATGGACAAGCCGGAGGCGCAAAAGGCCTTCAAGGAGAAGTTCAAACTGCCCTTCACGCTGCTGGCGGACAGTGAGGGCACTGTGGTCAAAGCGTTCGGCGTGTCGATGATCCGCGCCGGTTTTCCCACACGTCAGTCGTTTCTCGTGCAGGACGGCAAAATCGTCTGGCACGATGCCGACGTGAAGCCGGACACGCATCTCGACAACGTGCTCAAGGCGGTCGCGGACCTGCAGAAAAAGTAATCCGCATTCGCATGTCAGGAACCGCCGCTGTCAGGGGGCTGATCTGCGCCGGCCTGCTCATGCCCTGTCTGCTTCCGGCGGCTCCGGTGCCGGTAAAGATTGTCCCCGGCAAAGGCCTTACCCGGGGCGGTCAGCCTTATTTTATCAAAGGCGCAGGCGGCCCGGGCCGGCTCGATGAACTGGCGCGGCGCGGCGGAAACTCCCTGCGCACATGGTCCACCGACGGCCTCGACGCGATCCTGACCGAAGCCGCAAGGCACGGCCTTACCGTGTGTGCCGGCATCTGGCTGGAACCGGAGTGCGACTGGTTTTCCTATCAAAACCCTCAACACTGCGCGCGGCAACTGGCGCGCGTGACGCAAGACGTGCGGGCGCACCGGGATCATCCGGCCCTGCTCTGCTGGGGCCTCGGCAATGAGCAGGAGGGCGACGGCAAAAACGCCGCCTACTGGAAACAGTTGAATGCGCTCGCTCAGATGGTGCATCGCGAAGACCCGGCGCATCCGGCTTTCACCGCCCTCGCGGGCATGACGGCGGAAAAGGCCGCCGGCATGAATGAACATGCGCCGGACCTGGATTTCGCCGGCATCAATACCTACGCGGCGCTGCCGGGACTGCGCGCGCACCTGACAAAAGTGAACTGGACGCGTCCGTGGGTCGTGACAGAGTACGGACCGCAGGGATTCTGGGAGCGCCCGCGCACGGAGTGGGGGGCACCGCTTGAGCAGACGAGCAGCGAAAAGGCGGCGACGCTTCGCGCCGGTTATGAAAAAGCCATCGCCCCGGGTGGCGACTGCTGGGGCGGCTACGCTTTCATCTGGGGTCACAAGCAGGAGGCGACGGCGACGTGGTTCGGAATGTTCACGCCGGAGGGCGAGAGCACCGCCGCCGTGGATGCTCTGGAGGAATTGTGGACCGGCAAAGCCCCGGCGAACCGCGCGCCGCAGATCGCGACCGTCAAGCTGTCCGTGACAAAGTTGAAACCCGGCCAGTCCTTCACCGCCTCCGCCACCGCCTCCGATCCTGACAAGGACCTGCTGACATGGCAATGGACCGTCTGCCCGGAATCCGCCCGACGTGACGCCAAAGGCCGCGAGCTGCCGCCGCAGCCGGACCCCGGTGCTGTGGTGAAAACTGGAGAGGGAGAGGCCACCTTCCGCGCTCCCGCCAAATCCGGGGCTTGGCGGGTTTTCCTCCGCGCCACCGACGGGAAGGGCCATGCCGCCACGGCCAACGCCCCGTTTCTCGTGGAATGAGACCAGGCCAGGGATTCACCTGGCGTTCACCGGGGCCTTTCATATCCTGCCGCCGCTTTCACCGCATGAAACCTCTCGCAGCCCTCTTCCTGCTGGCCGTCACCGCACCGGCCGCAGTCACCCCCTCCAGTCTCAACCGTTCCCGCTACACCACCAGCGTGACGATCACCGCCACCGGCACGGCAGCCTCGCTGGATGGCGCGCCGTTTCCGCTGAATACCGCCACCGCGGTGACGGCCATCGGTTATCACGAACTGACAGTCACTGACGGCGCGACCACCACATACGCCTTCATCGTGCGGAACAGCGAGCGGGGGAGCACCGAGGACGGCATCCCCACCATGAGGCCATGGCGCATGGTCATGGATGCGCCGTCGGCCTTCGCTGACGGAAATCTGGAATTGCTGGCACCGGCAGTCTATCCGAAGAACCTGCCCGTGCCCGTGATGGCGCGCCTGACAAAAGGCGCGGCTTTCGGCGCGGCGGCGGGTGATCCGCTTTTTCTCAACGGCCGGGTGCAAAGCACCGGCTTCCCTGCCTCACCCATTCTGCTCCGCCGCGGCTGGGGCAGCACCATTGTCCCTGCGGCCACCACTTCCGGCAGCGCGGCTTACGATGCGACCCTCAACGGCCTGACCGCCACGGCGCCGATAGTTTTCGAAGAAACGACCGCCTGGACCGTGAAGTCGGGCACGCTTGGCGGCAGCGAGGACTGGGGCAGCGACGCCCGCATCCATGTCACCGGTGCCCTCACCATTCCCGCCGGAGCCACTCTGACCATCGGCGCCGGAACCATCGTGCGCTGCGCACCGGGCGTGGAGTTTCGCGTGCGGCCGGGCGGCACGGTGAATATAAACGGCACCACCGGCACGCCCGTCGTCTTCGTGCCTGACAACACGAGCAATCTGTGGGGCGGCTTCTGGCTTCAGCCGCAAAGCGGGGCGGACATCGCGCGCCTAACGGCCACGGGAACCATCTTCTGCTGCTGGGGGGCGGATCAGAACTGGTTTGCCAATGTGCCCGCCGGCGAGCCGGCAAAGAATTTTCCGCACCACCGCAACCAGCAGCCGTGCGTCGCCACCGCGGCGGGCGCGGTCTGCACACTGACGGACTGCGCCATGATCGGCCCCGTCGGTCTCAGTCAGACGCGCGGCGCGGCGCTCGCGACCAACGAGGGCTCGCTCATCTTCAACCGCGTGCTCGCGCAGCGCTGCATTACCGGCGGCGAGCAGGAGGACTGCCCCACCTTTGAAATGGACGCCTGCGCCTTTCTGGAAATGAACGAGCCTGGCGTGGATGTGGACAGCGACGCCTTTTCCGATGCTGACAACGACGGCCTTTATCTCGTGCCCGGCGGCAATACCTTCCGTCTTCGCAAGTGTGTCATCGGCTGGGTAAAGGACGACGGCATTGACACCGGCGCGGACGGCGACGGCAGTACCCTGTGCTACGACTGCTGGTTCGAGAACTGCATCCATGAAGCCATCTCCAACAGCGGCGTGGACCGTGTGCCCCAAAGCCATCGCGGTGTGCATTTCAACAACGGTCAGGGCATGGAATGCGGCTACGGCGCCCCGCATTCCCTGGTGAAGGACTGCGCCATCATCGGCAACATGGTCGGCGCCCGCTACGGCGACAACTACGGCAACAACTCCGGCTCCAGCGGCAGCGGCACCAGCCAGTACGAGGGCGACATCACCAGCGAAGGCTCGCTCCTGCTCTACAATTACTTTCACGACGCATGGGCCATCGATTTCAGCCGCTGGACCTATCAGAATCAGCGCTTCACCATGCTCAACACGAAGGTCACGAAACCCGGCGACCTCGCGGCACAAAACGGAGCTGAAGACGGCGGCAACAGCCTGTGGAATCCGGCGAGCGACGGCGCGCTGCTCGCCGCCCGAATGCCGGTCCCGAATTCCAATGTGGGTCTCGACTTCACCGCCGCCAAGCGTCAGGACACCGCTGATGCATGGCCGGCGCAGTTCACCGCGCGGCTCAGCACCTTCTCCTCGAAACAGGTCACTGCCGGCTGGCGCATCGCCGGTAAAACCTCGCCGGAGGCGGAAACGGAGACCCTGATCGCCGCCGGCAGCCTCACATGGCTGGCCGGGGAGACCGTGCAGACTTTCTCCGCTTCCCTGCCCGCGCCGAATCCGCACGGAGTCATCATTGTCAGTCTCGAAGCGCCCGCGAATGCCGAAATCACCGGCCTCCCGCTGCTCTTCTTCCCGTCCGCCGGCCCGCCGCCGGACGATTTGGTGCTCGTGGCGAAGAACAGCACCGGATGGAACTATCACTCCGCCGTGCTCTCCGGCGCCGTGCTTCCGGCGCTCGATGCCGGCAGCCGCTCATGGACGCACCCGCTCTTCGCCGAACCGGCGAACTGGTATCTCAACAGGACCACACCGCTCGGCTGGGGAACGGTCAACACGCCCTCCGGCACCCTCTCATTCGGCACCACCATTACCGAGCGCCCCGTCACGGTGTATGCACGCAAGACCTTTACCGTTGCCGATCCGGCGCAGGTCCAGTCGCTCCGCCTCGAATGTCAGGCGGATGACGGGGCTGCGGTTTACATCAACGGCACCCGCGTCAGTCCGACCTCGTGGGGTCTTGATCCCGGCACTCAGGTTGGCGGCACCATTTATTACAACCAACTCTCCTCGCGTTTTCGCGGCAACAACGCCGCCGAGGCGGACTACGACGTCCTGACACTCAGCGGGGCCGCTTTGCCCGTGCTCTACGCCGCACCCGCGGTGAACGTGCTCGCCATCGAAGTGCACCAGAATACCACCGACTCCAGCGACTGCGCTCTCGACGGCGCGCTGACCGCCAGCTTCTCCGCTCCTTCCTCCGGCATCTGGGGCATCGGTAAATCTCCCGGCGGCGACTATCTGTACTGGACCGACCCCGCATGGGTGCTGCGGACCAGCGATGATCTCGGACAATGGACCCCGCGTCCGGACCTCGCCAGTCCCGTGCCTCTCATCGCACTGCCCCCGCGGCAGTTTTACCGGCTCGATCCTCCCTGAGTCACCCGGGCGGCGGGTCCCTCCCTGCGGCGGGAAATTCCCTGGCCAACCGCTCCGCAGCGGCGCACTGGTAGCCCATGATTTTCCGCAGCCTCAGTCTCCTGCTGTTCGCGCTCCCGGCATGCGCCGCCGTGGATTTCGCGCACGAAGTCGTCCCCGTTTTGAAACAATACTGCGCGGACTGCCATCTCGGCGCGAAGAAGAAAGGCGGCTTCTCCATGAACACGCGCGCGGATCTGCTGGCGGGTTCGGAGAACGGCAAAGTCGCGGAGCCGGGCAAGCCTGACACATCCCTCCTGCTCAAGCTTCTGACCTCCACGGACAGCGATGAATGGATGCCGCCCAAGGGCGATCGCGTGCCGCCGGAGAAAATCGCCGTGCTGCGGGCTTGGATCGCAGAAGGAATGCCGTGGGAGGAGGGATTCACCTTCGGCGCGAGCGCGTGGGAGCCGCCGCTGCAGCCGCGGCGTGTGGAACTGCCCCCCGCCGTGGACGGGCGCGTGCATCCGGTGGACCGGATCATCGATAAGTATCTCGCAGACCACCATGTGCCGCGTCCGGCGCGGGTGGACGATGCCGCCTTCGTCCGCCGCGTCAGCATGGACGTGCTGGGGCTGCTGCCGGCTCCCGAGACGGTGAACGCCTTCGCCGCGGACCCCAATCCTCACAAACGCTCCCAGTTCATCTCTGCGACACTCGGGCGCGACGTGGAATATGCCGAACACTGGCTGAGCTTCTGGAACGATCTGCTGCGCAACGATTACCAGGGCACCGGCTACATCGACGGCGGGCGCAAGGCTATCACCGGCTGGCTCTACAACGCACTGCTCGGGAACATGCCCTACGACCGGTTCGCACGTGAACTGCTCGCACCGCCCTCGGACGCCTCCGCCGGCTTCATCAGCGGCATCAAGTGGCGCGGCAGCGTGAATGCCAGCCAGGTGCGCGAGGTGCAGTTTGCGCAGTCAGTCAGCCAGGTGTTTCTCGGCATCAACATGAAGTGCGCGTCGTGCCACGACAGCTTCATCGACCGCTGGAAACTGGATGACGCCTACGCGCTGGCCGCGGTTTATTCCGAGCGACCGCTGGAAATCTTCCGCTGCGACGTGGCCACCGGCCGGCAGGCCAAAGCCGGCTGGATTTTTCCGGAACTGGGCAGCGTGGATGCCGCCGCGCCTCAGCCGGAGCGACTGAAGCAGCTCGCGGCGCTGATGATTCACCCTGACAACGGCCGCTTCACCCGCACCATGGTGAACCGCATCTGGCACCGGCTCATGGGCCACGGCATCGTGCATCCGGTGGATGCGATGCACACCCCGCCATGGAGCGCCGACCTGCTGGACTATCTGGCGGTGTGGTTCGCGGAGGAAAAGTACGACGTGAAGAAACTCATCGCCTTTATCTGCCGCTCGGAGGCATGGCAGTCGCGCAGCGTGACCGGCGCGGAGGAGGAGAAGTTTGTCTATCGCGGACCGCTGGCGCGGCGGCTTACCGCCGAACAGTTCGTGGATGCCGTGTGGAGTCTTACCGGCACCGCGCCCGGCGCGCCGCATCAGAGCATCTCCCGGGGCAGACCGGCGCCGGCGGAGAATCTGAACGCCAAATGGATTTGGTCCCGCGCGGACGGCTCCTCCGGCGCTCCGGCCGGAGAACGCGCTGTCTTTCGCCGCACCGTGAAGCTGGCGCTGCCATCACCCGGAGGCCGCGCTGTCGTATCGTGCGACAACGCCTGCGAAGTGCTGCTCGACGGAAAAACACTCGGCAAGTCCGACAACTGGGAGTCGCCCCTCACGCTCGACCTTCCCAAACTCAAAGCCGGCGAGCACACCCTCACCATCATCGCCTCCAACGGCGGCAGCGATCCGAATCCCGCCGGACTGTTCTTCGAAGCGCGCCTCCAGCAGACGAAAGCGGACGACGCGGTGGTCATCAGCGATGGCTCATGGCAATGGGCAGCGGAGGACAAACCCGGCGCGGCATGGAAACCCGCGGCGGAGGTGGCCAGTCAGGCGGTCTGGTCGCGCGTCAACGATGCCCTGCGCACCGCGCTGAGCGGTTCCGGCCGTGGAGCCGCAGCGGTGCGCGCCTCACTGCTGCCCTCGGATCTGCTGCAGCGCGCCCTCGGCCGGCCCAACCGCGAGCAAATTGTCAGCATGCGGCCCGATCAGTTGACGACGCTCGAAGCCATCGACCTCGCCAACGGAAACATTCTCGCCGGCCTGCTCCAGCGCGGGGCTGCCAAAATCATTACGGCGCACAACGGCTCCACCACGTTCCTCGCCACCAGCCTGTTCCGCCGCGCGCTGACCCGGGAGCCCTCGGCGGAGGAGCTGGCCCTGCTGGTGCAAACGCTCGGCCCCGCCCCCACCGCGCAGTCGGTGGAGGATGCACTTTGGATCCTGCTGATGCTGCCGGAGTTTCAATTCGTGCGGTGATTCCGGTGCAGCCCTGCCGGTTGCGCGATGGAAGCGCGCCCCCACTGTGCGCGCCCTTATGACGATTCCCGGTTTATTGCAGCAGCGCGTGAATGCAGCCCTGGCCACGCTTGGTCAGGCGCTGCCGGACGGATTTGTGGCGGAGGTGACGCCGGCGGCGGATGCGCGCTTCGGCGATTATCAAACGAACGCCGCCATGCTCCTGGCGAAGCCTCTCAAGACAAACCCGCGCGCTCTGGCCGCAGAGCTGGCGGAGAAAATCGAAGTCGCCGGCCTGTCTGACAAACCGTCCGTCGCCGGACCTGGCTTTATCAATTTCACCATCACGCCCGAAGCGCTCGCCTCGCGCCTCGAGACGATGCTCGCGGACGACAAACTCGGCGTCGGTCCCGCATCGCAGCCGAAGACCGTGGTCATCGACTTCTCCGCTCCGAACGTGGCCAAGCAAATGCACGTCGGTCACATCCGCAGCACGATCATCGGCGACTGTCTCGCGCGTGTCGCCCGGTTCCTCGGGCACAAGGTCATCACTGACAATCACATCGGCGACTGGGGCACGCAGTTCGGCATGGTGCTCTATGGCTGGAAGCATTTCCGCGACGATGCCGCACTCGCCGCGGATCCCATCCGCGAGCTGCTGCGCCTGTATAAAAAGGTGAACGCGCAGAGCAAAGCGGAGGAGGAGTCCGGCGGTGCGACGCCGACGCGCGAGGCCTGCAAAGCAGAACTGGTGAAACTCCAGGCCGGCGACGCGGAGAACCGCGCCATCTGGCAGCAGTGCGTGGATGTTTCTCTCCAGGGACTGAGCGTGGTGTACGGCAAGCTGGACGTGACCTTCGATCACTTCCTCGGCGAGAGCTCTTACAACCACCGCCTGCCCTCACTGGTGGAGGAACTCAAAGCCGCCGGCCTCGCCCGCAAAAGCGATGGCGCGCAGTGCATCTTTTTCGACGACGTACCGGCGCTGGCCGGCAAAGCACCGTTCATGATTCAGAAGAGCGACGGCGGCTTCGGCTATGCCACCACCGACATGGCCACCGTGGAGCACCGCGTGAAGCAGTGGAGCGCGGACGAAATCTGGTATGTCGTCGGCGCGCCGCAATCGTTCCATTTCGAGCAGCTCTTCCACGCCGTGCGCCGCTGGGGCCTGCATCCCGCGCTGCATCACATCGCATTCGGCAGCATCCTCGGGGCGGACGGCAAGATGATGAAGACGCGCAGCGGAGAGAGCGTCGGTCTGCTGGAGGTTCTCGATGAAGCAGAGGAGCGCGCCCGCGCAGTGGTGGAGGAAAAGAATCCCGACCTCAGCGCGGAGGAGAAAGAGGAAATCGCCCGCGCCGTCGGTATCGGTGCCGTCAAGTATCAGGAACTCAGCCAGCACCGGCTCACCGATTACAAGTTCGTCTGGGAAAAGATGCTCGCCTTCCAGGGCAACACGGCGCCCTATCTGCAATACAGCTATGTCCGCACGCGCAGCATCTTCCGGAAACTGGAGGGCGCTGTCGATTATTCAGGCCCCTGCACGCTGACGGAGAAAGAGGAACGCGAACTCGCCCTGACGCTCTGCCGTTTCGCCGAAACCGTGCCCGCCGTGCTCGACGACTTCCGCCCCAACGTCCTCGCCGGCTACGTCTATGACCTCGCCCGCGCGTTCCATTCCTTCTTCGAAGCGTGCCCGGTGATCCGCGCCGAAGGCCGGCAGCGCGCCACACGGCTTGCCCTGTGCGAGACCACTTCCCGCGTACTCAAGACTGGCCTCGGTCTCATGGGCATCCGCGTTACAGAGCGGATGTAGCAAGCCGCCGCCGCACCCGTTGCCGCCCGCGTCTCTTCCACGTGAACTGGTTCCGCAAAGACCCTCAAGGCAAGCTCCTCCGGCCTGACTTCTCCGAAACCATGCGTGTGCTGGAATGGATCACCCGCAGATGTCAGGGCACCATCCCCGGCGACGAAACCGACATCGCGTGGACGTTGCACCGGGAGGACTTCAATACCGACGGCCTCGATTTCACCCACGGGCAGTTCGACCGCATCATGGCCGTGGACCCTTCTGAGTGGCGCACCGAAGTCGCCAGTCAGGCCGAACTCTTCCTCCGCATCTTCGACAGCCTGCCCAGGGAACTCGTTTATCAGCGCGAACTGCTCAGCGCGCGGCTGGTGGCGGATTGAATTCACTACAGAGGCTCCGGAATGGCGTGCGTCCTCCCCGCTGGCGTGAGCAGTCAAGTTGCGTATGCGCCGCGGCATGAGCACCTCCTCCTTCTCCCGCCGCAACTTCGCCGGACTCGGCATCGCCGCAGTCACCGCCTCCCTCATGCACCGGATTTCCGCTGCCGATGAAAAATCCGGTCTCAAGGGCCGGATCAATCACTCGGTGTGCAAATGGTGTTATGACAAAGTCCCGTTCGATCAGCTTTGTGCGGCCTCAAAGGCGATGGGGATCACGTCCATCGATCTGGTGGATCCGGCGGACTTTGCGGAGATGAAAAAGCACGGACTGACGACGGCGATGGTCAGTTTTCCCACCATCGCGGGGCCGAACGGTGAGAAAGTCGGCAGCATTCCCCACGGCTTCAACAACCCGGCCTATCACGATCTGCTGGTGCAGGCCTACGAGCCGCTGCTGGCGGCGTGCGCGAAGGAGGGGTTCAAGAAAGTCATCTGCTTCTCCGGCAACCGGAACGGCATGGACGAAGAGACCGGCCTCAAGAACTGCGCGGACGGCCTGAAGAAAGTGCTGCCGCTGGCGGAGAAACACGGCATCACCCTGGTGATGGAACTGCTCAACAGCCGGGTGAATCACCCCGACTACATGTGCGATAGAAGCGCGTGGGGCATCGAACTCTGCAAACGCCTCGGCTCGGCGAATTTCGCCCTGCTCTACGACATTTACCACATGCAGATCATGGAGGGAGACATCATCGCCAGCATCAAAAAGAACCATCAGTATTTTGCCCACTATCACACCGGCGGCGTGCCGGGCCGGCATGAGATTGATGAAACGCAGGAGCTGTTTTATCCCGCCATCATGCGCGCCATCATAGAAACCGGCTACAAAGGCTGGGTCGCCCAGGAATTCATCCCCGCGCGCCCTGACAAACTGGCCAGCCTGAAACAGGCGGTGGGGATTTGCGACGTGTGAAGCGGCGCGGGCACGGCTTCACTACAATTCGGAGTCATCCACGCCGGTGAACAGGTCCGGTTCGTCGTCCGTCAAGCCGTCGGCGCGGCGGCGGGCTGTGGCCAGGGCGCGGGCCAGGCCGGGACAATCGCGGACGACCTGTGGAGGAATTTCCGCGAGCAGGGCATCGATCACCACAGCGGCTCCGCCGGCATCCCGCATGATGTTTCCGCTGTGCAAGTCACCGAGACCCCATGCTTTTTCGCCGCACCAAAAGACGCGGAACTCGTGCATCCGCGGCGCGGACACGAGCACTGCATGCATGGCCAGTGCGGCCTCGACGCGGGATTTCATCAGGTCGTCACCGAAGGGAAATGCGAGCGGCTGTTTGGCGAGAAGGAAAGTGCCGCTGTCGTCGAGGCCGAGGACTTCCGTCGGCAACCCGCCCGCTTCATGGAGCACCGCGAGTTTCTCAATGGTCTCGTAGATGGTCGCTTCGGCGAGACCGGGTTCCCAGTCACCTTCCGGATCGCGGCGAAAGACGAGTTTCTTACCCAGTGAGCCGTCGCCGCGGAGGTCGTAGAGTTTATAGACCAGCCCGCGCGCCACGTCGGCGAAAGGCATGGCCTCGGCTCCGGTTTTGAGCGCGCGGAGAAAGCGGGTGGACCAGAGGCCGTCCGCGTCCTGACAAATACCCAGTGCCTGGAGCGGAATTAGCGGGAGGCCGGCGGGACCGGCGGCTCTGGCAACAAGCTCCCGCCCGCCATCAGCCGGAACCGATTGAGCACGGAGAGCTTCTGCAAGGATTTGTGCGAGCGCCGCCGCTCGTCGTCGGTTAAGGGCGGCGCCAGCCTCTCTGGCTCCGGGGGCGAGAGTTGGTCCGTGGATGAAACCGGGGGTTCCTGTGTAAGGGTCGGGTCGGAGGACATCTTCGGCGTTCAAGGGTTCGTGCCGGAGCTTCACTCAATGACGCAGCGATGTCAATTTTCGACTGCACGGCGCAGGTGCGGGCGAAGAACCCGCTTTCGGCAGGGTGGATGCCTCCTACGCGCCGGACACTCCACGCCATGAAACACACTCTCCTCGCACTCTCGCTCACGGCCGCCGCGCTCTCCGCCGCGGATGACTATCAACTCGGACCCGACTCGCAGCCGCAGGCCGGTGTGCCGCAAGGAAAGGAGGAGAAGCTGGTGCTGCCGGCGAGCAAAATCTTCCCCGGCGCGGATCACGAATGCTGGGTCTATGTGCCGGCGCAGTACGACGCGGCGAAGCCAGCCAGCGTGATGGTCTTCCAGGACGGCGGTGGTTACGTGAAGCGCGACGGGCAGTGGCGCGTGCCGGTGGTGTTCGACAATCTCATCGCGCGCGGCGACATGCCGGTGACGATCGGCGTCTTCATCAATCCCGGCGTGGTGCCCGCGGCGAACAAGGACGCACTGCCGCGGTTTAACCGGAGCTTTGAATATGATGGCCTGGGCGACGCCTACGCGCGCTTCCTCATCGAAGAGGCGCTGCCGGAGGTGAAGAAGAAGTGGAACATCACCGATGATCCGAATCAGCGCGCCATTGGCGGAGCGAGCAGCGGAGCGATCGCGGCATTCACGGCGGCGTGGGAAAGGCCGGATGCTTTCCGCCGCGTCTTCAGCACCATCGGCACCTACGTCGGTTTGCGCGGCGGAGACCAGTATCACACGCTCGTGCGCAAGCACGAGCCGAAGCCGCTGCGCATCTACCTTCAGGATGGCAGCAACGACCTCAATATCTACGGCGGCGATTGGTGGATCGCGAACCAGCAAATGCTCAGCGCCCTGACATTCTCCGGCTACGCCGTGGAACACGTCTGGGGCGATGGCGGCCACAACGGCAAGCACGGCGGTGCCATTTTTCCGCAGGCGATGAAGTGGCTCTGGCAGGAAAAGGAAGTGACCGCCCGCCCCAACGACAAGCAGCCGGTGATGAAGGTCATCGTGCCCGGCGCGGACTGGGAACTCGTCGGCGAGGGCTACAAGTTCACTGAGGGTCCCACGGCGTCGGCGAATGGAGAGGTCTTCTTCGCCGACGGCGGCAATCAGCGCATTCATCGCGTCAGCCTCGATGGCAAAGTCACCGTTTTCGCCGAAAACACCGGCGGCGCGGACGGCATGTGCTTCGGCCCCGACGGCCGCCTCTTTGCCTGCTGCAATCGCGACCGGGCCATCGCGGCATGGGACGTGGCCAGCGGCGAAAAGAGAATCATCACCGGTGACGTGGACGTGAACGACTGCGTCGTTGCGCACAGCGGGCACATTTATTTCACCGACCACAAGAACCGTCAGGTCTATCATGTGAAGCCCGACGGCACGAAGTCCGTGTTCAGCAAAAACCAGCTCCAGTTTCCCAACGGCATCGAACTCAGCCCGGACCAGTCGCTGCTTTACGTGGCGGACACGCAGGGCCGTTTCGTCTGGAGCTGGCAAATTCAAAGCAACGGCACGCCGGCGCACGGTCAGCGCTATTTTCATCTCCACGAGCCGGACGCCGCCGGCAGCGGTGCCGACGGTCTCGCGCTGGACACCGAGGGCCGGCTTTATGTCTGCACGGCCCTCGGCATCCAGTTCTGCGACCAGGCCGGCCGCGTGAACGGCATCCTCAGTCTCCCGCCGAACAAGCGCGCCGCCAATCTTTGCTTCGGCGGCGAAAAGATGGACACGCTCTATGTCTGCGCCGGGGACAAAGTCTTTCGCCGCAGGACTCAGGCCAAGGGCGTGCGCAGCGCCGACGCGCCCATCAAGCCGCCGGCTCCACGGCTGTAGCGTGGACCTCCGGTCCACAGGGATCGCTCCGGACTCCTGGGGGCGGAATGCCCGCGCTACCGCGTCACCATATACAGCCCGTAGAAGACCGAGGTGGCGACAGCCGCGAGCACCACATAGCGCAGCCACGGGCTGTCGAGCAGGCCGCTTTCACTGTCCTCGCGCTCCGCCATCACGCCGAGATCGATAGGCCGCGGCACCATGCTGGAAAAGGCCAGGTCCGGGCCGCTTTGCTCGATGGGTTTGCGCATCGCTTCGACCATTTCCGGCGGGGCGCTGGCCTCGGCGATGAAGTAGTCGGGATATTGGTTCGGTCCGTCGCAAAGGAGGAACGCGAGCCGGCCATTGGCGTCGAGCCGGGCCTCGGGCACGTTGAGGTCGCCGATGATATTGCGCAGCCATGAGCGGTGCATGCGCCGGGCTTCGTGGATCGCGACCTCCATGGGCGAGGTCTCCGGATGCCGCTGATGTGTCAGGGCCGCGCGGCGGAGCGTTTCCAGAATGAGATAGGTGCGGTGCACGCGGCTGTGAATGCGGTGCGCCCGGAAGTAGTCAGCCAGCCGCGCGTAGGCGTCGTTCCACTGCTCCGGCGTGCCGGAGCTGGGCGAGAAGTCGATGCGGGTGCCATCCATGACCGGTGATGCAGGAAACGGCGTGCCCATTCCGGTGAAGCTGAGGCAGAGCAAGGGCAGGATCGGCGGATGTCAATGCTGCGGGCAGGCTTCACCGTTGCATCCGGCGAACCGTCCGCCTATGCGCGCGGCATGGAGGAGGAAAACAGCGACACGAATTTGCAGGAGCGCCTGACCGCCGCAATGCTGGAGGGGAGGCCGGAGGAGGCGCAAACCCTCGTGCCGGAAATGCACGCCGCCGAACTGGCGGCCGTGTGGGAGGCGTTCGAGGAGGAAAAGCGCGACAGCCTGCTCAAGCTCATTCCGGAGGAGATGCTGCCGGAATTCCTCGAGCACCTGCCCCCGGTGGATGCCGCGGTCATTCTCGGTCAAATGCCGGACGACCAGCTCGCCGCGGTGCTCGACGAGATTCCCGACGACGTACTCGTGGACCTGCTCCAGGAGATGCCTCCGCAGCAGCGCGGGCATTCGTTTCACCTGCTTTCCGAAGCCAGACACCGTGCGGCGCGCGAACTGCTGCGCTATCCCGAGGATACCGCCGGCGGCCGGATGACGACGCAGTTTGCCACCGTGCGGGAGGATATGACGGCGCGGGAGGCCATCGAGTCCCTGCGCAAAGTCGCCGATGAAGCGGAAATGCTGGCGCGCATCTACGTGGTGGATGCAGCGGGGCACATTCTCGGAAAGGTGCGTCTGCGCGACCTCACCTTCGCCGCGCCGGATCAGCGGATTGCTGAACTGAATGACGGGGACATCCGGGCCGTGCCCGCTACCGCCGACCAGGAAAAAGCCGTGCGCATGATGGTCAAATACGACCTGCTCGCGCTGCCCGTGGTGGATGAAGACGGGCGGATGCTGGGCCTCATTACCCACGACGACGCCCTCGAAATCCAGGAGGAGGAGAACACCGAGGACCTCGAGCGCCAGAGCGGGATCAGCGGCGACGCCGTGGATGAAACCTATCTCAACACGCCCGTGCTCCACGAAGTCCGCCGCCGCGTCGGCTGGATCGTCTCCCTCGCTTTTCTCGGGCTCATCAGCGGCTGCGTGATCTATTCCTATCAGAACCAGCTGAGCACCATTTTCGCGCTCACCATTTACATGCCGATGATCGTCGCCGCGGGCGGCAACACGGGCGGGCAGGCGGCGACGATGGTCATCCGCGCCATGTCGCTGGGAGAACTTTCCCCCGGTGCCGTGATGCGCGTGGCATGGAAGGAACTGCGCGTCGGCCTGGTGCTCGGCGCTCTGCTCTCGGCCTGCATGGTGGTGCAGATTCTCCTGCTGCATCCCGATTTCATGAAGCTCAATGCAGAGATGGTCGCGCGTTTCGCCTCCACTGTGGGACTGGCGCTCCTCACGCAAATCACCGCCAGCACGCTCATCGGCGCCATCCTGCCCATGGCCGCGCGCGCCGTGCGGCTCGACCCCGCCGTCATCGCCAGCCCCGCGATTACCACCATCGTGGACGCCACCGGGCTTCTGATTTATTTGAACCTCGCGCGCGGGATTCTGGGGCTGCACTGAGCGTCAGGAGCGACCCTCCTCCTGCACCCGGATGAAGCGCCTGAGGAGGAGCAGCGCCACAGGTGCCACCAGCACGAGGCAGCCGGCGATGAGCCACATCTTGCTTGATTCGCGCGGTCCTTCGGCGGGGCAATAGACCGTGAGCAGGCCGGCGAAGGCGGCGCTGTTGATGGCCTTGCCCATGAGCAGCGGCACGGCGGACAGCGAAGCGTAGCTGGCCTCCTGTCCCTTCGGCGCGATGGAGACGGCGTATTCATAGACCCGCGGCGAATAGAATGCCTCCCCGATGCTGAAAACGATCTGCCAGAAAAGAATCATCACCAGGTAGGGATGGATGTCGCCTTTCATTTCCAGATAGCCGCGCCCGATCCATTGGCCCACCGGCCCGGCGGTGATGCCGTCGAACATGGCGGGCGGCAGCGCGAGAAAGGCAAACGACAGCGCCGTGATGAAGCCGCCGAAGATCACCATACTGTAGGCGGAAAACTTCCGCGTCATCATGCCGGCCAGCGGCGCAAGGATCAAAATGAGAATGCTGTTGGTGGCATTGAGCCGGCCCACGCGGGCCGCTCCCTCTGCTCCGATTTCCCGCTCGGCAAAGGTGGGCAGCACCGTGTCCATGATGTTGAAGACGATCTTGAGGATTCCTATCATCATCAGGAACACGAGCAGCCGGCGGAACCCTGGATGCTGCACCAGCAGGCCAAACAGGCGAAAAGTTTCCCGGGCCGTCCCGCGGAAGGATGTGGCCAGCGGCGCCGCGCCGGCAGTTTCCTCCGCCCCTCCGCCGCGCCGGGGCAGCAGGAGAATGAAGCCCAGCGCCGCCACTTCAAAGACCAGGCTGACCAGAAAGAGCATCCGCTGCGGCGAGAGTTCCCATCCGGCCAGCGCCAGGGTTCCGCCGGATTCATTGGCTGCGCCCTGGACGCCGTCGCGCACGAAATAGGCGACCATGAACCCAAAGTTGAGGATGGCATAAAACACCGAGAACGCCACGGATCGCTGCCCGGTGCTGGTGAAGCGCCGCGTGGCCGCCACCAGGACCGGGGTGCAGAGCGCCTCGCCCACGGCAAGGGGCACGAGACCAAGGATGAGCGCCAGCCAGGCATTCGTGCCGCCCGCCATGATGACGCGCGTCACCAGACAGAGGGTCACGCCGATGAGCAGCGTCCGCCGCAGTCCCATCGCATCTGTCAGGGAGCCGGCCAGAATCGTCGCCAGCGACATAAACACAGCCCATGCGCCGAAGATCGTTTGCGCCTGGGCATCGTTCATCCCGCAGTCCTTGCTGAGATAGCTCACCAGCACCACGGTCACGATCTTGTAGGCGGTGACGCTGAAGAATTTCAGTCCGAACGTGATCCACAGCCCGGCCGGTGCACCTGCCAGCCGAATGGCTGAAAACAGTGCAATCCCGAAAACGGCTCCGCCGGTGATGATGCCTGGCACCGTGCCCAGTTTGCCGTGCACCGCGGCCAGCCAGCCGATGCAGGTGCTCACCAGCGCCACCGCGAGTAATTTGAAAATGAATGCCGGGATGTTCGGGGACGATTGCGGCTCCATGTGTGTTATTCAGCTTCCCTGTTTCGACGGCGCGGGCTGACCGGCCGGCAGCACGGGTTCGGCCGCGGGCGCCTGGGTCAGCGGCGCCGGGCGTCCCGGAAGATTCATCGGCGGCATCGGCAGTTCATTCACCTTCACCTGACTGCCTTCCACCGCGTAGTGCAGCGCGGTGGTGCAGAGGAGGTCGCCAGGGCTCAGTCCCTCGCTCACCACCACGTGATCCTGACCGCCCCAGACGATCTTTACCTGCCGGCTGCGCAGTTTTTGCTCCCCGTCGATGAGCAGCACCTGATCGCCCTCACGCATCGCCACGCGGGGCACGACGAATACGTTCTTCAGCGTGCGGCCTTTGATCGAAGCCTGAACGAACATGCCGACCTTCATCGGCGGATTGTCCCGGCCGCGCCGCGCGTAGGGGTCCTCGACTTCGGCGGTCACGTAGAGCTGGCGGCTTTTCTGATCGATGCCTCCGGCGACGCGCACGATGTGGCCCTGCCATTCTCCCATGCGGCCGGCGTAGGGAGCGGTGAAAGTCACTTCCGGCCCCCTGGGCCTAACCTCATTCAGCTCGCCGCGGTAGTCCTCCTCGAGGTCGAGAAACTCCAGTTCGTCACTGCGCAGCGGGAGGTCGATTTCCGCCACGTCCACGGCGTAGATTTTGGCCAGTTCCCGTCCGCTGCTCACATACTGCCCCACGTCGGCGAGTTTCTCCACGATGCGGCCCGCGAACGGTGCCTTGATGCTGGTGCGCTCGTCGTCGCGTCTGGCCCGGTCCAGCGCCGCCTCGGCGGACTTGAGCCGGGCTTCGGCCTCGGCCAGCTGCGGCTGGCGCAGCACCAGCGGATCCGGCTGGCCCTGTCGTCCCAGGCTCCTCCAGTCCTCCAGCGCCTGCTCGCCTTTCGCCTTTTCCTCCTGCACCAAAGTCCTCGCCTGAGCCACCGCGCTTTCCGCAATGACCACCGCGGCTTTGGAATCGCGGTCGTCCAGTTTCACCAGCTCCTCGTCCTTTTCAAAGAACCCGCCCTCCCGAAACGACGGAGAGATGGACTGGATCATCCCGCTGACTTCCGGAATAAGCGAACTTTCCGTCCGCGCCCTCACTTCGCCCTGCGTGGGCACCAGCACGGTGTAATCCATTGGCTGCAGCACCGAAGCCGTGACGGGGATCAGTGCCGGCCGGTGCGGAATCTCCTGCGCCGGCGGTGTGAGCGTGGACAAATACCATCCTGCGCAGCCCATGACGGCGGCGATGGTGATAGGGACGAGAACTTTGGCGGGACTGGCCATTTCGAAACAAGGGGACCGGATACGACAGCGAACCTCGCCGCTTTCGCCCCGTTCCGCCCCCGCCGCAATGCCGTAGAACGGGGACGCCCGCGCGGGAGGCGGCGAAGCGGGCGGGATGCGCGGTCCCGGTGCAGGATTGCCGGGGGCAATGCACGGTGCTCAGTGCTCAGTGCTCAGTTGGAGAACATCGAACATCGAACAACCAACATCCAATACCGAACGACTGAACTTCGCAGAGCTTCGCGTCAGAGCACTTCAAGCCTTCGATGTTGGATGTTCAGTGTTGGATGTTCTCTCGTCCCGCCAACGAAAGCCACTGAGCACTGAGCACTGAGCACTGAGCACCGAGCACTGAGCACCGGGCACCGGGCACCGCGCGCCCCAGAAAAATAATTCCCAGGAAACACGCGCCTCATCCGTGTCCACCACTGACGTCCCTTTGAACCCCTCTGCCGCAGCCCTCCTCGAACGCTTCGAGCGCCCGCTCCTCGCCTTCGCCCGGCACTTCGCCGGCGACGCCGAAACCGCGCGCGATGCCGTGCAGGACACTTTTCTCCGCTACTTCAAGAACCCGCCCGCCTCCGACGATCTCGAGGGCCTCGCTCCCTGGCTCTTCACCGTCTGCCGCCGGCTGCTCATCGATCACCAGCGCAAAAACTCACGCCTCATCCCCATGACCGCTGCCCTAACTCTCGACGAAACGCTCGACGAATCCGCCGCCAGTCCCGCCCGCGAACTGGAAACCAAAGACGACGCCAACCGCCTCCGCGGCCTGATGAAATCCCTGCCCGAACGCCAGCGCGAACTCGTCCGCCTCAAATTCGAAGCCGGCCTCAGCTACCGCGACATCGCCGCCGCCACCGGCCTCAGCGTCAGCAACGTGGGCACCCTTCTCCACCAGGCCGTGCAGTCGCTGCGGGAACAATTCCACGCGGCGTGAAGCGGAAGTGCTCAGTTCACAGTGCGCAGTCTGAACCCCGGCACTGAGCACCGAGCACCGAGCACCGAGCACCGAGCACCGAGCACCGAGCACCG
>CAZFZN010000063.1:0-23920 GCA_964523105.1 uncultured Akkermansia sp.
CCGCCTCCTCAAACCATAGCTTAGCTCCTGGCCCGAATTTCGGGGTCCACTTCATTACCCAGAACCTGGCCGGGGGGTGCAGCTACAAAGTCTGCATCTGTCGCTGGCCCTTCACCGGCAGTATTCATACGCCGCAGCCTGGCCAGAAAAAGAAAGCTTCGCGGCGGCTTACCGTCGAGCATTTCAAATGGCGCGCCGGCCTGGAGCAGCGGTTGCGCAAGCGTATCGCCGATCACCGCGCGGCGAACCTGCCGTGGGGGATCGAAAGCGAACGCCTCCTCGCAGAACTGGATGCGCACCAACGCATCCGTGCGGAGCGCTGGCTGGCCCCGCGCAGCAGGCGCATTCACGGCTGGATGGATTACGAGGACATTTACCGTGATGCAGTCATGGCCGCCCCGGATGGAGCGCAATTCGTGGAAGTTGGGGTATGGCAGGGCCGCTCGCTGTGCTTTTTGGCGGAGATGATGCTGGCCTGCGGCAAACAGTTCCGCATCGATGGTGTGGATCCCTTTCGTAACTACCCCGGTACAAAAACCGGATACCCGGCCGGTCTGCGGCCGCTGGTAACGAGCCATTCGTGGATGGATGTAGTCAGCGCCAATCTGCGCCGTCAACGAATGCTGGATTATGTGAATCTGCTTCAAGTCCCGAGCCCCGCTGCGGCCCGCCTGTACGAGGATCAAAGTCTCGATTTTGTGTGGATTGACGGGGCGCATGACTATGACTCTGTGCTGCAGGATTGCCGTGCATGGTGGCCGAAAATTCGGCCCGGAGGCACTCTCGCAGGGCACGATTATGATCAGCTCCAAGTTAGGAAGGCGGTGGAGGATGCCGGTCTCAGAAAAGCGGGTTTCAGAGCCCGGGGGCGGTCGTTTATCGCAAAGAAGCTCGTATCCGAATCTGCACAGCAGACGTGATAGATCTTATAGGGTCGAACTCTCATAATGAAGGCAGCGTAAGCGGTTACGATTGCCTGAATCGTGATGTGGGATAGGAAATGTCCATGCCCGACTTCCTCACCAAAGCCCTCCAGGCCAAGCTGGCTTCCTCCGGTCTCGACTGGATCAAGTTGAATGCGCTGCATTTGGACAGCAAGGCAAACCGGATCTCGGTGGAGTTCACGCTGGAGGGGGAGGAGCGGCCGGTGAAGGCGGAGGTGCGCTACAGTCTGGGGGCGGAGAATGTGATCGTGGTGCGGGAGGTGACGACCAATCGCAAGTGGATCACGGAGGCGCTGAAGCTGGTGCTGGCGAAAACGGGGGACCGGTTTCCGCTGCCGGGCGGATTGAAGGGGAAGATGATTCGCGTGCTGCTGTGAGCGGCGCGCGGCGGCTCAGGGAACGGCGGTGACGTTGAGCCGGACCTGGAGCCGGCCGGGGGAGGCGGAGGTTTCCATGCGCACGGTTTCGGTGCCGTCCCCGTTGTCGCCGGTGACCACGGGAGGGCCGGGGAGCGCATTCCATGTGCTCAGATCGCCGGAGAATTGCGGGGTGTAATTCAGGTCCGCCGCGCCCTGGAGCCGGCGGAACTCGAAACGGAGGTTGCCGCCGGTGAGGGTGGCGGCCGGCAGGAAGGCGTGGGCATTGTCCTGCAGGCCGAGGCCGAGCGCGTAGCGGACGAAATTGGAAATGCCCTGCCCTGACGGATCGGCCTGGGGGCCGCTGATGCCGGGATCGGCCAGTTCCGGTGCGGTGAATCGGGCGTGCTGCCAGAGGGCGAATTCGGTGTAGAATTCCGGTCCGCCGGCGGCGCCGGGACTGCCGCCCGGGGCACTGAGCGCCCAGCCGGCGGCGGACTGCCATGCGTTGACCGGCGCGAGCGGATCGCGAATCACGAGCGAACGTCCGCCGCCGTCGCTGAGCGGTGACCAGTCGTCGGACCACGTAAAGCTCTGGATCACGGCGCCGGTGGCGTCCACCAGCGTCAGGGTTTCACCGCTGTTAGCCAGATTCGAGGAGGGATACTCGCCGGCGATATTTTGACCGGTGCCGTAGCGGGCGGTGAAGGCCGCCTGGTTCTTCACGGCGAGGACTCGTGCGCCGCCGGGAAGTGGCGTGCCGCCGGGGAACTGAAAGTCGATGCCTTCAGTGAAGCGCACGCCGGTAAGGTCGAGGGTGCCGGTGCCGGTGTTCAGCAGTTCGATGAACTCGTAGTCGTCGGCATTGGTGCTGACGGCGATTTCAGCGGGCGTGGCGGCGTCGGCGGGATGGTAATGCACCTCGGTGATGCGGAGAAACTCGGCGGGCGTGGGCGCGGGCAGATTGTTGGTAATGGTGATCGTATCCGTGCTGAGCACGCTGCCGTCGAACGCCACGGCCTCCAGCGTGATCACGTTAGGCCCCGGGAGGAGGGCGAGGTCCGCGGTCCACGCGGTGCTGGTGGTCCAGCGCACATCGAGGGGAATGACGCTGCCGTTGCGGCGGATGGTGCGGATGTCGAGCCAGCCGGTGCCGGCCAGCACGGTGGTGTGGGCATCGACGGCGAAATCCGCGCCGCTGTTGGTCGTGATGGCGAAGGGCACACTCGCGGGCAGCAGGCCCAGCGCATGGGTGCGGCGGGCGTTGAGCCATGAGATGGAGCCGGCGTAATTGTGATTCGTCACCGAGCCGAAATGGGTCAGCCATGTCTGCACGTAGGCGGGATCGAGCACCGTCAGGCAGAGGTCGCGGATGTGCGCGAGATAGGTTCGGTTGTTGTGAGGACGGGCGACGAGTTTGCCGAGATTACCGTTGGTCTGGTTGATGGAGGCGTTCGTCGCCGAGCTGAGCAGGAAATCCATGTCCCACGGCAACTGCACCGCTTTGCCGTTCGTCGGCACAAAGAAACGCGCATTGTGCGGAAACCCTCCGGTGAACCACGAGTCACCCACCCCGAACAGATTCACCAGGGCCGTGCAGCGCATCCACTGGTCCACATCGATCAGCGCCGCGGTTTGCTGATCGAACGCCGTGCCGGCGGGCTGGGCGATGGCGGTGCACATGGCCATGAGGGGCGCGTAGTCGTCGCGCTCCTTGCCGGCGCGGATGTCGAAGAAGCCGCGGTAGTGCTCCTTGTCGCCGAGATTCACCAGGTCGGTCATGTGGTGCGTGAAGGGCACCGGCGGTTTGAGACTCTGGACGTCGCCGGCCACGGAAGTCGTATGCGGCTCGTAGGTGCCGTCGAAATTGAAGACACTACCCTCCGTCCCGAACTGATCGTCCACGAAGTTTCCGTTGTAGCCGTTCAGCTGAATGATGCAGTGCCCGGTGTAGGTGGTCGTGGGACCGATGAGGTAGCCGAGGTCGTCGCGGGTGCAGGGCAGTCCGGCGCGATGGAAGAGGTGCTTGGCGTAAATTTCGTCAGGGCGGCGGGCCGAGGGCGTGCGTCCGGAGCGGTCGAAGCCGATGCTTTCGTAGAGTCCGAGATACAGTTCGTCCCGGTTCATATCCACATTGAATCCCTGGTAATCGGTGCCGTCGCGCGCCCGGCCGGCGGCGCTGCCCTGCATGCGCACGCCGACATCGTAGAAGACATCCGTGGCTCCGATGACCACGGTGCCGCCGCGCAGGGCATTGCTCAGCAGGTTGAGTGACGAAAGCATGGCAGCGCTTTCCGCGGGGAACATGATGACGCGAAACTCGCGGGCCGCGATCGTCGAGGACTGGCCGTCGTTCACGACGAAGAGCGCGCGGGAATTCGCCCCGGCGGCGGGCAGTGCGGAGGCGCCGCCGGCGTTGTTGGCGGCGGACACGTAAAACTGCACCACGGTGCCGGCGTTCTGACCGGGAATGGTCGCGCTCCAGACGCCGCCGGCCTCCGTCATGGTCACCGGTGTGAAGGCCCCGCCGGTGCCGTAATGCAGCGTCACGGCGGTGACCGGACGCGAATCGGCGACGGTGCAGCTCACGGTGACGGGCTGCGACGCGGACGGCATGACCGGCGCATGGCGCAGCGCGCTGAGGGCGGGGCCCGCAATGCCCGCGCGGGAGTTCGGCGCGCCGGGCGTGCCGAGATTCTGCGGGATGGGAAGCTCGTGTGCTTTGGCAATGCGCGAATAGTAGCCGCGCGTGCCGATGCGGTTGCTGCCACTGAGCCAGCGCGCGCGAAAGGAGACCTCGTAGGTCTGGCCATTCAGCAGCGCCGTGTTGGAAACGAAAGTCGTCTCGAGGTGATTGTGATTCGTCTCCGCCGGTCCTGTGGCGACGACTTTGAGCACACTGCCGTTCGCGCCGTCGGTGACCACGCCGCTGGTGCCGTGATTGCCGAGCAGCCGCCATGTGTTGGCGTTGTCGAACGTGCCGTTCTGAATCAACTGCTGACCCACGCCTGCGGGGTCGCGCTTCACACTCACGTCGTCCACGAGGCACTCCCCGGCGTCGAGCATGCCGATGCGGAACTCGTTCCAGAATGTCGGCCCCACCGGCTGAGCGGAAGTCAGCGTGTAGGTGAACGTTTGCATGGTGCTCTTGGCCGTCTCATCGCTCGCCGCCCACGAGGCGGGATGCGCATTGTCCGCGAGCACGTCGCGCAACTCCATGCTGGAGCCGCCGCCATCGGCCAGGGAGGGCCACTTGCCGCCGTCGGCCCACGTGACCTCATCGGCGGGGTTGCCGTTCGCATCCTCAAGGGCAAGGCGTTCACCGCGGTTGTTGAGATTGCCGCTGAAATTTCCGAGGATGGTGATGCCCGGCCATTTGGCAGCGAGGGCCGCGGCATTGCTGGAGATGACCAGATAACCGCCGGCCGGAATACTGGTGCCGGGCGGAATGATGAACGTCACCGCATCATCGAGCCGCCAGCCGCTGACATCCACGGCACCGGCGCTCTTGTTGTGGAGTTCGACCCATTCCTCGCTGCTGTCGCCGGGAAAGTGATACATCACTTCGTTGATCACGATGGCATCGGTGAGGGAAAACGTATTCTCCGCGCCGAAGGTCGCGGTGGTGGGGACAAGCATGGTCCCCTCCGTCGAGCGCGCCCGGCCCTGGCCGCGCACGATGGCGGAATCCACCACTCCGGAGCGCCCCGGTGCGTAGAGGAAGAGCCGGTCGTCCTCGCCGGGGCGGAAGCCGAGCTGCGTTTCATCCAGCACCAGCACACCGCCGGGGGCGAGCGACTGCGCGGAAAGTGTCAGGCCGGCGAGCGGCGTATCACTGCCGGCCAGAATCAGGCCCGCGAGATCGAACGGCGCGCTGCCGGTGTTCTTCAGCTCCACGCGCCACACGCCGTCGGCGGCGCCGCTGATTTCATTGATCGCGACCGGCAGCGATGAAGGCGGGGGCACGATTTCGCGCGAAGTCAGTGATGCACCCCACACCACGTCCGGCGTCACCGGCGCGTAGATTTCCAGTTCATCGATGCACGCGCCGCCGGGCGTGATGATGCGGATGCCCGCCGCCTCCACCGGCGTGAACTCCAGCAGGTGCCGCAGCGCCGGCGAGCCGATGCCCGCATCCATGGTGATCTGCCCAATCGTCGTCCATGATGCCGCCGGTGTGGCGGCGTTGGGATTCAGCACGGTGGTGTACTGCACGGTATAGGTGCCTTCGGAGCGGTCAGAGTAACCGCCGGTGTTGTCGCGGCCCCACGCGACGCGCCCGATCTGCCGGAGCGAGGGAAACGAAATGCCGGCGAAACTGTCCGCGGAATTGCCGATCCATGAATTGCTGTTCCCGTAAATGCCGTCGTTGATGTACGGCGTGTTGTGAATGGAAGGGTAGCCGGGAATGACGTCCTTGGTGAATGGCGTGGCGCCGAGCGAGAGATTCGCCGGCGTGTCCATCACGCCGCCGGTGGCCATGAGTTTGAAGACCGGCGCTGGCGGCGGCGGCGGCTCGATGTAGGGACCGGCCTCCAGTTCATCGACGCAGGCCCCGTTGGCAAAACTGCTGCCGGGGCAGATGAGGCGGATGCCGGTGGCATCCACCGGAGTGAACGACCACACGTGCCGCACGCTCCACGTGGAAGTGTTCGAGGGATAATTCACCGTACCGATGGTGGTCCACGAACCGTCAGGAGTGGAGGCGTTGGGGCCTGCGACCGTGGTGTACTGGAGCGTGTAGGTGCCCATGCTGCGGTCGCTGTAGGTGCCGGTGTTGTCGCGGCCCCACGCGACACTGCCGATGTTGCGCGACTGACCGAAACTAATGCCGCAGAAGGAATTGAGTGAATTGCCGATCCAGGAGGAGGCATTGCCGAAGGTGCCGTTGTTGAGCCATGCGATGGCGTGGGTGGGCGCGGCGGGAATGACATCCTTGGCGAACGGGGTCGCCCCCGCCGCGGTGGAGTAATTCGTCGCCATGATCGCCCCGCCGGTCTGCACGAGCGTGAGCGGCCCGCCGCCGGTGCCGCCGCCGGGAATGATGACGCGTCCTGCCTGATGCACCTCGACACTCAGGGTGTTGATGCCGCTGACCATCGCGCCGGCGGGCACGGGAAGATCGACGAACTCGGCATTGCCGACTTCCGTCAGCGAGGCGGTCGTCGCCGTGATGGCGCCGGGCGCCATCCCGGGTCGCGCGATTTCCGCGCCGTTGAGATAGATCACCGCGCCGTCGTCGCGCAGGGTGCGCAGGGTGAACTGCTGCTGCGCGGGATTTCCGGCGAGGTTGAACTGCTTTTGAAAGTAATACGTCCCCGACGGATGCGTCGCCGGCGAGGCCAGCACGGTGCCCACGGCCGCCGGGAGCACGGCTTCTTCGAACGCCAGCACGCCGCCGCCGGAAAGCCACCCGCCCGTTCCCGCCGTGTAATTCGTGTTCTGCCAGCCGGCGGCCAGTCCGGCACTGCTGTCCTGATAGAGCCATGTCTCGCCCTCACCGAAAACCGTGACCGGCGGCGCGAGTTGGATGCCGTCATTCGAGGCCCCCGGGGACCCGCCGAGACGTTTGGACAGCTCCCAGTCGTCCGCGAGGCGCCCGCTGACGTGCCCGCCTTTGCGCGCCAGGGTGGCTCCGGATCCGTCCGCGCCTGAGGGCCAGCGCCCGCGGTCGTTGTAGGTCACTTCGTCCATCACTCGCCCTGACAAATCGCGCAGCCGCAGCGTCTCGCCGCTGTTGTTCAGGCTTCCCGTCCACGGCCCGAGCACGCCGGTGATGCCCACCGCTGTCTGCAGCGCCGATGGATTGTCCGAAAGCACGACGTAACCGCCGGGGGGCAGCGTGGTGCCCGCAGGAAAGGTAAAGTTCGCCCCGCCGGTGAGGCGCCAGCCGCCGAGGTCCACGGCGATGCTCAAGCGGTTGTGAAGTTCGATCCACTCCGGATCCGCCGGGGCCGCGGGATTGTACTGGATTTCATTGATGACCGCGGCGGCTTCGAAGGCTTGGGCAGAGGCGGCGCAGCAGAGCAGCGGAAGGAGGCGGAGGACAGGACGGAGGGACGTGGACATGGGAGGGGGAGCGGAGTTGACCTGTTGAAGTTGTAACGGATTGACCGTGGAAATGTAAATACCCGCCTCCGTCGATGGAGGGTATCCGGCGTTCGCCGCGGCGAACCTCTGGCCTGTAATGGAAACCGGCGCCCTAACTTTCCCTGCGGCGGCGCAGCAGGAGCCCGGCCCCGGCGAGCGCCAGCACGGCGGCGGAAGGTTCCGGGATCACAGTGCCGTAGACTTCGATTTCGTCGATTGCGGTGCCACCACCGATGCCGGTGGCCGGCACCAGAACGCGGATGCCGCGGGCCAGGACTCCGCCGTCACCGTCGCTCAGGGAGAATTCATGCCGGAGATGCGCGGTAATGCCGCCGCCGGGGACGGTGTCGTCGCTGAAATTGATCGCCACCGTTCCCAGCGTCTCCCACGAGCCGGGGCTGCCGGCGGGATCGAGGGTCCGCTCAATTGTGAAGGTGCCGAGGCTGCGGTCGGTGAACTCCTGGGCCTCCCCTCCGTTGTCGCGGCCCCACGAGATGGAACTGACATCGACGAGGCTGCTGAACATGATGCCGGCATGGAACGGCGCGGGATCGCCGTCGCCTCCGATCCATGAGTTTCCGTTGCCATAGATGCCGTCGTTCAGATTGCCGGGAATGTGAAAGGGGAGGCCCAACTGCGGCCCCAGCGCACCAGAGGCGAACGCGGCGCTGCCATTGGCCGCGAGAGCGAGATTGTTGGGCACCCCGCCTCCGAAATTGACGCCGTCATTGCCATCCCATGTCAGGGAATAGCCGGGCGAGGACGAGGTGGCGATGCCGCCCGGCAGCGGGATGATGGCGCCCGGGGTGCTGTAGAGTTCGATTTCATCGATGGCGTTGCCGCCCGGCGTGATGATGCGGAAGCCGGTGGCGGCGACCGGAGTGGTCAGGTTGAAACGGTGCCGCAGCCACGAACTGATGCCCGCGCCGGTGTTGATGGTCATCGTGCCGATGGTGTTCCAGACGGCCGTCAGGTGATTGAGCGCGGGATCGGGATCGGTGGTAAATTCGATCGTGTAATCGCCGGCCGAGCGGTCGGTGCAGACGCCGCCGCCACACGGATCACCGCTGGTGACATTGCTCCGGCCAAAGGCAAAGCTGGCGATGTTCTGCAGGCTGGCCAGTCCGATTCCTGCGTAGCTGGGGGCGCTGTCACCGATCCATGAACTCGAGTTGCCGTAGGTGCCGTTGTTGAGATTGGGGATGGTATGCGTGGGAGCGAATGCGCCGCCCCCGATCAAATCCTTGGCGAAGGCCGTGCCCGAGGTGGCGAAATTCCCGGCGTCGAACAGACCGCCCTGCTCCGCAAAGACGAGCCCGGGAGAAAGTGTGATCTGGGCATGGACAGTAACGGCGAAGGGTGCGAGCAGCAGGGTGAGCGGAAGAACGGAGCGGTTCATAACCAGAAGTGTCAGGATTGTGGTGTGGCAGTGGCGGTGATCACCGGGGTGAGGGTGCCTGATTAGCGAAACGCCTCCGCTCCGCCCATCCCCCGTTCGGGTAAGCAGGGCAAGAATCGTCTCGCCGCGGGGAGCACCGGCGTGCATGATGCCGCCGGTGTTCCCGCTGCGAAGTCATTCCGTCCTGCTCCTCTCCGCTCTGTGCTGCTGCGCACAGGATGCCGGAGCCTTGCGTGAGCCGGTGCATCCGCGGCGCAACGTGGATGCATTCCCTGCCGTCGCGGCAAAGCGCGTCCGCTTCACCATTCTCAGCACCATCCGGGGCGAACCCTGTCTCGATGAACTGGAAATCTACGGCCCGGAGGCTCCGGAAAAAAACCTCGCGCTCGCCGACCACGGCACGGTGGTGCGGGCTTCCGGAACTCTGCCGGAATACCGCATCCATGCCCTGCCGCATGTGAACGACGGCCGCTACGGCAACGGCCACAGCTGGATTTCCGACACGGCCGGCAGGGGATGGGTGGAACTGGAACTGCCCGCCGCGGCGCGCCTCAACCGGGTGGTGTGGAGCCGCGACCGCGAAGGCAAGTTCACCGACCGCCTCGCGACGGATTACCGCATCGAAGTCGCGGACGCGGACGGAGCATGGCGTGAAGTCGCTTCGTCCGCGGACCGCACGCCGCTGGACCTCGTGCTGGCGGAGAATCCGGTCTATGCCAACTCGGTGCGCCGCATCGCTCCGGCGGCCACGGATCTGCCAGGGGCGGCGCGTCCGGCGGCCCGCGAGTATTTGCTGAAATCATGGCAAACCGCCGACGGCCTGCCGTCGAACACCGTGACCGCCCTGCTCATGGCGCGCGACGGCTGGATGTGGATCGGCACGACCAACGGCGTGGCGCGGTTCGACGGTGCCGCCTTCCGCATTTTCGGTGAAACGGACGGGCTTCCTGCCCTTGGCATCACCTGCCTGCTGGAAGACGCGCAGGGCACGGTGTGGGCCGGCACCGAAGGCGGCGGCGCGGCGCGCTGGGACGGTACTGGATTCCGCACGGTTCCCACCGGGCCGGACCGGGCCGGCAATACCGTGCTCGCCATGGCGGAGGATGAAAACGGCACGCTCTGGGCCGGCACCCTCACCGGACTGCTGGAATGGAGCGATGGTGCATTCACTGCGCGGGTCAACTCGCCGGTGGTCCGGCTGGCGTCCGGCGCGGGCGGTCTGTGGTTCATTTCCGCCAATGCCCTGCGGCTCTGGAGCGGCGGTACTCTCGCGGAAGTACCGGCGGATCTCGACCGCTCGCAGTTTTCCTCGCTCAGTGCACTCGCCGCCGACTCCGAAGGCGCAGTCTGGTTCGGCGGAGCCAACGGCTACCTCGGAAAGTTTTCCGGTCAGGACGTGACGACGGTCGGCGAGGGCCAGCCCATTCTCTCCAGCAGCGCGTGGGACCTGCTGCCCGCGCGCAACGGGGACGTCTGGGTCGGCACGTCGGCGAGCGGGCTCGGACGCTTCCGCGACGGAGGCGTGCTCCACATCACCACCGACGACGGGCTGCCGGCGAATACAGTGCGCGCCATTTGTGAGGATGCGGAGGGCAATGTCTGGGCCGGGACCTCCGGCGGCCTCACCCGGCTCTCGCCGCGCCGCATCGAGGCGATCACGACGCGTGACGGCCTCTCGCACAATGCCATCATGGCCCTTGCGGAGGACAGCAGCGGAAATGTCTGGATCGGCACCAACGGCGGCGGTCTCAATCGCCTGACCGATGGCCGCGCCGCGCCGTGGGCTCCGACGTTCGTGCTCGAAAACAAAAGCATCGCCGCCCTGTGCGCCGCGCCCGGCGGCGTGCTCTGGGCCGGCACGTCGGACAGCGGTCTCTTCCGTCTCGCCGACGGCAAAGTCGAACACATCGGCAGCAGCGCCGGCCTCACTGCCCGCGCCGTGGCGGCCATTTGTGAGGCTCCCGGCGGCGGGCTGTGGCTGGGAACTCTCGACGGCGGACCGGCGTTCTTCGACGGCACGGCCGCTTCCCTGCCGGCGCCGCTGGAGCCGCTCAAAGGACTCCCGGTCACCGCAGTGATGACAGATGCGGAGGGTGCCGCGTGGTTCGGCACTGCCGGGCACGGTGCGGCCCGTCTTAAAGGCGAAACCCTCGAACGCTGGACGCGGACCACCGGCCTCGGCAGCGATTTCATCCGCACCCTGCGACGCGGCAGTGACGGCACCGTTTGGATCGGCACCGGCAATGGCCTCACGCGGTGGCGGAACGGTGCGCTCTTCAACTTCACGGCCACTCACGGCCTGACAGATGCGTTCGTTTCGCAAATCCTCGACGACGGCGCAGGCTCTCTGTGGCTCGGCACCAATCTCGGCGTGTTGCGGGTGTCGCACGATTCGCTCGACAGCGTGGCCGCGGGACGCACCGCCTCGCTCAACGTGCTCGCCCTGGGCACCGGTGACGGCCTGCCGAGCCTCGAATGCACCGGCGGCTATCATCCCGCCGGCCTGCGCCTCAGCGACGGACGGCTGTGTTTCGGCACCGTGGCCGGGCTGGCCGTAGTGGATCCGGGCCGGTTCGCCGCCGCCGCGGAGCCGCCGCCGGTCGTCATCGAATCCACCGCGCCGCCGCCGCTCTCCGCCGGTGATGCGCGCTGCGAAATTCACTTCACCGCGCTCCATTTCACCGCGCCGGAGCGCCTGCGTTTCCGCTACCGCCTCGCCGGACTCGAATCGTCATGGACCGAGGCCGGCGATTCCCGCACCGCGCGCTACACCCACCTGCCGGCGGGGAGTTTTCAGTTTGAAGTGATTGCGTCCGCGGACGGCATCACGTGGAGCCGCACCCCGGCGACCCTGCCGCTGCGGGTGCTCGCTCCCTGGTGGCGCTCGCCCTGGTCCTACGGACTCGCCGGACTCACTTCGCTGGCCGCCGTGGCGGGCGCCGTGCGTCTCGTCACGCGCCGCCGCCTGCAGCGCCGCATGCGCGACCTCGAACAGCAGTACACCCTCGAACGCGAACGCACCCGCATCGCCCGCGACATCCACGACGACCTCGGCGCGAATCTGACGCAAATCGGCCTGCTCAGCGCGCTGGGCCGGCAGCAGCGCAGCGACCCGGACGCGGCGGCTTCCCGTTTTGAAGCGATCTCCGGCACCACCGCCGAACTCGTGCAGTCGCTCGACGCCATCGTCTGGGCAGTCAATCCGCGCCACGACACCCTGGAGAGTCTGGCGCGCTACCTGACAAGATTCGCGGGCGACTTCTGCGCGCAGTCGCCGGTGCGGCTGCGCCTCGACGTGCCGCCGCAGTTGCCGGAAGCCGCGCTCAGCTCTGAACTTCGCCACAATGTTTTTCTCGCGGTCAAAGAGGCGCTCAACAATGCGCTGCGACATGCCGGAGCTTCGGAAATCCATCTCCGCATCACCGCGGCGGACGATCACTTCACCGTCACCGTCTCCGACGACGGATGCGGCTTCGCCCCCGGCGACATCGAGGAGGGCGAGGGGCTGCTCAACATGCGTCAGCGCCTCGCCGACTGCGGCGGCTCGTGCGACATCGCCTCCGCCGCCGGCAGCGGCACCACCATCCGGTTCACCATTCCCCTGCCCAAACCACCCTCCGCCTTATGAGTGCTCCCATCCGCGTCGCCCTCGTCGAAGACAATACCCCGCTGCGCGAACAGCTGGCCGCCCTCATCAGCGGCGCGCCCGGATTCACCTGCGCCGGAACTTTTGCCGACGGCGCCGCCGCGCTCAAAGGCATGGCCGCACTCAGCCCTGACGTCGTGCTCATGGACATCCAGCTTCCGCGCATGACCGGCGTGGAATGCGTCGCCCGCCTCAAGGAATCGCTGCCCGATCTCAAAGTCGTCATGCTCACCGCCTACGACGACAGCGACCTCATTTTCCGCGCGCTGGAAAACGGCGCCAGCGGCTACCTGCTCAAGCGCACGCCGCCCGCGGAGCTGCTGCGCGCCATCGAGGACGTGCAAAACGGCGGCGCGCCCATGAGCGGCCACATCGCGCGGCTCGTCGTGCAGTCGTTCCACCGCCGCGGCCCGTCCCCGAGCGCCGCAGACAACCTGACGCCGCGCGAGGAAGAAGTGCTCCGCCTGGTGGCGCAGGGCCTCATCAACAAAGAGATCGCCGACCGCCTCGGCGTGACCACGGAAACCGTGCGTCAGCATCTGAAAAACTGTTATGCCAAACTCCACGTCCGCACGCGCACCGAAGCCGCGATGAAACTGAGGGGCAATTCGTAGCGGGGACATCTTGTCCCCGGCCTGCCTCGTTCCGCTGCAGCCTCCATTCTACTCAGCATCCCCGGCTCACGGGGACAGGATGTCCCCGCCACGACAGGACCGCGCGCGGGCTTCCCCCGTATGTGGTATGGCGAAACGGAGCGATCGGGCTTACTGATTCCCTGCCCCCATGCTCCTCAATCGACGCCATTTTCTTTCGCAGACCGTCAGCGGTCTCAGCAGCATCGCCCTCACCCACCTGCTCACGCGCGAGGGCCTGATGGCGGCGGCACCCATCCGCCCGGACATCAATCCGGCCAATCCCAACGCCGCCCGCCAGCCGCACTACAAGCCGCGCGCGAAAAACGTGCTCATGATCTTCTGCTCCGGCGCGGTCAGTCAGGTGGACACCTTCGATTACAAGCCCGCGCTCATCAAACACCACGGCAAGCCCATGCCCGGCGGGGAAAAGCTCATTACCTTCCAGGGCGAGCAGGGCGCCCTGACCAAAAGCCCGTGGGAATTCAAGCCGTACGGGCAAAGCGGAAAAATGGTGAGCGATCTGGTGCCGCACCTCGGCGCGCTCGCCGACGAAATGTGCTTCATCCATTCCCTCACCGGTAAAACGAACACCCACGGCCCCGGCGAGAACTTCATGTCCACCGGCAACACGCTCGATGCCTATCCGAGCATGGGCTCATGGCTCACCTACGCCCTCGGCACGGAAAACGACACCCTGCCGGCGTATGTCGCCATTCCCGACCCCCGCGGCGCCCCGCAGTCCGCGGGCAATTTCTGGGGTTCCGGCTATCTGCCCGCCGCTTTTCAGGGAACGGACTTCAACACCGCCAATCCTGTGCGGAATCTCGCGCGGCCCTCCATTTTCAGCCAGGAAACCGACACCGCCACGCGCGACTTTCTCGCGCGACTCAACCGTCACCACCTGCAGAACTATCCCGGCGACTCCGAACTCGCCGCCCGCATCTCCGCCTACGAACTCGCCGCCCGCATGCAGCTCAGTGTGCCGGAGGTTTCCGACATTTCGACCGAACCGGAGCACATTCTGAAACTCTACGGCGCCGACGCCGCGGGCAATGCCGTGCAGGATTTGAAGGCCGCCTACGCGAAGAACTGCATTCTCGCCCGCCGGCTCGTCGAAAAGGGCGTGCGCTTCGTGCAGTTGTTCAACGGCGCCTATCAAACCGGCGGCGAGGGCGTCAGCAACTGGGACGGACACAAAGTCCTCCAGGAACAGTACGCCAAACACGGCGTCGTCATGGATCAGCCCACCGCCGCGCTCCTCACCGACCTCAAACAGCGCGGGCTGCTCAATGACACGCTCGTGGTCTGGTGCACCGAATTCGGACGCATGCCGACTTTCCAGAAAGGCGCCAGCGGCCGCGACCACAATCCCGGCGGCTTCACCGCATGGATGGCCGGCGCCGGTGTGAAAAAGGGCTTCAGCTACGGCGCGACCGATGACTTCGGCTACAAGGCCGTGGACCGCGTCGCCACCGTCTATGATTTCCACGCCACCATCCTCGACATTCTCGGCCTGAATCACGAACGCCTGACGTATTATCACAACGGCCTCGAACGCCGCCTCACCGATGTCCACGGCCATGTCATCCGGGACATTCTTGCGTAACTCAGCATGATCCGCGCTCTTCTCATCCCCGCTCTTTGCTCCCTGCCCCTGCTGAAGTCCGCCGCGGTGGATTTCGATCAGGACGTACGCCCCGTGCTCGCGGACCGCTGCTTCGACTGCCACGGCGAGGATAAACAGAAGAACGGCCTGCGCCTCGACACCGTTACCGGCATTCTCAAAGGCAGCGACTCCGGCGAGCCGCTCTATCTCAAGGGCAGCAGCGCCGACAGCCTCATCATCCGCATGGTGACGAGCACCGATCCAGCGCATCAGATGCCGCCCAAAGGCGACCGGCTCACCGCCGCGCAGGTGCAGATATTGAGAGACTGGATCGACAGCGGCGCGAAAGTGCCCGGCGAAGCGGAGGCGGCGAAGTCGCTGCAGTTGAAAACGGATCACTGGTCGTTCCAGCCCGTAGTGCGGCCGGAAGTGCCCCGCACCGGCGACGTCAGGGTGAAGAATGCAGTGGACGAGTTCCTCACGGCCAAACTGAAAGAGCAGGGCCTGACACTTTCCCCGCCGGCGGATCCGCGCACACTCATCCGGCGGCTTCATCTCGTGATGCACGGCCTGCCGCCTGCGCCGGAGGAGGTGGAGGCTTTTGTGGAGGCCTGCCGCGGGGAGCAGCGCGACGCCGCATGGTCAGCGCTGGTGGAAAAAGCACTCGCCAGTCCCCGCCGCGGCGAACGCTGGGCGCGCCACTGGATGGATGTGGTGCGCTACGCCGACACCAACGGATTTGAGACCAACCGCGAGCGCAAGACCGCTTACCATTACCGCGACTGGATCATTTCCGCCTTCAATGCCGACATGCCCTACGATCAGTTCGTGCGCGAGCAGATTGCCGGAGACGCCTTTGGCGCGGACGCCGCCACCGGATTCCTCGTCGCGGGCACTTATGACATTGTGAAGTCCCCTGACATCAACCTGACGCTCATGCAGCGTCAGGATGAACTGGCCGACATGGTCAACACCACCGGCACCGCCTTCATGGGCCTCACCATGGGCTGCGCCCGCTGCCACAATCACAAATTCGATCCCATCCCGCAAAAGGACTACTATGCCATGCAGGCGGTCTTCGCCGGCGTGAATCACGGCGAGCGCACGCTGCGGCGGAAGCTGTCCGACACGGACGCCGCGCAGCTCGCGGCGCTGAAAACAGAGGAGGCCGCCAAAGAAACCGCACTCGCCGCGCTGCGGGAGAAGGCCGCCCGTTCGGTCATGACCGCTCAGGGCAAAAAACGTCCGCCGGTCAATGTCAGGGAAAACGTGGAGTCCTTCCCCGCCGTCGAAGCCGTCAGCGTCAGATTCACCATCGATGCCTGCACCGGCGGCCAGCCGTGCCTCGATGAACTGGAAGTCTATGACGAATCGGGCAGGAACGTCGCGCTCGCCGCGGGCGGCGCCGTGGCCAAAGCCTCCGGCACGCTCCCGGGCTACGAAATTCACAAGCTGGAGCACCTCAACGACGGCCAGGTCGGCAACAGCCGCAGCTGGATCTCGAACACGGCCGGCACCGGCTGGGTGGAAATCACTTTCCCCGCCAAAGCGCGCATCAATCGCATCGTCTGGGGCCGGGACCGCAATGCCCAGTTCGCCGACCGCCTCGCCACGGCCTATCGCATCGAGGCGCTCACCGCCGGCGGCGGCGCGACCGTGGTGGCTTCTTCAGAGGACCGCGAACCGTTCAAAGGCGTGGAGTCGCCGGACGCTTTTCTTGCCCGCCTCTCTGCGGAGGACGCCGCGGACGCGCGACGGCTGCGCAGTGATCTCAGCGCGCTGCAGGCGCGCATCACCGAGCTGAACGGCTCCGCCACCGCGTGGATCGGCACCTTCAGCCAGCCGGACAAAACCCACCGGCTCTACCGCGGCGAACCGATGCAAAAGCGCGAGGTCGTCGCGCCCGATGCCCTGTCGGTCACGGGATCGCTCGGCATGTCCGTGGATGAACCCGAGCAGCAGCGGCGCGTGAAGTTCGCCAACTGGATCACCAGTCCGCAGCACCCGCTCACCGCGCGCGTCATGGTGAACCGCATCTGGCATTACATTTTCGGACACGGCATCGTCGGCACGCCCAGCGACTTCGGCCTCAACGGCGCGCGCCCCACGCATCCCGAACTGCTCGACTGGCTCGCCGATGAATTTGTAAAGAGCGGCTGGTCGGTAAAACACATCCAGCGCCTCATCCTCATGAGCGCCGCCTTCCGGCAAAGCTCCGCCCCGAATGAGAAAGCCGCTGCCATTGACGGGGACGGACACTACCTCTGGCGCTTCACTCCACGCCGGCTCGAAGCCGAGGCGATTCGAGACAACACTCTCGCCGTCTCCGGTGCGCTGGATTTGAAAATGGGCGGCCCCGGATTCTATCTCATGGATGTCGTGGAGGAGAATGTGATGCACTATTTCGCCAAGGAAAAATTCACACCCGCGGAGTTCCGCCGCATGGTCTATCAATTCCGCATCCGGCAGACCACGGACAGTGTGTTCAGTTCCTTCGACTGCCCCGACGGCGGCCAGGTGATGCCGAAACGCAGCCGCAGCAACACCCCGCTCCAGGCGCTCAACCTCTTCAACAGCAGCTTCGTGCTCCAGCAGGCGGATCTCCTTGCGGCCCGCCTCACCAGGGAAGCCGGCGGGGCGCCCGAAGCCGTCGCCGGACGCGCCTTCGCCCTATTTTACGGCCGCCCGCCGGACGCCTGGGAACGCGACCAGTGCATCGCCATGATCAAGGCCGAAGGTCTCGTTTCCTTCTGCCGCGCCCTGTATAACACGAGCGAATTCCTCTTCGTGTTTTAGCCTGAAAAGGAAAATGGAGCGGAAGAGAACCGCAGAGGGACACTGATCCACACGGATTGACGCATGAATTCGGATTCACTCCCCGAAGGAGGATTCCCGTGAACACAACTTGCTCAGTATCCGTGTTCATCAGGGTCCATCCGGGGTTCTATTTTCCCTTTGAGTTCAGCCCGCCTCCGGCAGGGAAGCCACGCCGCGGTTCACCTTTTTGAGATCTCCGGCGCGCAGCGCGTCGGCATCGGCGGAACTGGCGATGTCCTTCACGAGGTGGTGCAGCAGGCCGTCCTTCACGTCGTAAATGCAGCCGTGCACGAACAGCTCCTGCTCCCGCTGCCAGGCATTCTGCACGATGGTGGTGCGGCTGGCATTGATGACCTGCTCCAGCACATTGAGTTCGCTGAGCCGGGCGCGCTGCTTGTTCTCCGGCAGTCCTTCAAGGACGGCCTTGTGATGCCGGTGCACGTCCTGCACATGCCGCAGCCAGTTGTCGATAAGCCCGAAGGAAAGCCCGGCGAGCGCGGCATTGACGCCGCCGCAGTTGTAGTGACCGCAGACGATGATGTGACGCACCCGCAGCACATCCACGGCATACTGAATCACCGACAGGCAGTTGAGGTCGGAATGCACCACCACGTTGGCGACGTTGCGGTGGACGAACAGTTCGCCCGGGAGCAGCCCCACGATTTCATTCGCCGGCACCCGGCTGTCACTGCATCCGATCCACAGATACTCCGGCGCCTGCTGCTGGTAGAGGGCCTGAAAAAATCCCGGGTGCTCCGCTTCGGTGCGGGCGGCCCAGTCGCGGTTCTTTTCCAGCAGATGCGTCAGTGTGCTCATGCCGTTCGCATGAAAGCAGTCCGGCAAAGCGCAACCCGGAAGCCGCTTCAGTCCTGCTCCCGCGACTGCGCGATGCACTCGTCCCGCTCCTGCAGCATCCGGCGCAGTTTCGGCCAGTGATGGCGGGCCACGATGTAGCCGATGCACTTGTCCTCGCGGCACAGACAGGGGTGCTCCTCCCACGAGTCGAGGTCGAATCCGTAGTCGTAGCTGAGTTCCTCGCCGGCGCGGATGGCGCGGCGGGCGGCGATCCAAATGCGCCCGCGCGCGATCACGGCCTCGCAGTTCGGGGAGCAGGAATGATTGATCAGGCGCGCGGGATTCCAGTCCACATTGCCGTCGATATCGTGACGCTTGTTCAGGGTGAAAATATAGACCGCCCCGCCGCCGTCCTTCGCGGCGGCGTCGATCCGGGCGGTGGCGCGGCGTTCGGATTCCGCCTTGGTTATGCGTTCACCGAGATACTCGATGATGCGCTCGCCCTTCCTGATATCGCGGGCGGCAAAGATGCCGCGATCGTGAATGCTGGACTGACGTATGACGTAGAGGAGGTCGTGTGGGCCGGTGGACATGGGAGGAACAGGGAGCAAAGCGCAGGCCGCCGGCTTGCTTTTCTGTAACGAAGCTGCACGATAGCCGCAGCTGCCTGTGAACAGCAGCGCGTCTCCGGCGACGGCGAACGCGATGCAAAGCACAGTGTGTTCCGATTTCAACCACTCAACCGACCGAATCATGAGCGAATCCGCCACCCTCCGTCCGACCGCGGGCGACAACATCCTCGATGCCGCCGCCGAACTGCGCGCCTCCGCCGGCGCCCGCGCGCAACAGTTGCGCGAAGTACTGCAATCCGACGATGCGAAAGCCGCCGCCGACCGCATCACCCGCGAAACCATGCAGCGCTGGCGCGAGGTGAGCGACAATGCCGCCGCCTTCATCAAAGAGAATCCCGCCAAGGCCGCACTCGCGGCACTCGGCATCGGTTTCGCCATCGGTCTGATGTTTCGCAGAGACTAACCTGATCCCCTCTCATGTCCGCTGACATCATTCCGCTGCCGGAGCCGCAACATCCGCCGCTGCCGCCCCGCGTCACCCCCCTGCCCGCGGCGCCGGCTCCGCCGCCCGGGGAGGACGCCCTTTCCAAACTGCTGCGCAATCCGCTCGTGCTCGCCGGCGGCGCGGTGCTGGCCGGCATGGCGCTCTCGCGGCTGTTCGCGTCCCCCTCCGTGCAGAAACTGGCCCGGGAACTGGCCGACGAAGCCCTCAAACGCGCCCGCGCCGCCACGCCGGAGCAGCCCCCGGCTCCTTCCCTGCTCGATGAGGCCCTCGAATCCGTGCGCCCGCAACTCACCGAAGCGGCGAAAAGCCTCATCGCCGGCATTCTGAAAAAGCCCTGACCTCCGCTCAGTCGAGATAGCGGAAATCGGCGCAGCCGTAGAGCGCCAGAAACACCTGCTGCCATGCGTCCACCTCGCCGGCGGCATGGATCGCCTGCTCCATCGCCGCGCGCTCGCCGTCCTCCGGCCGGCGGCCCAGCGTCCGCAAAAACGCCTGCTCCAGCCGGGCCGCGGTGCCGCCGACCCCGGCGATGAGCCGTTCCGCCGCATGGCGGGCCTGCTCGTGCACGAACGGATGGTTCATCAAATAAAGCGCCTGCGGTGCGACGGTGCTCGTATGCCGGCGTCCCGTCGAAGCGTTGATGTCGGCGAAGTCGAAGACCTCGAACAACTCGTGCCGGCGGTTGCGGAAGGCAGGCGTGTAAAGGCTGCGCCGCGTGTCTTTGAATACGTAGCCGTACTCGATATTCTGCGAAGCGGTGTCGTTCGCATCGATGATCCCGGCCCCGGCGATATTCGGACCGCCGCGCGTCAGGTCGAGCGTCCCGGCGGCACAGAGCATGGCGTCGCGCAGCTGCCCGGCATCGAGCCGGCGCCGGTGGGCGCCGGTGAGCCAAAGGTTGTCAGGATCGGCGGCGGGCGGCGTCCCTGCGGCCAGTTGCCACGTGCGGGAGGAAACGATCTCGCGCACCAGCCATTTCGTGCTCCATCCCTGCTCCACAAAGCGCGCCGCCAGCCAGTCGAGCAGTGCGGGATGCGTGGGCCGGTCGCCCGTGACGCCGAAATTATCCACGCTGCGCACCAGTCCCTCACCAAAGAGCCAGCACCAGACGCGATTCACATAGACGCGCGCCGTGAGCGGATGCGACGGGCTTGCCAGCCACTCCGCGAGTTGCCGCCGGCCGCTTTGGTTGTGCGGAAAATCCGGCGCACCCCCGGCCACCGTGAGCACGCCGCGCGGCACCAGCGCGCCTCTTTGATGCACCTGGCCGCGGACGCGAATGTGTGTGCCGGCAGGCTCCACCTCCTCCGCCACCGACATCGCCAGCGGGCGATGCGGCCCGGCGGCGCGGAGTTCTTTGAGTTTCTTCTCCAACATCTTCACGGGCGATTCCTGCGGCGGCGCCGGACGGGAGGGAGCCGGTTCCTCGTCCGCCGGCAGAAACTGCATGGCATCGGCAATGACGTGGCCGCTGGTGCCTTCATTGCTGACCATGGCATAGCCGGCGCCGTCCTTCTCAAAACGGAACGTGCCGAGCGAAACCCAGCGTCCCTCGATGGGTGGCGCCACCGTTTGATCGACAGTCACGGTGTCCTCGCCGGTGGCGTGGAGGATGTGCACCGGCACGTTCTTCGCGCGGCTGTCTCCGGGAACATAACTGAAACGGACTTCATAGCGCCCGGCGCGCGGAATTTGCGGCACGTAGCTGAGGGTGGCGGTGCCCTTGGCGGCGTTGCGGTCGTGCCGGTAGCCGTTCCCCACGTAGCCTTTGGTGTGCACGGAATGCTGCCAGTCGCCGACGGCGCGGGCCGCCTCGTCATCGATCACGATGCCTGGCAGATCCGCCGCGGCGAGGATGCGCTGGCTGGCCTTGCCGGGCACGGTCACCGCCTCCGCGGCTTTGGCGGATTTCAGGGCTTTCTCCAGCGCAGCCACATAGTCCTCGTGTTCCTTGAGTTTGGCCTCGCTCGCCGCATCCATCGGCAGCGGCGCCTCCACCCACCGCGCCACGTTGTCCGTGTAGTTGTGCAGCGTGCGGGTGCTCGCGAAGATGCCCGCCATGGCATAGTAGTCGCGCTGCGGAATGGGATCGAATTTGTGATCATGGCAGCGCGCACAGCCGATGGTCTGGCCCATGAAGACCTTGCCGAGCGTGTCGAGTTGCTCGTCGATGATGTCGAACCGGAGCTGCTGTTTGTCCTGCTCCTCGTAGTTGGTAGGGCCGAGCGCCAGAAAGGCGGTGGCGGTCACCTGGCGTTCCCGCTGCGCCGCGTCCTCCGCCGGCAGCAGGTCGCCGGCAAGCTGCTCGCGGATCATGCGGTCGAACGGCCGGTCTTCGTGGAAGGCGTGGATCACATAGTCCCGATAGCGCCATGCGTCCTTGAAGAGCAGTGTGCGCCCTCCGCCGCTGCTCTCGGCGAATCGCGCCACATCCAGCCAGTGCGCCGCCATGCGCTCCGCGAAGTGAGGCGACGTCAGCAGTTTTGGAATGAGTTCCGCCGCGGGGACCGGCCCGGCACCCTCCGGCGGCAGTCCGGTCAGGGTGAAATGCAGCCGGCGGGAAAGCGCGCCGGGATCCGCGTCCGGTCCCGGCTTCAGACCGAGGGCCTCCATTTCCGCGAGCACAAAACGGTCGAGGTCACCGCGCGGCCACGCGGAGTCGCGCACGGCCGGCACCGCGGGTTTCTGCACCGGCTGCCATGCCCAGAATTTCCGGCCTTCCTCCACCGTGAGCGCCCCGGTTTTCGACTCCGCAGACGGTTCCGATTCCCGCGGATCCGGCGCTCCCATGCGCACCCACTCCTCCAGCACCGCGATCTGCGCGTCGCTCAACTTCCGCTCCGGAGGCATCGACAAGTCCTCGTCACGGTAGCGCACCGCTTTGATCAAAAGACTTTCGTCAGGATTCCCCGGGACCACGGCCGGCCCGCTGTCGCCGCCGGATTCCCAGCCGGCCCGGTGCGTCAGGCGCAGGCCGCCTTTGGTTTTTTCCCCGCCGTGGCATTCGATGCAGTGCTCCACCAGCAGCGGGCGGACTTTGCTCTCGAAAAACGCCTCCGGCTCCGCGGCCGGAATGGGACCGCAGACAATGCAGAGGGCGGAGAATGTGAGGAAACGCATCACGAATCCGCTGATGCTACGCCCGATGCCCGTCCTGCCAAGCGCGCACCGCAGGCAGTCCCGTGTGATTCCATTCTTGCCTCCCGACACCCTTCCTGCTCACATGCCGGCGAAACTCCGCCTGCCATGCTGACTTACGTCATTCCCGCCCTCGTTTGCCTTCTGCTGCTGTTCATTCTCATCGTGCTGCTGCGCCCGGACGAATTCAAGGTGACCCGCACCGGCCGGATCACCGCCCCGCCGGCTGCGGTCTTTGCTTATCTGAATAACCTGCACAAATTCCAGGAGTGGTCGCCGTGGGCCCGGCTCGACCCCGCGTGTCAGGTCACCTACACCGGCCCGGACGACGGCCCCGGCGCTTCGTTCCACTGGAAAGGAAACCGGAATGTCGGCGAGGGACGAATGACCGTCACGGAGAGCGAACCTGGTCAGCGCGTGGCGTGCCGGCTTGAGTTCATCAAACCGTTCCAGTGCACCAACGCGGTCGAATGGCTGCTCCAGCCGGACGGCCCTGACACTGCCCTGACATGGCACATGAACGGCCGGAACAACTTCCTCGCCAAAGCTTTCGGTCTGTTCATCAACTGCGAGAAAATGGTGGGCGATCAGTTCGAGGACGGCTTCCGCAACCTCAATGCCCTCACCGGCAAAACGCCGGCATGACGCCGGAGGCATTTCGCCGCCTCGCGCTGGCCTTGCCGGGAGCCGTGGAGTCGGCCCACGGAAATCATCCTGACTTCCGCGCCGCCGGCAGGGTTTTCGCCAGTCTGGGCTATCCCGACGACGCGCACGGCATGGTGAAACTGAAGCCGGAGCAGCAGGCGGAATACATCGAGCGGATGCCGCACGTTTTCCAGCCGGTCAAAGGCGCATGGGGCCGCGGCGGCGCGACCGTGGTGGACCTCGCCGCGGCGCGGCCGGCCATGGTCCAAGCCGCGCTCCATGCCGCGTGGACCAGCGTCACCGCCAAACGCGCCGGAAAGTGAATCCTCTGCCCGCGCGGGGATTTCCGGCGATGTCGCGGCAGCCGCGGGATGCGCGCTTCGCATGTCATCCGGAAAATGACAGCCAGCCTCTTCCGCCAAAGAGTTCATTGCCGCAACTGCCTGAGACTGCAGAGGCCCTTCCACGCGCGGCCGAGCGGTCTTGCGCCAGTCTGCCGGTTCCCGCGGCTGGAGCCTTTGAACCTGGAAAGGAAAATCGGGAAGAGGAAAACCACAGCCGACCGAAGGGAACCGGAGCGCAGCAGAGACAGCCGCAGGCAAACCGGCGAACCTTTCATCTTAACTGATGAGCCAAATGAACGCTGACTAACGACCCAAGCTCAGCGACCCGACGCACGGGACGCTACGATTGCAACCACGACGCTCTCGCCGGGTTAGAGGTATGAGGGTGCGGGAGCGCGGGGCCGCGGGAGAGTGGCGGCCCCTGGTCA
>CAZFZN010000064.1:0-22447 GCA_964523105.1 uncultured Akkermansia sp.
GTGGCGGTCCCCGCGTCCGCGGAAATGTAGTGCCGAAAATCGGGAGCCGCCAGGTGACCCGCTTCGGAGCCTAACTCAAAACGGACGGGCAACTGCGGAACTTGGGTTAAGGTTTAAGGCTTATTGGCGGCGGAAACGCCCGGGCTGTTCCCGCCTGCCCATCGCCGGGCCGCTGACTATCTCGTGGCCGCAGCCGTGGCCTTCGTGCTCCCAGCGGCGGGAGTGTCCCCGCTTTCCTCAGTGGTGGTGATCACTCCGCTCAGCAGCAGCGCCGCGATGACGATGGCCAGGCCGATTCGATAGTAACCGAAAGGCACCAGCCCGCGCCGCTGCAGAAAGCCGACCATCCATTTCACCGCCAGCGTGGCGGAGAGCCATGCCGCGAAACAGCCCAGCAGCATGCTGCCGGTGGAATAGTGCGCGAAGAGCACCTCGTAATTCTTGAGGAACTTGTAGCCCGCCGCAGCCGTGAGCGTGACCATCCCCAGCAGAAAGCTGAACTCCACCGCCGCGATGAGATTCAATCCGCAAAGCAGCCCGCCGACGATGGTCATCAAACTGCGGCTCGTGCCGGGCCACATCGCGACGCATTGCAGCAGACCGATGGTCAAAGCGATGCGCGGGGTGATCTGCTCCAGAGTCAGGCCGCTGCCGCGCTCACCGGGTGCGGCATTTCGCTTGAACCATGCCACCGCGAGAATCGCCACACCGCCCACGAACCACGACGCGACGGTGGGCCACAAACCCTTGAGCAGTTCGTCGATTTTGTCCTCCAGCAACAGGCCGATGATGACCGCCGGGATGAATGCGAGGAGAATGTTGCGCACCAGCAGCAGTCCCTTTGGATTCTTCCCCAGCAAGCCCTCCGCCATGCTGCGCGACTTTTGAAAATACAGCCCGAGCACCGCCAGAATGGCACCCGCCTGGACCACGATGGCGAAGGCCTGCGAGGCCTTGTCGTCAGGAATGCCCATGGCCCGCTGCGCCAGCAGAATGTGACCGGTGCTGCTCACGGGGAGATATTCGGTGATGCCCTCGACGATGCCGACGATGATTGCCTGTAGCCAGTTCATGGAAAAGCCGCGGCTCTGCGTGCAGTTGTGCCCCGCCGCAAGCCGGCAGGGAGAAAAGTGTTGTCCCGGCGGCGCCGTGAATGTTATCAGAATCCGCGGCAGCGGAGGTGCGGATTCGCGTTGCTTTGCCATGCTGCGGCCATGAATACCCGTCGCGACTTCCTTGCCACTTCCCTGCTCGCTTCCGCCGCTCTGCGGACATTGGCGGAGAATCCACCCAATGCCGTCGCCGCCGAAAATGCCAAACCCGGCACGCGCGACTGGATGCTCACCAAACCGCGCATCGACCCGGCGACAAAGTACCGCTGCCCGTGGATCGAGGGTTTCTGCTCCCGCACCAGCATTCGGGCCGGGGAGGAGATGCAGTTCTTTGTCAGCACCAATCCGGCGGCGGAATGGACGCTGGAAATTTACCGCATGGGATTCTACGGCGGCGACGGCGGGCGGCTGATGCAGAAGCTGGGTCCGTTTCCTGGCAAAGTACAGCCCGATCCGGCGGTGGGTGACAAGCGCCTGCGCGACTGCGCATGGGAACCCGGCGCGTCGCTGACAATTCCCGCCGACTGGCTCAGCGGCGTCTATCTCGGCAAACTCACCGAACTCGCCGCCGGCACGCAGAGCTATGTCATCTTCATCGTGCGCGATGACCGGCGCGCGGATTTCCTTTTCCAGTGCAGTGACCACACATGGCAGGCCTACAACCGCTGGCCGGATCATTTCGCCCTCTACGACAACGGAAAAAGCGATTGGTTCTGGGGCGGCGGCGTGCAGGTGAGTTTCAACCGCCCCTACGGCAAATACTGTCAAATCCTCGACGCCCCGCTCAGCACCGGCAGCGGCGAGTTCCTGCTCTGGGAGTTCCCTCTCGCCTTCTGGATGGAGCAGCATGGTTACGATGTGACGTACATTTCCAACCAGGACACGCACCGCGACGCCGCGGGACTGCGGCGCGCCAAAGGATTCCTCAGCGTGGGGCACGATGAATACTGGACCATCGAAATGTTCCGCAATGTTCAGGGCGCCATCGCCGCCGGCGTGAGCGCGGCGTTTCTGTCAGGGAATGCCGTGTGCGGGCGTGTAAAGTTCGATGACAAAGTGCGCGCCTTCGAGCGCATCGGCGTCTTCGGCCCGCCGGGCGGCACGCATGAGTTCGAGCAAATGAAAACGCTCGCCCACGAGCGCCCCTACGCCAACGAACTCATCGGCGCCCACAGCACCGGCCCGGTCACCGGCGGCGCCGACTGGACCTGCGTGCTGCCGGATCACTGGCTCTTCGCCGGCACCGGCGTGAAAAATGGCGAAGGCATCCCCGGACTCGTCGGATGGGAATGGCACGGCGATCCCGCACCCATCCCCGGTCTCGAAACCGTCGCCGCCGGCCCGACGCAAAGCGCACCCGGCAAGCCTAACGGCGGGCAGTTTACCGCCACCGTCTATCCCGGACCGAAGGGCAGCTTCGTCTTCAACGCCGCCACCATCTGGTGGGCCGACGGCCTCAGCGCGCCGCCGGAATATGTCAGGCCCTCGGTTTATGCTTCACCCAAAGGTCCGGATCCGCGCGTGCAGCGGATCACCGCGAATTTGCTGCGGAAAATGAGGGAATCCGGGCGGCGGGATTGATGGCGCCCGTGCGTGCCCTGCGGACTCACATGGACTCGCGCGCTGCTTTCCTCCATCGCGGGAAGATGCCGAAGTAACCAGATGCAGACTGGTGCGTCTGAAGCCGCGGCCATGATTCGTCGCTCTGCATCCGGTGATGACCAGCACCGTGCCGGGCAGAGAATTGAGGCTTGATGGCAGGGCGAACCATGTCCCCCCGGATTCGCCGGAGACACTCGCCTGACCATTAACATAACTAAAATGAATCCGCCGCCGGCCCTTAGGGTCGGAGGCTCATCCACCAAACACACCCACCCAACCACAATGAAAACCGTACTCCTAGCCAGCCTCGTTCTGTGTGCCGCCGTTCAGGCTGCGCCCGGTGCCCGACAGGACAAAACGTCCCGCAACCATCCGCAGGCGGATCGCCTCTGGACGCAACTTCAGGAAAAATACGACACCGACGATGACGGCACCATTAGCGCCGAGGAGTTCGACGCTGCGGTGGCGGCCGACGCGGAGGCGATGAAAGACAAGGTGCTCGACAAGTATGACGCCGACGCGGACGGCTCGGTTTCCACCGCGGAGATCGAAGCAGTGGCGGAAGAGGAAGCCGCGGAGTGGGTGGAAAAAACTCTCGACCGTTTCGATACCAACGAGGACGGCCAAATCGATTCCACCGACGGTTCCACCATGCTCCTCGAGCACCTCATCGAAAGACTCGACTCGGACGACGATGGTGTCATCTCCGCTGAGGAACTTGAAGCCGCTTCGGAAGATCGCGTCGATGAGGAAGTCGAGGAGTTCCTCGAAAAGTATGACGGCGACGAAGACGGAACCGTCACTTCCGAAGAGATTCTCGCGGTGACCGAACCCAAAGCGCAGGCGACCGTGGATGCACTGCTCGCCCGCTTCGACGCCGATGAAGACGGCGCTCTCGCGGAGGACGAAGTGCGCAAGGCCCGCAGGCCTCACCGCGCCGGCTGGCAGTGGGGCCGTTTGAAGGTTCGCTAGTCCATCGGCTCTGCCAACACACTGACCGCGGAGAATGCGCGATGGCCCGGACGGGCTGGAGCGTTTTTTCTCCGCGGTCTTTGATTGTACGGAACTGCGACTCCGCTGCCTGAGTGAGACGGCGCTGTTGCCCTGCGGAACGCCTCGACTGGCGCATGGCATCCGCCGTCACGGCCGCGCCGGCAGCGCCTTCTCCCACCGTGTGATCTGCCATGCGAAGAGATAATCGCCGCGTTTTCCCAGGTCGTACCACGATACCGCGACCGGCCCTTTGCCGCCGCGGTCGTTGATCATCCGGACGAGTCCGGCTTCGTCGGCGGCGTGCATCGGCAAGCCGCCCGCAAGCGCCCTGGCATCCAGCGACCACAGCTTCAGCTCTCTGAAATCATAGACCCAGAGCGGGCGGTCCGCCTCCTCGATGCTGCCGGCCTTGCGCCGGGTGGCATAGAGCGCCTGACCGTCAAAGGACCAGCGAATGTCGCCGGTGATGCGGTCGTCCTCGGTGCAGTCGATGCGCTGGAAGCAGTGCGCCGGACCCAATTCGCCCTGCGGTTCCGTGAGCAGCCACGCCTCGCGGTTCGCGGCGCGGCCTTTTTGATAGATCACCAGCTGCCGGGCGCCCGCGGGGCCGGTGATTCTTGTCAGGGACGGCCGCTGCATCAAATTGAGCAGTTCCGCCACGCCCAGCACCAAAAGTGCGGCCACCAGCAGCAGGAACACCGCGCGCGGCTTCCACGCGCCGGGGCCGTACTTTCTGGCGGATGAGTCCTGGGGCATGCGGCGGGGAGTGGCGGGTTTTGTGGCCAGTGCCAGGGGGGATTTTCGTGCTCAGTGCTCAGTGCTCAGTGCTCAGTGCCTGGTCTTGATTCTTACTGAGAACTGTGAACTGAGCACTGCGAACGGCGGCGTCTCCCGTGCCTTCATCCTTCACGCTTCATTCTTCATCCTTTCCCCCATGCCCCAACTCTGTGCCGTCCCCAAACTCTGGATGCAGCAACTCTGCAAAACCGGTGACATCACTCTCCGCCAGTGGCTCGACATCGCCACGGACATGAAGCTCGACGGCGTGGAGTGGTACAGCGGCTTTCTGGAGATGAACGACGAGGCCCACTGGGCGCCGCTCCGGCAGTATGCCGCGGACAAAGGTCTCGCCATTCCCATGATGTGCTGCTCGCCGGACTTTACGAGTCCCGATCCGGCATTCCGCGCTGTGGAGATCGAAAAGGAAAAGCGCTGGATTCGAATGTCGGCGGCGCTGGGCTGCCGCTTCACGCGCGTGCTCAGCGGACAGCGCCGGCCGGAGGTTTCCCGCGCCGACGGCATCCGCTATACGGTCGAAGGCATCACCGCGTGCCTGCCGTTTGCTCAGGAGCACGGCATCACACTGATTCTGGAGAATCACTACAAGGACGACTTCTGGGAATATCCGGAGTTTGCGCAGCCGATGGATATTTTCTGCGACATCGTGAAGGAGATCGAGCACCCGAATTTCGGCGTGAATTACGATCCCTCGAACACGATCCTGATCGGCGAGGACCCCATCGAGTTGCTGCGCCGCGTGGCCCCGCGCGTGGTGACCATGCACGCGAGCGACCGCTACCTCGCCGAAGGCACCCTGGAGGATTTACGCCGCGAAGAGTGCGGTGTCGCAGGCTACGCCAATCGTCTCCGGCACGGCGAAATCGGGAAAGGCATGAACGACTACGACGCCATCTTCACCATCCTGCGGGATGCCGGCTTCGACGGGTGGATCAGCATCGAGGACGGCGTGGACGGGATCGATCAACTCCGGCGCAGCGCCGGTTTTCTGCGCCGCAAGCTGGCGCAGTACTGGCCGTCGCCGGCCTGACCGCGCCGTCCCGCTTCAGGCCAGCGGGGTATTCTCCTCCGGTTCCTCCGGCTCGTCAGGATCCTCCTCGATTTCGCGCCGCCACTCGCGTTTCACCCACGGACGGACGAGTCCGTAGAACAGATAGCCGACGAAGATCACCGCGGGCATCACATAGCGCCACTGGATGATCACCGCGACGCTGAGCACGGCGATGACGAACCAGGGAATGCTGCGCTTGGTGCGCCAGGACAGTCCCTTGAAGCTGGGATAGCGAAGCTTGCTCACCATGATGATGCTCAGCATCACCATCAGCGCCGGGAGCGTCCAGCGCCACGGCCCGAGCGTGAGGAAGTCGCGGGCCTTGGGATTCGGATCCACAAAGAGCAGGGTCACCGATGCGATGACACCGGCCGCCGCCGGAATCGGGCAGCCGGTGAAGTCACGGCTCGGTTTTCCCTGGGTCATCGAGGCGAGGCAGTTGAATCTTGCGAGGCGGATCGCTCCGCAGAGCACGTAGAAAAAGGCAATGAACCAGCCCGCGCCGTCCGGCACTGTGTCCTCGAGCACCACGTAGTGCATGAGCAGCGCCGGGGCGACTCCGAAGGAAACGATGTCGGCCAGCGAATCGAATTCCCGTCCGAACGGCGACTCCTCGCCGATCGCGCGGGCGATGCGGCCGTCGAGCATGTCGAAGAGACAGGCCCCGAGAATGAGCCAGATCGCTTTGAGCGCCGTCTGGTCGTCCCCCGGATTGGTGACGAGCAGTTTCATCGCGAAGAATCCGCAGCAGAGATTCCCGGCCGTCATCAGGTTCGGCCAAAAGTGAATCTTGGGCAGGTCGTGTTTCATGCAGCAGGTGGAGCCCCCGGCGGCCCGGAGACGTGAAGCCGCACAATGGCGGACCCGCGAATGGTAGGCGCGGCCTTTGAGAAGCAATGGAGAATGTGGGCGGCATTGCCGCACTCCGGCCGCATGACCGGACCTGCCGGCATCCGCCGTTGCGGAGGAGGCGGCGGCCGGTGCGCTGTGTCTTGTGCGGGCATGAACTCCACCGCTTTTCATTCACGCCGCCGTTTCCTCCAGTCCGCCACCGCCGCCGGTGCGGGTCTGATGGTTTCCTCCCTGCAGGCCCAGGAAGCCGGGCCACGCCCCGCGCCGTGTGACGGGGTCACGGTGCTCAACCCGCGCGACCGGGTCCCCGTGGGCCTCATCATCGATGACTCCACCTGCCTCGTGAATCTGAACAAGTTCGCCATGCCGCAGTTCAATCACGTCTATGGCGGCAGGCGAAAGGAGTATCTGCGTGACTGGAAATCCTGGCCGTCGGAAATTCCGGATTCGTTCGTCAGGAAATTCGGCGAGTGGTGCGCGGAGCACGGCGTGAAGGGCAAGTACAGCATCGTGCCCTATCCGGCGTGTGTCGGGCGGCTCGACCGGCAGATTCCCGGCTGGTCGCAGGACGAACTGGAGCGGAGCATCGAACTCGTGCGGACCCTGATGATGCCGCACTGGGACATTCATCCCGAAATGGTGACGCACACGCGCATCATCGATCTGAAGACCGGGCATCCGTATCCCGAATTCACCCCGAAGTTTATGGAGAACTGGGACTGGACCACCGGCCGCAGCGCCGATGAGATCGCTGCCTATCAAGCCTACGCGCTGGAGATTCTGAAGAACATCGGCCTGCCCTGTGAAGGAATCACGACGCCCGGCGGCTACGGCAATCGCGCGCGTCCCCAGCTGGCGCAGGCGTCGTTCGAGGCGGTGCGCAGTGTCTTCAAAGCGGAGATTCCGCACTACTTCCGCGATTTGCATTCCGAAGGCACGCAGAGCGTCGCGCCGCTGGTGCAAAACGTGCGCGATCTCGACACGGACGATCCGAAATGCGTCGTCCACACGCTCGGCTGCACCGGTGACTGGACCGGCGGCTGGGACAACGTCGAACCGGACGGCGCGGACAAATTCATCACCGGCGATCTGAAATCCGGACGCATGGTGGACGTCATCACCCGCGGTGAGCCGGCCATGATGGTCTGCCACTGGACCGGCATTCACTGGAATGGCGAGGAGCGCGGCTTCAAGGTCTTCCAGGAGGTCGTGAAGCGTCTGCACGCGCGTTTCGACAATCTCATCTGGATGAAACTCAGCGAACTCGCCCGCTACTGGGCCGCCAAAGAATGCACCGCCATCACCGCCGCGGACGGTGCCATTCAATTCAAAGCACCGTGGGCCTGCCCTGACTTCACCGTCGCGTTCGACCTCCCGCAGGGCAGGGGAGTGCGATTCAATGATCAGCCACTCAAGGAAGTGGACTCTCCGCGAAAACTCCAGCCCGGGACATGGACGAGACGGGGCGGAATGGCGGCCGCATGTTTCCACCTGCCCAAGGGGACGTCCACGCTCCAACTCTAGCCGACACTGACTCCGCCTGGGTTCGGACTCCGGCCATTACGCCCTCAAATTCTCCGCATGCTCTTAACACGACAAGACAGCCCCGACTGAATTCTGACGCGGCCGGGATTATCGCAAAATCAAATTGCCGCGCGGATCGGGCGTGCAAACGTGGGGGCATCCATGAGACACTGCATTCAGCGCTACTCCAAATGCCTTGTCGTCTGCGACATCGCCCTGGACCGAGGTCGGGACTGGCAACCCCTCACCACCTACAGCAGCCTAGGCTCCACTGACGGCACCCCGTTTCCCGTTCAGCAAACCATCTGAGAATTAAAGGCCAGCCACCACGCCGACGAGGCCTGTGCCGGCCTGTGTAGCCTCGATATCTCCCAAGTGGGTGGGCGGATAGGAGCTCCCGGCATTTGCATAACGGGGCGGCCCGTGTAACAGCGGACCGGCCTCCGTGGACGGCGAAATCCCACTCTGGTACACCAGTAAAAATCTATGCTCCTCATCACAAACCTCCGCTGCCTTCAAGTCCCAGAACCCCTCGGTCGTGGGTTTCAGATTAAGGAGGGGATGTTCCTAATAAATGACCCTGAGAAGATCAAGGCGCTCATATCCGCCAACCTTCGGCAAATGATCGGCGAGATTGAATACGGATGTCTGTTGAGGACAGGGCATGCGATCCATTTCACAACAAGTGATCCCACCTTAGAATTTCACCCCCCATTGATGGAACAATTTGTGGGGCGTTGGCTTCAACTTGTTCGTTGCTTTCTTCAGGGGCTCTGGGTGGTAAAGGATCATTCCGTCCATTTCGAGACTGGGTTTGCCGAGTATAGGCATTTACTCAACGGGCGCTGTGTTTCCAGTAACTTCCTTCCTGTTCTCACATATAAGGCTGATGCATCTCAGAGCGACACGAGGTTCTCCATTGATGATCTCAAAGCCGCACGAGTCTATGTGAAGAAGCTCGGATCGCTCTCACCTGTCGAAAGTTTAACCTATCGAAGCCTGGTAGAGGTGCCTGAAACACGCTTTGGAAAAGACTCCAAGCGCCTTTTTCGATTTGCTGATTTTCTTAGTTCGGCTCATGCTAATGGCGACCTCGCCATAAGAGTATCGCTCTGCATGACCAGCCTGGAGGTTCTATTCTCGACTAATCCGATGGAGCTCTCACATCGCCTCTCCGAACGAGTGGCCTACTTTGTCGGGGATTCGGGACAGGAACGAAAGGAAATTTTCCTGACTATGAAACGTGCCTATGCTGTCCGCTCCAAAATTGTTCATGGGGACAGATTGGACAAGAAATTGGGAACAGAATTGCGCACCATCTCGGTGGAAATCGACGTCCTGCTACGTCGGGTTTACTCGAAAATCCTCGAAAATGATGATCTCATCGCCCTATTTGATCGGTCCAGCGAGCAACTCGACGATTATTTTCTGAATCTTATTTTAGAAGGCTAACTCACTGTTCAAACGGTGGCTTCAAATCCACTTTCTTGATGCGGTGATCGATATCGGGCGTTGCCATCCTCATCGCAGGCGGTAGAGATGCACGGCGTAACCTTCAAACCTGTCGGCGAATCTTCCGTCCTTCACCGGGACGGTGCGGTCTTCTTCGAGGATGTCCGCTTTTTCGATTGTGGTGTTCTTTAAATTGAATGTCGCCTCTGCCGGCTGGGGACTGAGGTTCACGGCAAAGACGTAATCCGCACCGCCGTGGCGCTTGTGCATGGCAATCACAGGGGATGCTGGAGCGAGGGTCAACGCTCCTGTCAGTGTGGGACTGTTCAGCACCGGAGCGAGATCCCTGATCTGTTTATTGATGGCCGTGACGCCGGCCAGCATTTCAGGGTCGCTTAGCAGCGCGGCTTCTTTGAAATCCGGTTTGAACTGATGGACGAAGTAAATGATGCCGCGCGAGCCGCGGATGAGCGCCATCCAGACTTCCGAGCGGACCTGTGAGGGCGTGGCCTTGCGGCCCGTGCCGTCGATGTCGGTGCATTCGATGCAGTTCCACGCGGGCTTCTTGCCCTCCGTCCACTGCACGAGCCGCTCCACGCCGCGGGCCACGTATTCGAGTTTGCCCTGAATCTCCGGCTTTTCGTGGACGACAGGATAGATGTCGAACGACACGATGTCGCAGCCTTTCACATACTGCGGATAGTCCTCCATTTTGTTCCGCCGCACGCCGCGGCCGATGTAGTTGTCGTAAGCCACGCCCTGACCAAGATTGAGCAAAACCGGGCGCGAGGCGTCGGCTTTGCGGAGGCGATGGTAATCTTCGACAATAACCTCCGGCAGGATGGGCGGCCCGTAACCTTTGCCGCCGGGCAGCGGCTGCGCGTTATCGGGCTCGTCGCCGTGCATCCACGCCGCGATGAGCGGGTCGTTCACATGCGCGAGGCCGACGGCATTCTGATCGCAGATCACGGGCATGTTCGCCTTCTTCAACTCCGCCAGCTGAGCCTCCGTCGGCCCGCGCCAGAGTCCCACATAGAGGTTGATGCCCGCGGCCTGAAACCGCGCCGCATTTCGTGGGCTTTGCAGCCAGACGGCGATGGGGAAATGCGAGTCATCCGCCGGCACGCCGGCAGGAGTCAGGAGCCGGTCTTTGTCAGCCGCGGGCGCAGCGGCGGAACCGGGTCCCAGCAGGGCACAAAGGATGAAGCACAGCAGTCTCATGCCGGAAGGAATAGCCACGGCTGCGGGAAAAGGGCGGAAATCTGCTGCGCTTTTGCGTGCCGCAGCCGCGGAGGCTGCGGAGCTGCCGCGCTCATGAATTCTGACAGGAAGCACCCGTCGGCAGAGATGAAGCAAAGCGTCAGGCGTGGGGCGGATGCCCTTCCACGAGTTCGATGCGCCGCCATGCCCCGCTGCGGAACCGCAGCCACAGGACGACCGCGAGCAGGCCGAGGTAAAGAATCATCCACATCGTCGCGGTGGATTCATTGCCGCCGAACCGGTGCACCGCCAGCCAGCTGCCAGGAACAAACACGCCCCATGCCAGCACCGCCCGCGCCCACATGGCGAACGCGGTGTCCCCCGCGGCGCGCAGAGCTTCGCCCGTCGTGATGCCCGCCGCGTCAAACAGCTGCCAGAACGCCGAGAGCAGCAGGATTTTCGCGCCGGCTTCCAGAAATTCCCCGCTCAGATCTCCCGAGGGTTTGAAATGAGCGATGAGCGCCTCCGGCCAGCACAGATACACCAGGCCCACCACGCCCATCCACGCCGACGTGACCAGAAAGGTCATTTTCAGAATCCCGGGCACGGAGTCCTTCGCGCCGCGCCCGATGGCCTGACCAACGAGCACGGCCCCCGCCGAACCGAGGCCGAAGGCCGGCATGAAGCTGAAGGAATTGATCTGAATCACCGCCATGAAGGCAGCGAGCGCGGCCGTGCCGAGTCCGGCGACGACGATGTTCACAAACGCGAGGAATGCAAAGAACTCGAACGACCAGTTGAAGCCCGAGGGCAGACCAAAACGGAGCACGCGCAGGAATTCGGCGCGGCGCAGCACGGGCCGGCCCAGTCCGCGGCCATGCACAAGGAACACGGCAAGGAATCCGGCAAAAGCCACCGCGGTGGAGATGGCACTCGCCCACGCAGCGCCGGCCACGCCCATCGCGGGGAATCCGAGATTCCCGTCGATCAGCAGCCAGTTGAGCTCGACATTGAGCACCATGGCGAGAAAGTTGAACAGCATCTGCAGCCGCGTATTGCCGGTGCCGGCGTAGTAATTGCCGAGCGCTTCGATGCCCACCGCGACGCCCGTCGAAAGCAGCCGTATGCTCATGTAGGTGGTCATGGCCTGCAGGACATCCGGCTCGTAATGAAACAGGCCCAGCATTTGCGGGAGAAACGGCAGCGCAGCGAAGACGATCAGTTGCGCCAGCGCTGCCAGCATGAGTCCGTACCATCCAAAACGCCGTGCGCCCGCGGCATCGCCGGCTCCCGTGAGCTGCGAACTGAAGCTGCTTACGATGAACACGATGCCGAACGGAAAGATCACCAGCGCGAAGGTGTTCATCGCGCCCGTGGTGGTGGCGGCCATCGCTGCCGTGCCCAGGTGAGTCACCATGAGCGTATCCGCCAGCCCGACCACCACCTGCGTCGAGCGGGAGATGATGACGGGCCATGCCAGTTTTAGAAGGGTGCCCAAACGGGCGGGGGAGGAAATGTCAGGCGGGGGATTCACAGACAAGCACGGCCTTTCTGACAGGGAATCCGCCGTGACAAACGGGGAAAGCCGTCAGTGACGGAGCGCGGCGCTCCCCGGCGGCGAGGCCGCTGGCGCACGACCAGCCGGGACCATTTGTTCCCGGCGGAGCCCGCCGGCTGCCCCCGCCGATGCGGTGTCGCTTGCCGTAATACTCTGTGACAGAACGGCGGCCTATGAAGACTTCAGGCCCTCTTGTGACCCGCCGCAATTTCTTGAAACGCTCCACCCTTGTGGCAGGCTCGATCAGCATCGTGCCGGGCCATGTGCTTGGACTGGATGGCGCGGTGCCGCCCTCGGAGAAAATCGTGGTCGGCACCATCGGGTGCGGCGGCATGGGCAGCGGCGATACGAATGCAGTGATGAATCAGAAGGACACGAGGGTCATTGCCGGCGCCGATGTGGATGCGAAACACCGCGAGGCCTTCGTGGCCAAAGTGAATGCAGAGTATAAGAACAGCGACTGCAGGGGATTCAGTGATTTTCGCGAACTGCTGGCGCTGCCGGACCTCGATGCCGTGATCATTGCCACACCCGATCACTGGCATGCCGCGGTGGCCGTGGCTGCGTTGAAGGCCGGCAAGGACGTCTATGGTGAGAAGCCGCTCGCCCGTACCGTGCGGGAGCAGCATGCGATCGTGAAGGCGGTCGCGGATCATAAACGAATCTGGCAGACCGGTTCCCAGCAGCGGAGCGATGACACCTTCCACAAAGCCGCGGAGATCGTGCGCAATGGACTGATCGGGAAACTAAAGGAAGTTCACGTCGGGCTGCCCGGCGGCCACAGCGGGCGCAAAGCCTCCATGGAGCCAGTCAAGCCGCCTGCGGAACTTGACTACGATTTCTGGTGCGGGCCGTCGGAGTTGCTGCCGTACGTCGAGGCGCGCACCCATTGGGGCTGGCGCTGGCATTACAACACCGGCGGGGGGCAGCTGCTCGACTGGATCGGCCACCATGGCGACATCGCTCACTGGGGTATGGATGCGGACACCACCGGTCCCGTGGAAGTGAAACCGGTGAGCGCTGACTTCCCGCCAGCTGATGCCATCTTCAACACCGCCACCAAGTACCGGGCCGAGGCCAAATACGCGGACGGCACCGTTCTCACGCTGGCCGGCGGACACGACGATATCAAAATGGGCTGCAAATGGATCGGCGCCGACGGGTGGGTGTGGGTCAACCGCGGCGGCTTCGAGTCGTCCAACCCCGAATTCCGCAAATACCGCCGGCTGCCGGAGGATATGCGCAAGGTGAAGCTCTACGACTCCAAAGGCCACCACCGCAACTGGCTCGACTGCATCCGCAGCCGCCAGCCCGCCATCTGCCCGGCGGAGACCGCCCACCGCAGCGCCACCGTGGGCCACCTCGCGCTCATCGCGCTCCAGTTGAACCGAACTTTGAAGTGGGATCCCGCGAAAGAGGAAATCCTTGGCGACGAGGAGGCCGCCAAACGCCTCGGCCGCGACTACCGCGGGCCGTGGAAGCTGTCCTGAGGCAGCCCCGCACGAACCGTCCGCGGCATCGCAGCCAGGGCGGTGCTCCTCCAGGCGCAGGTGAATCACCACTTGAGTCGGAGACTCAGCCGCCGCATTTCCGAGGCTCTTATGCAAAGTCTCTGGTCTGACTCCGAAGCCGCTCCCTTCACCACTGATCTCGCCCAGCGCGTTTATACCTCGCGACTGCTCGGCCGGAATCCCGAACTCGTGCTCCACGGAGGCGGGAACACGTCGGTGAAAAGCACGGTGCAGGACTTTTTTGGAAACAGCGTGGACGTGCTCTATATCAAGGGCAGCGGCGGCGACCTCGCGACGATAGGCGAATGCGGCTTCCCCGCCGTGAAGATGGACGTCCTTCTAAGAATGGCGGAACTGCCCGCGCTCAGCGATGCCGACATGGTTCGCGAGCAGCGTGCCGCGATGCTCGATCCCGACTCGCCCACACCGAGCATCGAAGCGGTCGTGCATGCCGTTATTCCGGCGAAGTTCGTGGACCACACGCACGCCAATGCTGTGGTGGCCGTCACCAATCAGCCGGATGGACTGGAACTGGTGAAGCAAACATGGGGCGACCGCGTCATCGTCGTGCCTTACGTGATGCCTGGTTTTATTCTGGGGAAGACGATCCGCGAACTGACAAAGAACGCCGACTGGTCGAAACTGGAGGGCCTCATTCTCATGCAGCACGGCATCTTCACCTTTGGCGCCACCGCCCGGGAAAGTTACGAGCGCATGATCAAACTCGTGAGCGAAGCTGAGACCGCGCTGGAAAAACGCGGCGGCGGCCCGGATGCCGTGCCGACCGCGACTTTCTGTGCCGACAATGCCGCGCTGCGGAAACTCGCCGCGCACCGCAAGGCCGTCAGCACGGCGCGGGGCCGTGCGTGTGTCGCTTTACCTGACTTTTCCGACACCGCCTGCGGCTTCGCCAGCCGCAGCGATGTGGCTTCACTGGCCACCCGCGGCACGCTCACCCCGGACCACAGCATCCGCACCAAGCGCACGCCCGCCATTCTCGACAACGATGATGCCGTCTCAAAATACGCCGCGGCCTACACGGAGTACTTCCAGCGCAATCAGTCTGGCCAGACGATGCTCGATCCCGCGCCGCGCTGGGCCGTGCTGCCCGGCCAGGGCATCGCGTCATTCGGAGCGAGCCTGACAGAGGCGCGCATCGTCAGCGACATCGCGCAGCACACCCTCCGCACCATCCAGCAGGCCGAGGCCGCCGGCGGCTGGACCGCACTGCCGGAGAAGGACCTCTTCGAGATCGAATACTGGGACCTCGAACAGGCGAAGCTCAAAAAAGCCCCCGCTCCCAAGCCCCTGCAGGGCAAAGTCGCCATCGTCACTGGAGCCGCCGCGGGCATTGGCAAAGCCATCGCCCTCGCATTGAACGAGCAGGGCGCCGTCGTCGTCGGCATGGACCTTAATCCGGAGACGCCGCAGCGTTTGTCAGGCCACGACGGCCTGCACGGTGTCGTCATCAACCTCACCGACTACGCCAAAGTGCAGGAGGAAGTGGAGAACGTCGTCCGCACCTTCGGCGGCCTCGATATTCTCATCAGCAACGCCGGCATCTTCACCGCCGGCGCCAACTTCGAGGACATGGACCCTGGCAACTGGGCGAAGAGCATGGAGGTCAACCTCACGAGCCACATGCGCCTGCTGCAAAGCTGCGTGCCGTTCCTCAAACTCGGCGTCGAGCCCACCGCCATCTTCGTCGGCAGCCGCAACGTCAAAGCCCCCGGCGCTGGCGCCGGCAGCTACAGCTGCGCCAAAGCCGCCGTCACCCAGCTCGTCCGTGTCGCCGCTCTCGAACTCGCCCCCCACGGCGTCCGGGTTAATATCATCCACCCCGATGCGGTCTTCGACACCGAACTCTGGACCCCCGAAGCCCTCGCCAAGAGCGCCCAGCGCTACGGCATCACCGTCGAGGAATACAAGACCCGCAATTTGATGAAGACCGAAATCAAAAGCGTGGACATCGGAAGAATGGTCTGCGCCATGGCCGGCAACACCTTCGCCAAAACCACCGGCGCGCAGATTCCCGTCGATGGCGGGAATGACCGGACGATTTGAGACTTGGCTGCTGCAACGCCTTTTGAAGGGCCTTGTTCGTTTCAAGCCTGGACACCGGCAGCAGCCTGCCGGATCAGCAGCGGCGTCCGGGCGCGCAGGCGCGCGACGGCTTCGTCCTTGCCGATGATTTCCAGCGCCGGGAGGAGGTCCACGCCGTGACCCTGGCCGGTGATGGCGGCGCGCAGCGGGAACATGAGGGCGCCGGGCTTTACGCTCAGTTCGTCCGCGGCGAGGGCGATGCCGGTCTGAATATGCTCGCGGTTCCAGTGGACGAGGGCTTCGAAGTGCCCCGTTAGGGCCGCCAGTTTCGCCGCGGTATCGGCCTGCGCGGAGACTTTGGCGCGCGCGTCATCGGCCACGGGCGACTGTCCGTCGAAGATCATGCTGAGGTGCTCCGCGATTTCGTTCGTCACGCGCACCTTGGGTTTGATGAGCGCGAGCGCGGTCTCCAGCGCGGACTCTGAAGGCGCGGCGGGCAGGGGCTTGCCTGACATCCATGCGCGGCACGCGGCGATGAAGTCCGCGTCGCTCTGCTGCTTCACATACTCGCCGTTCATCCAGCGGCACTTCTCCATGTCGAACTTCGCGTTGTGGTGATTGAGATGCTCCCAGTCGAACAGCGCCTGCACTTCTGAGACCGGCATGACTTCGCGGTCATCCTTGGGCGACCAGCCGAGCAGACAGAGGTAGTTGCGCACGGCCTCCGGCACGAAACCGTGCTCCATGTAATAGCCGACCGCAGCACCCTGGTCGCGTTTGCTCATCTTGGAGCCGTCGGCGTTCAGAATGAGCGGAATGTGGGCAAACTCCGGCGGCGCGGCGTCGAACGCGCGGAACAGTTCAAGGTGCTTGCCGGTGTTATAGATGTGGTCCTCACCGCGCATCACGTGCGTGATCTTCATTTCGATGTCGTCCACGACATTGACGAAATGGAAAATGTAACTGCCGTCCGGGCGGCGGATGGTCATGTCCGGCTCCCGGGTGCGGTCGATTTTGATGTCGCCGCAGATTCTGTCAGGCAGAACGAGCACTTCTTTGGGCGAACGGAAGCGCACCGCGCCGTTTTCCTCCGTGTAGGTATGGCCGGCGGCGGTCAGTCGTGCCAGGTAAGCGTCGTAGATCGGCTGGCGCTGACTTTGAAAATACGGGCCGCAGTCACCGCCCGCTTCCGGTCCTTCGTCCCAGTCGATGCCCAGCCAGCGCAGACCGTCGAAGATGGCCGCAAGCGCCTCCGGGGTATTGCGCGCGGCATCGGTGTCTTCGATACGGAGCACGAACGTGCCGCCGTGGCGCCGCGCGAAGAGCCAGTTGAACAACGCCGTGCGCGCCCCGCCGGTGTGGAGGTAACCGGTGGGTGAGGGGGCGAAGCGGACGCGCGGAGCAGTGGGTGACATGTGCGCAGGCAAACCGCAGCGCGGTCTGGAAGTCAAGCCTCCTCGCGCCTCCGCCTTTGCAATGAATCTCCGTTCCGTGCGTATTGGAATGCATGTTCCCGGGCACCCCCATTTCCCGCCGCCGCCTCTTCCAGACTGCTGGAGGCGGCTTCGGCTGGCTCGCACTCCAGGCGATGCTGCATCAGAACAGCCTCGCGTCTGCCGCCAATCCGCTCGCCGCGCGGCAGCCGCATTTCACACCGCGCGCGAAATCGGTGATCTGGCTGTTCATGAACGGCGGCCCGAGTCACGTGGACACCTGGGACTACAAGCCGGAGCTGCAAAAGCGGAACGGTCAGCCGCTGCCGGGATTCGACCCCAAGACCGGATTTTTTCCGGATGCCGTCGGTCCGCTCATGGCGTCGCCGTTCGAATGGAAGCAATACGGCCAGAGCGGCACCTGGGGCAGCAGCCTGTTTCCCAAACTGACGCAGCATGTGGACAAAATGGCGTTCATCCACTCGCTGCACACCGACTCCAACAATCACAGCCCGGCGCTGTTTATGATGAACACCGGCGTCACCCGCATGGGATATCCCAGTGTCGGCTCCTGGGTCACCTACGGTCTCGGATGCACCAGCCGCAATCTGCCGTCGTTCGTGGTCATGTCCGACCCCAAGGACCGCGGACTGCCCAAGGGCAATGCGAACAACTGGACCGCCGGATTTTTGCCGAGTGTCTATCAAGGCACCTGGCTCAAGCCCAAAGGAGAACCCATCGCCAATCTCAAACGCCCCGCCGGGCTCAGCGCCGCCGCGCAGCGCTCGCAGCTGGATCTTCTCGCCGAACTCAACCGTCACGCGCTGCCAGGTTCGCCGATCGAAGACGAACTCACCGCGCGCATAGAAAGCTACGAACTCGCATGGCGCATGCAGAGCGCCGCGCCGGAAGCCTTCGATGTCGCCAATGAGCCCGAACACATCCGCCAACTCTACGGACTCGACCAGCCGCAGTGCGCGCACATGGCGGCGCAGTGCCTCATGGCGCGCCGCATGGTGGAGCGCGGCGTGCGTTTTGTGCAGATTTACAGCGGCGGCATGGAGAATCAGTTGAGTTGGGACTGCCACCTGGACTTGAAGGGCAATCACGGCGGCTTCGCGGCGGAAGTGGACCAGCCGTTCAGCGCGCTGCTCACCGACCTCGCGCAGCGCGGCCTGCTCGACGACACGCTCGTCGTCTGCGCCGGTGAATTCGGCCGCCTGCCCATCGCGCAAAAGAGCGACAAGCCCGGGCGCGATCACAATCCTCACGCCTTCACCGCGTGGTTCGCCGGCGGCGGTGTCAGGCCCGGCGTCCACTACGGCGCCACCGACGACATCGGCCACAAGGCCGCCGTGGATAAAGTCAGCATCCGCGACTTCCACGCCACCATTCTCCACGCCCTCGGCCTCGACCATGAGCGCCTCATCTTCCCCTTCCAGGGACTCGATCAGCGCCTCACCGGCGTGGAGCACGCCCGGGTGGTGCAGGAGGTTTTTGCCTGACAGAGGGCGCTCAAACGCGCCAGGTGCTACAGTCCGTAGCGGCGCTTCAACAATTGCCGCAGACTGCGGATCCATCCCGGCAGCAGGGCTTCGCTGCCGGCGCGGAGACGCAGGATGCCACTCTGACCGTGCAGTAGCTGCACGCCGGCGTCCGGCGCGAGCGGTGCTTTGACAATATAGAAAGGCTCCGCAGCCCGTCGGCCGGTGGTGTCTTCATTGAGCACCGGAATTTCGCCGCCACCCCTGGCGCCGAGGCTGGCGCTGGGCAGCAGCGTGCGGGCTCCGGGCACAACCTGCAGCTGCTCCGCCGCGATCTCCCCGCCGGCCTGGCCGCGCACCCGCACCGTGATGTCGCTGAGCCCGGGATCGAAAATCGGCCCGGCATCGTCCTGCACGATGACGCCGGTGAAGTCGTGCGCCCCGGGCTGCACCACCATGCCGAGCGGCGTGCCGCGGGGAATCCACATGCCTGCGAGCGACCCCGCGTGCAGGAAACTCCACACGCCGTCCTGCTTCGCCGTGACCTGGAGGGAGGCCGCCTCCTGCTCCAGCTCCGCCACATTCTCCCGGGCTGCGCGCAGGCGTTTTTGCAGCGGCTGGATGGATGCGGGCTCCTTGTCCTGCGCGTAGCGGAGCCGCGACTGCACCTCGTCGATCACGGCGCGGGCCTGACCGAGCCGGGAGAGCAGTTCCGGATTCTCCAGCACCACGAGCACGTCGCCGGCCCGCACCGGTCCGCCGGGCGTGCCGCGCACTTCCCTGACATAACCTCCCGCTTCGGTCGTAAGGCGGCTGTAGTGCCGCGCCTCGACGATTCCCTGCGCCCGCAGATGCCGCGGCCACGGCCAGAACTGGAGAAATCCCAGCACCGCCGCCGCGAGGCCCGCCGTCGTCCACACGGCGCGCCGCCGGCACTTGTCGAGTTCGGCATGCGTCGCAAGATAGCGGATGAGGCGCACCAGCGGCGCGATGACCCAGCCGATGAGGCACATCACGGCCATGATGAGGCCGAGAATGAGAAACTGATCCGCCACGAAAAACAGAATCGCCGCGAAGACGAAGATGCGGTAGATCCCGCTCGCCACGCCATAGGTGGTCAGCCACGCACGCTCCCGCCCGCCGGTGGCCGGACTGCGCGATTTGCGCTGCCCCCAGACCCAGCGCTTCCAGAGATGCTTGAGCTGCAAACCGGAGCGCTGCGCGAGATTCGGCATCCCGATGAGATCGGTGAGGATATAATAGCCGTCGAAGCGCAGCAGCGGGTTGGCGTTGAAGAGCACCGTGCTCACCGAGGCGATGAACATGATGTTGTAGCACACGGCATTCATGCCTCCCGGACCGGTGCGCGCCCAGATCATGGCGGCGACCGCAGCCACGAACAGCTCCACGATCATTCCCGCCAGCCCCACCAGCACCCGCTGCCGCCGGCTGCGCAGCGACCACGACGAGGTCACGTCCACATACGGCACCGGCGTGAAGACCAGCAGCATCAGCCCCAGCGTGTGCACCTCTCCGCCGAACTTCCGGCAGAAATAGGCGTGCCCCAGCTCGTGCAGCAGTTTTGACGTAATGAGCGCGAGGTAAAACCACCCCAGATTCTCCGGCGCCAGCACCGCGCGGCCCTGCGCCATCACCTCGCTCCAGTTGTCCATCACTACTTTGCCGCCCGCGACGATCACCGCCAGCCACAGAGCGAATCCCGCCCACGAAATCAGCCAGCCCGTCCACGGCAGCGTGCGCACCAGAAAACGGTCCGGATCCACCAGCGGAATGCGCAGAAACATGATGCCGAGGAGCCGCGCCCGCAGTTCCCGCTGCCGGCGCTTTTGCTGCCGCTGAAACAGCTCGCCGGCGTCCCCCGCTTCATAGTGCAGCAGATTCGCCTGATAGAGCTGCCCCAGCAAATTCACGCACTCCTGCTGCCCCGGCGCCGTCTCCGGAAACAAATCCAAACACTGCGACCACGCCTCCTCCACCGGCATCCCCGCATCCAGCCGCATGACGAATTCCCACGCCTCCGGCCGGATGCGGAAATACCGGTTCGCCAGATCGTCCTCGATCACATGCCACCGCTCCCCGCGAAACATCTGCCGCCGCACCGTCACCCCCCGCCGCAGCCGCAGCCGCTGCCGGGCGACCCGGTGCCAGGATTCTGAGAAGGTGGGCGGAGCGTCTGTCATGTGCGGCGGATTCCCTCAACACGTGTTATCGTCTTTCCGACGCCGTTGTCACCCCGCAATTTCATTCGTCCGCCGCCCATAGTGTGCGGCGGCCTGTCAAAACACTTTGGCAAAGTCACCTGGCGGGGTTAGTTCACGGGCGCATGACCTTCACCCAATGGGCCATTTCCGGCACCGCAGTACTCACGGTGCTGCAGTGGCTGTTGATCCCGCGGCTGCTGGCGCAGCGGAGCAAGTCGCCGCCGGCCACGCTGGCGTGGCTGTGGGCGCTGCTGTTGTTTCCCGTCATCGGGGCGGGGCTGTACCTGCTGATCGGGAGCGAGCGGGTGGTGCGGCGGCGGCTGCGGCTGAATCACGACCTGATGGCGCGGCTCGCGGCGTGTCCGGCGGGCAAACGCGAGGCCGGCAAAGTGCTGGACATGCCGGAGCTGGAGCATGTGAACGGCTTTCCGGCGACGATGGGGAACGCGGTGTCCGTGCTGCCGGACGGGACATCTTTTTTCCCGGTGCTGCTGGAGGTCATCGCCGCGGCGCAGCACCATTTGCATCTGGAATTTTATATCTGGAACCGCGACCGCGCGGGCGTCATCGTCCGGGATGCGCTGGTGAAGGCGGCGCAGCGCGGGGTAAAGGTGCGGGTGCTGGTGGATGAAATGGGGAGCCTGTGGCTGCGGCGGTCGTTTTTCCAACCGCTGCTCCAGGCCGGCGGGGAGTTCTCGTGGTTTCATACGTTTTCCCCGCGGCGGGGCCGCTTTCACCTCAATCTGCGCAATCACCGCAAGCTGGTGATCGCGGACGGGACGATGGCGCTCACGGGCGGCATGAATATCGGCAACGAATACTGGGGCGGCAGCGACACCCCGCCCTATCGTGATCTCGCCATCCGGCTCCGCGGCCCGGTGGTGAGCCAGCTGTCCGCCATTTTTGCGCAGGACTGGTATTTCTCCACCGGCGAGGCCCTGACGGATGCGGCCTGCTATCCGCCCTCGCCGCCCTGCGGAAATGTGGCCGCCCAGGTGGTGCCGGGCGCGCCGGACAATGACATTGACGAAATCCAGCTGACCACGCTGGCGCTGCTGCACCGCGCGCAGCGCAGCATCCGCATCATGACGCCGTATTTCGTGCCCGAGCCGCCGCTGCTCGCGGCCATCCAACTCGCGGCCATGCGCGGGGTGGATGTCGCGATTCTGGTGCCGGAGCAGTGCGACCATTTCTACCTCACGCACGTGATGCGCAGTTACTTCGACGACCTGCTGCCGCACAGGGTGCGTATTCTGGAATATCAGCCGCGCCTGCTCCACGCGAAGGTAATGACGGTGGACGGGCGCTGGACGATGACGGGCAGCGCCAATCTCGACATCCGCAGCCTGCGCATCAATTTTGAACTCAACGTGGTGGTGGCCTGTGAGGAAACAACGAAGGCCGTGGAGCGGTTGTTTGAAATCAACACGGAGGATGCCCGGGAGGTCACGCTGGAGGCCTATCAGCAGCGCCCGTTCCGTCACCGGATCGCGGAGGCGGTGTTCCGTCCCGCGGCGCCGCTGCTGTAGGGCTGTTCAAAGTACCCGCTGCTGAAAAAGCCGTAGCAAGGCCGTCCGATACCAGTTCCGGCGTTATTCATAAGCGGAGAGGA
>CAZFZN010000065.1:0-18568 GCA_964523105.1 uncultured Akkermansia sp.
CGAGGCCCGAGAGAAAATATTTTCGCGGGGAGGCCAACTGCGGAACTTGGGCTAAGGCGCATCAGCCACACCGAGGACCGCCTGCAGGCGGCCGCGCTGGAAGCGGCGGAATTCTGGAAGCAGTTCGACTCGGAGAACCCGCACTGAAGCCGGGCCGGCAGCCGTGTCGCGGCGTGCGGGAGAATTATTTTCGGATTCTGCGGAACTATCGCCCGCGGATTCGCCAGCAACGCAGCACAACCCCATACTGCCATGAACATCACCACTCCACTCATCCTCACCTGCGTTCTCTCTGCCACCGCCGCTCTTTGTCAGGGGCCGCTCACCCCGCCGGGGGCTCCGGCGCCGACCATGAAGTCCCTGCAGGAAATCTGGGACAAAATCGGAACCCTGGAAACGACCGTCAGTGACCAGCAGCAACTGATCCAGCAGCAAAGCAGCCTCATCTCGTATCTGGCCGACGCCCAGGGCTTTCAGTTTCCCTGGACCATCACCACAGTGGACAGCCCGGGCATCACCGGAGAGGCGACTTCCATGGCCATCACGCCGGACGGACAGCCCGCCATCGCTTACCGGGATGCGAGCACCGGTGCGCTGAAGTATGCCGTGCGCAGCGGCTCAGTCTGGAACATCAGCACGGCGGCGCCCCATGCCGGCGGACGACCCTCGCTCGCCTTCGCCCCCACCGGTCATGCTTCGATCGCCTACTTCGATCCTGTCAGCAGGAAGCTGTATTTAACGACGAAGAACGGCAACGGCTGGCTGGCTTCGCTCGTGGACAACACTCTGGACGCGGGCGTTCATCCCTCCCTTGCCTACTCGCCTGCGGGAGCACCGGCTATCAGCTATGGCGGGGACGCCGGGAGCGAAAAGGGTTTGAAGTATGCCATCTTCACCGGCGGCTCGTGGCAGATCACTCCTCTTGGCGCGCTGACGGCCTACAGTTCGCTCGCGTTTTCCCCCGGAGGGCAGGCGGGCATCAGTTACCGCACCGCGGACGGCAAGCTTTATTACAGCGAGTCCGCCAGCACCGGAACCGGCTGGAGCGGCGGCGCGATGACGCAGGATGCCGCGGGATTCAACAGTTTCGGCTTTTCTCCCGTCGGGGAACGCGTCCTCTGCTTTCTCACGAGCACCGGTCTCAAATGCATCATCTCCGACGACGGCTCCTTCGATCAGACTGCCGTTGACCCCAAACCCGGCAACGGTGCTCACTGCTCCCTGGCTTTCGGCCCGGCCGGTCAGCCCGCCGTCAGCTACTACGACAGCACGGGCAAAGACCTGAAATACGCCACTTACGACGGCCTCGCCTGGAGAATCAGCAAGGTGGATCTCAGGGGCGACACCGGACGGGACACCTCGCTGGTGTTCCTGCCGAACGGACAGCCGGCCATCAGTTACTTCGACGTCACCAACGGCGATCTGAAATTCGCGGAACGCCAAACGCCCACTCCCTGACCACGCGGCTCCATGACATCATCGGCTCAAACACCATCGCATTCACGGCCATGAAATTTCTTCGTTTTCTCCCCGCCGCAGTCTGTGTCTTCGCCGGAGACATCCGCGCCGGAACCACGATTCCGGCGCAGGCCGCGCACTTCTGGAGCGCCAACACCGGCTGGCTCAACGGTCATGCCAACAACACCGACGGCCTGAGCACCGGCGAATTCTTCTGCTCCGGCTGGGTCTGGTCCGCCAACATCGGATGGATCCACTTTGGCAGCGGACAGCCGGGCAACGGCTGGCGCTACAGCAACAGCACCGCGGACGACTTCGGAGTGAACGTGGAGAATTACGCCAGCGACGGCATCACTGTTACTGCACAACTCCGCGGCTGGGCGTGGAGCGCCAACGCTGGCTGGATCGCTTTCGAGAACACCGGCCAGCCGCATCTCAATCTGCTGACCGGAAAATTCCACGGCCGCGCATGGGGCACGAATCTCGGCTGGATCAGCCTCGATGGCATGGTCCGTGATTTCCGCACGGAAGAAATCGACTCCGGCCCGGACACGGACGGCGACTCCATCCCCGATGCCTGGGAGCACTTTCGCGCCGGCAACCTGTCCCTCGGAGCGGAGGATGACAGTGATGCCGACGGAGACGGGGCGTCAGATTCCGCCGAGTACGCCGCCGACACCAACCCGTTCGATCCCGCGGAGAACCTGCAAATTGTCAGCTACAGCCGGCAGGCCGCCGGCGGCGGGCAGCGCCATGTGCTCGAGTGGACGAGCCGGCCCACACGACTTTACGAAATCTTCCGTACCGAAAGTCTAACGCTGGGGAACATCGTGGCCGGGGAGATTCCCGGCGGGGTGTCCGGTGTCGCGCAAAAGCAATGGGTGGAGCCCGACGCCGCCCGCGCCTTCTACAAGGTGCAGGCCATGTTGCCCCTGGATTGAAGGGGCGGATTCCGCTGCCGATGCGGGCCCCGCCGCCCGGCCCGCATCTCCGGCTAGGCAATGCTGAGCAGTTCCCGCGCCTCCGCCTGCCCCGGGGCGGGGCGTCCGCATTCACTGGCGGTGACGCGGCGAGGCCGGCGAGGTGGCGCCAGCGGAGCGCGGTGCGGGTGCCTTTGAATTCCTCGCGCACGGTGCCGAAATATTTCTCGGCGTGGAGGGCGCCGTCTTCACTGCAGGCGTACTTGAGCAGGAGATCGAACACCGGCTGCTCGCTGTGGCCCAGCGTGCCGTAATGATGCACCAGGGCACAGGCGCGGGCCTGGAGGTTGCCGCGGATGGCTTCCTCGGCGTCGCGGAGAAGCTGCGCGGGATCGGTGGTCTTGATGCCGGCGATGTGATTCTTGAGCGGAAGCGGTTCCCAGTTGAGGAAGTCGCCGCCGCGGTCGGTGCGGTCGCCGGCGGCCTGCCATGCGCCGAGAATGAGGCAGGCGCAGGCATTTCGCGGATCGCTGGCGCGGGCGAGGTTGCGCCATGCGTTGGCGCTGTCGCTGGCGTGAACGCCGATGGAGTCGCCGTGAACACTGCCAGGCGGTTTGCCGGGGGATTCCTGCTGTGGCGGACGTCCATGATCGCGCAAAAGAAGTTGATTCGCGGCCAGCGAGACGGCTTCGCCGACATGTGAGGGATCGAAGCCGTCCGCCAGGGCTTTGGCCGTGGCGGCGGCGGCCTGTTCCTCACCGCTGGAGAAGATGACACGCGCAAGTTCCTCCACCTGCTGGTCGTCCATCGGTGTCGTGCCGTGCTCTTTGCGCGGCAGACCGTGGTCGGACATCAGTTTGGCGAGGGTCTGCGCCGGCTTCTCCCATTCGGGCCGGCGCCAGTTTTCGGCATTGATGCAGTAGCGCAGACTCTGGCGCAGAAGTGTTAGGGAGTTCTCGCGTCCGACGACAGGCAGCAAATCCCATGCGCGATAGGGCAGCACCGTGCGGTGGACCTCCTGATCTTCATGCACCGCAGGCAGGAGCGCATTGAGCATCGCTTCCGGTGTGGGCTGCGCGGCGAGAAACGATTCCGCGGCAGCCGTGTTCTTCTCCTTCACGAGACGGCGCAGCTGCGCGGCGGCGTCCTCGCTGGCCACGGTGGCGGCAGGCTCCACGGCATGCAGCACCTCCTTCTCCCTCCCGCCGAATTCCTGTATCCGGCTGGTATTGCGATAGAGCACCTTGAACACCGGCAGCGCCGCGCGTTCGGCCGGCATCGCGCGCGCCATTTTCAGCGCCGGCGCGAGGGCCATGATCGTGTGATAGCCGATGTAGTCGTGTCCGCCGAACGTGCGGGCATTGGCCAGAGCCGCGGCGGCGACCATGCGGTCGAGCGCGACGCCTTCTTTCAATTTGGCGGCCAGCGCGGGCTGGAGTTTCGCGAGGGGAGTCTCCTGCATGAAGCAGACGAGTGGCTCCATGTCTCCGAATTGCAGCGGCTTGTCGCCGGCGTCCGCGGCGATGGCCTTGCTTGTCAGGCCAAGTTCGATGGCGAGCGCGGGACCGATGGCAGTGGCGAGAACGCCTTTGCCGATGTTGCCGAGAAATTCGCGGCGTGGTTGCAGAGTATTCATGGCGGATTGCGTTGGGATTGCCGGCCAGCATAGGGCCGCCCGATTTCCGGGCCACTACGCACCTGCGCCCCGGCAAGCATCGGGAGTGCCCCGGGCGCCGGGTGCGATTACCATTACGAGGCCGAACCGCCGGCACCGGGAACGATTCATCCTTCGGGACGGACTACCTGACCTGCACGCGAAAGTACTCCCGGGTGGACGAGGCGGGTGCCAGCCACTCCATGGATCCGCCCGTGCCGGTCATGGCGCCGGTGTAGTCGGTCCACGTAATCTGATCCGTGCTTCGCTGGATGAGGTAGTTGCGGCCGGTCTGACTTGGCCATGAGAGGCGCAGCGCCGGGGAGACGTTGAGCAGCGGAGGAACCGGAGGAGGCAGCGCGGGCACCGGTGAAGTAAGGACGCGGGAATTCACTGTCACGGCGATCCAAAGGTCACCGCACAGAGCGGCATCGTAGATGTTACTCAAGACTCCTGACGGATACGGGCCGCCCCAGGAGCCGGCCGCGTAGTGATAGAATGCCGGCTCAGCGTCCAGATTCCACGAAAGGGCGGTGCCGTTGTTGCCGCCGACAAGGGGAGGAGACTGGAGCCCGGACGGCGCGAGCTCGCCGGCGGGAATTTCCGTCCAATTGAGGCCGTCCGGTGAGCGATGGGAACCGGTGATGAACCTGCCTCCTGCAAAGCAAAAACTGTCTCCGGGAATGACAGGACCAATACTCCATGTGATCCCGTCGGGCGAGATCAGTGAAGCGGGGTTGCCGGCCCGGGCGAGGAATTTTCCGCCGCCGTAGCGGACGGTGCCAAGCGATTCCGCCTGCGTTTGATGGAAACGCCATGACGCGGCATTGTCGATGGATCTCAGCACCCAGCCGTTGGTGCCGGTCATGATCCAGACGCCGTTTCCGTAGGTGATGTCGGCTGGCAGAAAGGTGGAGAGATCACCTCCGGCAGCCGAAGTGACGGCGGTGAAGGTCGTGCCATTGTCGCTGTACCAGATCCGGGTGTCCGGAAACGTCTGGATCCCCACGAAGCGGCTGTTCTCACAAACCAGATCGACACCGTCGGCAAATGGCAGATAAACCGAATTCCATGTCAGACCGCTGGTTGACCGCAAATAGCGCTGCCGGTCGCCGGCGACGCTGATTTCTGCGGTGGGAATGAGATACAGGCCGGGCTTGCCCGCGGGCTTGTAGCATCGTCCGGAAAGTGGCGTGCTGCGCAGGGTCCAAACCGACTGAGCGGACACCCAGTTGGACAGGCAAAGAACCAGAAGCGGGGACATCTTCATTCCCCGCAGGCTAGCGGAACCCCCTGTGAAGTGTCGAGTCGCTTTTTTGGTGAACCCCCTGCGCCCGGGAAACGCCGCGGCGGAACCGTCCCCGGACTCCCGCCCTCTCTCAACCGGACGCACCAATCCCCATCGCTGCCAATCCGGCCAAACTGGTCGGGGCGGCCGGATTCGAACCGACGACTTCCTGCTCCCAAAGCAGGCGCTCTACCAGGCTGAGCCACGCCCCGCCGCTGCGATTGCGGGCGGGTTTCTGGCGCGGAAGTGGCGGGCTTGCAAGCTGGCGTTTTTCGCGTCTGCGATGCGCGCGATGACTACTGCTTTTCGGCGACCGGCCGGTATTTGTCATTCAATCCTTCTCCGGCGGACAGTTTCTCGATGGCTTTCGCGACACGCCGCGCGACGGTGGCCTCCTGTTTCGCCTCCCCGATCCACTCGCTGTAATCGCGACGGTGGGACGGCGGCATGGCCTCGAAAGCGCGGCGGGCTTGAACATTTTTGGCCAGCGCAGCGGCGAGGGCCGGCGGCACGGGAATCTCCGGGCGGTTTGGCGGTTTCGGCTTTGGCTTCGCTTCGTCGCCATCGAGGGCCGCGGCAGCGGTGATCCATGAGGCGACGGAATTCTCAACGATTTGCGCCAGGGCCGTGAATTTGGCGGAGCGCATGGGGCTGCGTCCCTGCCCGTGGATCAGCATGCCGCTGCGGTCGCCGACCTCGGCGCCGCGCCACAGGACGAGGGTGACATGGTTTTTGAAAGCTCCGATTCCGCAGACGAGGCCGCGTCCCTTCCATGCCGGTGAGCCCCAGCGGATCGTTTCCTCCAAATGCGGTGCGGTGCGCCGGATGATCTGCAACAGCCGCTCGACGAGCGGGCGTGTCGTGCCGGACAACGACTCGACCCATGCGGAGACGGTGGCGGGGACAGGTTTCATGTCGGTTCGTGACCGGGGATGCTGAGGTTATTTCGGGGCGACTTTTCGTCCCACTGCGGTGACCCACTTGCCGCGACGGATCGGGGGATCGAATTTCAATCCCGCCTGTTTTCCGGCGGCGAGGCACTCGGCGGCATGCGTGTGGAGAATTCCGGAAACGATCACCATGCCGCCCGGTTTGACGGCGGCGGCGATGCGCGGGAAAGAAAGTGTCAGGACATCGAAGAAGATGTTGGCGGCGACGACGTCGTAGCGGCGCTGCGGCTTCCATGTGGTGACGTCGTCGCGGGTGAAGCGCAGGCGGGTTTTGTTGAGGCGGGCGTTTTTGTTGGCGACGCGGACGGCGGCGGGGTCGTAGTCGAATCCCTCCACCGGCTGCGCGCCGAGTTTGGCGGCGGCGAGGGCAAGAATTCCGGTGCCGCAGCCGAGATCGAGCAGACTCCATGGCGCGCCGCGGCGGGCGGCGGCGCAGTCCGCGAGGATGCGCAGACAGGCGGCGGTAGTGGCGTGGTCGCCGGTGCCGAAGGCCATTTCACCGGGGATGCAGAGCACCTGACGGTCAGGGTGGGCCGCGCGCACGTTTTCCGCCGCGGCAGCACTGTGGGCGATGATCAGCGATTTCCGGATCCTCACCGGCTGCAGACTTTCCGCGGAGGCGGCGGCCCAGTTTTGATTTTTCAGCACGCGGATGGCCCCGCCGAATTCACGCTGAATGCGGCGGGCCTCGATCGCGCGCTGACAATAGACCTCCACACGAATCGTTTTGCCGCCGGGCAGCCGGGTGATCGCGAGGCCGGTCTGCAGCGGACCGCGGAAGCGTTCCTCCCATGCGTCCTCCCACTTTGCGGCGCTGAGTTTGGACCAGACGTGCATCATGGCGGTGAGCCGGCGGGGGCGGTCGAGGCCGGGGCCGCGGGAACCGCCGCCTCCGGGGAGTCCAGCGGATGGACCTCCAGTCCTTCGGTGAGGACGGCGAGCACGGTGGCGAGCACGCGGTCCCCGTTCTGCAATCCTCCGGAAATGAAAACCTCGTCACCGGTGGCGCGGGCGACTTTGACCGGGCGCGTGGAAAGCTTGTTGTCCGCATCGGCGACGGCGACGCGGTCGCCCGGCAGCAGGCAGAGGCGCGGCAGCCTGACGACATTCTTCAGCGTGCGGCCGGGGAGCGACGCCCGGACAAAAAGTCCGGGCAGGAGAAGCGGCGGGGGATTTTCGCCCGGCTTGATTTCGGCGATGATCAGGATGCTGCGGGACGCGCGCTCGATTTCCGCACCGGTGCGCAGGATGGCGGCGGGAAAGGTGTAGGTATTTCCGCCGCCTTCGGCGATCAGGGTGAGCGGGGTGCCGGGGTCGGAGTTGAGGAAGGTGTAGTCGTCGAGCGAGAGCGGCAGACTGACCTGATAGGCATCGGTGGCGTAGAAGTCGGCGAGCGGCGCGCCGGGCGCGGCATAGGAACCGACATCGGTGAGGGTGGCGAGGATGCGGCCGTCGTAGGGTGCGCGCAGCACGGTGCGGCTGAGATCCAGCGCGGCTTTTTCCACGGCGGCGAGAGCGGCGGCTTCGCGGGCCTGCGCGGCTTTGAGTTGGGGGGCGCGCGTCACGAGATCGCTGTCCGGGGAGCCGGTGGCGAGCTTGTTCCAGTCGCGCACGGCCTGACGTCCGCGCTCCTCCTCGAGCTTGACGGCGAGCGCGGCTTCGGACGCGAGGGCTTTGGCGTTGGCCAGTGCGGCACGGTAGTCGGTGTCGTCGAGTTTGAGCAGTTCGTCTTTTTCCCGGAATGCGGCGCCGGCGTCCCACGAGGGCGCCACCCAGACGACCCGGCCCGGCACCTCGGCGGCGGCGCGGGTTTCCGTGACCGCCTGGACGATGCCCTGCGAGGCGAGTTCAAGGGGAACATCCTCCACTTTCGCCGTCACCAGCACCACATCGGGCACCGGGCGTTTGGGCGGCACGGTTTCGGCGTGTTTTCCGAAGACTACCGCAGCGACGGACAGACCCGCGCCGACGCCGAGAATGAGGAGCGCGATGAGGGCGCGCCCGGCATTCGTCAGGGTGCGGTGTTTTTCTGGTTCAGGGACATCCATGACCCCGCGACCGTGAATCACGTTCTGTCAGCATGCAACGGGTGTCACGTCCCCGGAGAACGCATCCGTGTCCGGGCCGCGCAGACGGAAGGCGGCGAAGCTCCGATGTTCGAGACACCGGTCAGGCGCCGGTGAAGCTGCTTTCGAGCAGGGCCTTTTTGCCGTCCACCTCCACGATGCTGCCTTTGTCGAGGGAGGAGGCTTTGGGCACATAGACCTGGTCGCTGGCGAGGCGGCCCTTGTCGGTGTCGTAGAGCATGATGCCGGCCTTTTCGGTTTCGCTCTTCTTTTTCACGGGCACGGCGACGTACTTCACTTTTTTCTGTTGTTTGACTTTGGTGTAGCTGGGGCGCTGTGCGGCGGCGGCGGCGCGGGCCTGAGCGTAGCGCTTCTGCTCCTGCGAGGCCTGGTAATGCTGGACGATGGCGAGCGTGAGGGCGATGGCGGCGGCGGCGAGCGCGGCCTTTTGCAGGGAATCGCTGCCGCTGCCGAGTCCGGCAATGCCGAGACCGAGGGCGGCGACGCCGGCGGCTCCGGAGGCCTGGCCGAGTTGAGTCGTGGTACAGCTGCTGAGCATGCCACAAATGGTAAGGGAGGCGGTGGTGGTGATGACTTTCTTGTTCATGGCGGTGTTTGGTTTGGGCTTGGGGACCGGGAAAACGGGGCGGCTCATTTAACGCGGGCCATGAGGTGAGCCATACGGCAAATAAAGTGCGCGCGCCAGTAGGATGTGAGGGCGTCGAGCTTGGCCTGATCGCCCGGATCCTCCCGCCGGGACTCGGCGAGATTGAAGTTCATTTTGATGGAGTCGGGCACAAAGCCGTACTCCTTGTTGACGATGGCGGCCTCCTCCAGCACGCGCCGCCGGGAGCTGTCGAGCATGCGGGTGACCGCCTGGCCTTTGCGCAGCGTGACGGAGGCGGCGTGGGTGACGGGGTCGGTGCTTTGGCGGTCCTCCGCGAGATTGTAATACTTGTTCATCAGCGAGGCCATGCCGAGCCAGGCATGGGCACCGCAGGCGAGTCGGTCGAGCACCGCGCCGGGCAGTTCCTCCTCACCGTCGTCGCCGGAGCGGACGGCCCGGACGGCGGCTTCGGCGCAGGAGGCGTAGTTGATGTCTTTGGCGAGGATGGCGCCCTGACGGATCAGCGCTTCATCGGAGGAGCCGCGCGAGCGGAGGCCGATGACAGTGGACTCGAAATAGGCGAGCCCGGCGGCGGCGGCGGGGCCGTAGGACTCGGCGAGCCGCCGGGTGAGGGCCGCGAGGTCGGGAGCCGGGGTGTTGTTGTCCTGAAACGGGAATTTCACGGTGTCCATGAGGGCGCGGACCCGGCCCTGGAGGATGGCCAGTTTCAGCGACGTGTCGAGCATGGTGTCGGCGATGTCATCGGACATGCGTTTCAATTCCGTCTGGCTGGCCTTGCGGCGGCTGGCTTCCTGGAGCGCGAACTTTTTCTCCTCCAGAATGGATTTGCCGGAACCCGCGGCGAGCAGCAGCGAGCGCACCACCCACGACTGGAGCAGGCCGTGGAATCCGTGGATGCGTCCCGCGAGCGTGGGAGCGGTGCCGGCATCGCGCAGGGAGGCGGTGTAGGCGGCGAGCTGTTTCTCTGCGGCGGCGAACTGGGCGTCGTAGATGGCGACGAGTGTTTTGTCGTCGTTCTTGAGCAGGGGAGCCTGCCAGAGGGCGAAGACCTCCGCCATGCGCGAGCTTTGATCGGCCATCACCGCGCGGCTGTGGGCGATCATGGCATGGCCCTCCTTCGCGTGCTTTTCGGATTCGGCGATGAAGTCCTCTGTGCGCTCGATGTCCTCAGCGAAGGACTTTTTGATGCCGGCGGACGGTTTGGTCACTTTGGCCTGCGCGACCTTGACGGCGGCGAGCCTTGCCCGGGACTCGCTCAAAAGCTCCGCGGCGGCGGACTGAAAGCGCTCCGCCTGGTCTTTGGTGAAGGCGAGGTCTTCGGGCTTCAGCGGTTCCACGCGCAGGCCCGGCGTGCGGCCCAAAGTGCGGCCGGTGAGCAGTTTGTAGGCGTCGTAAATGTCCGCCACGGGGACGGCTTTGATGCCGTACTCGGCACCCAGTTTGTCCATGCGCTCGACGAAGGCCTTCGGATCGCCGTCATCGAACATGGGATAGCCGAGTTCCTTGATGCCGGCGCGTTTGGCGCCTTCGAGTTTCTCCGCAATGCCGCTGACCGGACCGATGGTGCCGTCGGGATTGATGGTGCCGGTGATGGTGACATTAGGGCGGATCTCGTCCTGGCCCATGAGGGCGATCATGGTGGCAGCCATGAGCATGCCCGCGGAGGGGCCGTCGAGGAAGCCGCGGACCTTGATGAGAAACTCGTGGTCGGTGAGCAGGGAATATTTGGTGTTGGAGGCCGCCACGGCGGCGATCCACGCGGAGGATTTCCATGAGTCTCCGGCGCCGCCAAGGATGTGCTCGATCAATCCGACCGCGGCATCGCCCGTTTTGTTTTCGGAAACCCTGACACTGAAGGGCGAACTGCCGCCCACCGGCTCGGGAGTGAGTTTGATCCACATGGCCCGCACACTGGCCTCGCGGTATTTGATTTCCTCACTGCGGAGCACGGGCACGGTCAGCATCCCGCCACACAGCGCGGCGGAAAGAACGGTGCGGAAGCGGCGGGGAAAGACAACGGCCATGGGCATGGCCGAAAATTTAGGACCGCAGCGGCGCAGGGCAAGACTTTATCCGGGGAAACTGCGGGGGGGCCGCGGGCCTCACGGCTTCATGAGCTTGTAGAAATGCCTCGTGCCGGGATTCGGCTGAATGATGTAAATCCAGGCGCCGTCGAGCAGCGGCGGCTGCGGGACGGGCGACCATGCGGCGAAGTCAGAGGTGCTGAACAGATTCCAGCCGTTGTAGGCGGCGGGCCAGCTCAGCTCCATGTCATTGCCGGCCGGCGTGAGATAGAGCGGGGGAATGCCGGTGAGTTCTCCGATGAGCTGGAGATCGAAATTGAGGTCGGTGCCGCTGAGCGAAGACTGGTGGACCTCGACGGCCAGCAGGTTGCGGCCGGGGATGAGGCGTTTGGGATCGATGAGATAGTGCTGCCACTGGGTGTGCAGAGGTGAGGGGATTTCGGACAGGGCGAAATCTCCAGGCACCGGACTGCTGCTGACGTTGAAGGTGTGGACACGCACGCCGTTGAGAAACACGGCGATGCCGTCGTCGCGCTGCATGTATAGATGCAGCGCCGCATAGGCGGCGGGGTCTGCCACGTCGAAGACATGGCGAAAGAGCACGCTGGGATTCCGGCCGGTGCCGGCTTCGTTGTCGTCGTTCACGACAGTGCTTTCGCCGCCGATGCCGTAGCCGAGTCGGGCGAGGCCCTGCTTCCAGCCGTCTTCGACGAAGGTGGCGAGACGCCATGTGTCGTCCGGATAGGCGGCCTGGTCCCAGTAGGACCACATGCCGCCGGGCGGCACGAGCACATCGGTGGCGTCCACGGGGGCGGCGACTCCGTCGAGTTCGAAATCAAAAGTGAGATCTCCGGGCGAAAAGGCGGCGGGCATGGCGCTCTGATGCAGTTCCACGGCGAGCGTGTTGCTGCCGCTGACCAGAGCGCCGGTGCCGATGGTGAGGGTCTGCCATGCGTCCTCGGCGGCACCGGAGACGTCGGATTCGGCCAGCGTGGTGGCGGTGATGGTGACGCGCGGCATGTTGCTGGTCCAAATGCGGGTGCCGTTGAGATAGACCACGGCTCCGTCGTCGCGCAGCATGCGCAGCTTCAGCTGGCTGACGGTGGAAGCGGAGGGAATGGTGAACTTTTTCCGCAGGTAAGTGGTGACACGATAGGGTGTGACCGGAATGCTGGTGCGCTCTCCGTCATTGCCATAGCCGAGCTGTGAGGGACCGGAGGGCCATGCGCGGTCGTCGAGCGAAGGATCGGTGAAATCCACCGTGCCGCCGCGCGGGTCGGCCGGCAGGGCATTGGCCCAGTAGCGCCACGACTCACCGCTGCGCACGAGCGCGATGTCGGTGGTGTTGACATCGAAGGCGGGGCTGACGCGAAAGATGAAGACATCGCTGCCGGCGGCGGTGCCGTCACTGACATTCACGGTGACATTGGACTGAGCGGCGATCCCCGCATTCGGAGTGAGACGGAGCCAGCGCCGGTTGGGGGCGGGACCGGGCAGCACCTCGATGCCTGCATTGGGCAGGACCGCGGCGTTGCTGGAAACGGCGGTCACGGTGAGCGAGCTGACATCACTGTCCACATCGGCCACCTGGATTTCGACGAGTGGCGGGAGTTCGCCCCATGCCACCGCGACATCGTTTACCGGAAGCACCACCGGAGGGTCGTTCACGGGATTCACTGTCAGGTTGAATTTCTCCCATGTCTCACTGCTGCCGTCGCTCACTTTGACGGTGATCTCGGTCACTCCCGTGGCATCGGGCTGCGGCAGGCAGGTCACGGTCCACTGCAGGGTGGGCAGATTGAAGCCGAACTTGATATTGGAATCGAGCACCAGCGCCGGATTCGACGATCTGCCGCTGAAGGTCACGCCTGCTGACGGCGATTCGGCCTCGCTGGCGGAGAAATTGTAGGGTCCCGCCGGCTGATCCTCGGCCGAGAATTTGTTGGTGATGTTGCTGACGGTCGGCGTCTGGAGCAGTGAGAGGGAGAGATCGAAGGTCACATCTCCGCCGCCGCGGGAGCTGCCGATGTCGTGGACCTCCACGGCGAGGGTGTTGGCTCCGGTGCGCAGCCGCGAGATGTCGAGCGGCACCATCGTCCATTGTTTAGTGAGCAGGCCGCCCACGGTGGAGAGTGCGCGGGTGGAGTGACTAACGGCGCCCTCCGGCATGTTGTGCCTCCAGATTTCTGCGCCGTTGAGATAAACCACCATGCCGTCATCGCACAGGAAACGGATCACCGGGTTGCCGCTGGCCAGCGAGGAGATATTGAAATCGCGGCGGAAATAACAGGCGGGGCGCGGGGCGGCGGGGGTGCGGAGCACCGTCCAGCCAAACAGATTCAAAGTGGGCGCCGGATAGACAAAGCGCGCGTTGTCCGCATCCCAGCGGCTGTCGTCATAGTCCGAATCCTTCCATGTGGCGGCAGGCGCCCCGTCCGCGTCCCAGTAGCGCCACCTTCCGCCGGCGGAGACGAGGGTGACGCCGGGCGTGACGGCGTTCACGGTCACCTCGAACGTCTCCAGATCCTGAAGCGCCCCGTCGCTGACCTGGAGAGTGATCTTCGCGGTGCCGTGACGGTTGATCGCCGGTGTCAGGCTGATGGTCCGGTTTCCGCCGCTGCCGCCGAGCACGATATTTCCGGCGGGAAAGAGGGAGGTGTTGTCACTGCTGGCGGTGACGCTCAGGCTGCCCGCAGGAGTGGTGGGATCACTAACGGTGAACGGAATGCCGCTCAGTGCCGTGTCCTCATTGGTCGTCCGGTCGGAAATGGCGGAGATCACCGGCGGCTGATTCGTGATGACGCTGAAGCTGCGGCTCAACTGCACGGTGCCGCCGTGCTTGTCGGACACGAGGCACTTCACCGCCCATGTGCCGGTGTCGGGGAACTTCACGATGATGCTTTTCGCGTTCGGAAACACGGCCGGCGTCACCGCGTCATAGCTGAATCCGGGAATTTGCCAGTGATAGGCGAACGAGGTGTCCTCGGGATCGGTGACATTCGCCGTGAACAGGATGTTCTGATTCTTCGCACCCTGGGGAGTGTTCACGGCAATGGAACCGGAGGGAGGATCGTTGCCGGCAATGGGACCGTGCTGGATTTCCACCTTCAGTTCCCCGGCTTCGGGATCGGCTTCGAGATTGGTGATATAAACCGACGCCCCGTTGCGGCTGTAGGTGAAGGTGCGCCCGGGGAGCAGCGGCGAGTCCAGGTTGCCGGAGGTGTCGGCGTCCTGCCAGCCGGGCGGAACCGGTTCCCAGTTCGGAGTCTCCGGCGTGGCATCGAGCAGCCATGCTTTGGGCGATCCGGTTTTGGCAGCGCGGATTTGGGCGCCGAAGGCGCGCAGCGGATAATTGTAAGCAATGTAGGGGAAGCCGCTGAGCGGCTCCACGTAGTGCATACGGTATTCGATGAACACCTGCTTGAGGTTGCCGATCGGGAGATAGACGGGCTCCGGCGCCACCTGAAGGCCGCGAATGCCGGACTTTTCCTCAAGGTCGTGCTCCCGGATGGTATAGACGCCGTCGGTGGCGGCGACGGGCACGTTGCCGTTGTCCAGCCAGTTGAGCCACAGCTTGTAGCGGGCATTGAAATCGCCGCCGGCACCGCCCTTTCCCATGTTGTCATAGCGGTCGCCGTATTCCTTGCCCGTGGAGACCGAGCCGCCGTCGAGCTGGGGCACCGTGAAGATGTTGGATGAGTGGTAGAGGCCGAGGTTGTGCCCCAGTTCGTGCAGCGACACCCTTACATTGTTGTCGATCCGTTCCTGGCTCGTCCACGTGTCGTCGTTCATGCGGATGAACGACAGTCCCTCGCCGATGCGCCCGAGGCCGCCCCACCAGACGGTTTCATCCTCATCGTCCTCGTCCGTAATCGGAGCATTGCCGGCGAGCACGAGGATGAAGTCGTAGTCATCAGGATCGATGTTGTGGTCGTCCTCGACCTTGTCGCGCACCTCGTCCCAGATGTCGCCGATCTCGTCTCCCTCATAGTCGTCTGCGCTTTGGTCGAGCTTTACGAATGGCGAGACACGCGAGCCGCCGCTCTGCACCGGCAGCACATTGAGCCGGCCGTAGGACCAGTCGAGAAAGGCGGCGCGAATCCCCGCGACGATGTCCTCGCAGTCCTGAGTATCCAAATCCGAATAGTCGTAGTAGTAGCCGCCGGTTCCTTCAAACTCCACGCGCACGGCGAGAATGCGCTTGGTGCCCGTGGTCCATGAATGATCCCCTTCGAACAGGGCGCTCGGCACCGTCTGGCCCGCCCCGCCGGAGGCGGCGTCCTGCGGCTGCGATGCACGCACTCCAAGCCCTGGCGGCCGAATCGCTTCCGCCGCGGCATCCCTGCTGAGCACCTCCTGCGCGTGCGCAGGGCCGCAGTAAAACGTGACCTCCCTGCCGGTCTGCAGTGCCACTTCGGTGCCGGTTTCCGCTGTTTTGAGGCCCGAAGCGGGGCACTCCGGATCGGCGGGGAGCGCCTTCCGCGCCTCGGCGGCCTCCAGCGGTTCCAGCACCCGGCCCGGCCACTGGCTCACGGCCATCAGGCCATCCAGCGCGATCCCGTGCAGGGGCACATTCTCGCGTGAGGGTCGAAACTCGCGGTTTCCATACACGAAGGCCTCCAGCCTCCGGCCGTCATCCAGCAGCGCTTCTGTGGTCTCGGCTCTTTTTCCCGGCGGCAGGTCGCCCGCGGCGGCGGCCGTAACGATGAGGTCGCCGCGCGCATCCACTTTTTCCTCCAGCAAGGCACGAATCTCCGCCGGCATCGCCCGCCGCACGGCCTCCGGCACGGTACTCGCGAGGGCTTTTTCCGGATCACTCTGAATGAGTGCAAGCAGCGTGTCCCGCCGTGCCTGCGCGAGTTCGATTCCGGCAGCGACTTTCCCCGCATCCGGCTCGGCGGTGTAGCTTGCGGACCATTCCTGGAACGCCGCCATTTCCGCGAGCGGCGAGACTGTTCTCCACTGTTCCTCCCTCGTGGCCGGTCCCTCGCGGAAGCGGGTTTCCGCCTCGAAGAACCCGGCTGACTTTGATTCCGGCATTTTCGCGGGAGTCGATTGCACCTCAGTCGCGACGGAGGCTTGTGAAGTTTGGGGCCGGCTGCCGGCGGGTGCCCGGAACCATTGGTAAGCAATCAAACCGAGGCCCGGGAGCAGCAGGAGAAGGAGCAGGCGTTTCATGGCGGGGAATGAAGTCAGGGTTCAAAGAGATTTAGGCATTTCCGTCCCGACCTTGCGGGAAATCTGAGACCGCCGCCAATTCGCACGGCAGGCAGCGTCCCGGAAGGTTCCGTCTGCCTTTCCGGTCCGGCTTCCCGGTTGGACATTCGCCCCGGGCGGTGACAGTTTTTTGAATGACCACTACCCTTTCCCCGGTCGAGGACTTGTTCGCCCGCGCGCTGGAGATACCAGCTGCGGAGCGCGGAGCGTTTTTGGAAAGGGAATGCGCCGGTGACGATGTCCTGCGCACCGCGGTGGAGGGACTGCTGCGGGCGAGTGCGGAGGCGGGCGAGTTTCTGGAAACCGGTCCGCGGCCTGGCGCGCGGGTGGGAGGTTATGAACTGGTGGCGGAGATCGGGCGCGGCGGATTCAGCACCGTGTGGCGCGCGCGGCAGACCGGAGCGCTGGAGCGCGAGGTGGCGCTGAAAATGATCGCCCCGGGCATGGATTCGCGCGAAGTGCTGCGGCGCTTCGCCGCCGAACGGCAGACGCTGGCGCGCATGACACATCCGGGCATTGCGCGCATTTTCGATGCCGGCGCCGATGCGTCAGGGCGTCCGTATTTCGTGATGGAACTGGTCACCGGCCCGCCCCTTCCGGAGCACTGCCGCTCGCACCGGCTGCCGCTCGCGGAAAGGCTGCGGCTGTTCCGCGGGGCCTGCGCCGCGGTGACGCACGCCCACCAGCGCGGCGTGATCCACCGCGATCTCAAACCCTCCAACATCCTCACCGGCCAGGACGGCGTGAAGGTCATCGATTTCGGCATCGCACGGCTGCTGGAAACCGCGAACGACGGCCTGACCGTGGCCGGAAATGTCGTCGGCACGCCGCAGTGGATGCCGCCGGAAGTCTTTCACGGAGCACCGGCGGATGTGCGGACGGATGTCTTCGCGCTCGGGCTGCTGCTCTGCGAAATCGTCACCGGCGCGCCCGCCCGCGACGCCGCGCAGTGGAAGACGGCGGGCTTCCCGCAGTGGGCCAAACTCGCGGAGCAGCCCGTGCGTCCACCCGCGACCGGCAGCGACCTCGATGCCGTCATGGCACGTGCGACCGAAGTGGATCCCGACCGGCGTTACGCCTCGGTGGCGGAGTTGTCAGAGGACCTGGAAGCCTTCGCGGAGCACCGGCCGGTGCGCGCGAGGCCGCCGACGCGCGCCTATTTGATGAAGCGCTTCCTCCGCCGGCACCGCGTGGAAACCATCGCCGCCTCCGTGGCGCTCGCGGGCATCATCGCCGGCGGGATTGTCGCCTGGCAGAAAAAGAATGAGGCTGAGCAGGCAAGGGCGCGCGCCGAGGAATCGGCCCGGCGTGCCTCCCGAACCTCCGATATGCTCGAGCGCATGCTCTTTGCCGCCGACCCCGAACGCGGCCTGCCGGAGGATGCCTCACTGCACGACCTGCTGGAAAACCTCAGCCGCGAACTCCCGCCGGAAGCGCAGGCCGATCCGTTCATCGAACACCGGCTGCGCCGCGCGCTGGGCGATGCGTGGACGGGGCGCGGAAATTTTGCAGAGGCGGCCATTCATCATGCCCGCGCGCGGGAACTCGCGGTGCAGCTGTTCGGGCCGGAGTCGCGCGAAGCCGCCCTCGCGCTGTTCTCCACGGGAAACGTGGCGCTGCAGCACAACCGCCCTGACGAAGCAGTGCCGCTGCTGCTCGCCGCCGGAAAGGCGTTTCGGGCTCTGCCCCCCGGCGTGGATGCCGATATGCCGGTGCGCTGCGACGTGCAGCGCAGCATGGCGCTGCGCGATGCCGGCCGCCTCGACGAAGCGGAAACCGTGGCCCGCGCCGCCATCGCAGAGGCGGAGCAGTCGCAGCCGGAAGTGCTGCCGCGTGCGCTGTGGGCGCTGGGACGGGTCTATGACATGCGGAAGCAATGGGACAAACTCACGCCATTGGCCCGCCGCCGTCTGGAGGCCCAGCGCGCCCTGACAGGTGACGACCGCCCGGAAACATGGGAGGCGGAGTCTTTCCTCGCCGGTGCCCTCATCAACGAGCAGCGGCAGGCGGAGGCGCGCGAAATCCTGCAGCGCGTGCTGCAAAAGCAGACGGCGCATTTCGGTGCGGGGCATCCCACCACGGAGGCGACGGCGGAGATGCTGCGCAAGGCGGGCGGCGCCTGAGTTTCTCCGCCGGTGTCACTGCACCCCGATGCGCGCCGTGCCTTCCGGGGCGTCGAGGCGCATCTTTCGGTTCAGCGTGCCGCTCCACTGGTTGTTGCCAGGCTTGAGGCGGATGCGGCTGCCGGTGGTGGTGTTATTCCAGGCGCGGGCAAAGCCGAGGTAAGGATCGTTGTATCCACCGCGGCCCTGAAGTGGACCCCGAAATTCGGGCCAGGAGCTAAGCTATGGTTTGAGGAGGCG
>CAZFZN010000066.1:0-16119 GCA_964523105.1 uncultured Akkermansia sp.
CATCTGCGCTTGGCCGTGGATTATTAGTCTCAACTTGAACGCGACTTAGAATAAGGTCGCTCGGGCTCGGTGCCGCGGCGCGCGAAACGAAACCCCATCTCCTCCAGCTGCGCCGCCGCCTCCGGCACGATGGCGTTCCCTGGATAGGCGAACGAAACCGGCCGCGGGATGCCGTATTCCGCACAACGGGCGTTGATGGCCTCCACCTGCCCGCGCAGCAGCGGCAGACTCTGTTGCGTCACCGCCATGTGATCGCGCGTGTGGTTTCCGATTTCAAATCCGTCGCGGTGCAGTTCCGCAATCTGCTCCCACGTCATGTAGTCTTTTTTGTTCGTCAGGAAGGTGAAGCCCTCGGTGATGAAAAAGGTCGCGCCGAAGCCGTGCTTTTTGAGCAGCGGACGCACCACGGAATAATGCGAGGCTGCCGAGTCGTCGAACGTGAGCACGACGATCTTGTCAGGCACGGGACGCCATCCGCCGGACGCCTGAAATCGAATCAGGCCCAGCAGCGCCATGAGCAGCGCGAAAGCGAGGGCGCCGGGCAGGAAGAAAGTCCATCTGCGTGAAGTCACTGGAGGCCGGATCATAATGATCAACTGCACCGGCGCAACGCTGACAAACACCACGACACCCCGGGCGGTCACTTCCGCTCCCGGGCCACTGTCTCGATGCGGGGGCGACCGCGGCAAACCTGTCATCCACGGCACGCGGAGAACGGCGACCGGACGAAGCAGCAAAAAACTTTGCAACCGCCGCGCAATGGCATCGCGGGAATTCCGATTTCCCCTTGGTATGAAATCCGCATTCGCCTCCACTCCACCGTCCCGCCGCTCCTGCCCGCCAACTCTTTCCTGGCTTCTGCGAGGCGGGCAGCGGGCTCAAACGCCGGCACCCGCTGGCCTGCCGGCAACCTTCCCCGCGTCCCGCCGCAGAGTCAGTCCGGACTCCGGCCCGCGGTTCCGCCGCAAGGCACTGCCGTTTCGCTCCCGTACGGTGCCACTCCTGCAGACCATCCTGTTTGTTTGCGCCCTGATCTTCGCCGCCGCCCTGCCGGCGCAGGTGCCGCATCTGCTCAACTACCAGGGCCGGGTCGCCTCCGGCGGACAGAATTTCTCCGGCAACGGCCAGTTCAAATTCGCCCTCATCGATGCCAGCGCGACCACCGCCTACTGGAAGAACGACGGACCGCCGGGCAACATCCTCGTGCCACCTTTCGGCATCAGCATTCCCGTCCAGGGTGGCCATTACAGCGTGCAGCTCGGCGACACTTCCATAACCAACATGCAGGCGCTGCCGCCGGAGGTTTTCACGCAGCACAGCGACGTCCGGCTGCGCGTCTGGTTCAGCGACGGAGTGCATGGGTTTCAGGCGCTCGTGCCTGACCAGCGCCTTGCCGCGGTTGGTTATGCCATCATGGCAGAGGATGTAAAAAACGGCGCGATCACCGCTGCCAAAATGGCCTACGGAGCGGCCCGGGACAACCTCGCCGATGCTGGTCTCACGGCTGTGCCCCGCGGCGGCACGATCATTTCGGAGCGCTACGAGGATTCCGATCTTCTCAATGCCGGATATGTCGGGGTCGGGAGTCTGGAAACTCACGCGGAGGACACCTGGGTGAAACTGCCTTCCGCCCCGGAAAGACGCCACAGCCACACGATGATCTACAATGGCGGTGATGCACTCCTCGCATGGGGCGGATTCGTGCAGCCTCCGGCGGGCGGAGCGGTGACCTTGAGCAACTCGGGCGCCGTGTATCGAATCGGCGACCGGACCTGGAGTTCCATGACGCTGACCGGCGCCCCGGCCGCCCGCTCGCGTCACACTGGCGTTCAAATCAACGGCGGCCTGTATGTCTGGGGCGGCTATGGAACGTCCGCGTTCCTGGGCGATGGCGGATATTATTCCGCCGGCATCGATCAGTGGACCGCCATTCCGGCAACACCCGCCCTGACAGCGCGGCGCGATCATTCCGCCGTCACTTATCAGGGCAAAATGATCATCTTTGGCGGAGAAACATCCGCCGGGGTGTTTTCCGGCACAGGCGCGAGATTCGACACCGGCACTTCCACGTGGACTCAGTTGCCCATCGGGCCGGGATCGCCCGGATCGCGTGCCCGGCACACCGCCGTTGTCGTGAATGGAGAAATGATCGTCTGGGGCGGCCAGAACAGCGGCGGAGTTCTGAACACCGGTTCTATCTACGATCCCGTTACCAACACATGGTCCGCCATGAGCACCACCGGCGCCCCCGCGGCGCGTGCCGGACATCTCGCTCAGGGCACGGGAGACGGGAAGGTGTACATCTGGGGCGGAGAAAACGCCGCCGGCACTCCCGTGGCGGGCGGCGGCATCTATGACGTGGCCACCAACTCATGGACGGCGATGAATCCGACCGGTGCGCCTTCGCCGCGCAGCAAAGGGACGTTCAGCTTCGCCGGCTACAAGCTGCTGGCATGGGGCGGTCAGAGCGGCATCACCTATTATGGCGGGACGGAATCGATTTTTGACCGCGCCAACAACCAGTGGAGTCTCACCTCATCACTCAACGCTCCCGCGGTCCGCTCCCGGCACGCGGCGGCGCACAATTACAGCAACCGGGTCTTCATCTTTGGCGGCGCGAACGGTGTCGAGGTCTTCAATGATCTCCACGTCTGGATTCCCCGCCGCGTCATGTATCTCTACGAACGTCCCTGACAACATTCCCGGCACCCTGCAACCACCATTGCCCTGACATTCCCATGCCATGAAACGCCCCGTCCTCGCCGCCTCCCTCGGCCTGCTCGCCGCCTGCCCCGGCCCGGCCCGCGCCGGCAGCAGTTCCAGCGCCAACTACACGGTCGTGGCCGACACCGTCGCCTCTGCCGGACAGCGCAGCACCAGCGACAATTATACCGCCGACCAATCGCTCGCCGACTTTGGCAGTGCAGGCACCTCCGCCGGTTCCACCCTGCTCCAGGGCTACACCGGACAACTCTACGATCCCGCGTCCCTCACGCTCACGGCCACCCCTCCCGCCGTCAGTGAACTTGCCGCCAGCCAGTTGAGCGCAGTCTCCATGAACGACGACGGCACCTCCGCTCCCGTCCCCGCCTCCGAAATCCTCTGGTCCATTGTCAGCGGGCCGGTCCTGCAGATTTCAACCAGCGGACTGGTCACCACCGGTGCCGTCTATGCCGACTCGACCACCGGCCTCAGCGGCCAGTGGCGCGGTCTCACCGGACTGGCGGGCCTGACAATTCTCGACACCGACCCCGACAACTACCACAACTATGCCGGTGACGGCGTGCCCGACGCATGGCAGGTGAGTTACTTCGGACCTGACAACCCCAATGGCGAGGCCGGTGCCGACCCCGATGCCGATGGTCAGGACAATGCCTTTGAATACCGCGCCGGCCTGCTGCCGAACGATGCCTCCAGCTGGTTCAATATCGCCATGTCCACCGCGGGCCCCACGCGGCGCGACATCGAGTTCGGACCGGTTGTCTCCGGCCGCAGTTACCGTCTGCAATGGTCCTCCGACCTTGTGCACTGGAGAGATGTCGCCTCGCCGTTGCTCATCAGCGACGACGGCCACCAACGCATCCTGCAGGACTCGGAGGCCCGGGAGGACAGAAAATTCTATCGCATCGAAATCACAGTCGATTGAGGCGCCTGGTGGAAATTTGGGTCAACTTCGGAAACCATGCCTGAACCGCGATTCAATGCGCCCCGTGGCGGCGATGGTGTTACATTTGCGAAATGATTCCCCTCACTTTCCGGGCTTTGCGCCGACGGCGATCTCGAAGCTGAAGGGAACGGAAACGGCTTTCAGGTCCGTCCAGCGGACGAACTCCACCGTGGCAGGCGATCCCTTGACGGTCCAGCTCTGGGAATAAGTGACCTTGCCGCCAAAGCCCATCTGTGAGGTGCCGTTGCGGTCCGCTTCGAGCGCTTTGCCGGAGGCATCGAGCCAGCGTATTTCCGCGATCTGTTCCGTGGACTCGGAGGATTCCAATTCCACGGACATATCGCTCCCTGACTTTTCCAGCTGCTTCACCGAGAGGCTCAGGCTGCCGCAGGTCAGCTTGCCGCCGGCGGCCACTTTGCCGCCCTTCACGGTCTCCTTCGTCGTGGCCATGGTCACGCCCACCTTGCCTTTCAATTGAATGGACGATGCTCCCGCGGCGGGCGCTTCCGTCCCTTCCACGGTGATGATGGCCGCCTTTCCGTCATGGCTGATCTTTGGAAAACTGCCGAAGCCGTTCTTGAACGTCGAGGGCTTGAGTAGCGTTGTGCCTTTGTCGTCCGTGAAGGTCTCAATGGTGCTGCCTTTCTTGAGATCGAGGGCCGTGATGCCGCCGGTTTCGCTCTTCACCAAAATGGCGACTTTCACTCCGTCGTCGAAGGATTGAAACGGACGCAGCGCGTCGTTCCCGGTGCCGTAGGAGCGGGCAATCATTTGAATGCCGGAAAACTCAGCCGCGGGCGATTGCGCGGCGGCCGGGCAGGCAAAAACGGCGAGGAGGCAGGGCAGCGTGAGGAGTGGCGATTTCATGGGGAGCAGGGCTGGTTCGCTTCGCGTGACAGCCGCGAGGCAGTTGAACAAAACACAGAAACACCGCCGGCACGCCACTCGCCAGTCCGCCGCAAATACGGCCTGACTTTGACGACTGCACCGCGTATGCAACTCCCGTTATGCCCGGAACCCTCAGGCTTTGCTGCACCCTCCTTATTGCCCCCTTCGCGCTGCCCTGCATGGCGGAAACGAAGCCGCCGCACGCGGGCCGCGCCTATCATTTCGCCGGCGGGCGCGTGAAGTCGCAGGTCAAGCTCGGCGAGAATTACAGCGTCGCGTTCTTCCTCTGGAATGCGCTGCCTTCCGACGCGCGGCCGGTCACCGGCTATGCCTTCTCGCGCGGCAAAGACGGCGGCGCGCTGCACGGCGAGCACCTCGGCATCGGCGGCACCTACCGGACCGCGGAGTTGCACTCCGCCCCGACTGACGAGCCTCCCTCGCAGGGCAAACTCATCCTCTTCAACGGCAACGCAAAGGATCAGTTGCTCATCGGCAAAACGAAACTCGCCCTCAAAGCATGGCATCACGTTGTCCTCGTCCGTGAAGGTCCAAAAGTCCGCGTGCATCTCGACGGCAAGCCGGTGCCGGACCTAGAGGGCGAACTGCCGGTAGTGGTGAAAGGCGACGACGTGTTCATCGGCGGGCGCGCGGACAATTTCGCCAATTGGGAGGGCAAGCTGGATGAGTTCGCGATCTTCGACCGTGCGTTGACGCCGAATGAGGCGAGTGCGCTCTATCAGGCCGCGAAGATCCCGCCGCCGGTGGAGGCGAACGCACCGGAGTTCCCGCCGCTGTCGCCGGAAGAGGGGCTGAAGTCCATCCACGTGCCTGACGGATTCAAAGTGGAACTCGTGGCCTGCGAGCCGGACGTGATTGATCCCATCGCCATCGACTGGGACCTCGCGGGCCGGCTGTGGGTCGTGGAAATGGCGGACTATCCCAGCGGCATGGACAACAACGGCAAGCCTGGCGGCCGCGTGCGCGTGCTCGAAGACACGGACGGCGACGGGCGTTATGAAAAGAGCACGCTCTTCGCCGACGGGCTGAATTTCCCCACTGGCCTGCTCACGTGGCGCGATGGAGTGATCGTCACCGCCGCGCCGGATGTGTTGTTTCTGAAGGACACCAACGGCGACGGCAAAGCGGACAGCACGGAAAAGCTGCTCAGCGGCCTCAGCGAAGGAAACCAGCAACTCCGCGCCAACGGCCTGCGCTGGGGGCTGGACAATCGGGTCTATTGCGCCGCCGGCGGACACCACGGCGGCCATGCGGCGGATACGGTGCTGCGTTCGCACAAGGACGGGCAGGACGTGAAGATCGGCAGCCGCGATTTCAGTTTCGATCCCGACAGCGGCGATGTGCGTGCCGAGAGCGGGCCGTCGCAGTTCGGCAGAAACCGCGACGACGCCGGTCACTGGTTCGGCACGCAGAATAGCCGTGCGCTGTGGCACTACGTGCTGCCGGATCACTACCTCCAGCGCAATCCCCACGTCCCCGCGCCGGACCCGACGCATCTCATCGTCACGCCGCTCAATGCTCCGGTCTATCCCGTCAGCCCGCCGGAAAAGCGTTTCCATTCGTTCGAGAACGCCGGCCATTACACCTCCGCGTGCAGCGGGATGATTTATCGCGACGAACTGCTCTGGCCGCGTCGCGACAACGAACTCGACGCCTTCACCTGCGAGCCGTTTCACAATCTCGTGCAGCACAACATCCTCGTGGAGGACGGCGTGACGTGGAATGCCAAGCGCGCGCCCGGAGAGGAGAAGCACGACTTCTTCGCCAGTTCTGATCGTTGGTGCCGCCCCGTCATGACCCGCACCGGCCCCGACGGCGCGCTGTGGGTCGTGGACATGTACCGCTACATGATCGAACACCCGCAGTGGCTGCCGGAGAATGGGCGCGCCGAACTCCTCCCGCACTATCGCCTCGGCGATGACAAGGGCCGCATCTACCGGGTCTTCCGCGCCGACAAGCCGCCGCGCAAGTTGCAGCCGTTGGACAAACTCAAGCCGGCGGAACTCGTTAAAGCACTCGACTCTCCGAATGAATGGCAGCGGGACAAGGCGCACATGGCACTGGTGTGGCGAGAAACTTCTTCTGACGGAAAACCGGGCACTCCGGAAGACGAAGCGCAGGCGCAGGCACTCGAAGAGGAACTCATGAATTCCGTCTCCCGCCGCACACCGATCGGGATGATCCACGTGCTCGGGTACATGAGTGGAGCTGGCATTTACATGCCAACCGTGCTCGGCGGCGTCCTTGACCGCAGCGTGGACAAGCGGGTCGTGGAGGCCGCCGTCAGGACGATCTCTACTTTTGCCGAATGGGAGAGTTTTGATGTCAAACTTCTCCAGCGGTGCAGTTGTGACGGAGTATGCCGGGGAAACCGGCCGGCCTTACTTCAGGCGGCGCTGTCCGCCGGCGAATATACATCCGGTGCCGCCAAAAAATTGGCCGGCGAACAGCTTCTGACGTTTGCTGAAATGACTCGGACGGATCCTTGGATGCGCGCGGCGATTCTGAGCAGCGCCGTGCCGCACTGCCGGACACTTTGCAAAGGGCTGGCTAATAAAGGGGGAGAGGCTTTCGCCGCATGGGTAGAGGATTTAATTCCCCTCTCCCTCGGGCTGGAGGACTACGAATCTCTGGCGGCGATGATTAGTCCGTCGCTGAATACTCCGGACGGCCATTTCACGGCGCAGCAGATGAGCATGGTGGCCCAGCTGCTCGGCATTCTTGAGCGGAAGGGAATGTCCCGCGCCACGCTGACGGCTAAGTCACCCGTGCTGCGAGAGGCGCTCAAAAATGGCGACGCCATGATGCACACTGCCGCCCGCACCGTTACCGATGCTGCCGCCTCATTAGAATCACGGGCTGCCGCCGCCGCCCTGCTGACTCGCGAAGAGTCCACCCGCGGGACGGCAATCGAAGTCCTCCCCAACTGGCTTTCGCCCGGCAGCGACGCCTCGCTGCAACTCGCCGCCGTGCGTGTGCTCGCTTCCACCGGCGAGGCGACGGTGCCTGCTATTCTCCTGCACGACCTTCCCTCGCTCACGCCGCAGACGCGCGGCGCGATCATCGAAGCCCTGCTCACCCGCGAGCCGTGGGCGCTGGCATTGTTGGAACATGTGAAATCAAATCCGGCGACGGCGCTCGATGCCACCCAGCGCGCGCGGCTGGCGCAGCATTCGTCGCAGAAAGTGCGCGACCTCGCGGCGACGGTGCTGAAGGCGGAGTCGTCGCGGAAGGAAGTGCTGGAGCAGTTCCGCCCCGCGCTGTCACTCAAGGGCGATGCGGCGCGCGGGAAGACGGTGGCTCTGCGCTGCATCGGCTGTCATCAGGTGGACGGCGCGGGACTTCAGATCGGGCCGGATTTGAAATCGGTGGCCAACCATCCGGCCGAGAAGCTGCTCACGAATATAATAGACCCCTCGCTCGACGTGCAGCCCGGCTACCACGCCTTCAATGCGAAACTCAAGGACGGCAGCGAACTCTACGGCCTCATCACGTCCGAGACCGGCAACAGCGTCAGCTTCAAACTCACGGACGGCAGCACGCGGCTGGTGGCGCGCAGTGATCTGGCGGACTTGAAAAGCACCGGCCAGTCGCTCATGCCGGCGGGGCTGGAGACGGGCATGACGCATCAGGAAATGGCGGACCTCATTGCGTGGCTGCAGCAGCAACCTTAAGTCATCCATTGTCATGCGTGCAGTCCTTTCACTGATCCTCCTCGCCCTGAGTCTCGCCGGCGTGCGGGCGGAAACTTTGCCGAACATCGTCATACTCTACGCCGACGACATGGGGTTCGGCGATCTGGCAATTCAGAATCCGGAGTCGAAAATCCCCACGCCGCATCTCGACCGGCTGGCGCGCGAGGGCACGCGATTCACGAACGCGCACAGTTCCTCCGGCATCTGCACGCCGAGCCGTTATGCGCTGCTGCACGGGCGCTATCACTGGCGGAAATTTCACGGCATCGTGAACAGCTTCGATCAGCCGGTACTCGACGACGCCCGCACGACGCTGGCGGAACTGCTCAGGGCCAAGGGCTACAAAACCGCCTGCATCGGCAAGTGGCACCTCGGCTGGGACTGGAATGCGATCAAACGTCCGGGCGCGAAGCCCGGCGGGAAAACAGGCTTCGCGCCGGAGGCGTTCGACTGGAGCAAGCCCATCCCCGGCGGCCCTCTGGCGCACGGATTCGACACCTACTTCGGCGACGACGTGCCTAACTTCCCTCCCTACGCGTGGTTCGAGAACGACCGCGTCATCACGCCGCCGGCGGTGCCGCTTTCCACGCCGCCGAAAACGGCCGAGGGCAACTGGGAGGCCCGGCCGGGGCCGTCGGTCCGGGACTGGGACTTTTGGGCCGTCATGCCGCGACTGACGGAGAAGGCGGTCGAGTGGATCGGCCGGCAGAAAAAGGACGAGCCGTTTTTTCTCTTCTTCCCGTTCACCTCGCCGCATGCGCCGATCGTGCCGGCGCAGGAATTCGCCGGAAAGTCGCAGGCGAACGGCTACGGCGATTTCGTGGTGCAAACTGACGACACCGCGGGCCGCGTGCTGAAGGCGCTGGCCGACGGAGGATTCGCCGAAAACACGCTCGTGATCTTCACGGCCGACAACGGGCCGGAGCGCTACGCTTACGAGCGGGTGCGAAATTCCGGTCACCGCAGCATGGGGCCGTGGCGCGGACTGAAGCGCGACCTGTGGGAAGGCGGCCATCGCGTGCCTACGGTCGTGCGCTGGCCGGGCGTCGTGCCCGCCGGTCGCGTGAGCGGAGAACTGCTCAGCCAGATCGACCTCTTCGCCACCATCGCGGCCCTCACCGGGGCGGACGTTCCCGGCGGTTCCGGCGAGGACAGCGTCAATCAGCTTCCGCTGCTCAAAGGAGAGGCCGGCAGCGCGCGGACTTCCCTCGTTCACAACACCAATCCCAACGGCTATGCCATTCGCAGCGGCGACTGGGTGCTCATCGATGCCAAAACCGGCGGCATCTCGGCGGTGCCGGCGTGGTTCGATGAGAGCAACGGCTACACCGGCCACCCGCACCCGGGCGAACTTTACAACCTGCGCGAGGACCCCGTGCAGAAAAAGAACCTCTTCGCGGCCATGCCGGAGAAAGTCTCCGCACTGCGCGCGGAACTGGCCGCCATCAAATCGAAGGGCGGCACGGCCCCCGGACCGCGGGGCGGCCGGACCGCTCCGAAGGCAGGAGAGTGAAGGGCAGATTCTGATGAGAACGCCAGGTTTCCGTGACCTTTGGCCCCGGCCGGCTGCCCGCGGTTTGTTGGACTTGAGAAGAGCAATGCAGAGGAGGAAAACCACAGATGGACTCTGATGAACACGGGTTTGCGCATGGATTCGGATGCACTCGTGGCAGAATAATTCACGTGGTCACAACTTCCTGAGCATCCGTTTCATCCGTTTCTATCCGGGGTTCTGTTTCCCTTTTTGAGTTAAATTCGAAGCACCATCCCGCTCATGAGCCCGGGACTTCGAGAAATCGCACCGCGACAGGGTATGAAAAATTTGTTGCCAACTCCCGGTCAACCCGTCAAAACGACTCATTAATTCAATTTCCACCCGACATTGATCATGAACAAACGCACCCCGGTCATCATTCTCACCGCATTTGGAACCTCCCTGGCCTCGGCTCAGTTGCCCGCTGCGTTTTACGATTTTTCCACTACCGGCAATCTCGGAACGCTGGGAGGCTCGGGCACTCTGAGCGGCGCTGCCGCTCTGGATGGCGCGTCGTCGGCCCCTGGCTTTTCCGGCGGCAATTCTCTCCTGCTCGGAGGTGCCGAAGGCAACACCGGTGATTATCTGAATTCCAATCTCGCGGCGGATGCCCTTGGGTTCACTTCCACCAACTACACTGCCGGCGCCTGGGTGCAGGTCAGTTCCTACGGTGGCGACAGCATGGTTTTCGGTCAGTTGCCGCCCTTCACCGGTGCCGACCAGTATCTGCACGACGGCATCCGGAACGACAACGCGCACCTCGGACACTGGGGGAATGACACCACCGGCTCCACCAACCTGAACGCCACCATTGGCGTGAATACCTGGATGCACCTCGACTACCGCATGGCGGGTAACATTCAGACGATCTTCGTGAATGGAAACTACGAAGCGATGGCAGGGCCGCGCGGGACGCTGGGCAATACAGGGAATGTGCTGATCGGTTCCTCCAACAACAGCGGCGCGCTGCCCGGCCGGATCGACGACGCGGTCGTTTATAATTCCAGCCTGCGCTACAATCAGATCCGCTATCTCGCCCAGGGAGGCAATCCCAATACACTTCCCGCTGCGGAGAATTTGGGCTACCTCGGGACGGTCAATTCGCTGCCGGGGGCGGCTCCCGCGACGACCGGTGTCTGGGAAGCCACCTTCGTGCGCAACAACGGCGGCATGCCCGACATCATCGCCGCCGTCAGAAGCATCAATTCCGGTGCCGGCACCATCAACACGGGCAGCGTGCCGGTGATCAATCACAATGACATCGTCGGTCCCGGCAATGTGGCAGGCGGCCCCGGCATCTTCGGCGGGGATCAGCCGTATGTTGGTGATACCGCGGGCGATGACAACGACTTCGCCGCGATTTACAAGTCGGTGCTGCAGGTCTCCACTCCCGGCGATTACACCTTCGGCGTGCACAGCGATGACGGTTTCGCTCTGCGTGTCGGCAACAATGCATGGACCAGCGTCAGTGGAGCCGGCGGGGTGGATTTCGACGACAACCGCGTCATTTCCTTCACCACCGGCACCGGGGATGCCAATACCCGCGGCGTCGTCAATCTCACGGCCGGCAACCACTTCACGGAATTCGTGACTTTCGAGGGCGGCGGCGGTTCGTACCATGAACTCTATTACGCTCCCGGTGCGTTTGCCAACGACGGCGACACGAAAAACTGGCGCCTCGTGGGCGACACTGACAGCACCCGCACCCAGCCCGGCGTTTCCAGTGCCGGATGGAACGTGACCACTTCCGCGCCCAACGGACCGGCCATCGCCAACATCAACGACGCGATCACGCAACTGGCCGCGACCGGAACCACCAGCAGCTCCGCGGCCCTGAACTTCCTCGACCCCGATACCGGCACGGGCGGCGCCTTCCCCGGTGAGGTCGCTTTCCCTCGCGACAGCGGCGGAGTGGATGACAACAATTTCGCTTTGTCCGCCACCGCTGAACTGGTCATCCCCGAAGCCGATACCTTCCGCTTCGGTTTCGCAGGAGATGACGGCGGCTGGCTCCGCATCAACGGGCAAACCGGCTGGACCATCGTGGAAAACGCCACTGGCGCCGGAGTCGTCAGCGACCGCTTCAATGCCGGAGTCTTCGATGCCCTCGTGACCGACGTGCCGACCGGCGACAGCCGCACCGTGGGCGAAATCTTCCTGGCGGCAGGCACCTACACCATCGAGGCCGGATTCTTCGAAATCGGCGGCGGCGCATGGTGGGAGGTTTTCGGAGGCGATGCCTCGTTCGGCAATTTTGGAATGGAAATCCTCTCCGCCAGCGGAGCCGGAAACACTGCACTCCCCACGCTCTATCTGGTGCCCGAGGCCTCCTCTTCAGTGCTGGTCCTGCTGGCCGGTGCCTTCCTCATGCGCCGGCGCCGCAGTTCTCGTTAGTCGCAAGCGCTCCACCGCACGCCCCGCTTCAGGGCTCGGGTCGCGGGATCGCGGCAAGGTTCTGGCCGGCCGGCCGCAGTCCCCGGCTATTGGCGGAAATCATGCAGCGACGGTTCCGCGACTTGGATGTTGATTTGACGGCGGTTCGGCCCCAGCCTCCTCACGCCGACCCGCGCCTCTTCCGCAGCCTATGCCTGCCATCCTCCGCAGCCTTCCAACGGTTATCCTGGTCGTCTCAGCAACTGCCATCGCCGCCCGGGCCAATGCCCCTTCCAGCACCCCGCTCCGTACCGCGGTGGAGGGTTCTTCCTTCACCCTGCTGGATCCCAGGCAAACCGGCGTCGATTTCCTGAACCGCATCGACAACGATCACCCGCTCAACCGTCTCTACGCTTCCTCCATGTGCGCCGGCGGGCTCACTGTGGGCGATGTGGACGGCAATGGACTTCCAGACCTCTACTGCACGAGCGGCCCTGACAGGAACGCGCTTTTTCTGCAGGTCGAGCCGTGGAAATTCGTCCGTGCAGAAGGAGCGGACGGCGCCTCCTCGTGGGGAACCGGCGCGGCCATGGTGGACATCGACCAGGACGGAGATCTCGACATTTACGTCTGCAATTACGCCTCGCCCAATCAGCTCTACGTGAATGAAGCGGAGCGGGGACAACCTCCGCGATGGAAGGAGTGCGCCGCGGCATGGGGACTCGACTTTTCCGACGCCGGGCACACGCCGGCTTTCGCCGACTATGATGCCGACGGCGATCCCGACCTCTATCTGATGACGAACCTGCTCTATGATGAGCGGGGGCGTCCGCCGGCCGAGAAAGTAGTCGTCATGGCCGGCGGCAGACCGCAAATCGCGCCGGAGTACGAGCCGTTCCTGCAAATCACCAAAATCCGGCCTGACGGAAAAGGAGGTCTCGTCGCCGACTGGGACAAGAAAGGCCGGCCCGACCGGCTGCTGCGCCATGACGGACAGAAATTCACCGACGTGACCGCCGCCTCCGGCATGTCCACCGCTCCCAACATGGGCCTCTCCGCCGTGTGGTGGGACTGCGATCAGGACGGTGACCCCGACCTGTATGTCGGCTGCGACTTCGACGATCCGGACCACTTCTACCGCAATGACGGCGGCGGCAAGTTCACGGACATCGTGAAGGAAGCGGTGCCGCATATCACATGGTTCAGCATGGGCGCGGATTTCGGGGATATGAACGGCGACGCGATGCCCGACTACCTGATCGCCGACATGTTCGGCACCGACCATTACAAGCAAAAGACCGGCATGGGCTCGATGAGCGGGAAGTATGAGTTCCTCACGACGAGCAATCCCCGGCAGTATATGCGCAATGCATTCTATCTCAATACCGGAACCGGGCTCTTCCTCGAAGTGGCGCAGATGCCGCGGCTCGACCGCACCAACTGGACATGGGCGGTGAAACTGGAGGACCTCGACTGCGACGGCCTGACGGATGCCTATTTCACCAACGGCATGAGCCGGAATTTCAACGACAGCGACAACACGAAGCTGGCCTTCCGCACGGGAGAGACGGAATGGCAGCGCCATCTGCGCGCCGGCACTGCGCCGCTGAAAGAGCGGAATCTCGCCTTCCGCAACCGGGGCGGACTTCAGTTTGAAGACGTTTCCGCCGGCTGGGGGCTTGATCACGAAGGCATGAGTTTCGCCGCTGCGCACTGCGATTTCGACCGCGACGGGGACCTCGATCTCGCGGTCGTGAATCTTGACGAGAGGGTGTTTCTCTATCGCAACGATGTCGCCAAAGGCCGCCGCCTCGTCGTGGCCTTGTCAGGCACACGCAGCGAAAAGCACGGCCTCGGCGCCACCGTGTTCCTCGAAACTCCCGCCGGAAAGCAGACGCGTCAGATCTCCCTGAACCGCGGCTATCTTTCCTCGCATGAAGCGCTGGCTTGTTTTGGACTGGGCGCGGCGGAGGCCGCCGGCCGCCTGACCGTTCACTGGCCCTCGGGACATGTGCAGACCTTCACGGATGTAAAAGCCGGACAAACGGTCACCGTCACCGAGCCGGATACAGTTCCGCCTGCGGCGGCCGCACCCGCCCGTCCAGCCGCGCTTTTCGCCGCGGCGAAACCCGGAGTCGCCCTGCGGCATACCGAAAAAGCCTTCGACGACTACGCCCGCGAGCCGCTTTTGCCGAATCAAATGTCGCAACTCGGGCCCGGTCTGGCCGCCGGCGATTTGAATGCCGACGGATTCATCGACCTCTACCTCTCCGGTCCCGCCGGCCAGCCCGGTCAGTTGTTTCTGGGCAAGGGAGACGGCACGTTTCGTTATGGTCCGCTGCAGCCGTTCAGCGATGACAGAGCCGCGGAGGATCTCGGAGCGATTTTCTTCGATGCGGACGGCGACGGGGACGCCGATCTTTATGTGGTGTCCGGCGGCAATGAGTGTGAAGCCGGCGATGCCGTGCTGCAGGACCGGCTCTATCTGAACGACGGCCGCGGCGGCTTCTCCAAATCCGCGAATGCTCTGCCGGCGGAAACGGAAAGCGGGTCCTGCGTCGCCGCCGCTGATTTCGACCGGGACGGCGATCTCGACCTGTTCGTGGGTGGTCGTCAGGTGCCGGGCCAATATCCGCTGCCCGGTCGCAGCCTGCTGTTGAAGAACGACGGTAAAGGCCGCTTCACGGAGGCCGCCGACACCGCCGCACCCGGACTGAGCAAAGCCGGCATGGTCACCGCCGCCGCATGGACGGACGCCGACAATGACGGCTGGCTGGATCTGGCCCTCGCGGTGGAATGGGGCTCCCTCCGTCTCTATCTGAATCGCATGGGTACGCTCAACGATGCCACCGAAGCCGCCGGCCTCGCGCCCCACACCGGCTGGTGGAGCAGTCTCCTGCCCGCCGATCCCGATCATGACGGTGACATCGACTTCGTGGCCGGGAACTTCGGCACCAATCACAAGTATCATGCCAGCCCCGGGCACCCCACCCGGATTTATTACGGGGACTTCGACGGCACCGGCAGCGCGCATTTGGTGGAGGCCGAGTACGAGAAGGATGTGCTCTTCCCCGTGCGCGGGAGATCCTGCTCCAGCGCCGCCATGCCCTTCATTGCCGGGAAATTCAAATCGTTCGATGCCTTCGCCCGGGCCAGTCTGCAGGATATCTACGGCGAACGGCTCAAGTCGGGCCTGACACTTTCCGCCGTGGAATTGCGCAGCGGTGTCTTCGTCAATGACGGGCGCGCCGCCTTCGCCTTCCAGCCGTTTCCGGTCATGGCGCAAATTTCACCTGTCTTCGGCACGGCCGCGGCGGATTTCACCGGGGACGGCCTGCTCGATCTCGCGCTGACTCACAACTTTTACGGCCCGCAGCCGGAGACCGGCTGGATGGACGGGGGGCTGGGACTGGTGCTGCGCGGGGACGGAAAGGGAGGTTTTGCAGAAATGACCGCGCTGGAAAGCGGGTTCATCGTGCCGCGCGATCCGCGGGCTCTGCTTTGTGCGGACCTCGATAATGACGGCGGCGCGGAACTCGTGGCCGCGCGCAATAACGATCAGGCCCTCGCCTTCCGGCCCACTGTCAAACCCGCGGAACAGCTGTGCGTCTCGTTGAAACAGCCCGGCCCCAATGCCGCCGCCATCGGTGCCCGCCTCACGGTGAAATGTGAGGGCCGGCCCCCGCAAACGGCGGAAATCTCCTCCGCCGCCGGCTGCCTCACCGCACCGGTGCCCGAGGTCTTTTTCACCGTCCCCGCGGGCCGCACGGCATCGCTCGAAATCCGCTGGCCGGACGGCAAGTCCACCCGTCATGAACTCAGTGGGAAGGGCCGCGTCTCCGTGCCGCGCCCGGCACCCTGACGAATCGCCGCGCATTCAGCGCTCCCTCTCCGGCTTCCACGACATGTAGCCGCGGTGAAGGTGGCGGATGTGGATGAAGTCG
>CAZFZN010000067.1:0-13078 GCA_964523105.1 uncultured Akkermansia sp.
TTGGCACCTCGATGTCGGCTCGTCACATCCTGGGGCTGGAGAAGGTCCCAAGGGTCCGGCTGTTCGCCGGTTAAAGTGGCACGCGAGCTGGGTTCAGAACGTCGCGAGACAGTTCGGTCCTCTATCCTCCATGGGCGCAGGAAAATTGCGGGGTTCAGTCCTTAGTACGAGAGGACCGGGACTGACGCACCTCTGGTGTTCCAGTTGTCTTGTCAAAGGCATCGCTGGGCAGCTATGTGCGGAAGGGATAAGCGCTGAAAGCATCTAAGCGCCAAGCCCATCCCAAGATAAGTTTTCCCTGAAGGATCGTGGCAGACTACCACGTCGATAGGCTGCGGGTATAAGCTTAGCAATAAGCTCAGCTTAGCAGTACTAATCATCCGTTCGGCTTAATTCTCTTTCTTCTTATTCAATACGTATTTCCTCCTGTATGCAGACATCAGGGAACCATTTGGTTTTCCTCCTCGCCGGCTTTCACCCGGCGGTCCGCGCTGCGGCCCCCGGAATCGTCACAGCAGTTCTGTGCCGTTTCTGGTGACCATAGCACTGCGGAACCACCCGTTCCCATCCCGAACACGGAAGTGAAACGCAGTAACGCCGATGGTAGTTTGACGACAGGTCTTGCGAGAGTAGGTAGTTGCCAGGTTATATGAGCCTGCATCCCGAAGGGGGTGCAGGCTCTTTTTGTTTGTTGCGGTATGACATCGAGATTCGAGGGAACTGGAACTTCACATTTCGGAACTCCGGGTGGCCAGGGTGAATTTGAGCCGGTCTGGCGGCTGCCAGCTTTCCATGGCCCGGAGCAGAAACTCCGGCATGTCGGCGGATATCAGCCGCGTCCGGTCTTCGGGACGCAGGAAGCCATGCGTCACCATTCCGTCGAGACACGCGAGTAACCCGTCGAAGTATCCTCGCGCATTGAGAAGTCCGGCTGGTTTGCCATGAATTCCCAGTTGGCTCCAGGTGAGAACTTCAAAAAGTTCATCGAGAGTGCCGAATCCGCCGGGCAGCGCGATGAAGCCTTCCGCCAGTTCCATCATAAGCATCTTGCGTTCATGCATGCTGTCCACCACTCGCATGTCCTCGACACCTTCATGCTTCAGTTCGCGGGTGTTCAAAAAATGTGGAATCACACCTGTCACCCTGCCACCCGCATGGAGCACCGCGTCGGCGAGCGCCCCCATCATACCCACACCCCCGCCGCCATAAATGAGGCGAATTTGCCGATGGGCAAGAAGGCGGCCGGCAGCGCGGGCCAGCGAGATCCATTCCGGGTCAGTGCCCGCGCTTGAACCGCAATAAAGAGCCAGTGACTTGAACATTCGGCTTCCTCGCGTTGCGCGGGCTTTCGCTCAAGGCCGCAGAATCCGATTTCAAGTCGGCTGCAGGTTTCTTATCCTAAGTGCGAGGAACGTCAGGGCGGGGAAGAGGAACAGACCGGTCCGGGGTTCAGGAACTCCGGAAGTTATTGGAGACAGTCCGGCAGTGATGACGAAGCCCACAAAGTCGCTGTCCCCGCCGCCCTGACCTGGACGGCGGAGTGTGATGCTACCGCTCAGGGTCCACGCATGTGCCCCGATGTTGGTATCCGCGATCAAATACTGAGTGGAGCCCGCGGAGTCCCCGCTGTTGACCGTTCCACTCTGCAGCGCGCCGCCCTGGATATCCAGCGTCGGCGAAGAAAAGAGAAGATTGGCGAAGGTGACCGAGGAACTCGGGCGGTCCGCCTGGGCCTGGAGATTGAGCAAATTGTAGTTGTTCGGGGCCGGCGGAGAGTGGCTCATGGAAACCAGTTTCGCGTGGGGTATCCCCGGGCTGAAATTTCCCCACGCCAGAATAACAGGGGGATTCGCGCCCGTCGCCGCCCGGAACAGCAGTCCCTCGCCCGGCCTGTTCTCGAGCACAAAATCAAAGGTTCGGCCCGGTGGATTGAACGCCGAGGCAAGTTCTGCCTGAATCAGGTTCTGCTGATTGTTTCCCCCGCCTTCACTCAACGACATATCCCAATTTTCCGGGGATGCCCGGAGCCTGGCAACTGCAACCGGTACTGCGGGACCAGCCACCACGGCGGGGGAATTGACATAAACCGTCGCTGCTAGAGCCTCGTTACCGAGGGTCAGGCAGGCACAGATGCCGCACATGAAGGCTGTCGACGCGGGGTTCATGGATAAAGCAGAAATGGGTGTGTATATAATACCCAAGCATTCCATAATTGCAAGAGGTTTAGGTGGCTTAAAGATTTATCATTCCTTCACCCGAGCTTTCTGGAGCAGACTGGACGCCTCTTCATCCTCCGCGGATTCCGCCCCGGGGACGGCTGGCCGGAAGGCTGCCCTCATTCTGAATAGGGAATCCGGAGGGATGTTACCGCCGTCGCGGTATACCAAAGCAAGTTGCAGCCCGGCCTGTGGCCAACCGAAGCGTGGCCATGCCGAATGCCCCGGCAGGATTCGCTCCCGCGATGGCTGGCAGGACCAGGCTGCGCCAAGCCCGTGTCTCCAATGTCAAAAGAAGGCATTTTCCGGCAGGCCCACCAGCGTGATGACCGCCTGCACACAGTCGCTCCGGTTGCCGGCCTGCCTTCGCGCTTCGCGCAGCCCCCGGCGGGCTGGTCTCCCTGCGGTCGGTTGTCGCGGCTGCAGCCGAAGCGGGGCAGGCCTGCTGCGGAGCCCCATCGTCCGCACCGATAAGCGCGACGCGTTTGCGCCCCGGAGCCACCTGCCGTCCTTTGCATTCGCCCGAAAAGAGCTCGTGACGCATGCAACGATGCGGCCCTCAAAAAAGGTGTCTGCCACCGCCAGAGTCTGCACGACAGGGCGTTCTGAAAATCCGGGGCTTCCCAATCAATGCGTTGCGCGCCGAGAGCAGGCGAAAATCCCTGCTTCTCCCATGCCGTTTTGCGACGTCGGTTAGTTGGGGCTCGCAGGCGGGGTTCTCCGGGGTGAATGAGTTTATGGGAACAGGGCCGGCTCAGGACCGAGGGAAGAAATCTCTCCGCGTTGCGGCAGTCAGGACGGGGGCGCCCCGGTCGCTGGCCTGTCCCGTCAGGCGGCGGCCGTGTGAGGGGGCAGGTAATAGACGGTTTTTACGGAGGGAGCAGCCCTGCCAAAGCGCTGCAGGTCAGAAGCCGTGCCCCGCAGCCACGGCAGGCAGAGCACTCCCGAGGATTATGTATTGCTTGTGGAGGCGGGCGTGGCGCTGGTCGCTGGTGCTCACAAGGCTCCCCCCCATGCAGTTGGGTGGCGTGGGCACTGTTGCGGCGGGCTGATGTCACTTTCCGACGGCTTCTTTCGCCGGCACCTTCTCCTTGCGGAAATCCGTGGTGAAGACACCGGCGGCGGCTTTCACACTGATCCTCTGATTCTTCGCGTAAGCGGCGGCGGCCAGCTGGCGGCAGGCGGCGGCGTCCTTGCCGGCGAGCCAGCCGCCGACCACCTCGTGCAGCACCTGCGCCGCGGGATACATCAGCTGGGTTGTCAGGAGGAGCGGCTCCGCCTTCAAGTCGTGCAGGTAGCTGGTGAAGAACACCTGACTCATGCAGCAGAGCGCGATGGTTCGTTTGGGCTTGTTCTCCGGTCCCGCCGCCGGCAGCGGAAGTTCAAACTCCATCAGGCCATCGTGTCCCGCATAGACAACCATGTCCGCCGCGCCGCCCGCCGCGATCTTCTGTTCACCGGCCACAGCCTCCGCTTTCAACGTGCCCGCCAGCGCCGCGAGATAATCTGTCAGGCATTTCCTGATTTCCCGCCCGCGGTAGGCATCGGCCAACAGCCATGCTTTGGCCGGTTCGTTGCGGAAGACGAGCCGCTCAAGGATGGGGCCGTCGCCGTCAGGGTCACCGGCGGCGAGCCGTTTCCATGACTTGCTGCGGGAGAACACGCTGCGCACGCCGTCGTCGCAGCCCCAGTAAAGATTGTTGGCCGGGTCGTCTCCATTGCCGATTTTTTTGGGCACCGGCTGAATGCCCTGACTGTCATTGTCGCACAGAGCCACGAAAATATGCACGACGCGGTCGGCCGCCGCGCACGGCGTCATGAGCAAAAGCAGAAGGAGGAAGCGCATCACGTGATGACAACGCCCGCGGCGATTCGTTCAATCGAGCCGCCACGCCGCGCGCAGGCCGTCCATGCCGCCGCGCGTGCCGGATTCATCGCGCCGGAGGAGCACTGCGAAGGCTCCGGCTCCAATTCCCTCCTGCGGCCAGAGCCGGTAGCAGGGGAATTCCGCCAGCGTGGAGCGATGTGATTCCAAAGCGCTCACCAGGACGGCGGAGAAGGCGGGGAACTGCCGGAGCAGCCAGCCTGAGTTGCCTTCGTTTTCTTTCTCGGCGTAGGTGCAGGTGATATAGGCCAGCCATCCTCCTGGCGCGACGGTGGCTGCGGCATTGGCGAGAATGCGCCGCTGGCGGTTGGCGTTCAAATTGATGGTCGCGGGGTGACAGCAGCCCGGATTCTCCTGACCTTTGGCCAGGAGCGACTGCCCACTGCAGGGTGCATCCACGATCACGACATCCGCCGCGGACGGACAAACGCGGGCGAGCACGGCGGTGTCGGCGTTCGTCACCGTCGCCGGCCGCACGCGGCAGCGCTGGAGATTGCCTGTGAGCGCGCCGGTGCGCTTGGCGATGACTTCGTTAGCCACCAGGAGCCGGGGCCGCAGCGCGCGCCATGCGAAGATGCTCTTGCCGCCAGGCGAGGCACAAACGTCCAGCACTGTCTCCGGGTCCGGCGGGATGGTGCACAGCACACTGGCGGCAAAGACCGAGGAGGCATCGAGGCAGTAATAAGCGCCGGCTTCGTGCAGCGCGTGCTGCCCCGGCCGCTCTCCGGGCGCTGCGAGGTCCACCCACTCGGGCAGCCACGATGGCCGCGGCGCACAGCGAAACGGCATTTCCGCCGGGCGCTCCTGCAACCAGAGCACCGCGGGTTGATAGGGCAGCGGCGATGTCAGGGCCGCGAGAAAAGCCGCGCGCTCCGATTCATCGGCGAACAGCCGCCGCGCCAGCCGGAGAAGATTGGTGGAGGCCATCAGGTCAGGCGGACGTAGCGGCGGCCGGGCAGTTGCTGCACGAGGCGCTTCAGTTCCATGCGCATGAGTTGTGAGGATGCGGTCGCGGCCGTGAGGGAAGTGCGCGCGATGATTTGATCCAGGTGCGCCTCGTCGCTGCCGAGCGCGTTCCAGATCAACTGCTCGGTTTCGGTGAGATTGGGCGGCGCCTGATTGGCCGGCGCCTGTGCGGCGGCGAGCAGCGGCTCCGGCAGCAGCGCGTTCATGTCGTCGAGGATGTCCGAGGCGTCGAGCACCAGACGCGCGCCGTTTTGGATGAGTTTGTTGCACCCGGCGGACGACGGCCGGTCGATCGGCCCGGGAATGGCGTAAACCGTGCGCCCCTGATCGGCGGCGTTGTTGGCGGTAATCAGCGCACCGCTCCACGACGGGGCTTCCACGACGAGAATGCCCTGACTCCAACCGCTGACGATGCGGTTTCGCTGGGGAAAGGTCTGTTTGTCAGGCTCGGTGAGGATGGGAAACTCGCTGACCACTGCGCCGTGTCCCGCGGCGATGCGTTCGCACAGCGCTTTGTTCTCCGGCGGATAAAGTTTTCCCAGTCCGCTGCCGATGACGGCAATAGTACGGCCTTTCGCCGCCACCGCTCCCTCGTGCGCCGCCGTGTCGATGCCCCGGGCCATGCCGCTGAGGACCGTGACTCCGGCGTGCGCGAGCTGGAACGAGAACTTCTTGGCACAGGTCAGCCCGTAACTGGTCGCGCGCCGCGAGCCGACGACGCCGATGGCGGTGCGGTCCCGCGGCTCCACCTTTCCCCAGACATAAAGCAGCAGCGGGGCATCCGGCATCTGCCGGAAGTTCTCCGGCCATGCGTCATCCGTTTCCGTGAGAATGGTATAACCGCCCTGACGGATGCGATCCAGTTCCCCTGACAGATCCGTCTGCTGTTCCCAGTCGCGCACGATGCCCGCCGTTTCCTCGCCGATGCCGTTCACCTCCCGGAGCACGGAAGTGCCGGCGCGCAGCACTCCCGCGGCGCCGCCGCAGCGTTCCATGAGCCGCCGCGCCCGGACCGGCCCGATTTTTGGCAGCAGATTCAGTGCGATGAGAGCCTCGGCTTCGGTCATGGTGAGGCCGCTCTTTTGACCGTCCCGGCCGCGGCTGCAAGCCGGAGCGAGGGCCGTGCCGGCGCGCGGGCCTAAACCATGCCGAGCTGCATGCGTCCGTTCTCGGAAATCATGCCCTGATTCCACGGCGGGTCCCAGACGATTTCGACTTTGGCGTCATGGACGCCTGGAATGCTCATGATTTTCCCCTGGGCGTCCGCGGCAATGGTGGGCCCCATGCCGCAGCCGGGTGCGGTGAGGGTCATTTTCACCTGGACGACGGTCGCGCTGTCCTCTTTGGAAATGGCGCAGTCGTACACGAGGCCGAGGTCCACGATGTTGACGGGGATTTCGGGGTCATAGACCGTCTTCATGGCCTCCCAGACGGCCTTCTCGAGTTCCTCACCCGTGAGAGGTGCGGCACTCGCGCCGGTGCCCGCGTCTTTTTTTTCCAGACCGAGCGCGTCGGCGTTTTTGGAGGAGATGCGCGCGAGACCGTGGTCGGTGGCAACGGTGTAGCTGCCGCCGAGACTTTGCGTGATGATGACGCGGGTGCCGGCCGGCAGCACGATGGTGTCGCCACTCGGAATTTGAATGGCTTCAACTTCGCGGGAGAGGGTGATGTCGGTATTCATGGGGGAGGGATTCAGAGGTCAGAAAGGAGAACATCGAACATCCAACACCGAACATCCAATGTTGGAAGGAGGCAAAGCGCGGATGGCGGACGGTTCAAGCATTGGATGTTGGACGTTCGGTGTTCGATGTTCTCTAGCCCCGCCGTCCTTCGCCTCTCCGTGCTCAAGTCAGCACCACTTTGAGCTTGCCGGGTTTGATGCCGGAGGCTTCGCCGAGGCTTTCGGAGAGGTTGCCGGCCGGAGCCGGTGCGGCCGGTGCGGGAACCGCCGCGGTGTCGGACTCCAAAGCGGCGCGCAGGGCGCCTTCGACCATCTGGCCGCAATGGATTTTCATGGGCGGCAGCGGCCCGAGCGGGGCGCTCAATTCCGCGGCGGAAAGGTGCTTCGCCTCTTCGACGGTGCGACCCTTGAGCATCTCGGTGGCCATGCTGGCGACGGCGATGGCGGTCTGGCAGCCGAAGCTCTGGAACGAGGCGCGGTCGATGACTTTGCGGCCGTCCTTTTCGGTGAACTTGAGCCACATCCGGACCATGTCGCCGCAGTCGGGATTGCCGACGGTGCCGACGGCATCGGCGTCGGGCATTTCGCCGAGGTTCTTCGGATGGGCGATGCTGGCGTTGAGCAGTTCCTCGTTCATGGGGGTCACTCCATTTCCAGGCGGTAGCGGGGCAGCGACGGATCGACTTCGCAACTCCATGCATCGATGCCGCCGGCGAGGCTTTTCACATGAGTCAGGCCATGCCCGGCGAGATAGGCGGCGGCGTCGAGGCTGCGGACCCCGTGGTGGCAGTAAACCACGGTGCGCAGTGATTTGTCTTCACCGAAAATCCGCTGGAGCACGTCCTGCGACATCAGTTCCGAGCCGGGGAGTTTCACGGCTTCGTGTTCCTCGCGGCTGCGCACATCGAGCAGCCGGAGCGGCTGTCCGTCGGCCATCATCGCCTGCAGTTCCACAGGGCTGAGTTGCATCCTTGCATCCTGTTCGGCGCTGGACTGCAAATGGGCCATCACCTCGCCGGGATCGAGTCCGTCATTGCGCCGGCAGACTTCCGCGAGGGTTTCCTGCGGAGCGAAGCCGCAACTGCTGCAGCCGCCGATATGATATTTGGCGAAGAGGGCACGTCTTGCACCGGGCATGGCCTCGAGGAGGTCATGCATGGTCGTTTCCGGAGTCAGGGGGGCGGTCATTTGAAATCGGAACTGCCCATCCATTCCTCCCATGCTTTCTGCAGCGCCTCGGCACTTTCGTAACCGTACATCACCGCGATTTCCGCGAGGTCGGGCACCTGGTTGGCGGTGTCGATTTTCTGACACAGCCTATTGTAGGCGGTGAGGCGCTCCGGTGTGCTTTGGAGGAAGCGGGAGAAGGCATAGGCGAAGACGATTTCCGCCTGGCGGGCGTCGTTGTCCCGGACGCGGAACAGCATCTGGAGGTCGGGCTTCCACGGGCCCTCTTTCTTGCGCAGCAGCTTTTTGAGTTCCCCGGCCCAGTCCTTGTCGGAATTGAACCCGCCGGCGCTGCCCACATCCTTGCCGGTGCCTTCAGTGTGGAGCTTGCTGGTTTCGGAACGTCCGTTGAGCTGAATCTCCTTATAATAGGAATGCCCGGTGAAAATGGCGAAGCTGCCTTCCGGAGTCGCGCCGCTGGTGCCGCCGGCCTGAATGCCCAGCAGGTCACCGGCGAGACAGTGGGTATTGAACGGCACCCAGACGCCCTTGATCGGCTCCTTTTTCACGACCTTGCCGGACTGGTCCACCAGAGAGCGGAAGGTGCGGAAGACGCGGATGTGGCTGAAGATTTTCTGCTCGTCGGCCTGGGCCTCGGGCATGTTGACGGATCCGCTGGCGCTCCGCGGCCATGTCTTGCGGATGCGCTCCGCGGCGTCTTTCGCCTGATCCGTGCCGATGCCGGAAATCATGTCGGCGTACCAGCTGCCGATGTCTTCATAGGCCTCGTCGTCATTGACGAGGATGATGCCCATTTTGCGATCGGTCCATTTGCCAATGAAGGTGCTGTGGAAGAACGCGGTGTCCACCCAGAGGCGCTCGGCGAGTTCCCCCATGTCCATGGGATCGGCCGGCTTCATGTACATGATTTTGAAGTGCGGCGTCTCGCACACCCGGTAGGTGCGCTGGTTGATCTTGAAGTCCCCGGCCTCCTTCACGAAGGCTTTGCGGTCCATTTTCACCTCCCGGGCGGGATTGGGCAGCTTGGGCTTGGGGCCGGAACTGCCGAGGGACTTGATGGTTTTGTCAGCCGGGGCATTTTCTGCGATGTAGTCGAGGTCGCCGAAGCTGAGCTGCGTTTTGAGCAGTTCGACGGTGCGGCCGTCCTTGTCGCGCAGCTGCACCTTGTCGCCCACCTGGCGGACGAATTCGGCTTCGAACATGGTGCCGTCGATTTTGAGCCAGTGGCGCATTTCGAGGGCGCCGGCCTGCGGGGCGGTGAACGCAAGGAGCCCGGCGACGGCGGCCAGGAGTGCGGAAAAGCGGAGAGAGCGTTTTGTCATAACAGCGGTGATGTAACCGGCCCGCGGGCGCTGTCCACGCTGATTTCCGACGCAAATTCTGCCCCTGCAGGCATCGCGCGGCGGTTTCGCGATTCCGCTCTGCCGGGACCGGAAATCCGCAAACGGGGGCGCGAAGGCCCGCGAGTCAGGCGATGAGGTCGTGCACCACGTGGCCGTGCACGTCGGTGAGGCGGAAATCGCGGCCCTGATAGCGGTAATTGAGCCGGCGGTGATCGATGCCGAGAAGGTGGAGGATGGTGGCGTTCATGTCGTGGATGTGCATGGTGCCGGGGGTCCACTTGTCCTTGGTCGGCTGGGGCCGCATGGGGGTGCCGTCGGGATGGGCGATATTGTAGCCGAAATCGTCGGTCCGGCCGTAAGTGATCCCCGGCTTCACGCCGCCGCCGGCCATCCAGACCGTGAAACAGCGCGGGTGATGGTCGCGGCCGTAGTTCTCTTTGGTCAGCGCTCCCTGACAATAGGCCGTGCGGCCGAATTCGCCGCCCCAGACCACGAGCGTGTCGTCGAGCAGACCGCGGCGCTTCAGGTCCTTGATGAGCGCGGCGCAGCCCTGATCGACATCCCTGCACTGCGATTCGTGCTCGCCGGCGAGGTTGTTGTGGGCGTCCCAGCCGCGGTGGAAGATCTGAATGTTGCGCACGCCGCGCTCGGCCAGCCGCCGGGCATTGAGGCAGCACGCGGCGAACGTGCCGGGCTTCCGGGCCGCCTCACCGTAGAGTGCAAACGTTTCGTCGCCTTCGCCTGACAGATCCATCAGTTCCGGCACGGACGACTGCATGCGATAGGCGAGTTCGTGCTGTTTGATGCGGGAGAGGATGTCCGGATCGCCGAAGTGCCCGTGCTGCACGGAGTTCAGCGCCGCGAGGGCATCGAGTTGCGCGCGGCGCCCCTCCCGCGACACCCCGGCGGGGTTCGCCAGATAGAGCACCGGGTCGCCCTGACTGCGCAGCAGCACGCCCTGGTGTTCGGCGGGCAGGAAGCCGCTGCCCCAGAGGCGGTTGAACAGACTTTGCTCGGCGTGGTCGCTGTGCGCGTGCATCACCACGTAGCCTGGCAAATCCGCATTGCCGCTCCCCAGGCCGTAGCTGAGCCACGCGCCGAGACTCGGGCGTCCGGGCACCTGACTGCCGGTTTGGATGTAAGTGATGGCCGGGTCGTGATTGATGGCTTCGGTGAAGGCGGTGTGCACCACGCAGAGTTCTTTGACCACCTGCGCCGTGTAGGGCAGCAGCGAACTCACCCAGACGCCGCGGTCGTTGTTTTCGTATTTCCTGAACTCGTATTTGCTGGGGCACACCGGCAGCGTCTTCTGTCCGGACGTCATGCCGGTGATGCGCTGGCCGTCGCGCACCTCCTTTGGCAGATCCTGACCGTAGAAGTCGCGCATCTTCGGCTTGTAGTCCCACATGTCATGCTGACTCGGGCCGCCGCTCATGAACAGGTAAATGACGCGCCTCGCTTTGGCGCGGTGGTGGATGCCGCCGTTCAAATCGCCTGCGGGCGCAGCGGCACCGCCGGCCAGCGCATTGCGGCCCAGCAGTTGCGCCATGGCCGCGGTTCCCAGGCCGAGGGCGGCCCGCCCAAAGAGATGGCGGCGGGTGATGGCAAGATCGAGATCGTGTGCAGTCATGAGAAAGTGTCAGGAATCGGTGCGGGGACGGGCGGGCGGAGTTCAGTAAAGCAGAATGGCGGCATCGCTGGCGAGCACGACGGCGGCCGCCTGTGCCCATGCGGCGTGCTCCGCGGGATCGAGACCGTCGCCGCGGCCGCAGTCGCCGGCCTTGAGCAGGGCGGCCGCGTCAGCAGGCGACTCACGGAATCGCCGCCGTTCGGATTCGAGCAGGGAAAGGCAGGCGGCGCGCTCCGCGTCCGACGGCGTCCGCGACGCCAGCAGCGTGAAGAGCAGATCGAGCCTGGCGCTGTCGGAATCTCCGCTCCGCAGCAGCCGTGCCGCGAGCGCATTGGCGGACTCCACGCGCTGGCGTTCATTGAACAGCCCCAGCGACTGCGTCGGCGTGGTGCTGCGCGAACGCCGCACGCACGACGACTCGCGGCTCGGGGCATCGAACAGGGTCATCATCGGGTGCGGGCTGGTGCGCTTCCAGTAAACGTAGAGGCTCCGGCGATAGACACGGGCGTCCTTGTCAGGGACATAGTTCTTCGTGTTGCTGGCGGGATGCGCCAGGGCTGTCCAGAGACCCGGCGGCTGATCCGGCTTCACGCCTTCGCCGCCCATGTGAGGGTCGAGCAATCCACTGGACCAAAGCGCCAGATCCCGCAGCACCTCCGCGTCGAGCCGCCACGACGGGCCGCGCGAGAGCAGGCGGTTCTCGCGATCGTCGGGCAGGCCGCGCCGGCGCGATTCCTGCCGAAATGCCTGACTGGTAACCATGAGGCGCAGCATGTGCTTCAAATTCCAGCCGGAGTCCTGGAGTTCGACGGCGAGCCAGTCGAGCAGTTCCGGATGCGTCGGCTGCTCGCCCTGAAGTCCAAAATCCTCCGGCGTGCGCACGAGTCCGGCGCCGAAGATGCCCGCCCACAGGCGGTTCACGAGCACGCGGGCGACCAACGGATTGTCGCGCGAGGTGATCCATCGAGCGAGGCCGAGCCGGTTGCGCGGGGCGCCTTCCGGCAGGGCCCCCATTGCGGCGGGCACACCGGGTTCCAGGGGATCGCCCGTCGCCATGTCGTATTCGCCGCGATCAAGCAGACGGGTGGGCCGGGGCTTCGGCAGTTCCCGGGTGATCAGCGTGGTGGTGAAGGACTTCTCCAGTTCGGCGATGCGGTTGGCCAGGTCCGACGCGTCTTTCTGCAATGCAGTGCCGGCATGCGCGCCGCCGGCGTCTGCGATCTGCTGCAGGCGCTGCGCCGGCGTACCGTTGCTGCCCGGCACTTTCGCGATCAGTGCCGCGCGTTCCTTTTCGAGCGCCGTCCACTTTTGCCAGCCGTCCTGGTCGGCGGGAACATTCAGGACCGGCGCGTAGTCGTATTTGTTGCCGTCGAGCGGCGCTTCTTCGGTGCTGTTGAAGAAGGCGAGCAGACGGAAGTACTCCGTCTGCGTCACCGGATCGTATTTGTGAGTGTGGCAGCGGGCACAAATGAACGTGGCGCCGAGCAGCACCGTGCCCAGCGTCTCCACACGGTCGAAGTTGTTCTTCGCCTGAAATTCCTCCGGAATGGCGCCGCCCTCCGCGGTGGTGGGATTCATTCTGACAAATCCGGTCGCCGTGAGCTGCGCGAGAGTCGGTTCCGGCAGCAGGTCGCCCGCGAGTTGATCCCGCAGGAAAACATCCAGCGGCAGGCCTTCGTTAAAGGCCTTCACCACCCAGTCGCGATAAGGAAAAATGCCCCGCCGGTTGTCGAGGTGCAGTCCGTGGGTGTCGCCGTAGCGCACTGCGTCGAGCCACTGGCGGGCCTGATGTTCGCCAAAACGCGGACTGGCCAGGAGGCGGTCCACCAGCGATTCCCATGCCCCGGGGGATTTATCCTCCAGAAACCCTGTCAGTTCCTCCGGAGCCGGCGGCAGCCCGGTCAGAGCAAGGGCCGCCCGCCGGGCCAGAGTGGCGCGATCCGCCTCCGGAGCCGGCGGAGGGCCCGCAGATTGGAGGCGTGCCTGAAGGAATTCATCGATGGCGCCCGGTTTCCCGCCGGCCTCCGGCTTTCGCGGCGGCACGTAGGCCCAGTGTTTGGTGTACTCGCCGCCCGAGCGGATCCACCGTGTTAGAATATCGCGCTCCGCCGGCGTCATTCTAAGTCGCGTTCAAGTTGAGACTAATAATCCACGGCCAAGCGCAGATGC
>CAZFZN010000068.1:0-11507 GCA_964523105.1 uncultured Akkermansia sp.
CGGGTGGTGTGGGAGGGGCGGCAGGCGCAATCCTGCCGCCCCGACCCGATTCGGCACTCGGGCTCACAAGAATCAGTGAAACTGGCCATACCAGTCCCGCTCGTCCTTTGGAAAATATGGCCAATCTGTTTTGTTGGGAAGAGCCTTCTGTGCGGCGGCCGCTTGCGACGGCGTGAGAAACATGCCCCCTAGATCATTGCCGCCGTTGATAGCGTAGAAGCGATACTCCGAGTTTGCTAGTTGATCGTTGACGATCGTGAAGAACGCCACGGTGGCTCTGCCCCAACTCTCGCCTCCTTCATCGTGTAACTCGGATGCGTAGATCACAAACTCCTTTGTTCCGCTCTTGACCGCATACCTACCTACTTCGTGGTCGATTACTTCCTCAACGTCTGCAGGCCGCGACACATACTTTCGCAACTCGGGCAGCAATGACTCGTAGGCCTCCCGAATGCCGGCCTCAGCGAGGTTCTCTGCGTCGAGGTGAATCAACTGATCGTAATCGAGTGTATCTGACATATGCTGTCACCTTTCCGCCGAACTACACGATCACCGACAGAACTGCAAGTTTGCTCAACACCGCTATAGTTGACAGCGGTGAAGGAAGATTACGGGATGGAGCGGAGGGCACGGAAAAGGGCTGTGGAATATGACGCGCATTTGCATCAAAGCCTGCAGGAGTGCAAGAAAGCCCGCAAACAGTGGAAAACGAGGGGGTGTCGGATATGACCGGAGTGCGGGCTGCGGGAGGGGTGGAGTGGGTTCATGTTACCGGGGGGCTCGTTCGCTTTGGGGAACTTGTTCCCAAAAATAGCGGGATGCGAGGGCGGGGCCTCTTGACTTGCGGGGCTGGCGGCTGCCCAGACCTGACTCATGCGATTTGTCCCGGCTGTGTTTCTTTCCGCGCTCCTGCTGTTTCTGGTGCAGTCGCTGGCGGGGAAGCAGTTGCTGCCGTGGTTCGGCGGGGCGCCGGGAACATGGGCGGCGTGCCTCATGTTCTTTCAGTCGCTCCTGCTGGCGGGCTATGGATATGCATGGGCGCTGGACCGCTGGTGCCCGGCGCGGTGGCAGCGGGCGGTGCACTGCGCGCTCACCGGACTGGCGGCGGCGCAGTTGATTTGGTGGAGCGGGCGACACGGCGCCCCGCTCCTGGCGCCGGACGAGTGGAAGCCGCTGGGGCACGAGGCGCCGACCGGACTTATCCTCAAGGCGCTCGCCGCCGGCACTGGTCTGCCGTTTGTGATTCTGGCCGCCAGCAGTCCGCTGCTGCAGCGCTGGGCGGCGGAAAGCGGGCTGCCGCAGGCGCGGGTTTACCGGCTTTATGCAGTGTCGAATGCCGGTTCGCTGCTGGGGCTGCTGAGTTTTCCGTTTCTGCTGGAGCCGCGGTTTTCTCTGCCTGCGCTGGCGGAGGGGTGGATGTGGACTTTCGTGATCCTGACATTCGCTGTGGCGGCGGCGGTGCTGCCGTGGCGCGGCCGGCGCGCGGTTTCGATTTCCGCCAGATCGATTTCCCGCGGCGGTCCTGACGACACGGCGGGGGAATCGTCCGCCGGACGCAAAGTTCTCTGGGTGCTGCTCTCCGCGGCGGCCTCCGCGGTGCTGCTGGCGACGACCAGTCAGCTTTGTCAGGAAATCGCCATGGTGCCGTTTCTCTGGGTGCTGCCGCTGGCGCTCTATCTCATCGCCTTCATGATCGCCTTTCACGATGCGCGCTGGTACCGGCGCGAGTGGCTCGTCGCTCCGGCGGCGCTGCTCAGTCTGGTCGCGCTGGGGTTTTCCGTGCCCGGCACGGGCATCCCGGTTTCGTGGGTCATGATCGTGCTCGGCGTCTGGCTCTTTCTGTTTTGCTGGATGTGCCTCGGAGAACTCTTCCGGCTGCGGCCCGCCGCATGCGGCCTCACGGGTTTCTACCTTGCCATCGCCCTCGGCGGGGCGCTGGGCGGGGCGGCCATTGCCGCCGGGGCGCCGGTGCTGCTTGCGTCGGTGACGGAATTTCCGTGGACCATGTGCCTCGGCTGGCTGCTCCTGACGGTACTTTTCTGGCGCGACCGGAACTCACTGATGCACCGCGGCGACGTGCTTTGTTATGCCGCTGCGGTCTTTTTTGGAATCACCGGACTGCTCCTGCTGGTGAGCTTCATCCTGCCGGAGACCGCGCCGCCATGGCTCAAAGGCTGGATGCCGGCCGTGGCCGCCGGGACTGTGATCACGCTGTTGTTTTATGCGCTGACCCTGCCGTTTCCCGGATGGCAGCGCTGGCGCGGCTGGCCGCAGCTGTTGCTCGGTATGGTGATCTTCTTCGCGTTCGCCTTTACGCTCGATGACTCGCGGGGCGCGGGCGCCGGCGTGCTGGCCAAAGGCCGGAACCTCTATGGCGCCGTCCGCGTGCAGAAGGACGAACGTCAGGGCGTGGAATACCTGCGCCTCGTCCACGGACAGGTGAATCACGGCATCCAGTTCACCCATCCAGCGCTGCAGAACCAGCCTGCGGGCTATGCCGATGCGGAGAGCGGCGCGGGCCTCGCCATCGCCGGGCATGCGCGGCGGTCGTCCGGCGCCTCCGGGGCACTGCGGATCGGTGTGGCCGGGCTCGGAGTCGGTGCGATGGCGGCGCACCTGCGGCGCGGCGACTTCATGCGTTTCTATGAAGTGAATCCTCTGGTCATCCAATGGGCCTCCGGTCCTGACGCTTTCTTTTCCTATGTCAGGAACAGCCCCGGCAGCGTCGAAACCGTCGCCGGCGACGCCCGGCTCGCCCTCGAGCGCGAACTCCGCGACACCGGAGGGCAGAATTACGACCTGCTCATGCTCGACGCCTTCTCCAGCGACTCGGTCCCCGTCCACCTGCTCACCGCCGAAGCCTTCGCACTCTACCTGCAACACCTTCGCGACGACGACTCCCTGCTCGCCATCAACATCTCCAACCGTTACCTCGACTTCCGTCCGCTCGTGTTCAGCATCGCCCGGCATTTCGGGCTCCATGCCCGGCTCCATTTTCATCCCGGGAAACCGCCGGTCCCCACGCCCAATCTTTGGATGATCCTGTCGCGCCGCCCGCCGGCTGCTGCGGAAGGCTTCGAGGGCGCGGCCGGCAATGACGGAGCAAGCACCGGTCCTGGTCCTCTTGAGGGACCTCAAGTGCTTTGGACCGACAAGCACAGCGACGTCTTCTCCCTGCTGCGCTGGACCTCCGCGCCGCTCCGGGGCCTTGAGTCAAGCCGTTGATCTCCCGGCAGGGCCGGACTGCGGCGGGAGGTGACTCCGGCGGTTGGAGTTCATCGAAAATCACGTACGCCGCGAAGGCGGGGGGCGGGAAAGATGCGGGCCGCGCGCGGCTCCCCGGTTGCGGGACCGGGCGACGGGGATTGAGGGAAAGTCTTTCAACTGCCGGACCGGCACTACTCTTCCCCCTCCCATGGACATTTGGCATCAACTCACCGACTTCACCTGGACCACGCAGAGCGCCGCATGGATCGGTCTGCTCACACTCGTGGCATTGGAAGTGGTTCTCGGCGTGGACAACATCGTGTTCATTTCCATCCTGACTTCAAAACTGCCGCCGGAGCAGCAGCAGAAGGCGCGCAAGAAGGGATTGATTCTGGCAGTCATGCCGCGGCTCATTTTCCTGCTGTTTCTCGGCTGGATTCTCAGCCTGTCGAAACCGGTGTTCAGCATTCCCTGGCCGTTCGAGCAGGCGGTGCCGCACGGCAGCGATGCCGCTATCGAGCCCGGCAAGCTGGCCGTCAGCGGAAAGGATTTGGTCCTGCTGATCGGCGGGCTGTTCCTGCTCTGGCAGGCGGTGCGGGAAATTCACCATAAGCTCGAGGGTGCCGGCGCCTCCGCGGCTGCCGCGCACCAGGGTGCGGCAGCCGCCGGCGCGGTGATGGTGCAGATCATGTTCATGAACATCATCTTCAGCCTCGACAGCATCGTGACCGCCATCGGCATGACAACGATCGTGCCGGTGATGATCCTCGCTGTGCTCATCAGCACCGGCGTGATGATTCTCGCCGTGGACGGCATCAGCCGGTTTGTGGAAAAGCATCCCTCGGTGAAGATGCTGGCGCTGGCGTTCCTGCTGCTCATCGGCACCAACCTCATTGCCGAGGCCGCGCACGTTCACATTCCCAAGGGCTATGTCTATTTCGCCATGGCCTTCTCCGTCTTTGTGGAAGTGCTGAACATCAAAACCAGCCGCAGCACCGCCGCGCCCGTGAAGTTGCGTCCGCCGGCGTGATTCAGGGTCCCGCTGCTTCAGTGCCGGCGCCCTTCGCATCCGCGTATGTCTCCCGCTCTCCGAAGAGCAGCGGCCGCTCACCGGTTTGGTGCGCGTACCCGGTGATCAGAGAATTGACGCACCTTTATTCCGAAGTTCGCGGCGGCGAGCTATTCCTTCGTCACGCGCACGAAGAGGCGCATGCTGCCCGGAGGCAAATTTACCTTGGCAGTTGTCGAAATGCTCACGCCGGGAATGCCGGTGGCGAGATTGCTCCACGAGAGGGGCTCGTGGCCGGGTGATCCCTCCACTCGATAGGTGCTCCCGGCTTTTGAATTCCAGGTGAGCCGTATCCGATCCCCTGCCAGGAGGCGGCTCGCTGTGATTTCGAACGGCGCAGCGGGCCCGGTAATCGTGTCGGGGGATTCTCCCGCGGCGAGCCGGGTGATTTGCCCCTGGGTGAGACCGCCGGCGTAAAGCACAAAGTCGTCTATACTGCCGTCTATGGAGCCGGTGGGGCCACCACCGATGTAGAGGGTGGTGAAGTCGCGGGGGAGCGGCAAACTGCCGGTGCCGCTGGCGCGCAGGATGCCGTCCACGTAGATTTGTTTGGTAGTGGCGCCGCTCTTGACGAAGGCGAAGTGGTGCCACTGCGCGGTATTGATGGACGGAAGCGGCGCGCTGATCCGGTGAATGCCCGGAGTACAGCATCCGGAATGATCAAAATACATGTTGAGGTCACTCCAGGGAATGTGCGCCTGAAGGCCCCGGAAGAAAGCATTCGCTGAGGGCGAGGTAACCCAGAACGACGAGCCTTCGCGAACAGAATTGATCCGTTGCCAAAGGGAAACAGTGACGGCGTCATTCAGAGAGGCGGCGTTGAGGAAGACGGCGGAGGCAGTGACGGAGGCGTTGTCGGTAAAGCGCATGGCGAGGTCCGCAGGCGCGCCGCTGCGACCGCCGCCAGGTGAGGTATAGGTTCCGGTAGTGGCGCCGGGAATACCGAGGATAACATCATTGGCCGCGGCAGGATTGGCGGCGTCGTTGAAGGGCCACCAGGCCAGCAGGCGCTGGCCGCCGGCATTCACTGGCAAACTTGCGCTGGAATTCGGGTCACTGCCGAAAACGGATTCCAGCGCATCGCCAAAACCGTCGTCGTCGGTGTCGGTACGAAGCGGATGGGAACCCGTGTCGCTGCCTCCGGCAAAAATGCCGGTGTTGGTTTCCACGCCATCCGGGAGTCCATCGGCGTCGCTGTCCGCAAGCAGCGGGCTGGTGCCCCGGTTGCTGCTGCTGACCCAGGTGCCGGTACCGGTTTCGGCACCGTCGGTTACAGAATCGTCGTCCGAGTCGGGGTTAACGGGACTGGTGCCGTTGTCGAATTCCTTGAGGTTGCCCGAGCCGTCACGGTCGTAATCGCCGTCCGCACGGGTAAATGTCGTCAGGTCCGGGGCAAAGCGCAGCTCCCAGCGATCCGGCAGCGTGTCCCCGTCGGCATCTGTCGGCAGCACTCCGGCGAGGGTGAGTGGCGTGACGGACCGGGAGGCGAGGTCCGCCACGTCCGTGTCGGTGATTGCATGAGAGAACACGGCAAAGTCATCCATATCCCCGTTCACGGCTTCGGTGGCGCCCGCTCCATTACCGATGAAAAGTTCCTTGTAGGTGGCGTCGATACCCGCTGTGTTGGAACCGGTGATGCGCGGCACGCCGTCCAGATAAATGGTTTTCGTCCCATGATCGAAAACGAGCGTCACATGGCGCCACAACGCCCAGTTTCCGCTGCCGGCCACGCTGACGCGATTAAGCACTTCATCGCAGCAACCCCCGGTGTCGAAGTAGAGACGGCTGTCGCTCCATGGTGTATTCGCATGAAAACCGCGCCCCTCGGACACGGCGGGAGCGATGAATGAGAACATCGCGGCCTCACGGATGGCGTTCTGCTTGATCCAGTAGCTCACTGACAGGGTGTCGTATGCAGAGATGTCAGTGAAATAAGAGGCGTCGGTCACATGCAGCCGCTGATTCGCGGTTCCGAAACGCACTGCCAGGTCACCCGCGGCTCCTGTTTGTCCGCCGGCACCGGGAGTCATCGCGGCTCCGCCCAGCATCCGGGCCGGCAGCCCGGCTCGGAGGTCGGGCAGGACGCGCAGGGGGCTGGCGGCGGGCGGGGCGCTGTTGAAGGACCAGTAGGCGACAAGATCGGTGTTCCCGGCATAAGCAGGGCCGCGCAGAAGGGTGGTGAGCAGAACCATGCCGCCAGCGGCGCCGGCTCCCGGGGAGTGTTCGAGCGAGGTCATGGCAGGACGCGCATTTCGCGGCGCGCGGATTCTGAGATCGCAGAGCCGGTGTGTAAATGTTATTCTTCAGGAATCGGGCGGTGTTTTTGCAACTCTCCTGCTGAACCGCGGAGCGGTTCGGAGTGGAGTGTTGTCACAAGGAATTGCGAAGGCACCGCCGAATAACACGGGACGGTTACGGCGCCAGACTTCGGCGGACGAGCCAGTTCCGGTAGTAACCGGACAACGAGCTTGCTCCCGCGGTGAACAGGTTTCCGTCCGGATCAGCGCAGATCGAAAACGCGTAGGTGTTGCCCCCATCGTTCAGATAAGTAAATGTGTCAGTGGTCGTCCATGCTCCACCCGATCCTTTCCGCGTAATCGACTGCAGTGGGAGGGAACCCGCTCTGCCGTAGCCACACACATGGACGTTATTGAAACGATCGACTGCCACCGAAGTTGGGACCACGGAGCCCTCGGGGAGTGCGAACGCATCCACGGTTTGCCAGCCTGTACCCCCCGGCGCTGCCTTCCGCACGATCCAGTAGTTTGTCGTGGTGGTCGTGGCGGATTTGCCTTTGCCGGTGGTGACCGTCTGGCTGGCCGTCCCTGCGACATAAAGATTTCCCGTATTATCGGCCGCGATCGCATACGCTTCCGACGGTCCGTTCGCGTTCAGGCGGTACAATTCCGAGACGGTCCACCCTCCCGCTCCACCGTTCTGGCCTTTCAGCACCATCCAACTGCTCCCGGTAAAGCCTCCGGCTCCGACGATGTAAACGTCATTTCCCACGCACGCGATCCCGCGCTGCCACAGGTAACCATAGACCGACGACGCGGTGTCGGGAAATGGAATATCGAAGGTTTGCCACGTCACGGTGCCATCGGCGTTGTTGGTCCCTTTTCGGACCAGCCAGTGTTCGACCCGCGTCGTAGTGGTATTCCTTCCCCTCGTCGTGACGACATGCTCAAGGGCCTCGATCACTGTGTAGATATTCCCCTGGCTGTCCAACGCCACAATCCGTGGCCCGATAAGATTCTCGTAGGTGGGGTGCTCATATTCGTCGAGGGTCTGCCAGGTGGCGCCCGCATCGAGGCTTCTGCGGATAAAGACATTGGCGTTGAATGCTCCCAGCTGATTGGTGACCGGACGCGATCCCCGGCCCGCCGCCACCACGTGATCCGTGAAACCGCCCGCGCCGTCGCTCACTCGCATGGCCGCCAGGCCGTCGTAGGCGGCGGTCGAACCAATGCCTGAAAAGGCGTCCACCGGATCATCGACATCAGGAGTGGAGGGATCGCTGTCCCAGCTTTGCCCTCCATCGCTGCTTTTCATGATCACGGCATAAACCGGCGCGGAAGTGGTGGCCCGCATCGAGCCTGCGAGGAAAAGATTGCCGGCGGCGTCGGAAACAACGGCCTTCGCCGAACCCACAGTCGGCACCTCGTAGATGGTCTCCCAGTTTTCCGCGTGCAGGACGGCAGTGCCGGCGAGCGCGAGGATGCCGGCAGAAATCTGACCAAGTGCCCGTCGTGCGAGTGTCCCGTGGCATTTGCGATATAGTTTTTCAGTTGGGATTGTTTTCATGGATGGTTATGGTTGCTGGTTTGAGTGTTTCTTAAGCGTATGGGCTTTTTTGGTTGTTTGGTTCGCGGGTGTGGGACGTTCTGCGGGCGCTCGCCGCGCCTCGAAAGACTCCCTTCCACTCCCCATGCGAATTCCGGGCTGAAATCGTCCAGGTTTCTCAAACTTTTTTCACCGATCGCTTCAAGGGAGCCGCGGCTTGTTTCGTTGGAATGAATCACTTGAGGTCTGGCGCATCATGCCCCCCTCCATTCCGAGATATCCTTTCCGCCCTATTGAACGCATCCAGCTTCTGCTGCCAATCGGCCGCTTTGTCTTGTCTTCCCCATGCCTCATAGAGCCGAACGATTCGCTCAAGGGAATCGCGTCTATATATGATCTCTCCAATTTGGCGGGATTGCAGAACTTCGTTGGCTTTTAGCAGAAGCTTTTCGGCTTCTGCGAGTTTCGCCTGACGTGCCTCGGTTGAAAGATTGACGTCGGTGGCCGCCACTGCAACCAGCGCGCCGCCAAGGCGGCTGGGAACGTCGCCGGTCGTGCGCCAGTGGGTTGCCTCAGGACCTCTCATCCGGATTGTCAGGCAGTCGCGCAGGAGCCGTTCAGCTTCGCGAGCCCGGTCGGCAATTTCCGGTTTGAGGTTTTGGGTCCCGGACAATGAAACGCGTGCACTCCACGCCCAGTCGGCCAACAGGCGGGCGAGGCTGGCGGCGGAACCAATTACATCCCGATCGCTGGCGGGGAGACGGGCCTGACGGTGGGTGAGCGTTTCCCGGTAGAATGGCTCCGCTTCAGCGAAATGGTTCAGGCGGTAAAGCGAACTGGCCAGCAGATGCAACAGTTCTTCCAATTCTCGCGGATTGACGGTCCCGGTTTTGCGCAACCTGGCCAGTTCCTCCCGACACACCGTTACCACGGTCACGTCTGACTGACCGATGTACATCAACATTCGGATCAGCCGCGAGCGGGCCTTTGCGACATCAGGTGCCTTGAGAATCATGGCTTCGGCCTCATCCCTCCTGCCCTGCACCACGAGAGCGCTGCAGAGAACGGCAAGTTGGTCAGCCGTTGTCTTATGTTCGCCGCCGTACACCTTTCCGGCTATTGTCAGGGCCTCACGAGACAAGGACACGGCTTCATCGGGCCGTTTTTGGCACAGAAGGGAACGCGCCAGGTAGTGAAGCGGATAGATTACACCGGGGTCTTCGTTGCCCAGCTGCTTTTTGCGAATGGCCACCGCCTCGCGCAGCAGTTTTTCGGCTTCGGGCTGGTTTCCTTGCCAGCCGAGATTATGGGCCAATAGTGTGAGGATTCCGGCCACATCGGTGTGCTCGTTGCCTTGCAATGTGCGGAGCAGGGCCAGTGCTTCGCGGTATAAGGATTCGGCTTCGCGCAGCCGTCCCTGTTCGTTGACTGCATGGCCGAGAGTTTGGAGGGCGGCGGCAACGGCCACATGCTCCTTTCCATGCAGATTGATCCGAATTGCCAGTGCGTCACGGGCCAGAGTTTCGGCCTCTGCGAGATCCCCCTCGCTGTAACGAACTCTCGACAGATGGATCAACGAGTCAGGGGTGAGCATATGTTCGCTCCCAAACAGTTTTCTCCGGATCGCGAGCGCTTCGCTGTGCATTGCGCCGGCCTCCTCAATATCGCCGAGGTCGTGATAGACGGTGCCAATCGTGGACCGCAAATCCGCTTCAACTGCCGGCTGATCCTTCAATTCGGACCCGATGCGTTCGGCAGTTTTGTCGAGAATCTCCCGGAGCATGGTCGTGTCCCGGCCCTGCGCCGCCGAAGGTCCGACGCTTGCGAGCATATCCTTGAGGAACTGCGCGACCTGATGCTGAGCCCGCTCGGCGGCCACGGCACGCTCACGCGCGTGCTTTTCCTTGAAGTACATCCAAGCCGAGATTCCCAGTCCCGCAACGAGCGCGGCGGCAATGCCGCTCCCGGCGGCAAAGGCGAGTTTGTTTCGCCGGACCATCCGGCGGAAACGATAGCCCATGGTCGGCGGACGCGCCAGCACCGGTTCGTCTTGCAGATGCCGCTGGATGTCCAGCGCGAGGCCGTTGGCCGTCTCGTAGCGGCGGGTGCGGTCTTTTTCGAGGGCCTTCATGACGATCCAGTCGAGGTCGCCGCGAATTTGTCCGATGAGCCTTGCGCTGTCGGTCTGGCGGTGTTTCGCGAGTTCCGTCCGCTGATCAAAGGCCATGGTGCCGACGAAGGTGGAGGGTCGTTGCGGTTCCTGCTCGCGTATGACCCGGCGCATTTCGTCGAACCCCGCCTTCATCAGGGTTCCGGGGTCGAAGGGCGTGTGCCCGACCAGCAGTTCGTAGAGCAGGACGCCGAGCGAATAGATGTCGCTGCGGGTGTCGATATCCAGCCCGCTCATCTCCGCCTGCTCCGGCGACATGTAGAGCGGCGTGCCGATCATCTGCTCGAACTGCGTGTAGATGGTGAGATCGGTTAGCCGCTGCTGCTGCGTGGCCTTGGCTACGCCGAAATCGATGACCTTCGGCACCGGGACGCCGTCGTGCAGGGTGACGAGAATGTTCGATGGCTTGAGGTCGCGGTGGATGATGCCCTTTTGGTGCGCGTGCTGCACGGCGTGGCAGACGGCGATGAAGAGCCGGAGCCGCTCCGCGGTCGGGAGGTTCGCCTGGTCGCAGTACTTGGTGAGCTTGACGCCGCGGACCAGTTCCATGACGAAGTAGGGCCGTCCGAACGAAGTCGCGCCGGCATCGAGCACCCTGGCAATATTGGGATGATCCATCATCGCGAGCGCCTGGCGTTCCTGCTCGAAGCGGGCAATGACCTCCTTCGTGTCCATCCCGAGCTTGATGATTTTCAGGGCGACGCGCCGGCGCACGGGCTTCTCCTGTTCGGCGACCCAGACAGTGCCGAACCCACCCTCGCCGATCTGCTCGCGGAGCGTGTAGTTTCCGATCTGATCGCCTGGCGCCTCCGGTTTGAATTGCGCCATTTCCGCCTCCATTTCTGCGGTAATTGTGCGGTCTGCAGCCCGCTGCATAAAAACTTCATCGTCGAGCGAGGTGAGCAGTTTTTCCACCGCCGCGCGCAGCTCGGGCTGGCCTGCGCAGGAGGCATCAAGACAGGCTGCGCGTTCGTCCGGCGGCAGCGCAGCGGCGGCTGCGAAAATCTCCTTTTCGTTGCCGGGCGGGAGCGGACTGGACGTTGTCATGACTCCCCATCGTGCGCAAAGCCGCGGCAAAAAGTCCGGGAAAGTGCTACGAAACCGCGGAGATTATGCGGTTCTGGCGCCAGGCTTGCCCCCTTTCCCGTTTGGCGGAAGTCGCCGGCCGGCCCGGGACTTCGGCCACTTCTTCAAACGTCAGGCCGGCGAAGGATTGTCATTTCACCCTAAAAAGGAAAATGAGAAGAGCGCCGCAGCCCGAAGGCGGCGGAGATTTGG
>CAZFZN010000069.1:0-7623 GCA_964523105.1 uncultured Akkermansia sp.
CTTCGGACTTCGGACTTCGGACTTCGGACTTCGGACTTCGGACTTCGGACTTCGGACTTCGGGGGGGCTTGTCGCGCACCGGGTTCAGTCAGGCAGTGCCTCTGGCCTGCTGTTGCGCGGGGTTTCCGGGCTGCAGATGCTGTGCGGACCACGGCAGGGGCTACGCACTGCGGGACGGGCTGCGTTACGCGGCCGGGCATCCGGACTGCAACGCGGCTGCGGCGAGGATGGTCTCCACCCGGGGGAGCACCGATTCCATGGTGTGGTTCTCCTCGTAGTAGCGGCGGGCCTGGCGCGAACGGCGCTCGTAATCGTCCGGAGAGTCCAGCAGGGTGCGAATCCCGGCCGCGAGGGCGGTGCTGTCCGGGGCGACGAGGCCCAGCTGATGCCGCTCGATGACACCATCGGGATCGAAAGAGGAAACGACGGGCAGGCCGTGGCTCCAGGCTTCGAGGAAGGTGTTGGGAAAGCCCTCGTAGTCGGAGGTATTGCAAAGAAGTGAGGCCTGGCGGTACAGTTCCCCGACTTTCTCGCGCGGCACCGCGCCATGCAGAGTGACATTGCGCAAGGCCCCGGCGGCGCGGGCTGCGTCCCGGGAGAAGTCATCCTCATAGACCGGCCCGGCCATGTCGAACTGGATGTCCGGGCAGGCCGCGGCCAGTTCCACCAACCGGTCCGGGCGTTTGACACGGCAGATGCGTCCGATCCAGAGCACGCGGCGGGCTTCACGGCGCGGGGGCGCGTAATGGGCTGCATCGGGCCCCGGGCACGGCATGGGAACGACTTCGGAGGAGACGCCAAAATGCTGTTTCAGATCCCGCTGCTGCGTCAGCGTTTGAGTAATGACGCGATCCGCCCGGCGCAGGCCGCAGCGGTAGAGCACGCGCTCGCGCCGGCTCTTCAATTCCGGCAGCTGCGGATCGCAATCCGCGTTGCTGGCAGCGGAAAACACAAAGGCCCTTCCGTGCCGCCGGCACCAGAGGGCGATTTGCCCGGTGACGCATTCGCCGCAATTGTGATAATAGACCTCGGCATCCGCTTTCCGCAGCGCCGCATTCAGCGACGTCCATTTTGGGTGGAAAAACCGCAGCCCCGGCAGTCCGGCGTCCTTGCGGCAGACCTTAATGACGCGCACGCCGTCGATCATTTCCTCCGCCGGGCCGCCCTCATCCCAGGTGAGAAAACTGACCTTGTGCCCGCCTGCGGCGAGCCATTTGGCCAACAAGCTCGTCTGCCGCTCGACGCCCCCGATGAATCCGCCGCGGCCGCTGATGGCTCCATAACCGTTGTGGGAAACGATACAGACAGCGAGTGGACGGGACACGGGAACGGATCCTTTCCCGGCGCCCGGGGTGAAGCACTCCGCCTCTCCGTGCGGGGCGGGCGACGGTGTTCCAGCATCAGAGACCGACATTACCGGAAAGGTAGTCACGCAGCAACGGGCAGGCATGGTGTTTCCGTGAGGGCGGCCCCGGCATTGGCGGTGTACCATTCCACGGCCTCATCCATGCCCTGCTCCAGCGTGTGGGTGGGCTCATAGCCCAGAAGCCGGCGCGCCTTGGAGATGTCGGCATTGGAATGCCTCACGTCTCCGGCACGGAACTCACGGTACACGGGGGCCTTGGCCGCGAGACCGGGGCGCAAAGCAAGCAGCCGGTCTCGAATTACCTCGTATAATTTATTGAGAGTCGTGCGGCCGCTGACCGCGATATTGTAAACTTGGTTGAGCGCATCCGGGGCAGTCGCCCTGGCCGCCAGCAGATTCGCCTGGACGACATTCTTCACATAACAGAAATCCCGGCTCGTTTCCCCATCGCCGTTGATGAAGACATCCTCGCCCTTGAGCATCGCCCCGATCCAGCGGGGAATCACGGCGGCATAATCCCCGTCTGGATCTTGACGGGGCCCGAAAACGTTGAAGTAGCGGAGGCCGACGCATTCCAGGCCATAGACCCGCGCCCAGACATCCGCATAGAGTTCGCAGACCCGCTTGGTGACCGCGTAAGGCGAGAGGCAGTTGCCGATGAGCTCCTCCACTTTGGGCAGGCCCGGATGGTCGCCGTAAACGGAACTGCTGGAGGCGAAGACGAATCGCTTCACTCCGCTGTCTTTGGCGGCGGTCAGCATGTTCACAATGCCGGTGACGTTGTTGGCATTCGAGTCCACCGGGCGGGCGATGGAGCGTGGAACCGAGCCGAGGGCCGCCTGATGCAGCACCATCTCCGCCCCCTCACAGGCTCGCCGGCAGGTTTCCAGATCCCGGACATCGCCTTCGATAAATCTGAAATGTTCCCATGCTTCCTGCCCCACAGCGCCACGCACCAGTTCAAGGTTGCCCGGCTTCCCCGTCGAGAAGTTATCGAGTCCGGTGACTCCCTGCCCAAGACGCAGGAGGGCCTCCAGCAAATTGGAGCCGATAAAGCCGGCGACGCCGGTGATGAGCCAGTGCTTCGGGGCTGCTAGCAGCAATTCTACATTATCCTTCATAAACAGTATTCAGTTCTCCAGCCACTGACGCCGGTTCCGTCAGCAATGCCCTGGCTGCTTCTACCCTGTTAGGGTAAGCGGTACGCGCTCTCCTGATGATGCAGAAACTATGCGGGCTTTCTGATGACGGTACACAGCATGTGACCGACCTGATCCTCCGAGAAGGTCTTCAACAGCACTTTGCCAAACCAGTTCAACTGCGGCTCCTGAGATTTGCGGTCCAGTTTGCCGGCAAGGCCAAAGAGAGTTAGGAGGATACCGCCGGCGGCATTGAACCCGAAACACTGCTCAATTTCAAAACCGGCCAGCTTCAATTCCTCCTGAATTTGACGTTTGGTAAACTGATACTGATAGAAAAAGCCGTCGAAATCCACTTGAAGATAAATATCCGGTCGAAAACGGCGGGCGAGGACCTCCCGGTGGGATTCAGGATTTCCTGGCTTGAGCGGTGATTTACCGAAGAAGCGGCGCAGCAGCGCGTTCCTTTTCAGCCGCCGCACCGGCTCGGCGAAAGGGCGCCGCACGCAGGCCCGGAAGGTCGAGAAATAAGGCACGGTCACGATTCCGACTCCGCCGGGACGCAGGACCCGGAAGAACTCGCGAAATATCTGACGCGGACCGTCTATGACATGTTCCGGGGAGCCCAGAGCAATCAGGGAACCGAATGAACCATCCGCGTAAGGCAAATCGCGCATGTCGCCGGTGTCGAAACGCACTGTCGGGTCGAAATCGAGTGATCGTTGCTGCAGAGCCGGGCTCCAGTCGATTCCAACAGATTCAATGCCATGACGTTTGAAGAAGTGCATCCACTGGCCGCTGCCGCAGCCGGCCTCAAGGACCGGCTGGTTCGCCGACAACAGTTCCAGAAAAAGAGGAGTCAGGCGATAATCCCGGCATTTCTCGATCTGGGCGTCGATGGTCCGGTCCATAAAGCCGGATTCGAAATCATCAGAAACGCGGCTTCCGCCGGAAATGGGCAGTTCAGAAGCTAGTGAGGCAGGCATAAAGGCAATCGTCAGGATGTTAGATTCAGGAGGCCGGGACCGGGCCAGGGGTCAGGGAGAGAGTTTCCGGCTGCAGGCGACCGTCAGTCTGCGGGCGGAGCCGGTTATGCGCGGAGGTACAAGGGAATCGAAGTAATCCGCGAGTCGCCCGGCATGCTGTTCCCGCGACAGAATGTGGGCGGGAACACGGGCGGCGGCTGTCATCTCCTCGCGCAGGCGCTCATCCATGATTACTTTCCCCAATTCTTTCGCCAGAGCAGTGACATCGTTGCGCGGCATGAGACGGCCGGCGGGGTGATCATGCAGCAGTTCCTCTGCACTGCCGACTTTGGTGGCAATGCATGGAAGTCCCGCCGCCAGGCCTTCCACAAGGGCATTGCTGCACCCCTCGGACCGGGAGGGCATCACAAAAATGTCGGCTGCCGCCAACAAGGGACGGACTTCGGAAACATGGCCGGTGAACTGAACGCGGCTCTGCAGACCATAATGGTCAATAAGGGAGTTCAGTCGTTGCATGAAGACTTTTTCCTGGCTGGAGGTATTGCTGCCGGCGAGCAAAAGTCTGGCGCGGCTGGCAGCCGGAGCGGCTTCGGCAAACGCAGGAACCAGCAGGTCCCAGGCTTTGACCGGTTCCGCCCGGCCCACTGCAAGGACGACAATATCGTCGGGGATGTAGCCCAGTGCCCTGCGGGTTTCCTCCCTGCCCTCCGGCCGGCCCTCCCATTCCGGACGGGGGTTGTTGTGAACGAAAACCTTCTGGTGCGGTGCGCCAAGGCTGAGCAATTCATCCCTGACCGCGGAGGAAATGGCAACGACACTGGTCGAAAGCAGGCAAGAGAGCCGGGTGGATATAGCCAGACGGTCCTTAAAACCCGGGGGGCGGCAGGCTTCATAGTAAGCGTTCATGGAGCGTTTATACCATATCCTGGCCGGCACCCGGGCGAGAAACGCGCCGAGGAGAGGGCTGGTGTGCATGTTGTCGCACTGAAAAACATCACATTCCAGCCGGCGGCAGATGGCCCGGATCGCTCTGATGCTGCGCCAGTCGTAATTGCCTCGAGCCCGCGGGGTATAAACCAGCCCGATCCCCGCAGCTTCAAGCAACTGACGCCATTCAGCCATCCGCGGTTCACATTCGATGATTAGATAGCAATTCCAGCCCCTGGCCTGCAGCGCGCCGAATTGGAGGAGCACGGAGTCCACCTGGCGCGCGGACTTGAATTGGCTCCCCCAGTATCTGGCAAATACCACGGGCTTCTGTGTTTGCATGTTCGGAGGGCAGGAAAAATCTGTAATCTCAGCGACGGAATGCCCGGGGTCGGTCACGGGCTTTTACAAAACTGACTCACGCGTCCGCTGCCGTGATGAGACCCAACCAAAGAGAGCAGCGATACGGGATTTAATTGTGCCGGGCAGGAGGTAACGCCAATAGAGGCAGGCGGAGATCGCGCTGCCTCCACAAAGTGCCGCCATCGACCACAACCAGGACGCCGGATTCAGATACTGGGAGGCGACCGCCCCAATCGAGAATGGAAGCACCGCAAGCAGGGGCCGGATGAAAGCACTCCAATAATAGGTGGCGAGACTGACTTCGAGCCGGCTGCAGGCGGTCATGGGTGTGAACACTCCATCGACGAGCATGTGGGGAATGATGAGACAGGCGGCGGCGCCCGTGAGACCGGCATCGAACCATGCGAGGCCGGCGAACAGCAGAGCCGCCGAGGCGAATGCCGAACCGAGTTTGGCGAGTGCGAGCCTTCCGTGGGCATTCATGCCGGCGAGGAGACTCCACACCGGTTCCTGAACAACAGCAGGAAAAATTCCTAACGCGAGGAGGGCCATGAGCCCTGGATAGACATAAGCGGGCCCCATCCAAAAGCGCATGATCGCGTCACTGCAGATGGCCAGGAGAAGCAAAACCGGGAGGGCGACCGCAGCGAGCCCCGCCGGAGCGGCAAGGAGCGTAGCCCGGAGGGCTTCGGTGTCTTTGCGGGCATGGAGGGAACTGGCGGTGGGTACTACGATCGCCCCAAATTTCCCGGCCATGGTTTGCACAGTGCGGAGCAGTCCCCGCGGGCGGGAGAAAACGGCGAGGCTGGCGGGCCCGAGAAAGCCGGTGAGCAAAAGGGCGGCGGTCTGGTTGGAAAGCAGGTCCGCTACCCTGGGTACAAGACTTTTGGCGCTGTAGCGTGCCTGCTCGAAGAAGACGCTTCGGGAGGCGAGTTTGCGGGAGAGGCGCAGCTCCGGACAGACCCGGTGCACGAGACGCCAGCGGATCAATTCGCCACCGACCATGAGGACGCAATGGGCGGCCGCGAGATGAGGAAGCCGTCCGCCAGCGAGCAGGATGGCCACCATGGCGACGGCGATGGCCGCGTAGATCGAAGCGCTGACGGTGTTATGAATATCCCAGCGGTGGCATCCGACGATGACCGCTCCGTACACGGCGAGCATGATGCTCAGGGCAACCTCGATCCCGAGGAAGAGGATGACCCACCGGCTTTCCGCCAGTCCGTCCTGAAGCTGGCCGGCAAACAGCGGGAGGACCCAGAAAGCGGCGATGAGCGCGAGTCCGAAAGCGAGCCAACCCACCCAACGCATGAACAGGGTGATGGTGGAAACGGAACGGTTGAGACCCTCCACATCACCGTTGGCGCGGTGACGGGCGACATATCGGTTGATGGAACTCCCGAGTCCGAGCTGAACGAGGCCGAAATAAGTGACGATACTCCACGAGAAATCCCAGATACCGAGTTCCACCTGGCCAAGCCGGTCGCTGATCAGCCGGGGGATAACGAACCCCATGACCACATTCACGAGGTACCCGCCCCAGGCGAAAAGCACGTTTCGCGTAAAACGTTCCCGCCCGTCGGTGTCAGTTACGGCCGGCGTGGGCGCCTTGTCGCTGTGGTCCTTTGCGGGTTTGGGAGACATCAGGGGAGGGCGGACAAACGGCGGTGGCTGAGCCGTTTGAGACAACCTGGAAGGTTGGGGCGCGAGCCCCGGAGGCGCTGTGTGGAGCGCCGGAGTCAACGCGGAGGACGGAGGAGCGATCTCCGATCTTTGGCTCGTTCTTGTAAGTTCAATTTCCTCGCCTGACGTCGCTTCGCTCGGCTGTCCGACCTCAGACGTCTGACCTCCGACGTCTGATGTCTGCTCTCAGAGCGCGGGGAAACTCAAAGGCTGGAGGGGATTCGGAATGGCGGATAAGATGGACTCCAGGAGGCGGGCAGTAGTCACGACGCGCAACGCGCCCTGGCGCTGGTATTCGGCGAGCCGGCGGAAGGCCTGCGCGACTTCCGGGCGGAACGAGCGCCCGTCGGGTCCGCGTTCCAGTTTGCCGAGGTGGGTGTAGAGAATGCAGGGACCACCGCGGGCGGCGAGGCGGTCGAGGAAGCGGGGCGTGAGGACCTGATGGATGGCGTCCCCGCGGTCCACGCGGCTAATGCCGCCGTAGAAGGGATCGGAACGAAGAAACTCCACGGTGGGCTGTCCGTCGCGCAGCGTGGCGGGTTTCAGGAGGCGGTTGCCCGACTGGAGGGCGTATTTGGGATGGCCGGAGCGGGCGAGCAGTTGTTTGACCGACTCTTTAGCCAGGGTTTTCGCGGAGGCGACGGGATGGCTCCAGTCGGCAATGCCGCGGAGGCTGAAGGGCCGGTCCTGGCCGATGACGCTGGTGACGCGGCCGCGCCAGACGAATTTGATCCCGTACTGCAGCGTCAGGTCCGCATGATAGGCGGGATGGCCGGGTTCGTCGCCGTGGCCCTGCATGATATCGGCCCCGAAGTTGGTGACGGCCTGAGCGTGGTCGATCCAGACCTTCAACTGGCAGTCGTGCTTTTGCAGTTCCTCCAGAGCGCGGGCGGCGTGAGCCCGGGTGGTGGCGAGGTCACCAAAAGAATGGAGGCAGTCGATGTGCCCGCTGCGGATGAGGGCGCGGATTTTCTCCCGTTCACCGTCTGTGGCATTCCAGTAGGAGAACTGGCCGGAAGCCATGTCGAAATAGATGGTATTGCCCACCTCCAAGCCGACGCCGGGCCCCATGCGGGTGTCCTCTGTGGTATTGAGGAACCGCATGAGCTCGAAGTAAGTGTCGGCATCCGGGGTTTCATCGAGATCGCTGCAGATGGCG
>CAZFZN010000070.1:0-6193 GCA_964523105.1 uncultured Akkermansia sp.
TGAACAACTTTTCCAAAAATGAATATTGAAACACAGAGAATTACTCGGCCTTGGGAGATGATTTCGAGAGCCCGCAGGTGTCAGGAGAAGCGGAGTTGAGCGCCAAGGCCGGGACGTGCAGCGAGGCGCGCCATGTCCTCTTCAGTCAGTGGATCAATGAATCCACCTTCGGGGCCAAGATTCATGAATCCATCCGGTAAGCCATCCCGATCTACCCAGTCCTTGAGCCACTCGTAAAATGACTGGCCGATGATCTGTCCCGGGTCCATCAGAGTGTCGTCCAGGTAGTTGCTTCCAATCTGTGTTGAGACGACCCTCCATTTCATGGTTCCGGGTTCCTCCAGCCACAGACCGAACTGCGTCGCCTGCCGGTCGTATTGATCGCCAAAGCGCAGGATGCGAAATGGCCGGTCAGGGTATGCCCAATAATCAAAGATCCCTTCAATGATCTTGTCCTCATGCCACATGTGAATGGGGTAGGTTCGCGTCACAATCAGGGCCTTTTCGTAGCGCTGATAGAACGCCAGAAAGTCCGAGGGAAGGGGATGCCCCACCAGTTCCTGAACCCGCGCCAGTCCATGTCCGGGGCTGGACGCGTAGCTGGCTGTCTCAAAAATGTAAGTTCCATCTAAAGTTTTGGGATTTTCATCCCTGTAGATCAAGACGGGTGCTTTGATGGGACGCCGGTCGCCAAAGAGTTCCGGTACCGCATCCAGTATGTAGTAGGGACAGGTGTACGACTTGAGGAGCCTTGTTGTCGATAGGCTCTGATCAAAGAACGAATAGTCGCAGGATTTCATCGTGCATTGCGTTACAGGCAAAGCATGGGGTTGGGAACGAATAAAGGCGCCAAACCTATCAAGGACCGACAAGCTCCCGGGCGCACGGCTGCATCACCGGACTACAGAAAACGGCCACTTCCCCGGAATCGGAGAAGTGGCCGCGGGGCGGGGAAGCGGTGTGCGCGGGAGGGAGTCAGCGGCGGCGGCGCAGCAGCATCAGTCCGGCCAGTGTCAGGGTGACGGCGGTGGCGGGCTCGGGGATTTGACTGATGACGAGATTGTCGAAGCGGGCATCCACGGAGTCGCCAATGGCGCGGGCCTGACCGGTGAGGACGACTTTGAAGGTGTCCGGGAAATTGGAGAAGCCCTGGGCGCCGGCGAGCTGGCCGTCGAGATACATATACATATTCACATCGCCGGGTGTGCCGACGGGTTCGAGCGTGATGGTCATGAGGTGGCTGCCGAGATCGCCGTCGAGGCCGTCGAGCAGGACGAGATTGTTGCCGCTGCCGGTGGGGCCGAGGGTTCCCTGGCCACCGTCGTCGCGGGCATTCCATGACCAGCCGCCTTCGCCGACATTTTGGGAGAAGTGGAGATAGTGTCCGTCGTCACCCAGAATCCAGAGGCTGCTGCGGTAGGCGGAGCCGGGCGCTGCCACGCCGGAGACGGAGACGCGCTCGACACTGACGGAAGTGGGCCTGGTGGCATCGTAGCTGGCGACGCTTTCGATCGAGGAGCCGAACCAGTACTGGCTGGTGGTGGTGCCGGAAAGGCTGACGGCGCCGCCGGTGAGGGCCGGCGCGTTGTAGCCGGCGGGCGCGTTGTTTTCGAGTCCGCGGGTGGTGGCGTTCCAGCCGGCGAGGGAATCGAAGCTGTCAGTGACGAGGGTCGGCAGCGGGCCGGACGCTGTGAGCGGAGCGGTCGCCGGCGTGTAAAGACCGCGCGCCATGCCCACGATGGACGACCCCGGAACGGGACTGGTCCATGTGGCGACGTCGTCGAGCAGGCCGGCCCACGATTCATTGCCCTGATTGCCGCCGAAATAGAGCGGCTGGGGATTGTTGGTGCCGGCGGTGATGACGTTCATGCCGTTCACGATGCCGTCGCGATAGGAAAGCATCAGGTTGCCCTGTTTGACGACGGCGAGGTGATTCCACGTGCCGGTGCCGAGGTCGGGGTAATTCACATTCTGGCCGCCGGCATTGACGTGCCACTCGAACTGCTGCGGGGTGAATTTGACGAACTCCCGCGGCGAGAATTCCCCGCCTGACGGATTGAAGCGGTTGCCGACGATGACGTTGTTATTGCCCGCGGCGGCCTGGCTGGAATTCGCCCAGAAGGACCATGTGAAATTGCTGGCGACATTCAGCGCGGGAATGCTGCCGGCATCGACATACGAGCCGGTGCCGGGTCCGCCGGGAGCCCCGGCGAAGCTGAGCACCTGACCGCGCGTGGCGTCGGTGACAAAAGCGGCGCCGTTGAAGAGTCCGCCGGCGACGCCGCCTGCGGTGTTGGCGGTGGTGCTGCCGGAACTCTCCGTCACCGGCCAGTAGTTGGTGAGTTGCGCGAAGGCCGGCAGGGCGAGCAGGAGTCCGGTGACGGGAATCGCGAGTAAGGTGCGGGTGGTGGCGCGGAGTTTCATGATGAGTTATGCGAGAAAGACGGAGCAGGGGAGCCGGATTAGTCAAACCACGATTGGAGAAATGTGAATGCCTCAAAAAGCGAATTTGCCAGGGCGACGCGGCGGTTTCCAGCAGTGTCCGCCAAACGGTCGATGCGGCAAACGAAACGACCCGCCGGTTTGCACCGGCGGGTCGAATCTTTGCGGGGGGCTGGTTCGGTCACATGGCCGCGCGGGCGGCTGGGAGCGACGGTCCTCTCAATTCGCGGAGGCGGTTTCGAGGCCGCGGCGTTGAGCCGGGGCGAGGTCGAAGCGGTCGAGGTTCATGACCTTGTTCCATGCGGCGACGAAGTCGGAGACGAATTTTTCCTTCGCATCGGCGCCGGCATAGACTTCGGCGATGGCGCGGAGCTGGGAGTTGGAGCCGAAGACGAGGTCCACGGAGGACGCCGTCCATTTGACTTCGCCGCTCTTGCGGTCGCGGCCTTCGTAGAAGTGCGCGCACATCGGCGAGACTTTCCATTCCGTGTCCAGGTTCAGCAGGTTCACGAAGAAGTCATTGGTCAGGGCGCCGCGGTTGCTGGTGAGCACGCCCATGTCAGGGAACCCGACGTTGGTGCCGAGCACGCGCAGGCCGCCGACGAGCGCGGTCATCTCCGGCGCGGACAGCGTCAGGAGCTGCGCGCGGTCCACCAGAGTTTCCGGCGCCGGGCGGTCGAGTTCATGACCGAGGTAATTGCGGAAGCCGTCCTGTTTCGGCTCGAGCACGGCGAAGGACTCGACATCCGTCATTTCCTGCGTGGCATCGGCGCGTCCCGGGGTGAAGGGCACCTTCACTTCGTGGCCGCCCTTTTTGGCGGCGGATTCCACGGCTGCGCAGCCGCCCAGCACGATGAGATCGGCGAGCGAGACCTTCTTGTTGCCGGACTGCGCGGAGTTGAACTCCTTCTGAACTTTCTCCAGCGCGGCGAGGACCTTTGCGAGCTGGTCCGGCTGATTCACGGCCCAGTCCTTTTGCGGGGCGAGGCGAATGCGGGCACCGTTGGCGCCGCCGCGCTTGTCGCTGCCGCGGAAGGTGGAGGCGGAGGCCCACGCTGTGGTGATAAGCTGGGAATTTGTCAGGCCGGACGCGAGGATTTTGGTCTTCAGCGAGGCGATGTCCTGCTCCCCGATGAGTTCATGTTCCACGGCGGGCAGAGGATCCTGCCAGATGAGCGCTTCCTTCGGCACTTCGGGGCCGAGGTAACGCGAGAGCGGACCCATGTCGCGGTGCGTGAGTTTGAACCATGCTTTGGCGAAGGCCTCCTCAAACTGCTTCGGGTTCTCAAAGAAGCGTTTGGAGATTTTGCCGTACTCGGGGTCCATCTTGAGCGCGAGATCGGTGGTGAACATGATCGGCGCGTGGCTCTTGGCGGGATCATGGGCGTCGGGCACGGTTCCGGCGCCGGCTCCCCCTTTCGGCACCCACTGCTGCGCGCCGGCGGGACTTTTCGTCAGTTCCCAGTCGTAGGCGTAGAGGTTCGAGAGATACATGTGCGACCAGCGCGCGGGGGCGCTGGTCCATGCGCCTTCGAGGCCGCTGGTAATGGTGTCGCCGGCGTTGCCTTTGCCGTGCTTGTTCTTCCAGCCGAGGCCCTGCTCTTCGAGCGGAGCGGCTTCCGGATCGGGGCCGACGTTCTCCGCACTGGCGGCGCCGTGGGCCTTGCCGAAGGTGTGGCCGCCGGCGATCAGCGCGACGGTTTCCTCGTCGTTCATGGCCATGCGCGCGAACGTTTCGCGGATGTCCTTCGCCGCGGCGAGCGGGTCCGGCTTGCCGTTAGGGCCTTCGGGATTGACGTAGATCAGTCCCATCTGCACGGCGGCGAGGGGATTCTCCAGCTTCCGGTCGCCGGAGTAGCGTTTGTCGCCGAGCCACTCGCTTTCCGGTCCCCAGTAAATGTCCTCCTGCGGCTCCCAAACGTCCTCGCGGCCGCCGGCGAATCCGAAGGTTTTGAAGCCCATGGATTCCAGAGCGACGTTGCCGGTGAGCACCATCAGGTCGGCCCACGAGATGCTCTTGCCGTACTTTTGCTTGATGGGCCAGAGCAGGCGGCGCGCCTTGTCGAGATTCGCGTTGTCAGGCCAGCTGTTGAGCGGCGCGAAACGCTGGGTGCCGTAGCCGGCGCCGCCGCGGCCGTCGCTGACACGATAGGTGCCTGCGCTGTGCCATGCCATGCGGATGAACAGCGGGCCGTAATGACCGTAGTCGGCGGGCCACCAGTCCTGGGATTTGGTCATCAGCTCGCGCAGGTCTTTCTTCAGTGCTGCGAGGTCCAGCTTCTTGAACTCCTCCGCGTAGTTGAACTTGCCGCCCATGGGATCGCCTTTGGGCGAGTTTTGGTGCAGGATTTTCAGGTTCAGCTGATTCGGCCACCAGTCGCTGGTGGACATGGAACTGGCGACGGTGTGGCGGTTGGCGGGAGCGGGGGTGCCCATGACAGGGCATTTGCTGAGCGTGGCGGAGTCTGACATTTCGGGTTTTTTAGCGTTGGATTGGGGGTTGGTGGATTGGGCGTGGAGCGGGCCGGAGGTGAGTCCGGCCCATGAGGCGACGGCGAGGGCCATGAGCCAGGGGGTCGGCCTTGCGGCAGGTGCCGGCAGGTCGCGGTGAATCAGCCCGCGCCGGGCGGCTCGCGTAGTGGTGCTGGAGGTGTGTTTCATGTGATTGCGGTTTGGTTGTGGGGGGGAATTCATGGTTCAGTGCGCCGCCGCGCCCTGTTTTGTCAGGCAGTCGGGGCAGGTGCCCCAGTAAATCACTTCCGCCTCATCGATGTGGAAACCAGTGTGGTCCGCGCCATTCAGACAGGGAGCGCGGCCCATGGCGCAGTCCACATCCGCGGTTTTGCCGCAGGAACGGCAGATGACGTGATGGTGGTTGTCGCCCACGCGGTCTTCATAGAGCGCCGGAGAACCGGCCGGCTGAATGCGCCGGATCAGTCCCTTTTCCGAAAGCAGCCCGAGGGCGTCATAAACCGCCTGACGCGAAATCGCCCCGATCTCCGCACGCACGTCCTGCGCGATTTCATCGGCCGTGGCGTGCGGCCGTCCCGCCACCGCCCGCAGCACCGCAAGGCGCTGCGCCGTGATCTGAAGGCCGTGGTCTCGAAGCAGATTGGCGGGGGATTGATCCATGAGGGTGCTTACTGAGCCAGATATTGGATTCAGTCAAGAATTGTTTCTGTTCTGAATTGCGATGAGATCAGTCGGTGGGCATTTCATTCTCCCGCTGCCGTCCCGGAGCCGGGAGAATCGAAGCTTCGCTCCTTCCGCTGCGGGGCAGGGAACGCGGGGGCGTCGCACCGAGAATTGCCCGCCGGTGACCAATCCGCGGTGCCCGGATTCGCCGAATCAGTCGTCCGCGTTTCGGGCGATTCTCTCCTGCACGATAGCCATCGGATCGGTAGGGAGCGCTCCGTCGTCTATATAATTCCCCAGGTCCCGCAGTGCGATGACGCGGCAGCCCAGGGCTTTGAGGTGGGCGAGGTATTGCTCGAACCGTTCCGGCGGCGTATGCACCCACGGGTGCTCGTTGTCAGGCACGCCGTGGAACTGGAGCACCGCGATGCGCCCGGGACACGCCCGGGCGACGGCGCGTTTGAAGTCATCGAGGGTCCAGTCCGGGCGCGCATCGCCGGAAGTGGGGATGAGCAGCGGATGGTCGCGGCCGGGTTCATAGGCGAAGCCCTGACCCTGCTTGTAATTCTAATTCGCTTTCAAGATGAGACGAACCATGCTTAGGTGCGAGCATGTC
>CAZFZN010000071.1:0-6190 GCA_964523105.1 uncultured Akkermansia sp.
GCCTCCAGCAGCGCGGCCTGCACCTTGGCCGGCGCGCGGTTGATCTCGTCGGCCAGGATCAGGTTGCCGAAGATCGGACCCTGCTGGAACTGGAAATCGGCGGTCTGCTCGCGGTAAACTTCGGAGCCTGTCACATCCGACGGCAGCAGGTCGGGCGTGAACTGGACGCGACTGAAGGCACTCTCGACCAGCTTTGACAGCGTCTTGATTGAGCGCGTTTTGGCCACGCCCGGCAGGCCCTCCATGAGCACATGGCCGTCGGCGAGCAGGGCGATGAGCAGCCGCTCGACCACCGTTTGCTGGCCGATGACGGCGGCGTTGAGCGCCGTCTGGATCCCAAGAACTGTTTCCCTGTTGTTCATTTCGCGTGAAAAGCTCCACCACTGTGGAACATCCGTTGGCAGACTGTTTTCGAGACCTGACTCATGCGAAAGCCGCTTGAATCCAGCCACAGCGAAGGCGCTGAATATCTGTGGGAGCCAAAAGTGAATGGAGGCATAGCGGGGCGCCCCGTGTGGAGCGCCCCGCCGTGGAGTGGGTGGCTATTACTTGCCGCCAAGGGCGGACTCGATCTGCTTCTGGACTTTCTCCAGGTTGAACGATCCTGGCGTTTGGCTGGGCGGATAATCCTTCATCGACATGAGGAATTTCGCTGCCAGTTGCTGCATCGGCGCGAGCACAAAGGCACGGTCCAGGAACCAGTCGTTATAGGTGTTGGAATTGTGCTGGGCCCGTTCAAACGGGTCGCGCCGCAGGTTGAACAGCAGCGGCACGCGCAGTTCGGTGAAGGGTTCGCGCCAGACTCCGAAGGCGACACCGCGGTTTTCGAGGAAGACGGCCTTCCATGCCTCGTAGCGCATGGCCACGATCTGCCCGTCGTCATTGACGTAGAAGAACTCGCGACGCGGTGACTCCTTGGTTTTGCCCGCAAGGTAATCGAGCAGGTTGTAGCCATCGATGTGGTTCTTGTATTTGCGCCCGTTGAGTTCCACACCGGCCTTGAGCTTATCCACGATATCCGGCGCGCCGGCCGCAGCGGCAAAGGTGGGCAGCCAGTCCTCGTGCGAGATGATGCCGTTGAGGGTCACGCCCGCCGGGAATTTGCCGGGCCAGCGCACGAAGCAGGGAACGCGATAGGCGCCTTCCCAGTTGGAGTTTTTCTCGCTGCGGAAGGGCATGGTGCCGGCGTCCGGCCAGGTGTTGTAGTGCGGGCCGTTGTCAGTGGAGTACTGCACGATGGTGTCGTTGGCGATGCCGAGTTCGTCGATGAGCTTGAGCAGTTCGCCCACGTGGCCGTCGTGCTCGATCATGCCATCGGTGTATTCGTCGTTGCCCTTGTGGCGGTTCTCCGCCTTCACGTGCGTGCGGAAGTGCATGCGCGTGCCGTTCCACCAGCAGAAGAACGGCTTCCCGGCCTTGTGCTGGCGCTGGATGAAGTCCTTGGCGGCGGCGAGGGTTTCCTCGTCCACCGTCTCCATGCGCTTCTTGGTCAGCGGGCCGGTGTTCTCGATCTTGCCGTCGGCGGTGGCCTTGATCACGCCGCGGGGGCCGTAGGTTTCGCGGAAGGTCTTGCCGTTGGCGAGCTTCATGTCACCCGGGTAGTCTTCGTTCTCGGGCTCCTCCTCCGCATTGAGGTGATAGAGGTTGCCGAAGAATTCGTCGAATCCGTGCTGCGTCGGCAGATGCTCATCGCGGTCGCCCTGGTGGTTCTTGCCGAACTGACCGGTGGCGTAGCCCTGGGATTTCATGACCGTCGCCATGGTGCAGTCCGTCTTCTGCCAGCCTTCCTTGGCGCCTGGCAGGCCGACCTTGGTCATGCCGCTGCGGACGGGCACGCTGCCGCTGATGAAGGCAGCGCGTCCGGCAGTGCAGCTCTGCTGCCCGTAGTAGTCGGTGAAGGAGAGGCCCTCTTTGGCGATGCGGTCGATGTTCGGCGTTGGATAGCCCATCATGCCGCGGTTGTTGTGGCTGATGTTCCATGTGCCGATGTCATCTCCCCAGATGACGAGGACGTTGGGTTTTTTGTCCTGGGCGAAGGCAGCGGACGCGCCGGCCACGAGGGCCACGGCGACGGCGAGCCACGATCGCAGACTGATGCAGGGTTTTTTCATGCGAGTGGTGTGTTTGGTGTTTGTGTTGTTTGGGCGGGAGGGAAAACGGAGCACCGGCTCCGCGAACTCTCCGTGGAAGAGCCTCCCCGATAGCAGGACGCCCGGATTCCGCCTATAACACCTTGGTTCTACTCTCCCGCGCCATGCAGCGACCGGCCGCCGTCCGGGGGGCGCTCCGCGGTGCAGCGGACAATGGCGTCGAGCAGGCGGGCTTCCTCCACCGGTTTGATCAGGAATCCGCAGGCGCCGAGTTTGGCGGAGTACTGCGCAGAGCCCGGCAGATTGTGTCCGGTGACGACGATGACGGGCGGATGGTCCTGCCGGGCCGCAAGGGTCTGCAGCACCTCGAATCCGTTCAGCTCCGGCATGTGCAGATCGAGCAGAATGCAGTCGAAGCGCTGACAAGGCTGACTCGCGAGCAGTTCCCTTCCGCTGGCGAAGAGTGTCACCTCATGTCCATGGCTGCCCAGGAGCCGCTGCAGGGCACGGCGCATCTGGGCTTCGTCGTCGAGGACGGCGATGGCTAGGGGAGGCGGATTCACGCCGCGAGAGTACGCCGGGGAAGACGCCGGCGGGAATAGCACCTTCGTTCAATGCTGCGCCGGGGAAATGCCGAGGGCATCGGCCACGCGCACCAGTTCCGCCACGGAATGGATCCCGATCTTGCTGAGAATCCGCATCCGGTGGATTTTGATCGTCTGTTCACTGGTGCCGAGCTCCGCGGCGATCTGCTTGTTGAGCCGGCCGGTGATGAGATGCGGCACCACCTCGCGCTCCCGGGGCGTCAGGGTGGAGTAGCGCCGGCGCAGCGCGGCGGTTTGCGACTCCGCGGTGCGCCGGGCGGCGACCAATTCCAGCGCGGTCCGGATGGCGGCGAGCAGTTCCGCGGCCTTTGCCGGTTTTGTGAGGAAATTCACCGCTCCGGCCTTCATGGCCTGGACCGTCATGGGAATGTCGCCGGCGCCGGTGAGAAAGATCACGGGGGTGGGCAGTCCCCGGGCCAGGATGCGCGCCTGCAGCTCCAGGCCGTTGAGGCCCGGCATGTCCACGTCCAGCACGAGGCAGTCTGGCAAGGCATCGGTGGCGGCCAGCAGTTCCCTGGCGGACGGCCATGAACTAACCTCATAGCCCTCGGCGGTGAGCAGGCGGCGCAGCGAGCGCAGCGTGACCGGATCGTCGTCCACAAGACCGATACAGGGGGCAGGATTCATGAGCCGGGCATGACAGGCAGGGACATGCAGAAGACCGCGCCGCCGCCGGGGGCCGGAGTGGCGCGCAGGTGTCCCTGATGCGCCGCAACGATGGAATGGCAAATGGACAGTCCCATGCCCAGGCCCTGTTCTTTGGTCGTGTAAAAGGGCTGAAAAAGCACCTCCGCATCCGCCGGCAGCCCGCTGCCGGAATCCTCGACGCTGAGCGCCACCCGGCCGTCCGCGGAGGACGTGCTCACGCGCAGGCGGCGCTGGCCGGGCGGGGTGGATTCCATGGCTTCGCAGGCATTGAGGATCAAATTGAGCAGCACCTGCTGGAGCTGAATGCGGTCGCCGGAGACGGCAGGCAGCCGGTCCGCATACGTCTTGGTCAACTCCACTTCCTTTCCCGAAAGCAAACGGCGCACGAGCGGAGCCACGTCCTGCACCACTTCATTGAGGGACACCGGCTCGAAGCGGACCTCCCCGCGTTTGAGCATGGCCCGCAGACGCTGAATCACCGCGGCGGCGCGCAGGTCCTCGCTCACGATGTCGTCGAGAATCGCCCGCACTTCCACGAGGTCCGGCTGGTCCCGGGCAAGGAGACGCCGCGCCGCCTCGGCATTTGTCAGGATCGTGCCCAGCGGCTGATTCATCTCGTGGGCTAAGGAGGCCGACATGTCCCCGAGCGCCGCCACGCGCCCGAGGTGCGCCACCTCCCGCCGCTCCCGCTCCTGCGTTTCGCGGAGTTCCTGCTCCAGCCGGACGTTGCGCCGGCCATCGAGGGCCAGTTCCATGGCCATCACAAAGATCAGGCCGGTGGACCAGTGACCGGCCACCGCCGGCACATCCACCACTTTCCAGTGGGAGAGGATTCCCTGAGCGCTGCCGAGGAACACAAATGCGAGCACACTGCCTCCGGTCACCAGCGTCCGCTGCCGCTCCCCGCGCCGCCATGCCGTGACCGACGCATCCGCCACAAACCAGACCAGCAGCAACAGCGCCGCCTGCCCCACCAGCATGCTGAAATTGGGCACGGCTTCCGGCACCCACACCACGTCCCCGAGGAACCGTGTCTCCCGCATCCCGGAAACCGACAGGTAGTTCATGCTCACCCCCACCGTAAAATTGAGCACCAGCGACACCGCGCGCAGCGCAACAGCCAGCCCCCCGAGCCAGAGCCGCCCGGCGCCCAGCCGCAGCCGAACGAGGCTCAGGATGCCGATAAACAATCCCAGAATCGTCACATGCTGCCAGCGCAGCGCCCGCGCAAAGCTGTCCGGCGTCCCGGACTTCATCATCGCCAGTTCCAGCAGCGACATCGCGCCTCCCGCCAGCGACAGGACCGCAAACGCCAGCCGGTCGCGTTTGGTGCGGTCGTTCCACCAGATCAATCCGTGCACTCCCGCGAGCGTCAGACATGCGGCGGAAATCATGGACCAGAGAATGGTGACCAGGGGCATTCGGCGGCAGTTTAAGCCCGCCGGCCCGGCGGAGACAAACACAATCGCCTGACGATTTCGGGGCCGGACAGGGGCCTGCTTTCCGCCTGGGCGCACCGCAAGCCGGCGGATTACCCGCTGCTCCTCAGAAGAACGCCGGGACGATGTCCACAAAGAGAAACTTGAAGATGGTCATGCCGGGGAAGATCATGGCGTAGCCGATGTCAGGGCGGCATCGGGTTCGAGGCCTGCGAGCACGCCGGCGAAGAGGATGACCGCGGTGATCGCGGCGCGGAAGAGTCTGGACTCTACGATGAGCCTTGCGGTCGCAGTCATGGGGGATTTCAGCATCCGGGTCGGCGGGGTCAGCCCTGATGGACCGGCTTGAGGGCCGGCGCGCACGGGGCAGGCCGCCCGTTATCCACAGGAAGCGATGCAGGTTAGGAATTTGTATGCTTGGCGGCGGGTTGATTGTAATTGCGAAGCCTCTTATGGGGAATCTACAACGCGGGGGGCCAAACAATCAGCACCGGACGGCGGCTGGTTTGCAACACCGCGAGGGAGACCGAGCCGAGCACCTTCGCTGTGAAGCCGGGCCGCGTGTGACTGCCCGCGCAAATGACATCCGCGCCGAAGCGCTCGGCCGCGGCGCAGATCGCCGCGGCTGTTTCCCGGCTCCTGGTTACCTCCACTTCGGTCACGATGCCGCGCGCCTCCGCCCCGGGCGGCGCGAGCGCGCGCAATTTTGCCTCGGATTCGGCGACGAGCTGCGCGAGTTCTTTTTCATCCGCGGGAGACGTTGCCAGCGGAGGCACGACATTGTGCAGCAGTCGCACGGTGCCGCCGGACTGGACGATTCCATATCCATGAGGCGCAGCGAAGCCGTGCGGTTCATTGAGGTCAACCGCCACCAGCACGCGCCGGCACTCGCGGATGCGCGGACCGGCCATTGGCGTGGCGGCGGGAGTGGGCACGCATGCCACGCTCATCGGCGCCAATTGCAGGATGCCGCGCGAAACTGAGCCGTGCCGCAGCCGGTCGAGGCCGTGCCACTGATGCGTGCCCACGACGACGAGATCGGCCTGCGTCTCAATGGCCATCTCCACAAGCGGCTCATCGGCACGTCCCCAAGTGCCCACTACCCGGACCTGCGCGGGTTCTTCTCCGAGCACGCGCGATACTTTTTCCCGCAAGTCGCGCTCCAGAACGCCCTGCAATGCCGGCGGATTTGCGAGCAGCCCGGACTCCGCGGACAAGCCCAGCCGCGCTGCTTCCTCCGGCGGCCAATCCGCATATCCCGCGACGACTTCGCACGGCCCGAACTGACGCAACTCCGCGACCCAGCGCAGGGCCGAGTCAGAACTGGCTGTGAAGTCGGTGCCGACAAAAATCTTCATTCTAAGTCGCGTTCAAGTTGAGACTAATAATCCACGGCCAAGCGCAGATG
>CAZFZN010000072.1:0-5812 GCA_964523105.1 uncultured Akkermansia sp.
AACCCGCTTCGGAGCCTAACTCAAACCGGGCGCGTAACTGCGGAACTTGGGTTAGCGGACCGCCGGTGATCGCGTGCGGAAAAATTCTTGCCGCCGGCCGGCCGGGCCGGACTGTGGGCGGCGATGCTCACCTTTCAGGACCACTTCCGTCAGGGCGGACGCTGGCAGCGCCGGCAGTTTCTGCGTGCGGGGGCTCTGGCGCTGGGCGGGCTGACTTTGGGAGATCAGTTCTCAGTCAAGGCGGCGGCGGGCGAGGGAAAGAGTCCGCTCAAGGACCGGTCGGTGATCTTTCTGTTCATGCACGGCGGGCCGTCACAGTTCGAGACCTTCGATCCGAAGATGGACATGCCGGCGAACATCCGCAGCGCGACGGGCGAGATTCCGACGACCCTGCCGGGCATCACGTTTGGCAGCACGTTTCAGCGGCTGGCGAAACTGGCGCACAAGTTCAGCATCGTGCGCTCATTCGTCACCGGCGACGGCAATCACGATATCAAGCCCGTGCTCGGCAGGGACACGCTCGGCGCCAACATGGGCTCGCTCTATTCCAGCATCGCGGGTGCCTCGCGCCCGGACACGGCGATGCCGACGAACGTCACGCTCTTTCCGCGCGCGGTGGACCCGACGGCGCAGGATGCGGTGAAGGATTTCGGCAACTTTGAAGGGACCGGTGAACTCGCCCGCACCTTCGCGCCGTTCGTGCCCGGCGCCGGCGCGGACCTGCAGCAGGACATGCGGCTCAATCTTCCCGAAGGCCGCTTTCACGACCGCAAGGCGCTGCTCGCCATGCTCGACGACTGGAAGCGCCGCGTCGGCGATGGCGACTCGCTGCAGGGACTCGACGACATCCAGCAGCAGGCCTTCGATGCTCTGCACCGCGGCGTGTTCGATGCCTTCGATCTCTCCCGCGAAGACCCGCGCCTCATCGAACGCTACGACACCGCGCCGCTCCTGCCGCGGGAGCGCATCAGCAAGGAATGGAACAACATTGACCACTACGCCACCAACGCCCTGACACTCGGCCGGCAGTTGCTGCTCGCGCGCCGCCTTTGCGAACGCGGCGCGGGCTTCGTCACCGTCACCACAAGCTTCATCTGGGACATGCACGCCGACGTGAACAACGCCCCCATGACCACCGGCATGGAATACGTGGGCCGTCCGTTCGATCACGCCGTCTCCGCCTTCATCGAGGACGTGGAAGCCCGCGGCCTCAGCGACAAAATCCTCCTCGTCTGCTGCGGCGAAATGGGCCGCACGCCGCAGATCAACAAAAAGGGCGGCCGCGACGACTGGGGCAACCTCGCCCCGCTCCTGCTCTACGGCGGCGGATTGAAAATGGGTCAGGTGATCGGCCAGTCCAGCCGCGACGGCGGCGAACCCGCCAGCCAGCCCGTGACCATGAAAGACCTGCTCGCCACCATCATGCACAGCCTCATGGACATCGGCCAGGCGCGGCTCCTGCCCGGCGTCAACCAGCGCGTGCTGGAGGCGATCACGAAGGGCGAGCCGATCCGGGGGCTGGTGTGAATACGATCTGGCAATATTCGGGACGACCGATTAGTAACATACCTATCGGACATCTATCTTTATATGAAACTCGCACTTCACCGGCCCTGTCTTGCCTGCACGGCAGCTATTCTCGCAGCTTGTACTTCGAATGAGATTCCGGCCCCTGCAGCTGAATCCACCGATCGAGAAGCAGAGGAACGGGTTGTGTCGAGCACAGAACCGGCCCCGCGCACCTCTGATAAAAGAACCACTAAGCCTGCGCCAACGCCGGCAGACGCGGCGGTAACTTACCAAAGAGTTGACATCACAAAGTTTTTTGGAGGACAGGTTGCCGCCCTTCCGCTCTCACTTGAAATTCCCTCCTCTTATGTCCATGCCGCGGAGATCAAAGCGCCGGCGACCTATGCATACTGGATGCAGAATAAAGATGTCGCTGAAGCCACCAGGACCGGCACAGCTCAAGCAAAGTCCGGTTACCTTTACGGAAAGATCTCTCTGGATGAAGCTTTCGACATAAATACCGGCAAGTTCAGTTCGGAAGACTCCTTTGAAACAGATATGGCTGAAGGCGGGCTGAAAGTTATTCAAAAAAAGCGATTCGATGTATCGGGTTACCCTGTGTTGAGCGCCATACTTCAGGCTCAGGATGGAACAATCGTCTGTTCCTTGTTTCTCGGAACGCTCATCGACACCAATGTCCTATATTTCGGCTATCGTCCGCCGATGAATAGTTTGCCAACAGGACGGAAGGTTTGGGGCCACATCACCAACTCCATTCAAAAGACACAACCCTGAGTTCGCACCAGCCATGTCCGCCTTCGTCATTCCCGAACTTCCGCCCGCCCTCGCCGCCAAAGCCGCCGAGGTGCCGGGGCTGGATGTGCGGCTGCTGATGTTCATCCGGCAGGAAGTGTCGCTGCACGAGAAGCGGCAGTCGCGCTACAGGGCCGAAGCAAAAGGAACCGTGCGCCAGGCCAAGGCGCGGGCGGAGGAGCTAAAACAGCAAGGCCTCACCCCGGAGCGCAGCCGGGAAGAGTTTCTGGAGCTTTATAAAACGCTCATCGAAGGGCTGCCGCCCGCACCATGATCAGAGCGGTCATGGACGTCGGCCAGGCACGCCTCCTGCCCGGCGTCAATCAGTGCGTGCTGGAGGCGATCACGAAGGGCGAGCCGATCCGGGGGCTGGTGTGATGCTAGTCAAGCCACCAGTTAACGTAATTCCAGGGGTTCACGAAGACGAGCATTACGCAGAGAGCGATACCTGAACCAAACAACAAAACCGGTTTCCAAAGGGGCATTCGTTTCAATCCGCGCACCACCGTAGTGCATAGGAAAAGGGGCAATACTCCAAACAGCGTCGCCAGCAAAAGCAGTTCCCCCAAGTGGCGATGAATCTCGAAAGTCGGGCTGTTTATTCCATCGATGCAAGTGATCGGATTCCTCCCGAGAATCAGCCGGGCGTGGAGAGCCTGAACAAAGAAGGAAACGCCGAGCACACCCGGGATTACGGCCAGAAGCCAAACTGCCCAGTGTATTCCCGGGGTCATGGCAAGGTGGTTCTTCATACGGGCAGCAGAATACCGCGAATAAATCGATGGTGACAAGCGAGGGATGGAGTCCCTCGAATACGATATATTGCGCACAACAGCAACATCTGCCATGCTCGTTGACCCTTCGCCTCCGTGAGGCTAATCTCCCCCCAGCCATGGCCGCCTTCGTCCTCCCCGAACTTCCGCCCGACCTCGCCGCCAAAGCCGCCGAGGTGCCGGGGCTGGATTTGCGGCTGCTGATGTTCATCCGGCAGGAAGTGTCTTTGCACGAGAAGCGCCAGTCGCGCTACAGTGCGCAGGCGCGGGAAATCCTGCGGCAGGCGAAAGAGGAGGCTGCGGCCCATCCGATGACTGAGGAGGAAAAGGCGGAGGCCCGCCGGACCTTCGCCGAACGTTACGCACAACTGCTCAATCCTCCGGGCTGAAATGCTGCGCGCCGTGCTCGATACCAATGTGGTTCTCGCGGGTAAAGGCGCGAAGTCCATCGCCAGCCCAAATGCGGAGATTCTGCGGCGCTGGGGTCTGCGGGAGTTTGAATGGCTCGTCACCGATGACATCCTGGAAGAATATCTGGAGAAGCTGCTCGAACGGGGCCATCCGCAAACAGAAGTCATTCCGTTTATCGCTGAACTGGTGCAATTGGGAGTAAGGGTTTTCATCCGCTTCTTCCATTTTCGCCATTACCTCAGTGACGCGGACGATACCGCCTTTCTTCTCGCTGCGCTCAACGGAGAGGCATCGCATCTCGTGACCTACGACGAAGACCTTGTGAACGTCGCGGTCTTCTATCCCGAATTCATCACCTGCCGGCCGCTGGAGTTTCTGGCGGCGTTGCGGAACCAATGATTCATTTCTGCAGAGTGATCAGTTCCTGGGCGATTCGTCGCGTCAGCGACGCCGGAAGGTAGCCGTGGACTTCAGTCCACGGTCGCTTGGATCGGAAGCCGTGTGTCGCGTCAGCGACACCGGAAATACATTGGATGCCAGGGGATTCCGCCGTCGCAGACGCGACGGATGAATGGGCCGGCCGAATCCGTGGACTGAAGTCCACGGCTACCGTCCATCGTCGCTCCGCGACGACTATCCCCGGGAACTTATGAGGATTTGGCAACCTGAGGTAAACGCAGGCGCGGACGATTTTTTGCGGGACGGGGCTGTGCTGGTGACGACACTCTCAGCCGCAACGTCCACCCGCCATGCCTGCCTTCCCGTCCTGTCACAGCCCGGCGCATCCTGGTGCGCGGATCACGCGGCGGCGGGCGATTCAGGCGGGCGCGGTCGGACTGCTGGGGCTGGGGTTCAATCACCTGGCGGCGCTGCGTTCGCTGGCAGCACCGGCACCCGCGCCGCGGGCGAAGAATGTGATCTACATCTTCCTCTCCGGCGGGCTGGCGCAGCATGAAACGTTCGACATGAAGCCGGACGCGCCGCAGGAAATCCGCGGGGAATTCCGGCCGATCGCGACGATGACGGACGGCATTCAAATCTGCGAGCACCTGCCGCTGCTGGCGCAGCGGTCGAATCTGTGGTCGCTGGTGCGTTCGCTGACGCATGGATCAAACGAGCACTCCAACGCGCACCATATCATGCTCACCGGACGCTCGGAACTGCCGGAGGGATTCGATCCCAACAAGCCGCGGCCCGCTGACTTTCCATCTATTGCCGCGCTGGCCACGGCGCTGCTGACGCCACGGCACAATCTGCCGCCGGCCGTCGTCCTGCCTGACAAGATCGTTCACAACTCCGGGCGCACCATTCCGGGGCAGTTTGCCGGCATTCTGGGGCCGCGGCACGAGCCATGGTTCCTGGAAATGTCGCCGTATCATCCGGCGCACTACGGCGCGTTTCCGGAATACCTCTTTCACCACGAAAAGGGCCAGGTGACGGACGCCAATCTGAATTTCCACGCGCCGGAACTTTCATTGCCGGAAGGCCTGACGCTGGGCCGCATGATGGACCGCGTGGCGCTGCGCGATGAGATCGAGCGCCAGTCGCGCGAGTTGTCGGACGCCGCGGATGACGGGCAGTTCGACCGCCACCGCGAGGCCGCGGTTTCGCTGCTGGCGAATACGAAAGTCCACGACGCCTTCGATCTGGAGAAAGCCGGCGCCAAAGTGCTCGACCGCTACGGCCGCAACAGCTTCGGCTGGTCGCTGCTCATGGCGCGGCGGCTCATCGAAACCGGCGTCAGCCTCGTGCAGGTGAATCTGGGCAACAACGAAACCTGGGACACGCATCAGGCGGCGTTTCCGAATCTGAAAAACTGGCTGCTCCCGCCGCTCGACCGCGCGGTGAGCGCGCTGCTCGACGACCTGCGCGACAGCGGCCAGCTTGGCGAAACGCTCGTGGTCATGGGCAGCGAATTCGGACGCACGCCGAAGATCAGCAAACTTTCCAAAGCGGCGCTGCCCGGGCGCGATCACTGGGGCGCCTGCCAAACCGTCCTCCTCGCCGGAGGCGGCGTGCGAGGCGGCACGGTCATCGGCTCCAGCGACAAGACCGGCGCCTATCCTGACAGTGATCCGCAGAAGCCGGAGAATCTCGCCGCCACCATTTATGAAGCGCTCGGTCTGCCGCGCAGCATTACCTGGCAGGACACGACGGGGCGGCCGCATTTCCTCTACAGCGCGGATGCGATCAAAGGGCTGATGTGACTCGTTGCTACTCCGGCCTCGTCGCCGGCGGGCCGAGCAATTCGGTAATTCTAATTCGCTTTCAAGATGAGACGAACCATGCTTAGGTGCGAGCATGTC
>CAZFZN010000073.1:0-4197 GCA_964523105.1 uncultured Akkermansia sp.
TCATACAGGGGACTTGAACCCCATTTGGACTGTGCCCATGCCGGGCACACACAAGGCGCGGCTGGACAACCGCTGGGGCTCTCTACTTTACCTCCGTGACTTTCTCTGATTTCACCATCAACCCCGCCATCGACGCGCAGCCCCGCCCCAGCGGTGCCAGCGCTTAGACGTTAGGCCACTTCACGCCGCATGAAAGAATACAAAACAGTTTCAGTCCCTACCAAGCAAGGGTTTGGAGGAGCGAAGGGAAAGGCGGACACCGACGCCCTTGACGAGGTTTTTAATTCGATGGCCAAGGATGGTTGGACATTGGTCTGCCTGGAAGATTTGAAGCACACCGCTGGGAGTGGTTCACAGTTGTGTGTGTTTACCCGCGAGGTTAGCAAATGACCACGCGGCCTAACAATAAATGTCGCAGCGAAGGCGAGGGACGAGCCTTCGACTGCACCTTTTGGTTGAACAAGCCCGGCGGTGGTCGCGCGGCGCGGCTGATGCGTTTTGTTTTGGCGCGGGGAGCGTGCGGGGAGCGCGGCGCGTGATCCTTCGCGGAGGAAGGACGGCGCGGGTGCCGGTGCGGACGGTGATGTGGCGCGCGGCGCGCGGCGTTTTGACGGTCGGGACGGTGTTTTCGGACCGGACATCGGAGGTTTTCGAGTTGTCAGGGCGCGAGAGTGCGCAGCCGCGGCGGTGGATTTCGCAGCGGCTCCGGAAAGTGTGAGGACGGCGCGGGGTTTTCATGCGCAGGCGCGGGGACTGGGCAGCGACGGCGGCGGACGGGCGCATGGATGCCGGTTAGGCGACGGGGAGTGTGGCAGGGATGGAGGGCGGAGCAGGTCCTGCGGGGCACCGGGAGACCGGGCGGAGAAGCGGCCGCGCTTGCCACGGGGCGCGGGCTGGGTTCCCGGTAAGCCGAACCCGCGCTGAAAGACGGCGGCGGGTGCGTTCTTACTACCCTGCCAGATGACGATCCGGATTTACTGCCCCGCCTGCCGCACGCCTTTCGATGTGGATGAGTCCCTCGTGGGGGAAAAGGGGCTGTGCCCGTCGTGCCAGACGAAGTTTACGATCCGGAAGCCGGACGCGCCGCCGACCGGGCAGACGCAGCCGCTGGGGACGGGTCTGGGACTGCTGGCGGGGAGCGGGGAAGTGGAGACGGAGGGCCGGCCCTGCGGGCTGGGGGTGACGATGGCGGTGATGGTGATGGCGGCCTACGGCGGGGCGATGGTGTGGGCGTTCCAGGCGTTTCCCGCGGGCTCCGAACCGCCGCGGCAGCTCGGTGTGCTGGGCATGACGCATCCCATGCTGCTGCACCTGCCCATCGGCATGCTGCTGGGGGCGCTGGTGCTGGATTTTTGCGGCGGGCGCCGGCGCGCGCACCGGGGCGCGGTGACGTGGCTGCTGTGGCTCACACTTTTGTGCGGGTCGCTCACCGCGCTTGCGGGCTACTTCCTGGGCCTCAAGGGCTACAATACCGATCTCTTCCGGTGGCACATGTGGTCCGGCATCTCCGTGCCCCTGGCCGCCGGGCTCACCCTCATTACCAAACTCATCCACGACTCCAAACCCGCTATGGCTACCGGCATCTATCGTCTCCCCCTCCTCGCGACCGCCACCGCCATCGGCATGGCAGGACATTTCGGCGGGGAAATCTCCCACGGCTTCGACATTCCGGGGCAGATCAAGTCGCTCTTCGTGAGCGCCCCGTCCACCAGTGTGCCGCTGGAGGAGCGCACGGTGTACCACGCGGTGATCGCGCCCCTGCTGGCGGACAAATGTGTGAGCTGCCACGGCGACAAGAAGCAGAAGGGCGACCTGCGGCTGGATTCGCCGGAGGCCATGGTGCTGGCGGGCGAAAGCGGCAAGGCGAGCGTGGTGCCGGGCAAGGCGGCGGAGAGCGAGAGCATCGCGCGCATTTTGCTGGCGGAGGATCACGACGACCACATGCCGCCGGAAGGCAAGAAACAGCTGACGCCGGACGAGGTGGAGATCCTGCAATGGTGGGTGAATGCCGGCGCGAGCGCCGAAGTGAAGATCAAGGACGCGAACCTGCCCGCGGCGCTGAAGGCGAAGGTCATCGCCTTTGCGGAAAACCCCCCGGCGGTTTCGCCCGGTGTGCTCAATGCGGGAGGTCAGGCCCCCGGCGAACCGGCACCCGCGCCGCCGCCCGCCGCCGAGCCGCCCAAAGCAGAGCCGGCTCCGGCGCCCGCACCGGCACCGGCACCTGCACCCGCACCGGCTCCGGAGGCCGACCCGGTGAAGGCGCTGGAGAAAGAGCTGGGCATCGTGCTGCTGCCCATCGCGCAGAACGACCCGGGCCTGACATTCAATTGCGTGAACGTGGCGGACAAGTTTGGCGATGCGGAGCTGGCGAAGTTCGCGCCGCTGGCGGACCGCTTTGTGGAGATGAATCTCTCCCGCAGCAAAGTCACAGACACCGCCGCCGCCACCCTGGCAGGGATGAAGAATCTGAAGCGCCTCAATTTGGCGAATACGGCCATCACGGATGCCGCCGCGGACCCGCTCAGCGCGCTGGCCGGCCTGGAGTATTTGAACCTGGTGGGAACGAAAGTGACCGACGCCGCGATGCCGAAGTTTGAGAAGATCGCCGGGCTGAAGAAGCTCTACGTCTGGCAAACCGGCGTCACCAAGCCCGCCGCCGAAGCGCTGCACGCCAAACTGCCCGCCATCGCCATCAACCTCGGTTGGGACAGCGAGGTGAAAACCGCTCAGGCCCCGCCGCCCCCGCCGGAGGAAAAGAAACCCGTGCCCGCGGGCCCGATGGACCCGGAGAAGCCGGTCTATGCCGGGCTCATCGAACCGATCCTGACCGCTAAATGCACCAGCTGCCACGGCGAGGAAAAGCAAAAGGGCAAGCTGGCCATGCACACGCTGGAGTTGCTCATGAAGGGCGGGGACAGCGGCGAAGCATCCGTCGTGGCCGGCAAGGCGGCCGAGAGTCTCATCATCAAGCGCATCGATCTGCCGAAGGACGACGACGACCACATGCCGCCCAGCGACAAGGACCAGCTGACGGAAAAAGAGGTGAAGATTCTCAAGTGGTGGATCGACAGCGGTCTGAAAAATGACGTGAAGATCAAGGACGCCGGGCTGCCGGACGATCTGAAATGACGCCCCCGGCAACGCCCCGCCCGGGACCGTTTGTTTCGCTGGAGTTTCCGAATCTTCCCGCCAGGATGCGGCCAAATGAAGCCTATCGTCACCAGCGAGGACCGTAAACTCGTCGAGGCCCTGCAAAGCTCCGCGCTTTACCGGTCCTATCAGGACGCCTTCCGGCGCGCCACGGGCATGGCCATGTTCCTGCGCCTCGCCCACACGGAACAGGTGCCGCGCGCCGAAGAGCGGTCGGAGCAGAACGCGTTTTGTCAGGCCCTCGCGAGCTGCGGCGGCAACGGCTGCGACGAGTGCCGCCGGGCGCATGATCAATTGCGCAGCCGCGGCGGCGAGCACAGCTGCTCCTCCGGCGTGTGCTTCGCGAAAATGATGGAGACGGCCGTGCCCGTCCATTGCGGCGGCACCACGGTGGCGTGGCTCTGGACCGGTCAGGTGTTTGTGGACGACGGGGAGCTGCGCTCGTTCGACGAAGTCGCCGCGACTCTCGCCGCCGCGGGCGTGGCCGCGAAAGAGGTGAAGCGTCTCCGCTCGCTCTGGGAAAACACGCCGGAGATTTCGGAGGAGAAGTATCGCAGCGTCGTGGTGCTGCTGGAGGCTTTCGCGCGGCAGCTGGGCGAAGAAGCCAACCGCCTCATCATCGGCAGCCGGCCGCAGGAGCCCGTGGCCGTCACCAAAGCCCGCCGCTTCATCCGCGAGAATCTGGGGGAACGGCTTTCGCTCGACGACGTCTCGCGTCACGCGGGGCTCAGTCCCCACCACTTCTGCAAAGTCTTCCGCAAGGCCGCCGGCGTGAATCTGATCGAATACATCAACCGCTGTCGCATCGAGAAGGCCCGCGACATGCTGCTGAAGCCGGACGCGCGCGTGTCCGAGGTCGCCTTCGAAGCCGGCTACCAGTCGCTCTCGCAGTTCAACCGCACCTTCCGCTCCCTGACCGGAGAAAGCCCCACGGAATTCCGCCGGCGCATTCTCAAGCCCGAAGCCCTGCGGCAAAGCGCCTGAGCCGCCGCCCTAGCAGCCTGTCGGACTTAATTGCACCCGTCTGCTTCCTGCCTGCTACCCACG
>CAZFZN010000074.1:0-3526 GCA_964523105.1 uncultured Akkermansia sp.
CCTCCTCAAACCATAGCTTAGCTCCTGGCCCGAATTTCGGGGTCCACTTCAGTTCGGGTAACGGACGATTTTCGGAACCGTGCCAACATTCACGCAATGGCTGGCAATGCCTCTCTGAAGCCGGTTGGCCGTGGATTCGCTGATACGCTGGCCGGGAGGAGGTTCCTGCGCGTGATCCTCAATGCCAAAGTAGAGCGTGCCTCCGCGAGCGTTGGCAAGGGCTACACAGTCTTTCGCCAACTCTTTCCAGTGCCACTTCTCAGGATCGCCTGAGAAGCAGAGAGCGGATTTCTTGTCGGCGGTGAGTCCTTCGTCCATGAGCGTTCAGAGCTTCGCGATAAGCTCCGCGAGCAGCGGCTTGATGTCCTTGAGTTTATCCTCGGTGTCGAGTTCGAGGAAGTGCCAGCGGGGCCAGTCGTAGTGCGGGGCGACGGCGTTGACGGCGGGGAGCCAGCGCTGGGTGACGTACCAGCGTTTTTCGGCCTTCTCTTTGTTCATGCCAGTGATTTCGAGGATGAGTCGGATTTCCTCGCCTGATGTTCCACCGGTGGCGGCGATGAGGAAATCAGGTTCATAATTCGCTGTAGCGCCGGTGTCCTTCTGGTAAGGGATGCGGAAGCCGAGGAAAGCGTTCTTCACGTAGCAGCGGAGGATTTGCTCGTCGGCGAGTTCGTCGAGGGCCTTGGCGGCTTTCTGCTCCCATGATTCGGTGTCGCAGACGACGAGGTTCACATGGCTGTGGCGGGTGGGGAAGACGTCGCGGGTGGTGGTGCCGTGGACGAACGCGGTGGAGCCGGTGCGGACGTAGTGATTGAGCACGGGGCGGATGTGCTCCTCCGTATTGCGGTGAGCATTGATGCCGCGGCTGATGTGCCGGCAGACGTCGCCGGGCGGGGCGCAGAGAATGACTTTGCGGTGCTGCGGGTCGGTGGTGCCGGTGAGTTTGATGGCATGGTGATACCAGTGGGTGACGATGGCGCGGATGTCGGCGAAGCGCTGAAACTGGCGGTTGCCGTCGTCGTCCTGAAACTGGTGCGCGATGAGGTGGCGGGTGATCTGGTAGATGATTTCCTGCTCCCGTTTGGCGAGGATTTGCGCGAGGGTGAGCTTTTGCTGCTCGGGGCCGAAAGCCGTGGCCAGCGTGGCTTCCGCGGGGACTACGGTGAAATCGAGCACGAACGGCTCCACGGCGGAAAAGTCGGCGCGCAGTTCCTCGTCGCCGTAGTCTATGCGATAGCCGAGGACGTTGGGGAAAGTGATTTCCATTTCGGCGCGCTCCGGCAGGGCTTTGATGACGTGGATTTCGTCGGGCGGGTCTGTTTCGTCACTGCCGCCTTTGAACGGCATGAACGGTACGCCGATGATGTGCGCGTATTCCGGCGGGAACATCCAGAGGGCATTCTTTGGCGGTTTCTTTCCGGCAGGAATGGGAATGCGGGTGGCGGGATCGTGAGGTCGGAGCTTGTAGCCCACACGGCGCAGAGCGCGCCCGGCGACTTGCTCGCAGAGAAGCTGTGAGCCAAAGGCGCGCAGGCCCATGATGTGGGTGACGGTGTTGGCGTCCCAGCCTTCGGTGAGCATGGAGACGGAAACGACGCAGCGGATGTGCGAGCCGAGGGCGTTGCGCTTGCCTACGGTGTTCACCACTTCGCGGAGGATGTCGGCATCCGCCAGATTCTCCGCACTGCCCTGTCCGTGCATTCGCGCGTAGTCGCGTTTGAAGGCGGCGACTTCGGGGGCGAAGACCTTTTTGAAGTCGTCGTTGATCTGGTTAGAGTTCTCCAGGGCATCGGAATCAATGAGCAGCGTGGGCGGACGCTTGAGAGGCAGGAGCGTGGCATCGTAGTTTGAAAACATTTCAAACGCGCCGGTGTGAACCGTGGCAGGTTCGCCGTCCTGCTCTGCCGGGATTTCGTAGCCGGCGATGTATTTATAAACCTCGCGCGAGACGGAGGTATTGTTGCAGACGATGATGAAGACCGGCGGGGTGTGCTCGAAGGTAAGCTGCTCGCCGGCTCTGCCTTTGAGCGCGGCAAGGTAGTGATCGTAGAATTGCGCGAGGGCAGTTTTCACCAGCAGGGGAATCTGTGGCGCGGTGCTGGTGAGGGGTTCGCCGGCTTCTCTGGCGCGGCGGCGCTGCGTAGCCTGTCCAGCACGGGGCAGTTCGTCGCGGACGTACTCATAGAGATTGCGCAGCACGGGCACGGTGAGTTCCTGCGAGGTATCCGCCTGCGGCAGGAAGGGGATTTTCACCAGCCCGGATTCGATGGCCTCCACGAGTCCGAAGTTGGTGACAATCCACGGAAAGAGGCTGTAGGGGTCGTAGCCGGAGCCGCGCAGGTAGTAGGGCGTGGCGCTGAGGTCATAGACGGCGTTGATTTTATAGCGCCGGTGGATTTCGCGCACGCCACTGAACCACACGGCGGCGCGACGGTTTTCCTCCACGGTGTCGCCGTCCTCCTCCGTCTTCGTGCCTTTCTCTTTGGGCAAGTAGCAGTGGTGGGCTTCGTCGTTGAGGACAATGATCCGCGAGCCGGGACGCAATCCTTTGAGCAGCCGGCGCAGGGCGTCGCCGGCATCCTCCTTCGCCTCGACCTTCTTCCCGTCTGCGCCGAGCTTGCCGTCGAAGCAGCCCTTCTTGTTTCCCTCCAGCGTCTTCGGCTCGAAGGCGTGGTAGTTGGTGAGGAAGATGCGCGAATTCAACCCGCCCATCTTCTGCCGGTAAGCCTGCGGCACGAGCCATCGCTGGCTGTAGTAATCCGTGGCCTCACTGCCGCCGCGCACGTCGTAGCGCAGCACGCCGAGGCGGTCGCGGATGGTAATCCCTGGAGCCACGAGCAGAAAGGCATCGGCGAAGCGCGGATTGTTGCCGTATTCCTGACGGTTGAGGTAGTGGTAGAGAATGAGCGCGGCCATGACCACGGTTTTCCCGGCACCAGTGGCCAGCTTGAAGCAAAGGCGCGGAAGTTGGGAATCCGGGTCGGTGGAAACGGTCTGCTGCGCGGCGCGGAGTCGGGCGAGGATGTGCTGGCCGGCGTTGGATTTCTCCGCCACTTCATTGAGCCAGATGGCGGCCTCCACGGCTTCGCGCTGGGCAAAGAAGAAACGGAGATAGTCTTCGCGGTCGGGATTGAGAAACCAGAAGCGCAGAAGGTCGCCAGTGACGCGCGTGACTTCGGTGAGGCCGTTGTAAGGGCCGCGTCCGTCGCTTCCCTCGCGCCATGCTTTTACCTCGCGGCGGATGAGATTGATGATGTGGCCGGCGTGATCCTGCGCGAAATCATCGGCGGTGAGCAGTTCCCGCTGCGCGCCCTGCCTCTGCGGCAGCGGGGCAATTTCCCGCTGATACGGCCGGCGGCCCTGCTGCACGTTTTCGTAATCAATCTCGCCCTCCGGATTGGTGGCGTAATGGAGCAGCGGCTCCTCGTAGGGATTGTTGAGGATGGGTGAAGGTTCGGGCACGATGCGCCTTCTAGCAGCCTGTCGGACTTACCCTCCGCCCGGTCATCCTGGAAAACCTGGAAAT
>CAZFZN010000075.1:0-3123 GCA_964523105.1 uncultured Akkermansia sp.
ACCATGAACGGATCCACCTCCCCTGGCTGGGCTCTCATGACCCTGTGTGGCTGGAACGCGCCGAAGTGCTGCTCGGTGGGGAGTCCGACGGTCCGTGTCCGTATAGCATCCATTGTGAAGTCGGCCTTTGGTACTTGCCTTACGTTCCGCATCTTATCGCGGTTGCCGCTCTCAGAAAGATTCACCTGAGATTCGTTGTCCTTGAGCGGACGGAGGATGAGATCGTCGCTTCCTTCCTTCGCAAGGTAGGGCCGCACCGCAATCACTGGCAGCCCCACGCCGGGAACTTTGATGCGTATGACGCCTGCTTTCCTCAATTTTCTCCCCAAATCCCACGGGAAGAGGCGATTCGACGCTATTGCCGCGAGTACCGTGCGGAGTGCCGACGCTTGTCCCGGGAAAACCCGGGCCGATTTCACTTTTTTGAAACGGGTTGGTTTTCCTGCCCGGAAAAAGTCGCCGCAATGCTTGAGTGGTGCGGCATTTCCAGCCCACGTCTGGACTGCGTTCCGCATATCCGCTCCTGAGTTATGTTAATGACACGAGTCCCCCCGATGCAAACGCATCTAGCTCTGACCATTATGAGTTCCATGAGATACAAACCCGCTCAAACCGTTACTCCGCGCCGGGAACCGGGAGTAACCAGGCGGGGCGATTGCCGCGACTCATGAATCGGAATCCACCGGACGACTCAATCAGCGAGGGGGAATTCCTTCCCTGAGCAGCGTTTGAGGATGCGCTCAATCCTCAACGCCTATCGCTCAGTGAAGGGCATTGAATCCTTAAACTTCTAGCACCGCCAATCCACCCGCCTTCTTCCCTCCCCGCTTCCCCCAGTCAAATTCCCTGACACCACTCCGATCTTCCGATGTTCTCCCCTGTGCATAATCCCGAAGCCGCCCACCGTGACCTGCGCGAAGAATTCCTTGCCTCACTGCCCCCGTGTCCCGGCTTCACCGTCCCGCGCGGCATCGTCATCTGCGGCGGCGGGGAAAAGTATCTGCCTTCCGCGTGGGTGCTGGTGAATGAACTGCACGTCCTCGGCTGCCGCCTGCCCTTGCAACTCTGGCATCTGGGCGCAGCGGAACTGCCGCCGGAGTGGGTGGCGCGATTCCATGCCGCCGGGGTGGAGTGTGTGGATGCTCTGGAGGTGCGAAAGACGCACCCCGCCCGCATTCTCAATGGCTGGGAAGTGAAGCCCTACGCCATGCTCCAATGCCCCTTCCGTGAGGTGATGCTCCTGGATGCGGACAACCACCCGGTGCTTGATCCGTCCTTCCTTTTCGATGCCGCGCCGTATCAGGAAACCGGTGCCGTCTTCTGGCCGGACCTCACGCGCCTGGGGCCGGAGCGCGCCATCTGGAAAATCTGCGACGTGGAATATCGCGATGAACCGGAGTTCGAGAGCGGCCAGATGGTGGTGAACAAGGAACGCTGCTGGCGGGAACTGTGCCTGACGATGCATCTCAATGAGCACAGCGATTTCTACTATCAGCACATTCACGGGGATAAAGACACCTTTCACATGGCTTGGCGGATGTGCGACACACCGTACGCCATGCCTTCCCATGCGCCAGGCAGATTCCGCGGGGGCCTCCGTCAGCATGACTTCGACGGAACGCTGCTGTTCCAGCACCGCGCCGGCGGCACGAAATGGAAGGCGGGCGGCAACACCGGCATCCCCGGATATGTGCATTGGGAACGGTGCGTCGCGCATCTCGCGGCCCTGAGCTTGCCGCCCGGCGCGGCTCCCGCCTGCTCTCCCTTCCGCCCCGCCGCCGAAACGGTGCAGCGACGGCTGGCCCGCTATGCCCGCCATCTCGGCAGCCGCCGTCGCACCGTGAGCGAAGCCCTCCTTCTTCTGGCCGCGTCTGCGTCGCGCCGGGTGGTGGAACTGGGCATCACCCGCAGCTTCGTCCCCGGCGGGCGCGCTTGCTGCATGTCGCGGGACGCAGCCTTCTGGAAGCCTGACAAGCCGGAGGCGTGGGATTGGGGGGCGGGTTTCTTCACCCGCGTGGCCGTCGAATCCCTCCAGGGCCTGGAGTTCGACTACACCGGCGTAGATCCGAGTGCGGACGCACAGGCCATTTCCCGAACGGCAGTGGCTGGCCTGGCAGGAGCGGTGGATTTTTGCCTCACGGATTCAGAAACATTTCTCACACAGTGGAATGGACGGGCAGATTTGATTTACTTCGACCACGGCGACTGCAATGAACAGACCGCACGGCAGCACGTGCGCGACGCAGCCACCGTCATCCGCCGCGGTCTGGTGCGCCCCGGTGGCTGGGTGCTGATGGATGACCATCGCCCTGCCCCCGGTGGCGTGCCCAAGACCAAATATTCCCTGCCGCTCTTTCTGGAAGCCGGCTGGCGGGTGCTCCTCGACGCGTATCAAGTGCTGCTGGAGGCGCCTCCGGCACCGCAATCACTGGCAGCACCCTTGCTCACCACGGCTACGGTCAAGGAAACTCACGCCAGGCTCACCCGGCTGTGGCACCAGCAATCGCCCGCCGTGGAAGGCGAAGGGATCGCCGCGCTGGTGACGGAAAACCATCGGCAGAATTTTCTCATCTGGCACGAAGAGGATATTGCTCGCCGCGACGACCTGCCGACGGAGCGTATCGTCGCAGCCAAGCGCACCATAGACCGCCACAACCAACTGCGGAACGACGCCATCGAAGCTCTGGACGAAGCGATCACCGCCGCATTTCCCGTGCCGCCGGACTCCGCGCCGCTCCATTCCGAATCCCCCGGCATGATCGTGGACCGCCTCTCCATCATGGCCCTGCGGGGGTATCACCTGGAGGAGAAAGCCGCCGCCGCAGGAACGCCCGCAAATGTGCAGGAGGAATGCCGCTGCCGCCTGAAAACATTACAGCAACAACAAACCGCGCTAACCGGCTGCCTTGAAACCCTACTGTCTCAGTTGGCCGCGGGACGCCGCCGTTTCCTGCCCTGCCGGCCGCTGAAGCTGTACAACGACTCACGCTTTAACGCCCCAGCAGGTTAGAAGTTGCCTTGCAGCACAGAATCAACGAATCTGCGAAATCCCTCCGGCTGGAAGCGCGCGATTTCGCGCCACACCGCGAACGGGATCGGCCGGGAGATGAATTCCCGGACATC
>CAZFZN010000076.1:0-2175 GCA_964523105.1 uncultured Akkermansia sp.
GAACAACTTTTCCAAAAATGAATATTGAAACACAGAGAATTACTCGGCCTTGTCGGTAAACGCCGACTCTGTCCTCAGGGCGAAATGCTCCCGCTGCGGCATCAACCTCTTTCCGGCCACGCTCTTTTCAAATGCTGAGGCCCGCCAGTCAGGCCCGCTTCAGCGCCGCGAGATTGCGCTGATAGGCGGCGGCATCGCGGATTTCACTGCTCACGGGCAGAGGCCGGGCAACGATGAGTCCGGAGTGGCTGCTGTAGCGGTGGAGATACTGGCTGATGGTGCCCTCCGGCGTGACCTTTTTGTGATTCTTGCTCGCGTGCAGAAAAATGGCGCGCCGGGAGCTGTCGCGGATGATCATGCCGACGTGGCTGCAGACACCGCCCTGATATTTGGTGACGATGCCGGCGATGTCGCCTTCGGCGAGTTTGCCCTCGATCGCGGCGACGCGGCTTTTGGGAATGTACCACACGGGCAGCGCGCTGACGGTGGTCTCGATCTTCGCCATGCCGGTGCGCAGGCCGGGATTGTTCCGCAGGTAGCGGTAGCTTTTCCAGAGGATGGTCATCTCGCGGCTCTCGCGTCCGTGCAGACGAATGGCCCCGCCGAGTTCACGCGTGATGTCGCGCACGTTGCCGCGCGCTTCGTTGTCCCAGTACCACTCGTTGAGGTAATGGATGCGGTCGAGGTAGTTGCCCGTGCAGCGTCCGGCGCGGTAGCGCGTCCACTCGATCTCCCGCAGCAGCATCTGCGGCGTGAAACTCTTCACCGGGCGCTCCAGCATGCGCGCCATGCCGAGCACCGCTTCGAAGAACGTCCAGCAGTCGAGCCCGTCGCAATTGCACGACGGACATTCGACGTGGTCATGAATTTCCAAGGTGAATCCGCGGTAGGGCACGCCGATGAGTTCGCGTCCGATGAGCCCCATGCGCTGCCCGATGGGCAGGGCGCGCCAGTTGTTGGCCAGTGCTTTGTTGACCACGGCCTGAAATCGCGCCGTGCCCTTGAAGGCGAGGTTGATAGGCAGGTGATCGATGCCGGCCTGCACACGGGGCACAGCGACTCCGGCGGCGGCGAGGGCGAGAAATGAGCGTCGGGTTCTCATGGCGCGGATCATAAATGCATTGGAACGCCGGAGCAAGCGCACGCCCGGCTCCGGCGGGAGATTCTCCGCCGCTTCTGTCCGCTTGCCGCTCCTGCCCGCCGCTCCTACTCCGCCGCACACCTCCGACACCATTCATGCAGCAATATCTCGACCTCCTGCGGCACGTCCTCGCGAACGGCAAAACGCGCACCGACCGCACGGGCACGGGGACGATTTCCGTGTTCGGCGCACAAGCCCGCTACGACCTGCGCGCGGGCTTTCCGCTGGTGACGACGAAGAAGGTGCACCTGCGCAGCATCATCCACGAACTGCTTTGGTTCATCGCCGGCGATACGAATATCAAATACCTCAAGGACAACAAAGTCACCATCTGGGACGAATGGGCGGACGAGAACGGCGACCTCGGCCCGGTTTATGGCAAGCAGTGGCGGCGCTGGGAGGGATCGAACGGCGTGAAGATCGACCAGTTGCGAGAAGTCATCGGCCAAATCCGCACGCGCCCGGACAGCCGGCGGCTGATTGTCAGCGCCTGGAATCCCGCGGAAGTCCCGCAAATGGCGCTGCCGCCGTGCCACACGCTGTTTCAATTCTACGTGGACCTGACGGAGCGCACGCTAAGTTGTCAGCTCTATCAAAGAAGCGCCGATCTGTTCCTCGGCGTGCCATTTAACATTGCCGGTTATGCGCTCCTGACGATGATGGTCGCGCAGGTGACCGGCCTGAAACCCGGGGATTTCGTTCACACCTTCGGCGACCTGCACATTTACTCCAACCACCTTGAACAGGTGAACCTGCAACTCAGCCGCGAACCGAAGCCGCTGCCGGTGATGCGGCTGAATCCTGACGTGAAGGAAATCGAGGACTTCAAGTTCGAGGACTTCACGCTCGAGGGCTACGAAAATCCGTGGCCCGCCATCAAAGCGGAGGTGGCGGTTTGAAGAAAGTGCTCAGTTCACACTGCTCAGTGGTCAGTAAATCCACCGGGAACCACGCACTGAGCACCGAGCACCGAGCACTGAGCACCGAGCACCGAGCACCGAGCACCGAGCACCGAGCACCGAGCACCGAGCACC
>CAZFZN010000077.1:0-1985 GCA_964523105.1 uncultured Akkermansia sp.
GCTCAATGGCGGTGCGGATGGCTGCAGCCAGGTCGCGCCGGCAGGAAACGCGGGCGTAGTTCTGGATGTGCTGATAGGAAATGGCGACCTGCTGCCGTCGGCGTCCGTGCTTTGCCTGAAAGCCGATGCTGTGACGGATGATTGAGCCGACGACTTTGATAACGATCAGCGGCTCGCGGGGAATGACGACATCGAAAAACTCGTTGGGAATGTCTGTGCGGTTGCCTTCGCCTTCAAAAAACCCGGTAAATTCCTGCGGGCGAGTGGTGTAGGGAGCATCGCTCCATCGAAGCTGATAGAGTGCCGACTGCCCGGCATCGCCCGCCAGCCTGGGGCGTCCCTCACGCACGCATTCGATGATCTTCCCGGCGAGAGCGTCGTCCAGCGCAGGGCGAATCATGTCCCGGCTCACGCCGGCCTTTGTTTCAAGTTCGGAATAAGTGACCTGAACCTGTTCCTCCTGCGGATTGCCGTCCGCATCGCACCAGCCCAGCGTCTTCCGAATCAGATAGGCGACGATCCGTACTACGCCGCGGGAGAAGTGGGGGAGCACCACATCGAAGAATTGGTTGGGCGTGTAGGTCGTGTTTGAGGTCGGAGCCTTGAACCCCTGAAATGCCAAAGCCGCCGGAATCGTCTCCCGGCTCGTGACTGCTGTTTCGTTGTGCGCTGGTCCCGTCCGCATGGAACGCTATAGCCGGATCACCGGCTCAGGCATCTTCTGCGGCTCGACCTTTTTGAGTTCCTCTTCCATCCGCCGGCGATACCAGCGCACGATGGCATTGATGATAAAACTGCGGCTGCGCTGCTGTTGCCGCGCCAGCCCGTCGATGAAGACGAGCACATCGCTCTCAAATTTTACGCCTGCGGAAATCCGCGTGATCTTCTGCATGCCTTCCAGTTTACCATGCACATGACCGCAGGTGTCACCTTGAACTGTGGATAACTCGCCGACTTCGGACGTCCGAAGTTTGCGTTAGGTTCGGTTCTGCTTCCCTACACGTTGCTCGGCTTCGCCGATGATTCTGGACAACGGGATGTTGAGCCCATGAGCAATCCCGAGAAGCAGTTCCAGGGAAGGACGGCGCTCATGACGCTCCATTAGAATGATTGCTGTGCGCGTCATGCCGCCTAATTCGGCCAGCTTCTTTTTGGACATGCCCAGCGCTTCGCGGCGTTCGCGGAGGCAATCCACAATCGCGGCGATCATTCGGGCATTCCGGGAGACGGGCTTCACGCCACCCGATAGGCGCTGGAACTGCTTGACGGCAGTGTATCAGTTGATACACTCCGGCGAATCTCTTCTACGATGAACACCTCTGACCCAGTTTTCGCCCGTCGCCTTGGCCCCGACCCTCACGAAGGAGGGAAGCGGACGGCCGGCGGTGACGGCTGCCCGGACATTTGGGAACTCGATGACGGTAACATCGCCGTCATCGGCATCCGGATCACCGGTGCGGTGGCGGGAAGACTCCCGCCCACCGCCGGTTGCGGAGCCGATGAGGAAGTGGTGCTCCTGCCGCGCGAACTCGTTCTGGCGGCCAGAGGCGATCTTGCGGCCCTGACCTGATTTGATAGAATGATTTGCATGACAGAAGTCATGCAATTCATACTGGAGAACCTGCTCAGCTGGCTACAGCCGGTCGGCATCATTGCCGGCCTCGTCTTCTCCGGGGTGGCCTTGCGAAACGACGTTCGCTCCCGGAGACTGGAGAGCCGCATCAAAATCACCGAAGGCTACCGCGACGTGTGGCGCACACTGCTCAGCGATCCGGCGCTGGAGCGCATCCGCAAGACTGACGTGGATCTAAACCTTTTTCCGGTAACTCCCGCGGAAGACCGCCTCGTCCGTTTCGTGCTCCAGCACATGCTCCTCACTCACGACGCCCTCGTCAGCGGACAGCTCGGCGACATTGGCGACTTTGACCGCGATGTCCGGGAATTCATCTCCCGGCCGATCCCGTTCGCGGTGTGGCGCGAAATCG